>NZ_JBNWBX010000001.1:0-1778334 GCF_053522705.1 Agrobacterium sp. 16-2014-1-2a
AATAATCTGCTCTTCCGTAAATCGCTGCTTCTTCATGCGTCCGTCCTTTAATGGGCCGAACTCTAATCCATTCTGGAGGAAATTCTCAGTGGCAGGTCAATCATTACTCGATAGCCTTTGTTTCCTTGCGCGTCGCAATGAGCGAACCGATGATGCCGGTTGCGAGGATGGCGACGGTGACGCCGAGCGAGACGGCGGGCGGGATCTTGGCGATGCCCAGCATATCCGCGACGAAAATCTTCGAGCCGACGAAGACCAGAACCGCAGCCAGCGCGTATTTCAGATAGGCAAAGCGGTGGATCAGGGCGGCAAGTGCGAAATAGAGGGCGCGCAGGCCGAGGATCGCGAAGATGTTCGAGGTGTAGACGATAAACGGATCGGTGGTGATCGCGAAGATCGCCGGGATCGAATCGACCGCGAAGATAAGGTCGGCGATTTCGACCATGATGAGCGCAAGGAACAGCGGCGTCACAAAGGTCTTAAGCTTGCCTGTGGCAGCATCGGTCTCCTTGACGAAGAATTTCTCGCCATGCAGCTTCTCCGTTACCGGAAGGCGGCTGCGCAGGAATTTCAGGATGCGGTTATTGCCGATGTCGTTCTCGTCATGGTCGGATGAAAACAGCATCTTGAGGCCCGTGAAGACGAGGAAGGCCGCAAAGAGATAAAGCACCCAGTGGAAGTTTTCGACAATGGCGGCGCCGCCGGCAATCATGATGCCGCGCAGAACGATCACGCCGAGGATGCCCCATAGCAGCACGCGGTGCTGATATTGGCGGGGAATGGCGAAATAGGAGAAGATCATCGCGATGATGAAGATATTGTCCATGGCGAGGCTTTTTTCGACCACGAAGCCGGTGACATATTCCATCGCTGGCTGTTCACCGGACTGGTACCAGATCCATCCGCCGAAGGCCAAGCCGATGGCGATATAAAAGCCGGACATCAGCAAGCTTTCGCGGATGCCGATTTCCTTGGAATTCTTGTGCAGCACGCCGAGATCGAGCGCCAAGAGGCCAAGGACGAGAGAAATGAAGACCGCCCACATCCATGTGGGGGTACCGAGAAAATCGTTGAGGAGGAACTCCATCAGTCAACCTTTAGCCGGACGAGGTTGGCTTTGCGGATGGGGACGCGTATCAGGAATAAACGTGGGCCCCAACCTTCAAGAGACTCGACATCGCGTGTTGTCCGGTAACACGCCAGAGGGGCCCGAGTCCTGATTACGGCTTAGAAGTGGGTGGGCCTTCCAGCTTTTCAAGGGGTGGTTCGAGAAAAAAGCGGCGGGCTTTGTTTGACAAATTTGTAAAACGTGTTTAGAAGCCGCCCCAACGCCGGGCAGTCATGTCCGGTGTGTTTCGTTGACTGCCTTGCAGTTTATAAGCTGACGTTCGGCGGTCAACATCACCGACATGTCCCGTGGTCTCTCCATTCGCATGTGAGAAACCTGTCAGAGGTCCTGAAACGGGCTTCAGAGGAGGGCGTGTTTCCTCAAACCGGTTTGGCAACAAACCGGCATAACCTATTGAGAAGGAAATACGATGAGCAAGCGCGAATCGGCTAAGTATAAAATTGACCGCCGTATGGGCGAAAACATCTGGGGCCGTCCGAAGTCCCCGGTAAACCGCCGCGAATACGGCCCGGGCCAGCACGGCCAGCGCCGCAAGGGCAAGATGAGCGACTTCGGCACGCAGCTGCGCGCCAAGCAGAAGCTCAAGGGCTACTACGGCGAACTGCGCGAAAAGCAGTTCCGCGCCACCTACGACGAAGCAAACCGTCGCAAGGGCGATACCTCCGAGAACCTGATCGGCCTGCTCGAGTCGCGTCTGGACGCCATCGTCTACCGCGCCAAGTTCGTTCCGACCGTTTTCGCATCGCGTCAGTTCATCAACCATGGCCACGTCACGGTTAACGGCGTTCGCGTCAACATCGGTTCTTACCGTTGCAAGCCGGGCGACGTTATCGAAGTTCGCCAGAAGTCCAAGCAGCTGGTGACCGTTCTCGAAGCTGTTCAGCTCGCAGAACGCGACGTTCCTGATTACATCGAAGTCGATCACAACAAGATGGTTGCGACCTATGCTCGCATCCCGGCTCTGTCTGACGTTCCGTACCCGGTCGTCATGGAACCGCATCTGGTCGTCGAATTCTACTCGCGTTAATCGGCGCGTTTCAGTATTGAGAAAGCCGCCCCTCGGGGCGGCTTTTTTGTTTGCTGGGGAAGGCTTTGCATGCAGGACATTCAGGCGATCGTCGATTCCATTTACGACAGCATGGTGCCGCGCCTGGGCGAGGGCAAGGTTGCGGATTACATTCCGGAACTCGCCAAGGTCGATCCGAACCAGTTCGGTATCGCCATCACCACTGTCGACGGAACCACCTATACGGCTGGCAATGCGCTCACGCCGTTTTCGATCCAGAGCATCTCCAAGGTCTTCATGCTGACGCTGGCGCTCGGCAAAGCGGGCGAGACGGTGTGGAACCGGGTGGGGCGTGAGCCGTCGGGGTCGTCCTTCAACTCCATCGTCCAGCTGGAGCATGAGCACGGCATTCCGCGCAATCCCTTCGTCAATGCCGGTGCCATCGTGGTGACGGATATCGTTCTTTCCGGCCACCAGCCGCGCGAGGCGATTGGCGAGCTTCTGCGTTTCGTCCGTTATCTCGCTGACGATGACACGATCAGCATTGATGACACCGTGGCGAAATCCGAGCAGGCGACGGGTTTCCGCAATTTCGCGCTTGCCAATTTCATGCGGTCCTTCGGCAATCTGCATCACCCCGTTGAATATACGCTGGGCGTCTATTTTCATCAGTGCGCGCTGTCCATGACCTGCGCGCAGCTTTCACGGGCCGGTCTTTTCCTTGCCAATCGCGGCCGAAATCCGCTGAGTGGTCATACTGTTGTGTCAGACCGACGCGCGCGGCGCATCAATGCGCTGATGCTGACCTGCGGCCATTATGACGGTTCGGGCGATTTCGCCTATCATGTCGGCCTGCCGGGCAAGAGCGGCGTGGGCGGCGGCATCATGGCAGTCGCGCCGGGCAAGGCGTCGATTGCGGTCTGGTCGCCGGGTCTGAACAAGGTCGGCAATTCGGCGCTTGGGTCGCATGCGCTGGAAATGCTGGCGACGAAAACCGGCTGGTCGGTATTCGGGGCTTGATATTGCGGGCGGATGCGGGCATTTCCTGCATTGAAAATGGCTGAATGCCAGAGCGGGCTAATCATGAACATTGTCACCAGCATCGCAGATGAGGTCGAGGCCGATCAGGACCTGGCCGGAGAAAATGGCGCTTCGCATCCGCTGTTCGACGCGGCACCCCGTTCTGTCTCCTTCAACAAGCTGCGCAAGCGGCTGTTGCGCAATGTACGTCAGGCCTTCGGGGATTTTGGCATGCTGAACGGCCAGAAGCGCTGGCTGGTAGGCCTTTCCGGCGGCAAGGACAGCTACGGCCTTCTGGCGCTGCTGCTTGATCTGAAGTGGCGCGGCCTTTTGCCCGTGGAACTCATTGCCTGCAATCTGGATCAGGGCCAGCCGAATTTCCCCAAGCACGTCCTGCCGGAATATCTGGCGAAGATCGGCGTCGCACATCGCATCGAATATCGCGACACTTATTCCGTTGTGAAGGAAAAGGTGCCGGCGGGTGGCACCTATTGTTCGCTCTGTTCGCGGCTGCGGCGCGGCAATCTCTACCGTATTGCGCGGGAAGAGGGCTGCGACGCGCTCGTGCTCGGCCATCACCGCGAGGATATTCTCGAGACCTTCTTCATGAACTTCTTCCATGGCGGCCGTCTGGCTGGCATGCCGGCAAAGCTGATGAACGACGAGGGCGACCTGATGGTGCTGCGCCCGCTTGCCTATTGCGCCGAAGAGGATATGGCGAAATTCGCGGCGGCGATGGAATTCCCGATCATTCCCTGTGACCTCTGCGGCTCGCAGGACGGGCTTCAGCGAAATGCCATGAAGGAGATGCTGGCTGACATCGAAAGGCGTATGCCGGGCCGCAAGGACGTGATGCTGCGGGCGCTTGCCCATGTCAATCCATCGCATCTGCTCGACCCGAAGCTTTTTGATTTCTCGGCGCTTTCTGTCACCGGGGCGTCACCTGAAGAGCGTACGGAGGCCAGCCCTCCCTTATGAAGAAGTGCCCTTAGCGATGACCCTTTCCGATAAAGATATCGACTTTCTGATTTCCACCGTTGCCGCTGCCGGCCGCCAGGAAATCATGCCCCGCTTCCGCAATCTCGACGCAGGCGCGATTTCCGAAAAGACCTCTGCCGTCGATCTCGTCACCGAGGCGGATATTCTGACGGAAAAGGCGATAACCGCCGCTCTTCTGCAACGGTTTCCGAAGGCCCATATTGTCGGCGAAGAGGCCTATGACGCGGATCAATCCGTTATTCCTGCCCTTGCCGATGCACCATTTGCTTTCGTGATCGATCCAATCGACGGCACTTTCAACTATGCTTCCGGTTTTCCAGCTTTCGGCACGCTGCTCGCCGTCACCGTCAAGGGTGAGACGGTCGCAGGCATCATCCACGATCCTGTCATGGGTGATACCATCCTTGCTCTCAAAGGCGAGGGCGCTTATCTCCATCGCAAGGACGGCTCACAGGCAAGGCTCAAGGTTGCCGATCCCGTGCCATTGTCCGAAATGGTCGGCATATTTTCCTGGGGTCACAGCCATGAAGATCGCCGCCCGGTGATCGCCGCCAATATGGCCAAGATCAAGATGGCGCTTTCAATCAATTGCTCGGCTCATGAATATTGGCTTGCCTCGACTGGCAAGCTGCACTTCATCGGCCACGAAAAGCTGATGCCCTGGGATCATCTCGCCGGCGTTCTCATTCATCATGAAGCGGGCGGCTACACGGCCCGTTTCGACAATACGCCCTACCGGCCAGGACAGACGACAGGCGGCATCCTGTCGGCACCCGACAAGGAAAGCTGGAAGATGCTGCGCCGGGAAATCGTGGCCTTATAATATTGATGCTTAAATAGAAGGATATCGCCCATGGCTATCGAACTCGACATCGCCTCTCTCGCCAATGCGCTTCAGGAGGCGGCGGCAGTGGAAATCCTGCCGAGGTTCCGTAATCTGGGTGAGGGCGACGTCAGGATAAAGAGCGAGGCGATAGACCTCGTAACCGAGGCTGACGAGGCTGCTGAGCGGCTGATCCGCGCCCGCGTGCAGGAAATCATGCCGCAGGCGCTGTTCATCGGTGAAGAGGCCGTTGCGGCGGATGCCTCGCTGCTTGGCAAGCTTGCGGATGCGGATCTTGCCGTGGTGGTCGATCCGATCGACGGCACCTACAACTTCGCGTCGGGCCTGCCGCTGTTTGGCGTGATGATGAGCGTCATCTCCAAGGGCGAGACCGTTGCCGGTCTCATCTTCGATCCGATGGGCAATGACTGGGCGATTGCCGAAAAGGGTTCCGGCGCATGGCTTTGTGCCGCCGATGGTTCGCAGACGCAGATGTCCGTCGTGCCCGCACCGGCACTGTCGCAGATGGTCGGCATCGCCAACACCGGTTATTTTGACGTGGAGACCCGTCGCAAGATTCTCATGAACCTCGCGGATGTGCGGCTCTTCACCAGCTACCGTTGTGCTGCGCATGAATACCGCGTGTTCTGCGGCGGCCACATGCATTTCCTGATGTACAACAAGCTTATGCCCTGGGATCATCTCGCTGGCACCCTGCTTTCGCAGGAAGCGGGCGCCTACGCCGCCCGTTTCGACGGCTCGCCTTACCTGCCGCGCCACCTTGAGGGTGGCCTGCTGCTTGCGCCTGATCAGGAGACATGGGAATTGCTGCGCGAGAAGATTTTCACGGTTTAGTGAAGTTCAGCTTTTATCAACAAAAAGGGCGCGGAACCGAGTTCCGCGCCCTTTTTATTTGTCTGTCTGCCCTTAGTGCGTCGGCTTGTTGTGGGCCTGAAACAGCACGCCCTTTTCTCCGATCAGCACGAAGACGAGGCCGATAATGGAGACGGCGAAGAAGCCGGCTACCATTGGCAGCGCCGTGCCATCGAAAGCCTGACCGATAACGGCACCGATCAGCGAACCGCCGACGGTTCCCATGAAGCCAATGACGGACGAGGCCGTGCCGGCGACATGGCCGAGTGGCTCCATGGCGAGCGAGTTAAAGTTCGAGCCGATCCAGCCGAACTGGAACATGGCAAGCGCGAAGAACACGATGAAGATCGCAAAGGGCATCGGTTCCGGCCCGACCATCTGTACCACCAGCCACACGAAGGTGATGGCGATGAAGCCGAGCAGCGACCCGTGCGACAGCTTGCGCATGCCAAACCTGCCGACAAGCCTTGCATTGATGAAGGACGAGAAGGCCATGAACAGGGCGACGCCCGCAAAAGCGGCCGCAAACCATGCGCCCAGCCCGTAGATGCCCTTATAGACCTGTTCGGCGGAATTGATGAAGCCGAACAGCGCACCGAAGATGAATGTGCTGGAGAGCGTGTAACAGAGCGCAATACGGTTGGTGAGCACGATCTTGAAGCCACCGAGGATCGAACGAACCGTGAAAGGCCTGACGTCATCGGCATGCAGGGTTTCCGGCAGGCGGAAATACATCCAGGCGGTCACGACGGCGGCAATTCCGGCCATGAAGGCGAAGATAAGGTGCCAGTCACCGAAAAACAGCACGATCTGGCCAGTGCCGGGTGCGATGACCGGAACGACCATGAATACCATCATGATCAGCGACATGACTTCCGCCATCTGACGGCCGCCATAGATGTCGCGCACGATCGAAATGGTGATGACGCGCGTCGCCGCAGAGCCGATGCCCTGAATGAAGCGCAGAACCAGCAGGCCAGTGAATGACGGTACGAAGACGACGGCAATAGCCGAAACGATGTAGATTGCCAGCCCGACGAGCATCGGCTTGCGGCGCCCGAAACGGTCCGAGATCGGTCCGTACAGAAGCTGGGCAATGCCGAAGCCTAGAAGATAGCTGGAAATGACGTATTGACGGTGGTTTTCATTCACGACGCCAAGTGACGCGCCGATTTCCTGAAGGCCGGGAAGCATGATGTCGATGGCAAGCGCATTCAGCGCCATCAGCATCGCGGCAAGCGCGATGAATTCCGTGCGCCCCATCGAAACGGCGCGCGAAGTGGTGGATTGTGAAAGTTCTGTCACAGGATTGCCCCAAAAAGAACGGCAAAGGCGTTGCATGAAGCAACGCCTGGCATAAGTTTTCTGACAATCAGGGTGGGCCGGATGAACCGGCCGAAATCAGGCCGCGCCGCGGACGCTGATACCCTGTTCTTGGAAGTGATTTTGAAGTTCACCGGACTGGAACATCTCTCTTACGATGTCACAGCCGCCGACGAATTCGCCCTTGACGTAGAGCTGCGGGATGGTCGGCCAGTTGGAATAATCCTTGATGCCCTGACGGATGTCGGCATCGGCGAGCACATTGACGCCCTTGTAGTCGACGCCGAGATAATCGAGGATCTGTACGACCTGACCGGAAAAACCGCATTGCGGAAATTGCGGGGTGCCCTTCATGAAAAGAACGATGTCGTTGCTCTTCACTTCGCTGTCGATCATATCGTGAATGCCGCTCATAGGCCTATTCCTTTCACATGCGGTTCAAGGCCGCTGCTTTGACTTTGTCCCTAAATAACATGTCGCGGCGCGATTTCCACCCGGGAAGCGTAAAAAATGCGCTGGTGTGGTATCGCTAAGTGAAGGTCGCAACCCCGCTACCAGCGCGTCGTCCCGGGCGGGTAAGAAAAGTTGAGCATTATCTTCCCGATAGGCTCCCGCCGCCTGAAGACTGATTTTATTATCGGACCTGATCTGCCGTTATAAATATTGAGTTCCTGTTTGTTGTCGAACGTCATGGTTTCGTGCCCGCTATTTAGTGAGCAGTCATCCTTGCACTTGATTTCGATCTCGCTAGAGAAGCGACCCGCTTTGATATCGATAATTAGTTTTGGACTTTTCTGGTCCACCAGGCGGCAGGTGTTGCCGGTTTTGCAGAAGGCTGTGCCGGATATCCGATCAGCACCATCAAGCTCCACGACGAAGCCGATCTTGATCTCTTTGCTGCTCTTAACCTCTGCGGCACCTTGTAGCGGCCCCGAAATCGCCAACACCAAAAAGGTGGGAAGCACGCTGAGGTGATGCATCATCGAAGCCGCTGTCTGCTGCGGGCGGCGGCGGTGCGTCTTTTGCTCACCTGTTTTTTGGCCGGCTTGGGTTTGACGGCTGCTTTGATTGCCGCTTCCAGCACGGAGCCGACAATGCCGCCTGCGAGGGACGTGTTACTTTTGGTCCGGCGGCGGATGCGGCGGGTTTTGCGAAGGCCTGTCTTGGCGAGGACTTCGGACAGAGCGCCTTTGACGACGCCGTTTAGCAATTGATCGACGATCCCAGACAAAATTCCCTCGCAACAAATAAATCATATTTCCGTCGCGTTTTTTACTATACGTGCATCGCCCACTGTATCAAGCGATCCTTTCGGGTGTCTCCAGCCCGAGGGTTTATGCATGCCGACCGTCAAGTCACGACTTGTTCTTTATTTCCCTGGCTTCGATCCGCTCGATGCGGCTGCGCATCATCTGCGCTATCAGCGGGCGGCAGCGCTTGCCGGCAAGACGTGGGGTGTCAATTATACCGTGGGTGCGCTGGAGAACTCGCCGGCTGGCGAAACATTCTCGGTTGAGGCCTCGGCGGGCGATTGGCGGACGCGTTCCACCATCTTCGTCTACGACCACAATGCGGTGATATCGCGCCTGCGGGATGCGCCACTCTGGCGGCAGATCGCACTAGGCTTTGCGGCTGCGGCCGGTATCGTCGCGGAAGGTGGGGCAGGGCGTTACCTCCGTCATGCCTGGCGTTTCGGCCTGTTCTTCATTTTCCCGTTTCTGCTGATGCTGGTGGGTGGTGCACTTACGGCGGGGATCGCGCTCTCGCCATGGCTGTTCGGTTTGCCGCTCTGGTTGCTTGCGATCAGTCTTCCCGCTTCGGTCTTGTTCTTCGTGAAGGCGTTTCTGCCTTTCGCCGAGCGGTTTCATACGTTGCATCTTTATGCCGATTGGCGCTTTGCGCTTGCCGTAGGGCGCGATGAGCCGATTGCCCGCAACTGGATCGAAGAGAAGGCAACCCTCGTTCTCAAGGCGCTGGTGCAGCCGTCTGAGGAGGTTCTGGTCGTGTCGCATAGCATGGGCGCCAGCCTGGCGCTCGCCGTGATAGGTCGTGTGCTGGAACTGCGGCCAGATGCGCTGGATGGCCGGAAGCTGTCCTTTGCGACCCTCGGTGGCGCTGCGCTGCAATGCGCGCTGCTGTCGAGTGCGGACAGGCTTCGCCAGAGCGTCGGCGTGATTGCGCGTCACCCTGAAGTGACATGGTTCGATATCCAGTGCCTGACGGATCCGATCCACCTCTACCGCTGCAACACCGTGGCGCTGACCGGGCACAAGGATGCGCCGCAGCCGAAGATCGTGCCGATCCGTTTCAAGCACTCGCTTTCACCCGACCGCTACAAAAAGAACAAGCGCAACTTCCTGCGCATGCACCGGCAATATGTTCTGGGGCCGGACCGCAAGTCCGGTTACGATTTTACCCTGCTGACGGCTGGGCCGTTGCCGGCTGCCTCCTTTGCCGATCTGGAATCGCAGCAGCCACCTGTTTTGTAAGCGGCACGCACCATTTGCCGCAAAATAAAAGGCCCGCGTGACAGTCTCACGCGGGCCTTTTTCAATCCATGGCTTCAAGCGTTACAGCGGCAAGGACAGGGAAACCGTTCTGCCGGAGACGCTTTTCCGGGCGCAGTCATTCGGGAGCCGAGGTCTGTAGGGCAAGGGCGTGCAGAACACCGCCCATATTGCCCTTCAGCGCGTCATAGACCATCTGGTGCTGCTGCACGCGGGTCTTGCCCTTGAAAGCATCCGCGACGACTTCCGCCGCGTAATGATCGCCATCACCGGCCAGATCGCGGATCGTGACCTTTGCCCCGGGAATTCCCGCCTTAATCATGTCTTCAATGTCGCCGGGTTTCATGGGCATGGTGTATCTCCTTAATTCATTCTGCGGCGATTAGAGTTTCGCCATCCATGAATTGAGGAAACCACGATTCATAGGCCAAGTGCAATTCTTTAATCTCGATAGCGCGTGCCGTGCCCAGCTTTACGCTTGAGCCGCCGGTGACGCCGATCGCCGGGCAGGAAACGCCCGCTGCCTTCGCTGCCGCGCGCACTTCATCCAGATCGCTCTTCTTGACGGTCAGCACATAACGGCCCTGATCTTCGCCATAGAAGGTGAGGACGGGATTATGGCCCTCGACCGCGTCGATCGTCGCGCCGATGCCGGAGGAAATTGCCATTTCGGCAACCGCGAGAGCCAGGCCGCCCGAGGAGCAGTCGTGAACCGCTGTGGCAAGACCGTCTGCGATAAGGGCACGGACGAAATCGCCATTTCTCTTTTCAGCTTCCAGATCGACATGCGGTGCGGGGCCATCGATGCGGCCATGCACGTCGCGCATGTAAACGGACTGCGCAATATGGGTGCCAAGACCGGCAGGCGCCCCCGCCAGCAGCACCACTTCGTCCGCGGCGGCAAAGCGGATGCGCGCCATACGGCCCCAGTCCTTCAGCAGGCCAACGCCGCCGATGGTGGGGGTGGGCAGGATCGCCTGACCGTTGGTCTCGTTGTAGAGCGAGACGTTGCCGGAAACGATCGGGAATTCCAGTACGCGGCAGGCTTCGCCGATGCCCTTGATGGCATGGACGAGCTGGCTCATGATCTCGGGCTTTTCCGGATTGCCGAAATTGAGGTTGTCGGTGGCCGCGAGCGGCAAAGCGCCGGTTGCGGTGATGTTGCGCCAGCATTCGGCCACGGCCTGCTTGCCGCCTTCAAAGGCGTCTGCCTCGACATAACGCGGTGTCACGTCGGAGGAGAAGGCGAGCGCCTTCTTGTCATGGCCTTCAACGCGGACAACGCCGGCATCGCCACCTGGCAGCTGCAGGGAATTGCCCTGGATCAGCGTGTCATACTGCTCGTAGACCCAGCGGCGCGAAGAGTTGTTGGCCGAACCGACCAGCGACACCAATGCGTCGGCAATGTCTGCATCAGGAACGTCGTTCTCCGCAAGCGGAGCCTGAACCTTGGCGGGCGTCCACGGGCGGTCGTATTCCGGAGCCTGATCACCGAGATCCTTGATCGGAAGGTTGGCGACTTCCTCGCCATTATGGATCACGCGGAAACGCAGGTCGTCGGTGGTCTTGCCGACGATGGCGAAGTCCAGGCCCCATTTGACGAAGATCGCCTTGGCGACTTCTTCCTTGGAGGGCTCGAGAACCATGAGCATGCGCTCCTGGCTTTCCGACAGCATCATTTCGTAGGCCGTCATGCGCTCTTCGCGCACCGGTACGGCGTTGAGATCAAGTTCGATACCGAGATCGCCCTTGGCGCCCATTTCGACGGCCGAGCAGGTAAGGCCGGCGGCACCCATGTCCTGAATTGCGATGACCGCACCTGTTTTCATCAGCTCGAGGCAGGCTTCCAGCAGGCACTTTTCGGTGAAGGGGTCGCCGACCTGAACGGTTGGGCGCTTTTCTTCGATCGACTCATCAAATTCGGCAGAGGCCATGGTCGCGCCGCCGACGCCGTCGCGGCCGGTCTTCGCACCGAGATACACCACCGGCAGGCCGACGCCCTTGGCTTCCGAAAGGAAGATCGCATCGGACTTGGCAAGTCCGGCGGCAAAGGCGTTGACGAGGATGTTGCCGTTATAGCGGGGATCGAATTCCACTTCGCCGCCGACGGTCGGCACGCCGAAGGAGTTGCCGTAACCGCCGACACCGGCGACGACGCCAGCCACGAGGTGGCGGGTTTTCGGATGGTCGGGTGCGCCGAAACGTAGCGCATTCATGGCTGCGATCGGGCGTGCGCCCATGGTGAAGACATCGCGCAGGATGCCGCCGACGCCGGTTGCCGCACCCTGATAGGGCTCGATGTAGGACGGATGGTTGTGGCTTTCCATCTTGAAGACGACGCAGTCGCCATCATCGATATCCACCACGCCGGCATTTTCGCCGGGGCCTTGAATGACACGCGGGCCCGTGGTGGGCAGGGTCTTCAGCCATTTCTTGGAGGACTTGTAGGAGCAGTGCTCGTTCCACATGGCCGAGAAAATGCCAAGCTCGGTAAAGCTCGGCTCCCGTCCGATCAGGTCGAGGATACGCTGGTATTCGTCGGGCTTCAGCCCGTGGGATGCAACGAGTTCCGGGGTGATCTTGATGGAGTTTGGAATCGACATAGGTCTCACGCGGTTCGAGCCGAGGAAAGTTTCCGGTTCTTTAGCGCAAGAGGCCTCTCCGTGCGACAGGAAAATGCGCAGTTTTGCCAGCAAAACGCTGCTTTGTTGGGTTATTCAGAACTTGTAGCCGACCATAAGTCCGACGCGCGTCAGCCCGTCATTGGGGCCATCGCACAGATTGGCATGGGAGGCATGTTCGATCTGGGTCGAAATATTCCAGTTGCTGTTGAAGCGATATCCGATGGCGGCATATTCATGAAAAAGCACGCGGCAACCGAATTCCGCGCCAGTTTCGCCCGGACCGTTTCGCAGCCTGCCGTCATGCCACAGGCCGCCAAAGCCGAGGTCGACGAAAATCTTCGGATTGAGGTCGAAGGTCCAGTTGATACCGCCGTAAATGGTATTTGCTTCGCCCTCGGTGCCGATTTCCGCACCCAGATGCAGACGCGGTCGGGCAAGTTTTTCGCCAAAGGTGACCGCCGAGGCGCTCGCGAAAGGATCGAAATAGGCTGTGAAGGCCGGGAATACACCATCTTCGCCGCCACCATTGCGATCGGCAAGCGAGGTTGTGACCCCGAAACGCAATTCATCGAACACCGTGCCGTCTGCGGCGGCGGCCGGCGTCATGTCACTCAACACACATGCTGCGAAAACCATCGCGAGAGCAACAAATGCCCTGGCGGATATGGAACTGAATGCTGCCATCGAATCATTCCCCGCTCCGAAGTAGGGAAAGGATGGCAGATTCGTCGGCGTGGTAAATAATGAGTTACTGAATTAGGGGGCGTGTTGCAGGAAAGACTCGTTCCCGCTCACGCCTCGCTTTCGTAGCCGGCTGAACCATTGTCGAGCAAATGCCGCAGGATACCCAGGGCATGCTTCAGTTCTTCCTGGTTTGACGGCCCGGAAAGGCTGATGCGGACACGGTGGTAAACCTTCTCCGTGCGCCCGGCCTTGAACTCGTCCTCGTCGTCTATCAGCACACCTTCCTTCATGGCAGCGCTGCGGAAGGTTCCAGACAGCCACGGTTCAGGCAGCCTCAGCCACAGAAAGGCGATGTCCGGCAGGGAGTTGAATTCCAGCCCCGCAAAGATGCGTCTGGCGAGGGCCTCGCGCTGGTTGATCTCGGCGATACAGTCCTTGCGGATGTCGTCTGCGTCGCCGCTGTTGACGAGGCGTGCATTCAGTTCGGCCAGCATAAACGGCAGTCCGCCGGTTATCATCGAATGCGAAATGCGAATTCTCGAGGCGAATTGCGCCGGGCAGGCGACCCAGCCACCCCTGACGCCGGCGGAAACGGATTTCGACAGGCCGCCGACGACGAAAGTAAGATCGGGCGCGAATTCCGCAATGAGTGGGATCGCATCCCGCGTCATGGCGCCATAGAGATTGTCCTCCACGATCCATACGCCGTATCTGCGGGCGATATCGGCGATCGCCCGCCGCCGCTCCTCGGGCAGGGTGGCGCAGGTCGGGTTCTGGCCCGCCGACATCAGGAAGATCATCTTTGGATGCTGTTGGGCGCAAACGCGCTCGAAATCATCGGGGATAATGCCTTTCTCATCCACTTCCACCAGTGTCACCCGCCGTCCGGCAAGGGCGGCGCTGCGGCTGATATGGGAATAGGTGAGGGGTTCGAAAACGATACGGTCGCCCGGCGCGGTCATTGCCGTTACCACACTCATCACCGCAGCATGGGCGCCAAGCGTCGAAACGATGTTTTCCGGTTTCGGCGACCAGCCATTCTGGGAAAGCCAGCGAACGCCCGCCATGCACCAGTTGTCGGGAAAGGAGCGGGTGTAGTTGGAAATTTCGAACGGATGCTCTCTCGTCACGGCCTCGACGTGTTTGCTGACCAGCGCGCTCTGCCCGACATCGGGAGCAGCCGTGGTGTTCAGGCGGAATTCGGCGCTGGTGTCCACCGCGTAGCGCGTGCCGCCGAATGCCGATGCCGTCGGTTCCACGTGTGATAACGGGGCGGCAGCCTTACGCTCGTTGACATAGGTGCCACGGCCGACTTCGCCGCTGACAAGGCCGCGTTCGTGGATTAGGGCATATGCCCGGCTGATTGTACCGATTGTAACGCCCAGATCGAAAGCGAGATTGCGTTGCGGCGGCAATTTCGACCCGGCCTGCAAGATGCCATCCGAAATTGCGCCTTCGATCTTGTCCGCGAGTCGAAGGTAGATGGGGCCGTTGCCCTCGGTGATATCAGGAAGCCAATTTGTCATGGTGACAATTTATGCATTGTATCTGTCCGCAAGTCAATTGTATTTATCGGATGCAGTCAATGAGATCAAACGCACGGAGACAATAGGTGCAATATGCGCAAGATGGATCAATACCTTTCGACAGCGGATACGCTTTATCCTGACGGCTACGAACGGGAACGCGTGTTCCGCGATACCGGCGACATGGTCGCACCGTCGCCCTTTCCGGCCCGGATCGCTCACACGCTTATTGGCCGCCTGATTGCGGGATTGTCCAACTGGCATGGCAAACGTCAGGGACGGCTTGCCTTGCGGGAATTGTCCGACGATCTTCTGGACGATATCGGCGTTACGCGGGACGAGGCCTTGAAGGAGGCCGCGAGATCGCAGCTGTTTTCATGGCCGTCGCGGCCGCTTTGATTTTCTGCCGGAGAGCGGCGCCATCTTTCCCCGGTGCCTGAACAGCCATTCGGCAGGCCCGCCACGCCAGTCCCAACCGGCGTCGGCGGGTCTTTTTTGTATTTGGCCGGCTTTTAGCGCAGTTTTGCCCGATCAGCAGCCCTTGCCGCCATTCGCCCAGCGTTTGACGTCGGTTGCGATGCGGCCGGAGATGGCTTCGTTCATAACGGGGCCGAAAGCGTCGAGCTTTGCCGGGTTGCCTTCTGCCTGAATAACCAGCATCGGGCGCGATTCCGGGCTGTTGCGCGGTACGAGCAGAATGCGCGGACGGCCCGAGAAGGAGTTGAGTTCGGGCGCCAGGCGATAGGCCTTGAACGCCGGATCGCCCGATTTGAACCAGCAGGCATTGGCGCCAAGCGCGATTCGCTCCATCGTCGGTAATGCCGCACGGGATGCGGAGGACGATGCCGGTTGCGGCTTGGGCTGGCACGCAGCAAGCGCTGCTGCGGCGAGAAGCAATCCAGCGGCCTTCGGGGCGTGGGAACGGAGCAGGCGGTTCATCGCGTCATCCAAGGTAAGGGCCAAAAACTGGAGCCATAAAAAGCATCATCGGGAAGAGGGCAGGCGGGGATGGCCCGCCCGCTTGTCAGGCTGCGATAACGCCAAGCGCCGAGGCGAAGAGGCCACGGCCGTCATTGCCGCCATGGGCAGCTTCGATCAGGTTTTCCGGGTGCGGCATCATGCCGAGAACGTTGCCCTTGGCGTTGATGACGCCGGCAATGTCGTTCAACGAGCCGTTCGGATTGGTGCCATCTGCATAACGGAAAACGACCTGACCGTTGTCTTCGACGGACTTAAGCTCATCCGTATCGAGGAAATAGTTGCCATCGTGGTGGGCGACTGGGCAGCGCAGAACCTGACCCTTGTCATAGGCGCGGGTGAATTCGGTGTCGTTGTTGACGACTTCGAGTTTCACTTCGCGGCACACGAATTTCAGCGAGGCGTTGCGCATCAGCGCGCCCGGCAGCATGCCCGCTTCGACCAGAATCTGGAAGCCGTTGCAGACGCCGAGAACCTTGACGCCCTGTTCAGCCTTTTCGCGAATGGCCTGCATGACCGGCATCCGTGCAGCAATCGCACCGCAACGCAGATAGTCGCCATAGGAAAAACCGCCCGGAATGACGATCAGGTCGACATCCGGGATAGTCGTCTCCGTCTGCCAGATGGTGACGGGCGCCTTGCCGGAGATTTTCGTGAGTGCCGCGATCATGTCGCGATCGCGGTTGAGGCCGGGAAGTTGGACGACAGCGGATTTCATGGTCGGCGGCTCCTGCGGCTTTAGAGAATGGCGATAGAGTAGTTTTCGATAACCGTATTGGCCAGGAGCTTTTCGCACATCGCCTTCAGGTCGGTCTCGGCCTTGGCCTTGTCTGCACCTTCCAGTTCCAGATCGAAGACCTTGCCCTGACGGACATGGCCGACGCCACCGAAACCGAGGCTGCCGAGTGCGCCTTCGATTGCCTTGCCCTGCGGATCGAGAACGCCGTTCTTCAGCGTAACAGTCACCCGTGCCTTGATCACCTGATCTTCTCCTGATTTTACCTTGCTAGGCCGATATTATTTCACGAGGCCGAAATTACTTTACCAGGACAGGGCCGGTGCCGCGGATCGGTTCGTTTTCATTGATGATGCCGAGACGGCGTGCCACTTCGGAATAGGCTTCCACGAGGCCGCCCATGTCGCGGCGGAACAGGTCCTTGTCCATTTTTTTCTGGGTCTCGATGTCCCACAGGCGGCAGCTATCGGGCGAAATCTCGTCGGCGAGGATGATGCGCATCATGTCGCCTTCGAACAGGCGGCCGCATTCGATCTTGAAGTCGACCAGCTGGATGCCGACGCCCAAGAACAGGCCGGACAGGAAGTCGTTGACACGGATCGCCAGTGCCATGATGTCGTCAAGCTCGGCAGGGTTGGCCCAGCCGAAGGCCGTGATGTGCTCTTCGGAGACCATCGGGTCTTCCAGCTCGTCGGACTTGTAGTAGAACTCGATGATGGAGCGCGGCAGAACCACGCCTTCATCGATGCCGAGTCGCTTCGACAGCGAGCCGGCGGCGACATTGCGCACGACGATCTCGAGCGGGATCATCTCGACTTCCTTGATCAACTGCTCGCGCATGTTGAGGCGGCGGATGAAGTGTGTGGGAATGCCGATCTTGTTCAGATGCGTGAAAACATATTCACAAATCCGGTTATTCAACACACCTTTGCCGTCGATGACTTCGTGTTTTTTCTTGTTGAAGGCAGTCGCATCGTCCTTGAAGAACTGGATAAGCGTGCCTGGCTCCGGACCTTCGTAGAGGATCTTGGCCTTGCCTTCGTAAATACGGCGGCGACGGTTCATAATGGCAGGTCTCTTGGTTCACGCCGATTCTGGTGGCGTTGCGTTTCTGTCTTTGAGCGGTCCCATAAAGGAAAAGAGTGCATTCTACAATGCGGCTCGCATATCTTCCCTTCAATTCTTGTGTCGGGCGGAAGAATGTTGCCCGGCCGAAAATCGACCGGCTTCAGCGGCTGGCCGCGATGGTCAGGGCTCGTTCACCTTGAGGCGGCTCAGGAACTGGGCAAATACCATGCCACCCTCGGGCCAGGGGCCATGGCCAGACTCGGCGTTGATATGGCCGGACATGCCTGCATCCACCAACATCGCACCCCAGGCGGCGGCAATATCGTCGGCATGTTCGTAGGATCCGAAGGGATCGTTGCGGCTGGCAATTGTGATTGCCGGAAACGGCAAGGGATCGCGCGGATAGGGACCGAAGGTCATCAGATGTTTCGGCCTGATATCGGGATTGGCGACATCCGGCGGCGCCACCAGAAGCGCGCCTGCAACCTTCTTGCCGATTTCCGGAAGGGCGTGGATGACGGTCGGCACACCAAGCGAATGAGCGACGATGACAACGGGCTTGGTCGAGGCGTTAACCTCTTCCACCAGCCGCGCGATCCAGTCTTCCTTCACCGGTTTTGACCATTCAGCCTGCTCGACGCGGCGCGCTGTCGAAAGCTTGCGCTCCCAGCGTGTCTGCCAGTGGTCAGGACCGGAATTGGTGTAACCCGGTACGATGAGAATATCTGCTTCTGAAACTTTCATGGGCCCATATCTGTGGTTTCATGCCGTCACGATCAAGGTCGCGACGGCATTAACTTCGGGAGCCTCGCCTCAGGCGTTGCCGAAGACGCGGGCGAAGATCGTGTCGACGTGCTTGGTGTGGTAACCGAGGTCGAATTTTTCACGGATGACGCTTTCGGGAAGGGCGGCGCGCACTTCCTGGTCGCCCAGCAGTTCCTCAAGGAAATCCGCACCCTGTTCCCAGACCCTCATGGCATTGCGCTGCACCAGACGGTAGGCGTCCTCGCGGGAAACGCCGGCCTGCGTCAGCGCCAGAAGAACGCGCTGCGAATGCACGAGGCCGCGGAACTTGTTCATGTTCTTCAGCATGTTGTCGGGATAGATCACCAGCTTTTCGATGACGCCGGCAAGGCGGTTCAGCGCAAAATCGAGGGTGACTGTCGTGTCGGGGCCGATGGCGCGCTCCACGGAGGAGTGGCTGATGTCACGCTCATGCCAGAGCGCCACGTTTTCAAGCGCGGGAACGACCGACATGCGCACCAGGCGGGCAAGGCCCGTGAGGTTTTCGGTGAGAACCGGGTTACGCTTGTGCGGCATCGCCGACGAACCCTTCTGGCCGGGAGAGAAGAACTCTTCCGCTTCCAGAACCTCGGTGCGCTGCATGTGGCGGATTTCGATGGCGACGTTTTCGATCGACGAGGCGATGACGCCGAGGATGGCGAAGAACATGGCGTGGCGGTCACGCGGGATGACCTGCGTGGAGACCGGCTCGGGCACGAGGCCGAGCTTTGCGCAGACATGTTCCTCGACGCGCGGATCGATATTGGCGAAGGTGCCGACAGCACCGGAGATCGCGCCCGTGGCGATTTCCGCGCGCGCATTGACGAGACGCTCGCGGTTGCGATGCATCTCGGCGTAGAAGCGGGCGAAGGTCAGGCCCATCGTGGTCGGCTCGGCGTGGATGCCGTGGCTTCGGCCGATGCGTACCGTGTTCTTGTGTTCGAAAGCGCGGGTCTTGAGCGCCGCCAGCACGCGGTCCATATCGGCCAGCAGCAGATCGGCGGCGCGGACGAGCTGGATGTTGAGGGTTGTGTCAAGCACGTCGGACGAGGTCATGCCCTGGTGGATGAAGCGGCTGTCGGGACCGACGAATTCCGCAAGGTGGGTGAGGAAGGCGATGACGTCGTGTTTGGTGACGGCCTCGATCTCGTCGATGCGGGCGACGTCGAAAGTCGCGCTGCCGCCTTTTTCCCAGATGGTCTGTGCGGCCGATTTCGGAATGACGCCGAGTTCGGCCAGCGCGTCACAGGCATGCGCCTCGATCTCGAACCAGATGCGGAATTTTGTTTCCGGCGACCAGATGGCGACCATTTCCGGCCGGGAGTAACGAGGGATCATGGCAATGACTTTCTTTGTGGAGGAATTTTGCTGCCCGTTTAGCAAAGTGTTCCGCGAATCTCAATCTATCAAGCCTGCGCATCGGCTCGATGCGTACATTCAAAATTCTAGAGCGTCCGTTGTACGTCCGAACGGACGCGTGGCGCTCTGTGCGCACGGCGGCAAAGGATTGCGCCTGCCAGCGCAAGCGGAATGGCGGCAAACGGAAAATAGAGGCCGAGGCCGAGAATGCAGAACTGGTAGATCGCGCCAAGCGAGGTGAAAAATTGCTGGAAAAACCAGATGCGGGAAAATGCCGGCGCGTGCCATTGCGCATAAAAGATGCGGTACTGGAGCGCGAAAAATGCCGCCGCCACCGCGATCGTGAAAAAAGCGATGGCAAGGCAGCTTGCCGCAAAACGCAGCGGCAGGCTGGTGGATGCGGGCAGGAAGCGCAAGGCAACCATGGCCAGCGGCCAGCCCAGGAGACCGCCGAAGAAGAACAGAACGGCGATATCGGCGGCATGGTCGGTTTCCAGCCGGTTGCGGAGATAGAGGCCGAGGGTAGCGGTGGCTGCCGAGATGGCGGCCCAGACAAGCGGAGCGAGGAGCGAAAACAGCGCTGCCGGGATGACGTCGTGGAAATTCCGCCTGTCGCTGTTCATCAAAGCCCCCACCCAAACGTCCTGCCGTCCCGTCTCCGGTGTATCCGGCTGCTGTGGCGGGTCAGGACCGGGCGGCTTCCGACACCGAGCGCAACAACGAAACCGTCTTGCGATAGTCTGCGACGCCATCACCCTTGAAGACGGCCGAACCGGCCACCAGTGCGTTGGCACCGGCTGCGACGATGGCGCCGGCTGTCTCCGCCGTCACGCCGCCGTCCACTTCAAGTTCGATCGGCCGGTCGCCGATCATGGCCTTTGCCGCACGGATCTTGTCGAGCATGGCCGGAATGAATTTCTGTCCACCGAAACCGGGATTGACGCTCATGATCAGCACGAGATCGACATCGTCAAGCACGTTTTCGATGACCGAAAGCGGCGTGGCGGGGTTGAGCGTTACGCCGGCCTTCCTGCCGAGCGTGCGGATGGTCTGGAGTGAGCGATGGAGATGCGGGCCTGCCTCCGCATGGACGGTAATGCCGTCGCAGCCGGCCTTGGCGAAGGCTTCGAGGTAGGGATCGACGGGGGCAATCATCAGGTGGCAGTCGAAAAAGGCATTGCTGTGCGGGCGGAGCGCCTTGATGACGTCAGGACCGAAGGAGATGTTTGGCACGAAATGGCCGTCCATGACATCGAGGTGGATCCAGTCTGCGCCCGCTTCCGTCACATCGGCGACTTCCTGTCCCAGCTTGGCGAAATTGGACGCCAGAATGGACGGTGCAATCCGGATGGGCAGGGACATGGGGCAAACTCCTCTCGACGCGTTGCGTAAGCTGCCTTTAGCATCAAGTACCAGGGTTTGAAACGGCTTGTCGCGCGGTTGCCGCCGGTTTTCAGCCGCGGCTTACTGAATTTCCAGCGATACCGGCTTCACCTATTGTCTTTCGGCCTTGTCCGCCTGTTCGAAACGCTGGCCGTTCCAGCGCTGCAGGCGATAGGGATTGTCTGCAAGCTCATGCGAAGGGTTGAAAGCGATATCGCCTAGCACGGTTTTGAAGACGGTACCGTTCGCCAGTATCTCCGGTGCGGGTTTCCCTTGGGATTGGGCTGCTTCGGCAAGCGCCGCAGTCAGTTCCGCAGCCGCATAGGAGGGCAGGACGTAACCTTCCGGCTCGATATTGGCGGCACGCAATTCGCCGGCGACGGCCTGTGCCGAAGGCAATGTGTCATAGGCCGGGCGCGTGACCGCTAGCACATTTGCCGCAAGTGGCACGGGGTTGTTTGCCGCATTCATGGCGTCGCCGCTCATGATGGTGAGCGGAATGTTTTCGGAGCCGGCGTCTCTGGCGACAATCGCCACGTCGTTGCGTTCCGCGCCGATGAAGACATGGGTGATGCCGGTGCGCCCCAGCCGGCGTACAAGCGCCACCTGTTGCTCCTGTGCCGGGCGCAGCGTATCGGTGAGTGTCGGTTTCAGCCCGTTCTCCTCCAGCGCCGAACGGATGCGATCTACCAGATCGCGACTGAAGATCGTGCCATCATCCACGAGTCCAATGGAATGTCCCTTCCAGTCGCGCAGGATGATTTCTGCGGCCCGGTCCGATTCGGCCTTGTCCGATGGCGCTAGGCGGAAAAGCGGCCAGCTATATTTCAGAGCGTCTTCCATCAGGATCGGGGCACGGCTGGAAAGCGTGATTGCTGGAATGGCGGCTGACTTCAGAGGCGGCAGAACGCCCTGAAGCGTTTCCGTGCACAAAAAACCGATTGCCGCGCTGACCTTGGCGGCCACGAGACCATCGGCAATCGCGCCGCCGCTGCCGTCTTCGCAGCTTTCATGGATTTCGACGACATCTAGCCCGAGCTTGGCGGCTGCGGCCTTCGCGCCCTGCCTAACCTGTTGCCCCAGCAGTTCGTATGGGCCGTTCTGTGGGGCAACGATGCCGATCGACGCCGCGCATGCTGAGCCCGCAAAGGCAAAACCGGCGATGATCGTTAGCAGGCGAAGTGAAAGCATGACGTGCGCGAAATCCTGTTGTCCCGGTTTGATGTTTATCGGCAACAACTGGTTTTCCAAAGGAAAAATCGCTGATACCCATCATAATCGCACATCATCGTTCACGGCACGGCGGTTTTGATCGCAACTCATCCAATTTGAAACAACAGTCTACAATTACGCGTTATGGTTGTATATATTCGATGTGATCGCGCGCGATTGTTTTTTGCCGAGATTCATCTTTTTTAAGGTCGGCAATTCACTCTGTAATTTCATAAGAGCGGAAGTACTGCTCGTCATGGTTTAGAGCATTTTTACTTTATAAAACTGTAACATGCAGTGCGTATAAGCACAGTTTTATAAGGGCGCGTTTGCGATTTTGCCTTTTATAGTGCACCCCAATAAAATGCACATTTTATTTCCACTAATCTAATTTATTGATATAAAAAGAGAATATACATATTTCCCTGCGCTTTATTTGTGCTTTGCCATGTTTTTTTCGCATTTGCGAGAAGATCTGCTTGACGAAAAGTAAATGGTTAGATTAGATATAGGTGTTTCAGGGGACGACTGAAATTGGCTGTAACAAGCCTCGGAAGTGTTCCGAACGTAAGCACTGCCAAACTATATTACATTCTATATTCTATTATTTTCATTACGTATAAACCGCTTCGGGCAACCGGGGCGGTTTTTTATGTGATGCTAATTTAAGCAATTTTAAATTGCATTCGAAAAGCTTCGCGAAAAGATATTCTTCCAGCATTGGGTTTTCCGAAAGCAAATCGCGCAGGAGCGTCGCGTCTGTCGCAGGCGAGGCCTGTTTTTAGTAAAGCTCAAGACGCCGTTGAGTGCCGCGAAAAGCCCACGCCGGTCAGCGCTGATGCTGCTTCCGTCCGCTAGCGACTCTATTTCGTCAGAGCAGCCAGCGCGTCTTTTGCAAAGGCAGAGATGGGTTCGGGAAGGTTATCGGGGTCGAACCAGCCGATATCGGAAAGCTTGTCCGGTTCTGTCAGTACCGGCTCACCCTGCGTGTCGCGGGTGACGAAGATCAGCGAGACCCAATGGTGCCGGTCTGCGACATTGATATATTCGCTATGACAGAGAAATTCGACCTTGCCGATTGTCAGCCCGGTCTCTTCTTCAGCTTCTCGCCGTGCTGCGGCGAGGGATGATTCAAGGTGATCGACTTTGCCGCCCGGAATATTCCAGTATCCGGCTTCCGGCGCTTTCAAGCGCCGGCATAAAAGCAGGCGGCCATCACGCAATATGGCAAGCCCAACGCCGACGCCTGGAAAATCTTGTCCTGGCTTGATCGTCGGCGTCATGCGTATTGTTTCCTGCGTCAGGCCGTCGGGGCTCAGCCCTTGGCGTTGGCCACGATCAGCATGAATGCGGGAATGTCATCGCCGAAACCAACAGGCGTCGGGCCATCGTCATGGTCACGGTAATGGCGGCGACGGTCACGGTTGTCGTCATTGGCGTGCAGCGGGTTCAGGTTGCGGCTGTTGCGCTCGGAATTGCGCGGGGTCTTTTCCGGTCTGCGTTCTGCCTTCACCTTGTCTTCTCCGTGAGCGGCGATGTCCTTATCCACAGTGGTGGATTGTGCACCCTGATTGATGTTTTCGACCGGCGATGCAGGTGCATCGCGACGGTTTCTGTCGCGGCCTCTGCCGCCACGTTCCTTGGTGCCCCGGCGGCCGGTATTGCTTTCAAAGCTTTCCATGGGCGCGGGGAGGGAGGACAGGTCACCGTTCAGCCATTCGACCTTCTCGGTGATCAGCTTTTCGATCGCGTCGAGATATTTCGCATCGCTCTTGGTGACGAGGGTGAAGGCCTTGCCCGAACGGCCAGCACGACCGGTACGGCCAATGCGGTGGACATAGTCTTCGGCATGAATGGGAACGTCGAAGTTGAAGACGTGGCTGACATCGGGAATATCAAGACCGCGGGCTGCAACGTCGGAAGCGACCAGCAGCGTCAGCTGACCGTCCCGGAAGTTCTGCAGCATGGTCGTGCGCGAACGCTGGTCCATGTCGCCATGCAGCGCGCCAACGGAAAAGCCGTGACGATCCAGCGAACGGAAGAGGTCGGCAACGTCCTTTTTGCGATTGCAGAAAATGATCGCGTTCTTGAGTTCGGCTTCTTCGGCACGGACGAGATCGCGCAGGACAGCGCGCTTCTCATAGTCCTTGTTGTGCGAAGCGACGATGCGCTGGGTAACGGTCTTCGCCGTGGAGGAGGGCTTGGCAACCTCGATACGGGTCGGGTTCTGCAGGAACCTGTCGGCAAGCTTCTGGATTTCCGGCGGCATGGTGGCCGAGAAGAACAGGGTTTGCCGGGTAAAGGGAATCATCTTGGCGATGCGTTCGATATCGGGAATGAAGCCCATATCCAGCATGCGATCGGCTTCATCGATCACGAGGATTTCAACGCCGGTCATCAGGAGCTTGCCGCGCTCGCAATGGTCGAGAAGGCGGCCGGGCGTGCAGATGAGAACATCGGCGCCGCGCTCAAGCTTGCGGTCCTGATCTTCAAAAGAAACGCCACCAATCAGAAGGGCGACGTTCAGCTTGTGATTCTTGCCGTATTTCTCGAAGTTTTCGGCTACCTGAGCCGCCAGTTCGCGGGTCGGCTCGAGGATCAGCGTGCGCGGCATTCTGGCGCGTGCGCGGCCTTTTTCCAGCAGTGTGAGCATCGGCAGAACGAAGGATGCGGTTTTCCCCGTGCCGGTCTGTGCGATACCGCAGATATCACGCTTTTCGAGAGCGGGCGGAATTGCGCCAGCCTGAATGGGTGTCGGCGTCGTGTAGCCGGCATCTGCAATAGCGGAAAGAACTTTTTGGCTCAGGCCAAGATCAGAGAATGTTGTCAAAGGAAGAACTTTTTCCGTTCTGGTTCGGTAAGAATACCTGCGTGCCGCTGCGACACTTGCAAAGACTTGGCGCGGGGATATGCCCAAATTGCCAGAAAGTCAAGGAAACAACCGGAAATGCGCGCGAAACGGCGAGACGTTGGCGAGGCTTTTGAGCCTTGGACGCGGTTTCTGGCGATTTATCGCAAAAAGGGCGAAAAAAGCGTTAAAATAGGACTGCTATTTGAGATAGGTTTTAAGTTCGGCCCCGGCGACCAGAAACCGCATCGGATCAACAGGCGTGTCGTTGCGGCGGACCTCGTAATGTACGTGCGGACCGGTGGAGCGGCCGGTGCTGCCAGCACGGCCAACGATGTCGCCGGCCTCCACCTTGTCGCCGGCTTTGACCAGAATGGTGGAGAGATGGCCGAATCGCGTCGATACGCCCTGGCCGTGATCGATCTCGACCATATTGCCGTAACCGCCGGAATTTTCCGCAACCGTCACCTTTCCAGCGCCCGTCGCCTTGACGTCGGCGCCCGTTTCGGCGCGAAAATCGATGCCGGTATGTAAGGCAGGCCGTCCAAGGAACGGGTCGAGCCGGTTTCCGAATCGGCTGGTGATCGCCCTGCCGGGGGCCGGATTGCCAAAGGGCAGGGCGGTTGCGGTTTCCTTCACGATATCCAGCCGGTTGAGCGCATTGTCTAGATTGGTCAGAGACATATTGAAGGGATCGGTTTCATTCCCCTGCGGATCCGCATAGGGGCCGCCGACGCCGTCCGTGCCACTTTCGTCGATTTTCAGACCCGCCTGCCGGATGATATCCTGCATCGCGCTCGCCTTGTCCTCGGCGTCGCTGGTCAGTCTGGCGATCCGTGATATCTGCTGGCGTTCGATATCCTTCAGCGACAGCGTGACCTTGGAAAACACGCGGTCGGCGCGGTCGGAAGGCGTTTCGCCGTTTTCGGGCACATAGGACGCCCGCTTGTCGGTTCCGGCTGGCTTTTCCGGCTGCGATGGGCGGGGCGCCATCAGATTTTCTATGGCGGAGAGACCACCTGTCAGATCGGCGCGTTTTTCCGGCGCCATCGCGTTCGAGAGCGAGGAGGGCGCGGTTGGAATGGGGGCCGTGGCCGTGGAGGCGGCGATGCCGGAATTTTCCGCGCGCTCCAGCAATTCGCTCATGCGCCCGTGTCTGGACGTGAGTGCCGCCTGCTGTTGCAGCAGCTTTTCCACTTTCTTTTCAACCACCTGCTGGTCGAGCAATTGTCTTGAGGTAACGCGGTCCACCTGCGCCCTCAGCGCGGCGATACGGTCTTCGTAATCGTGCTGCATGCGGGTCTGGCGCGCCATGGTCGCGCCGATCAGGTCGTCACGCAGGATGAGATAGCCGGTGGCGCCCAGATAACCGAGCGAGAAAAGGCCGATCGTGCAGCCGGCAAGCGCCGTCATCCACGGCCGGATCGTCATGTGCCGGACCTTGTCACCGCTTGCCAGCACCAGAACGTGCTGCTGCCGCTTTTTGCCGAATACCCGGTTTTCCGCTGTATCAGTCAAAATCTCTCTCCGGACTGGCCGATTTCTCACAGGAAATCATACTTCGTTAAGGTTAACGAAGTTTTGCACCATGCGCCGGGCTGCGGGTGTCAGCTGCTGTTGCTGACAGCGGTGAGGGAGCGGTAAAAGGATGGGGTCAACCCGGCTTCGGCGCGGGCGAGGTCGTTGAAGGGCGGTTTCAGCGGTCCGCGGAAATTGGCACGTACCAGTTGCCTGAAGGTTGCTGCCGGGTCCTTCTTTTCACGGGCGCACAGGAAGCGAAACCATTTGGCGCCGATGGCGACATGGCCCTTTTCGTCATTGTAGATGACATCGAGAACGGCGGCGCTTTCAAGGTCTCCGGTTTCGCGCATCTTCGCCTGCAGGGAGGGCGTCACGTCCAGTCCACGCGCCTCAAGGATGAGCGGCACGACTGCGAGCCGCGCGGTGAGGTCGTTGCGGGTTGAATGCGCCGCCTGCCAGAGCCCGTCATGGGCGGGCAGATCGCCGTAATCCGCGCCGAGGTTTCGCAGCCTTTCCCGCACCAGCCGGAAATGTTTCGCCTCCTCGAAGGCAACCTGCATCCAGCCGTTGAAAAAGGAATGCGGCACCGGCTCGCTGGCATAACGGGCGACGATGTCGAGCGCGAGGTCAACGGCGTTCAGCTCGATATGGGCGATGGCGTGCAGCAGCGCTATGCGACCCTTGACGCTGTGGAGGGAGCGGCGCTCCACGGCGGTCGGCGGAACGAGTTCCGGTTTATCCGGCCTGCCCGGACGTTCGGGCAGGGGTGGATCTAGGGGGGAGCGCAGCGACAGGCGGCGCGCGAACCATCGTGTCGCCGTTTCCTGCGCCAGTGCGGTTTTTCTGTCGAGATCGGCGCAGGCAATCGCCTCGGTGGCGCCGCCGCGCAGCGAGATGATCCTGAAGGTGGGCGTCACGACAGGGGCGTCTCTCAGAGCTTCCGTGCGGCGTCGAGAACGGCCTGTGCGTGGCCCGGAACCTTCACCTTGTTCCAGATTTCCGCGACCGTACCGTCAGGTGCTACGAGGACGGTGGTGCGTTCGACACCCATGTATTTTTTGCCATACATGCTTTTTTCCTTCCAGACGCCGTAGGCCTCGAGCGCCTTCCGTTCCTCGTCGGCGGCCAGCATCACCGAAAGCTTGTGTTTTGCAGCAAACTTGTCGTGGCTTTTGACGCTATCAGGGGAGATGCCGATGACGACAGTATTGGCGGCCTCGAATTCCGCGCCAAGGGCACTGAAATCTATCGCTTCGGCGGTGCAGCCGGATGTGTCGTCCTTCGGGTAGAAATAGAGAACGACCGCCTTGCCTCGCAGGCCGGACAATGTCACCGTTCCTTCACCGTTGCGGGGCAAAGTAAAATCCGGTGCAGGGCTGCCAATCGTCAGTTCTGTCATAATCATCTTTCTTTCGCCGGGATGTTGAGTGAAAGTCGCCACATTCGATATATAGCGAAACCGGGCGTCGTCCAGTGTTGAGGCGAAACAAAAGCTATTCAGGGGCAAACACGGGCGTATGGCTGAAGTAAGGGGTGAAAAGGTCAAGTTCAGCAAGCGCGATATCGTTGCGCTGCATGATCTTCCTTCGGCGCAGGCCGAAGATCCTCTCATCGTGCATTGCCCGGCGCCGCGCTCCATGGCGCGTGCTCTCATCAAGATTTTCGCTGCTCTTTTCGTACTGGCCTTCTTGTCCATCGGCGGCATCATTGTCTCCGTCGAAACCGGATCGATCGACAATGCCCTTTCCAGCCAGGCGCAGCAGGCGCTCGAACGGGCGCTCGGACCCCACTACAGCGCGCGAATCGGTTCTTCGGCCATCAGGTTCTCGACCGGGCTGCGGCTTGCGCTGGTGGCCGAGGATGTGGATATCGTCGAGAAGGAATCCGGCCAGCATTTGAGCCGCGCAAGGGCTATCGGCATGGCGCTCGATCCGCTCGCGCTTTTGACCGGACGCGTCTCCGTGCAAAGTCTCGAGGCCGACGGGATGGAACTCGATACGGCCCTACTGCCGAAGGGTAACGGTTTCGACCTCGCCAGCATCCGGCTGGACGCGGTGCCGCAGCAGTTGCAGGCGGCGTTTTCCCAGCTGGACAAATTGGCGCAGGCGTTTTTAAGCAGCGGAACCGAGGAAATCGATATTTCCAGCGTCTCGATCCACTTGCCGCCGAGCGAAGCCGGCAAGCCACGCGTCGTTGAAGTGCGTGAACTTTCGTTGACCCCTGACCAGCAGGGCGGATATTCGCTTGAGGGTGAAACGCTGTTTAACGGCGAAATCGCCAGCCTGTCGCTAAAGACATCGGGATCAGGCGGTGTGATCGACGGTTTCGACGCGCGCATCGACGGTTTCGACATCGGTCCTTTTCTGGAAAAATTCGATCCTGAAGGCAATCTTCATGAGGGGCTGAACGTCAAGACCGGTGTCAGCATCCTCGCCCGGCGTTCCATGCCCGGACATGAGCCGCGGCTGGAAATCTCGCTCGGCATGGGCAATGGAATGCTTCTTATCGGCGGCGAGGCTCAGCCCTTCACTGCCGGCACCGTCAACGCGCGCTACGATTTTCAGAAAAACAGTCTTGTCATCGGGAATTCGCGGATCGACCTTGGGCGAACGGCTATTCCGGTCACTGGGGAAATCACGGATACCCAAGAGGGCTTCGGTCTTTCGCTGCGGATCGACAATGCGGTTGCCTCGGCTGAAGCCTCTGGCGAAGACCCCGTTCCTTTCAGCTTGAAGGCGGATGGGCAATTCAATGTCGCGACCAGGCAGCTTGAGGTACCCTCGCTATACGTTACCGGCCCGCTTGGAGACATGGCAGGCTCGCTGAAAATCCGCTTCGGCCAGGGCTCGCCTGAAATCAGTTTCGCCGGACAGATTCCCAAGATGGAGGCCACGGCGGTCAAGCAGCTCTGGCCGTTCTGGATGGCGCACAAGCCGCGCGAGTGGGTGGTCTCCAATCTTTATGGCGGCACGGTCACGAACGGCTCGATTGCGATCTTCATTCCTCAGGGACGGATGTGCGGTCCCGGTTGCCCGCTGGTGCTGGGCGAGAGCGAAATGCAGATCCGCTTCGATATCGACGGTACGCGTCTCAATACCACCGGCGACATTCCGCCGCTGCGCGACGTTGATGCGCATTTCAATCTCGTCGGCAGCCGGATGAATGTCGATCTCAAGAACGCGACATCCTATTTCGCCTCCAATCGGTCGCTTGCGCTGGAGGACAGCCGGTTCTCCATGTCCGACGTCTATGCAAAGCCCCTGCTTGGGAATCTCGAGTTGAATGTTTCGGGCTCGGCCGATGCCGTGGCGGAGCTTGCGACGCTGAAGCCTATCAATGCGCTCAAGGATACGCAGTTCAAGCCGGATGACTTCACCGGCGACGTGACGGCGAATGCAAAGCTGACCGTCGGCATGCTTTCCAGCCAAAATCCACCGCCGCCGGTGTGGACTGCCGATCTCGATCTGAAGAACCTGTCGCTGACAAAGCCGTTTGCTGGCCGCAAGGTGACCGCGCTTGACGGTTTCATGTCCATCAACGACCGGCAGCTCAAGCTTGAAGGCAAGGGCCGGGTGGACGATGTGCCGATGTCTATCGAGATGACGGAGCCGGTGCGCAAGAATAGCGACGTTGCTCCAACGCTGTCGCTGAAAGCAACCCTGAACGAGACGCAGGTCGCCAAGCTTGCACCGGAGCTTTCCACGGTTCTTGGCGGCACGACCGTCGTGGAAATCGATGGCGCGGATACGAAAAGTCAGGAGATACAGCTCGATCTGGCGAAGGCGTCTATCATTCTGCCGGGGCTTGGATGGAGCAAGGGCGTCGGTATTCCGGCAAAAGCGACCTTTACCCTGGAAACCAGCGATGGCCGCACGACGATCAGTGATTTCTCCCTAACCGGGGACGGCTTCGGCGCGGCCGGAGATGTCACCTTCACCAAGAACGGGCTGATTTCCGCCGATCTCAGCCGCGTGCAATTGTCACCTTCCGACAATTACGCCGTCGCCGTCACTGCCTCCAAAAACGGATACAGCATCAACGCTTCGGGAAAATCTGCCGATCTCCGGCCTTTCCTCTCAAAGCTTCGCAGTTCCTCAGGGGCAGGTGACGGCACATCGCGTTCGCAGCCGTCCCTTGCCATCAAGGCGCAACTCGACAAGGTCTACGGCTTCAATGACGAGATCCTTTCCAATGTCAGTGCCGATGTCAGTGTGCGTGACGGCAAGGTCCGTTCGGTCGATTTTCGCGGCGTCACCGGCAGAGGTCAGGCGGTTGTGGCTCAGACGACCAATCGCGGCGCGACGGGAACCGTGACGCTCACCAGCAGCGATGCCGGTTCTCTTGCCCGTTTCACCAATATCTACACCCGCATTCGCGGTGGTCTTCTCAATCTCGCACTTTCGACCGTCAACGGCAGCGACTGGAGCGGCTCGCTCGATCTGCGCAATTTCGCCGTCGTCAACGAAGCGAAGCTTCAGGATATCGTCGCCACGCCGACGGGCGATGACGGCCGGAGCCTCAACACGGCGGTCCGCCGTAACATCGATGTCAGCTCGGAGAAATTCCAGCGCGGTTTTGCCCGGCTCGTTTACGTCAACGGCTCGGTTGCGGTGGAAAACGGCGTGGTGCGCGGCGAGCAGATCGGTGCGACGTTCCAGGGCCTGCTGAAAGACCAGAACGGCCGTATGGACATGACCGGCACCTTCATGCCCGCCTATGGCCTGAATCGGCTGTTCGGCGAGCTGCCCTTTATCGGCATCTTCCTCGGAAACGGCCGAGACCGCGGTCTGCTCGGCATCACCTTCAAGCTTTCCGGCCAGACGGACCAGCCGAAGCTGACTATAAACCCGCTGTCGCTAATTGCGCCGGGCGTCTTCAGGCAGATTTTCGAGTTTCAATAAAAAGGGCCGCTTCCGCGGCCCTTCATCTGATGATTTGCGCGGGTGTTACGCCGGGCGAACGAGAACGTGCTTCTTCTTGCCAACCGAAAGCTTGATGATGCCATCGCCGGTGATCTCGGCGGAACCGATCATCTGGCGATCGTCGGATACGCCCTTGTCGTTGATCTTTACCGCGCCGCCCTGAACGTGACGGCGGGCTTCGCCATTCGAGCCGGCAAGGCCAGCGCGGACGATGAGCGACAGGACGCCGACGCCGGCATCGAGTTCGGATGCCGGAACCTCGATGGAGGGCAGGTTTTCAGCAAGCGCGCCTTCCTCGAAAGTCTTGCGCGCCGTTTCGGCGGCTTCTTCGGCAGCAGCGCGGCCATGCAGGATAGCCGTCACTTCGGTTGCGAGGATTTTCTTCGCCTCGTTGATTTCAGATCCGCCAAGGGCGGCGATGCGTGCGATCTCATCCATCGGCAGCGTGGTGAAGAGCTTCGCGAAGCGAACCACGTCCGCGTCTTCCGTGTTGCGCCAGTATTGCCAGAAATCATAGACCGGCAGCAGGTCCTTGTTGAGCCAGACGGCACCGGACGCGGACTTGCCCATCTTCGCACCCGAAGACGTGGTCAAAAGCGGGGAGGTCAGCGCATAGAGCTGCGGTGTCCCCATGCGGTGACCGAGGTCGATGCCGTTGATGATGTTGCCCCACTGGTCAGAGCCGCCCATCTGCAGGCGGCAGCCGGTACGCTGGTTCAGCTCCACGAAATCGTAGGCCTGGAGGATCATGTAATTGAATTCGAGGAAGGACAGCGACTGCTCGCGGTCGAGGCGCGTCTTCACGCTGTCGAAGGACAGCATGCGGTTGACCGAGAAGTGGCGGCCGACGTCGCGCAGGAATTCGAGGTAGTTGAGCCCACGCAGCCAGTCGGCATTGTTGATCATCAGCGCCGGATTTTCCGCGCGATCGTAATCGAGGTAGTTGGCGAAGACGTGCTTGAGCGAGGTGATGTTGTCCTCGATCATGTCGATCGTCATCAGCTTGCGGGCCTCCTCCTTGAAGGAGGGATCGCCAACCATGCCGGTGCCGCCGCCCATCAGCGAAATCGGCTGGTGACCGGTCTTCTGCATCCAGTGCAGCATCATGATCTGGGTGAGGTGGCCGACATGCAGGCTGGAGGCCGTCGGGTCATAGCCGATATAGGCGGTCACGGTTTCCTTGGCGAACAGTTCGTCGAGACCCGACTCGTCGGAGATCTGGTGAATGAAGCCGCGCTCATCGAGCGTGCGGAGGAAATCGGACTTGAACCTGGACATAACCTTTTTCTTTCTGGTTGGACCTTTGCCGTCATTGTCTGTCAATGAACGCGGGGGGGCTTTACCATTGTTTTTTGAAAAGTGCACCCGTTTCGGCCATGAATAACGGCGATTCATCTCCGCATGATTCGATATTGAAAGGGAGCAGCGCGTGGGCGAGGTCAAAACGGCAATCGGGCTGATGAGCGGGACGTCGATGGACGGCATCGATATCGGCCTGTTGCGCACGGATGGCGAAAACGTGGTCCGGCATGGGCCGAGCGGTTATTTCCCCTATGATCCGGGCCTGCGCGCCACGTGGCAGAAGGCGCTGGTTACGGCCAAAGCCATTCGCGAACGGCGCGAGCGTCCGGGTGACCTCGCGGATGCGGAACGCAAGCTGACGCTTGCCCATGCGGCGGCAGTCAAATCCTTCCTCCACCGCCATCGGCTTGAAGCCAGCGATATAGACGTGATCGGTTTTCATGGCCAGACGGTGCTGCATCGGCCGGATGAGGCGTTGACCGTGCAGATCGGCGACGGCGCGCTTCTGGCCGAGGAAACCGGTATCGATGTGGTGTACGACATGCGTGCCAACGACATGGTGCATGGCGGGCAGGGCGCACCGCTCATTCCTGCGTACCACATGGCGCTCTCCGCCAATCTGCCTGATGGCTTCGAAACGCCCGCCGTCTTCGTCAATATCGGCGGCATATCCAATCTCACCTATATCGGCGAGGGAGGGCGGCTTGCGGCTTTCGATAGCGGTCCCGGCAATATGCTGATCGACCAGTGGATCGAGGCGCATACGGGCAAAGCCTTCGACAAGGGCGGCAGGACGGCGGCGGGCGGCAGCGTCGTTGCCTCGCTCGTCACGCGCTACATGGAAAGCCCGTTCTTCTCGGCCAATATCCGCCGCTCGCTTGACCGCAGCGATTTCGTGCCGCCGCAAAAGGGCGAGGTTTCGCTGGCGGACGGCGCACGCACGCTGTCGCATCTGACGGGTGCCGCGATCCTCAAATCGGCGAGCTATCTGCCGGAAGCGGCTAAGACCTATGTGATCTGCGGCGGCGGGCGGCTCAATCCTGTTATCATGGAAGAGTTTGCGAGCCTTGCTGCCAAGCAGGGTGCGCGGGTAATCGCGGCGGAAGAGGCGGGGTTCGACGGCGGGGCGATGGAGGCTGAGGCCTGGGCCTATCTGGCGGTGCGATCGCTGAAGGGGCTGCCGCTAACCTATCCGGGGACGACCGGTGTGAATGAGCCGGTTACGGGTGGGGTTTTGGTCAGGGCGTAATAGACGATGGCGGGCTTGGCTCACCCCCTCTGCCCTGCAGGTCAGAGGGGGTGAGCCAAGCCCGCCGTCGATCATTGTAGGTAGATCAACACTGACCTGAGCTGCGCTCCTAAATCACCGAATGCGCTTCGCTGCCGGTTCCGGAATCAGTTCGCCATTCAGGCGGCGGTCGAGGTAGTCCTCACATTCGCTCATCAGCTCATCAACCTTGCCGTTGAAGAAGTGGTTGGCGCCGGGAAGGGTGCGGTGGGTGATGAGAATGCCCTTCTGGGTCTTCAGCTTTTCGACCAGACCGTTGACGTCCTTCTCAGGCGCGACCTTGTCGGCGTCGCCATTGATGATGAGGCCGGAAGACGGGCAGGGGGCGAGGAAAGAGAAGTCGTAGGTGTTGGGCTGCGGCGCAATCGACATGAAACCTTCGATTTCCGGGCGACGCATCAGAAGCTGCATGCCGATCCAGGCGCCGAAGGAATAACCGGCGACCCAGCAGCTTTTCGAATCGGGATGCAGGCTCTGCACCCAGTCGAGAGCGGACGCGGCATCGGAAAGCTCGCCGGCGCCATGGTCAAACTCGCCCTGGCTGCGGCCGATGGAGCGGAAGTTGAACCGGAGCGTCGTGAAACCGCGCTTCTGGAAAAGATAGAAGAGCTGATAAACGATCTGGTTGTTCATCGTCCCGCCGAACTGCGGGTGCGGATGAAGGATGATCGCTATCGGCGCGCTCTTTTCCTTGGAGGGTTGATAACGGCCTTCGAGGCGACCCGCAGGGCCGTTAAAAATGACTTCGGGCATTGGTACTCCGGTCGTGTTTTTTCATTCTCCAACCGCATTCTTCCGACGAGAAGACTTGACGAACTGTGTCATCTTTTCTAGAACGCAGTTTAGAATAATTCGAAACTTTGCGTGTGCTTAAGCACTCGGACCGTGTCATAAGGCAAGCGCAACTGTAATTTCAAGAAAAATGCGTTTTGGCGCATGGAAGATTGAGCGAAGCTTTTCCGCGATGACGGTTTTGACGCGCACATATATGGACTGGAACGCCACGGCGCCGCTTTTGCCTGCCGTGCGGGATGTTCTTGTCCGCGCTCTCGATATCACGGGTAATCCGTCCTCCGTACACCGGGAAGGGCGCGCAGCCCGTGCGGCCGTCGAGGCCGCGCGTCGTGACGTTGCTGTGGTCTGCGGCGCCCAGGCGTCGCATGTGACCTTTACGAGCGGTGCGACCGAAGCGGCCAATCTGGTGCTTTCGCCTGAATTCAAGATGGGGCGCGCTCCCGTACGCTATGGTCGTCTTTACGTTTCGGCGATCGAACACCCCGCTTTTCGTGAAGGAGGCCGGTTCGGCAAGGCTGACGTTACGGAAATTCCCGTTACGTCAGCGGGTGTCATCGATCTTGCGGCCCTTGAGGCGCTGCTGTCAGCGCACGACAAGTCCACTGGCCTGCCGATGGTCGCCTGCATGCTGGTCAATAATGAGACCGGCATTCTTCAGCCGGTGGCTGAAGCGGCGCGGCTTGCACATGCAGCTGGGGGATTGATGGTCGTCGATGCCGTGCAGGCTGCCGGCCGCGTTCCGCTCGATATCAATGCATTGGAGGCCGATTTCCTTGTGATCTCGTCCCATAAGCTTGGTGGTCCGAAGGGTGCGGGGGCGCTGGTGTCCCGCGGCGAGGTGATGATGCCGAAGCCGTTGATCCATGGTGGCGGCCAGGAAAAGGGACATCGTTCCGGTACTGAAAATACCCTGTCGGTCATCGGTTTCGGTGCCGCCGCCGCTATTGCTGCGCAAAACCTCGAGACCGAAGCGACGCGTCTTGCAGCGCTGCGCGCAAGGCTGGAAGACGGCATGCGGGCAGTCGCGCCTGACGTGATCATCTACGGTGAGGATGTCGGCCGTGTCGGCAATACCACGTTTTTCACCTTGCCCGGTTTGAAGGCGGAAACGGGCCAGATTGCATTCGATATCGAAGGCATTGCGCTCTCGGCCGGTTCGGCCTGCTCTTCCGGCAAGGTGGGTGAAAGCCATGTGCTGACGGCGATGGGACGCGATCCCAAGCTTGGCGCACTCAGGATTTCGCTTGGTCATGCGACTGATGAGGCGGATATCGAGCGCGCGCTCGCAGCCTTTACGAAAATTGCCGGGCGGCGCAGGCTGACCGGTCAGGCCGCTTAAAATGCGGCAAAGAATTGCGGAATAGCAATTTTCCGCTTGCCGGGATGTGTGAAAAGCGCCATCCCGCACTTACATGGGTATAAGCTCCGCCCCGTTTATACGGGCCCGGATTATTTGCCCGAAGATGGATGAAGGCGGCTATCCGCCTTGATACGTTGACAAGCCACCGGACCTTGGCTCCGGCGAGATTGGAGAACGACATGGCAGCGGTTCAGGAAACGATCGATCAGGTTCGCCAGATCGATGTGGACCAGTATAAATACGGCTTCGAAACCGAAATTGAAGTCGACAAGGCCCCGAAGGGCCTTTCGGAAGAGGTGATCCGCTTCATCTCGGCCAAGAAGCAGGAGCCGGAATGGATGCTGGAATGGCGTCTTGAGGCTTACAAGCGCTGGCTGACGATGGAAGAGCCGACATGGGCGCGCGTCAGCTACCCCAAGATCGACTTCAACGATCTCTATTATTATGCCGCACCGAAAAGCACGCCCGGCCCGAAGTCGCTGGACGAAGTCGATCCGGAGCTGCTGAAGGTTTACGAGAAGCTGGGCATTCCGCTGAAGGAACAGGAAATCCTGGCCGGCGTGGAAAACCGTCGTGTGGCCGTGGATGCCGTGTTCGACAGCGTCTCCGTTGTCACCACCTTCAAGGCGGAACTGGCAAAGGCCGGCGTGATCTTCATGTCGATCTCCGAAGCCGTGCGCGAATATCCTGATCTGGTGAAGAAATATCTCGGTTCGGTCGTGCCGCAGACGGACAATTTCTACGCAACGCTGAACTCGGCCGTCTTTACCGATGGTTCCTTCGTGTTCGTGCCGAAAGGCGTTCGGTGCCCGATGGAGCTTTCCACCTATTTTCGCATCAACGAAAAGAACACCGGACAGTTCGAGCGCACGCTGATCATCGCTGAAGAGGGCGCCTACGTCTCCTATCTGGAAGGCTGCACCGCGCCGCAGCGCGACGAGAACCAGCTTCACGCCGCCGTGGTGGAACTGGTGGCACTCGACGATGCCGAAATCAAATATTCCACCGTCCAGAACTGGTATCCGGGCGACAAGGACGGCAAGGGCGGCATCTACAACTTCGTGACCAAGCGCGGCGATTGCCGTGGCAACCGTTCGAAGATTTCGTGGACGCAGGTTGAAACCGGCTCGGCCATCACCTGGAAATACCCGTCCTGCATTTTGCGCGGCGACGACAGCCGTGGCGAATTCTATTCGATCGCGGTTTCCAACGGCCATCAGCAGATCGACAGTGGCACCAAGATGATCCATCTCGGCAAGAACACGTCGAGCCGCATCATCGCCAAGGGCATTGCCGCCGGTTTCTCGGAAAATGTCTATCGCGGGCAGGTCTCGGCTCACCGCAAGGCGACCAACACGCGCAACTTCACGCAGTGCGACTCGCTTCTGATCGGTGACAAGTGCGGCGCGCATACCGTGCCCTATATCGAGGCGAAGAACTCGTCTGCTCATTTCGAGCATGAGGCGACCACGTCCAAGATTTCCGAAGACCAGCTGTTCTATTGCCTGCAGCGCGGCATCCCCGAGGAGTCGGCGATCGCACTGATCGTCAATGGCTTTGTGAAGGATGTCATCCAGCAGCTGCCGATGGAATTTGCGGTTGAAGCGCAGAAGCTGATCGGCATTTCGCTGGAAGGTTCGGTCGGCTGATCGTCATACGAATACGCACTTTGAGTGCGCGGTTTCGCGCACCTTCGCTCACACTATTCTTAGGATAAAACCATGCTTGAAATCATCGACCTGCACGCAAAGATCGCCGATACCGAAACCGAGATCATCAAGGGCCTCAACCTTAAGGTTGCTGCCGGTGAAGTTGCGGCCATCATGGGCCCGAACGGTTCCGGCAAGTCGACGCTGTCCTACATCCTGTCGGGGCGCGAAGACTATGAAGTCACCTCCGGTGACATCCTCTATAACGGCGAAAGCATTCTGGAACTGGATGCCGCCGAGCGCGCTGCCAAGGGTATTTTCCTGGCCTTCCAGTATCCGGTCGAAATTCCCGGTGTTGCCACCATGCAGTTCCTCAAGGTTGCTATGAACGAGCAGCGCAAGGCGCGCGGCGAGGCCGAGCTGACGACGCCGGACTTTATCCGTCGCGTCAAGGAAGCTGCCGGCGATCTGAAGATCGACATGGACATGCTGAAGCGTCCGCTGAACGTTGGTTTCTCCGGCGGTGAGAAGAAGCGCGCCGAAATCCTGCAGATGGCGCTGCTGGAGCCGAAGCTGTGCGTTCTCGACGAAACCGATAGCGGCCTCGACATCGACGCGCTGAAGATCGTGGCTGATGGCGTCAACGCGCTGAAGTCGCCGGATCGCGCCACTGTCGTCATCACCCACTACCAGCGCCTGCTCGATTACATCGTGCCTGATAGCGTTCACGTTCTTTACAAGGGCAAGATCATCCGTTCGGGCGACAAGGCCCTGGCGCTGGAGCTGGAAAACAATGGTTACGCCGACATCATCGGTGAAGCGGCCTAAGCCAGAGGCCAGGAGGTGATGTCCATGAACATTCAAACGACCAATCGGCTGACGCCAGCGGAAACCGCGCTGATCGACGCCTATACCGCCAAGTTCAGCGAATTGCCGGGCAATGGTGCGGTTGTCGCCGCCCGTGACGTGCTGTTCGACGATCTGAAGACCGGCGGTCTTCCGACCCGCCGCATCGAGGCGTGGCACTATACCGATCTCAAGAGCCTGTTGCGTGCCATTCCCGAGGACCAGCCCGCACCTGTTATCGAAAAGCAGGCGTCTGTTGTCGCCGGCTCGTCCGTCGCCTACGTGCTGCATGGCACGGCCAATGTCGGCAAGATCGAAGACATCAGCGTTTCCAGCTTTGCTGAGAGCCTGCTTGACGGCTCGGCCGCCACAGGCCTTGCGGAAGCCAGCAAGGACGACGTGATCGGCCGTATCAACGGCAGCTTCGTGCGCGACGGCCTGATGCTCGACATTCCCGCTGATGCCGAGATCGAAAAGCCGATCGAATTGCAGGCGATCCATGGCGCAGGTCAGGTTCACAGCCGCTTCCCGGTGCGCTTCGGCAAGGGTTCGAAGGCGACCGTCATCGAGCGTCACCTTTCGGTGACTGCGGATGCCGCCCTGGTTTCCTCCGTCACCGACATCGTTGTCGAAGACGGTGCGGAAGCGACCTGGATCATCCTGCAGCAACAGGGCGCGGCCGATATTCATCTTGGCCAGCTGCGCATGAAAATCGGTGCGGACGCCAAGATTCGTCTGTTCGTCATCAATGCAGGCGGCAAGCTGGTGCGGCAGGAACTGCGCATCGACGTGGACGGCGAGGGTACTGACCTCATCGTTCGCGGCGTCAACCTGTTGGGCGGCGAAACCCATACCGACGTGACGATGGTTCTTGGCCACAACGTGCCGAACACGACCTCGACGGAAGTGTTCCGCAACGTGGTCTTCGACCGTGCAAAGGGCATTTTCCAGGGCATGATCCGGGTTGCCCCCGATGCCCAGAAGACCGATGCGAAGATGGCGTGCAATACGCTGCTGATGTCTGACGATGGCGAGTTCTCGGCAAAGCCGGAGCTTGAAATCTTCGCCGACGACGTTCAGTGCGGTCACGGTGCGACGGTTGCCGATATTGACGACAACCATCTCTATTATCTGATGGCGCGCGGCGTGCCGCGGGCAAAGGCGCGGGCGATGCTCGTCAATGCCTTCGTCGCTGAGATCGCCGAGGAACTGGAAGAAGAAAATCTGGTAGAGGCGCTGGAGACTATCATCTCCGGCTGGCTGGAACATCATGCCTGAGAGCGAACGCGCCGCATTGGCGGCCCCTTATGACGTTGAAGCCGTGCGGAAGGATTTCCCGATCCTGTCGCGCGAGGTCTATGGCAAGCCGCTGGTCTATCTCGACAACGGCGCGTCCGCTCAAAAACCGCAGGTGGTGATCGACGCCGTTTCGCATGCCTATTCCAATGAATATGCGAATGTGCATCGTGGCCTGCATTTCCTCTCCAATGCCGCAACCGACGCCTATGAGGCGGCGCGCGAAAAGGTGCGCCGTTTCCTGAATGCCGGTTCGGTGGACGAGATCGTCTTCACCAAATCCTCCACCGAGGCGATCAATACGGTTGCTTACGGTTACGGCATGCCAAAGATCGGCGAGGGCGACGAGATCGTCATCTCGATCATGGAACATCACTCCAACATCGTGCCGTGGCATTTCATTCGCGAGCGGCAGGGCGCGAAGCTTGTCTGGGTGCCTGTCGATGACGACGGCGCGTTCCATATCGAGGCTTTCGAAAAAAGCCTGACGGAGCGCACCAAGCTCGTTGCCATCACCCATATGTCGAATGCGCTGGGCACCATCGTGCCGGTCAAGGAAATCTGCCGCATCGCCCATGAGCGCGGCATTCCGGTGCTTGTCGATGGCTCTCAGGGCGCGGTTCACATGCCGGTCGACGTGCGCGATATCGATTGCGACTGGTACGTCATGACCGGCCACAAGCTTTACGGTCCCTCGGGCATCGGCGTGCTCTACGGCAAGGCTGACCGCCTGAGCGAGATGCGGCCGTTCCAGGGCGGCGGCGAGATGATCCTCGACGTGTCCGAAGACAATGTGATCTATAATGAGCCGCCGCATCGTTTCGAAGCGGGAACGCCGCCCATCGTGCAGGCTATCGGTCTTGGCTATGCGCTTGATTATATGGACAATCTCGGCCGTGCCGCGATTGCAGCCCACGAGGCTGATCTTGCGGCCTATGCTGCCGAGCGGCTGCGCGAGGTCAACTCACTGCGAATCATCGGCAATGCGCCTGATAAGGGCGGTATCTTCTCCTTCGAACTCGAGGGCATCCATGCCCATGACGTGTCGATGGTGATAGACCGGCGCGGCGTTGCCGTGCGTGCCGGCACCCATTGTGCCATGCCGCTCTTGAAACGGTTCGGCGTCACCTCCACATGCCGGGCATCGTTCGGCCTTTACAATACCCGCGCCGAAGTAGATCGTCTTGTCGAGGCGCTTGATTATGCGCGCAAATTTTTCGCCTGATATCAGGATTGAGGTTCAGGACCATGACTGCCGAAGCCACTGCAAAGACCCATGATGTGACCGAAGACGCTGCAAAGCCGTCTTCCATTGCGCCCGACGAACTGGCGCGTCTTAGCGACGACGTGATCGCGGCGCTGAAAACCGTGTACGATCCGGAAATTCCGGCCGATATTTTCGAACTCGGTCTCGTTTACAAGATCGACATCGAGGACGACCGGATGGTCAAGATCGTCATGACGCTGACAGCACCGGGCTGCCCGGTGGCCGGCGAAATGCCGGGCTGGGTGGAAAATGCCGTCGGCGCTGTCGAAGGTGTTTCCGGTGTCGAAGTGTCGATGACCTTCGATCCGCCGTGGACGCCGGACCGTATGTCGGAAGAGGCTCAGGTCGCCGTCGGCTGGTATTGAGACTGACGTGATTTTGACAGGCGTCATCCCTTGATGGCGCCTTCAAGCGCTATTAAATTGAAATCCATAAACATCGAGCCTTGAACTCGATTGTCGAAGGAGAATTAAGCCCATGGGCTTTGCGATCATGACCATGACCGGCGCTGCTGCCTCGCGCGTTAAAGCAATCGTCGAGAATTCCGGCCCGGACGCCAAGGGTGTGCGCATCGGCATCAAGAAGGGCGGCTGCGCGGGCATGGAATATACCATCGACCTCGTGACGGAAGCGGATGCGAAGGACGATCTGGTCGAATTCGATGGAGCCAAGGTGTGGGTTCAGCCCTCCGCCGTGCTCTATCTGCTCGGCACCCAGATGGATTTTGAAGTGACCAAGATGCGCTCCGGCTTCACCTTCAACAACCCGAACCAGACGTCCGCTTGCGGCTGCGGTGAGTCGGTGGAACTGAAGCCTGCCGATCTGGCGGCGCTGGCGAAGCAGCGCGAGGCTGAAGCCAGCGTTTGATTGGCTGCGCCATTTTTCCGATCAGCGGGATGTTTGCTGTTTCAGCGTATCGATAAAATCCGCCAGCGGATGAATCGATGGCGTCGTTGTCAAAAGCGGCTCGAGAGCTGCTGCAATCTTCCCGCAATCCTCCTCGGCAAGTGGTCGAAGGCTGGAGCTGACTTTGTTGTAGTCGGGCGTTCCGCGTGACGCGAGGGAGCGATTGATCACAAACAGTTCCGTTTGCCCGTCAATTCGTTCCACGAAGAGCGCAAGCGAACCGCCGTCTGCAGCAGCGGCGCTATCCGATACCGATTTGAACATCGAAACTCTCCGTAAATCATGAACCTTTTCCGTTGAGGCCGTTGCAGCCTCGACGGCTCGTCTCACTCGTGCCGCAGCGCCTCGATCGGGCTCAAACTCGCTGCCCGCCGCGCCGGGAAATAGCCGAAAATCACGCCGATGGCAGCCGAGAAGGCGAAGGCGAGGAAGATGATCGACGGGCTGGTGACGAAGGGCACGTTGAGGAAGCTGACGACGCCATAGGCAAGGCCAAGGCCCGTCAAGATGCCGACCGTGCCGCCCAGGGCAGAGAGCATGACGGCTTCCACCAGAAACTGCGTCAGTACCTGTTTTTCCAGTGCGCCGATGGCGAGGCGAATGCCGATCTCACGGGTGCGCTCGGTTACCGAAACCAGCATGATGTTCATGATGCCGATGCCGCCGACCAGCAGGCTGACGGCTGCAACCGCACCCAGGAGCCCGGTGAGCAGCGTCGTCGTGCCGGTCATGGCAGAGGCGATCTGCGTCATGTCGTTGACGGTGAAATCATCCTCGCGGCCAATGTTGATGCGCCGCCGTTCCCGCAGCAGGTTCTGCAGGTCGCTTTGCACCTTGGCGGTGGAAACGCCGTCCTGCGCGGAGACCATGATCGAGGAAATCGTGTTGGTGCCGCCGATGCGCCGCTGATGGATTTTGAGCGGCATGATGATCGTGTCATCCTGATCGTCGCCGAGGCCGGATTGGCCTTTTCGGGCGAGAAGACCGATGACGGGGCAGGAGATGTTGCTGACGCGGATCGTCTGGCCGACAGGGTTTTCAGCACCGAACAGTTCCTGCCGCACCGTTTCGCCGATGATGCAGCCTATCTGCCCGCCGCGATCTTCGGCCGGCTGGAAGTCACGGCCCAGCGCAAGCGTCCAGTCCTGTGCTACAAGATAATCATTGGTGGTGCCGATGACGCTTGTCTGGTGGTTCTTGCCGCCGAAAATGACCGTTGCGGCGGAGCTGCGGTTTTGAGGAGCAACGGCGCGCAGGCCGCTGATCTGGTTGCGGATCGCCTCAACATCGCGATCATCGAAACGTTTGGCTTCCGTGCTGGCGCGGCCGGGCCCGAACTGGCCGGGGCGCACGAACAGCATGTTGGTGCCGAGCCGCGACAATTCCGATTTCACCTGTTCAGTCGTGCCGTTGCCGATGGTTACCATGGCGATGACGGCGGCAACACCGATGACGACGCCGAGCACGGTGAGGAAGGAGCGGAGCAGGTTGCGGCTGATGGCGCGCAGCGCAAGACGCGACGTTTCAAAGAACATCGGAAGTCTCCTTGTTTTCCGCTGCGCTGTCGGAGGCGAGATGGCCGTCCACGAAACGCAGGAGGCGTCCCGCATGGGCAGCGATATCCTCTTCATGCGTGACCATGACGACCGTAATGCCCTTGTCGCGGTTGAGCGTGGTGATCAGCTCCATGATCTCGGCGCTGGTTTTGGTGTCGAGGTTGCCTGTGGGTTCGTCGGCGAGAAGCAGAGCGGGGCGGGTGACAATGGCCCGTGCAATGGCCACACGCTGCTGCTGACCGCCGGAAAGCTCCTGCGTCGTGTGGTGCTCGCGGCCATTCAAACCCACCTGTGCAAGCGCCTCCATGGCGCGCGCGCGCCGTTCCGAAGCTTTCATGCCCCGGTACACGAGCGGCAGCTCGACATTTTCCACCGCCGAGGTCCGCGACAGGAGGTTGAAGCCCTGAAACACGAAACCCAGCATGTGGCGGCGCAGCAGCGTCAGATGTTCATTGTCGAAACCGCTGGTCGGCACGCCCTGAAACAGATATTCGCCCGATGTCGGCACATCCAGGCAGCCGATGATGTTCATCGAGGTGGATTTGCCGGAGCCGGATGGCCCCATGATGGCGACGAATTCCTTCTCGTGGATCGACAGGCTGACGCCGTCAAGTGCGCGGATCGTCGCTTCGCCCCGGCCATATTGCTTGACGACATCGCGGAATTCTATGAGCGGCGGCTGTTGCATGCGGTTTTCCTCCGTCAGCCGGCGTTGCGGGCTGAGGCGTCGGTAATCACCAGGTCGTCGGCCTTCAACTCGCCCGATTTTACCACGGTATGCTGGCCATCGGTGGAGCCGGTTTCGATCGAAACCGAGACTGGTGTGTTGTTACGCAGCACCCACACCGTTCTTTTGCCTGTCGCGGCCGGACCGGCATCGCGGTTCTGCGACCGGCCCATGCGGGGAGGGCGGAACAAGCTCATCAAGCCACCGCCACGGGAGGCGGATTCGCGCGGCGGCGTATATCGGAGCGCGGAATTCGGCACAAGCAGCGTATCCTTGATCTCCTCGACGACGATATTGGCGGTTGCCGTCATGCCGGGGCGCAGCAGCAATTCCTCATTGTCCACCGTCAATATGCCCTTGTAGGTCACTACGTTAGACACGGTCTCGGAGGCGAAACGCACGGTCTCTATTTCAGCCGGGAAGCTACGGTCGGGATAGGCATCGACGTTGAAGGTGGCCTTCTGCCCGGTTTCAACCTTGCCGACATCCGCCTCATCCACCGACACCTGCAATTCCATATGGCGCAGATCGCCAGCAATGGTGAACAGCACGGGAGCGTTGAGCGAGGAGGCAACGGTGGCGCCGGGATCGACACTGCGGGTGAGGATGACACCATCGATGGGCGAGACGATCTTCGCCTTGCCGAGATTGACCTCGGCCAGCCGCAAATCCGCTTCCGCCGAAAGCACGGTCGCCTCGTTGACCTGCAGCGTGGCGCCGGCGGCATCGTGGTTGAACTGCGCGGCATCCAGATCCTGCTGGCTGGAGACCCGGCTCTGGACGAGGGACCGCAGACGCTCCATCGATGTTTTTGCCGAGCCGAGATCGGCGCGCGCCTTCAGCACATTGGCCTTGGCGGAGGCAAGCTTGGCGCGGGCGCTCTGCACGTCGGCCTCCAGCTTATTGGTGTCCAGTTCCGCCAGAATATCGCCTGATTTGACCGGGCTGTTATAGGTAACGTTGACCTTGCGAATGGTGCCGGACAATTCGCTCGATATGTCGACCTGATCGGTCGGCTGGACTGAGCCGGTGGAGGTTACGATGACGGAAAGGTCGCCCTGTCTCGCCGCTTCCGTGGTGTAGGTATAGGCGACGCCTGCGGCACGCGACTGGTAATAATAACCAAGGCCCCCGCCGATCAGCACCACGGCTGCTGCGGCATAGAGATAGCGGCGCGACTTCTTCTTTCTACCTGACCTGCTGGTACCCAGAATGTCCCGCAGATCGGGCTGGCTGTTTTCCGTGTCGCGGCCATTGGTGTTGGCGTCATTCATTTTCGTCACCCGCAAAATTCAAAATACCACAGAGGATTGTTTCCAACCCCTGTTTCCGGTCCGTCTGTCGCTGTTTGTATTCCTCTGATTGTGGGAAGTGACATAGCTTGCCCAAAGGGGGAAGTGAAAACTTGGTAATATTTATGATAGCTCTGGTCTGCTAGAGATAAATCCGAAAAGGCCGATGCCATTGATGTGGCGCCGGTTTCAGCAGCGACATGCAGGACGATGATATAATGAACGACAATGTGGTGAAGTTCCGCAAACCGGCGCCCCCGAAAAAGCCGCGCCAGCCGCTTGGGCCAAAATCAAAAAAAGCCCTGACGATCGCCGCCATCATCGCTTTTTTCGCCGCTGCCTGGGGGTATTTTACGCTGTTCGGGCAGGGGTGACGCTCTGAAAGCCGTATTGGGTATAGACGCCGCATGGACTGTTACCCAGCCAAGCGGGGTCGCCTTGGTCATCAACGATGGAACAGGCTGGACGCTGCGTGCCGCAGCATCTTCCTACGTTGGCTTCCTTGCCTGTGGAACCGATATCCCGGTTCTCGCTGATCGCCCCAGGGGATCAGTTGCCGAAGCATCGGCGCTTCTGGCGGCCGCAGAAGCCCTTACGGGATGCAAGATCGATCTCGTTACGATTGATATGCCGCTCTCGCATCAACCGATTACTGCCCGCCGTGCTTCGGACAATCTGGTGTCTTCCGCCTATGGTTCCCGGCAATGCGGCACCCACACCCCAAATGCAATCAGGCCCGGCAAGGTCAGTGATGACCTCAAAATGGGGTTTGAACTTGCGGGATATCCGTTATTAACCAGGGAAATCAGCAGTCCCGGTCTGCTCGAAGTCTACCCGCACCCTGCGCTCGTTGAACTGACCAACGCCGCGAAACGGCTTCCGTATAAGCAGGGAAAAGTCGGCAGCTACTGGCGGTCGGATACGTCCGCAGACCGTCGCGCCAAACTCCTCGAGGTCTGGTCTTTCATCATCGCACATCTGGATCGACGGATAGTTGGGGTTGCCGATGCACTCATCATTCCCGCGACGAACGCAAAGGGATGGGAGATGAAGGCTTTTGAGGACAAGATGGATGCCGTCGTGTGCGCCTGGGTCGGGATTTGTGCTTTGGAGAGTAAGGCAGTGCCGTATGGCGACGACATTTCCGCGATCTGGATCCCGAAAGCGGCAGTTTAGATGGAGATGGCGACCCCTGCAGGATTCGAACCTGCGACATTCGACTTAGAAGGTCGACGCTCTATCCAGCTGAGCTAAGGGGCCGTCGTGCCGGACTATTATTGCTCCGGCTGAAAATCGTTCAGTGCGTCTTCTTCAATGCGTCCAGGGCTGGGTGCGGTTGAAGCGGAAATTATCCGTGTAGGATACAACTTTGCGGGTTGCTTCCTTCGGCTGGATGACGCGGTATTCGATGCCCTTGCGCTGCGCATAGGCTTCGGCCTGTTCCTGCGTCTCGAATGTCAGCTTTACCTGCTGCTTCATGTCGGATGTCGAGGTGTATCCCATGATCGGATCGATCTTGCGCGGGACCTCAGCGTCGAATTCCAGAACCCAGACATTGGTTTTCGCCTTGCCGGATTGCATGGCGGTCTTTGCAGGGCGGTAAATCTTCGCAGACATGTCGAAACTGCTCCGGTTGGGCGGTGGGGCATACGCCCCGGATTACTATTCACGTACCTGAATAGAATAACCAAATCGTGTCAGGAACGCTGAATTTGAAATGGACCGACTCCATGTGAGAGTCAAGACGATTATCCCTTGCGGCCTCTTCACGGTCCCATCGCGTTGCATGAGTTTTCAATAATCGAGGCAATGGGCTCAACAAAGATGAATTTCCCTGTTGCGGACTGCGGGTGAACCGTGTATTCCCCAGCCATCGCCTCGGCGGAGTGTAGCGCAGTCTGGTAGCGCATCTGGTTTGGGACCAGAGGGTCGGGAGTTCGAATCTCTCCACTCCGACCATTTAAAGCGAAACATTCGCTTGTAGGTGTAACCCCTTTAAATAATAGCTTCCGTTCAGTCCGCTGAAGGTCCGGCCAATGTGCTTTCGGCCGTGCCGATCGTCATGACATTGCCGCGCCATGCAACCGCGCTGCCGATCCAGCTGCGTACCCAGACGAATGGCATGATGACATCCCGCGCGACCATTGCCGGAAGGGTATAGAGGGATACCGGCCACCGGTTGAGAGCTGCGAGCGCCAGTTCCGGGCCATACATGATGGCGAGTACGGCAATCGCGGTGACGGCAAGGTTCGCATCCGCGGCAACGGCGGCAGCGAGCGCGAAGAGGAGCGGGGGAAGCGCGCCGGTGAGGATTTCCGGGGCGAAATATTGCGGGAAGGTGACGCGCCGCAGCCGCGCCCAGCGGGTCTGCCGCGACCAGATCTCACCGGCATGGCGCTGTCCGAGAGGCTGCTCGAACGGGGCCGACACCAGATATACCTTGCGACCGGCATTTCTGACCAGCTTCGTGGAAGCGGCATCTTCGGCGATTTCGGCGGCGAGCGCGCGGATGCCGCCGCGCTCTTCCAGGAATGGCTTGTTCCACAACATCGATTTGCCCTGCGCGAAGCCCATGCCGATGGCTTCCGCCGCATATTGCCAGCGGCCTTGCGAGCCGTTGAGGAAGGCGCATTCCACATGCGCCCAAAAGCCATCCGGCCGGGAGCCGAGCGGTGGCGAGCAGACCAGTCCGCTATCCGGCCGCCAGGCCGACATCATGGTTTCGATATAGGATTGCGGCATCAAGACATTGGAATCGGCCAGAATGACCCATTCGTGTTGGGCAGCACGCCAGCCCTTGACGCAATTGTTCAGTTTGGGATTGGCGCTGATGCGATCATCGCCGATGAGCAATTGCGCTGAAACTGCGGGGAAGGCCGCGCTTGCCTTGCGCACTTCCTCGATCACGGGATCGAACTCGTCGGCGACACAGAACAGCAGCTCATAGTCCGGCCAGTTGAGCTGGAAGGCGCGCGACAGCGTCAGCGGCGTGAAAGTTTCGATGCCGCGCAGCGGCACCACCAGCGATACCGGCGGTTTCTGCCGGACAAGTGCGTTGTCCGTATCGCGTCTTTTCAGCCGCCAGCCTGCCAGAACGACGCCGAGAAGATTGAAGGCGAGGAGCAGAATTGCGCAAAGGGCAAAAACAGTTTCCATGCTGGCCAGTTCCACTCCCAAGCTTTCAGCGGTTTACCCGCCAACCGATTCCATGGAATTCGTCATTGCGGATTATAACGTTTGCATGACAGTTACATGTCATGTTCCGCAGGCAGGATCCGACTTCGGTCGTTCATGCGCCTCTGGCGCACGGGTCGATGCCGCGTTTGTTACCGAGAAAGCGTGAACGGTTTTTGCAGGCTACCTGTTCGCTAGGGGAGACGGTTGTTTGCCTGGTTGAATGCGATAACGACGAAGCGGGCGTGTCGCGCTATCAGGAATAGTCGCGTCGAAACACCGATTGTAAGACAGAAATCTATCCGAGTATTGACTGCCGGTGCATGGGGATAATTAAGACGGTGTATCTCACAGCAACCTCCCGATCCCTGTTCGCCCGGCCATTTGAATAGGACGACGCTCAGGCTTCAATCAAACGGGCGATCCACGCAGGTGGATTGCCCGTTGTTTTGACCTCTGGAGGCATGTTGATGAACGCAGATCAACTTCCCGCTCATCCGATTGTTATCACGTAAGTGATTGATATTTATTCGATAATATTCACAAAGCCTTCCGCGTGACGACCTAGTGGATGTTCAGAATATGCGCGTGGCTGCTTGCGACCAGAAACGATTCCCGCGCTTTTTCGATGTCGCATTTTCCGGCGATAGCATCGAGACAGTTCCTGCGTGCGTCCTCATATTCCGGTCCGTGTTCTTCCGGCCAGCGGTACATCAGCATGTCCAGCGCCACCAGAGGGCTGTAGATTTCCACCGCTGCGGATAGCGGCAGGTGGATAGCCACCGGCTTCATCCACGAGGCGTGGTGACACGGCTCCGTTTTGTTAATCAGCATGTCATTCTCCTCCCTGTTTCATGCGCCTTGACGGCAGATTTCACTCCCATGCGCGAAATGCTCACCTCACGAAATGGTTCCCGATCACCTAAAATGTGATCGGGCAGGGGGTTCCAATTTGCCAAGATGAATGGAAGATGAACGAATTGATGAACCGGAGATGAACAAAACCGTGATTCGGGCGTTGTAATAGCCAAGAAGGAGAACGCACATGTTCAATTTGTCAGGCATTCAGGAAAGCTTCTTTGGAGACCGCATGGCGGGTGTATGCGAGGCCATCACCTCTGCACTGGCTTTCGAAAACGGTCTCGAGAAGTCGCGGATTTCCGCAACCGTCGAAAATGACGTTATCTATCTTGAAGGGACGGCGGATTCGGTCGAGGCAATCGACATTGCCATCAATCTTGCCGCATCTATTTCCAATTGCCGGATTTTGAGCCATATCGAGCCGGTCTACTGAGATCTTGCCGGCCGGGCGAAACGTCGTCCGGCCTTTTCAGACGCAGTAACGCGGCAATGTCATTTCCGGTTGCCGATTTGTGCACTGCGAACCACATCGCCCGGTTTGATGCCGTAGCGTTTGGCAGTGCCGCCATTCAGTTCAAGCACGAATTTGACCGACCCACGGGAGCTGATGATCGCTTCCGAGTGTGGCACGGCGTTCTCGTGGATATGGGTTATGCGCCCGTCCCGGGCGATGAACAGCATGTCGAGCGGAATGAGAGTATTCCTCATCCACATGGCCACATCCCGCTCCTTGCCGAAATCGAACAGCATACCGCTTCCAAGCGGCATTGACTTGCGAAACATAAGGCCCTGTTCGCGCTGGGCGTTGTCCAGCGCCAGTTCCGCAACAAATTCGTGGGTTTCTCCGGAGGCGGTCTCTATCGTCAGCGGTTCGGATTGAAACGTCTGCTGCTGTTGAGCCTGTGCTGCGCTTGAGAGCGTGAAAAAAAGAAGCGCCAGAACGGCGCTCTTCATCAAGTTGCGAAACACAGCGGCCATCAGTGCGACATCCCGATCGGGGCCGGGTTGTCGGGGTGGATTTCCGCCGCCATCAAACCCTTGTCGCCATCGCCAAAGCGCACCAGCACCACCTGGCCCGGACGCAGTTCCGTGAGGCCGAAGCGGCGCAGCGTTTCCATATGCACGAAAATATCTTCCGTGCCTTCGCCGCGCGTCAAGAAGCCGAAACCCTTGGTGCGGTTGAACCACTTGACGATTGCACGCTCAAGCCCGCTTGACGGCGTGACCTGCACATGGGTGCGAACCGGCGGCAGCTGCGACGGGTGAACGGCGGTGGACTGATCCATCGACAGGATGCGGAAGGCCTGAAAGCCGCGGTCACGCCGCTGGATGAGGGCAACGATGCGCGTACCCTCGAGAATGGTCTGATACCCATCGCGGCGCAGGCAGGAGACATGCAGCAGCACGTCCTGCATGCCGTTGTCAGGCACGATAAAGCCGAAACCCTTGGCAACGTCGAACCATTTCACCGCGCCGGTGATTTCGGTCAGATCCACGGCGTCGGCCGAAAGGTCCTCGACATCGACTATCGTTTTCGATGACATCCTATCAGCCATATCCTGCCAACCCCTCGATTACGCGCCACACACCGGTCAACTGATTCCTGTGTACCAGATTAACATCTTGGTAACGGTTCCACGCAAGCCCTAGTTTTTGATTTGCGTAGCTGCTTTTATGTCGCCGTCCTTGTCCGGGGCTTGCGATCATGCGTTTATGGCCCGGAAAAGCGTATTGGAGAGGAAGAAAATGCGGTATCTGCACACGATGGTTCGCGTCAAAGACCTTGGCGAATCAATGAAATTCTATTGCGACCTGATGGGTCTCGAGGAAATACGCCGGATCGAAAACGAAAAAGGCCGTTTCACTCTGGTTTTTCTTGCAGCGCGCGACGATATCTCTGCGGCGCGGGAAAAAAAGGCGCCTTCCCTTGAACTCACCTACAATTGGGACACCGAAGATTACACCGGCGGCCGCAATTTCGGGCACCTGGCCTATGAGGTCGACAATATTTACGACTTCTGTGCCCACCTTCAGCAAAATGGCGTCGTGATCAACCGGCCGCCGCGTGACGGTCACATGGCCTTCGTTCGTTCGCCCGACGGTATTTCTTTCGAAATCTTGCAGAAGGGCGAAAGCCTCGCGCCAGCCGAACCGTGGATATCTATGCAGAATACGGGTTCCTGGTAGGGGTTTTCCCGACCAGAAGCGACGATTTCGGTCACTCTTGCCTTGTCCGGATGGGTTGAGGCATAGTCCGCGAATCGAAACGGCATGTCCTGTTTTGAAAAAGCAGACGATTCCGTTCCCGTGCTGCTGTTGTAAATGCAAGATACGGAGGCCACCCATGAAAGCTGTCGATAGCGCGAAAGGACGCGTTGCCTGTCAGCGTCTTGTTGTCGCGGTTTCGTTGCTCGGGCTTGCCGGATGCGTTTCAGCGGTGACGGATGACGACATGGCTGCCAACAGCAAAAAGCCGGCGATTTCCGCCGAGCAGAAGGCGCAGGCGGCATCGGCGGTTCATAATCCGGCCGCCAAACAGCAGCAGGGGCATTACGTGGATCCCGCCGTGGCCTCCGCAACCGGCGGGGCCGTTGCGGCCCAGCCGCAGGCGCCCGGTGGCCCAGCACAAGGCTACGGTGCCGCCGCCGATATTGGCGGCCTGACGACGCAGCCGACGGCGATTTCCGCGGGTACATCAAGCATATATTCAAGCAGACCTGCCGTTGCGGCGGGGGCTACAGCCGCAGCGGGTGCACCTTCCCAGGGTATCGCGCCCGCCGTCAGCAGCGTCTATTCGGCACCAGTGCAGGCGACACAGCCGCAACCGGTATCAGCAACGGGACAAGTGCCGACTGCCGTGCCGGTACCGGCAGAACAGCACAGCGAAAACCGTCAGGCGGTTCCCGTACCAACGCCGCAAAATGCGTCGGAACAGCTCGCAGTTGCTTCAGCGCAGTCTTCTGGAGCCGGGAAACGGGCAGGCGAGGGGCAGGAAAGTGAGGGCACAGTCGTGCCGCTGGCAGCTTTCTTCGCCGGTGCGGCCAAGAAGCGCCTTCCGAAAATGATCGAAAACGGTACGGCGGAGAATACGCAGGTTGCGGCGCTCTCCGGCGGATCGGACAGGACGATGGGTATAGCGCTTTCCGGCCGTTCGATGATGTCTGACGAATTCGACGATGCGCATCTCGAAGACGAGGATGACCAGCCGGCCGGCCTGATGAAGCTTGCCTCGCTCTCCGGCCTCACCCGAGTTTCTCCGAACGGGCTTTTCCTGCAGACCGATCATGTTGAAGTCGGTTGTTTCAAGCCGGAACTGGTGCGCATGATCAAGGATGTCGAGCGCCACTACAACAGCCCGGCCATCGTCACCTCGGGTTATCGCCCGCCAAAGGGCATAAGGCAGGGTTCCAAGCACTACACCTGCGATGCAGCCGACATTCAGATCAAGGGCGTTTCCAAATGGGAGCTTGCGTCCTATCTGCGCTCGATGCCGCAGCGTGGTGGTGTAGGCACCTATTGCCACACCGAATCGGTTCACATGGATACCGGCGAAGCCAGAGACTGGAACTGGCGCTGCCGCCGCACCGCCCCGCGTAAATAATCTCGCGCCGCATTCTCAAACCATCAAAGCTTGCGCGTTGCTCGCCCGAAATTCTGCCGGCGTAGAAATCACGGCATGCAGACAGGGTGCGCCACATGCTGTAGGAGACGGTTTCCCGACCCTATGCGCATGGTGCTTTCCGAATGCTGCCGATATCCGCTTTTCCCGTTTACATCATCTCCATCGCCAGAGCGCGCGCCCGTCTTGAAAAGATGCTGAACGGAGCATCAGGTCTTGGGCTGGATTTGCGCCCGGTGGAAGGTGTTGACGGTAAGACCATTCCCGCTGCCGAATGGACGGATTTTAACAGGCGCGGCTTTGAGCTTCGCAACGGCCGTCATGCCTTGCCTGGGGAGTATGGCTGTTATGCCAGCCATATCAAGGCACTGGAGATATTCCTCGCCACGGATGTGCCGGTGGCCGTGATCGTTGAGGATGATGTTACCTTCACGCCTGACTTCTCCGATCGGGTCAAGGCAATGGTCGCGATCATGCCTGAGAATTCCATCGTAAAGCTGACCAATCACCGCCACAGAGGTTTCAGAGCCAGGAAGACCAGCGCTCTCGGAGACAAGCTGGGGCGCTGCATATACGGGCCACAGGGATCGTCGGCCTGCTATATCATCTCACGCGGTGGAGCGGAGGAGTTTCTGAAAGCGGCAAGGGTGATGACGCTGCCTTTCGACCGGGCGCTGGAATGCGGCTGGGGTTACGGCACGCATGTCTACGTCACCGAAAAGGATTTTCTGCCTTTCGGCGATCCGGACACGCTGGTCGGCACGCGCGCGGAATATCGCGGCAGCAAATTTGCCCGGTTGAACCGGGTGCCAGCCTATCTCTCCAGTTTTTATGACAATATCGCGCGGTATGTGTACGCCTGTCTGTAGAGGGAGGCCGCTTAACGCACGAAATCTTCCCTCTGGACCGCTTTGCGGCCCGTGAGGCTTTCTTTTTGGATGCTGAAGAAAATCGGCTTGGTGGAGTCCGTTCCAGTTTCGTGCGGATGGATCGTTGAGCCTCCCGGCTCCCACCAGTTCGGGTGTTTCTGGATCAGAGACCAGGCGTAGATCCGCTCGCTTTGCCATTGCTCGTTATCTTCAAGCTCCTGATAGAGGCCATGGAGAATTACGCTTGTCCACGTGCTGGTGTTTTTGACCTCATCGACCTGAAGGCAAACATGAGGGTTCAGGCGCATATTCTCTATCTTGGCTCCCATCATCGAGAAGCTGTAGACTCCACCCTCGTGAAACACGAAATGGATCGGCACCACATAGGGCCTGTCATGATCGATACAGGCAAGATGCCCGAAGCTCATCCGGGAAAGGAATGCGATGCATTCCGCCGATGTCATTTCTTCTAGATGGACACTTGACGCCATGATGATCACTCCGTTCTGGGCAGGTGACAACGATCATCTGATCGCGCCGCCTTCATTTTCCCATCTCTCGACAGCCGGGCTTCCGGATTTTTGGGTAGACTGAAATATGTCCCGGTTCTTATGGTGAGGAGCCGACGCAGCCGGGATTGGTTTACGCCTGCCGGAACCACGTCGAATGGCGGCGATCAGAACTGGCCTGCACGCGTCGAATTTCGACGAACCGCATAACGTTGCAGCACCTTTTTCAAGCCTGTCGATCGCCTTGACGAGCAGTGGCGCACGATCTGGATCGACATTTCGTTTTCGATTGATGGAAGACATTTCGTCCTCCTTTGGTTGGGGCCAAGGCAGATGCACCTTTACACAACAGCGCCCGCTTCAAATGCTGCCATTGATTTATTCTGCGCTCTATATGAGGGATGCGCAAGCACATAGCTTGTCTGGAAACCATCCATGAAGTGCTGCAGCTGCTACTGTACGACCGGCACACAAAGCGCGTTCCGTTGCACATGGAATCGGCGCGCGGGCGCGATTTTCCGTATTCTGACGTAAATTTTCTAGCCTGTTTGTTTCAGCACGAGTTTTGTCAAAAGGTCGATCTGCTGCTGCTGTTTATCGACGAGAGCTTTCAGCTCGATAGAGCGCATCCGATCGAACTTATCGTGCAGCGCCATGATTTCGATCTCTGCCTTCAGATTGACCTCGTAGTCATGTGCGGCGTCGATCCGATCCTTGGCCGCATGGCGGTTCTGGCTCATCATGATCACCGGCGCCTGAACCGCTGCGAGCATGGATAAGATGAGATTGAGGAAAATGAACGGGTAGGGATCGAAGGCGTTCGAAGTCGCGATAATGTTTGCGCTCAGCCATATCGCAAGCAAAGCCGCAAATATAAGGATAAAGGTCCAGGAACCACCGAATTTGGCAACCGCATCCGCAAGCCGCTGGCCGGGCGTCAGTCTCTCGTCGAAAACCGCATTCGCGTCAGTCGAGATGGTGCGCCTTGCTGCAAGACGACGAAATATTGCTTTTTCCCTGTCTGGCAGCAGCTCAAGCGGTTTCCCCAGATAACGGCTCGCTCCCTGCGCCAGGTCCTGAGGTATGAGGATGTCACTGTCGTCTTCGATATGGGTTGCCATTGTTCTTTCTCCCTTGGCTCGCGCCAATCCGACAACCGACTCCGGACCGAAGGCCGCCCCTACACGGATCAGGTATTAGCACACGCCATCGTACCATGCTTTGCATTGAGCGGCCTTATCGGCCGGTTCGCGAGCCAGGGGACGGCGTGTCGGGGAGGGCGGCGATTTGCGTTCTTCTGGGGGGCAGTTTCAGGGACGAGGTCTGTCGGGACGCAACTTCATGTCACGCGGCGCAAGCGCATATCGTTACCGCCAGCGAACATATCGATGAGCATTATGCGTCTTAACTTACTGATATCTTTGATGAAGGTGGTGAGAGCGCAGGGATTCGAACCCTGGACCTACTGATTAAAAGTCAGTTGCTCTACCGGCTGAGCTACGCTCTCCCGTGTCGGGGCTGGGATGCCCTTCGGAAGTGCGCGGAACATAGGTAGAGCGATCCGTTCGGTCAACCCAAAAAAAGCGCTTTCTACAATCAATCCGTTTTTTTTTGTCGCACCCCCGAAAAGGTGATTGGAGAGAGGGGGCGGCTGGGGATAAAAGCGGCGTCAGACATGTCTGGCAAACGGGTGAAATCGTTTTGCGGCAATGGCATGCGCCAAAATGAGAGCGTGAAACGCGGCGAATCTCGGGAATCGCGACGTGCCTTGCTGATCTTTTTGCGCGTGACGTTATCCCAAAACCGATTCCCGCTTTTGGGAGACATGCGTCAATGCGGAGTTCTTTCTTGTCGATTGCCGATATTTCCCTGTTCAGCGCGCTTCTGGCCGGTGCCCTGTCATTTCTGTCGCCCTGCGTCCTGCCGTTGGTGCCGCCTTACCTCTGCTATATGGCCGGTGTTTCGGTGGAGCAGTTCAGGACGGAGAATGCCGTGCCGCGGCCTGAAATCCGCCGGGCCGTGCTGTTTTCGGCTTTCTTCTTCACGCTCGGTTTTGCCACGGTCTTCGTGGCGCTGGGTGCCGGTGCTTCGACGATCGGCACGCTGTTGCGCCAGAACCTCGATATTCTCGCCAAGATTGGCGGTTTCATCATCATCCTGATGGGCCTTAACTTTCTCGGTGTTTTCCGCATTGGCCTGTTTTCGCGTGAGGCGCGGTTTCAGGGGGCAGGCAAACCGGCTACGCTTTCCGGCGCCTATGTCATGGGCCTTGCCTTTGCCTTCGGCTGGACGCCCTGCATCGGTCCTGTCCTCGGCGCGATCCTCGGCGTTGCCGCCTCGCGTGACACGGTTGGCGATGGCGCGATGCTGCTTGCGGTCTATTCGCTTGGCCTTGCGGTGCCATTCTGGATTGCTGCCGCCTTTTCCGGTTCCTTCATGCGTTTCCTCGTCCGTTTCCGCCGCCATCTCGGTCTTGTGGAAAAGCTGATGGGTGTGTTGCTGGTGCTCACCGGCCTCGCTTTCATGACCGGTTTCATCACCAATGTGGCGATCTGGTTCCAGGAGACCTTTCCGATCCTGATGAAAATCGGCTAAGCCTCCCCGCGTATTTTATACGCGGGGGGAAAGACTGTGGCCGATATCGTCGGATTGCTTTTGCCGTTTTTCGGCCTGATCTTCATCGGCTACGGCGCGGCGCGCATAACGAAACAGCCGGTCGAGGCGATGGGCTGGCTGAACACCTTCATCATCTATGCGGCGCTTCCGGCGCTGTTTTTCAAGCTGGTGTCGAAAACGCCGGTGGAAGAACTGACGCGCATGGATTTCGTTGCCGCCAGTCTTGCCTGCACCTACGGCATTTTCTTGGCTGTGTTCCTGATCGGCCGGTTCGTGAGAAAGAACAATCTCGCCGAAACGACGATCCAGAGTTTCGCGGCAAGCTACGGCAATATTGGCTATATGGGTCCGGGGCTTGCGCTTCTGGCGCTCGGTGAAAAAGCGGCAGTGCCCGTCGCGCTGATCGTCTGTCTCGAAAACGCCGCCCATTTCATCGTCGCACCGGCGATGATGGCGGTTGCGGGCGGTGACAAGCGCTCTGTAGCAAGGCTTGCGCTGGATGTGGCGCGCAAGGTCATTACTCACCCGTTCATCGTGTCGGTAATCGCCGGTTTTCTGGCCGCTTCGCTGTCATGGCAGCCGCCGGAGGCGGTGCAGCGGCTGGTGGATTATCTGGCGCAATCGGCGGCACCCTGCGCTCTGTTTGCCATGGGTGTCACGCTGGCGCTGCGGCCAATGAAGCGGGTGCCGGTCGAAATCAGCTATATCGTCCCGGCAAAGCTTATCCTGCATCCGCTTGCCGCTTATCTTGTGCTCTCGTCGCTCGGGCGGTTCGAACCGGTATGGATCTATTCCGCCGTGCTGCTTGCGGGCTTGCCGACCGCGACAAATGTCTTCGTCATCGGTCAGCAATATCACGTCTGGCAGGAGAGGGCGTCGGCGACGATCCTGATCTCGACAGTGCTTTCGGTCTTCACGCTGACGGGCGTGGTTTATTTCATCCAGCCTTTTTGAAGCTGCCGAACAGCAGCGAGGGCAGGGCCTTCAGCCCGCGCCCCGGCTCGATGCCTTCGCGCATGACCATGCTTCTGAGCGTGCCGATGCCGGATAGCACATGCAGACCAGCCGCACGCGCCATCTGCACCGGCAGTAGATCGGAAAGCAGCGACCGGTTGAGGAGATCGACGCTGAGGGTGCGGGTGTAGACATCCGCCCGCCGCTTGCGGTCGAAGCTACTGCCGGCATCCGCCGCAATCGGGCGGTCGGAGACGGCGCCGAGCAGGTCGGTGAGGGCGATGATGTCGCGCAGGCTGAGGTTCAGACCCTGTGCGCCGATGGGCGGGAAACCATGTGCAGCCTCGCCGATCAGGGCGACGCGGCCCTTGCCGAAGCGATGCGCGGTCATGGAAGACAGTGGCCATGCCTGCACGCTGTCTTCCACCGTAACGGCGCCGAGCATGGATTGCATGCGCTCCTCCACCCTGAGGCTGAGCGCTTCAAGCGGCAGTGCCGTCAGCTCTTCCGCTTGCGCTGGAGTGACAACCCAGACGAGGCTGGAGCGGTCGCCGGGCAGGGGAACCTGCGTGAAAGGTCCCGTGGGCGTATGGAATTCTGTCGAGACATTGCCGTGCGGCCGGCTATGGCTGAAGTTCAAAACGATGGCCGTCTGCGGATAGGACCAGGATTTGACGCCAATTGCGGCTGCATCCCGCACCATCGACTTCCTGCCATCCGCGCCGATCAGAAAATCTGCGGAGAGCGCTTCACCATCGCCAAGTGTTACCGATACACGGTCGTTGCCGATATCAATCGTCTCGGCGGTGGTTTCGAAGCGGGTAATATTGTGTTCCTGTTCGACCGCTTCGCTAAGCACGCCAAGCAGCGCCTCGTTGGGAATATTCCAGCCGAATGCATCCAGCCCGATTTCAGAGGAGCGGAACTGCACGGTGGGTGCGCGCAGCAGGCGGTCGGTGCCGTCAATGATCTGCATGGTGGAAAGACGGGCTGCGGCAGGGGCTATGCGCGACCAGAGGCCAAGGCGGTCCATGAAGCGGATCGACTGGTCCATCAGCGCCGTCGTGCGCCGGTCCTTCTTTTCGCTGGGGGGCGCAACAAGCGCCACGTGGCGGCCCGCCCGCGCAAGCGCTATGGCCGCAATCTGGCCCGCAAGTCCCGCACCGGTAATGGCGATATCGAAGTGTCTCATGGTCCTGATCCGTTGTTATTTCCAAGGCATCATAAAGGCTTTGCGCGGGTAAATCCACTTTGACCCCGGAACATCCCGGCGTAAACATTCGTTGGTTGTACCGCTATATTAGTCCTAGGATAAGCCAGATCAGCCGGTTGCAAAGCGTGGTGAATGGCCGCATACCGGAATGAACAGGGCGGATGAAAAGCGGGGCGCAGACGCTGACCATGAAAATTTTCAACTACAAGCGTGTTCCCTACGCGGAAATCCGCGCCTTTTCCGTTCATATTTTGACGGCATCCGGGTCGTTTCTGGCTTTTCTTGGCGTCGTCGCCGCTTCCGAACACCGCTTTGTCGACATGTTCTGGTGGCTGGGGCTTGCGCTGCTGGTGGATGGCATTGACGGGCCCATCGCCCGCAAGGTTCGGGTGAAGGAAGTTCTGCCCAACTGGTCCGGCGATACGCTCGACAATATCATCGACTATGTCACCTATGTGCTCTTGCCCGCCTTTGCGCTTTACCAGAGCGGCATGATCGGCGAACCGCTATCCTTCGTTGCGGCTGGCATGATTGTGGTGTCGAGCGCCATCTATTACGCCGACATGGGCATGAAGACGGACGAATATTTCTTCTCCGGCTTTCCGGTGGTGTGGAACATGGTGGTGTTCACGCTGTTCGTCATGGATGCCAGCGCCACAACAGCCATGACTGTCGTTACCGTCTCGGTGTTCCTGACATTCCTGCCGATCAATTTCCTGCATCCGGTGCGCGTGAAGCGATTGCGGCCGCTTAATCTGGCAATCGTGTTCGTCTGGTGTGCGCTTGGCGGTTATGCGTTGCTGATGCATTTCGAAACGCCGACCTGGGCGGTGATCGGCTTTGTGGCGAGCGGGCTTTATCTCTATTGCATCGGCGGAATATTGCAGTTTTTCCCCGCGCTCGGCGCGAAATAAGAGAAGCGTAAAGCCGTTTATTGCTTGTGCAAATTGCATTTAAGCAACGTCTTTTTCAGTTGTGCGCAGCAGCAAAACAGTTATCAATAAATCATGATCGCGCAGCATTGCATACGTGTTGTAGCCTGATTGGGAACAATGACCACGGTTGCTGAAATGCTTCGAAGAAAGCATGGGTAGCCGGTGTAGAGAGGGAATTCGTGACTGGAACTATGGCGCCGGAGGCCGTGCCTCTCCTGTCCGTTCGCAAGCTGACCAAGCTGTTCGGCAATTTCGCCGCATGCAACGGCATCGACCTCGATATAGCGCCGGGCGAAATCCACGCGCTTCTGGGTGAAAACGGCGCGGGCAAGTCCACGCTCGTCAAGATGCTGTTCGGCGTGCTCTCGCCGAGCGAGGGTGATATCGTCTGGCAGGGTCAGCCGGTTTCCATAGGTTCGCCAAGCGAGGCACGCAGGCTCGGCATCGGCATGGTGTTCCAGCATTTCTCCCTGTTTGAGGCGTTGACGGTTGCTGAAAACATCGCCCTGTCGCTGGACCCGAAAATTTCATTGAAGGAAATCGCCAAGGAAGCGGAACAGCTTTCGCGCGCCTATGGCCTGCCTCTCGATCCCAATGCGCATGTCGCCGATCTTTCGGTTGGCGAGCGCCAGCGTATCGAGATCGTGCGCGCCCTGTTGCAGAACCCGCGCCTTATCATTCTCGACGAGCCGACCTCGGTTTTGACACCGCAGGAGGCGGACAAGCTGTTCGAGACGCTGGCGAAGCTGAAGGCCGAAGGCCGTTCGGTGCTTTATATCAGCCACCGGCTGGAAGAGGTGCAGCGTATCTGCGACCGCGCCACCGTTCTGCGCCATGGCAAGGTTACGGGCGCCTGCGATCCGCGCAAGGAAACACCGGCATCTCTGGCGCGCATGATGGTAGGCAGCGATGTCGCAAGCGTTTCGCGACCGACGGGCGATGCCCTCGGTCAACCGCAGATCGAAGTCATGGGGCTTTCCGTTGCGCCACGCACGCCCTTTGCCGTGGCGTTGAAAGCGGTTTCCATGACTGTGCGCGCCGGCGAAGTGCTGGCGATTGCCGGGGTTGCCGGAAACGGGCAGGGCGAGTTGTTCGATGCGCTTTCGGGCGAATATCCCGTCTATAATAATGATGCGATCCATCTCCGCGGCAAGCCGGTCGGCCGCATCGGCATCAATGGCCGGCGGCTGATGGGCGCCGGTTTCGTACCCGAGGAGCGCCATGGCCATGCCGCCGTTCCCGGCATGAGCCTTTCCGACAATCTTCTGCTGGCGCGGGCGCGCTCCGACCGCAAGGCGTTTCTGACGGGCGGTTTCCTGCGCATCGTCAGGGGCTCAGCTATCAAGGCGGCGGCGCGGCGCATATCGGAAACCATGGATGTGCGCAAAAGCGGGGCCGATCCGCTGGCGGGATCGCTGTCGGGCGGCAATCTGCAAAAATTCATCGTCGGACGCGAACTCGATCGTCAACCGGCCGTGCTTGTTGTCAACCAGCCGACATGGGGTGTGGATGCGGGGGCGGCGAGCCGTATCCGGCAGGCGCTTGTCGATCTCGCCAAAGCCGGCTCTGCCGTCATCGTCATCAGCCAGGACCTAGATGAAATCTTCGAGGTCGCCACCAATATCGCGGTCATTTCCGATGGGCAGCTTTCGCAGGCCTATCCGGTGGAAGACATGACGCTTGAAAAGATCGGCCTGCTGATGGGCGGCGTCCACACACAGTCAGGAGCCGCCCAGCATGCGCATTGAGCTTGAAAAACGGGCAGGGATCTCGAAGCTATTTACCCTTCTCTCGCCGCTTCTGGCACTGGTGCTGACGCTGCTCGTCGGCGCCATCATGTTCGCCATACTCGGTAAAAATCCGCTTGATGCGCTTTACGCCTTTTTCATCGAGCCACTGCTGGAGGTCTGGTCGCTGCATGAGCTGGCGATCAAGGCCGCACCGCTGATCCTGATCGCGGTTGGCCTGTCTATCTGTTATCGCTCCAACAACTGGAACATCGGCGCGGAAGGACAATTCACCATCGGCGCGATCACCGGTTCCATCCTGCCGGTGCTTTATCCGGATTGGCATTCGCCACTCATCCTGCCGTTGATGCTGGTTATGGGCGCCATCGGCGGCGCACTCTATGCCGGTATTCCGGCGCTGTTGAAGACGAAGTTCAACACCAACGAAATCCTCGTCAGCCTGATGCTGGTCTATGTCGCGCAGCTTTTTCTCGACTGGCTGACGCGCGGCATCTGGCGCGATCCGGGCGGCTATAACTTCCCGCAGACGAAACCCTTCAACGAGAGCGCAGTGCTGCCGGAAATGCTGGCATCGGGCCGGGCGCATTGGGGTTTCGTGTTTGCCATCGTGGCGGCCATCGCGCTGTGGTTCATGATGCGTTACATGCTGAAAGGCTTCGAGGTCACGGTTCTTGGCCAATCGGCGCGGGCAGGGCGTTTTGCCGGTTTCTCATCGAGCCGCATGGTCTGGTTTTCGATGCTGCTTTCCGGCGCGCTTGCCGGGCTTGCGGGCATTTCGGAAGCCTCCGGCTCCATCGGTCATCTTCAGCCCAGCATTTCTCCGGGTTACGGCTTCACCGCCATCATCGTCGCCTTTCTCGGCCGCCTCAATCCGCTCGGTATCATCCTCTCCGGGCTGGTGCTTGCACTGACCTATCTGGGTGGTGAGGCGGCGCAGCTTTCCATCGGTGTGTCTGACAAGGTTACGCGTGTGTTTCAGGGGTTGATGCTGTTCTTCGTACTCTCCTGCGATACATTGATCTTCTACCGCATCAGGATCGTCTTCACCGGCAAGGCGCATAACAGCCAAGGAGCGGCATGATGGATATGCTTCAGGCCATCCTTCTCACGGTCATCACTGCCGCCACACCGCTCGTCCTTGCCGCCTCGGGCGAGCTGGTGGCGGAACGCTCCGGCGTCCTCAATCTCGGCGTCGAGGGCATGATGATCATGGGTGCGGTCTGCGCTTTCGCTGCCGCGCATATGACCGGTTCGCCCTATCTCGGCATTCTGGCCGGTATCGCGTCGGGCGCGGTTTTCTCGCTGCTCTTCGGTTTCCTGACTTTGACGCTCGTTACCAACCAGGTGGCGACCGGCCTTGCGCTGACCATTCTCGGTCTTGGCGTTTCCGGCATGCTGGGCGAAAGCTTCGTTGGCCTGCCGGGCGTCAAGCTGCAGCCCATCGTCTTTCCAGTGCTGTCGGAGATACCCTTCATCGGCCCCTTGCTGTTCCGGCAAGACCTGATCTTCTACATGTCCATCGCGCTCGTTGCCGGCATAAGCTGGTTTCTGTTCAAGAGCCGCACGGGTCTCAAGATCCGCGCCATCGGCGACAATCACGGTTCTGCCCATGCGCTTGGCATCAACGTCATCCGCACACGCTATCTGGCTGTCATGTTCGGCGGTGCGTGCGCGGGGCTTGCCGGCGCGCAGCTTTCGCTGGTCTATACGCCGCAATGGGTGGAAAACATGTCGGCCGGTCGTGGCTGGATTGCACTGGCGCTCGTCGTCTTCGCGTCCTGGCGTCCATGGCGGGTGCTCGCGGGCGGTTATCTGTTCGGCGCTGTCACCATCGGGCAGTTGCACGCCCAGGCATTCGGCATTGGCGTGCCGTCGCAACTGCTTTCGGCGCTGCCCTATATCGCAACTATTGTCGTGCTGGTCATCATCTCGCATAATCGCCGCACGACCTTGATCAACACGCCGGCATCACTGGGCAAATCCTTCGTGCCGGACCGGTGAGAAAAACTTCCAGTCTCCAAACCAAACAGGGGTAAAAATGAAAAAACTGGTCATCGCACTTGCTGCTTCCATAGCGGCTCTTGGAGGCGTCGTTTCTTCGGCTGAGGCCGCCGACGCAAAGAAGGTCTGCTTCATCTATGTCGGCAGCCGCACCGATGGCGGCTGGACGCAGGCGCACGAAATCGGTCGCGAAGAGCTGCAGAAGCATTTCGGCGACAAGATCGAAACGCCGTTCCTCGAAAGCGTTCCGGAAGGCCCGGATGCCGAACGCGCCATCGAGCGCATGGCACGTTCCGGCTGTGAGCTGGTCTTCACCACTTCCTTCGGCTTCATGGATGCGACCGTTAAGGTTGCCCAGAAGTTCCCCAAGGTGAAGTTCGAGCACGCCACCGGCTTCAAGACCGCCGAAAACGTCGCGACCTACAATTCGCGTTTCTATGAAGGCCGCTACATTCAGGGCCAGATCGCCGCAAAGATGTCGAAGAAGGGTGTTGCCGGCTATATCGCTTCCTTCCCGATCCCGGAAGTGGTGATGGGCATCGACGCTTTCGTTCTGGGCGCGCAGTCCGTCAATCCTGAGTTCAAGGTCAAGGTTGTCTGGGCCAACACCTGGTTTGACCCCGGCAAGGAAGCCGATGCCGCCAAGGCGCTTATCGACCAAGGCGTCGATATCCTGACGCAGCACACCGACACGACGGCTCCGATGCAGGTTGCAGCCGAGCGCGGCATCAAGGCCTTCGGTCAGGCTTCCGATATGATCAAGGCCGGTCCGGAGACACAGCTGACCGCGATCAAGGACACCTGGGGCGCTTATTACATCAAGCGCACGCAGGCCCTGCTTGACGGCACGTGGAAGTCCGAATCCATCTGGGACGGCCTGAAGGACGGCATCCTGACCATGGCGCCTTACACCAACATGCCTGATGACGTGAAGAAGATGGCTGAGGAAACCGAAGCCAAGATCAAGTCGGGCGAGTTGCACCCCTTTACCGGTCCGGTGAAGAAGCAGGACGGTTCGGAATGGCTGAAGGCGGGTGAGAAGGCTGAAGACGGCGTTCTGCTCGGCCTCAACTTCTACGTTGCCGGCGTGGACGACAAGTTGCCGCAATAATGTGACACGCAGGTACTAGCTGCTAACGGGACCGCGCATGCAATTCATGCGCGGTCTTTGTTATTTTGATGTGTTTTATTGTTCGAACGAAGTTTGGCTTTGCTTTTCACGCGCGTTGATGTTTTTCACTGTATTCTGCGTTGAAAATCGGGCTGCTTTCCTGGATTACACAAGTCAGGCGCGATTTTTACATCTTCAACCGAACGGAAGGACATGGAATTTGCAGCGCGGAATGCTCGATGCGGCGATCGGTTTTCGAAAGTTGCGGACAAATCATGCTCAGGTCGTTCACAAGCTCGGTCTCGATATCGTGTCCGGAGTTTTCAAGACGGGTGACATCCTGCCGGGCGATGCCGAGCTGATGGAGCGGCTGAAAGTCTCTCGAACGGTGCTTCGCGAGGCGATGAAGACGCTCACCGCCAAGGGCATGATCTCCCCCAAGGCGCGCATCGGTACCCGTGTGACGGAGCGCGAAAGCTGGAACATGTTCGACAGCGAGGTGCTGCTCTGGCACTTCGAGGCAGGTGTCAGCGAGGAATTCCTGCTGCATCTCTACGATATCCGCCAGGCGTTCGAACCCTATGGCGCGGGTCTTGCTGCCGCCAGGGCAAAAGACGCCGATATCGCAAGGCTTGTCGCTTACGCCAACGAGATGGGCAACACGGCTTATTCCAAGGAAAAGCGCGCGCTTGCGGATATGAATTTCCACGTTCTCATCACCGAAATGTCCGGCAACCCGTTCATGCGCACCGTCGGTTCGCTGATAAAGGCGGCGCTGGCGGGCATTTTCCGGATGAGCAACCCGGAAGCCGATCCCAACGAGATTTCCGACGTGTCTGCCTCTCACCTGCGACTCGTCGAAGCGTTTCGCCTGCGTGATGAGGGGGCAGCCCGGCGCGAGATGGAAAGGCTGATTGAAAACGGCCGTCAGCAGATACTCGAATTCACGGCCCGTAACTCCCGCCCATAGATCATGCCAGCCTGCCGCTGATCACGTTTGATGAAAATCGGCGTGGAAATTTGGTGGAGATTTGCATGGTTTCTTAAGTGGGGCGCCGTTATAGCAGTGCCGGAAAGAAATCACCCATACGCCCGTCCGCAGTGCCGGCTGGCGTAAAGTCAAACATTGCCCCTGTCCGGGCCGCCTGTGGCCGGTGACGGGGTGTTGGAGGTCTTATGGAGCGCAGCTCTCTAGCCGTTATTCTCGCAGCGGGCGACAGCACGCGCATGAAGTCTTCGAAGTCCAAGGTGCTTCATCCGGTCGCTGGACGCCCGATGATCGGGCATGTGGTGGAGGCTGTTGCTGGAGCGGGCGTCGGCGCGGTGGCGCTGGTGGTCGGGCGCGATGCCGACAATGTCGCTGCTGCGGCAAGTCTCAAGGGCCTGCAGGTCGAGGCTTTCCTGCAAAAGGAACGCAAGGGCACTGGTCATGCGGTTCTTGCCGCACGCGAGGCGATCGAACGCGGTTTTGACGATGTCATCGTCGCTTATGGCGATGTGCCGCTCATCACCTCAGCCACGCTCGACAGGGCGCGCGAGGCGATTGCCGACGGTGCCGATGTCGCCGTTATCGGGTTCCATACCGACCGTCCCACGGGTTATGGGCGGCTTCTGGTCGAGAATGGCGAGCTGGTCGCGATCCGAGAGGAAAAGGACGCCACCGACGAGGAGCGCAAGGTCACCTGGTGCAACAGCGGATTGATGGCCATCAACGGCCGCAATGCGCTGGATCTGCTGGATCGGATCGGCAACAGCAATGTGAAGGGCGAATATTATCTGACTGACATCGTCGAGATCGCCCGTTCTCTCGGCCGCCGCGCCATTGCCATCGATGCGCCGGAAAAGGAATTGACCGGCTGCAACAACCGCGCCGAACTCGCCTTCATCGAGAGGCTCTGGCAGGAGCGCCGCCGTCACGAATTGATGGTCGACGGCGTTTCGATGATCGCGCCTGAGACAGTATTCCTTTCCTTCGATACGAAGATCGGTCAGGATGTCCTGATCGAGCCCAACGTCGTTTTCGGTCCCGGCGTGACGATCGAGCCGGGTGCGATCATTCATGCATTTTCGCATCTGGAAGGGGCCTATCTGGCCGAGGGTGCGGTTGTCGGTCCCTTTGCGCGGTTGCGTCCGGGTGCAAACCTGCATGCCAATGCCAAGGTCGGCAATTTCTGTGAGGTCAAGAAGGCCGAGATCGGCGAGGGCGCAAAGGTCAACCATTTGACCTATATCGGCGATGCTTTCGTGGGTGCGGGCAGCAATATCGGCGCGGGTGCCATCACCTGCAATTATGACGGTTACAACAAGTCCGAAACGCGGATCGGAGCCAACAGCTTCATCGGCTCGAATTCGTCGCTGGTTGCTCCCGTCTCCATTGGAGAGCGGGCCTATATCGCCTCCGGCAGCGTGATTACCGATGACGTGCCTGCCGATGCGCTGGCTTTCGGGCGCGCGCGCCAGGAGGTGAAACCGGGCAGGGCGGTCGCCTTGCGCGAGCGGGCGAAAGCGCTGAAGGAAGCGAAGAAAAAATCCTCTTAGATGACGTTACCGAGCGATACTGAAAGTGACCGGCGGGATAATTGCCGATTTCAGAGAAACGGTTAAAGCATTTCCAGTGAAGGTGCGCAGCGGTTTTACGTCCGGAAATGCATCAGAACAAAAAGGTGGTGTATTTTCGCATTTCAGGGAAAGGCGGAAATACTCTGGAAGTTTCGGTGAAGAGATCGCCGTCTGGAGAAATATATGTGCGGAATTGTCGGAATTGTCGGAACGCAGCCCGTTGCTGAACGGCTTGTCGATGCGCTGAAGCGCCTCGAATATCGCGGTTACGATTCGGCGGGTGTCGCTACCATCGACAATGGCGCGATGGACCGTCGCCGGGCGGAAGGCAAGCTGTTCAATCTGGAAAAGCTGGTCTCTGAAAAGCCGCTGCCAGGTGTCGTGGGCATCGCGCATACGCGCTGGGCGACGCACGGCGTGCCAAACGAAACCAACGCCCACCCGCATTTCGTCGAAGGCGTTGCCGTCGTTCATAACGGCATCATCGAAAACTTCTCCGAATTGCGCGAGGAACTGAGCGCCGAGGGTGCAACCTTCACCACCCAGACCGACACCGAAGTGGTGGCGCAGCTTCTGGCAAAATACACCCGCGAAGGGCTTGGCCATCGCGAGGCGATGCTGAAGATGCTGAACCACGTGACCGGTGCCTATGCGCTGGTGGTGATGTTTCAGGACGATCCCAATACGCTGCTTTCGGCGCGCTCCGGCCCGCCGCTTGCCGTCGGTTACGGCAGGGGCGAGATGTTCCTGGGGTCCGACGCGATCGCGCTTTCGCCTTTCACCAATGAGATCACCTATCTGGTGGATGGCGACTGCGCCATCGTGACCCGTGACGGTGCGGAAATCATCGATTTCTCCGGCAAGCCGGTGAAACGCGAGCGCCAGATTTCGCAGGCGACGGCTTTCGTGGTCGACAAGGGCAACCACCGCCATTTCATGGAAAAGGAAATCTATGAGCAGCCGGAAGTCATTTCCCATGCGCTTAGCCACTATGTGGATTTCGCCTCCAAAACCGTGAAGGATGCCGATAAGGCAATCGATTTCGCCAGGCTTTCCGGCCTTGCCATTTCCGCCTGCGGCACGGCCTATCTTTCCGGCCTGATCGGCAAATACTGGTTCGAACGTTACGCGCGCCTGCCGGTGGAAATCGATGTCGCATCGGAATTCCGTTACCGCGAGATACCGCTCGTTCCCACGCAGGCCGCACTGTTCATTTCGCAATCGGGCGAAACCGCCGATACGCTGGCGGCCTTGCGATATTGCCAGCAAGAGGGACTGAAGATCGGCGCAGTGGTCAATACACGTGAATCGACCATGGCGCGCGAATCGGATGCGATCTTTCCGATCCTCGCCGGCCCGGAAATCGGTGTGGCCTCCACCAAGGCCTTCACCTGCCAGCTTGCCGTGCTCGCTTCGCTCGCGGTTGCCGCGGGCAAGGCGCGCGGTACGCTTAAGCCGGGCGAGGAAAAGGAGCTTGTGCAGCAGCTTATCGAGATGCCGCGCATCATGAGCAAGGTGCTGAACCTCATCCAGCCGCAGATCGAGGCGCTCTCGCGCGATCTGTCGCGCTTCAAGGATGTACTTTATCTCGGCCGCGGCACCAGCTTCCCGCTGGCGCTGGAAGGCGCACTGAAGCTCAAGGAAATTTCATATATCCATGCCGAAGGTTATGCAGCCGGCGAGCTGAAGCATGGGCCAATCGCACTGATCGACGAGAACATGCCTGTTATCGTCATTGCGCCGCATGACCGCTTTTTTGAAAAGACCGTTTCGAACATGCAGGAAGTGGCCGCGCGCGGCGGCCGCATCATCTTCATCACCGACGAGAAGGGCGCCGCTGCGTCCAAGCTCGACACCATGGCGACGATCACGTTGCCCAATGTCGACGAGCTGATCGCGCCGATGGTCTTCTCGCTGCCGATCCAGCTGCTGGCCTATCACACCGCCGTCTTCATGGGCACGGATGTGGACCAGCCACGCAATCTGGCGAAATCGGTGACGGTGGAATGATCATCCGGCCGGAGCGGCAAGGTGATGAAGAGGCGATTGCTCGCGTTACGGAAGATGCCTTCCGTAACGTCGATTACAGCGACAAGACGGAACATGTGATCATCGAACGGCTTCGCAAGGCCGGTGCGCTGACTGTTTCTCTGGTTACCGAGGACAGCGAAGGCATCATCGGCCATATCGGTTTTTCACCGGTAACACTGTCGGGCGGCGAGACCGGCTGGTTCTGTCTTGCGCCCTTATCGGTGGCGCCGGACCGGCAAAGGCAGGGTGTTGGCTCAGGGCTGGTTCGGGAAGGGCTTGCCGCGCTGGACCGTCTGAGTGCTTCTGGCGCAGTTGTCGCTGGCGACCCGGACTATTACGGCCGCTTCGGTTTTCGCCATGTTGAGGGCCTGAGCGGCAAGGGGATTCCTGACGAATATTTCACAGTTCTTCGCTTGCATGGCGGAACTCCATCCGGCATTGTCGGTTTTCATCCGGGTTTCGATAGCGACAACGCTTAATTCCGAACGGTAAATGACCGATATTCCAGTCAAAATTTCATTCGCAGCCCGTCTGCGCAACAGCTTCCTCACGGGCGTCCTCATCCTTGCGCCCGTCACCATCACCATGTGGCTCGTATGGAGCTTCCTGCAATGGGCGGATAGCTGGGTTAAGCCCTATATTCCCGCCCGTTACGATCCCGAGCAATATTTCGATGTGGCGATCCCCGGCTTCGGCCTGCTGATCGCCGTCATCGGCATCACACTCATCGGCTTTCTCGGCAACAACCTCATTGGCAAATGGATCGTCGGCGTCGGCGAATCCGTTCTCAACCGCATGCCTTTGGTGCGGCCGATCTACAAGAGCATCAAGCAGCTGTTCGAATCCGTCCTGAAAGAGCATTCGAACTCTTTCAAGAAGGTCGGCCTGATCGAGTTTCCGTCACCCGGCACCTGGGCGATGGTATTCGTATCCTCGGAGGTCAAGGGAGAGCTTGCCCATCGCTTCAACGAGATGGGCCAGGAGATGGTTGCCGTCTTCCTGCCACCGACTCCGGTGCCGACGGCGGGTTTCCTGCTGTTCGTGCCGAAGGACAAGATCGTGATGCTGGACATGACACCGGAAGACGCGGCGAAACTGCTGATTTCAGGTGGACTGGTGGCTCCGGATTTCACGCCGCCGAAAATGATTGCGCCGGTTTGAGCGTTACAGGAGGCCGCTGATATCTGTTTGCGAAAAGTCGTTGCCGACATAAAGCAAAGGGCAGCCTTCAGCTTTTGCCAGCTCATAGGCAAAGCAGTCTCCGAAATTCAGCCCGGCGGGGTGGATACCCTTTCCCCAGATGCGATAGGCTTCCGAAATGCCACGGATTGATTTAGCAGTAACGGGCTTGATTTCGACGCTCAGCCCTTCGATCAGCATCTCGAGTTCCCGGCTGCGGCCACGTCTTTGCGCTACGATAACAGCTTCGGCAAGCGTACCGGCGGATATCAGCAATGGTTCATCCGTATCGAGAGCCATGGCACATGCATCTGCTGTGGGTTCATCAAGCAGGATTGCAAGCAGAGCAGATGTATCGATGACCATCATTTTGGAAGGCCGTGCTCGTCATAAAGGAAATCCTGACTATGCGCGGCATCCGGGCCCTCGTCGCTCTTGGTCGCGACGGCCGCGCGCACTTTATCAAGCACGGCCCTGCGGGATTTTTTATCCGCCACAACAACCACTGGAACCAGCCGCACTGCTGCATGACCATGCCGGGTGAGAATGATTTCGTCCCCGGCCTCGGCGCGTCGTACCAATTCTGTCAGTTGGCCTTTTGCATCAGTTACGGATATCTGCATGGCTAACCTTAAGCGTTAAATCTCGCTTTAGATTAGTCTATTGAATGGACCAAATCAATCCTCGTCATCGAGATCATCCACCTCTGTTCCCGTCGTGGTCGCATGGAACACGGGGACGAAAAGCCGCATGTAGACCAGCCGCACGCTCCAGCCCTGTTCCAGTGCCTCTGTCCATGCCTTCTTGCGGCCTGGCTTTTTGAAGGCCTTGCCGATCGCTTTCTTCTGGCTTTTGGCGAAGGTGTCGGGTTGCAGGATGTTTTGCGGCGAGCAGAGCGCGTAGCCCTTTCTGAAGGCGGGCGGTGGGCGGCGTGGGTCGATCATGTTCATGGCGGTTCACTTTCAGCCGGCGTGCAGGAAGCGGATAGCTTCGTCGCGGCGGTGCAGATAGAGCAGGGTGCGCAGGCTTTCGCCGCGCGGGCCGGTCAGTTCGGGGTCGCGCTCGATGACATAGGCGGCGTCCTTGCGGGCGATTTCCAGGAGATCGGCATGGGCTTCGAGGCTGGCGATGCGGAAGCCCGGGGTTCCGGACTGGCGGGTGCCGAGGAGTTCGCCTTCGCCGCGCAGCTTCAAATCCTCTTCGGCAATCAGGAAGCCGTCCTCGCTGTCGCGCAGGATGGAAAGTCGGGCGCGGCCGTTTTCGCTGAGCGGCCCCTTGTAGAGCAGGATGCAGGTGGAGGCCTCGTCACCGCGTCCAACCCGGCCACGCAGCTGGTGAAGCTGGGCCAGGCCGAAACGTTCGGCATGTTCGATGACCATGATCGTGGCGTCCGGAACGTCGACACCCACTTCCACCACTGTCGTTGCCACCAGCAGCCGGGTTTCGCCGTTCTTGAAAGCCAGCATGGCGGCGTCTTTTTCCGGGCCGCTCATGCGCCCATGGATGAGACCGATATTGGCACCGAGCATCTGCGAGAGAACCGCATGTCGTTCTTCCGCCGACATCAGGTCGGACTCTTCCGTCTCCTCCACCAGCGGGCAGATCCAGTAGGCCTTCTTGCCTTCCTTCAGCGCGGCGCGCAGCCGCTCGACGATATCGCCGATGCGCTCTGTGGGGATTGTCACGGTCTGGATGGGTTTTCGGCCAGCCGGTTTTTCGGTGAGTTTTGATACATCCATGTCCCCGAAGGCGGCCAGCACCAGCGTGCGCGGAATGGGCGTGGCGGTCATAACAAGCATATGCGGCGTGATGCCCTTGGCGGTGAGACGCAGGCGCTGGTGTACGCCGAAACGGTGCTGCTCATCCACCACGGCCAGCACGAGGTTCTTGTAACTCACGCTGTCCTGGAACAGCGCGTGGGTGCCGATGACGATCTGTGCCTCACCGGAGGCCACGCGTTCTTCGATCTCGCGACGATCCTTGCCCTTGGTGCGGCCTGTCAGCACCTCAACCGTAATGCCCGCGGCATTGGCGAGTTTGGAGATGGTGGCGAAATGCTGCCGGGCAAGAATTTCGGTCGGGGCCATCAACACCGCCTGTCCGCCGGCCTCGACGGCGGTTGCCATAGCCATCAGCGCCACCAGCGTCTTGCCCGCGCCGACATCGCCCTGTAACAGCCGCAACATACGGTCCTCGCTGGCCATATCGGTCAGGATATCTTTCACCGAGGCATTCTGGCTCGGCGTCAGGGAGAAGGGCAGTTGCGACAGGATTTTTGCAGCAATGTCCCCCTTGGCGCGGATCGGCTGGCCCGCGACCTTGCGCAGTCTTTGCCGCACTAGCGCCAGTGACAGCTGCCCGGCCAGGAATTCGTCGTAGGCGAGCCGTCTGCGTGCCGGGGCCTGAGGATCGATATCGGCGCTGTCGCGCGGATCGTGCAACTCACGGAAGCTCGATGCCACGTCGCCGAACCCCTGCCGGGTCTTCAGCGTTTCGTCGATCCATTCGGGAAAGACCGGCAGTTTCGAAAGTCCGCCTTCAATTGCCCGCCGCAGCACCTTCGGAGACAGCCCGGCTGTCATCGGATAAACGGCTTCGACCAGCGGCAGGTTCTCGGCCTCGGAGAGCTTCACCATGAAATCCGGATGCACCATGGAGGCGCGGCCGTTGAACCAGTCCACCTTGCCGCTGACGAGAACCTCTTCATCGACGGGCAAGGCCTTGGAAAGCCAGTCTCCCTTGGCGCGGAAGAAGGTCAGCGCCAGTTCCCCGGTCTCGTCATGCAGGAAAACACGGTAGGGCGCGGAACGATTGCCTGGTGGAGCTGGCTGATGCCGGTCGACACGTCCCTGGATGGTGACAATGGCGCCGGGAGCGGCAAGCGCGATGCCGGGGCGGTTGCGCCGGTCGATGACGTTTGATGGTGCGTGGAACAGAAGATCGATCACGCGGGTGTCGTCGGCATTTTCCCGGCTCAGCAGTTTGGCCAGAAGGTCGGCAAGCTTCGGCCCCACACCGGCAAGGGTGGAGACGGAAGCAAATAGCGGATCGAGAATGGCGGGACGCATGCTCAGCAAAATCGGGGAAGGGGACGCGTTATGCAAGACGTGGCGCCCGACAAAGGCTGTTTATCACCGGCAGATTTTAGCCGCCGTGGCATTATTTCGATAAAAACCGGTTCCAAGCGTTCGCCTCCTGTTCTATAGGAGGGCGCAATCAACATCCTGTTGAATAGCCAACCGAAAGGTGAATGCGATGACTGGACTGGTGCGCACGAGCGCCGACCTCGATCCGAGGCGCAGGCGGATACTTTACCGCTGCTGGCACCGGGGCATTCGCGAGATGGATCTGGTGCTCGGGCAATTTGCGGAAGACAATATTGCCGGGCTTTCCGACGATCAGCTCGACGAGCTGGAAATCATCATGGCGGAAGAGGATAACGACCTCGTCAAGATGGTGACGGGTGCCCTGCCGGTGCCGGAAAAATTCCAGACCCCGTTGTTCGAGAAGATCGCCTCTTACCGTCCCGATTTCGATCTCGTCACAGCCGAAACCCTGAAGGCCTGAAACATGATAGCCGGATTCGATGCAAAGCTGGTGGCGTCGGCCGATACGCCGCTGACCATCGGAAACGTGCCCTCCGGCATGGAAGCCCTGCTGCTCGCCGATATGGCGCGGGCGGGAACATCGGTGGCTTACGTGATGTCGGACGGCCAGCGGGTCGCCGATCTCGAACAGATTCTTGGTTTTGTCGCGCCGGATATTCCGGTGTTGACGCTGCCGGCCTGGGATTGTCTGCCTTATGACCGCGTGTCACCGAGTGCGGACACCTCGGCGCGCCGGCTCGCGGCACTTGCCGGCCTCATCAATCACGCCAAGAAACCGCATCCGGCCATCGTTCTCGTCACCGTCAACGCCATGCTGCAGAAGATGGCGCCGCGCGACGTTATCGAGAGCCTGGGCTTTTCGGCCAAGCCCGGCAACCAGATCCGCATGGAGGACATCGCCGCGCGGCTGGAGCGCAACGGTTTCGACCGGGTGGCGACGGTGCGTGAAGTGGGTGAATTCGCCGTGCGCGGCGGCATTCTCGATGTCTTCGTGCCGGGCACCGAAGAGCCGGTGCGGCTCGATTTCTTCGGCGATACGCTGGAAAGCATCCGCACCTTCGATCCGGCCAGCCAGCGCACCATCGCACAGGCGCGCTCGCTTGATCTCAATCCGATGAGCGAAGTGACGCTGACGCCGGATACGATCGGCCGGTTCCGAAAGAATTACCTGTCGCTATTCGGTGCGGCGACGCGCGACGATGCGCTTTATCAGGCCGTCTCCGAAGGTCGCCGTTATGCCGGCATGGAGCACTGGCTGCCTCTGTTTTACGAAGAGCTGGAAACCGCCTTCGATTATCTCAGCGGTTTCCGTATCGTCACCGACCATACGGCGCGGGAGGCGGCGAAGGAACGCTCCAAGCTGGTCCTCGATTATTACGACGCGCGGCGGGCTTCCGGCGAGACCAAGGGCTCGACGCAGGGCGCGCCTTACAAGCCGGTATCGCCTGGGCAAATCTATCTCGACGGCAAGAGCTTCGAGGCGGCGCTTGCAAGCGTCAATGCGGTGCGGCTGACGCCCTTCAACGAACACGATAGCGAAGGTCGCCCGGTCGCGACGCTTGATGCCCATGTTGGTCCGCGCTGGGCACGTCCACCGACGGAAGGCGACAGCGAAGAGCGGGTCAATGTTTTCGATCTGGCGGTAAAGCACATTGCCGAGCGCCGGGCCAAGGGCTGGAAGGTTTTGATCACCGGCTGGTCGGAAGGTTCGCTCGACCGGCTGTTGCAGGTCTTGAACGAACACGGGCTTGAAAAGATCAAGCCGGTGACATCGCTGAAAGAGGTGGAGAAACTCGGCAAGGGTGAGGCGGCTTCGGCGGTGCTGAGCCTCGAAGCCGGGTTTGAGACCGGAACGCTCGCTATCATCGGCGAGCAGGATATTCTTGGCGACCGCATGGTGCGCCGTTCCAAGCGCCGCAAGCGCGGCGCGGATTTCATCGCGGAAGTGGCGGGGCTGGATGAAGGCTCGCTCGTGGTTCACGCCGAACACGGCATCGGTCGCTTCGTCGGTTTGCAGACCATCGAGGCAGCGGGCGCGCCGCGCGCCTGTCTGGAACTGCATTATGCCGACGACGCCAAGCTGTTCCTACCGGTCGAAAACATCGATCTTCTCTCGCGTTATGGTTCTGATGCCGCGGAAGCCACGCTCGACAAGCTCGGTGGCGGCGCATGGCAGATGCGCAAGGCCAAGCTCAAGAAGCGCCTGCTCGATATGGCCGACGAGCTTATCCGCATTGCAGCCGCGCGTCTGGTGCGCCACGCGCCGGCGCTTATCGCACCGGACGGGCTTTACGACGAGTTTGCCGCCCGTTTCCCCTATGACGAGACCGAGGACCAGCTGAACGCCATCGACGCTGTTCGCGACGATCTCGGTGCCGGGCGGCCGATGGATCGCCTGATCTGCGGCGATGTCGGTTTCGGCAAGACCGAAGTGGCCTTGCGCGCCGCCTTCCTCGCCGCCATGAATGGCGTTCAGGTGGCGGTGGTGGTGCCGACCACGCTTCTGGCGCGACAGCATTTCCGTACCTTTTCCGAACGGTTTCGCGGTCTGCCGATCCGGGTGCAGCAGGCCTCGCGCCTTGTGGGTTCGAAGGAGCTTGCGCTCACCAAGAAGGAAGTGGCTGATGGAAAGACCGACATTGTCGTCGGCACCCATGCGCTGCTCGGTGCGGGCATAAGCTTCGCCAATCTCGGCCTGCTGATCATCGATGAGGAGCAGCATTTCGGTGTGAAGCACAAGGAGCGGCTGAAGGAGCTGAAAAGCGACGTGCATGTGCTGACGCTGTCGGCAACACCCATTCCGCGCACCTTGCAGCTGGCCATGACCGGCGTGCGCGAGCTATCGCTCATCACCACGCCGCCAGTGGACCGCATGGCGGTTCGCACCTTCATTTCGCCCTTCGATCCGCTGGTAATCCGTGAAACGCTGATGCGCGAGCATTATCGCGGTGGCCAGAGCTTCTATGTCTGCCCGCGCCTTGCCGATCTCGCCGATATCCATGCATTCCTGCAGTCGGATGTGCCGGAACTGAAAGTGGCGGTGGCGCATGGCCAGATGGCGGCGGGTGAACTCGAAGACATCATGAACGCCTTCTATGACGGCAAATACGATGTGCTGCTTTCGACCACCATCGTCGAATCCGGCCTCGACGTGCCGACCGCCAATACGCTGATCGTGCATCGTGCCGACATGTTCGGTCTCGCCCAGCTTTACCAGCTGCGCGGTCGTGTCGGTCGTTCCAAGGTCCGCGCCTTCGCGCTGTTCACCCTTCCAGTCAACAAGGTATTGACGACGATGGCGGAGCGGCGGCTGAAAGTGCTGCAATCGCTCGACACACTCGGCGCCGGTTTCCAGCTTGCCAGCCACGATCTCGATATTCGCGGCGCTGGCAATCTGCTTGGCGAAGAACAGTCCGGCCACATCAAGGAAGTCGGCTTCGAGCTTTACCAGCAGATGCTGGAGGAGGCCGTGGCCGAAGTGAAGGGTGACGAAGAGGTGCGCGACAGCGGCTGGTCGCCGCAAATCTCGGTCGGCACCTCGGTGATGATCCCGGAAGACTACGTGCCGGATCTGCATCTGCGCATGGGTCTCTACCGCCGTCTCGGCGAGCTTGCGGATATAGGCGAGATCGACGGCTTCGGCGCAGAAATGATCGACCGTTTCGGCCCGCTGCCGAAGGAAGTGCAGCATCTCCTCAAGATCGTCTACATCAAGTCGCTCTGCCGCACGGCCAATGTCGAGAAGGTGGATGCCGGGCCGAAAGGCGTGGTTGTGCAGTTCCGCAACAAGGAATTCCCAAATCCGGCAGCGCTTGTCGGTTACATTGGCAAGCAGGGCTCGATGGCGAAAATCCGCCCGGACCACAGCCTGTTCCTGAACCGCGATCTGCCGACGCCGGAAAAACGGCTGGCGGGTGCGGCGATGGTCATGACGCAATTGGCGGAGCTGGCTCGGTCGTAGATTTAAGCCTTGGGGGGGGGCGTGGGTGTGGCTTACCCCCCTCTGCCCTGCCGGGCATCTCCCCCACAAGGAGGGAGATCGGCAAGACGCGCTGTCACCACTTCATTCTCTAACGTTGATATAGGCAAAACCTTGCCGGATATCGATCTCCCCACCTTTGGGGGAGGTGCCCGGCAGGGCAGAGGGGGGTAAACCACACCCATCTTCGGCTCATTTCCGTTAGCCAATCCCTCGAAAACTACACTCACTGCCTTCAGCGAAAATTACCGCGATGTAACGAAACGGACGTGTATCGGTAGTCTTCGCGGGCGTAATCTTTCCTTCATACCCGGTGCGGCGGATCGTAAAGCCGCCGGGTCTTGAAGGAGCAGGACGATGTGGACCAGCATCAACAGGTTTGCCACCGCTAGTCTGGTTGCTTTGACAATTGCGGGCACCACAATTGCCACCACCAGTCAGGCGGAAGCGCGCAATAATTTCGGCCGCGGCCTTGCCGCCGGGATCGCAGGAACGATCATTGGCGGAGCGCTCATCGCCGGGGCAAGACATCCCGGTTACGCTTATGGCCCCGCTTATTATGCACCGGCCTACGGTCCACCCGTCTACGCCGCGCCAGCTTATGGACCGCCTGTTGTTTACCAGCCGGTTTATCCTCGCTGCCACGTGGCCTGGCGACAGAACGCCTGGGGCGACATGTATCGGGTCAGGGTTTGTGATTGATCGAATGCCATGCCAGCGACGCAAACATGCGTCGCTGGTTCTCATGCATTTTCGACTTTAGCGCTCGTCTTCCGGCGTGATCCCGACAGCCACATTCTGGTCGGTTGCGGCGATGGAGGCGGGAAGCGGCACTTTTCGCTGCTTCTCGCGGATCAGCGTCAGCAGGCCGGAGCCGACGATCAGGGCGATGCCCATCAACATCCAGCCATCAATACGGTCGCCGAAAATCAGGTAACCGAACAGGATGGCCCAGAGCATCTGGCTATATTGCGTTGGGCCGATCATGGCGGCGGGTGCATATTGGGCAGCATACATGACAAGCACGTTGCCAAGCGCGCCGAGCAGGCCGTATCCCGCCAGCAGCAACCATTGTTCGCCGCCCGGCATGATGAAGGTCGGCACCATGGCGATGCCGCTGATGGTAAGACAGCCCAGTACGCCGGCCCCATACAGCGAGACGTTCTTTTCCGACGGACCCATGGCGCGGAAGATGACGATGCTGAGTGCGCCGCTGAAGCCACCGATGATGGCGCCGATATGGCCGATGCCGAGTTCACGGAAACCCGGCCGCAGGATGACCAGCACACCGAGGAAACCGATGATGACCGCAGACCAGCGGCGGATGCCCACCTGTTCCTTCAAAAACACCACCGACATGATGGTGACGAACGAGGGAAGCAGGAAGATCAGCGCAAAGGCTTCGGCCATAGAAAGATGGGTGAAAGCGGTGACGCTGCCGACGGCACCCGTACCGGCGGCAAAAAATCGGATGATCCATAAAGGCCGGTTGGTCGTCTTCACCACATCCACCCAGCGATCATTGCGCTTGCGGATGAAGGGCAGGGCGATGAGGCCGAACAGGGCGCCGAAGAAGGCCGATTCGATCGGCGAAATCTGGCCTTCTATGAGTTTAACGCTTGCGTCGCTCCAAGCGTAGGCAGCGAAGGCGGCAAAGGCAAGCAGAATGCCTTTCAGGGTCTGGTCGGACACGGGAAAACACCAACAGTTTATCGATTACGGCAAGCTGCCGGTGTTCGCCCGTCAGTTCATCGACTTATGCTCGTCCGCCTTGATTTTTGCAATATCCCGCAGTGCAGCAATCAATACATCAGGCGTTTGTGCACCGCTGATGGCGTACTTCTGGTCAACGATAAAGAACGGTACGCCGGAAACACCCATTTGCTGCGCCGCGTCAATTTCGGCAATCACCGTGTCCTTGTCTGCATCCGACGCCAGAAGCCGTGTTACCACCTTGGCGTCCATGCCCGCCTTTTCGGCGATATCGGTCAGCACGGCGTGATCGCCGATATTGCGGCCTTCCTCGAAATTCGCCTTGAACAAAGCGGTGACGATCCTTTCCTGAACGTCACGGCCTTCAGCATGGGCCCAGAGCGACAGGCGATGCGCGTCGAGCGTGTTCGGGCCAATCTTGATTGCATCGAAATCGTAGTGGATGCCGACCTGTTTGCCGAGTTCAACCAGCGAGGCATGGGCCTGCTCGAGGCGCTCCTTGCCGAGCTTTTCCTCAAGCGCGGCCTTCTGGTCAACGCCTTCAGGCGGGTAATCCGGGTTGAGCCGGTAAGGTCGCCAGTTCACGTCGACGCTGATTTCGTCCTGCACCTCGGCAATGGCAAGATCGAGCCTTGCCTTGCCCAGATAGCACCAGGGGCAGACCATATCCGATACGACGTCGATAACGATGCGTTCCATGGCTTTATCTTCCGTTGTCTTGGACCGGGCAGGGGCGGGTTATTGCGCCCGCGCATCCCACCAGGTCTGTTTCTGATTGCCTGATATCGGGGTCATATCCGGGCGGTCGATATATTTCCAGCGGGCTATCCATTGCGCGCCGATGTAGTAGAGCGGAATGACATAGTGGCCGGCGACGAGAAGACGATCATAACCACGCACTGCCGCCTGAAAATCCTCCGTGGATCGGGCCTGCAACAGGGCCTCGATCATGCGGTCGATGTCGGGGCTGGCCGCACCCGCATAGTTGAAGCTGCCCTGCGCATCCCGCGACAATGAACTCCAGCGGTTGAGCTGCTCGGCGCCCGGCGAGAGCGATGAGGGCAGGGACCGGATGATCATGTCGTAATCGAAGCTGTTGGAGCGTGCCTGATATTGGCCATCGTCAACGGAGCGGATGCCCATGGCGACGCCGATCAGGTTCAGCGAACGCTGATAGGCAAGCGCTATGCGTTCCTGCGCCGGGTTCTGCGTCATGATTTCGAATGCGAGCTGGCGGCCATTGGCGTCGGACATCCTGCCGTTCTTGATGCTGTATCCGGCCTCTTTCAGCTTATCGACGGCGAGCTTCAGGACCTTTCGGTCCGCGCCGGTCCCGTCGGTGGTGGGCATGGCGTAGGTTCCCGCCAGAAGTTCCGGCGGCATGCTCTTGGCCGCATCGCCAAGCAGCGCAAGTTCGCGCTCATCTGCGGCATTGCCATAGGCACCGAGCGCGGAGTTCTGCCAGTAGCTTTGCGTACGCTTGAAGGCGCCGCCGAGAATGTTCTTGTTCATCCACTCGAAATCGAGTGCATAGGACAGGCCCTCGCGCACCTTTTCGTCTGCAAAGACCGCGCGGCGGGTATTGAAGACAAGGCCGAACATGCCCGATGGCAGGCGCGGCTGGAACACATCCTTGACGATATCGCCGCGATGAACGGCGGGGAAGTTGTAGGCCTGGCCCCAATGCGACGTATCGGAGGTGCCGTTGATGGCGTCGCCTTCGGGATAGATGTCGATATCGCCTTTCTTGAAGGCCTCGAACATGGTGGTGACCTGAAGGAAATAGGTGATGCTGATCTCGTCGTAATTCTCGAAGCCGACCTTGCTCGGGATATCCTTGCCCCAATAGTCCGGGTTTCGCTCCCAGATGATTCGTTCACCCGGGCGCAATGTCTTGATTCGGTATGGACCCGACCCGACTACAGCGCCGAGGCCCGCCTGCTCGAATTTTTCCGGATCGATCGCGTGTTTCGGCAAAATCGGGGTGGAAGAGGCGAGAATGAGCGGCGTTTCGCGGTTCGCTCTGTCGTTAAAGGTGAAGCGGACGCCGTGTTCGCCGATCTTTTCCAGCTTCGCCACGCCGTCGAGGCGGCTGTTGAACGGCGGACGGCCTTTTTCCTTCAGGAGATTGAATGTGAAGATAACATCGTCAGGCGTCACCGGCTCGCCATCCGACCACTTGGCCTTGGGATTGATGTTGAACTGGGTGAAGGTGCGTTCCTCGTCCCACTCCACGGTTTCCGCAAGCAGGCCGTAAAGGCTGAAAGGCTCGTCGCTCGAGCGCTGCATCAGCGGCTCGTAGAGGAGATTGCCGAATTCAGGGTCCCAGACGCCGCGCGCCGTGGTGCGCATTCCCTTGAGAACAAAGGGGTTGAGGCTGTCGAAGGTGCCGACGACACCGTATGATATGCGACCACCTTTTTTCACGTCCGGATTGACATAAGGGAAGTGCCGGAAGTCGGCGGGAAGTGCCGGCGTGCCGTGCATGGAAATGGCGTGAAGCGGCTGCGCCACGGCAATTTCCGGAGAAAGCAGGGCCGTTCCCCAAAGAAACAATGCGGGGATGAGGGCCGCAAGCTTGCGCATGTCACTATCCTGTCTCAACTGTCGGTCCGTTTTGTCGTCGTGGTCGATTATCGTCATGATTGGTTTTTTGTTATGATTCTGGCGAATATGTAGCACAAGCCCATGGCTGGACCCATGCGAGGGCGGGAAATCTTGGGTTGCCTCAAGAAAAAGTTAAAGAAGTGCTGGATATCGCCGCGAACGGCATGTAACAGGGTGGCCGGAAGAGACGGGTCACGCATTTGCCTCATTTAAACGACAGTTGAACGGGCAGAAGGATACCGCCATCGGCGAGCAGGACCCGCGGTTCTGTTCTGGCAGACATTCAGGAGACGGAACTCTTATGATGCAAAAGGCAAACACATTCACCCGGACAGCTCTGTCCGCTCTCGTTCTTTCCCTGGGCGCGGTTTCCGCTCCGGCCATCTCGCAGGCACAGGATGCTCCCGCCAATCAGGGCGCTGGCGCTCCGCCGCTCGGCTGGTTCAAGACCTGCTCCAAGCAGGAAGACAACGATGTCTGCGTCGTGCAGAACGTGGTTCTTGCCCAGAACGGCCAGATGATCACTGCCGTCGGCCTCATCACTGTCGAGGGCAAGGTCAACCGCAAGCTGCTCCAGGTTTCCGTTCCGACCGCGCGTCTCATTCCCCCGGGTGTGATGATGCAGATCGACGGTGGCAAGGGTCAGAAGCTCGATTACGCTGTTTGCCTTCCCGACAAGTGCACGGCCGAAGTTCCGCTGACGGACGCCATGATCGCGTCGCTGAAGAAGGGCAACGAGATCGTCTTCACCTCGATCAACTTCCGCCGCGCGCCGAACCCCATCAAGATCGCGCTTACCGGCTTTACCGGCGCTTATGACGGCGCGGCTATCACCCAGTCGCAGCTCGCAGAAAGCCAGCGCAGCCTTCAGGAAGGCATGCAGAAAAAGGCCGAAGAGGCTCGCAAGAAGCTGGAAGCTGCTCAGGACGCCGCAAAGGGCGCGCCGAAGCCCTGATCTCTTTACGAGAACACGAAAAAACCGGCCTGTTTTCAGGCCGGTTTTTTTATGCGCGGTTTTGATCCGACGTATTTTCATTAAAAGCGCACAGCGCCCTTATGATTGTTGTCAAATCGGGCATGCGCTAATGCGCCAGCGACATCTTCGGCCGCCACTCGCCGTTGGGCGCCTTGTCGAACATCCGCTCGATATTGCGGTTGCGGAGCGGCGCCTCGTTTTCATCGTGGACGAGGTTCTGTTCGGAAACGTAAGCGACATATTCCGTCTCATCGTTTTCCGCCAGAAGATGGTAGAAGGGCTGGTCGCGCTCCGGGCGAATATCGGCGGGGATGGCGTTCCACCACTCTTCCGTATTGGCATATTCCGGATCCACGTCAATCACCACACCGCGGAACGGAAACACCTTGTGGCGGACGATCTCGCCAAGCGTAAATTTTGCGTCTCTTTGTTTCATGGTATGAACTTCCTTTCCCACTAATAGTTGGGTGCGGAATGGGAAATATCAAGGGCTAGCGGTATCCGGCCCTTTTTCCCGTGATGCTCTTAAGCGACCCTGCGGCCGATCGGTGCGGTGGCGATGACGACGCCGCCGGTAACCAGCACGATGCCGATGGCGTGATATGTTTCAAACGTTTCACCAAGAAAAAGCGTGGCCATGACAATCGAGACGGGTGGCATCATGTAAAGCGTGATGCCTGCCGTGGCGGGGCCGAAAACGCGGACCGTATGGGTGAAGCAATAAAAGGCAAGCAGTGAGGCGAACAGGATGATGCCGCCGATCTTGGCCCAGGCGATGGCCGTGGCCGGCAGCAAGCCACCATGCGCCAGTTCGACCGCTGCCGGCGGGAGCAGGACCAGCGCGCCGGAGAAGGCGATGAGGCCGAAAAGGCTGAACGAGGCCATCTGCCGCGCCGCGGGATCGCGCAATAGCAGCGAATAGACCGCAAAGGCAATCGCTGCCGTCAGAATGGCAAAATCGCCAATGTTGAATTTCATCTGCCAGAGAGCGGACATATCGCCCTTGAGCACGATGGCCGCCACGCCCGCAAAAGCGATGATCATGCCCGCCACTTCGAGCCTGCGGATCGGGCGGCCCTGAAAGATGCGCTGGAACAGGATGATGAATAGCGACGAAGTCGTATAGATCAACGTACCGTTGGCAGCCGTCGTCATTGTGAGGCCCCAATAGACCACGCCACCGCAGACGCCCATGCCGAGAATGCCAAGAACGAGCCAGAGCAGCGTTTTCTGGCGCACGAAGGCGAGGCAGTTCCGCCAGTCGGCGATCATGAACGGAGCGATGATGAGGCTCGATCCGATCCAGCGAATGAAGGCGGCAATGAAGGGCGAGACCTCTCCGATGACGCCGCGGCCGAAAATGATGTTGCTGGAGAAAAAGAACGGTACCGCCAGAAAGATGAGCCAGTCCGTGAGGCGCGTTTGCTGAGAGGCTGGCTTGATCGACATTGTTCGCGACATGGCTGGGCATCAAAAGAAAACGGCGGCTTTCCAGGGGAAAACCGCCGAGCGGGAAGGGACGCCTCTAAAGGCGTCCCAAATGCCGGTCAGGCAGAGTAGTACATGTCGAATTCGACCGGATGCGGGGTCATTTCGAAGCGCATGACTTCCTGCATTTTCAGCTCGATGAACGAGTCGATCTGGTCGTCGTCGAACACGCCGCCGGCGGTCAGGAACTTGCGATCCTTGTCGAGGCTTTCCAGCGCTTCGCGCAGCGAGCCGCAGACGGTCGGGATCTTTTTCAGTTCCTTGGCAGGAAGGTCGTAAAGGTCCTTGTCCATCGGCTTGCCGGGATGGATCTTGTTCTTGATGCCGTCGAGGCCGGCCATCAGCATGGCTGCAAAACCGAGATAGGGGTTCTGGGTCGGGTCCGGGAAGCGGACTTCGACGCGCTTTGCCTTCGGGTTGGAGCCAAAGGGAATGCGGCACGATGCGGAGCGGTTGCGGGCGGAATAGGCCAGGAGAACCGGAGCTTCATAACCCGGTACCAGACGCTTGTAGGAGTTGGTGGTGGGGTTGGTGAAGGCGTTGATGGCCTTGGCATGCTTGATGATGCCGCCGATGTAGTACAGGCAGTTTTCAGACAGGCCGGCATATTCGTCGCCAGCAAAGGTCGGCTTGCCGCCCTTCCAGATCGACTGGTGCACGTGCATGCCCGAGCCGTTGTCGCCGAAGATCGGCTTCGGCATGAAGGTTGCCGTTTTGCCATAGGCATTGGCGACCTGGTGCACGACGTACTTGTAGATCTGCATCTTGTCGGCGCTGGATACCATGGTGTCGAACTTCACGCCCAGCTCGTGCTGCGCGGAGGCGACTTCGTGGTGGTGCTTTTCGACGACGACGCCCATTTCAGCGAGAACCGTCAGCATTTCGGAACGCATGTCCTGCAGGCTGTCGATCGGCGGAACCGGGAAGTAACCGCCCTTGACGCGCGGACGGTGGCCAAGGTTGCCGGTTTCGTAATCCGTGTCGTCGTTGGACGGCAGTTCCGATGAATCCAGCTTGAAGCCGGTGTTGTAAGGGTCTGCCTTGTATTTCACGTCGTCGAAGACGAAGAATTCTGGCTCGGGGCCAACGAAGATGGTGTCGCCGATACCGGAGGCCTTGAGGTAGGCTTCGGCCTTCTTGGCGGTGCCGCGCGGGTCGCGGTTATAGGCTTCGCCGGAAACCGGGTCGAGAATGTCGCAAAGGATGACGAGGGTCGACTGGGCGAAGAACGGATCGGTATGGGCAGTTGCCGGATCGGGCATCAGCACCATGTCGGATTCGTTGATGGCCTTCCAGCCGGCGATCGAGGAGCCGTCGAACATGACGCCATCGGCGAACATGTCTTCGTCTACGCAGACAACATCCATGGTGACATGCTGCAGCTTGCCCTTGGGGTCGGTAAAGCGCAGGTCCACGAACTTGATGTCGTTATCCTTGATCTGCTTCAAGATATCGTTTGCGGTCGTCATTTAAACGTTTTCCTTGAGTGTGGTGGTGACGAGGTGAAAAACCTGAGCCTCCCCGGCTCAGGACCTGGTTCCGATTATATGGCGTCCACGCCTGTTTCACCGGTACGGATTCGGATGACTTCCTCGACGTTGGAAACGAAAATCTTTCCGTCGCCGATACGTCCGGTCTGTGCCGCATTGCGGATAGCCTCAATGACGGCTTCCGCATTTTCGTCCGCCAGTACGACTTCGACTTTCACTTTCGGCAAAAAGTCCACAACGTACTCTGCTCCGCGGTAGAGTTCCGTGTGGCCCTTCTGACGACCAAAGCCTTTTGCTTCCGTGACCGTGATTCCCTGAAGTCCGACTTCCTGAAGGGCTTCCTTCACTTCATCGAGCTTGAAAGGCTTAATGATCGCTTCGATCTTTTTCATGAGAAAATATCTCTCCGCTTCTCCCGTTAAAGCAGGTTATTCCCGCTCTGCCACAAGAATGCACGTATTGTGCCAGATCGGAAGCGGGCTTGAAGAAAAAACTTCGCTTGCCCGGCTTTCTGACACAAAATGCATTCGCTTTTTGTGGTTTTCCAGCCAATTTCTCGCCAAAACCCGAAAAATCCGTCATCAATTCTGTCGGTTTTCCTTATTTTAGTTATGTTGAATATTTCGGAATGCACTGACGGCGTTTTGTTGATTTGTTTATATTTTATGCATTTGATTATTATTTCGCCGTAGCCATTTGCTTATTTTTGTATCGATTGCCTTTCCGGCGTTTTGAAGGGATGATCGCTCCATGAAATCCCTATTGAATCTCTCTCTTATCGACCCTGCTGTGATGGCCCGCATCGATGCGGCCTCAGGCCAATCCGGCATTCCCCTATACGATCTTATGGAGCGGGCAGGGCAGGCGGTCGCTGCTTCGGCCCTTCGCTACTATCCGGACGCGCTGCGTTTCGTCGTGCTCTGCGGAGGCGGCAATAATGGCGGTGATGGTTACGTTGCGGCACGCTCGCTTGTGCAAAGCGGGGCGACAGTTGCGGTTCATCATCTTGGCCACGTCACGGCAATGAAAGGCGATGCCCGCACGGCTTTCGAGGGCAGCGGCGTCACAGCCCTGCCGCTTGGCGACTATGTGCCCATGGCTGGAGACGTGGTGATTGACGCGGTGTTCGGTGCCGGATTGTCCCGCGAGGTTCCGTCGGAGCTTCGGCGCGTGATCGATGCGGTGACGCAGGCAGCCGTGCCGGTTCTCGCCGTCGATCTTCCGTCTGGTCTTTGCGGCAGGAGGGGCGTGCCTCTGGGCGCATCGTTCAAGGCGGAGCGGACCGTAACCTTCATGGCGCGAAAACCCGGCCATCTGTTGATGCCGGGGCGGGAACTGTGCGGGACGCTTGAGGTGTTCGATATCGGTATCCCCTCCCGTATTCTCGCCGCTCATGCGGGATCGGTTGCGGAAAACGATCCACTTGTCTGGCGCGACGCCTTGCCCCGCTCCGAAATGGAAACGCATAAATTCCGCCGTGGGCATCTGACCGTCTTTTCCGGACCGCCACATGCGACGGGAGCAAGCCGCATGACGGCAATTGCGGCGCTGAAGGCGGGGGCGGGCATCGTCACCATCGCCGCGCCGAAGCAGGCGCTCGACGTGCTTTCGGTGACATTGACGGCGGTGATGAGCTCCGGTCTGGATGATGCGGACGATCTGCGCCACTGGCTGGACGACAAACGCCACGGCGCTTTCGTCCTCGGTCCTGGTTTCGGCGATGTCGAAAAGGCGCGGCAATTCGTGTCCCTGCTCGGGGACAAGGTCGTGGTGCTGGATGCCGACGCGATCACCGCTTTCAAGGACTGCCCGGAAACCCTCTTCGACCGGGTGATTTCAGGCGCGGGGAAATTCGTATTGACGCCGCATGAGGGCGAGTTTGCCCGGCTCTTTCCCGATCTCGCCGCTGACACGTCACTGAGCAAGATCGAGAAGGCGCAGACCGCATCGGCGCGCAGCGGCGCAGTGCTGGTCTACAAGGGTGCGGATACGGTCATCGCCGCGCCGGACGGCCGCGCGCTGGTCAATACCAATGCGCCGTCGAGCCTTGCGACGGCGGGGTCAGGCGATGTGCTGGCTGGCATCATCGGCGCATTGCTTGCGCAGGGAACGCCTGCCTTTGAGGCCGCCGCTGCCGGTGTCTGGCTGCATGGCGAGGCGGGCAGCAGGGCGGGTGCAGGTATGACGGCACAAGATCTCGCCCACGCGGTGCGGCCTTTTGCGTGACCTTGAGTTGGTGTCCACGCCGTCACCGGACTTGATCGCAGGAGATACCTTTCGCTGCGCAGACGCGTCGTGGCTGTATGCCGGATCTAGTCCGGCATGACGGGGGAGGTTTTCATCACTGAGGCGAGGGCTTTTTTCGCCCTAGAGGTTTAAAGCCGCGTCAGTGCGCGGCTTTGCCCTGGCTCGCGGTTGCCATCCGTGAAGCGCTGATCAGCAGCTTGCGTTCCGCCCGTTCCTGTTGCGGCGTGCGATTGTAGATTTCGCGATAACACTTGGAGAAATGCGAAGCGGAAACGAAACCGCAGGCAACGGCAACCTCGACCACCGGCATGGCCGATTGCACCAGCAGGTGGCGGGCGCGGTCCAGGCGGATTTCAAGATAGTAGCGGGCGGGTGAGCGGCCCATTTCCTGCCGGAAGAGACGCTCCACCTGTCGGCGCGACAGATCGGCCGCATCGGCGATGTCGAGCAGCGACAGCGGCTCGGACAGATTGCCTTCCATCAATTCGATGATCGACAGGACCTTGCTATTCTGAACGCCGAGGCGCGCACGCAGCGGCAGACGCTGGCGGTCGTTGGGGCTGCGCACCCGGTCCGTCAATTGCTGCTCGCAGACGCGGTTGACAAGATTTTCGCCGAAATCCTGACCGATCAGGCTCAGCATCATATCGAGCGATGCGGTGCCGCCGGCGCAGGTATAGATGTTGCTGTCGACCTCGAAGAGATCGGCATAGACTTCCACCTGCGGGAAGGCTTCGGAAAAACCAGGCAGGTTCTCCCAGTGGATCGCACAGCGTTTGCCGTTCAATAGACCAGCCTGCGCGAGGATATGCGCGGCGGTACAGAGGCTGCCGATGGCGATGCCGCGATTATAGGCTTCACGCAGCCAGGCATTGACGGATTTGTTGATGTGCTGGTCGACATCGATGCCCGAACAGATGATCGCCATTTCAACGCGGTTTTCGCCGCTGACATATCGTCGCTCATCGGCAAGACAGGTGTCGACCTCAAGACAGATGCCGCTTGATGACATGACCTTCTGGCCGTCGAGCGAGGCAAGGCGCCATTCGTAAGCCTGATACCCCAGCATGCGATTGGCGATGCGAAGCGTTTCAACCGCTGCGGCGAACGGCAGCATGGTAAATTGCGGAATGAGAAAAAAGACGATTGAGCGTTTCTTCTGGGAGTTCCTGCTCATTTGCCCGTGCTCCGTTGCGAATACGCAATTCCTCCCTTGGAATCGGTCTTCTGGATGTCCTGTTTCCGACATCTTTAACGAAAAATACGCCGTGAAATCCGGGCTGTCAAAAAATAGCTTTTGAAATATGCAAAATTTGCGACAAGCCTTTTTAAAGGGCGTCGTGTCGCATGTAAAACAGGCAGGTCATTTTACGCCTCTACCGGGGCGTCTCGGGATTGACGGGGATGGCTCGCAAGTCCTGGGACGGTTGCGAGCCATGGGGTTGCGCATCATTTGCGGACGACCCTGATGCGGTTGCTGTCGGTTGTCGGCCATCCAATGTCCTTCAATGTTTCAGGCGGCAAACCTTCCAGCGCGCGGAGCATTCTTGCGCGCTTCCATGACGTATGGAGAGCGGAAATCTGGCCGGACAGGCGCTGGAGCCAGCTACCGGTCGAGGGGCGTTGCGACGAACGGCTCGCTGCGGGGTGATAATGTATCATGGCCATGTCTTGATCCTTTCGTGAACCACGATCCTGTTTACGACTTCGGTATGCGCTTACATATCTCATCAAACAAGAGAATGAATTTTATATCATTCATCAGTTTTAGGAATGACTCGCGCTCGCCGCCTGCCGGACTTTCTGTCTATCCGTGATGGGCCAGCGCTTCATTCCGACAAGGTGTTAGTTGCCCTGTCATTCGATGTCCCGGATGGTGCGCCTGTGTTGACATTCAATCAAACGAAATGATATCCATCTATAAATCAAAATATTTGAAGGTTCGTGCCATGACCGTAACTTTCCGCCAACCGCTGCCGCTGCTGGATAACGACATTCTGAGAACCTTCGTCGCGATTGCCGAGACCGGGAACTTCTCCACCGCTGCAGAGGTGGTGTTCAGAACGCCGTCCGCCGTTTCCATGCAGATAAAGAAGCTGGAGGAACAGCTGAAGACGACGTTGTTCCTGCGCGATGCCCGCTCGGTGACTTTGACGGCGCATGGCGAAACGCTTCTTACCTATGCGCGCCGCATGATCGCGCTGTCTAACGAGGCCGTGTCGCGTTTCGTCATGCCTGAACTGTCTGGCGTCGTCAGGCTCGGTGCGCCGGAAGATATTGGCGAGCGCGGTTTGCTCCCGGGTATCCTCAAGCGTTTTGCCGAGGTTTTCCCCGGCATCATGATCGATGTCACGATCGATTCCAGTTCCAATCTCTACAAGCGCATGGATGAACGGCGGCTGGATCTGGCACTGGTCAACTGTGCGTCGCATCCGCTGCGGGATACGGGCGAGGTGCTGATGCGCGAACGTCTCGTCTGGGCCGGGGCAAAATGCGGTACGGCCTATCTGCGCGATCCGCTGCCCATATCGATCTGGGAAGAGGGCTGCATCTGGCGTTCGGAAGCGATCAACTCGCTTGAAAAGCGGGGTCGCAATTTCCGCGTGGCCTATCTCAGCGGCCATACCATGGCGCAGCGCGCAGCAATTGCCGCCGATCTCGCCATCGCTCCCCTGCCGCGCTCCTATGTGCAGAACGACATGGTCATTCTGAGCGACAAGGAAGGCCTGCCGGAACTTGGTTATTTCGATATTCGCCTGATCACGGGCGAAAGACCCTCGCGCCCCATCCTTGCGGTCGCGGAAAGCATCCGCAACGCCTTTGTCGAGGTCGCCAAGGCGGCCTGAGGTAGATCTTTATAACGGGAATGCGCGACGGCGAGCGTCCGTCGCGCCATAGGCAAAGGTGGGCCTAGATCGCTACCGTGCCCCGTTTTGCGGAAAAGTCCGCATCGCCGATTTGCCAGCTTCCACGACCGGCCAGCCAGTCTGCCGAATTCTGTAGCCCACCAAATGGGAAAACGTGGATTTGCCGGATCGGCCCTGCCGGATTTGCCTGCCAGTGCCGTTCGATAGGGCCGACCACGCTTTCCGGTGAATGCCCCTTGGCCAACGTCGTCAGGGAGAGCGCGTTCTTTTTCAGATAGGCGATGGAATTGCCGACGCCGCAGAGAGCCGCATATTTCAGCAGCGTCGTGATCCTGGCCGGACCGGAGACGCCGATATGCACTGGCAAGTCGATGCCGGAGGCGGCGAGTCCTTCCGCCCAGGCGATGAAGCGCGCGGGGTCGAAGCCGAACTGGGTGACGATGCGCATTGCCGCATCGCTTCTTTCGGCAAAATCATACTTCAACTTCAAGACGGCCGTCGCCGTCTCATCGCTGAAATCGGGGCTGCCTTCGGGATGGCCGGCGATTGCAATCTGATTGATCCCGCAGCGATCGAAGATGCCGGTCGACAGCATATCCATGCTGGATGTGAAGGGACCAGCCGGCGTGGCGACGCCACCGCCGACTACCAGCACATCCGACACACCCGCTTCGCCTGCCAGCCGCTTCACCTGCTCCTCGAATTCCACGCCAGACGATATGCGCCGTGCCGCGAGATGCGGCACTGGTGTGTAGCCGAGATCGCGAAGATGTTTTGCAGCGTCGACCAGCCTGTCCTGCGAGGCCTGTCCGGTGTCTGTCAGATAAACACGCACGCCCTGTGGAAAGATACCGGCAAGACTTGCCGGGCCGAGCACCTGTGCGGGTGAGGCTTCAATGGAGGCGGCAATGGCGGGAGAGGTCGAGATATCGTGCAATTTGAATTTGGTCCTTTTCCCTTATCATGCACCCGTTTGTTGCCCACGTCTTTGCCTGTTGCGGCAAGACAGCCCTGCATCTGCGACGAAGCTTGATTTCATCTGTTTGGCTAGCGGCAATGGCTGGTTGTTCTCACCAGACACGTTTGGTGAGGCCGTTCCACAGCCATGTCCAGATCGTCGGCGGAAACCGCAGCACCGATTTGCCAGGCAAGGGCGGTTGCGGCGCAAGGCTGCCGGAAAGGGCGTCCTCGATAGCGCTGACCGCAATATCGACCGAGGCGGCGGTCAGAAGCAGGGGGTAGGTGGCTATGGTATCGGAAGGCGAGGGCTTCAGCCGCTTTTCGTAAAGGGTTGCGCCGGTATCCACGCCCTTGTCGACCAGATGCACGGTCGCACCGAAATTACCCCGGTCCTTTTCCACCAGCGCCCAATAACCGCCCATCTGGCCGCGATAGGCGGGATTGATGCCGGCGTGGAAATTGATGACCGGGCAGCGCAGAGCTTGAAGGGTTGCCGGTGTCAGAAGGCGGCAGGAAATGGTGAAGATCGCCGCCGGTTGCAAGGTGTTGATGGCCTTGTGGCACTCTTCGTCGTTCAGGGAGGCCACGTGTGTAACAGGAACTGCCTGGCCGAGATCGGCAGAGAGGCCATGTTCGGCAATGATCTCATTTGTGCGCCGAACAGTGAAGCGTTTGCCGAGCCGGGAGGCGATCATCGTCGCCATCTGGCCTGCGGCTGTCATCCAGCCAAGCCGCCGCGCCCGTCTTTTCAGAATGGCCGATTTGCTTTCCGCCTGCTCCACGATGACATGGATATCCGGAAACCGGGCGGCCAGCGCATTGATCATGACATTGGGGTTCAGCCCCCCCGCCGTCATCACCAGTAGCCGATTGTTTATCTCAGTCATGTCACCCACACCATTTTCCCGATCATGATCCCTGCGCCCGAGTTTCCCTCGCGAAGTTCAAAACCATGTTAATTTTCACCGACGGGATTTTTTCAAACGCCGGTGGAACCGATTTCCAATGCTCACGTTATTGTGACGCATATCACATCGGCGCTTGCCTTTGGACGGCAAGTCATAGGGGAGTTATTTCAAATGATCACACGTATTCTTTCGACAGTTTTCGTGGCTTTGTTGACCGTCGTGACCTTGAGTTCCTGCGGTAATACCATTCGCGGCGTTGGCCGGGATACGGCAAATGCAGTGGACGCCACGCAGGACGCAGGTCGTAGCGTAGACCGCGCCGCGCGTCGCTAAGTCTCTCCCCTCCAAGGTCTGGCGTCTCCCTGAATGAAGGGGACGCCTTTTCTTTGACCTGATTTCACCGTCACAGTTCATGTGTAAGAATCGCGCCGTACTAAGATGGGGCGAGAGGGCATGAGCGGGCGCTGATGAAAAGACTGGTGACGAAAAGACTGATTAGCTTGCTGCTGCCATTGCTTTTGCCGTTTTCGGCTAAGGTGGGCGGACAGGCGGATTTCTGCAAAACCATGGAGCATGCGGGCGGACGTTACATCGTCTGCAGTTTCGATCCTGCGAAAAGCATGATCCGGATTTACGACCGCGATCATGTCTCGGGTGAGGGATATCGCTCCTTCTCCGATCTCTCCTCCGCCCTGTGGCGGCAGCACATGTTCAGCGTCTTCGCCATGAATGGCGGCATGTATCATTCCGACTATTCTCCCGTTGGCCTTTTTGTCGAAAACGGCGTCGAACGTTCGCCGATTATTACCGGCGGCGGGTGGGGCAATTTCCATCTTCTGCCGAATGGCGTGTTTTATCTAAAGGGTGCAATGGCGGGCGTTCTGGAAACGCAGGGCTATGTCTCTGCCGGCTTGAAGCCGGATTTTGCCACCCAGTCCGGCCCGATGCTGGTGATCGATGGAAAGCTGCATCCGCGATTTCTGCCCGATAGCGACAGCCTGAAACGCCGCAACGGCGTCGGCGTGTCGCGCGATGGCATGGTGCATTTCGCGATTTCGGAAAACACCGTGCGTTTTTACGACTTCGCGACGTTGTTCAGGGATGCGCTGGATGCGCCAAACGCGCTGTATCTCGACGGGACGATTTCCAGTGTCGACATTCCCGCGATGAAAAGGCGCGATTCCCTGTTTCCCATGGGGCCAATTATCGCTGTCGTCGACAGAGTGCCTGACTAAGTCAGATCGGCGCCTTGGGGTAGGCCTTTTCGAGGCCTGCCGATGCCGTCAGTCCCTTGCGGAAGGCCAGATAGGCAGGATGCTGGCTGGCCTTGGCCGCTTCCGTGATGCGTATCTGCAGGCGGGCAGGGGCATTACAGCCCAGCCATTCGCCTGATGTCTCGAGTTTCAGACTGTTGAGGAAGCGGGCATTGGCCTGTTGATCGAGATAGAGATTGAGGCCGGCCAGCAGGTTTTCATCCTGCAACACGTTTTCCATCAAAAGCAGCACCCACGCCTTGTCCTCGCTTGCAAGCGAGGCAAGTTTCGATGCGACCGTCTCGCGGTCCGGAAAAGATGATGCCTGCTGCATGTAATGACGAATCCCGTTGCCGTTTTCTGTCGATAAGGCACAGCCGAAAGGCTTTCAAGGCACAACAGTCCGGACACTGAAATTCAACTCTGGAATGCCGATTGCCGCTGGCTTCAACAGGCGTTTGTGCGAAACCTTCATAAATCAGTTACACTTTGGTTCAAATTGAGGCGAACGGCAAAAAGGGGCAACCCGAAAGCCCCGATCTAAAGCCTTGTTTTTTCACACACCTATGCAGCTGACGAATGGCAGCCCGTCAAAAACGCCTTCATTTAGCCGCTTTTTGCATTTGCGTTCTGCGCCGGATTTTAATAAATGCTTCCCCCAACGGGCCCGGTCTTGAAGATCGCCCGGAGAGTGAATAGCTGGAGTAATCATGGAAGAAACCGCTCAGAAATCCTGTTGGGCCGTCACCTTGCGCGCGCTTGCAGGCTTTGCCGCATTTCTCGCATTGACGTACATTTTTGGCAGCCCATAAGCACTTCTCATGAATGACGGGTTTTGAAACGGCGCGGTTTCCTCTGGAAACCGTGCTGTTTTCGTTTCTGCGGCCTGTATGTCGCAGCTGCAAAAGCCGGTGCCGCTCTTTTGTGGCGATCCGTCGCGGCTTTGGATATGATGGCGGTGGAATCCATTCTTATTCAAGGTAAGCCTCATGTTTCTTTCGGTCTTCGACGTCTTCAAGATCGGTATCGGTCCTTCCAGCTCGCATACGATGGGGCCGATGACGGCGGCGAACCGCTTTCTTGCGCTGATCCTCGGTGATGAATGGCCGCGTCCGGCGGGTGCTTCCGTGTCGCGCCTGAAGGTCAGCCTGCACGGTTCGCTTGCCTTTACCGGCATTGGCCACGGCACCGGCCGTGCGGTCATCCTCGGCCTGACGGGCGAGCGGCCGGATCTCGTCGACCCCGACGCCATGGACCCGATCATCGAAAAGGTTGAAAAGGCCGGTACCGTGTCGCCACCCGGCCACCCCTCCTATGAGTTCAATCCAGCCGAGGATCTGGTCTTCGACAAGAAGAACCCGCTGCCCGGCCATGCCAACGGCATGACCTTTTCCGCCTTCGACAATCAGGGCAGGCTGCTCCTCAAGCGCATCTATTATTCCGTGGGCGGCGGTTTCGTCGTGACCGATACGGAACTGGAGGCGATCAAGCAGCGCGGCAAGACCATCGATAATGGTCCGCGTGTGCCTTATCCGTTCGCCACGGCGCGGGAAATGCTTGAGATGGCGGGCCGCTCCGGCCGCACCATCGCCCAGATGAAGCGCGCAAACGAAGAAACGGTAATCTCCCGCGACGAGCTGAACGAGCGCCTCGACCAAATCTGGGAGGCGATGAACGGCTGCATCGAGCGCGGGCTGAAGGTGGACGGCATCATGCCCGGTGGCCTGAAGGTGCGCCGCCGTGCCCGCTCCATCTACGAGAAGCTGAATGAGGAATGGCGCAGCAACCGGCTCAATCCTGTCATGGCGAATGACTGGCTGAGCGTCTATGCCATGGCCGTGAACGAGGAAAATGCTGCGGGCGGGCGCGTGGTGACAGCGCCGACCAACGGTGCTGCGGGCGTCGTTCCGGCCACGGTCCGGTATTTCCGGCATTTCCACGAGGATGCGACCGTTGACGATGTTCGCGATTTCCTGCTGACGGCGGCCGCAATCGGCGGCATCATCAAGCATAATGCATCTATTTCAGGTGCCGAGGTCGGCTGTCAGGGCGAGGTTGGGTCCGCTGCCGCCATGGCGGCCGCAGGCCTTGCCGCCGTCATGGGCGGTTCGCCAGAACAGGTGGAGAATGCCGCCGAAATCGCGCTAGAGCATCACCTCGGCATGACCTGCGACCCGATCGCCGGTCTGGTGCAGGTGCCCTGCATCGAGCGCAATGCGCTGGGTGCGGTGAAGGCGGTAACGGCGGCTTCCCTGGCGCTGAAGGGTGACGGCCAGCATTTCGTGCCGCTCGATGCCTGTATCGAAACCATGCGCCAGACCGGCAACGACATGAGCGACAAGTACAAGGAAACTTCCACCGGCGGTCTTGCCGTGAACGTTGTGGAATGCTGAGCGGGCAGGGCGTCAGGCATGGTCCACATGCTTGACGCCCGACGCAAAAAGGCATTGATAAGCATATGCCTCTACATCTTATAAAACTTTGCGTCGGCGCGGATTCACTCCAGGATTTGAGAGACTGGGTTGCGCATCGCTCGCTGACCGCGATCGCAGCTGGCCTTGAGCCGCACAGCGTCCACACCACGCGGATGATCCCGAAACGGCTTGACGAATTGCTGGAAGGCGGTTCGCTCTATTGGGTCATCAAAGGCCAGGTGCAGGCACGGCAGAAACTTCTCGACATACGTTCTTTCAAGGGCGACGACGGCATTACCCGCTGCGATCTCATTCTCGGCCCCGAGGTGATCGAGACGTCGCCTGCGCCGAAGCGGCCGTTTCAGGGCTGGCGCTACCTCAAGGACAACGAGGCCCCACGCGATCTCGGCGGCGGTGATTTCGGCGGCGAGGAGATGCCCTCCGACCTCAAGCGGGAACTGGCCGAACTAGGCCTGCTCTGATCGTCAATGGATGTGATTGAAATGAAAAAGCCGGCTTCCTTCGCGGAGCCGGCTTTTTCATTTGGGGAGACGGTATTTGCGTGGGTTTGGGTGGCTTCAGTTGATGCCGCCAACCGCAGTGGTGGCGCGGCCATCCTGTATTTTCACCCAGCGTCCGGGATTGGCGGTGTCCTGACGCTTCAGGTAGGTATATTCGGTCTCCGACCAGTTCATGACCTTGTTGCGCATGTTGTCGAGGACGAAATCACCGCGATCGGTGCGAACGGTCAGAACTGCATGGCCTTCGCCATTCGGCTGCAGAACAACCGTGATCAGCAGGTTGTTGGCGGAGAAGCCCTTGTTCATCAGCATCTTGCGCTTCAGAAGCACGAAATCTTCGCAATCGCCGACCGTGGTGGGGTAGGCCCAGCGCTCTTCGACGCCGTAGATTTCCATGTCGGTCATCGGCGTGATCGTGGTGTTGGCGGTATAGTTGACGTCCAGCATCGTCTTCCAGCGCTCTTCGGTCAGTTTCATCGGGCCGTTATCCAGCGATGTCGGCTGGCATTCGCTCTGATAGGTCTGGCAGAACTCGTAGTGGCCGATCGGCGGGTTGGCCTTGCCGATCACGCGCATGGCGGCGGATGGCGAAGCGCTGGCCTGATGGGCGATGGCGCTGACGATGAATGCGATCAGAAAGAAACCGAAACGGTTGTTTTTGTTCATTGCTTGTCTCCCCGTGTTGAGGAGACACTCGCATGTATATTTTGACCCCGCGGAAAGATGCGCGTGTCAATTTGAGCTTATATTTCAGCAAATTAGCGCTTGTTTTGAACTGTATTCGAGTTAGTTTTTACGCGTGTTTGAAGCAAATTTTATTACAATTTTACGCATCTCGACCTTAGGTTTTTGGTAGCCATTTAGGCCGCTGTATTGAAAGCGTTTTTTGGCACAGAGATATTTTTGCGATGCTGGGTAGTCAGGCCGCGGAGCGTATCGAAGACGCGGATTTCCCGTTTTGGGATTGGTGTTTCAAGTCGGGACAGGGCAAAAAGCCAGCGAAAAAAACTTCAAGAAAACTGTTTTTTTCTTGGAAAAAAAGCTTGGAGCGGGATTTTTCAGTGCGGTTTTGCGCGAGAACTAACGCGAAATGGAGCGCGCCGGGCACTCTGACCGGATAGCACGGAAGTCAGCTTCAGCGGAATCCAAAGTGCGGGAAAGCAGTATTTTAAACTGTCAGCGCAAATGCACGAGCGGCATTTTTGTAGACGAAAGCAGTGTGCTCCCATCATTCCGGCCTTAGCCGGAATCGGATCGATGTGCGCCTGTGTCGCGGGAAAAGCTTTTTCGGCCAAGAGACTTGGGCTGGCTGTATTCCGGCTCACGGCCGGAGCGCCGGAAAGCGATAGCCGTGACAAGATCTGGCGAATGCCGCACTTGCCGCACGGACATACCGCTCCACGGTATTACGAGAAATGACCTAGAGAAATTCGATCAGGGCGTCGGGCGACTGGACCCGGTCGAATTCTACCGCAACGCCTTCCATGAAGTGGCGTACGATCTTGCCGCTCATGTTCTTGCCAAGCTGGACCCTGGTGCCGAGTGGAGGCCGGTTTTCGATCTCGATGGCTGCGCCCGACAAGGAAAGGTCGATCAGCCGGCAGGCGAGAAGCACGCCGTCTTCCAGCATCAGATGTGCCCGGGTATTGCGTGGTGTCAGGCGGTCGTGGCGGCGGTCTTCCGGCAGGCCGAGCAGCTGGCGCTTGGCGATCCATGCGAGCTGGGCGGCCAGCTTTTCCCGCTTGCGTTCGGGCGCATTGATGGCAATGACGAAGCCCGACGCGGTAAGCGCCGTAACCGTTCCTTCGATGCGACCGATATGCTGGAGATAGGAGATGACGCGATCACCGTTGCGCGCAATGCCCGAGCAGGCAAACAGCGCTCTTTCGGCGGTCATCTCGGTTGCGGTGCAATCATATTCCTGGTGATCGGGCAACATGAGGCGGCCGGTGAAGGACACACGGACGGGATCGTCGAAGTGAACCTCTTCAACCGGACGCAGGGTTTGGGCAATGTTGACCGAACGTGATGAGAACATGGCAGCGCAATTGTAACCAGTGATGATGACAAATCTCTACGCCGCCCGGGTTAACAGACTGTATTGTTTAACCCTTACAATTTTTGCAATCGTCAAAATCGTTACAGCTTTGACGTATTTCGTACGAAATTCCGGCGCGATCATACGCGATCCACCCTCACCATACGGGGTGGGATGCGGCAGTCAGCGGGTTACCGCATGCGGCATGACAGCGGTTCGCGCATTCGTAGAATACGTTGTCGGCGCGATATCCATGCGTAGCAGGCGGCTGCTTTTCATGACGAGGCAACTGATCGGTGCTGCGAATTCGTGACGGGGCCGCTCCGGCAGCAGCGCTCCGAGCAATCTCGGGGCTGTGTCATTATCCGAACTTAGTGGCAAGAGCAGCATTTCGAAAGCAGGCGCCGCCGCGCCATGGTCGTCCTCCGCTTCGATATCGAACACCACGGGCAATTGATGTTGCAGGATGCCGCGTGCGACACGGCAGGGGAAGGTGGCACTTGCCGCTGGCCACAGATCCGAGAACGGGCTGTCGCGCAATTCCCGGCCGAACAGGTCGCACAGGTGCGTGCCTGCAAGGCGGAAGAATGGCGTTCTTTCTCCCTTGTCCGTCAGGATGAAGAGGTCGCCGAGATGATGTTTCAGCTTTGCGGGATCGAAGTCTTCTCGGCGGGGCGCAGGTTTATTGCCGCGCAGCGTGTCCCAATAGGCATATATCTCCAGTCCGGCCATGCTCTTCATAGCATCGTTCTCCATGTTCGTATTTGGGACATCATGTCCATCCGAACGTCTGTTACTTGTGGTGTAGCGAATTTCATGCCAACCGATTTTGTTAAGGTTAACAAATGGTTGAGATTGCGCGACGACCAAGGTCGTGGCATCGCTGCGGCCATGTCGGGGACATGCTCCCAGTCAGCACAATTGATGCTTTCGCCCGTAATTTTACGGCGGGCGCGCAGGCCGGACTGCCCTTTGGGTACAGGCGCTTGAACCGATTGCGGTTTTTGCGTCGTGGCCCGAAAAGCAGGACGGCTTTTTTTTCGCCCGGGCTTCCTATATTGCTCGGGAGACGCAAATTTCCACAAAAACAGGGATGGAATCATGTCCAACGGCGACGGCGAAAAGCCGCCGGTTTCGGAAAGTCAGGAACTGAAAGAGGACGCACATAATCCCGTCTTCAACCTGCCGCCGCTTCTGGTCGGCATATTGGCGGCGCTGCTCTTGGCCTTTGTGGTTCCGGCCTATCTTCTGTCGGAGGATGGCAACGGCTGGTTCATCTTCACCTTCGGCTTCATTCCGCTGCGTTACGCGGTGCCATTATCCCAGCAGGGGCTGGAATGGCTCTGGACGCCGGTGACATATTCTTTTTTGCACGGCGGCATCGAGCATATTCTTTTTAACGGATTGTGGTTGATGGCCTTTGGCGCGCCGGTTCTGCGCCGGATCGGAACGCTTCGCTTCGTACTGTTATGGTGCATATCCGCCGCCGTTTCAGCTTTTGGCCACGCGGCGCTGAACTGGGGCGATGTGACGGTTCTGATCGGAGCATCAGGTGTCGTTTCGGCGCTGATGGGAGCCGCATGCCGTTTCGCTTTCCCGTCGCGCGGCGGCTACAGCGCCTCTTTCGGCCATCTGATGCCAAGGCAGAGCATTGTCGCGGCGCTTTCGAACAGGACCGTGCTGATCTTCACGCTGATGTGGCTTTTCGGCAATGTCCTGATCGCGGTCGGCGTGCCGCTGTTTGGCGATGTCGGCGGTGAAGTCGCCTGGGATGCGCATGTCTTCGGCTTTCTGCTCGGCTTCCTGTTCTTCGGCCTGTTCGATCGCCCGATCCGCGGGAACCTTTCCAGTGGAAGTGTGGAACACCCGCTCTAGGGCGATCACGCTCCTTGTCGGCCGTGGCGCAAATTTGCTTGTGCAGGTCCCATCCGGGATTGCATTCGCATAGGCCTCAGCGCACCATGTTCCATGATTTGCAACCGCGGAGAGACTTCTTCGCGTTGCAGATTGCTGACAGGAGGAGGAAGGCATGGCAACATTCGTAAAAGATCTTCTGGACCGCAAGGGCCGGAATGTCGTGACTGTGGGTCCGAGCGTAAGCATCGGCGAGGCGGCAGCAACGCTGAATGCGCACAAGATCGGTGCACTCGTCGTGACCGATGCCGACGGCGTCGTTCTCGGTATTTTCACGGAACGCGATCTGGTGAAGGTCGTGGCAGGCGAGGGCGCTGCCTCCCTTCTGCAATCCGTTTCGGTGGCCATGACCAAGAACGTCATCCGCTGTCATCACAATTCTACCACCGACGAATTGATGGAAATCATGACCGGAGGGCGGTTCCGCCATATTCCGGTTGAGGACGACGGTCGTCTTGCCGGCATCATCTCCATCGGTGACGTGGTAAAGGCGCGGATCGGCGAGATCGAGGCGGAAGCCGAACATATCAAGGCCTATATCGCCGGATGAGGTTTCGTTTCCGGCGCGTCCGCAATAGTCATTTCGAAACGACTCCGTCATTCCTGTGACACGCGCAGGAATGACGGCCTAGGAGGCTGCGGCTACCGCAAGCTGGAATGCTCAGCACGAATATTTGTAGTGTACGTTAGCGTCGGAACGCCTGCTGCATGCGCTCCAGCTCGGGAACGCGGGCGCGTGTTTCCTCGTATCCCCTGTCGATGGCTTCGCTGGCGCGATGGAATTCTGACAGGCCGATATCGTTGATACGGGGATGCAGCATAAGGTCGGGCGGGTCGCCCGCCAGACGCGAGCGCGAAATCCGGTCCTGAATGATATTGAAGGCCTGCACCATGACGCCCGGCAGGCCGGGGCGCGGCGGACCTTCCAAGGAAGGTGCTGCGCCATTAGGGGGCGAAGAGGAATGTTTGACCACGGCAGAGCGGCCGAACAGATCGTAATTGAGATTGACGGCGACGACGAGCGCCTGCTCATAGGCCCTGCAGACCGAAACCGGTACGGGGTTGACGAGAGCGCCGTCGATCAGGGTGCGGCCGTTGCATTGCACTGGCTCGAAAATGCCGGGCAACGCATAGGATGAGCGCAGTGCGGTGACGAGGTCGCCCTGGTGAATCCAGACCTCGTGGCCGGTGCGCAATTCCGTGGCGACGGCGATGAAAGGGTGCTCGAGGTTTTCGACGCGCAAGCCTTCGAGATGCTCCTGCATGCGCTTGGTCAGCCGCATGCCGCCGAAGAGACCGCCGCCGCCAATCGTCAGATCGAGCAGGCCGGCAATGCGCCGCATCGTCAGCGAACGGGCAAATTCCTCCAGCTCGTCAAGCTTTCCGGCGAGATAACAACCGCCGACCAGCGCGCCGATCGAGGTTCCGGCAATCATGCCGATTTTTACACCGGCTTCGTCTAGTGCCCTCAGGACGCCGATATGTGCCCAGCCGCGCGCAGCGCCACCGCCGAGCGCAAGCGCAATCCGGCGAGTATCAACGATCTCGTTGACGATTGTTTCGGTGTTGCCAGCCGCAAGAGCATTATGACGATTGCTTCCCCAGCCCAACATGACCGTACACTCCCTGCCTGCTCCCAGGACCCGGTCTGTTCCTCCCCGAATCCTGAATTATTGGTAGCAAATTGGTGCGGCGGATGGAAGGTGGCCGTTCACGTGCCAGAATAGGTAGTCGCCGGGTCGAAATGGCGGGTATCGTCGGTGATTCTGGTGACGGCATTGCCATCGGCCAACTCGACCGTGCGGTAGAAGCAGGAGCGGCGGCCGGTATGGCAGGTTGCGTCATGACCGGCGACGGAGACCTTCAGCCATACGGCGTCCTGATCGCAATCGGTGCGGAATTCCTTCACCGTCTGCAGGTTGCCGGAGGTTTCGCCCTTTTTCCAGATCTTGTCGCGCGAGCGGCTGTAATAGTGGGCGATGCCCGTTTCCAGCGTCAACGACAGGGCTTGCGCATTCATATGGGCGACCATCAACAATTCACCATCACGCGCATCGGTGACCACGGCGGTGACAAGGCCGTGGGCATCGAATTTCGGTGAGAAGAGACCTGAATTTTCAAGCACTTCCTTATCCGCAGGCGCGGACGGAAACGAAATGGACATTGCTACCCCGGGGAAAAAGCGGAACCGTTAGCGGTTCCGCACCATGGTCATGAAGCGCACCTGCTCCGCCGGGTCGTTCTTGAAGGTGCCGGTGAAGCTGGTGGTGAGGGTCGTGGACCCCTGCTTGTTTACGCCGCGCATGGACATGCACATATGTTCGGCGTCGATCATGACGGCCACGCCGCGCGGCTTCAGAGTTTCCTCGATGGATCTTGCGATCTGCGCGGTCATGTTTTCCTGCGTCTGCAGGCGGCGGCCAAAGATTTCGACGACGCGGGCGATCTTCGACAGGCCGAGCACGCGCCCAGCCGGAAGATAGGCGACATGCGCCTTGCCGACGATCGGAACCATGTGGTGTTCGCAATGGGAGAAGAAGGGGATGTCGCGCACCAGCACCACATCGTCATAACCGCCAACTTCCTCGAAGGTCGTGCCGAGAACGTCCTGGACGTTCAGCTCGTAACCGGCGAAGAGTTCGCGATAGGCCTTGGCAACGCGCTTCGGCGTGTCCAGGAGTCCTTCGCGGGCGGGATTTTCTCCTGCCCAGCGCAGAAGAACGCGCACTGCTTCTTCCGCTTCCGTCTGGCTTGGGCGAGCCTCTGCCACATCGGGTTTTGCGCCAGCGCCGGGGAAATTCTTCACGATCGCATCCATTCCGTCTCTCCCGATGCGGGTCAAGGCCGCACCTGAACTTTGTTTTTCGTAGCGGGGACTTCGTCCACCGTTGCTGCTATCTGGTTGTTTTACAGCATTTTGGCAAGGCCGATGCTGATATTTCGGTATCGGAGCCGTTAATTTCATATCGGCTTGATGTCCAGAAAGCTCGTTAGCATATAATGGGAATGAAGGGCAGGAAAGCTCCACTGCGACAAACGCTGTGTTTGAAAAAAATAACCTGTCCCGTTTTTGGGCATTCTTGAACGCCGGATACCTGATGATGGACGATATCTACAACAACCGAATTCTGGAATTTGCAGGAAATATTCCACTGACCGGTGTGCTTGATGATGCTGATGCCAGCGCTGAAAAACACTCGCGGCTGTGCGGCTCCAAACTCAAGGTCTATCTGAAGGTGGAAGGCGGCATCGTCACGGCTTTTTCACATGAGGTTCGCGCGTGCGCGCTCGGCCAGGCATCCGCCTCGATCATGGCGCATCATGTCGTCGGCGCTTCCAGCGGTGAGATCCGGCAGGCGCGGGAAGACATGCTTGCCATGCTGAAACAGGGCGGCGAGGGGCCGACAGGCCGTTTCGAGGATATGCGGGTGCTTTCACCCGTCCGGGATTTCAAGGCACGCCACGCCTCGACCATGCTGACCTTCGAAGCGGTCGTCGATGCTCTCGACCAGATCGAAGCCCGGCCGGTTCTGAACGCTGCGGGTTAGGCGATGTGCGGTGAACCGGACTGCGGACATCAGAAGACGGGAGAGAAGGTCGGGCGATCCCGCAACTGGGGGGGAGTCTTTGCGAAGACCCCAGGCCGTCTTTTCGGCGTTGGCTTCATCCGGCTCTATCAGCTGACTTTGTCGGGTTTCGTCGGCAATTCCTGTCGCCACATTCCTACCTGTTCCGAATATGGCTATGAGGCGATCGCTCGCCACGGACTTTGGCCGGGCGGGTGGATGACGCTGTTTCGCGTCGCGCGTTGCGGTCCGGGCGGCACCAGCGGGCTGGACCCCGTGCCGGAAACACTGGGCGCTGACAAGCACTGGTGGACGCCCTGGCGGTATTGGATGCTGCATCAATGACCTATGTCGCTCTTCTGCACAGCATCGTGCTCGGGGCGGGCAAGCGGCTCATCATGGCCGATCTGCGTGAAATGGCGCAGGAGCTGGGCTTTGAGGAGTGCAGGACGCTGGTTGCGACCGGAAATCTGGTCTTCCGCGCACCGGAGGCGCCTGTCTGCGAAATCGAGGAGGCGCTGGAGCGCGTCTTTGAAAAACGGTTCGGCAAACACGTCGATATTCTCGTTCGCTCAGCGCCTGATTGGCTGGCCCTGACTGCCACAAACCCGTTTCCGGATGGCAATCCACCGGATGTCTGCGTAAGGGTGATGCGCGATCCGCTTGCCGGGGATTATCTTGGACTCTTGGAGAAGTACCGCCAGAAGGAAAAGATCGCCATTGTCGGCGGTGACCTGTGGATCGACTTTTGCGGCAAGCCAAGCGAAAGCCGGCTTCTCTCTGCGCTGACCACGAAGAAGCTCGGCATCGGCACGACCCGCAACGCCAATACCGTCAATGGAATTGCCGAAATGCTTCGCTGAGCCGCCGTTCACCTTTGACTGGAACGGGAAAATTCTTTATCAGCCTGCCTGCCCATCTGCGAAAGAGGGCGTTCTTTTTTATTCCAACACCACCCGCATTCGTTGGCGGGACTGGATCAGGAGCATTCGACGATGTCACAAACCGTTTCCCTTACATTTCCCGATGGGTCCGTACGCAGCTATCCCGCCGGCACGACCGGCCGCGAGGTCGCCGAATCCATCTCCAAATCGCTTGCGAAGAAGGCTGTCGCCATTGCGCTTGATGGCACCGTGCGCGATTTGTCCGAGGCAATCACCGATGGCAAGATAGAAATCGTCACGCGTGAGGACAGCCGCGCGCTGGAACTCATCCGCCACGATGCCGCCCACGTCATGGCCGAGGCCGTGCAGGAGTTGTGGCCCGGCACGCAGGTGACGATCGGCCCTGTCATCGAGAACGGCTTCTATTACGACTTTGCCAAGAACGAACCTTTCACGCCCGAAGATCTGCCGAAGATCGAAAAGCGGATGAAGGAGATCATTCAGCGCAACAAGCCGTTTACCCGCGAAGTCTGGTCGCGCGAGAAGGCCAAGGAAGTGTTTGCCGCAAAGGGCGAAAACTACAAGGTCGAGCTGGTCGATGCCATTCCCGAAGGTCAGGACCTGAAGATCTATTATCAGGGCGACTGGTTCGATCTTTGCCGCGGCCCGCATATGGCGTCCACGGGTCAGGTCGGTACGGCCTTTAAGCTGATGAAGGTAGCCGGCGCCTATTGGCGTGGTGACAGCAACAATGCGATGCTGTCGCGCATCTACGGCACCGCCTGGGCGACCCAGGAAGAGCTGGACAATTACCTGCACATTCTGGCCGAAGCCGAAAAGCGTGACCACCGCCGTCTTGGCCGGGAAATGGACCTGTTCCATTTCCAGGAAGAAGGTCCGGGCGTGGTCTTCTGGCACGGCAAGGGCTGGCGCATGTTCCAGACGCTGACGGCCTATATGCGCCGTCGGCTTGCCAATACCTATCAGGAAGTCAACGCGCCGCAGGTGCTGGACAAGTCGTTGTGGGAAACCTCAGGTCACTGGGGCTGGTATCAGGAAAACATGTTCGCGGTGAAATCCGCCCATGCCTTTACCCATCCCGATGACGAGGATGCGGACCAGCGCGTCTTTGCCTTGAAGCCGATGAACTGCCCCGGCCACGTGCAGATCTTCAAGCATGGCTTGAAGTCTTACCGCGAAATGCCCGTTCGCCTTGCTGAATTTGGCAACGTCCATCGCTACGAGGCTTCAGGTGCACTGCATGGCCTGATGCGCGTTCGCGGCTTCACGCAGGACGATGCGCATGTCTTCTGCACGGAAGAGCAGATGGCGGCGGAATGCCTGCGCATCAACGACCTGATCCTCTCGGTCTATGAGGATTTCGGTTTCAGCGAGATCGTCGTCAAGCTTTCGACCCGTCCGGAAAAGCGTGTCGGTTCCGACGATCTCTGGGACCGTGCCGAAAGCGTCATGATGGAGGTTCTGAAGACCATCGAGGAACAGTCCGGCGGCCGCATCAAGACCGGCATTCTGCCGGGCGAGGGCGCTTTCTACGGGCCAAAGTTCGAATATACGCTGAAGGATGCCATCGGTCGTGAATGGCAGTGCGGCACGACGCAGGTGGACTTCAACCTGCCGGAACGTTTCGGCGCCTTCTATATCGACCAGAACTCCGAAAAGACGCAGCCGGTGATGATACATCGCGCCATCTGCGGCTCGATGGAGCGCTTCCTTGGTATCCTGATCGAGAACTTTGCCGGTCACATGCCATTGTGGTTCGCGCCGCTTCAGGTCGTGGTCGCGACGATCACTTCGGATGCGGACGATTATGGCCGCGAGGTTGCCGAAGCACTGCGCGAGGCGGGCATGGCTGTCGAAACCGACTTCCGCAACGAGAAGATCAACTACAAGGTCCGCGAGCACTCGGTGACCAAGGTGCCGGTCATCATCGTCTGCGGGCGCAAGGAAGCGGAAGAGCGCACTGTCAACATCCGCCGTCTCGGTTCCCAAAACCAGACGCCGATGTCGCTCGAAGATGCGATTACAAGCCTCGTGGAAGAGGCGACGCCGCCGGATGTGAAGCGCAAGCTTGCGGCGAAGAAGCAGGTTGCGTGACAAAAAACAACGGCCCCTTCGGGGGCCGTTTTCGTTACTGGCTGAGGGTATTGACGCCTATTCGAAATCGCCGGTCATGTCCTCCGGCGCCTGATCCTTCATCAGCACTTCCACATCGGCGTCTCGGCCTGACGTGACCTTGAAGTTGCGCTGGTAGACCTTGTCCTTGTTGCGGGCCATGGCGGTATATTCGCCTTCCGCCAGAACCATGGTCGAAAACGCGCTGACGCTTTCGTTCACAACGTCGCCGCCGCCGTTCAGCACCGACCAGGCCGTATCGGCAATGGCTTCGCCGCCCTGTTCGGAGACGAGCTTGAGCGTGATCTGTGCCGCCTGATGCTGAAGGGTCGCTTCGGTCAGCTTGCCTGCCTCCACCTGAATATCGGCGCGCACCACCGCATTGACGTTGCCGTATTCGGAAACGACATGATAGGTGCCGGCATTGAGGCGAACGACGGTGTTGGGCTTGATGTCGGCCATGACAAGGCCGCGCTCGCCATCCGGTCGGGCGTCGGAGGAATAGACGGAAAACTTGAGCTGGTTAGCGGAGATCTGTTTGTCGGAACCCGCGATCGCATTCAGAACGAAACCGCCAGCATCGAGAATCAGCACCTGTTTCTGGACATTACCGGAGCTCGGAACATTGAGTTTCTTGGTAACACCTGCGCGCCCGAAGGCAACGTTGACGAAATATTCGCCGGGTACCAGATGGAACTGCGCCGAACCACCCTCGGAGCTTGCCAGCATCGGCAATTTGCCGTCAGCGCCCGGAATGGGGCTGAAGACGCGCCAGGAAAGGCCTTCCTTCACCGCTTCGCCTTCACTCGTCAGTTTCGCTTCCATGTCAATATCACGGGCGGTGCTTGCGGGGGCATTCGGGGCGGTAGGAGCGGTGAAAGCATTGAGTTTCGGCATTTTAGGCGTGCCGCCAAGCTGCTTGAAGTCCTTGAAAGCGTCTTGCGAAAAGGCTGCCTGTGATAAAACGCCGATCGCGGCGAACGCAATGGCCAGACGTGCCGCGATTTTGATTGCAGACATTTTCGATACCGATTGACTTCTTGATTTTCCCGCATCACTTCAAAACCAATGCCGTGGCTATTTCAAGGCCCATAATTTCGCGATGACAGCACAATGGAAGAATTTTGATCATGACAAGTGACATCAAGCTCCTCGACTATCTCAAGGTTCGCCGCTCCACCCCCGCCCTGCAACTTGCCGAGCCGGGTCCATCGAAAGCGGAAATCGAGGAAATCCTGCGCCTTGCCGTGCGCGTGCCTGACCATGGCAAACTGGCGCCGTGGCGCTTCATCGTTTATCGCGGCGAAGACCGCGTGCGTCTGGGGGAAGAAGCGCTCCGGATCGCGCTTGAGAAGAACCCGGAACTGGACCTGCAGCAGCAGGACGCGGAGCGCACCCGCTTCACGCGCGCTCCCGTCGTCATCGCCGTCATCAGCACCGCCAAGCCGCATTTCAAGATTCCGGAATGGGAACAAATCATGTCCGCCGGTGCGTTGTGCCTCAATCTCATCTTCGCCGCCAACGCCAATGGTTTTGCGGCGAACTGGCTGACGGAATGGCTTGCCTTCGACCCGGCCTTCCTGTCGGAACTGGGGATTGCCGCAGACGAGAAGGTCGCCGGATATATTCATATCGGCTCAACGACATTCCCGCTTGTGGAGCGGCCACGGCCGGAGCTTGCGGATGTGGTAACCTGGGTTGGGGACGTCTGATGTTCTACACCGCCGATACTAACCAGCACGGCCTGCCGCATGATCCGTTCAAGGCTATCGTCGCGCCCCGGCCGATCGGCTGGATTGGCTCTAAAGGCCGGGACGGCTCTTTCAACCTGTCGCCCTATTCGTTTTTCAACGCGATTTCGGACCGGCCGAAGCTGGTGATGTTTTCCTCCAGCGGGCGCAAGGACAGCCTTCGCAATGTCGAGGAGACCGGTGTCTTCACCGCCAACCTCGTCAGCCGCCACCTCGTCGACCGGATGAACGCGTCTTCTGCGCCGGTGAACTATGATGTCGACGAGTTCCGGCTTGCCGGTCTGACTGCCGTTGACGGGCGGGTGGTGGATGCGCCTTTCGTGGGGGAGGCGCTGGCCGTTCTGGAATGCCGCGTGACCGAGATCATCCAGCTGAAGGACATCGACGGCACGCCGGCGGATTCCTGGATGGTGATCGGGCAGGTCATGGCTATTCACATCGACGATGCGATCATTCGTGATGGTCGCATCGATATGGGACTGGCACGTCCGGTGGCCCGTATGGGTTACATGGACTACTGCGACGGCGGCAGCGACGTGTTTCAGTTGAAGCGTCCGTCTACTGCGCCGTAGAACTTCTTCGCCGGCAACTGTTAAATTTTATGGTGAACCAAACGTAAACTATTTGCGCCTAGAGTTTTATACATGGCGGCGGCAATGATGCCGTCGTCCATTGTTGCGAATGTGTTTCGAGGCTCAGGTGATCGTACAGGCATTTCTTCGCTGGTCTGAAAAGGCTGGATCGACCGAGCGGGCGAAAGCCGCCAATGCGCTTGGCCGTGCCTATCTGCATTCAGACATGGCGCGGGAGAACCGTGACGCCGCCTATATGGCGATGACCTATCTTCTCGACGACCCTTCTCCGCGCGTGCGGCTGGCACTTGCCGAGGCGCTGGCGGATGATCCCGATGCGCCGCGCGCCATTCTCGTTTCGCTTGCCGAAGACCAGCCGGAGATTGCCTGCACCGTGATTGCCCGCTCGCCGGTTCTTGGCGAGGCCGATCTGGTCGATCTCGCCGGGCGCGGCGAAAGCCTGACACGCGCCTTCATTGCGGCAAGGCGGGGCCTGCCGCGCGGTGTCTGCGCAGCACTTGCCGAAGTCGGTGATCTGCCGGAAACGATGATCCTTCTAGAGAACGACGAAGCCTTCATCACACCGTTTTCGCTGCGCCGCATTGCCGAGCGGCATGGCTGCAACGCCGAAATTCGCGACCTGCTGCTGTGCCGGGAGGTGCTGCCCGCCGATACCCGCCATCTTCTGATGGCGCGCGTCAGCGAGGCCCTGGCAGGTTCGGCGCTTGTTCATGCCCTGATCGCGCGCAACCGCGCCGACAGTATTTTCCGCGAAGCGGAAGATTCCGCCACCATCCTCATCGCCGCCAATGTTTCGTCGCCGGAGTTGCCGGCGCTGGTGGAGCATCTGCGGCAAAGGCTGGAACTGACACCGGCGCTTCTCATCCATGCCGTCTGTTCGGGCAGGCTGGAGTTTTTCACGGCGGCGATGGTCAATCTCTCAGGTCTCGATGACCGCAAGGTGCGCGCCATTCTGGCGACCGGACGGCCGCACGCGCTGAAGGCGCTGTTCCAGTCCGTCGGTCTTTTGGGCGATGTCGTTGATGTCTTCATTGAGGCGACGCTGATGTGGCGCCGCGCCGCCCGATCGCATCTGTCGCAGGCCGCAGCCTCTGTATCGGCCGAACTGCTTGCGCATTTCCGCAACGTCGATGGTTCCGAAACGCTTTTCGAACTCTTGCACGCCGTGCGTAAACTGACCATTGCCGAGGAACGGCAGAAAGCGCGGCACTATGCGGAAGCGCTGACGGTAGAGGCGGCCTGAGGCCTACTTCTCGAACCGCTTGGCAATCCACGAATAGCTGTTTTCCACCATTCTGACCGGCGTTCCGAGCAGGTGCTTCACGCCTTCAGTGGAAGGCAGGATGCGGCTGACGCGGCTGATCGCCTGTTTTGTCAGGCTTTCCTCTTCCTTTTGCGTGACCTGTGCCGGTGGCTCCTCCGTTCCGGCCGGGGCCGTGGCGGCGGGAGGCTGCGTTGCGGGCGCGTTGCCCGCAGTCTGGGGCGTCTGCTCGCCCGGTGTCTGGCACACGGCCACCACGACCGGGTAGGACGCATTTGCGAAACGTTCCAGCTCTTTCTCCGACACGGCGTCGCATAGTTCGATGCTCGTCCAGCGCTGCTGCGAGGTGGCGAGGTAATGGCAATCGGTGGCGGTGTCGTCACAGCCTAGGAAGGTCATGAGAACGAGGGCTGTTTTCATGGTGTGTGTTGCCTCTGTCGGGAATTATGCTCTAGAAACTCATCTATCTCGATTGCAGTGACATTACGACGAAATACGCATTTTTTTGAGAGAAAGCAGGCATCGCATTGGCCCCCGAAATCAAGCTTGAAACACCCCGGCAGGAAGCGGTTCTGCGCCTTATCGATCTGTCTAACGTCTATATGGCATCGCTTTATCCCGCCGAAAGCAATCATCTGGTCGATATCGGCCAGCTGGAAAAGGACAATGTCTCCTTTTTCGTGGCGCGGCATGATGGCCGTGTCGTTGGCTGCGGCGCGCTGGTGGAGGCGGGTGACGGTACGGCGGAGGTCAAGCGCATGTTCGTCGATCCGGAGGCGAGGGGATTGCGGATCGGCAAGCTGATCATGGATACGCTCATTGCGCGCGGCGTCGAGCTCGGGCTTACCGCCATCCGGCTTGAAACCGGCATCAGCCAGCCGGAGGCGATCGGTCTTTACCGCAAGGCGGGGTTTGTCGAGATTGAGGCGTTTGCGCCCTATAAGCCGGACCCGCTCAGCCTGTTCATGGAGAAGACGCTTTAAAGGCGAGGCGGGCGCTATCGGCGCGCTTTGCAGAACACTCGATGCCGCCCTTGGCGATGTCATCCTCGGCCTCGTGCCGGGGATCTGCCGACGTCTGGTAACATCGTTGGGTTGCAGATGCCAGGGACAGGCCCGAGCATGACGAAGACGAGGTTTAAGACGCTGCTTTTCGGAACGCCGTCGCTTCGTTGCTATCCTCTTCACGCGCAACGATGTCGTCGAGCGGGTCATTTTCAGCGGTAGGGGTCGGCGGAACGTCGACGGTGGCGCCAGTGGAGATTTCCACCTCTCGCACCCATTCCCGCCAGATTGCCACCAGCAGCGCCATCAGCACCGGGCCGATGAAGAGGCCGAGGAAGCCCATGGTCTTGACGCCGCCGACGAGGCCGAAAAAGGTCGGCAGGAAAGGCAGCTTGATCGGGCCGCCGACGAGTTTCGGACGGATAGTCTTGTCGACGATGAAAAGCTCGACCGAACCCCAGATGAATAGCCCCAGGCCATAAGCGGGAGAGCCGCTGGCGACCAGATAGATCGATACGAGAGTGAAAGAGAGCGGCGCGCCGCCCGGGATGAGCGCCATGACACCGGTGAGCACGCCGAGTGTGACGGGCGAGGGGACGCCGGCAATCCAGTAGGCGATGCCGAGGATTATGCCTTCGCCGATGGCGATCAATGTCATGCCGGTGACGGTGGAGCTGATGGTGGCGGGCACGACGCGGGAAATGCGCTCCCACCGCGTCGGCAGGATGCGTTCTCCCACAAGATCGACCTGATGGGAGAAGCCGGCACCGTTGCGATAGACAAAGAACAGCGCGATCAACATGAACAGCAGGGTCAGCACGAGGTGGAACGCGCCGTTGCCCGCGGCGAGGATCGCCCGGTAGATATTGCCGATATTGGCACCGCTGACGAGCTGGATCACTTCGCCGATCGCACCCGGTGTGCCGATATATTTCACCCACTGCTCGCCGAGCCAGGAGCCTACGCCGGGGAGCGCCGCGATCCAGTCTGGCACGGGTGCGCCCACCTTGTTGACATGCACCGCCCAGCCGAACCATTCGCGGATTTCGCTGGCCGTATAGGAAGCGGCGATGAAGATAGGCACCACGAGGAAGGTGAGGATGAGGATGATGGCGATGGAGGCGCCGAGCGTGGTGTTGCCGCCCACCTGCCGCAGAAGCCGCGTGTAGACCGGCCAGCTGGCGAAGCCGATGACAAGGGCTGCCAGAACCGGAACGAGAAAGCCGTGGAAGAAGTAGATGCCCGCAAGGGCGACGAGAACCAGCAGCCAGCGCGCAGCCGATATTGGCGGGATCAGGGCGATCCGCGTCGGGCTTGCAGGACCAAGCCATCTCGGTTCGCCACTGGGCTTACGGCTGTCAATATTACTCACGGCAGGCTCTTTCTCGCATTCTCCCCGAAGGGTGCATTCACTCTGTCACACCAATACATATAAGTGCAATATAGCCGTATCACATTACCGTTGTGTGTTTATCGCTCAGCCTATTGAACGATTTTGGTAAAAATAGAACATCGGTCTTGGCGCGCGCATTGAAATATGACAATTGAACTCCGTTTTTATTGCGGCCTCCGCTTGCCGCGCCCGCTCTTCAGGTCACGCCATGCTGCGCCGTTTCTTCGCCTATTACCGTCCCTATCGCGGTCTGTTCATTCTCGATTTTTCCTGCGCGGTGCTGTCGGGCGTGCTTGAGCTCGGTTTTCCGATGGCGGTGAAAGCCTTCGTGGACGTGCTGCTGCCGGGTGGCGAATGGGGCATCATCCTCGCCGCATCGGTCGGGCTGCTCGTCATCTATGTCCTGAATACGGGTCTGATGGCGACAGTCACCTACTGGGGACATATGCTCGGCATCAATATCGAGACCGACATGCGGCGGCTGGCTTTCGACCACCTGCAGAAGCTCTCCTTCCGCTATTTCGACAACCAGAAGACCGGTCATCTGGTTGGCCGGCTGACGAAGGACCTGGAAGAGATCGGTGAGGTGGCCCATCACGGCCCCGAGGATCTGTTCATCGCCATCATGACCTTCATTGGCGCATTCCTGCTGATGCTGTCGGTCAATGTGCCGCTGGCGCTCGTCACCGCCGCCGTCGTGCCTGTCACCGCCTGGGTGACGAGCCGTTACGGTGGCCGAATGACGCAGAACTTTCGCGCGCTCTACGGTCGGGTAGGCGATTTCAACGCCCGTATCGAGGAAAATGTCGGTGGCATGCGGGTGGTGCAGGCCTTTGCCAATGAGGACCACGAACGCGCGCTGTTTGAGAAGGACAACCAGAAATACCGCCGCACGAAGCTGGATGCCTACAAGATCATGGCGGCCAGCACTTCGCTCAGCTACATGAGCATGCGGCTGACGCAGATGATCGTGATGATCTGCGGCGCCTGGTTCGTGCTGCATGGCGGCCTGACGGAAGGCGGCTTCGTTGGCTTCCTGCTTCTGGTCGGCGTGTTTTTCCGCCCGGTGGAGAAGATCAACTCGGTCATCGAGACCTATCCGAAGGGCATTGCCGGTTTCCGCCGCTTTACCGAGCTTCTGGACACGGCGCCGGATATCACCGACGCACCGGATGCGATCGAGGCACCGGCGCTTTCCGGCGCCATTGAATATCGCCATGTCGGTTTCGGTTATGCCGAGGGCAAGCAGGTTCTCGACAATATCGACCTGAAGATCAATGCGGGCGAGACGGTGGCCTTCGTCGGGCCTTCGGGGGCCGGCAAAACGACGCTTTGCTCTCTGCTGCCGCGCTTTTATGATGTCACCAGCGGTTCGATCACCATTGACGGCATCGATATCCGCAAGATGAAGCTTGCCTCGCTGCGCAACCAGATCGGAATCGTGCAGCAGGATGTGTTCCTGTTTGGCGGCACGATCCGCGAGAATATCGAATATGGCCGGCTCGGCGCTTCCGATGTCGAAATCATGGATGCGGCGCGGCGTGCCCGGCTCGACGGCGTCATCGAAGCGATGCCGATGGGGCTCGACACCGTCATCGGTGAGCGTGGCGTGAAACTTTCCGGTGGTCAGAAACAGCGTCTTGCCATCGCCCGCATGTTCCTCAAGAACCCGCCTATCCTTATTCTCGACGAGGCGACCTCAGCGCTGGATACCGAAACCGAGCGGGCCATCCAGCAATCGCTTACGGAGCTTGCCAAGGGCCGCACAACGCTCGTCATCGCCCACCGGCTGGCAACGATCCGCGATGCGTCACGCATCGTTGTGGTGGACCAGACGGGTATTGCGGAAACCGGCGCCCATGCCGAGCTTCTGGCCGCCAAGGGCCATTACAGCCGCCTGCATGAGGCGCAGTTCAGCGGGGATCTTCAGGGTCTGAGTTAAGCGGCGCGTCTTGCGCCGCATATCAGGCGTTCTCCGCTGCGTTTTCCTCGATGATGCCGGTATTCGGCTCTGGCTTGCCGGGATGGCTGGTGACGAGATAACCCATGGCGACAGCGGCGGCGACGATGACCAGCAGCACCACGCCGCTGATGGTCATCAGCCAGTCGCGCGGCCTTCGCTGCGCCATGATATATTTCGGCCACCGGTAAGGCTGGTTCGCCACGCTGAATTTATTGCCGTCTCGCATGAACTTCCCCGGACTATCTTTGCTTCGTGACAGACAAACGCGGGCATGCACGCGGCTGTTCCGCAATGGCGGGGCGGAGGCGATGACAACGCCGTGAGGTTTCGCGGTAGGATTGGCCGTGGGTTGCCGTTGTTTACTGGCTACTACGCCGCGTAGAAGAGTCTTTTCAGCCCAGAGACCTTGGCTGGCTGGCTTCCGGCTTAAGGCTGGAATGACGGAGGAGGGGTCTCATTTCATTAAATCCATGACGCGCTGCGCCGATGGTTGCGTTCAGGCCGAATGTTACTGCGGCCTCTCGCGCCGGCACACAGCTTCGAAACTCCGCTTGCCAGTCCACACCCTTTTATGCGAATGATTTGCAATTGCATTAATTCAATTTCCATTTGAAAGTTCGCAAGATGGACAAGCCTGTCTTTGGATGGCGGCGGAATGGCGACGATCTCTCGCTGTCCGACGTTCACAGCTCGATCAAGATAAGCCCGAATGCCGGTACGTTTCGCCGGGCGATGGCGTTCTTCGGACCCGGATATCTCGTCGCGGTCGGTTACATGGACCCCGGCAACTGGGCAACGTCGCTCGCCGGCGGTTCCAAGTTTGGCTACACGCTGCTGACGGTGGCGTTGATATCGAACATCATGGCCGTCGTTCTACAGGCGCTCTGTGCCCGTCTGGCGATTGCTTCCGGGCGCGATCTGGCGCAGGCCTGTCGCGATGCCTATCCGAAACCGGTGGCGATGGTCCTCTGGCTGCTGGCCGAAATCGCAATCATCGCGACTGATATCGCCGAGGTCATCGGGACGGCTATCGGCCTCAACCTGATTTTCGGCATTCCGCTCGAACTTGGCGTCCTCATCACTGCGCTTGACGTGTTCCTGATCCTTTATCTGCAAAGGCTTGGCTTCCGCTGGGTGGAAGCGCTTGTCATCACGCTTCTCGGCGTCATCGCGGTGTGTTTCGCCATTCAGCTGGCGCTGGCCGATCCCGACTGGAGCCAGGTGATTCGTGGTTTTGCGCCGACGACGGAGATCGTCACCAACCCCGAGATGCTCTATCTGGCGCTTGGCATTCTGGGCGCGACGGTGATGCCGCATAATCTCTATCTGCATTCAGGGATCGTGCAGACGCGCGCCATCGGCGAGACGCTGGCCGAAAAACGCGAGGCGCTCAAATTCGCGACACTCGATTCAACCATCGCCCTGACGTTTGCTCTCGTCATCAATGCCGCGATCCTCATCCTCGCAGCGGCGACCTTCAACAAAACGGGTCAGACGAATGTTGCCGAACTGGGTGAAGCGCATAGTCTGCTCGCGCCGCTGCTTGGCCTTGCGATTGCGCCGACGCTGTTCGGGGTGGCGCTTTTGTGCTGTGGCATCAACTCCACCGTTACGGCAACGCTTGCGGGCCAGATCGTGATGGAAGGTTTCCTCAAGATGCGGCTTGCCCCGTGGCTGCGCCGCCTTATCACCCGCGGCATCGCCATCATCCCCGCCGCCGGCGTCACCATCGCCTTCGGTGAAAGCGGCACGTCTCAACTGCTGATACTGACGCAGGTGGTCTTAAGCCTGCAACTTTCTTTCGCCGTCTTCCCGCTGGTCATGTTCACCGCCGACCGCGCCAAGATGGGTGAACTGTGCGCCCCGCGATGGCTCTCGGCGTTTGCATGGCTCATCGCAGTGGTAATTGCGGCGCTGAATGTGAAGCTGCTGTTTGATTTTGTGGGATAAGGCGCGTCAGGCCGCGCCTCTACGGAGCGCAGCCGGCGTACCTTCGGGATCGACGGCCATGACATTCAGATAGGCGCGGGCCGGTTGATTCGGCTCGCTGCGGCTCTGTTCCCAATCGCGCAAAGTTTCGAGCGGAATGTGATAGCGGGCAAAAAAACTCTTCCTGCGTCAACTTCAGTGCCCGGCGAATGATCTTGATGCGCGGCATTTTCTTGGCAGCAGCGAACTGTTCGGCGGAAAGCGGCCGATTGTCGGGATCGGCGAGCGCATTGGCTTCCGCTTATTCGTCGGTCATGGCGTGAAAACGGGCCTATCTGGCTCGGTCGATTTTACCCGATTATTGGCTCTGAACTCAACTTTCATTGCTTTCATCCTTAACTCTAAAGCCTGTGAGATGAAACGTGACGTCGGGAAACGTAGGATTGTCGCCAAGCAAGGTCTTTTTCCCGAGGCTTTCTCCGGCCATCTGCGCCAGCAACGCACTAGATACGTAAAGTCCAAACCAGAAAGGGAATGATAAATAAATGAAGAACGGGGCTAATATGTAAAACAAACCGCTAATATGATCTGTTAAATACGCAATTACGGTGGCCGGCACAGCAGTATATAAAAATAGCTTTATTGCATGAAAAATGAGTCTCGCGAGATTTTTCTGCTGATACAAATTATATGCTTCACGGGCCTGTGCAGTTTTCGTCATTTTAAGTCCAATTTTACGAGCACTTATCAGTGATCGAAAGACGTTAAACTGCTGGCTGACCGATTTTAGGTTTCGGACTGGCCAATATTTCGTTGGCCAGTCCTTAGTTGGTTCTTCGTATCAAACTAACAGAAGAGATATCTTACGAGCAACCGCTCGTCGCACCGCAAGTATCGCACTTCTCGCAAGTGCCATTCCGCACCATCGTGAAGTTCTGGCATTCCGAGCACATGTTGCCGGTATAGCCTTGCGCGATCGAGCGCATGCGGCGTTCGTTTTCCTTCTTCTTGGCTTCCGCCTTGGCCGATGCCGCGTCGGCGGCGGCCTTGTCGGAGAAGAGGGCGGTGGCGGTCTGCTTGGCTTCCTGGACCACGTCGTCGATTACCTCTTCGGCAATCTCTTCCGCCAGTTCCTTGGCGCGTTCTTCATAATCACGCTTGAAGGAGACGATTTCCGAGGTGGAGATCGCGACTGTCGGTTCCAGCTTACGGGCGGCTGAGCCTGCAAAGGAAGTGACGTTGGCCGAGGCACGGGCGGGGGCTGCCGTTGCCGAGCCCTTGGGTTCGGAAGCAGCACGTTCGCCTTCGTTGTTGGAAACCAGCGTCGGCTTGTAACCGCGTGTCCAGCCGGTGGAGAGCAGATTGGTCTTGCCTTCCTGGATACCCTTGCCAAGTGCGGTATTGGAGAAGTCAGAGGTATCGACATGGGCGAGGTCGTGGCGGCCGAGATAGGAGACGGCGAGTTCGCGGAACACGTAGTCGAGGATCGACGTGGCGTTCTTGATCGCGTCGTTGCCCTGCACCATGCCGGCCGGCTCGAACTTGGTGAAGGTGAAGGCCTCCACATATTCTTCCAGCGGCACGCCATATTGCAGGCCAAGCGAAATGGCGATGGCGAAGTTATTCATCATCGCACGGAAGGCAGCGCCTTCCTTGTGCATGTCGATGAAGATTTCGCCGATGCGGCCGTCACCGAATTCGCCGGTGCGCAGATAGACCTTGTGACCGCCGACCGTTGCCTTCTGGGTGTAACCCTGACGGCGGTTCGGCAGCTTTTCACGCTCGCGCGATACCCGCTCGATGACGCGCTCGACGATCTTTTCGGTGATCGTCACGGCCTGCTGGGCGAGCGGCTGCTGGATCAGTTCTTCAACGAAGTCTTCGTCGTCCTCATCTTCCACCAGCGAAGCGTTGAGCGGCTGGGAAAGCTTGGAGCCATCGCGGTAAAGGGCGTTGGCCTTGAGCGCCAGCTTCCAGGACAGCATGTAGGCTGCGCCGCAATCTTCCACGGTTGCATCATTCGGCATGTTGATCGTCTTGGAGATCGCACCCGAAATGAACGGCTGTGCTGCCGCCATCATGCGGATATGCGATTCGACCGAGAGATAACGCTTGCCGATCTTGCCGCAGGGGTTGGCGCAATCGAATACGGCCAAGTGCTCGTTCTTGAGGAACGGTGCGCCTTCGAGTGTCATCGCACCGCAGACGTGCACATTGGCCGCTTCGATGTCCTTTTTGCTGAAGCCGAGGTGCTCCAGCAGGTTGAAGCTCATGTCGGACAACTGCTCATCGGAAACCTTGAGCGTGCCCTTGAGGAAATCGGCGCCCAGCGTCCACTGGTTGAAGACGAACTTGATGTCGAAGGCGCTTTTCAGCGCGCCGTTCACGGCTTCGATCTTCTCATCGGTGAAGCCCTTGGCCTTCAGCGACGAGGGATTGATGGCAGGTGCCTGGTTGAGATTGCCGTGGCCAACGGCATAGGCTTCGATTTCGGCGATCTGGCTTTCCGAATAACCGAGCGAACGCAGGGATTCCGGCACGGCGCGGTTGATGATCTTGAAGTAGCCGCCGCCGGCAAGCTTCTTGAATTTCACCAGCGCGAAGTCCGGCTCGATGCCGGTCGTGTCGCAATCCATCACGAGACCGATCGTACCTGTCGGCGCGATAACGGTGGTCTGGGCGTTGCGGTAGCCGTGCTTTTCGCCAAGCTCCAGCGCCTTGTCCCAGGCGGCGGTAACGTGGGCGACAAGGTCCTGATCCGTGCAATCGGAATGGATGAGGGCAACCGGGTTCACCGACAGGCCTTCATAACCGTAGGAAAGGCCATGGGCGGCGCGGCGGTGGTTGCGGATGACGCGCAGCATGTTGTCGCGGTTCGGCGCAAAGCCCGGGAAGGGGCCAAGCTCGCCAGCCATTTCAGCCGAGGTGGCATAGGAAACGCCGGTCATGATGGCGGTCAGCGCACCGGCGATGGCGCGGCCTTCGTCGCTGTCATAGGGAATGCCCGAGGACATCAGCAGGCCGCCGATATTGGCATAACCGAGGCCGAGCGTGCGGTATTCATAGGAGCGTTCGGCAATCTGGCGCGAGGGGAACTGCGCCATCATGACCGAGACTTCGAGAACGACGGTCCACAGGCGAACCGCATGTTCGTAATCGGCGATGTCGATGCGCTTCGTTGCCTGATCCTTGAACTGAAGCAGGTTCAGCGAAGCAAGGTTGCAGGCCGTGTCGTCGAGGAACATATATTCCGAGCACGGGTTGGAAGCGCGGATGGGGCCTTCGGCCGGCGAGGTGTGCCAGTCGTTCATGGTGGTGTTGAAGTGCAGGCCGGGGTCGGCCGATGCCCAGGCGGCGTGGGAGATCTTTTCCCATAGGTCGCGGGCCTTCAGCGTCTTCATGACCTTGCCGTCCTTGCGGGCGGTCAGGTTCCAGTCACCGTCGTTTTCAACAGCGCGCAGGAAGTCATCCTTCAGCGATACGGAGTTGTTGGAATTCTGGCCTGAAACCGTGAGGTAGGCTTCGGAATCCCAATCCGTGTCGTAGGTCTTGAACTGGATGTCCTTGTAACCCTGCTGCGCGAACTGGATGACGCGCTTGACGTAGTTTTCCGGCACCATGTCCTTCTTGGCAGCGCGGATTTCGCGCTTCAGGGCAGGGTTCTTGGCCGGGTCGAAGCAATCGCCGTTATCTGCCTCGCAATTGACGCAGGCCTTCATGATTGCCTTGAGGTGCTTGGCAACGATCTTGGAACCGGTGACGAGAGCGGCAACCTTCTGCTCCTCGTTCACCTTCCAGTCGATATAGGCTTCAATATCGGGATGGTCGGCATCAACGACGACCATCTTGGCCGCACGGCGGGTGGTGCCGCCGGACTTGATTGCGCCGGCTGCCCGGTCGCCGATCTTGAGGAAGCTCATCAGGCCGGAGGACTTGCCGCCGCCGGAAAGCTTTTCGCCTTCGCCGCGCAGGTAGGAGAAGTTGGAGCCGGTGCCGGAACCGTATTTGAACAGGCGCGCTTCACGCACCCACAGGTCCATGATGCCGCCTTCGTTGACCAGATCGTCTTCGACAGACTGGATGAAGCAGGCATGCGGCTGCGGATGTTCGTAAGAGGACTTGGACTTGGTCAGCTTGCCGGTGAAGGGGTCGACGTAGAAGTGGCCCTGGCCCGGGCCGTCGATGCCATAGGCCCAGTGCAGGCCGGTGTTGAACCACTGCGGGCTGTTGGGGGCTACACGCTGGGTCGCCAGCATATAGGCAAGCTCGTCGCGGAAGGCGAGTGCGTCTTCCTCGGTGGAGAAATATTTGCCCTTCCAGCCCCAGTAGGTCCAGGTGCCGGCCAGGCGGTCGAAAACCTGACGCGCATCGGTTTCGGAGCCATAACGCTCACCCTCGGGGAGGTCCTTCATGGCCTTCTCATCGGCAACCGAACGCCACAGGAAGGAAGGAACATCGTTTTCCTCAACCTTCTTAAGCACCTTCGGCACGCCGGCCTTGCGGAAGTATTTCTGCGCCAGAACGTCGGTCGCGACCTGGCTGAACTGCGCGGGAACGTCGATATCCGCCAGACGGAACACGATGGAACCGTCCGGGTTCTTGATTTCACTGACGGCCTTGCGGAATTCGATTTCCGCATAAGACGATTGGCCGGGCTTCGTGAAGCGGCGTTCGATGCGCATGGTTTCGTGTCCTCGTCCATTGGGCGCCCGGCAAAGGGCGCAAAAATTCGTTCCAGCCGTGCGAACTATGCGCGCAGCCGGTTTTTGCCGATCTGTAAGGGATGTTCATCCTTGGATGTGATCCCTGTATCTCGTGGCTTATTCGGCTGCAAGAGTCATGTGAGTACTAAATATAGTATCAACAGCTTCCTGCCGCCAGTCCCCGCGTCATGTTTTTGGCGGTATCCGCAAGGCACGCAAAATCCACCGGCGAACCGCCCCCTGATGGTCGGGACGCCCCTTCTGGACTTGCGAACTGAGATTGAAAGGAACCGGCCTCGTTACTTTCCGGTCCGTTGCCGCCGCAACATAACTGTCACTTTCCTCCTGCGGCATAGATTCGTCAAGCCATAGATTGAAACCGTTTTTTAACCACAAGATATTGTGTGCAGTGCCTGTGGAAAACGGGGATAGCAAAAGCGTTCAAAAAAATCAGTGACTTGGCGCGAGACTTTGAAGCTTGCGCGAGGCTGGTTTCCGCAGCGGAAAGCGAAAACCCCGCATTTCCGGGGTGCGGCATAAAGGCGACACTGCGGTTTTTCCGTGTTTTTTTGCCGTTACCAAAAAAGCATTTCCACACAAAAAAACCGCCCCGAAGGGACGGCTTTTCAGGCATGGTTTTGGGTTGCGACAGGCGATCAGCCGCGCGATCCCTTGGCGATCGGTTCCTGATAGGTGAAGCCCATGTCCCAGGGGAAATAAATCCAGGTGTCCTGGCTGACCTCGGTGACGAAGGTGTCAATGGTCGGCACGCCCTTCGGCTTGGCGTAAACGCAGGCAAAATGCGCCTTCGGCAACATTTCGCGCACTTCCAGTGCGGTCTTGCCGGTGTCGGTCAGATCGTCAACGACGAGCACGCCTTCGCCGCCGTCGGACATCAGCTCCGGCGCCACGCCCTTCAGGAGAACCGTGTCGCCCTGGTTGACGTAATCGTGGCGGGTGGCGATGCAGACCGTATCGATCAGGCGGATGTTCAGCTCGCGGGAAATGATCGCTGCCGGCACGAGACCGCCGCGGGTGATACAGACGATCGCCCGGAACTCCCGGCCAAGGCCGGCAAGACGCCACGCAAGCGCGCGGGCGTCGCGGTGAAACTGATCCCAGGTTACGGGAAAGGCTTTATCGGGAAGGGACATGTCGTCTACCATCTGGTCAAAATTGTCGATGGCTTTGGCTAATAGCCGCAAGACCTGCAAAAAGGCAAGCATTGCGCGCAGGCTCTTGCGGCTTCATCCACGGCTACCGGTGTTTAACGCGACAAAAGCGTCATCGCCGTCATGGAATCGAGCAGCGTGCGCGTCACGCCGCCGAACAGCAACTCCCACCAGCGGGAATGGCCGTAGGCGCCCATGACCAGAAGGTCGATGCTGTGGTCTGACAGCCGGTTTTCGATAGCCGCCTGCGGCGAAATGCCGGCGATTTTTTCCTGCGAGGTTACCGTGACGTTGACGCCGTGGCGGGCGAGTGTTGCGGCCAGTTCGGTTCCGGCAAGTCCAGACGATTGCGTTTCGCTCTCGGCCTGATCGACGGAGAAGATCTCGACGCTCTCGGCTGCAATCAGGAAGGGCAGGGCATCGAAGGTGGCGCGTGTTGCCTCGCGGGAGCCGTTCCAGGCGATCAGTACACGCTTGACCGGTTTGGCAACCGTCAGCACATGCGGAACGAGAAGAACAGGGCGGCCGCTTTCATGGAGAAAGCCGTCTATATCCGAGCGGCTGTCGGAGAGTGCGGAGGAGTTGCTCTGGCGGGCGACGATGAGATCGGCGCAGCGCGCGCTATCGATTGCCGATGACGAGGCGTACCCCACCGAGGTTACAAAGCTGCGCCACTCATGCGAGATGCCATTGGCAGACAGCGTGTGTTCGAAGAGGTTTCCAACATCCGTGGTTTCCTTGTGCGCCACGTCCTGAAGCACCTGAACGGTAGCGGGGTCGGGAATTTCCATCGGCGCGACGAGCGGAACGGCGGCCAGCGTTTCCATGTGCAGGCCAATCACATGCGAGGAAAACTGGTTGGCAAGACTTACCACGAAATCGCCGAGCTTTTGCGTGTTCTCCACATTGTCGATCACTGCCAGTATCGTTTTGTAACCCATTTTTTAGCTCCTCGGTGACGCGTCGTTTTTGGTAGAGTGGCTACCTCTGCCGGGTGCCACCTTGATTTTGGTCAATCCGCTTCGTCTCAGGCGGTTGCATCGCCCTTGCTGGCCGACAGTGTTTTTTCCTGACCAATGGTTTCGATCATCGTCGCCACTGCATCCGCCGCCGCTTTCAGGACGGTGGCATCACGGGCGCGCACGACGATCTCCGTCGAAAAGCGTTGTCCGTCATATTTCGGGTAGGAGCCGATGCTGGTTTCCGGGTGCGCTTTCTGGATTGCGGTCAGCGGCGTGCCGATGTCACCTTCGCCATAGGGAGAGCGCACCGACTGCGACATGACTTTCGCGCCGGTGCGCAGCGTTGGCATGACATTGTCCAGCATGGCCTGAAACACCTGCGGAACGCCGGCCATGACGTGGACGTTGCCGATGACGAAGCCGGGGGCGACCGAGACGGGATTGGCGATGTGGCTTGCCCCCCTTGGCATGCGGGCCATGCGCTTGCGCGCTTCGGTGAATTCCATTTCGCGCACACGGTACATATCACCCAATATCCGCAAAGCCTCGGCATCGTGCTCGCAGGGCAGGCCGAAAGCCACGGATACCGCATCAGCGGTGATGTCGTCATGGGTCGGGCCGATGCCGCCGGAGGTGAAGACATAATCGTAGCGGGCGCGCAGCGCATTCAGCGCTTCGACGATTGCGTGCTCCTCGTCGGCGACGATGCGCACTTCCTTCAAGTCTATTCCGGACATGGTGAGCACATCCGCGAGGTGCCCGATATTCTTGTCCTTGGTGCGTCCCGACAGCAATTCGTCGCCGATGGCGAGCATGGCGGCGGTCACGACAGATGGGGTGGGTGAGGGATTGGACATGGGGGGTACTCGTCAGCTGTTTTGTCCGACGTTAGTCCGCCGCCCGGTGAATGCAAAGCGGTTTTGAAAAAATGTCTATCTATGAAAGGTTGACGTTCCGGCGTTTCGTTCACTGATTGCGAACAGTGCGTATGCGGATGCACCGCTGGTGTGGGACCGGCCTCTGGGCTACCTTTGCATCACATGCTTGTAACGGGTCACCACTAATGATCATCGCGTTCTTAAAAAGGCTTCTGGCTGGTACGCCTGAGACGATTAACCCTAAGGATACAAAGAAAATGACAAAAGTTCTGGTGCTTTATTATTCATCTTACGGCCATATCGAGACGATGGCATATGCCGTTGCCGAAGGTGTGAAGTCTGCCGGCGCGGAAGTTGTCGTCAAGCGCGTTCCGGAACTGGTTCCTGAGGAAGTCGCCAAATCCTCACACTTCAAGCTCGATCAGGCTGCCCCCATCGCGACTGTTGACGAACTGGCAGAATACGATGCCATCATCGTCGGCGCCGGCACCCGCTTCGGCACGGTTGCCTCACAGATGCGCAATTTCTGGGACCAGACCGGCGGTCTGTGGTTCGGCGGCAAGCTTGTCGGCAAGGTCGGCTCGGCCTTCACGTCGTCGGCCACGCAGCACGGCGGTCAGGAATCGACCATCCTTGGTTTCCTCCCCACCTTCCTGCACCACGGCATGGCCGTTGTCGGTCTGCCCTATGCTTTCCAGGGCCAGATGGGCGTCGATGAAATCAAGGGCGGCTCGCCTTATGGCGCCTCCACCATCACCGATGGCGACGGCTCGCGTCAGCCTTCCGCTATCGAACTGGAAGCCGCACGCTACCAAGGCGCACATGTCGCCAAGCTGGCCGCCAAGCTTTCTGCTTGAGCCTGCATTGCTGGAAAAAGAAATGCGGCCCGAAAGGCCGCATTTTCTTACCCCGGCATCTAACGTCGCCGGTACCGCAGGGAATGATTTTTAAGGCGGGTCAGATCGGCAGGTTGACCATGAAAAGGCAGCTTGCAATCACGACGCCGAGCATGGAAATTTCGAGAAAACCATTCAATCCGTCACGCATTTCAATCCTCCTTGTTGATCGAAGAGAGAACGGAAAAGATTTATCGCGGTTCCATAACAGCAGAATGAAATTTAGGAAATTTTAATGCCCTGCCGCTCCGCCATAATACGGAGTGGACATCGGTGCTTCAGCCGGTAACGACGAAGGCGACCACGAGGTGGCCGAGAAGGCCGATGGCGAGGCAGGAGAGGAGAAATATGAACAGGGCTTTTTTCATGTTTCCAGAAGCTTCCATCTGATTTAACCCTTTAAACCTGTTGTCCTGACTTGTTTAGCCTCAGGACGCCATTTTAATTCTCGACCATGGGTCTTGATGCCGTCAGGCCTTGATGTCGAGGCCAGCCTCGATTGCGGCGGCGATGAAGGCCTTGCGCGCATCCTCCGGCTTTTTCCTGCCGGCATCGACGGCGGCGCAGACCAGCAACGCCGCGTCCAACGCATCGCCGTCCTCTATCGGCCAATCCTCGATCATGGCCCAGGATGCCGCCTGCGTGGTCTCGATGCTCGTATAGTCGCCCGGCGTTTCGAACGCGATCAGGACGGGTTTTTGCCAGCGCGTGTTCATCGCTCATCCGTGTTGGTTATCGTGCCCGGCTCTAAACCAAGCGGGCAGAATGCGCAATTGGTTTCGGTTGGCTTGCGGTGCGGTCAGTCGTCGCGTCCGAACAGCCAATCGCGAATGATGCGGCGGTCTATGAGTTCGAGCGAGCGATCTGGCGCAATGCGATAGGTTTCCACCGCCCTCGTGCTGCCGTCGATGCGGAACTCGTGGCTGAAGGTACTGCCGATCGGCGATTTCGTCAGCTTGGTGCGCGGCTGGCCCTTATAGGTGATGCTGCCGGGGATCGGTTCGACATAAGCGGCCGGGCCTGAGGTCGTGCAGCCCGCAAGCGTAAGCGCGATTGCGGCCAATGATACGAGCGTTTTCATCCTGTCCTCCGAAGTGCATCTGCGAAAACGATATGGAGGCGCAACGGTTCCCCGCGAGTGATAAAGGGCAGAGCTATTCGCACCTGCTACTTGCGTCTCGGATTTTGAGTGTCGCGCGCGACCCAGCGGAAGAAAGCGTAGACGAGCAGGCCGAAGATGAAAAGCGGGATGAGGTTCGCAAAACCGGACATATGATTCTCATTTCTCCCTCCCGATCCGGGGTCTAACCGGAGAGAAAGAGGCAAGGCAAGCGTGGCGTACAGCGCCGCAGGTAAAATGTCCGTGTGCTTGTTTGGGGAACGGTTTGCGTGCGGCGGGAAGATCGCCGGAGAAGAAGGAAACAGGTGAGACCTGGCGCACTGCCAGTGATACCAGGTCTCCCAGTCCCCCGCCAGTTTCAGGGAACGGGTGACTTGATTTAGTATGACGAACGGTACGCGATATACATAGACCGAGAAATTACCTCGAATAAATCGCTACCATGGTCGATCACCCCGGGGCCGGAGCGTGGTGCGTCGCCAATCGCAGCCGCCGTGCGCGCGCACGACCCGCCGCGTTGTCCGCAAATGCCGTTTAACCCTTTGAATCGGCTGGAGATGCATTCTCGGCCCACGCCATAAGCGGATGGAGGAAACGGAACTTTTTGCGTGTTTGATCATTAAATACCGCGCATACCTATTATTCATGGAGGGCTAAACATGATCGGCACCATTCTCGTTATCCTCATCATTCTTTTCTTGATCGGTGCTTTGCCAAGCTGGGGTTACCACAATTACGGTTATGGTCCCTCGGGTGGCCTCGGACTGGTTCTGGTCATCGTCCTCGTTCTTGTTCTGCTGGGTCGCATCTGATCGATCCGCATTGAAGATGCAGCGACTGCCCGCACCCGCGCAAAGCCCCGGCTGCGGGCATTGTTTCTTCTGGAATATGAGTGAGATACAAAAAATGTCGGAATCCGAAGGGCTTAGGACGTGGTCGATTGCCCTTTGTCCATCGGATCGGAAAAAACAGCACATTCGGAACGAACCCTCTTGCGCGCATAATGGATTCGTTCTAAATGCCCGCCATCGCTCGAATTCATGAGCGTGTGAGGCCTCGTGGCGGAGTGGTGACGCAGAGGACTGCAAATCCTTGTACCCCGGTTCAATTCCGGGCGAGGCCTCCAAAAATTTCACCGAATAGAACCTGTTTTTTTGAACCTTTGGCTAACCTTGCGGTCATCGGCTGCCCTTGCTGTTCTAAAAAATCCCGGCCATTTCGCTTTTTCCAGCACTTAGGGCTCACCGCGCTTGAAAGCGCAGGCTTGGGCAATTATGAGATTGTTTAAAGGCGAGGGGAGACCCGTGCCGTTTTGAGCTTTTGGGGCCGAGGCTTCCCGACCGGCATCCGCGAAATTGAGGCGATAACGATATGATGGATTTCGAAACCGCACGCGCCAACATGGTCGACAGCCAGTTGCGCACGACCGACGTGACGTCGCATTCGGTGCTGAAGGCGTTTTTGAGCGTGCCGCGCGAAGCTTTCGTGCCAGCGGGTGTGCGGCAGATTGCCTATGTGGACGAGGATCTGCAGATCTGTCCCGCCCGGGATGGTCGCCCGGCCCGTTACGTCATGAAGGCCTCGCCGCTGGCGAAGCTTTTGCAGCTTGCGGCGGTGACCAAGGAAGACGTGGTGCTGGAAGTCGGCGGCGGCGCGGGTTATACCGCGGCCATCCTGTCCCAGCTCGCCGGTTCGGTGGTTTCGCTCGAATGCGACGAAACGCTGGCGGCTGAGGCGACTGAGACGCTGGCCTCGCTCGGATATGACAATGTTGCTGTTGTCACCGGCGATCTCGAAAAGGGTTATGCGGGCGAAGCACCCTATGACCTGATTTTCATCAACGGCTCTGTCGAGGAAGTGCCGGCGGCACTGACCGACCAGCTGCGCGATGGCGGACGTCTGGTCGTCGTTGTCGGATACGGTAACGCTGCCAAGGCAACCGTTTACCGTCGCGATGGCAACAGCACCTCGGCTGCAACCTCTTTCAACGCGTCGATCAAGCCTCTGCCCGGTTTTGCCAAGGCGGCCGAATTCGTTTTCTGATCTTTAAAAGCGATCATTGTTTTGGACGCCGGGGTGGACTTTCCGCCCCGGCGTTTATTTTTGCGGGTGCCGCACCGGCAGACCCGCTTCGCCCACCCAATTGCCCAAAAAAACCATTCTCACAAAGCTGTGCATCACGGCGAAACTTGTCGAATCAGTGATTTAGTTCCTGACTATGCTGCCCTAGACTAAGGGTGATTCGGGGTGTGCGTATTTCTACCCCTTTTCAGGCCATCGGCCCGAAAACCGGAAGCGATTTTCGACAGGAACGGTGTGCAGATTTAAAATGTTGGAGCGTCCTTTTGGCGTCCGTATGGACGCAAGGCGGTCTAGAGAGTGGAAACCGGGGATTGATATGGCTCAGCCAAGCGTAGCGCGTGAACCGTCCATGGAAGAGATCTTGGCGTCCATACGCCGGATCATCGAAAGCAACGAGACCGGGCCTACCGGCGCGTTTTCCGGGCAGTTGCCGCCTGTCTATGACGACGAAGACGATGGCGCAGGCGAAGCGTCCTTCGTGACGGAGGCCATCAGCCCGCCGGCGCGCGTTCCCCCCGCCGCAAACCAGGCATTTGGCGCAAGGCCGGTGCAGGATTTTTCCGCGGCCTCCGAAAAGCAGACGCCAGAACAGCAGGAAATCTCGGCCGAGAAAAGCATGTCGCTTGCCGATGTCGCCGCCCGCGTTCGCGCTGCCGCCGACCGCAACGCTGCCATGGGGCCGCAGGCATTTGCCGCCCAGGCGCAGCGTGAGCCCGCGCAGGCGGCCCCGGCCGCTCATTCCTCCAGCGTACCGCAGCCTTCGGCTGCGCAACAGGTTGAACGCCCTGCGCCGCAGCGCCCGACGGATGTGCGGCCGCTGCTGGCGGCCGCTGCCGCGAGCACCAGTGAACAGCCGGCAGCTTTTGCCGCCGAGGATCGTGCTGCTGCTGCCGCTGTCGAGAGCGCAGCTTTCGAGAACCGCTTCGACCAGCTGACGCTGCGTGGCGCCATCGAAACGCCTGTAGCCCAGGATCATTTCGAGATTTCGGTGCAGGAACCTGCTGTCGAGATGCCGTCATTCGATCTGGCCGAATCCAAGGAAGAGGGCGGTTTGTCGCTCAACCTCATTTCCGAGGCTGCCGGTGCGCAGATCGCCCGTTCCTTCAGCGAACTTGCGGAAATTTTCGATGGCGTCGAACGACGCTCGATCGAGGATATGGCCGCCGAAATGCTGCGTCCGATGCTGCAGGACTGGCTGGAAGACAATCTGCCGACCCTGGTGGAGCGTCTCGTGCGTGAGGAAATCGAACGTGTGGCGCGGGGCTCGCGCCGCTAGGCTCTGTTCGTCCGCGTCTTGTAACATGCGCAAGATAATGAAACAGAGGCCGCTCCGGCACCGGGGCGGCTTTTTTGTTGAAGATGAAGGCGCTATGGGGTCATAGTCGCTGACGGGTCGGTTTCTGTTGACTCTCGACCATCCATCCTTATTTAAAAAAATCCACACAAGAACTCTAAAATTCAGGTCAGGAAATGCTCGAAAAGACCTACGATTCCGCATCCGTCGAACCGAAAATCGCCAAAGCCTGGGACGAGGCGAACGCTTTTCGTGCCGGCGCCAACGCCAAACCGGGCGCGGAAACCTTCACAATCGTCATCCCGCCGCCGAATGTCACCGGCTCCCTGCATATGGGCCATGCGCTCAACAACACGCTTCAGGACATATTGGTCCGCTTCGAGCGCATGCGCGGCAAGGACGTGTTGTGGCAGCCGGGCATGGACCATGCGGGCATCGCCACGCAGATGGTCGTCGAGCGCAAGCTGATGGAACAGCAGCTTCCGGGCCGCCGCGAAATGGGCCGTGAGGCCTTCGTGGACAAGGTCTGGGAATGGAAAGCCGAATCCGGCGGCTTGATCTTCAACCAGCTGAAGCGTCTCGGCGCGTCCTGCGACTGGTCGCGTGAGCGCTTCACCATGGATGAGGGTCTGTCCGAGGCCGTTCTCGAGGTGTTCGTCACCCTTTACAAGCAGAACCTGATCTACAAGGACAAGCGCCTCGTCAACTGGGACCCGAAGCTGCAGACCGCGATTTCCGACATGGAAGTCGAACAGCTGGAAGTGAAGGGCAACCTTTGGCACTTCCGTTATCCGCTGGAAAAGGGTGTGACCTATCAGCACCCGATCGCATTTGACGAGGAAGGCAAGCCTACCGAGTTCGAAACGCGCGATTACATCGTTGTTGCTACCACGCGGCCAGAAACCATGCTCGGCGATACCGGTGTTGCGGTGAACCCGGAAGACGAGCGCTACAAGGGCATCATTGGCAAGCATGTCATCCTGCCGATCGTTGGCCGCAAGATCCCGATCGTTGCGGATGACTATGCCGATCCGACGGCCGGAACTGGCGCCGTGAAGATCACGCCTGCGCACGACTTCAACGATTTCGAGGTCGGCAAGCGTTGCGGTCTGCGCGCCATCAACGTCATGAATATCGATGGGACGATCTCCATCAAGGAGAACGAGGATTTCCTCGAGGGCCTCAATCATCCGGCGGCGCTGCACGGCGCATGGGATCGTCTGGAAGGACAGGATCGTTTCTTCGCCCGCAAGGTCATCGTCGAAATCTTCGAGGAAGCCGGCCTCCTCGACAAGATCGAGCCGCACAAGCACGTCGTGCCGCATGGCGACCGTGGCGGCGTGCCGATCGAGCCGCGCCTCACCGACCAGTGGTGGGTTGACAACAAGACGCTGGCTCAGCCGGCCATTGCCTCGGTTCGCGAAGGCCGCACCAATTTCGTGCCTAAGAACTGGGAAAACACTTATTTTCAGTGGATGGAGAACATCCAGCCCTGGTGTATCTCGCGGCAATTGTGGTGGGGACACCAGATTCCGGCATGGTACGGCCCTGACGGGCAGGTCTTCGTTGAAAAGACCGAGGAAGAGGCGCTTCAGGCCGCTATCCAGCATTATATTGCCCATGAAGGTCCGTGGAAGGCCTGGGTCGAGGAGAAGCTTGAAAACTTCAAGCCGGGTGAGATCCTGACCCGTGACGAAGACGTTCTCGATACTTGGTTCTCATCGGCGCTGTGGCCGTTCTCGACGCTCGGCTGGCCGGAAAAGACGCCGGAACTGGCGCGCTATTATCCGACCAACGTGCTTGTCACCGGTTTCGACATCATCCCGTTCTGGGTCGTCCGCATGATGCAGATGGGTCTGCATTTCATGAAGGACGATGCCGGCAATCCGGTCGAGCCGTTCAGCACCGTCTACATCCACGCGCTGGTTCGCGACAAGAACGGCCAGAAGATGTCCAAGTCCAAGGGCAACGTCATCGATCCCCTGGAACTGATCGACGAATACGGTGCGGATGCGCTACGCTTCACGCTCGCCATCATGGCGGCGCAGGGTCGTGACGTGAAACTCGATCCGGCACGTATCGCCGGTTATCGCAACTTCGGCACGAAGCTCTGGAACGCCACGCGTTTTGCCGAAATGAACGGCGTAAAGCGCGATCCGCATTTCCTGGCCGAAACCGCATCGCTGACGATCAACCGTTGGATCCTGACCGAGCTTGCCAACACCGCGCGCGATGTGACGGCGGCTCTTGAGAACTTCCGGTTCAACGATGCATCCGGTATCCTCTACCGTTTCGTCTGGAACCAGTTCTGCGACTGGTACCTGGAACTGCTCAAGCCCGTGTTCGGTGGCGAGGATGAGGCGGCAAAGGCGGAATCGCAGGCCTGCGCGGCCTATGTTCTGGATGAGATCTACAAGCTCCTGCATCCCTTCATGCCTTTCATGACGGAAGAGCTGTGGGCGCATACGGCGGGCGAGGGCGAGGAGCGGGCTGATCTTCTCTGCCTTACCGACTGGCCGACTCCGGAATTCCGCGACGATGCCGCGGCTGCGGAAATCAACTGGCTGATCGATCTGGTTTCGGGCATCCGCTCGACGCGTGCCGAGATGAACGTGCCGCCGGGCGCCACCGCATCGCTGGTGGTGGTCGGTGCCAATACCTCGACAGAAGCGCGGCTGGACCGCCATGCCGCCGCTATCCGGCGCCTGGCGCGTGCCGATGAAATCCGTGGTGCCGATGTGGCGCCAAAAGGTTCCGCGCAGATCATCATCGGTGAGGCCACCGTCTGCCTGCCGCTCGGCAACCTCGTCGATCTCGCGGCCGAAAAGGCCCGTCTCGAAAAGGCGATCGGCAAGGTGGATGCGGAAATGGAACGCATAGACAAGAAGCTGTCGAACGAAAAATTCGTGGCCAATGCCGATCCGGAGGTTGTGGCCGCCGAGCGCGACCGCAAGGCGGAGCTGGAAGTTCAGCTGACAAGTCTTCGAACCGCCCTGCAGCGGGTCAGCGAAGCAGGATAAGGTTCCTGTTGCGTGTAAAATCAAAACGCCCCGTGAAAACGGGGCGTTTTGCGTTCTGTCAGGGCCGGCTCAATTCATTGCTGCGTTGCAATGGCGAATCATGCACTGCGTGACAGCGCGATTATTTCTGCCGCGAGGCGCACAAAACCGCGCAGGAAGACGAAAAAGATCAATAAAAACGGCCTGATAAGCGATTTTCTTCGGAAACGTCCAACTGTGGTTATTTGGCGACATTTCCGGTGCGGATTGGGAGTTTGTTTCGTTTTGTGTCGTTTTTTCTAATTGGATTAGAATAATAGCCTAAAATGATTATGTAAGATGCCAAACATCAAAAACTTACGTAAAAAAATGGCCATCCGGTGGCAACCGCGCCGCGCCACGGCAGATTGTCATTTGCCGCAAAGCATTTCACTCTCTCAATGATCACATTGCCTTGATTGGGGAGAGAGATGGCAAAAACTGCATTTTTTCGCGGCGCAGTATGTTTCGTAGCCAGCATCGCGGCGGTCACGCCTTCACTGGCGGGCGGCCTCGAGCGCGGTGGCTACAATATCGACCTGCTGTTCGACCCGTCCGACTATGTTCTCGACAGTTCCGCTACATTCGTTGCGCCACAGCGCAAGGTTGAGAATGCGCGTGACAATCCGCTGAAGAGCGGTCCGCTGCCTGCGACTTGGTCAAGGAGCGCAGATGACTCTGAAAACTTCTGGTCGACCCGCATCGGCGCCAAGGCGGCAATCGGCGATTTCGGCGACTGCATGTTCGATTATTCGCAGCCTTGGGGCGCGCACCTCAATCCGGGCATCTGGCAGGGATCGAGCTACAATATCGAAACCAAGGTAAAGTCGCACAATTACGCCACCACCTGCCGTGTGAAGTTTGATCTTGGCAAGGGCGACTTCTCGATTATTGGCGGCGGCTTTTACCAGGAGATCAGCGGTTATAAATACCGTCAGGTTCTTGGCCCAGCTGTTCTTGGCCTCAATCCGGCCTGGTCCAGCTTCAGCGGCGTCGGCAAACTTGAGATGGAAGGTGACGGTTGGGGTTGGCGCGCCGGCGTTGCCTACGAAATCCCCGAGGTCGCCTTCCGGGCGAGCCTTGTTTATAACAGCGCCGTCGATCATGACCTGACCGGTTTCGCCGACGTCAGAGGAGTTCCGCAGACGCCGCCGTCCATCTCTCCGACGCTGGCGAAATACGGCGGCAAGCTGGTGCCGATATATGGCTCCGTTTCGATGCCAGACAGCATCGAACTCAAGGTGCAATCCGGCATAGCTCCGGACTGGCTGGCTTTCGGTTCGGTGAAGTGGACTGACTGGAGCCAGATTCAGGTCATTCCTTTCTGCGCGGTAGGGACGTCCCCCTGCGTTCCGAGCGGCGCTGACACGCTGAACACGCTAGACCTGTTTTATCGTGATGGCTGGACGATTTCCGGCGGCGTTGGTCACAAGTTCAACGAGCAGTGGAGCGGTGCTGTGAGCCTGACCTGGGATCGCGGTACATCGACTGTTATCGGCACCCAGACCGACACCTGGACGCTGGGCACGCAGATCGTCTACTCGCCGAACAAGAATATCGAGTTCAAGGTTGCCGGTGCTCTCGGCCTCCTGACCTCCGGTAGCTCATCCATCAACGGTGGACCTTGCGGTGCGGGCTTCACCTGCGGCAATGAGGCGGGCTACGACTTCGGCAACGATCTCGTGGCTGCGATCTCTACGGGCGTCAAGGTCAAGTTCTGACACCATTCGCCACACCTGAACGAAAAGAAAGGTCCGGTTTACCAACCGGACCTTTTTTCATTCCCGACTATGATTCCTGCTCGATAAAAATTTCTAGCCCGAAAGTTTTGTGACGATTTGGCAACACTTTTCTGCAAGCGTGGTGCCGCGTTGGAATGTGGGCATATCTGTCCATTTCCCGCCACAAACAAGGTGCTTGGCTTCTGTTTATGGACGCGGGGATGGAAGAACATGCAGGCGTTTGATGTGGGCCTGCGGAGTTGCGAAGAGTGAAAACGGGTTTGGATTCAGGGTTTAAGCAAGTAATACGGGAATTTGATCCGGGTTTCTTGTTTGGCGCTGACCGGCAGGCGGTCAAACGCCGTTATATTGCCGGAAATTATGCTTATATCTGTCTCACTGAAAATTTGGAGCAATTACCGCATATGACCATCGGCAGTGCGCTGGAAAGTGCTGCCGGAAAGACGCAGTGTGTTCGAAAAATCGCGACCCGGCGGGGTTCAGCTTTGCAGTATTCCGCAAGTATTGGCTATATGCCGGGAAGAGTGAGAGAAGTTCGCCTAAATGCTGAAATGTGAAGCACATGTTCTAAAGCCGCTCATCATGAGCCTTTTGCTTGCGTCGCTCGCAATGCCGGTGCTGGCTTTTGACATCAACGCAGGCGTTACCAAGGAATCCGGGCCCTTCGACCTGTTCAAGTTCGGCTTCAAGGCCTACAAGAACGGTAACAAGGACGAAGCCGTCGAGGCCTATCGCTATGCGGCCGAAAAGGGCCATACCGGCTCGCGCTGGGCGCTTGCCAATATGTATGCCTTCGGCGATGGCGTTGCCAAGAACGACTTCGAAGCCTTCAAGATTTACAGCGAAATTGCCAGCCAGGGCGTCGAGCCGGGCTCCGAGGATACCGGCTTCTTCGTCAACGCGCTGCTTTCTCTTGCCGATTATTACCGCCACGGCATTCCCGGCACTCCGGTAAAGATGGACCTGTCGCAGGCCCGCCAGCTCTATTTTCAGGTGGCTTCCACCTTTGGCGTGGCCGAGGCCCAGTTCCGTCTGGCGGAAATGATCCTTGCGGGTGAGGGCGGCCGGGCGGATGTGCAGCAGGCCAAGAAGTGGCTCAATCAGGCACGCAAGCACGGCCATGCCGGCGCCATGTCGATTTTCGGTAATCTGCTTTTCCAGGAAGGCCAGACGACGCAGGGGCTCGCCTTCATGACGGCCGCGCTCGACAAATGCACGGCGGTGGATTGCACCTGGATCCAGACCCTTCAGGAACAGGCTTTTTCGCTCGCGGGTGAAAACGATCGCCGCGCGGCTATCGCGCTGGCGCAGAACATGCAGATCGATGATCCGAACTGACAATTATGTCTATTTTGGCTGAGGCGACTCAGAGCACGTCCTGTTTAAACGGAATCGTTTGACGTGCTCTAACTCTTTGTTTCGGCGTACTTTTACCGGAAATTCTTTAACTCGCCCGGCGAGCGCCGTTCAATTGATCGGCGTAAAATTGAAATAACCGCAGACCGGTACGTGGTCGGACGGTTTTTCCCAAGCCCGCACATGTTTTTCGATGCTGACCGATTCCAGCCTGTCGGCCGCTTCCGCCGACAGCATGAGGTGGTCGATGCGGATGCCGTTATTCTTCGGCCATGCGCCAGCCTGATAATCCCAGAAGGAATAAAGTCCGGGTTCATCCGTCGTCGCGCGTGCGGCATCGGTAAAGCCGAGATTTTCCAGCCTGCGGAATGCCGAGCGCGTCTTGGGCAGGAACAGCGCATCGCCCGCCCAGACCCGCGGATCGTGGCAATCGAAGGGTTCGGGGATGACGTTGTAGTCACCCGCCAGAATAAGCGGCTCCTCAAGCGCAAGGCGATCTTCGGCGAAGCGGCGCAGCCGCTCCATCCATGCGAGCTTGTAGGGATATTTGACCGGATCGTCAGGCGGATTGCCGTTCGGCAGGTAGAGCGAGCAGACCCGGATCGCACCGCCATCAACGGAAAACACGCCCTCGATGAAGCGTGCCTGTTCATCGGCATCGTCGCCCGGCAGGCCGCGATTGATCTCGTCGGGCTTCATCTTCGACAGAAGGGCGACGCCGTTGAAACCCTTCTGACCATGGGTCTCGACGTGATAGCCGAGCGCCTCCAGCTCAAGGCGGGGAAAGCCTTCGTCAACCGACTTGATTTCCTGAAGGCAAACGATGTCGGGCGATGAATCCTTCAACCACTGGCAGAGGTTTTCGATACGCGCCTTGACGCCGTTGATGTTCCAGGTGGCAATCTTCATCGGAGTTTCCCTTTTGTGAGGTTACTTTTACCCGATGCAAAAGCGATTGCCACCGTTTTTGGAAACGGCGGGTGAGGATGTGGTGGATAGAAGCCGGGGCAGGGTAGATCAACAGCTATGGATGCACCGCAGCTCCCCAAACCCTCATTCCTGTGACGAGCGCAGGAACGAGGGCGGAGAGAAAGGCGTGAATGATCTCAAGCTTGGCGCTTGATATCACCATCAAATAGAAAAGCTGGTGCCGCAGCCGCAGCTTGCGACCGCGTTCGGGTTCTTGATCTGGAAGGACTGGCCGAGCAGATTGTCGACGAAGTCGATTTCAGAGCCGGCCATATAGACAACCGACAGGCTGTCGATCAGCACCTTGGCGTCTCCGCGCGCAATCACGATGTCGTCATCGGCGGGGTCTTCCGCCAGGTCGAACTTGTAGGAGAAGCCCGAGCAGCCGCCGCCTTCCACCGAAACGCGCAGAGCCTGCTTGCCCGCATCCGCTGCGACGATCTGGGCGATTCGCTTCGCTGCGGCTTCCGAAAGTGTAATGTCGCTGTTTTCCATGTCGTTCCTCGTGCCGGGGTCAAGAACCGGAGAGCAATAGATTTGTCGTCACCATTATAAACCAGTCAAATAAACGGTCTATAGCGATGTCCGCAACGGCCTTTGCCGCGATGATGCTTTGCGCCGACCTTTGCGATAGGTATGAAGGGTGGATGAAAAGGTCAATGGTCAAAGGCCATGGACTTCGGGTCAAATGAAGTCCCGGCCAGAGAACAGTACAGGTGGATGAATGATTATAGACCAGCGCGCATTGGGTTTCGGAAGTGGCGAGAGGGCGGTTTTCGCCTCTGATCCATGGACCACGCGCGGGCGTCTTTTTGCCGAGGAGGGGAGCCTGACGCGCTCGGAGTTCCAGCGCGACCGGGACCGCATTGTCCACACCACGGCCTTTCGCCGGCTTAAACACAAGACGCAGGTTTTCATCAGCCCTGACGGCGACCATTACCGCACCCGGCTCACCCACACGATTGAGGTGGCGCAGATTGCCCGCGCACTCGCACGTGCTCTGAAGCTGGACGAGGATCTGGCCGAGGGCGTGGCTCTGGTGCATGATTTCGGCCACACGCCGTTCGGCCATACAGGTGAGGATGCGCTGGATGCGGTGTTGTTGCCCTATGGCGGCTTCGATCACAACGCGCAGTCGCTGCGCATCGTCACCAAGCTGGAGCGCCGCTACGCCGAATATGACGGCATCAACCTGACATGGGAGACGCTGGAGGGGCTGGTGAAGCACAATGGCCCGCTGGTCAATGCCGAGGGCGAGGGCGTGAAGGGCCCGGTTCCGCTGCCCATCCTCGAATATTGCGAGCTGCAGGATCTGGAAATCGGCAGCTATGCCAGCCTTGAGGCACAGATGGCGGCTATTGCCGACGACATCGCCTATAATACCCATGATATCGATGACGGCCTGCGTGCCGGTTATCTGAGCTTCGAGATGCTGGAAGAGGTGCCTTTCCTCAGCAAGCTGATGGCTGAGGTACGTGCGAAATATCCCGTGCTCGACAAGGAACGCTTCGCCAATGAAATCATGCGTCGCCAGATCACCCATATGGTCGAGGATGTAATCGGGGTCGCGCAGCAGAATCTTTCCCGGCTGAAACCGAAGAGTGCGGCCGATATCCGCGCCGCCGATTTTACCGTCGCGACTTTCTCGCCGGAAATGGCTGAAACCGACAGGCAGATCAAGAAACTGCTGTTTGCCCATATCTACCGGCATCCGGAAATCATGCGCATCCGCGCCGGCGCTACGCAGATCGTTACCGACCTTTTCCACCGTTATATGGAAGTGCCGGCAGAGATGCAGAGTCACTACTGGGTGGACAGCATTTCCGGTATGAGCAAGGCCGCAAAAGCCCGCCATGTGGGGGATTATCTGGCCGGTATGACCGACAGTTATGCACTGCGCGCCCACCAGCGGCTGTTTGACCACACCCCCGATTTGCGATAGGGCAGCGGGCGATCGCGAAGCCAACCCGGTTATGATGGCCGGACATGAACAGAAGCCCTTCGCGCAGGTTGGAACGATGAACATTTTTGCCGATTTCGATACCAGGATCAAAAACGCGCTCGAGACTCTCGATCTCGTGAAAGAGAACCGCGAAAAGGTCGATTTCAGTCGAATTACGGTCGAATCCCCGCGCGATCTGAGCCATGGCGATGTCGCAACCAATGCCGCTATGGTGTTGGCGAAGCCGCTCGGCACCAATCCCCGGGCGCTGGCCGAACTCATCGTGCCAGCACTTCAGGCCGATGGCGATGTCGATAGCGTCAACGTCGCCGGTCCCGGCTTCATCAATCTCAAGGTCTCTGTCGGTTACTGGCAGCGTCTTCTTGCCGACATGATCGGGCAGGGCATCGATTTCGGCCGCTCGAAGATCGGCACGGGCCAGAAGATCAACGTCGAATATGTCTCCGCCAACCCCACCGGTCCGATGCATGTCGGCCATTGCCGTGGTGCTGTCGTGGGTGACACGCTGGCGAACCTGCTCGCCTTTGCCGGTTATGGCGTGACCAAGGAATACTACATCAACGACGCCGGCTCGCAGATCGACGTGCTCGCGCGTTCGGTCTTCCTGCGTTACCGCGAGGCGCTTGGCGAAGATATCGGCGCCATTCCGTCGGGCTTCTACCCCGGTGACTATCTCGTTCCAGTCGGCCAGGCGCTGGCGGATGAATATGGCATCAAGCTGCGCGCCATGCCCGAGGAAAAGTGGCTACCTATCGTCAAGGACAAGGCGATCGCCGCAATGATGGTGATGATCCGTGAGGATCTGGAGACGCTGAACGTCAAGCACGACGTGTTCTTCTCGGAGCGCACGCTGCATGAGGGCAATGGCGGCCCCATTCTCTCGGCCATCAACGATCTCACCTTCAAGGGCCACGTCTACAAGGGCACCCTGCCGCCGCCGAAGGGCGAGTTGCCGGAAGACTGGGAAGACCGCGAGCAGACGCTGTTCCGTTCCACCGAGGTGGGCGACGACATGGACCGCGCGCTGATGAAGTCGGACGGTTCCTACACCTATTTTGCCGCCGACGTCGCCTATTTCAAGAACAAGTTCGATCGCGGTTTTTCCGAGATGATCTATGTGCTCGGCGCCGACCACGGCGGCTATGTGAAGCGGCTTGAAGCGGTTGCGCGCGCCGTTTCGGAAGGCAAGTCGAAGCTGACGGTTCTTCTGTGCCAGCTCGTGAAGCTGTATCGCGATGGCGAGCCGGTGAAGATGTCGAAACGCTCAGGCGATTTCGTCACGCTGCGCGATGTGGTGGACGAAGTAGGTCGCGATCCCGTGCGATTCATGATGCTCTATCGGAAGAATTCCGAGCCGCTGGACTTCGATTTTGCGAAAGTGACCGAACAATCGAAGGATAATCCGGTCTTTTACGTGCAATATGCACATGCCCGTTGCATGTCCATCTTCCGCCAGGCGCAGGAAGCGTTTCCGGGTCTTGCGCTCTCGCAGGACGACATGTCGTCTTCCGTTGCTTTGATTAGCGATATCAACGAGTTGCAGCTGGTTGCAAAGCTTGCTGAGTACCCGCGCCTGATCGAATCCGCAGCCCTTGCGCACGAGCCGCACAGGCTTGCTTTTTACCTCTACGATCTCGCCAGTTCCTTCCATGGACACTGGAACAAAGGTAAAGACCATCAGGAATTACGTTTTATTAACGATAAAAACCGAGAATTGAGCATTGCCAGACTCGGGCTGGTGAATGCTGTCGCGAATGTTTTGAAGTCTGGTCTTACGCTTTTAGGAGCGGACGCGCCTGACGAGATGCGATAACATATCACCATTATTTGCTCACAATACGCTGGCAAGAGCTGCAATGCGTAGATGGTGGAACACGTAATGGTCGAAAAAAATGTCGCGTATAACCGGGACGCCCGGTCTGAAGGGTTCGCTGACAACGATCCTCTGGCAGAACTGGCGCGTATCGTCGGTTTCGATGAGCGTCCTTCGCATGCGGGTTCCGAAGCTGCGCCACGCGCCGGCTCTGCGGCAACCCGCCGCGAACCCGAATTCAATCTCGAAGACGAGCTGCTTCGAGAGTTCGAGGTTTACGATGCGCCGCATGCCGATCCGGTCGTTCTTGACCCGGCAAACGATGTGCGTGCGGGCATCCACCCCAGCGACTTCATGCAGCGCGTCGAATCGGTTTTCGCCCGGCGCGAGCCTGAGCTTGCGCCAGCGGACGAACCCGTGTTCGAGGCAAGCCCCACACCCGAAGTGAGCCAGGAGCCACTTCCCGAGGCCGATCAGGCCTACATTCACAATTACGTCGAGACGTCGACGCAGGACATCCGCGCGGATTTCCGTGATGATGCCGGTGCGGTTGCCGAGGTGTTCGATGTGCATTCGCGCCAGTCGCGCCCTGCCGAGCCGGTGGTTTACCAGCAGGCTGCATGGGAAGAGCCGCAGGCTGTCGAGCCGGCTCAAAGCACCTGGCACGCTATGCCTGAGCTTCCGGCCGATGTTTCGAGCAATATTGCGCATTCCGATCAGAGCCATGCGCCTGAGCCGCAGGCTTTCGATCTTGCCGATGAGGTAGAGATCGCCGTCGCCGAAGCGCCTGCACCGATTTCCGTGCGTCCGCCTTCGCATGGTGGCCGTTCTTCGCTGGAATTTTCCAGCCTGCGTCTGCCGCTTGCCAATTTCGGCGCGCGCCGTGATGTTGCGGCTGGTGATCCCCGGCGAATCGAGCCGAGGGCCGAAGCGCTGCCTGCAGCCCGGATCGAGCCACAGGCCGAACCAGTTCCGGCGCCTGAGCCCGTCTTCGTTCAGGCGGAAGAAACTGCGCCGACCTTTGCGCCTTCGGTTGCAGAAAAGCCGGTTGAAACAAATCTTTCGCCGATGGATGAGCTGATCTACGGCGTTGCGAAATATTCCATTCCCGGACGCGGCGAAGAGCCTGTCGTTCAGGATGCCCCCATCGCACAGGCTGCGCCTATCGTTCCGGCTGCAAGAGTGGAGCCGCCTTTGGTTGCCACGGCGCCGGTTGCCGCAGCCCCTGTAAAGGCAGCCCCGGCCGTAACAGCGCCGCCCGTTCAGGAGCCGGACTTTGGGGATTTCGCAGGTTTCAACGACGATGACTTCGAGCTTGCGCTTGATGATCTCGATCTTGACCTCGACCTGTCCGAAATCGCTGCAGCGGAAGTCGCACCTGCGCCTGTGCCGCAGCCCGTTCGCCAGCAGCCGGTCGCTCCGGTAGCGGTTGCTGCCGCCGCGCCGCAGCCGGTGCGGGAACAGCCAGCACCTCAGCCGCGCCCGGCCCCGGTTGCTGCAATTCCGGTAGCCGCCCCTCCGGTTCAGCCGCGTCCGGTTGCAGCCGCACCGCAGCCGGTTGCACCACAAACGCTGGAAAGCCTGCCTTTCGATCCCTCGCAGATCGGTGAGACGGAAGAACATCCGGAAAATATTACCGAGATGGACGTGCCGGAATTGCCGGTCGGCGTTTTCGAACCCAAGCCTGTCGCCCGTCGTCACGAAGAAGACCTCGATATCGACACCGAGCTCGCAACGCTGTTTGCCCCGGCGGTTGCCGGTGGTCTTGACCGTCACAAACATGCGGAAAACCGGGCTGCTGCCCCGCAGGCGCGTCCTCAGGCACAGGGTCCGGAGGAGGTCGACGAATTTGAGCGGGCGCTGGAAGAAGATTTCCGCCGCTCCATGCAGGAGGCTGCTGCCTCGCGTGGCAATGCGCCGCGCGATGCCGAGAATACTTTTGTCGACCATCAGCCGGCCTATCGCGAAGAAGAAGAACGCGGCGGTCGCCGCTGGATCATGCCGGTTGCCGCAGCAATCGGTCTGGTGCTTGTCGGTGGTGGTGTTTACGCGCTGATGTCGGGCGGTTCGTCCGGTGCGGGCTCCAATGGCGCGCCGGTCATCATTTCCGCCGATAACGACCCGATGAAGGTGGTGCCGGAAAATCCGGGCGGCCGCGTCGTGCCCAACCAGGACAAGGCGGTTTACGACCGCGTGGCCGGTGGTAGCGCTGCCGATCCGAAGCAACCGGCGCTGATCTCCAGCAACGAAAAGCCTGTCGATGTGGTCCAGCGTACGCTGATACCCGAACAGCTGCCGCTGGAAGGTGAAAACGACGCGGACATGGAAGCCACCGGCACGCCGGTTGGCGAGACTGAAGATCCGCGCCTGCTTTCGCCGGAAGAAAAGGCCAGCCAGAACGAAGGTGCCGGTGCGACGGGCGTTTCGCCGCGCAAGGTCCGTACCATGATCGTCAAGCCTGATGGTACGCTGGTTGCACAGGAAGTCGATGCGCCTGCTGCCCAGCCACCGAAGGCCGACAAGGTCGCGGAGCTTGCTGCACCGCAGGCAGCCAAGCCGGGTGAGGGCGCTCCCGCCGTCATCGCCGCTTCGCGTGTTCCGGTTGCGCCTGAACATCCGCAGGCCAATACGCCAGCCGCTTCCTCCACACCGGCCTCGCAGTCGGCTGCGCCCGTTCCTTCGGCGCGTCCGTCCGCACAGCCTTCCAATGTGGTGGCAACGGTGACCAATCAGGGCAACGTCCGTCCTGCTGCAACTGCTCCGGCCCAGCCGCAGGCTGCACAGCAGCAGACAGCCGCCGCCATGCCCGCAGCAACGAGCGCGCCGTCTTCGGGTGGTTATTACATCCAGATCGCGTCCCTGCCGAGCCAGGCGGAGGCCCAGAAGTCCTACCAGAACATGTCGGCCAAGTTCGGTTCGGTCATTTCTGGTCGCGGCGTCGACATCAAGGCCGCTGAGATCGCCGGCAAGGGCACGTTCTACCGCGTCCGCATCCCGGCAGGCGACAAGAACGAAGCCGTGGCGCTGTGCGAAAAGTTCCGCGCAGCTGGCGGCAGCTGCCTGGTGGCGCGCTGATAGCGGCTGATCCGGTTGAGTGAAGATTGGGGCTGCCGTCTAAGGCAGTCCTCGCAGTGGGGAAAGGCTTTCCTCACATTCGACGTCATCCTCGGCCCCGTGCCGAGGATCTGCCAACGTTTCGCCAACCGGTCGGTTGCAGATGCTCGGGAAAGGCCCGAGCATGACGGCGGAGGGGTTGTCGACTTATCCCCGACGCCTTGCGGTATAAGGCCATTTCCCCATTCTGTGAGCGTGACATCATGACCGATTGCAAAGCTATGATCCTCGGATGCGGCGGGCTTACGCTTTCCGCTGACGAGATTGCCCTTTACCGCAATGAGCGGCCCTGGGGTTTCATCCTGTTCGGGCGCAATATCGGTGATGCGCAACAGATTACCGATCTCGTGGCCTCAATGCGCGATGCCGTCGCGCGGCCGGATGCGCCGGTTCTGATCGATCAGGAAGGCGGGCGCGTTCAGCGCATCAAGCCGCCGCTTTTGCAAGCCTATCCGAATGCCCGCATTCTTGGCGAGATATACGAGCGTGACCGGGAGGAAGGGCTGCGTGCGGCGTGGTTGATGTCGCGTCTGCATGCCTTCGATCTCATGAAATTCGGCATCAATATCGATTGCCTGCCGGTGCTAGACGTGCCGGTGGAAGGCGCCAGCAACGTCATTGGCAACCGGGCCTATGGTTACAGCCCGACCATGGTGGCGGAGATGGGGCAGGCGGCGGCTGACGGTCTCAAGGCGGGCGGTATGTTGCCTGTCATGAAACACATGCCGGGCCACGGTCGCGGCATGGTGGATTCGCACCATGAATTGCCTGTTGTCGATGTGCCGCTGGACGAGCTGGACGCCCATGATTTTGTGCCATTCCGCGCGCTGAACCGTGAATTGATGGCGATGAGTGCGCATCTGGTGTTCAACGCCGTCGATCGGGAGCGTCCGGCAACGACCTCGCCAAAGGTGATCGAGGAGATCATTCGTGGGCGAATCGGCTTTGACGGTCTTTTGATGTCCGACGACAGTTCCATGAATGCGCTGAAGGGCACGCTTGGCCAGCGTGCCGCGAATATTGTTGCGGGTGGCTGCGATATAGTCTTGCATTGCAACGGCGTGATGGGTGAAATGCTTGAGGTCGTGAAGGAGGTTCCCGTTCTTTCCGGCCGTTCGCTGGAGCGGGTGCGGGCCGTGGAAGCGGGTTTTCCCGCCACTGATGCCTCCGACGAAGCTGAACTGAGAGCCGAATTCAACGCCATGTGGGCCGTTTCCTGACAATCGGGCGGCGGCCCGGTACTCGGGACGACAGGCCGGACGCCCGGCGGATGGAACAATGGCAGCAGACAAGTCTCGTACTTCAACGCCTATGGACAAGCTCTGGCAGGATGTGACGCCGGAGCGGCTGACGGGCGAGGCCGGGCTGGTGATCGGTGTCGCGGGTTTCGAAGGCCCGCTCGATCTGTTGCTACACCTTGCTCGCACGCAGAAGGTCGATCTGTCGCGCATTTCGGTGCTGGCGCTTGCCGAGCAATATCTGCAATTCGTGGAAACAGCCCGCCGCGTGCGCATCGAGCTTGCTGCCGACTATCTGGTGATGGCGGCCTGGCTTGCCTTCCTCAAGTCCAAGCTTCTCATTCCGCAGCAGGCGAAGGATGACGGCCCCTCCGGCGAAGAAATGGCCGCGACGCTGGCCTTCCGGCTGAAACGTCTGGAGGCGATGCGGGAGGCGGCTGAACGCCTCGTCAACCGCGCCCAGCTTGGCCGCGATATCTTCGCCCGTGGCGCGCCGGAGCATATTCCGCATATCAACCGCTCGGCTTACGAGGCGAACCTCTACGATCTCCTGAGCGCCTATGCCAATCTGCGGCAAAGGCAGGCCATCACCCAGGTCACGATTGAAAAGCGGCAGGTCTGGTCGCTGGTGGAAGCCCGGGAACTCCTGAACAGTCTGCTCGGGGATGTCGGCGAGTGGACGGTGCTCGACCAATATCTGCTGCAATATGTGCCTGACCCCGCGATGCGCGTGACGGCAATCGCCAGCGCTTTCGCCGCCTCGCTGGAGCTGGTGCGCGAGGGATCGCTGCAAATCCGGCAGGAGGGCGCGTTCCAGCCCATCTATATGCGCAGGAGCGAGCGAGATGACCGCGCGCCTAATGCGGAAAGGACTGATAATGACGCATGACGACGATACCGGCGAAGCCGCCATCGTGGCAGATGGGGCGGCGGATGTGGTTGGGGCCGAACCTGCGGTATTTTCCGAGCGTCAGCTGAAGGAAGCCGAGCGCATTGCCGAGGCGCTGGTCTTTGCCTCGGCCGAACCGGTTTCAGTTGCCTTCATTGCCGAGCGGCTGCCGCGCGGCATGGATGTCGTTGCCATACTCCACGGGCTGAAGGCCGCTTATGGCGAGCGGGGTGTCAATCTGGTGCAGGTTGGCGGGCAATGGGCGTTCCGCACGGCCGGCGATCTCTCCTTCGTCGTCCATTCTGAGGAAAAGGAACCTAAGAAGCTTTCGCGTGCGGCGCTGGAGGTTCTGGCGATTGTGGCGTATCATCAGCCGGTGACACGCGCCGAAATCGAGGAAATCCGTGGCGTGCAAACCTCACGCGGTACCCTCGATGTGCTGATGGAAGCGGGTTGGGTGCGTTTCAGGGGCCGAAGGCGCACGCCGGGCAGGCCGGTGACGATCGGCACCACGGTGGAGTTTCTCGACCATTTCGGCCTTGAGGAATTGCGGGACTTGCCGGGCCTTGAGGAACTGAAGGGTGCGGGCCTGCTTTCGGGCCGTATTCCTTCCAATTTCGGCGTGCCTTTGCCGATGATGAGCGACGAATTGCGCGAAGACGAAGACCCGATCACGCAGCTCGATCTGGAAGAGTTGGGCCTGCTTGCACCTGGTGGCGGCGATGGCGACGATTGATATCGTCTTCATGCGGGTGACAAGGCACGAAAACTTTATGCCCACAGCCTGTTGAAGCAACGATTTGTTGTTTGAAAAAGCCTTTCAAACGTCTTACATCGTCTGAAAGCGAAATTCAGGAGTTTCAGTTATGGGTTCTTTTAGTGTGTGGCATTGGCTGATCGTGCTGGTGATCGTTCTCGTTCTCTTCGGACGCGGAAAGATCCCGGAACTGATGGGCGATGTCGCCAAGGGCATCAAGAGCTTCAAGAAGGGCATGGCTGACGAAGATCAGACTCCGCCGCCAGCCGATGTCAACGCGAAGACTGTTGACCACAAGGCTGACGAGATCAAGTAAGCGGCTTGAACCTGCTTGTTTTGAGACTGGCGCTAGGGTCTCGGGAGCGTTTTGATGTTTGATATCGGTTGGAGCGAGCTTCTGGTGATCGCGGTCGTTTTGATCGTGGTCGTCGGTCCCAAGGACTTGCCGCCCATGATCCGCGCCTTCGGTAAGACGATGGCCGGCCTTCGCAAGATGGCGGGGGATTTCCGCACGCAGTTCGACGAGGCCTTGAAAGAGGCAGACATGGACGATGTGCGGCAGACAATCTCCGATGTGCGCAATCTCAACCCGACCAATTCCCTGCGCGATGCTATGAACCCGCTTCGCCAGCTCGGCAACGAAATCAAGTCTGATCTCCAGAAGGCGACATCCGCTCCCGATGCGATTTCGTCGACAGCAGCACCTGCAACAAGTGAGCCGGTGGCTCCTCTTGTCAGCGTGCCGGAGCCCGAGATGAAGCTTCCGGATGTGGCGCCTGCGGTGGTTCCCACGCCTTCTGCATCTGGGCCGGTTACTGCGGTTGCTGCTGCGGAAGAAAAGCCGAAGCGTGCGCGTGCGAAATCTGTTGCGACCGTTGAAGCCGAAGCGGTTGCCGCCAAGCCGAAGCGCACCACCCGCAGTAAGCCTGCCGCAGCGCCTGTTGAAGAAGCTGCTGTCTTGAAGCCGACCGTGAAGGCTGTCGCCAAAAAGGTTGCTGTCAGGAAAGCAGCAGCTGAGAAGGCGGTTGCCGTTGCGGATGCCAAGCCGGCCAAACCGGCAAGAACCAAGGCTGCAAAGCCCAAAAAGGATGAAGCATGAGCGGGGACATCGAGGACAAGCCGCAGCCGCTTATCGAACATCTCATGGAGTTGCGCACGCGGCTGATCTGGTCGCTCGGCGCGTTCTTCGTCGCCTTCATCGCCTGTTTCGCCGTTGCCAAGCATCTCTTCAACCTGCTCGTCATTCCCTATAAGTGGGCGGTCATCTGGGCGGGCCTGGATGTGGCGAAATCATCGCTAATCTATACGGCACCACAGGAATTCTTCTTCACGCAGATCAAGGTTGCCATGTTCGGTGCCATGGTGATCTCCTTTCCGGTGATTGCCTCGCAGCTCTATAAATTCGTGGCGCCGGGCCTCTACAAGAACGAGCGCGCCGCCTTCCTGCCGTTCCTGATCGCGTCGCCGATCCTTTTCCTCATCGGCGCGGCGCTCGTCTATTTCTTCTTCACGCCCATGGTCATGTGGTTCTTCCTCGCCATGCAGCAATTGCCAGTAGATGGCGAGGTGGCGATTTCCCTGATGCCGAAGGTGTCGGAATATCTCAGCCTCATCATGACGCTGGTTTTGTCCTTCGGCCTGGTATTCCAGCTGCCTGTCGTCACCACGCTTCTGGCGCGGGTCGGGATTCTGACCAGCGACTGGCTGCGGGAAAAGCGTAAGTTCGCCATTGTCATGGCCTTCGTGGTTGCGGCCGTGCTGACGCCGCCAGACCCCATGTCCCAGATCGGTCTTGCGCTGCCTGCGATCATTCTCTACGAGATTTCCATCTACATGGCTCGACTCGTGGAGAGGAAACGTGCTGCGGAATCCAAAAGCACGGAGCTGGAAGAGACCTGACGCTTCGCCACGGTCTTCCTGCTCATCAAATCTCCTCGCGCCGGGTCTTTCGCCCGGCGTTTTGCTGCTAAAACGCGAGCGACCAACAATAGTCTGGAACGACGATGCACGACATTAAATGGATACGCGAAAACCCCGAAGCCTTTGATGCAGCACTTGCACGGCGCGGCGCAGAGCCTGCCGCGAGCAGCCTGATCGCTCTCGACGAAAAGCGCCGGTCCGTCATCCAGTCCCTGCAGGACATGCAGTCGCGTCGCAATGCCGCTTCCAAGGACATCGGCGCCGCCATGGCGCAGAAGAACATGGAGCTGGCGGAAAAGCTGAAAGCGGAAGTCGCCGACATCAAGGAAAACATGCCGCGCGCCGAGGAGGAGGACCGCCAGGTCACCGCCGAGCTTAACGACGCCCTGTCGCGCCTGCCCAACATGCCTTTCGACGATGTTCCTGACGGCAAGGACGAACACGACAATGTGGTGACCCGCGTGGTCGGCCAGAAGCCCGGCTGGAACCATGAAGCAAAGGAGCACTTCGAGATTGGCGAAGCGCTCGGCTACATGGATTTCGAGCGGGCTGCCAAGCTTTCCGGCTCGCGCTTCACCGTGCTGACCAGCCAGCTGGCGCGTCTGGAACGGGCGCTCGGCCAGTTCATGATCGACCTGCACACCTCGGAACATGGCTACACGGAAGTCTCTTCGCCGCTGATGGTGCGTGATGAGGCGATGTTCGGCACCGGCCAATTGCCGAAGTTTTCCGAGGATTTGTTCAAGACCACTGATGGCCGCTGGTTGATCCCGACGGCGGAAGTGACGCTGACCAACCTTGTCTCCGGCGAAATTCTCGAGCAGGAAAAGCTGCCGCTGCGCTTCACGGCACTTACGCCGTCCTTCCGTTCGGAAGCGGGCTCTGCCGGCCGCGACACACGCGGCATGCTGCGCCAGCACCAGTTCTGGAAATGCGAACTCGTCTCCATCACCGACGCGGAAAGTGCTGTTGCCGAGCATGAGCGCATGACGGCCTGCGCCGAAGAAGTGCTGAAGCGTCTTGGCCTGCATTTCCGCACCATGACGCTGTGCACCGGCGATATGGGTTTCAGCGCGCGCAAGACCTACGATCTGGAAGTGTGGTTGCCGGGCCAGAACACCTACCGCGAAATTTCGTCCTGCTCCGTCTGCGGCGATTTCCAGGCGCGGCGCATGAATGCGCGTTATCGCGGCAAGGACGACAAGGCGACGAAGTTCGTGCACACGCTGAACGGCTCCGGCACCGCCGTCGGCCGCTGCCTGATCGCCGTTCTCGAAAATTACCTGAACGACGACGGTTCTGTCACAATTCCAGACGTGCTGCTGCCCTATATGGGCGGTCTGACACGGATCGAGAAGGCGGCCTGAGGGAGCGCAGCGTCGTGCTATTGGAAGGAGAATCTTCCAATACGCCGACGTCATCCTCGGGCCTGTCCCGAGGATCTGCAACCTGTCGATTAATTTAGACGTGATTAGATCCTCGGGACAGGCCCGAGGATGACGTTGAGAGAACTGCACACCTCACTGCCGGTGGGGAGGATGCTCCGTCCCGGAAGATATGAAAAGCGGAGAGAGAAACATGCGGATTTTGCTGACCAATGACGACGGTATCCATGCCGAAGGGCTGGCGGTGCTGGAACGTATCGCCCGCACGCTGTCCGATGACGTCTGGATCGTGGCGCCCGAGACCGACCAGAGCGGTCTTGCTCACTCCCTTACTCTCTCCGAGCCGCTGCGGCTGCGCAAGGTTTCCGACAAGCATTTCGCGCTGCGCGGTACGCCGACCGATTGCGTCATCATGGGCATCCGTGAAGTTCTGCCGGAAAAGCCCGATCTCGTACTCTCAGGTGTCAATGCCGGTGCCAATATGGCTGACGATGTCACCTATTCCGGCACGATTGCCGGCGCCATTGAAGGTACGTTGCAAGGGGTGCGCTCCTTCGCACTCAGCCAGGCTTTCAGCCATTCCGAAGGCCGCGTCGTGCCGTGGGAGGTGACCGAGACCCATGCGCCGGATCTGCTGCGCAAGCTGATGAATGTGGAATTGCCTGATGGCACCTTTCTCAATCTCAATTTCCCCAATTGCGCACCTGATGATGTGCAGGGTGTCTCCGTTACCGGGCAGGGCAAGCTCGATTTCGGCCTGACGGTAGAAGAACGCCAGGATGGCCGCGGTCTTCCTTATTACTGGCTGCGCTTTGGCGAACGCCTCGGCACCTTCCGCGAGGGCACGGATATCCACGCTTTGAAGCACGGCAAGATTTCGGTCACGCCGCTAAAGCTTGACCTTACGGATTACACGGTCAAGGATCGGGTTGCGCAAGCACTTGGATTCGGAGTCGCCGATTGAAATCCGCAATGGTTGAAAAGGAAGGTTTTGCCGCTCTCGTTCTCCGCTTGCGGGGCGAGGGGATTTCCGATCTCGACCTTTTGACGGCGGTGGAACAGACGCCGCGCTCCAGATTCGTGCCGCCGCAATTCGCCGCTGATGCCTATTCCAGCCGTACAATCCCGATCGACTGCGGCGCCTTCATGGAAGGCGCTGACATGGCGGTGAAAATCCTGGCCCGCCTGCAATTGAAGCCGGGCCAGCGCGTGCTGGAAATCGGCACCGGCAGCGGTTTCATGACGGCGATCATCGCGCGCCGGGTGGAGCGGGTCTTTTCGCTGGAGCGATACAAGACGCTGGTGCAGCAGGCGCAGAACTGTCTGGACGATCTTTCCATCCGCAATGTCGTCATCCGCCAGGCGGATGGCAGCAACGGTCTGGTCGGCGAGGGCACCTTCGACCGAATCGTCGCCACCGCCGCCTTTACCACCATGCCCCGCTTTTTCGCCGAGCAGATCGTCTCCGGCGGCATGATGATCGCGCCGATTATTCTGGAAGACGGGCGCTGCGTGATGACGCGCTTCTCCAAGACCGGCAGCCGCTTCGAGAAGGAAGAGCTGTTCGAGACGCCCTATCTGCCGCTTGGCAACCATATTGCCCGGCATTTGTGACAAAATGAAAATATCGAAGGCGATTAATTTTCGTCTTAGAATGTTCTAAATCATCACAACCAACTGATTTTCCATAATAATATTGTTCAGACATGACGCATGCCGTTTTCGTCATGGTTATCGAAGTGTCAAAAAAGCGCCGAGCGGCTTAACGTTTTAACGGCGTGGTAACACTAACGCGCTTTAATCATAAACATCGACGCATGGTTTTCCCGGGATCGGGAAATGGGCCTTGCAAGAAGTGAAATTTGTGCCGGATCGACCTCGATGCGGCGGGTTGGCGTCAGTGTAGATCGAGTTATGCGTATGAGACATTCGTCTAAAATCGGAAAATCAGTCGCAAAAATGTTCGCAGCGGCATTGCTGGCAAGCGTCGCAACGGGCTGTAGCTCGGATGCAACGCGGTTCAGCGGCCTCTTTTCCAGTGGACCGGATCGGATGACGACAGCGTCAATTCCAGCCCGCCAGGGCGGCGGTGCTTATGGGCAGGCCCCGGTCCCGCAAGGCGACATGAACGGTGGTTATGCCTCTGCGGCACCCCAGGGCGGCTACGCCAATCAGAACATGGCGGCCAACTCCTATCCGTCTTCCGGCGGTTACGGCGGTGGCGTTCAGCCTTCGACGGCCCGTTCGGCTTCGGCCTCTCCGGTGCAGCGCTCCGAGCTGTCGGCTCCGCCGGCGGTGGCAAGCCGCGACCCGTCGACCCGCAACGAAGCCATGGCCCAGCCTTTCCCGTCCGCACAACGACCAGCCGCTCCGTCTCTCGCAGCACCTGCACAGCAGGCTGCCGCTCCCGTCGCCGACAATCTCACCACCGCAACCGTCCGTTCCGACAAGAACGGCTGGCATACGGATGGCGCCTCTTCGGTAACGCTGCGTCCGGGTGAAAGCATCGCGACGATCTCCAACCGCTACGGCGTTCCCGAAAAGGAACTGCTGCGGGTCAACGGTCTGAAAACCGCGGCGTCCGCGCAGGCTGGCCAGTCGATCCTTATTCCGAAATTCGGTCAGGTCCGCAATGCCGCCAAGGCTGCGGCTGGTGACATTGCGCTCAACCGCAACGGCGACGAGCCGAACCCGCTGCGCGGTCCAGACCAGAAGGTAGCCGTGCTGCCCTCGCAGAGTGTTGCCCGCGACAAGGTTTCGGCTGAAAACGGCAAGCTCACACCTCCCGGTGGCAAGCCTATGCCGCCAGCCGGTGGTTACAAGGTTCAGCCGGGCGACAGCCTGGCAAAGATCGCCCGTGAAAACGGCGTTTCGGTTGCAGCCCTCAAGGCCGCGAACGGCATTTCCACCGAAAGCATCCGTGTCGGCCAGACACTCGCCATGCCGGGTGCTTCGACCGACGCCATCAAGACAGCCTCCGTACCCGCAAAGGAAGCGGCCAAGGCAGTGGAAACCGCATCCGCCAAGCCGGAACCCTACAAGGCTCCTGCCGCAGCTGCGACCGTACCGTCCGCTCCTGCCGCAACGGCAAGCGTCGGCGATATCGAGAAGAAGTCCGATATGGCCTCGCTCGCTCCGGAATCCACGGGCATCGGCAAATATCGCTGGCCGGTTCGTGGCGCCGTCATCAACAATTTCGGCGACAACGTCGAAGGCAGCCGCAACGATGGCATCAACATCTCCGTTCCGGAAGGCACGCCAATCAAGGCCGCCGAAAATGGTGTGGTCATCTATGCGGGCAATGGCCTTAAGCAGCTCGGCAATACGGTTCTCGTCCGTCATGACGACGGTAAGGTCACCGTTTACGGCAACGCCGCCAATCTTGACGTGCAGCGCGGCCAGAAGGTTCAGCGCGGCCAGACCATTGCCACGTCAGGCATGACCGGCAGCGCCAAACGTCCTCAGGTTCACTTCGAAGTTCGCAAGGATGCGACGCCGGTGAACCCCTCCGGTTTCCTTGAATAGGTATTGCGTCTCAAGGAATGATGAAGCCGGGCCGAACGCCCGGCTTTTTCATTTTTGGGGGTAGGCCAAGCGTCCTCAAACATCAGACGTCATCCTCGGGCTTGACCCGAGGATCCATGGTGCGGTCGGTTTGCGGGCCCTCGGGTCAAGCCCGAGGATGACGGAGGAGAGGAGGTTGCCGAAACGGCAGTTACGCCCTCACCAACCCAACCGTCTTCTCGATGAAGTCCGCAATCGTGGCGGTATCGTCGAGGTCGAAGACGGGAAGAGTGGTGTCGGTCACCGCGTGATCGGCGGCAATTGCGATGATGTGCGGATCGCTTCCGGCAAGCGGTTCGGTCTTGGCAGCTTCCAGCCGTCGCGCCTCGATCTTCGGCACCGGCTCGTATTTGTAACCCTCGATCAGTACGAGATCGCAAGGGGCGAGGCGGGCGAGGATTTCCTCGAAAGACGGTTCGGCTTCGCCGCGCAATTCATGCATGATGGCAAAGCGGGTGCCGGAGACGATGGTGACCTCGTGCGCGCCCGCCTGACGGTGACGCCAGCTGTCGGCGCCGACCTTGTCGATATCGAAATCATGATGGGCATGCTTGATGGTCGAGATCCGATAGCCGCGCGCCGTCAGCTCGGTGACGATGCGGACCGCAAGGCCGGTCTTGCCCGAGTTTTTCCAGCCGGCAATACCGAAGACCTTTTGGCTCATCATGGTTCCATGCTCTCCAGATAGCTTCGAGCGAGCGCCAGTTCATCCGGCGTGTTGATGTTGAAGAACGGATCGAGGCTGCCCTTGGCCGTTTCCAGCGGCGGGAAGGCGATACCGATCGTGACGTGTCGTGCAAGATAGGCGCGGATGCGCCGGTTTGCATCGTTCTTCAGCCATTCCTCCAGATCGTCCGCGAGCGCCACGGGCCATAGCGCGAAAACCGGGTGCAACTGGCCGCTGGAGGCGGCGATGACGATTGCATCTTCGGCCATGTGTTCGCAGAGGCGGTCGACGAGATCTTCGGGAAAGAACGGGCTGTCGGCGGGCACTGTCAGGAAGTGGCTTTTCCGGACGTGATGGTTCTGGAAATGCCGCATGCCGGCGAGAACTCCGGCTAGCGGCCCGGCATGGCCGTTCACGGTGTCAGGCAGCAACGGCAGGCCATAGCTTTCGGCCCAGCCATTCGCGGCATTGATGGTGACATCCGACACCTGTGGCGCGATGCGGCGCACGACATGGGAAAGCAGCGGTTCGTCGCCCAGCATCACGGTCGCCTTGTTGGTGCCCATCCGTCGCGACAGGCCACCGGCAAGCACAAGACCGGGTATTTCAAATCGCGCCGTCATTGCCGCTTTTCCTGCAGCCTTACGATATAGGTAGTGAGGAGGGCGACAAGGCCGGTCGCCAGCATCACGAGAAGAAGCGGCCAGGTTCCGTCCTCTTTGGACAGAACCGAGGAGGCAAGCACGGAAAGTGCCGCGCCGCCGCCGATGGTCATGGCGCCGCCGAGACCGGAGGCGGAGCCTGCCAGATGCGGCTGGACGCTGACCATGCCTGCATTGGCACTTGGCAGGGTCACACCGTTTCCGACACCAATGAGCGCAAGCGGCACGAAAAACGCATAGGGGCTTTCCGCCCCGGTGAAGATCAGCGCTATGGCTGCGACAATGCCGGCGATGGCGACGACATTGCCCGACAGCATCATGCGGGTGATGCCGATCTGGCTCGCATAACGGCCGGAGACGAAGTTGCCGAGCATGTAGCCGCTGGCCATGAAGAAGAATTGCAGGCCGAGCATGGCCGGGGCAAGGCCATAAAGCACGCTGCCGACGAAGGGTGCGCCGCCTAGAAACGAAAAGAACATGCCCGACGAGAAGGTCGAGGTCAGCGCATATCCCCAGAAGAGCGGCGAGCGCAGAAGTTCCGGCCAGGCGTGGAACTGCTGCGAGAAGCTTGCCGATCTGTTGTGATTGGTTTCGCCGAGATCAAACCAGGCGAGCACCAGAATGCCGACCCCGAGCAGGGCAAGAAGCGCAAAGCTGGATTGCCAGCCGGAGATATCGTTGAGCAGACCGCCAACCGTGGGGCCGACCATCGGCACCACCGACATGCCCATGGTCACATAGCCGATCATCGAAGCGGCCTGTTCCATAGGGACCATGTCGCGCACGATGGCGCGCGCCAGCACGAAGCCGGAAACGACGGCCGCCTGCGCCACACGCCCGAACATGAAGACGGTGATATCTGGCGCCAGCATGCAGACGAGCGTGGCGACGATCATCATCGCGATGCTGGCAAGCATGACGGGCCGGCGTCCGAAAAGATCGGATAGCGGGCCGATGAGGAGTTGCAGGCAGGCGGTGGCGGCAAGATAGCCGGACACGGCAAATTGCATCACGGCGTAATCGGTCTCGAAATGGAGCGCCATCGCTGCAAGCGAGGGCAGGAACAGGTTCATGCAAAGCGCCGCGACGCCGGCGATAACGACGAGCGTGATGATGTGGGGCGGGGTGGTGCGATCCAGAAAGCGGGTGTTTTTCATGTCATTCTCCCGCTTTTTCCGTAAAGGCAGCTTTCGTTACGGACGCTGGCCGCACGGTGGTCGCGGCAGTGGGCGTTGCGGCGGAGCGCTTGGCCATCTGCGAGCGCTTGCGCAGGCTTTCACGGTAGAAGGTGTAGAGGCCCGAGCCGATGACGATCACGGCGCCGACGATCGTGAAACTGTCGATCTTTTCGTTGAAGAAGAACACGCCGATCATGAAACCCCAGAGCAGGCTGGTGTAACGGAATGGCGCGACGAAGGAGATTTCACCGGTTCGCATTGCCAGAATGATTGCCTGGTAACCGACCAGCACCAGAACGGCAGAACCGGCCAGATGCGACAGGATCATGAAGTTCATGGGCTGCCAGCCGCCGAAGGGCTGGATCAGCAGGCCACCCACCGCCATGTTGACGGAGGCGGTAACGAAGGTGATGGCAAGCGAGGGGACATCCGCATACATCTTGCGGGTCAGAAGATCACGCGCGGCGGTGACCGCCAGCGAGGCGACGACCAGCAGCGCGCCTGAGGTAAAGCCTTCCGGGCCGGGCCGGATGATGACGAGCACCCCAATGAAGCCGACGATGATCGCCGCCCAGCGCCGCCAGCCGACGGGCTCGCGCAGGAACAGTGCGGCACCCAGCGTGACGATCAGCGGCAGGGACTGCAATATGGCCGAGGCGTTGGAAAATTCTATGAGTCCGAGCGCCGTCAGATAGAGAACGGCGGCTGTCACTTCGCAGAGACAGCGCAGGATGATGATGGGGCGCATCAGGGTTTTCAGCGGCCGGAGCGCGCCGAAGTGCCGGGCGGCAATATAGATCAGCACCACCGTCATGATGCCGCGCACGAACATGATCTGGCCGGTATTGATGTAGGGGGTGACGGATTTCGTCAGGGCGTCGTTGGCCGTAAAGCTTGCCATGGCGAGCGCCATCAGAAGGGCGCCGCGCGTATTGTCCGTCAATGCCATTTCATACTGTCCCAGACCATGCGCAGCCTAACCCCAAATTCCTCTAAGGGGTCGCCCGCCGGGCGGGACCGCGCATTCCTCCATGCCAAGAGACCTGACACGGCCAAGCCGGCATTTCAACCGCTTAAATGGGTGGGTGGACGAGAAACAGGTTCAGCCGCCGGTCACACTCATATGGCGGGCGACAGCGGGGCGCTTGTGGGTGCGGTCAATGATGAAATCATGCCCTTTCGGCTTACGCAGAATGGCCTCGTCTATGGCGCCCGAGAGATAGGCGTCGCTGTCGGAAGCGCGCAGCGCCGTGCGAAGGTCGGCGGCATCGTCCTGCCCGAGACACATATAGAGCGTACCGGTGCAGGTGAGGCGGACGCGGTTGCAGCTTTCGCAGAAATTATGGGTCATGGGTGTGATGAAACCGAGCCTGCCACCGGTTTCCTTCACCGTCACGTAGCGGGCAGGGCCGCCGGTCTGGTAGTCGTTGTCAACAAGCGTGAAGCTTTGTTCCAGATCGGCGCGCAGCCTGGAAAGCGGCAGGTAGCGATCGGTACGATCTTCCTCGATCTCGCCCATCGGCATGGTCTCGATGACAGTCAGGTCCATACCGCGACCATGGGCGAAACGCATCAGCTCGGGAATTTCAGTCTCGTTGAAGTCCTTCAGCGCGACGGCATTGAGCTTGACCTTGATGCCGGCGGCCTGTGCGGCATCCAGCCCTTCCATCACACGGTCGATATCGCCCCAGCGGGTGATCTCGCGGAATTTCTGCGGGTCCAGCGTATCGAGCGAGACGTTGATACGCCGCACGCCGCAATCGGCGAGTTCGGCGGCGAATTTCGCAAGCTGCGAACCGTTGGTGGTCAGCGTCAGCTCATCCAGCGCGCCGGTGCCAATATGGCGGCCGAGGTTCCTCACCAGCATCATGATGTTCTTGCGCACCAGCGGCTCGCCGCCGGTCAGCCTCAGCTTGCGCACGCCCCGTTGAATGAAGACGGAACAGAGCCGGTCGAGTTCCTCCAGCGTCAGAAGGTCCTTCTTCGGCAGGAAGGTCATGTGTTCGGACATGCAGTAGGTACAGCGGAAATCGCAGCGGTCTGTCACGGAAACGCGCAGATAGGTTATGGACCGGCCGAAAGGGTCCACCATCGGTGCATTGTTTTCCGTCAGGGACTGCGCTCTTTCGAGCGATCCGGGGAAACTGTTCACGTCTCCGTCCTCACTGCGCGATGCGCCGGGCACAAGATTGCCGGGCATGTGCTTTACAGGTGATGTAGTGACTTGCCTATCGCGAGGCAAGTCCGTAATTCTGACGCATAAGACGAGCTTGCGGAAGTGAAAAATGAGTGATGCCTGGCCGACTGAACTGCTTGTGTCGAAAGACCGGCGGCAACTGACCGTTTCCTTCGATGATGGAAGCGTCTATCGCCTTGGTGCCGAGATGCTGCGCGTGCTTTCACCCTCCGCGGAAGTGCAGGGCCACGGGCCGGGCCAGAAGGTCACTGTTCCCGGCAAGCGCAACGTGACGATCCGCTCCATGATGGCGACGGGCAATTATGCCGTGCGCATCGTCTTCGACGACGGCCATGACAGCGGCATCTTTACCTGGAGATATCTGAAGGAACTGGGAGAGACCGGCGACGCATCGTTTGCCGATTATGAGCGACAGCTCGCCGAAAAGGGCTTGAGCAGGGAACCGCTATCCCGGTAGGCGGGCGCAAGGCCTGCGGATACTCCCCACCCTCATTCCTGTGACAAGCACAGAAATGAGGGGAGGAGAGCAGCGGCATCTGAAGCCCGCATGCCTTATGGACAAATAACCCGTTGAATCTGCGTATCGTCCTTCTGTAAAATCATTTTCGATTTTCATACTGATGCGCTAGGAAGTGAGGGAGGGAACACCCTCGTTCTATCAATTTAAACGGGGTGATGTGTGGCGGTCGAAGCGAACGGAAATGATCTGGCCCAGGTGGTCGTGCTTTTGGCGGCGGGCGTGGTGGCCGCGCCGATTTTCAAGCGCATAGGCCTCGGTTCGGTGCTGGGTTATCTGGCCGCCGGCCTGGTGATCGGGCCATATGGCTTCGGTTTCTTCTCCGATTCGCAGGCGATCCTTCATATCGCCGAACTCGGCGTGGTGATGTTCCTGTTCATCATCGGCCTTGAAATGCAGCCGTCACGGCTGTGGTCCATGCGGCAGGATATTTTCGGGCTTGGCGCGCTGCAGGTGCTGGTCTGTATGGCGGGTCTGACGATGGTTGGCGTCAGTCTCGGCTTTCCGCTCATCATGTCATTTGTCGCCGGTACCGGCTTCGTGCTGACTTCCACGGCAATCGTCATGCAGATGCTGCAGGAACGCAACAGCATGTCCAGCCTCAAGGGCCAGCGCATCATCGCCATCCTGCTGTTTGAGGATCTCGCCATCGTGCCGCTTCTGGCGCTCGTTGCCTTCCTCGGTGCTGGTGGCGAGCACGTCACACCCTCGGAGCGCTGGATTTCCGTCGGCATCGCGCTCGCCGCCGTCGGCGCGCTCATTCTGGCCGGGCGTTATCTTCTCAACCCGTTCTTCCGCCTGCTGGCGGCGTCCGGTGCGCGCGAGGTAATGACGGCCGCGGCCCTGCTGGTGGTGCTCGGTTCGGCGCTGTTGATGCAGGTCAGCGGTCTTTCCATGGCGATGGGCGCGTTTCTGGCTGGTGTGCTGCTGTCCGAATCGTCGTTCCGCCATCAGCTGGAAGCGGATATCGAGCCGTTTCGCGGCATTCTGCTCGGCCTATTCTTTCTTGGCGTCGGCATGGCGATCGATCTTGCCGTCATCGCATCGAACTGGCAGCTCGTGGTCGTCAGCGTCGCAGGTTACATGCTGCTCAAGGCATTGCTGATCTACGGCGTGGCGCGGGCGCTCGGCACCACCAGGCGCGAAAGCCTGGAGCGGGCTGTGTTGATGGCTCAGGGTGGCGAATTCGCCTTCGTGCTCTATTCCGCCGCTGTCAGCGCCGGCATCCTCGACCGCGAAGCCAACGCCATCCTGACGGCGACCATCATCATCTCGATGGTGCTGACGCCGCTGATGGTCATTCTGCACGACCGGCTGGTGCCGGCGGCCGTTCCCAAGACCGATGATCTCGATGTGCCGGAAAATGTCGAGGGCAGCATTCTGCTGATCGGTTTCGGGCGTTTCGGCCAGATTGTCAGCCAGCCGCTTCTCGCGCGTGGCTACACGCTGTCGCTGATCGACAAGGATGCCGACTTTGTGCGCGATGCCGCGGAATTCGGTTTCAAGGTCTATTATGGCGACGGCTCACGCGCGGAAATCCTGCATGCCGCCGGGGCAAGCACCGCGCGTGCGGTGCTGATCTGCGTCGATGACAAGGAAGCCGCTGTGCGGATCGCGGAGATCGTCAAGCATGAGTTTCCGCTGGTTCCCGTTCTTGCCCGTGCCTATGACCGTGGCCACGCAATCGATCTTGTGAAGGCCGGCGTGGATTACCAGATCCGCGAGACGCTGGAATCGGCGATGAATTTCAGCGAGGAAGTGCTGGGCGCCATGGGCGAGGAGCGGGAAGATGCTGCCCGCTTGGTGGAGGAATTCCGCGACCGCGACGAGGAACGTTTCGCGATGGAAGTCGTCGGCGGTATTTATGCGGGCCGGTCGCTGATCCGCGGCAATTCCCAGCCGGCGGACCTCGTTGCTGCACGCACCGCGCGCGAGCGGGCGGAGCGGGAAAAAGCGGAAGCGGCAGAGGAATAACGCGCCCTGATTTATGGGTGGGCAGATTGATTGCAGGAGTTGGAGCGCACAATGACGGTCATTCGCACGGTTGAGGAATTGAAGGCCATTTACGATGGCACAAGCGAGGCATCTATCGCGAAGGTGACAGCCACGCTGACCGCCGAATACCGGCAGATGATCGAGGCTTCGCCATTTCTGGCGCTGGCGACTGTCGGGCCGGAAGGCATGGACTGTTCGCCGCGCGGCGACAAGGGCGGTGTGGTAAGGGTGGCCGACGACAGGACGGTGCTTTTGCCCGACTGGCGCGGCAACAACCGCGTCGATTCGCTCTTGAACATCGTGCGCGATCCACGCGTGGCGCTGATGTTCCTGATCCCGGGCTCGAATACAACGATGCGCATCAACGGCCGCGCTGTCGTTTCGGTCGCACCCGATCTGCTGCAAAGCTTCGAAATGGACGGAAAACACCCGCGCACCGTCATTGTGGTCGAAATCGATGAGGTCTATTTCCAGTGCGCGAGGGCCTTGATGCGTTCGGAACTGTGGAACCCCGACAACTTCGTGGAACCCGCGTCACTGCCCACACCCGGCAGCCTGCTCAAAGCCGCCAAGGCGGAGTTCGATCAGGAGACTTATGACCGCGAATGGGCGGTTCGGGCGGCGAAGACCATGTGGTGAGGGGTGGCGGTGCGGCTTTCGTCCTGACGAGACCAGCACATTCGCCCGTGAGCCATTGGCTTCTCTCCGCCCTCATTCCTGTGCTTGTCACAGGAATCTAGCCGACGCGCGTCGGCGCGGCGAGAGAGGCTCTTTTCAGCCCAAGGACTTGGTCTGGCTAGATTCCTGTGACAAGCACAGGAATGAGGGAAGAGGAGAGCGTCCGTTAACTGCGCCCCCGATAAGGACGCACGACGCCCTAGGTACGGTAGATCAGCCAGTTCTTGCCGATATAGTTCTTCTGCATGCCGTCCTCGTAAATGACGGAACGGTTCCTGCCGGTTTCCTTGGCGTGGTAAAGTGCCATATCGGCATGTCCGTAAAGTTCGCCCGGATTGTTTGCCTGCGAGGCGGAGGCGAAGCCGATCGAGATCGTCACCGTACCGTAGTCGGCGCCCGATCGTGAATTGCGGAACGGTGTGCTTTCCAGCGACAGGCGGATGCGCTCGCAGATCACCATGACTTCTTCCGGCGTGTTGCCATCAAGAATGATGGCGAATTCCTCGCCGCCGCTTCTGGCGACGAAGCCGTCCTTGCGGACATTGGCGCGGATGACGGAGGCGACTGTGGCCAGTATCTTGTCGCCGACCGGGTGGCCGAACGTATCGTTGATCCGCTTGAAATGGTCGATGTCGAGCAGGATGAGCGTCGTATATTGCAGGCCGATGGAGCTGTTGTAGACGGAGGCCAGCCTGTCATCGAAAGCGCGACGGTTGGAAAGGCGCGTCAGCGAATCGGTATTGGCGATTCGCTTGTATTCATCCAGCTCCAGACGCACCTGTTGCATTTCCTCGGCATGGCGGTTGACGTCGTTGAACGCCTTTTCGCCATCGATGATTTTCGAGCCGGTGGCCTCGGCCAGCAGCGAGACCGCATTTTTCAGGATATTGGTGCTCGACACGGTCTTGTCGTCAATGCGCTGGCGGGTTTCGCCAAGAATTCTGTTGTAGTTCTCGATGGAGGACTGTTCGCGCCTCAGCGTTCCGAGAAGCGCCTCCAGTTCACGCCGCAGCTTCTCGTGCGCGTCGTCGATCGAGGCGATGGGATTGCCTTCCCCGTACCGCGCGGACAGTTCGTCCAGATCCTCCTGCGTCACCCGGTTTCCCAGTGCCGCCAGATCCCTCGTCAGCGCCGGGTTCGAGCCGATATAGGCTTCGTAAAAAAGGCTATAGTTGCGCGGGATCGGCGACACACCCATGCTCCGCATGGCATAGGCAATCTGCCCGGCGATGTCGGGCCCCGTGGATTTGGGCGTGGATGCCGTGTTCATCAAGAAACTCCAGTGAGTCTGCTTATCGACTATGATTATTATTATGTAGGCCGTTTTGAAAAGCTTAATTTATGGGAAACTAATTTTTGTTCCCTGAAATTTGATCTTCGGCAATTTTTATCTTATTTAGCTGATAATTATAAGTAATTCTCATTTCGAGGAAGTTCCGGAGTTTTTTGATTTCTACTGCTCGTCTTGGTGCCAGCTTCGTATTTATTCTGTCAATCCCGATAGTGATTTTAGGGTGATTTATTTCGGCACAACAACGCAGGGTGATAATCGGGAGATGGTTGAGGCGCGGAGTTTTTCATCTGGCAAGACGCCGCTTATAAGCAACGAACTTCTTCGCGCGTGTCCGGATACAGCAACGTTACAGTTTTTATTACGTCGTCTCAACAGAAGTGGCTGCAGCTCGTCTCATTTCTGTGACTACTTGCGGTGAAAATTGCGCAAGATTTTGAAACAATGCGTTGTTTTGTCTGCCGCCTGAATATGTCCCGTCAGGCTCTAAGCCGTATCACCGAGCATTCCGCACCGGCGTCAACTGCCGGCGCATTTGGCGGGCGCACGATCAGGCCGTCGGAATGTGCCAGTATGTTCATCATGGATGAATCCTGTTTGGCGTAGGCTTCCACCACCAGAGCGTCGTTGTCATCGGTGCTGAAACGGGCGCGAAGATAATCCTGCCGGTGATCGTTCGCCTTCAGCGGTGTGGCGGTTCGGGCCGTGGTGACGCGTTGCGGCGGAATGCGGCGGGCGATTCTGTGAAGCAGTGGCTCGAGGAACAGCAGGCCGCAGACGAGGCTCGCTACTGGATTTCCTGGCAGGCCCAGAACCTGCATGGCATCGATGGCGCCCACCATCAGCGGTTTTCCAGGACGCATGGCAATGCGCCAGAAATCAAGCTGCATGCCTTCGGCCTTAAGCGCCGCCTGAACGAGATCATGGTCGCCGACAGAGGCGCCGCCGAGCGTCACGAGCACATCGGCCTTTGCCGCGACAGCCTTGCCGATGGCGGCGCGGATCAGCGTGTCGTTGTCGGGTATAATGCCGAGATCGAGAACCTCGGCACCGGCTGCCCGCGCAAGTGCGGCAACACCGAAGGTGTTCGAGGCGATGATCTGGGCGGGAAGGGGCGTGCTTCCGGGCGGCAGCAATTCGTCGCCGGTGGCAAGGATGGCGACCAGTGGCTTGCGATAGACTGCAAGCGTTGCGTGATTCATCGCCGCCGCAACGGTGAGATCGGTGAAGCCGAGTTCGCGCCCGGACTTCAAAACGGTGTCGCCCTCGGCAAAATCCTGTCCGCGCGGGCGAATGTGTCTCCCGGCGGTGATGTCGAAAGCGGTGCGGATTTTGCCCTCGCCGAGAAGCTCGGCATCTTCCTGAATGAGAATGGCATCCGCACCCGCCGGCACCGGTGCGCCGGTAAAGATACGCACGGCCTCGCCTTTACCCACCGTGCCCGCGAAAGCGTGGCCTGCCGCAGCCTGGCCTATAACGGTGAGGACTGACCCGATTTGTGGCGCATCGGCACTGCGCAGCGCATAGCCGTCCATGGCCGAGGCATCGAAAGGCGGCTGGGTCAGACGCGCCGCAAGGTCAGCCGCAAGGACGCGGCCATCGCATTCGGCGAGCGGAAGGGTTTCGCTGTCAACCACAGGAACCGCCGCATCCAGAAGACGCGTTACGGCCTCATCCACGGGCAGCAGTGGCTTCATTCAGGTCTCCTGTCGCCGGAAATCGCCCGACTTGCCGCCGCTCTTTTCGAGAAGGCGGATATTGACGATCTCCATCGCCTTGTCGGCGGCTTTGGCCATGTCGTAAATGGTCAGGCAGGCGATGGACACGGCGGTCAGCGCCTCCATCTCCACGCCGGTCTTGCCGGAGAGCTTCACCATGGCCTCCACCCGCAGGCCGGGCAGGGCAGCGTCTTCGGTAATGTCCACCGCAACCTTGGTCAGCATCAGCGGGTGGCAGAGCGGAATGAGGTTTGCCGTCTGCTTGGCTGCCATGATGCCCGCGAGCCGGGCTGTGCCGATGACGTCACCCTTCTTGGCATTACCATCGCGGATGAGCGCCAGCGTTTCCGGCTTCATCTTCACGAAGCCTTCGGCAACGGCGACACGGACGGTCTCGGCTTTGTCGCCGACATCGACCATATGGGCCTCGCCGCTCGCATCGATATGGGTGAGCTTTGTCGCCTCGCTCATCGGCGCATCATTCCGCCGCCAGAACGCCGGATTGGCCGGTTAGCAGGGTTTTGGTAGCTGCCGTCACATCGTCCTTACGCATCAGGCTTTCGCCGACGAGGAAGGTGCTGATGCCGCTCTTTTCGAGGCGCTGGCAATCCTCATAGGTGAAGATGCCGCTTTCGCCGACCAGCAGCTTGTCGGCGGGCACGAGGCCAGCCAGTTTCTCGCTGGTTTCGAGGCTGACCTCGAAAGTGCGCAGATTGCGGTTATTGATGCCGAGAAGCGGCGAGGCGAGCTTCAGCGCCCGTTCGGTTTCTTCCGCATCATGCACCTCGACCAGCACGTCCATGCCGAGTGAAAAAGCCTCGTCTTCAAGGCGTTTCGCCTCATCGTCGGAAAGAGACGCCATGATGAGCAGGATGCAGTCCGCGCCCCAGGCGCGGGCCTCATGCACCTGATAGGTATCGAACATGAAATCCTTGCGCAGCGCAGGCAGCGTGCAGGCATTGCGGGCAGCCGTCAGAAATTCCGGCGCACCCTGAAAGCTCGGCGTGTCCGTCAGCACGGAAAGACAGGCGGCGCCACCAGCCTCATAGGCGGCGGCCAGTGCCGGCGGATCGAAATCCGGGCGGATCAGCCCCTTGGAGGGGCTGGCCTTCTTGATTTCGGCAATCAGACCGAATTTGCCCTCAGCCTGCTTTGTCCGCAGCGCTTTGTAAAAACCGCGCGGCGCAGTCTGGCCTGCGGCCATCGCCTTGAGATCGGCAAGTGAAACCCTGGCCTTGGCGGCGGCAATTTCCTCGCGCTTGTAAATCTCGATATTTTTCAGAATGTCGCTCATGGTTTCGCTCTCATTCCTTTTAGTGGTCGGCCTGCCCGGAGACTGTTTCATTGGAGACAGCGACCAGGCGGTCGAGCGCTGCTGCCGCCGCGCCGCTGTCGAGCGCTTGGCTCACGGTCGTCATCGCCTCGCCAAGCGTTTTGGCCTTGCCGGCAATGACAAGGGCTGCCGCGGCGTTGCATAGCGATACGTCGCGATAGGCGTTGCGCTTGCCGGACAGAACCTCGCGAAGTGCCGCTGCATTGGCAATGCCGTCGCCACCCTTGAGGTCTGCCATGGAAGCGGGTTCAACACCGAAATCCTTCGGCGTCAGGTCGAAGGTGCGGATCTTGCCGTTTTCAAGCGCCGCCACATGGGTGACGCCTGTCGTCGTGACTTCATCCATGCCGTCGCCATGTACGACCCAGATGCTTTCCGAGCCGAGATCGCGCAGCACTTCGGCAAGCGGCACCAGCCAGCGCGGCGAAAAGACGCCGAGCAATTGGCGCTTCGCGCCCGCCGGGTTGGAAAGCGGGCCGAGCAGGTTGAAGATGGTGCGCGTGCCAAGTTCGACGCGGCTTGGACCGACATGGCGCATGGCGGAATGGTGCAGCTGCGCGAACATGAAGCCGAGTCCCGCCTCACTGATGCAACGGGCGATAAGGTCAGGGCCGATATCCAGCTTCACGCCGAGTGCGGACAGCGCATCCGCCGTGCCGGATTTGGAGCTTAGCGCCCGGTTGCCGTGCTTGGCAACGGGAAGGCCCGTGCCGGCAACGATGATCGAGGCGAGCGTCGAGATATTGTAGGTGCCGATACCGTCACCGCCGGTTCCGACGATGTCGATCGCGTTTTCGGGGGCCGAAACCGGCAGCATGCGCGCGCGCATGGAGGAGACGGCGCCGACAATCTCGTCCACCGTCTCGCCGCGCACGCGCAGTGCCATCAGGAAACCGCCGATCTGCGACGGGGTAGCTTCGCCCGACATCAGAATGTCGAAAGCGGCCCGCGATTCCTCGCGGTTCAGGCTTTCCCCGTTTGCGACCTTGGCGATCAGCGGTTTCAGTTCGGCCATCGTTTCCGCCCCCCGGTTAGAAGCCGACCATCGCCTGATCGGCGAGGGCCTGATTGATGGTCACACCGTAGTCGTTCTGCAGGCGGTTGACCATCTGGTCGAGCATGTCGTCGCCGGCCGCGCGGGCGATGGCGGCGAACTGCTGATCGTCATTGGCAAGCGCATCGGCAGGCGCGTTGGTGTCGACTGCCGTGACCTTGAAGAGGATGCGGCTGGAACCATCGGCGTCTGCCGCTGTGCCCGTCATGCCTTCAGCGCCGGAGAATACCGCCGTAATCGTCTGGCGACCGAAAATCGCGTCCTCGCTGGTGCGGCGCAGGCCGGATTTCTGCTCGACGGCAAGGCCGAGTTCGCCAGCCACCGCTGCCAGTGTCTCGCCCTTTTCAACGCGTGCCTTCAGTTCGTCAGCCTTGGTGGCAAGCGCCGTGCGCTGCTGCTCTGCCGTCCAGTCGGCAACGACATCGTCGCGCACTTCGGCAAGCGTGCGGTCGCGGGCGGGGATGATCTGATCGACGTCGAACCAGATGTAGCCTTCGCGGCCAAGATTGATCGGCAGGGCTTCGGTGCCGGGTTCGGTCTTGAAGACTTCCTGGGCAAGCTGCGGCGAGGGCAGGTCCTGAATGGCGTCGCCCTTTTCATCAAGACCGGCGGCATCGATGGCGTCGATGGTGACGGGCTTGAGGTTCAGCTGCTTTGCCGCATCGGCAAGCGAGGAGCCGCCGGCACGCAGGTCTTCGTAACGGTCATGCACATTGGTGACTTCTTCGGCTGCAGCAGCGGTGGCGAGGTCCTTGCGGATGTCCTCTTTTGCTTCTTCCAGCGTGCGGGTGGTTTCCGGCTTGATGCCGGTGATGCGCAGGATGACCGGGCCGAAGGAGCCTGCCACGACCGGAGACACGCCGCCATCCTTCTGGACGGCGAAAGCAGCATCGGCAATCGACTGGTCGGGGATCGTGTCCTTGGTGAATTCGCCAAGCGTCACGTCGGAGGCGGTCTTGCCCTGATCCTTCACCACCTGATCATAGGTGGTGTTGCCGAGGCGGATCTGCTCCGCGGCGGCTTCTGCCATTTCCTTTTCCGGGAAGGTCAGCTGCTCGACGGTGCGGCGACCGGCGGTGCGGAAGCTGTCCTTGTGGCTGTTGTAATAGTCGGCGATCTGCGCATCCGTCACCGAAGCCTGATCGGCAATGTCCGATGGTTCCAGCTTCACATAGGTGAACTTGCGGAACTCGGGCGCGCGATATTTCGCCTTGTTGGTTTCAAACCAGGGTGCAAGCACGTCGTCGCCCGGCGCCTTGACCGGCGCAATGACGGCGTTGGACAGGATGACGTAATCGACCGAGCGCTGTTCGTTGCGGTATTGCTTGAGTGCGTCCACCAGTACCTGCGGTGCCTTAAAACCATCGGAAACGGCTTCAACGATCTGGCTTCTGACCGCGACCTTGCTGCGTTCCTTGATATAGTCGTCTTCGCGCAGGCCGGAGTTGCGCAGCCGCTCGGTGAACAGGGTGCGATCGAACTGGCCATTAACCGATTTGAATGCCGGGTCTTCGGCGATGAGATTGGCGAGGCGGTCTTCCGAAAGGCCGAGATTCATCTTCGACGCCAGTTCGTCCAGCGAGGCACCCGCCGCAAGCTGGCTGAACACCTGACGGTCGATGCCGAAGGCCTTGGCCTGTTCGGTGGTCAGTCTCGCGCCGAACTGGCGGCTCAGATCGGAAACCTGACGCTGATAGGCGAGGCGGAATTCCTGCGGGCTGACCGTCTGGTCGCCGACGGTCATGACCGCATGCGAATTGGAGGTGACGAGTGATGCGGAGACGCCCCAGACGCCAAACGAAACAACAAGCAGGAGAAGCAGCAGCTTGGCTGCCATGGTTCGAGAAGCATTTCTCAGGGAATCGAGCATCGTTATGCAAACCTCACAGGAACGTCATTGCGGTCGCCAGCCGTCCGGCCCGCAACGTATCGGCGTTCCTTAAATCAATCCAATGGGAAATTGAAGGGAATTTGCCTTGGAAAAACGGGGTTTTGAAAACGCTTATGTGATTGGGGCTAGGTTTTTACGCCTTCATCTTCGCCATACTGGCCCTTAAGGCGGCAAAATAAAACCGCCCGGAGCATCCAGGCGGTTGCGGAGAATCATATTCTGAAAGACGGCTAAGTCTGATGGTTGCGGTCAGAACGCGCGGTTGCGTCTTACCGAGGCCTTGAATTCCTCGTCTTCACGTCGCATCTCGGCGACGGCGGAGATCATTGACGTCACGAACATAATGCTGATCAGGGCAAGAAGCAGAGTCAGGAATGTGAACATGATATCATCTCCGTTGGTAGCGAGGAAATCCTAGTTCCTCATCAGTAATAGGTCATGGACTGGTAGCGGGCGGTCATCTGTGGATAGTCCGGTCCCTGGGCGGCAGGCTTCTGATCATAAAGGCTAAACGTTGTTGCTACCATTGCGATGACCAGTACTGTCCAGGCGGTGCTGATGACGCTGATTTTCGCCGAAGTAGACTGTTTTTCTCTTACAAACATCTGTCTGTTCCTTTGGTTTGATATTAACGCGCCACGTCCAATCATGTTCCGCGTCAACCTTAAAAATCGATTAGCATCGCGCCTGTGAAACTTCCTTGAATGGCTTGTTCATCTGGCGTTCAGGAAACCGGCGACTGGCCTCATTCGAGGAAAAGATACTCGGCTGCGAATGATGCGATGACCGAAAAGACGATCATAAAGGCCAGCATTTTCATTTCTCCGGGGGCTTAACGAGGTGAGGGGCATTTCGGTTTCCCGATGCCGTGTATTTATATAAATGAGCCCTGAAACCGCACTGAACGGCGCATTCATCCGTTGTTCAGACCGCACCGGGAGGGCGTCCGGGTTGTAAAAGTCTTGCGCCGCGCCCATCTCCGTGACAAAAGGCGGCACATAACGCCCACCACTTGAGAGCGATATGACGATTGCCTTTTATCCAGGATCCTTCGATCCGATGACCAACGGACATCTGGATGTGCTTATCCAGGCGCTGAACGTGGCGTCCAAAGTCATCGTCGCCGTCGGCATCCATCCCGGAAAAGCACCGCTGTTCAGCTTCGAGGAGCGGGCGACGCTGATAAGCCGGGCCCTTTCCGAAAGCCTGCCTGGTGAGGCGGCGCGCGTTGAGGTCGTTTCCTTCGACAATCTGGTCGTCGATGCAGCCCGCCAGCATGGCGCGCGCCTTCTTCTGCGCGGCCTGCGTGACGGCACCGATCTCGATTATGAAATGCAGATGGCCGGCATGAACCGCCAGATGGCACCTGATATACAGACCGTGTTCCTGCCGGCGGGTACGTCGTCGCGACCCATTACAGCCACATTGGTCCGGCAGATCGCCGCCATGGGCGGCAATGTGGATGCCTTCGTTCCCAAAGCCGTGCTTGAAGCCCTCAACGCCAAGCTGAAGCGCTGACTTCAGCCTCACATTCCGGAGCCAATCCAATGAAACTCGTTCGATTTGCCTTTGCCGGCGCCCTGTTTGCGGGCGCGCTTGCCGCCAGCACCTTCGCTTCGGCTGCCGAATTCCTGACCGTCCAGCTGAAGGACGGCCCCGTCGTCATCGAACTGATGCCGGAAGTCGCGCCCAAGCACGTGGCGCAGATTGAAGCGCTGGCGAAAAAGGGCGCCTATGACAACGTGGCATTCCACCGCGTCATTGACGGTTTCATGGCGCAGACCGGCGACGTGCAGTACGGCAACATGGAGAAGGGCTTCAACGCCCAGCGTGCCGGCACCGGCGGCTCTGACATGGCCGACATTCCGGCTGAGTTCTCCAAGACACCGTTCACGCGCGGCGTTGTCGGCATGGCCCGTTCCAGCGATCCGAATTCCGCCAATTCGCAGTTCTTCATCATGTTTGCCGACGGTCCGTTCCTGAACGGCCAGTACACCGTGGTCGGCAAGGTCGTGTCCGGCATGGAAGCCGTGGACAAGATCAAGCGCGGCGCCGGCGGCAACGGCGAAGTTTCCAACCCCGACCGGATGATCAAGGTCACCGTCGGCAAGAAGTAAGGTAGGGCAATAGAGCCCGAACAGAGGAGAATAATCATGGCCGAGATCAAGGATCCGGAAAACACCATCATCATGGAAACGACGACCGGCAAGGTCGTGATCCAGCTGCTTCCGGAAGTTGCTCCGGGCCACGTTGCCCGTATCAAGGAACTGGTATCGGAAGGCGCTTACGACGGCGTCGTGTTCCACCGCGTCATCGAAGACTTCATGGCCCAGACGGGCGATGTGAAGTTCGGCAAGAAGGGTTCGGAAAGCTTCAACCCGGCCCGCGCTGGCATGGGCGGCTCCGAGAAGCCTGACCTCAAGGCTGAATTCTCGGCTATTTCCCACGTACGCGGCACCTGCTCTATGGCCCGTTCGCAGAGCCCGAACTCCGCCAACTCGCAGTTCTTCATCTGCTTCACCGATTCGCCGTGGCTGAACAAGCAGTACACCGTGTGGGGCCAGGTCATCGAAGGCATGGAAGCCATCGACAAGGTCAAGCGCGGCGAGCCTGTGAAGGACCCCGATTCGATCGTTTCGATGAAGCTTGCTTCGGCGGCCTGATAATAGCGTATAAAGTGTTTACCCGCTCCGCAGGAAACTGCGGGGCGTTTCACATTGATGATGGCGCCAACCTCTCAGACCTCATCCTAGGGACAAGCCGAGGATGACTTCGAGTGTAGTCGGAAGCCTTGTCATCACCCACCACCCGCCCCATGCCATGCAGGGCGGGTTTTGATATTTCGAGAGCCATTGCAATGCGCGTAGACCTGTTCGATTTCGATCTCCCCGAGGAGAATATCGCCCTTCGCCCGGCGAACCCGCGCGATAGTGCGCGTCTTCTCGTGGTCGATCCGAATGCGAACCGCATGGAAGACCGCATCGTATCCGACCTGACTTCCTTCCTGAAGCCCGGCGACGCGCTGGTATTCAACGACACCCGCGTCATTCCAGCCCAGCTTGAAGGCGTGCGGCTGCGCGAAGGTGCGCCTGAAACGGCAGTTTCAGCCACGCTGCACATGCGCGCCGACCAGTCGCGCTGGAAGGCTTTCGCGCGGCCGGGCAAGCGCATCAAGCAGGGGGACCGCATCCGTTTCGGTTACGAGCGCGACAATGCCTGCGGCCTTGCCCATCTGGAGGCCACCGTCGAGGAAAAGGGTGAGGAGGGCGAGATCACGCTGCTGTTCGACGTTTCTGGCCCTGTTCTGGACGAGGCGATCGCCTCCGTCGGCCATATTCCTTTGCCGCCCTATATTGCCGCGAAGCGCCCGGAAGATGCGCAGGACCAGACCGATTACCAGACAATTTATGCACGCGAGAAGGGCGCCGTTGCCGCACCCACTGCCGGCCTGCATTTCACGCCCGATCTGTTTGCGGCGCTGGACGAAGCCGGCATCGAGCGACATTTCGTGACACTTCACGTTGGGGCAGGGACCTTCCTTCCAGTTAAGGCCGACGATACCGACGATCACAAGATGCATTTCGAGATCGGCCATGTTTCGCAAGAGACTGCGGCAAAGCTCAATGCCGTCAAGGCGCGCGGCGGGCGGATCGTTTCTGTCGGCACCACCTCGCTGCGGCTTATCGAAAGCGCCACTGATGAGAATGGCGTCATTCAGCCATGGTCGGGCGCGACGGGCATCTTCATCACGCCCGGATACCGTTTCCGCGCGGTCGATATTCTGATGACCAATTTCCACCTGCCGAAATCGACGCTGTTCATGCTCGTTTCGGCTTTTTGCGGTCTCGAGACGATGCGTGCCGCTTATGCGCATGCCATCGAAACCGGATACCGTTTTTATTCCTATGGCGATTCAAGCCTGCTGTTCCGGAAGAACTGATGCACGACAAATTCACCTTTACCCTGAAAGCCACGAGCGGCGGCGCCCGCCTTGGCGAAGTCGCCATGCCGCGCGGTGTCATCCGCACACCTGCCTTCATGCCTGTTGGCACTGTCGGTACTGTCAAGGCCATGTATCTCGACCAGGTGCGCGAGTTGGGGGCCGATATCATTCTCGGCAATACCTATCACCTGATGCTGCGGCCCGGCCCGGAGCGCGTGGCAAGGCTTGGCGGGTTGCATGAGCTTATCCGCTGGCCGCATCCGATCCTCACCGACAGCGGTGGCTTCCAGGTCATGTCGCTTTCCGGCCTGCGCAAGCTGGACGAGAAGGGTGTGACCTTCAAGAGCCATGTGGACGGTTCGCTGCACCATATGTCGCCTGAACGCTCGATCGAAATTCAGGGCATGCTTGATTCGGACATCCAGATGCAGCTCGATGAATGCATCGCGCTGCCGGCCGAGCGGAAGGAAATCGAGCGCGCCATGGAAATGTCGCTGCGCTGGGCGGAGCGTTGCCGCGTCGCCTTCGGTGAACAGCCCGGCAAGGCCATGTTCGGCATTGTGCAGGGCGGCGACCAGCCGGATCTGCGCATTCGCTCCGCCGAAGGGCTGAAGCAGCTTGATCTCAAGGGTTACGCTGTCGGCGGCCTTGCCGTCGGTGAGCCGCAGGATGTGATGCTGGGCATGCTCGACATCACGCTGCCGGTGCTGCCCACCGAAAAGCCGCGTTACCTGATGGGCGTCGGTACGCCAGACGATATTCTGAAATCGGTGGCTCGCGGCATCGACATGTTCGACTGCGTGATGCCGACCCGTTCCGGTCGTCACGGGCTTGCCTTCACCCGTCGCGGCAGGGTCAATATACGCAATGCCCGCCATGCGGAGGATATGCGGCCGCTCGATGAGCAGTCAAACTGCCCGGCCTCGCGTGATTATTCCCGCGCCTATCTGCATCATCTCACGCGCTCCAATGAGGCGCTGGGCGGCATGCTGCTCTCCTGGCACAATCTTGCCTATTATCAGGAGCTGATGCAGGGTATCCGCAAGTCGATCGAGGAAGGCCGTTTCGCTGATTTTTATGCGGAAACCATAGAGATGTGGGCGCGGGGCGACATAGACCCGACCTGATTTTTCCCGACCCTTTCTCCTGCTCGGACGCTTTCCTTGGCACATGCGCCTTACGTTCTTTTCCGGGATGACACGACCGGCACGGTGACAGCCTTCACCGAGCCGGAGGAGATCATCGTCGCGGATGAGCCAGAGGCGTTTTTCGCGGCGCTGAAACGCATGGAGCAGCTGCGCCGCGCCGGGAAATACCTTGCCGGCTATATGTCCTACGAGGCGGGTTTCCTGTTCGAGCCGAAACTTGCGGACTTTGCTGCCGAGCCTCGCAACGTGCCGTTCCTTCGCTTCGGCGTCTTTTCCGGCCCACAACCGGATGAGGGGCGATTTGCGCAGCCCGTAAGTCTGCCGGATGCCGATGCGTTCCTGGCCGATCCCGCGCCCGCATGGAGCCTTGAAGACTATTGCCAGCGCTTCGAGCGGCTGCACGGGCATCTGCGTCGCGGCGACTGTTATCAGGGCAATCTGACGATGCCCGTTCACGCTCGCTGGAGCGGCGATCCGCTCACGGCCTTCTGGTCATTGGTTGAGCGCCAGCCGGTCAAATATGGCGCGCTGGTCGATCTCGGTGGACCGGTGATCCTGTCGCGCTCACCGGAACTGTTTTTCTCGGTGGACGGGGAAGGTTTCATTGAAACCCACCCGATGAAGGGAACGACGCCGCGCGGTGCGAATGCGCAAGAGGACCGGGCGATCATCGCGGCGATGCTTGAGGATGAAAAGACGCTTGCCGAAAACCGCATGATCGTCGATCTCCTGCGCAACGATATTTCCCGCATCACCGAAGTCGGCAGCCTCCATGTGCCGCGACTGTTCGATATCGAGACCTATCCCACCGTGCACCAGATGGTCAGCCATGTGCGCGCGAAGCTTTTGCCTGATGTGACGGTGGAGGATATTTTCGCGGCGCTTTTTCCCTGCGGTTCGGTGACCGGCGCGCCGAAAATGTGGGCGATGAAGATCCTGCGCGAACTGGAACAGACGCCGCGCGACGCCTATTGCGGCGCGATCGGCTTCATGTCTCCAGCTGGTGAGATGCGCTTTTCGGTGGCGATCCGCACGCTGACCTTGCTCGATGGCGGCCGCGCGATCTTCAATGTCGGCGGCGGCATCGTTTTCGATTCGGATGCCGAGGCGGAATATGATGAGTGTCTGCTGAAATCCAAATTTGCGGTTGGGGACAGACTGTTACGGGGGTGATTATCCCGTGCGTTGCGTCTCAGTTTACCGGTATTGCGAATCTGTAGGGCGGACATCCCGAAAGAACGATTTAATCTTATCCTGCACATTCGCGTCAGGCGTCGTTACTTCATAGAAGCTACTGTCGATTGCCCGAATGGTCACCCATTCCTGATCCAAGGCTGGCGACAACGCAGTAAACTGCCCCCATATCACTTGTTTCGCCTTCTTCGCGAGGTCGGCCAGAACGGCGCCTGAAATACGCGCATCTTTCTGGGCCAACATCTCGAGGTCATCTCGCGATTCACCCACCACCTCAAACCATTCATCGGCGGATTGCAGAGACTTGACCGTGGAAACGACCCAAGTTGCCGTTTGAGAGGCCGGTGCGAGGAGATGAAGGAGATCGTAAAGATCGGCTGCAATTACGCCCTCGCGAATGTCATAAATTCTTAGTGTTTGATGGGGATTTTCGGATGTGAGGGTAGCAATATTGTCTCCAGCCCTATCTCGAGCCGACGTGACAATGGCGATGTCACCATCCTCGATCAGCACTTCCTTCGCCGCCGGATGGCTGAGAAAACCCGAAGGGCTGGCGGTGGCGCCATAGGCGCCCGATTGCAGGATTGCCAGGAGATCACCAGCCTTCAGCTTCGGCAGGGCCGCATTGCGTGCCAGCGTGTCGAGCGGTGTGCAGAGCGGGCCGACTATGGTTGCAGTTTCCTCATAGTCTGCCTGCATCATGGCCGGTGCGACGATGGGGTAGTTGCGCTTGACGATCTGGCCGAGATTGCCGGAGGCTGCCAGATGGTGATGCATGCCACCATCCGTCACCACGAAGGTGGTGCCGCGCGAGGTCTTTACCGAATTGACTTCCGCCACATAGATGCCGCCGGGACCGGCGAGGAAGCGGCCGGGTTCGACAATGATATGGGCATCGGCGATCAGCGGATGTGCCTGCACCAAGGCCTTGAGGTCGGGAATGGCGGCACTGACCGCTGCAAGATCGAGCGGCGTCTCCCCGGCGAAATAGGGGATGCCGAGACCGCCGCCGAGATCGATGGTTTCAAGGGGCCTGCCGAGCATTTCGGCCATGCGTGCGGCAAGCAAAATGGAGTGTCTCCATTGGGAGACAAGCATGTCGGCATCGAGGATTTGCGTGCCACCGTAAATATGGACACCGACGAGATTGATATGCCTGATGTCCCTGAACAGCGGCAGGACGTTTTCGAGTTCTTCCTCGTCGAAACCGAAGGCGGTGGCCTTGCCACCCATGCGCATGGCGCCTGCCTGCGCATCCGGCACCGGATTGATGCGGATCGAAGCCTTGACCGGTTTGCCGATCGCCTCGATGCGGGCAATTTCCTCGGCGCTCTCGATATGGATTTCGCCGATACCGCTCTCGATCACCTCAAGCAATTCAGCTTGGCGCTTGCCGGGACCGGCAAAGATGATCTTTTCCGGTGGCACACCTGCCTTGATGGCGGCGCGATATTCACCGACGGAGGCGATTTCTGCGCCAGCGCCTTCTTCACGGAAAAGCGAGATGATGGCGGGCAGGGGATTGGCTTTCACCGAATAGTAGATATCGGCAAAACCACTGAGCGCGGTTGCGAGATCGCGATAGGCGCGGCGCATGGCGCTGGCATCATAGAGGAAGCACGGCGTTCCGGTCTCAGCGACGATATCGCGCACGGCAAGGCCGCCGATGACAAGATCGTTTTCGTCGACTGCGAATTGCGCGGCGGCAAGGGCAGGGCCGTGGCTTTGGGGTTTATCCGTGGGCGCCATTGTCCGTCCGTTCGCGCACCAGCGCGCGGTAATCCACCTTGCCATTGGCCGTGACCGGAAGCCGGTCGACCAGTTCGATGGCGCGCGGAATCATGAAGGGGGCAAGCATTTCGGCAGCTTTTTTGAGAGCTGCCGAGGTATCGATATTCTCGTTGGCGGCGGTTGCCACGGCATGCACCTTCTCGCCTGCAAAGGGGTCCGGCAGGCCGATGACGGCGACCTGCTGGAAAAGGCCAGTCGACATCAGGCTTTCCTCCACCTCGGTCGGGCTGATGCGATAGCCTGACGATTTGATCATCGCATCGTTGCGGGCAACGAAACTGAAAAAGCCGTCCTCGTCTTCCACCGCCAGATCGCCGGAATAACACACGGTCTCGCCACCGCGTTCGGCCGGAATGAAAGGGTGAGGGCGCAGCACCTTGGCGGTATCTTCCGGCCGGTTCCAGTAACCCAGCGACACGGTCGGGCCGCGATGGACGAGAATGCCGGGCTCACCCGGTTTTGCCCTCTGTCCCTTATCGGTGACGATGAAGATTTCACATTCCGGGATAGCCTTGCCGATGGAAGTCGGGCGGCGGTCGATTTCATCAGGCGGCAGGAATGTGGAGCGGAAGGCCTCGGTCAGGCCATACATCAGATAGATTTTCGTTCCCGGCAGCTTTTCGCGCAGCGCCCTCACGGTTTCCTGCGGCACGCGTCCGCCGGAGTTTGTGATGTAACGCAACTGCGGCAACGGCGTTTTCGCCAGCAACGGCGCGGCCCTCGTCAGGATAGCCCAAACGGTCGGCACGCCGGCAAGCCCGGTAATGGCATGGTCGCGCAAGTCCCTGACAATGTCGTCGCCGAGCCTGAAGGTGGAGATAACAGTGGTCGCACCCTGTTCAACCGCCGTCAGCAACTGGTTCAGGCCGTAATCGAAACTGAAGGGCAAAATGGAGAGAAGGCGGTCTTTTCCGGTGATCTCCAGATAGGTGCGCACGATGCGCGCTCCGGCCAGAAGATTACGGTGCGACAGCATCACGCCCTTGGGCGAGCCGGTGGAGCCGGATGTGTAGAGGATTGCTGCAAGGTCCTCGCCAATTGACGGGGAGACTTTGGCAGGCACGGGCGGGCGGCGGTCGATTTGTTCCGCCAGCAGTACAGTGACCTCGGGCAGGTCTTCCACAGCCGCGTTCAGCTCATCCATCATCGTAGCGCTGCTGATGACGATTTTTGCGCCGCAATCCGCGACGATATGGCGGATTTGCTGCGCCTTCAAAAGCGCGTTGACCGGCACGAAGACGCAGGAAGCCATGCTCACGCCGAAGATCGACCAGCATTCCTCGATGCCGCGCGGCAGGAAGATGACGACACGGTCGCCGCGCTCCGTTCCGGCCTCCTGCAATGCCGCCGCACAACGTGCGGCCGCTTCGGAAAATTCGCGATAGCTCAGTGATTTTTCTTTGTAGACAAGCGCCTTATCGCCGCTTTCCGCCCGCGCGGTGAGCAGGTGGTGCAGCAGGATGTGGGTTGTCATCTGCGCCGTTCCTGAGTGACGAAGGCAATCAGATCGGCCGGCGTGCTGAGATTTTCCGGGGTGAAATGTTCATCATTGAGAACGATGCCGAAACCTTCGCCGAGAAAGATCATCAGTTCAAGAAAACCGAGCGAATCGATCACGCCGCCTTCGAGCAATTGCGTATCTGCGGAAAACGGGGCATGAGCCGGGAAACGCTGCGAGAGGTAGGAATAGATGGTCTCGGAGACATCGACTTCCCTGGGTTTCGCTGAAAGCATGCTTATTCTCCGCTCGTTCGCGCAGTCGGGACTAGTCTCGGCCGAAGCGCATTTTTTTCTTTTCAGGCAAGGTTTAAGCGCGCGTCTTTTAAGAGCGTCCCAATACCCAGGGTGGCAATAACACCAATTCTGAATATGTTTCGTTAATAAACCGTGGGTTCCATGCTCCCTTTACTTGTATTGGCGAGGATTTGAGTATGGCAAATCCGCCGGCGTCTCGCTTCTCATCGGAAGCCGCCATGGTCAATGCAAGCCGGCCTTTGCCAAGAAGATGGCGGGCAATTGCCGAAATGTGCCTCTGGGCGACTTGCCTGTCCTCGCAATAGATGAGGCGGGCGGAGGGCAGCCTTTTGGTTATGGTTTTTAAAAACACCAGCGGATAATGGCTGCCATCCGCCTCCATGACTGCCACGATGCAGCCGAAACGCGCATGATCTTCCAGCATGTCGCGCGTGGCGGCAGACAGCGTGCCCTGCGGCACTTCGGCAAGCGGGCGCAGCCGCGCCCTGGCCGGGCTGAATGCCTTTAAAGGCAGGGGATAAAAAAGCGTGCAATTCGTTATCGTTGTGAACCCCAGTCTCTCGTTCAGCTTGCAGGCTTCTGGAGACGGGGTAAGATCGGTGAAGATGTCTTCTTCGAAGGATGTCGCCATTTGCAGCATACGCGGTGCAAACCAGCGGCTGGAAGGTTCGACATACCAGCTGGACAGGTTGACGACTGTCCTACCAGTCTCGGGCAGGCGGCTTCGGATCGTCAGAAGAACGCCCACGGCATCGTCGCCCTTCATCAGCAATTGCCCGATGTGGCCGAGATCCTGCCGCTGATGATGGTCGCTTATAAGGGACACGCCGAGCGCCCAGAAAGCCTCGCTCTTTTCCGGAAAACCTTTCGCCAGAAGTGCAACGGCAGCGACGCGGTTTCCGTTGTCGATCGGTACGGTTTTCAGAGGTGGCTCCCGCTATCTGGCGTCGTTTCGGGCAGGGAGGGATTTTTCAACTCCACCGCGCAATATCGGCATACGACGATAGATTTACCGTCCCGTTAATCGGCACGGCTGTAAGCGGAAAGGTAGGTCAATTCATATGGCAGACGCGCGGTGCGCGCCTGCCATTTTGTCAGCCGATCAATAGACCACGACGCCGCGGATGCTCTCGCCCTTGTGCATCAGGTCAAAGCCCTTGTTGATGTCTTCGAGCGGCATCGTGTGGGTGATCATCGGATCGATCTGGATCTTGCCTTCCATGTACCAGTCGACGATCTTCGGCACATCGGTGCGGCCACGCGCGCCGCCGAAGGCCGTGCCCATCCAGTTGCGGCCGGTGACCAGCTGGAACGGACGCGTGGAGATTTCCTGGCCGGCACCGGCAACGCCGATGATGACAGACTTGCCCCAGCCGCGATGCGAGGCTTCCAGCGCCTGGCGCATGACCTTGGTATTGCCGGTGCAGTCGAACGTATAATCCGCACCGCCGATCAGGTCGCCATTACGCTTCGTCATGTTGACGAGATAGGGCACGATGTCGTCGCCCACTTCCTTCGGGTTGACGAAGTGGGTCATGCCGAACTTCTCGCCCCAGGCCTTGCGGTCATTGTTGATATCGACACCGATGATCATGTCAGCGCCGGCAAGACGCAGGCCTTGCAGAACGTTGAGACCAATGCCGCCGAGACCGAAGACGATTGCCGTCGAGCCGATCTCCACCTTGGCGGTGTTGATGACGGCGCCGATGCCGGTCGTCACACCACAGCCGATGTAACAGACCTTGTCGAAGGGCGCATCGGGATTGATCTTGGCAAGGGCGATCTCGGGCAGGACGGTGAAGTTCGAGAAAGTCGAGCAGCCCATATAGTGGTGGATCTTGTCCTTGCCGATCGAGAAGCGCGAGGTGCCGTCAGGCATCACGCCCTGGCCCTGGGTGGCGCGGATGGAGGTGCAGAGATTGGTCTTGCGCGATGTGCAGGAATAGCACTCGCGGCATTCCGGCGTGTAAAGCGGAATGACATGATCGCCCTTCTTGACCGAGGTGACACCGGGACCGACATCAACGACGATGCCTGCACCCTCATGGCCGAGGATGGCCGGAAACAGACCTTCGGGATCGGCACCGGAGAGAGTGAAATCATCGGTGTGGCAGATACCTGTCGCCTTGACCTCGACCAGCACTTCGCCAGCGCGGGGACCTTCGAGTTGAACGGTCATGACCTCAAGCGGTTTTCCTGCCTGAATGGCAACTGCGGCGCGAACGTCCATATTCTATCTCCTGGCATGGTCTCGTGATTGGAAAAGGCTGTTTTGCCCGAGCTTGGCGGCAGGGGCAAGGTACAAATCCGTCTTGCCGTATTCAAAAGACGGCAATGCCCCTCACACCTGTGAGGAATTTGCGCATCGTCGCGGGCCTGCCATCAGGGCAATGTTTCGCGTTGTCTTTATATGGTTTACTTCAGCTATTCTAAATTATGAATACGTGATTTAAGTGTATGTTTTTACATATATTTTTCGGAATAAAGGTGACTATTAATTTACAAATTTGGTGTTTATACCACAATATAGAATTTCGAATGGAGCATAACCCGCAGTCGGTGCTGTATTTCGGCGGCTGTTATTAGTTTTTGCATCTCTTGCTTGCAAGTGGTTCGGCTCATTTGCCGCGTGCCGCCATGATCGCGGTACATCAGCCTTTGCTGAGTTTGTTTGCTGCTGCCCCAATATTCCCTCCGGCTGTGGCGTTGTGTCTGTCCGGATGCGTGGAGGGAAACTGGGCGATTTATTTTAAGGCGGGTGATAGCCAATTTCATGAAGCGGCATTTTCAATGTTGAATTTTAAGACAAAACTGGACGGTCTGGCGGAGATTTTCGGGGCGTTTTTGCACGACCGGAGGGCCAGTTTCGCCATTATGACGGCGTTGCTGTTGCCGGTTTTCCTGCTTTTTTTCGGGTTTCTTTTCGAAGGCGGCCGGGCTTTGGCATATTATAGCCAGTCGAAGCGGGTGGTTGCACAGGCATGTGAGCGTTCGACAAAACCGACGCGCACGAACGTACCCCTGGATGAGGTGCGCCGTAAAAACGTGCTCGACACGTTCGACGCACTGATCCGTTCCACCAAACAGGATGTGGTCAGTCGCGATGTTAAAATCGACTGGCTGACGACGGATATAGACGCAAAGTTCAGCTACAAAACCGTGTTCAGTGGCATGTTCGGGGCGGAAAAACTGGACTATCAGCTGTCGTATCGTTGTGGCGGTATACCGCCTTATCCACATGACGGTGAGGTCGTTGTCAACAACACCTTCGAAAAGACGCTGAACGGCACGGAACGTATGCTGAAAAACGGCAGAACCGCCAAAACACCCAACGGTTGCTGGGGTGTTTATACCTATGCCGAACTGGGGTGGGATGGCGGTACGGGGCCGGGCATCGAACTTCAGGATTGGAGCAATGCGGATTGCCGGAAGAACCATGGCTGGCAGGGCTACGGGGATCAGGAAAAGGAGAAGGAGACAAGCGCCAGGATGACATGCACCCCAAAGTCACAGGCTACTCTTCCCAAAGAAAACAACGATCCGAAAAACGGCAGCAAGGCGCAACCGGATGGCAAGGACGCCTTGAATTCCGAGCAGGGGCAGCAGTGCACTACAGAAGAAGAGAAGAACAACACGCCCTCGATGCGCAACGGCCAACATGAGCGAATACCGCCAACCCGCTACGCTGTCGAACTTGATAGTCACTGGGAAGGGCAAAAAAGACGCGACGCCAACAGCTCGATCTTCAAATATGTGGAAATGCATCCCGGCAAATACGAAATCTCGGTTTGGTACAACGGGCGAAACCAAAATTACGAAGGCTCGAACGACATCGATATTTCGCTGCAGGTGTTGCGGCCCCAAATGGGTGTAGAGAAAAAAATTATCCAGATGAGCCAGAAGGCGAATGAAATTCGATGGGAGCGCCGAAGCTACGAGGTCACTGTCGATACTTATTCGCTATACAAGCTGTCGATCGCCGCCGCTGGAACGAGCGACAGTCTGGGTGGCATCATAACGGCATTCGAGGTCACTTATCTTGACTCGTTTTAAGATATCGCATCGTGACTTCCCCAGTCTCATCCGGTCGCTTGCCACGGATATCCGTGCGGCTACCGCCGTTGAGTTCGGTTTGCTTTTGCCGGTCTATCTCCTGCTGATCTTCGGTATCATCGAAGTTAGTCTCGTGCTTTTCTTCAGCCTCAATATGTCGACGGCGGCCACTGCCGGGACTGAATATCTGCGCAAGGCGGCGGCTGGCCGAACGTCCGTTACCGCGGCGGAGTTCAGGCAGGTTATTGCCTCGAATTTCCTGCTCGCGACAACTGAAGATGACCTGAAAATATCGCTCATTGCCATTGCTGATGCCAACCTTGCTACTACACCGGTGACATTTCCGGTCGAGAACAAATTCGAGGCGCCAAGCAAGGCCGCCGGGCAATATCTTCTGGCGCTGGGGTATGACTGGAAATTCATTCTTCCCACCACCCATCTGCTCGTTCCCAGTTCCGGGGGCAAGCCGCAATTGCAAAATCTCTCTCTGGCGATCACCGCGGTTCTGGTGACGGAATGATTGGTAAGAGATTGAAATATCTATCCATCTCGCTGATAAGTTCGCGCTCTGGCGTTGCCGCGGTGGAATTAGCGCTATTGATGCCTTTGCTCATTCTAGTACTGGCGATGGTGATCGAAATCGGGCGTGGCTGGATGAGCTATGACCGTTTCGTAACAGTTGTGGACAATACGGCCCGTTGGTCGGCCCGATTCCCGGAATTTGAGGAGCGCGTCAGGACGGGCGTCAAATCCTTTGTCATGGCTGCCGGGCGCCCGCTCGAATCTGAAAAGCTTGATCTGACGCTCAGAAGCGCCAAGCTTGTGGGTGGGGTCGCCGTGACCGAGTTCGCCCCGTACAATTTTTTTGGCAACGCCGAAAACGTGAAGTGGGACAAGATATTGACGCAAGGAAACTTCAAGACCGAAGAAGCGGTAATCGTAATTTCGGGGCGTTACAAATACCGCCCGCTCATTTCGTTGCTGGGCAATACGGATATCGAGTTCGAATACGTGACGGCGGTAAACCCGTATTTCTCCCGACACTACAAATATCAGAAGGGAAAGTCGGACTGGCTTTTCTGGAATGTTCGCTGACGGCATTGGTCAGGGGCTTCACCCTAGCCAATGCCGTGGCGTTTCAGCGATAATGATCGGTGACGGTTTCTAGGATGACCTCGCCCCCGTTCAACCACGTTGCACAATCCCTCAACGCCCGCGCTGCAACGAGCTGGCGTTTCATGATTGTCTTGTCCTTGCCGCGAAAACGTTTCACGCCTTCCGGCTTGACGATGGAGCCTGGCTCCAGTTCTGGGAAGAGGCCGAAATTGATGTTCATCGGCTGGAAGGAACGTTTGCCCGGCTCATCATTCGAGGAAAGATGCCCGCCGGTGATGTGGTTGAGAAGTGAGCCGAGGGCTGTCGTTGCGGGCGGCAGGCTCGGGGTGTCGCCTTTCCGTTCGGCGGCAGCGAAACGGCCGGCCAGAAGTCCGACGGAGGCGCTTTCCACATACCCTTCGCAGCCGGTGATCTGGCCTGCAAAACGCAGGTCAGGCCGGGATTTCAGCTTCAGCGATGGATCGAGTAGGACGGGGGAATCGATATAGGTGTTGCGGTGCAGGCCGCCCAAACGGGCGAATTCCGCATTTTCGAGACCCGGGATCATGCGAAATACATCCGCCTGCGCGCCGTATTTCAGTTTGGTCTGGAAACCCACCATGTTGTAAAGCGTGCCGAGCGCATTGTCCTGGCGAAGCTGGACCACGGCATAGGCCTTGACGGTGGGGTTGTGGGCGTTGGTCAGGCCCATCGGTTTCATAGGCCCGTGGCGCAGCGTCTGGCGGCCGCGTTCAGCCATGATCTCGATTGGCAGGCAGCCGTCGAAATAGGGTGTGCCTTCCCATTCCTTGAAACCCACCGTGTCGCCGGCGATCAGCGCGTCGATGAAGGCGTTGTACTGCTCCTCGTTCATCGGGCAGTTGATGTAGTCCTTGCCCGTGCCGCCGGGGCCAACCTTGTCGTAACGCGACTGGTACCAGCAGATATCCATGTTGATGCTGTCGCGGTGCACAATGGGGGCAATGGCGTCAAAGAATGCCAAGGCATCCTCACCCGTCTCGGCCTGAACCGCCGCCGCCAGATCCGGCGAGGTGAGCGGGCCGGTGGCGATGATGCTGCTGCCCCATTCCTTCGGCGGCAGGCCGGAAACCTCTTCGCGCAGGATCGTCACCAGTGGGTGACTTTCGAGCCGGTCCGTGACGGCCTGAGAAAATCCGTCGCGATCGACGGCAAGCGCGCCGCCGGCAGGTACCTGATGCCTGTCGGCGCAGGCCATGATCAACGAGCCGGCAAGCCGCATTTCCGCATGGATGACGCCCACTGCATTGGCGGTCGCATCGTCGGAGCGGAAGGAGTTGGAACAGACCAGTTCCGCCAGCGTATCGCCCTTGTGCGCTTCCGTGCCGCGCACGCCGCGCATTTCGTGCAGGATGACTGGAACGCCGCTTTCAGCGATCTGCCAGGCGGCTTCCGAACCGGCCAGTCCGCCGCCCACGACGTGAATGGGAGAATAGGTCTTGTCTTGCATGCTGGCGCCCATAGGCCGCGTGGGGGCAAAAGCTCCCCTCCGGCGGCTGTCTTTCGAGTGATTGTTCCGCGCGGGTCCCGAAGGACGCGTTTTTCAGGGCGATGCACTACCATGCATGGCTGCGACAGCCAAATGTTTTTGCGGGTGGGACGATAGGGGCGGAGGGAATGTGGTCTCTATGCTTGTAAGCCAAAAATCTCCGGCGAATACCGCCAGAATCAAAAACGGCGCCAGAGGCGCCGCTTTCTTTTACCTGTCGCTCAATCGTCGCGCCCTGGAGGTCGGGCAGCGGGACGATCTTTTACGCCTTAGCGGAACGAACGGGAAGCTACGTTACGGATGTCGTAACGTGTCAGGCCGATGTCGCTCAGGGCCTGGTTGGACAGGCTGCCAAGTTCGTTGATCGTGCGACGGTAGGAGATCCAGTTCTTTGCGATGCGGATAGGGTTCATGATCGTTTCCTCAATCTTTCTTTGATTTCGTCGGCCGGCTCAGTGTTTCTGTGCTCTCGGCTGTTGAGGTTTTATATATAGACATTGAGCCATGTTGTGCAGTGCAGAATTTAGGCGACTGCCATGCATTTGTGCACTATGTCGGCTAAATTTGCGGCTTTGACTACCGCATGAGCAAAATATGAGCGGAAATGCCTGTCTTTCGGGCGGTTTTGAAGGGGTTTGCGGCCATTGGCGGTGTTAGACCGGCTTTTTGCTCCCCTCAGCGGTGCTTGAAGGGCGTTCGGGCTCTCCAGACATGCCGGATGCAGCCGCCTAATCGATGCATTTTTCATCTGTTTGTCACGCGCACATGCCGGTGGGGCGGCGCGGCTCGATTCCGAGAAGGTGCCAGAACGAAAAAAAGGCCGGAGGCGGGAGCCTCTGGCCTTTTGGGAGGGTCGTCTCGCATCCGCCGCCTCAAGCGGCGGAGCGTATTAGATGCCGACGGCGGTGCGTGCGACGCGACGGATGTCCTGACGGCCAATGCCGAGGTCACTCAGTTCGCGGTCGGTCATGCGGCCGAGTTCGGTTACGGTCTGACGATACTTGCGCCAGTTGGTGAGCGAGCGTGTAATGTTCATTGTCATCTTCCTCTTCGTGCTGTCCAGCATTTCCGGCCCGTCTTGGGAGGATTAGGCTCGGGGCTGAACTCGATCTCTGTATGACCATGAATATAATCGGTTTAATAAAAACAAAAACAGACAAAGCAAGATGCCACCTATGCATGGAACGCAAAGCAAGCCGGTAAACGACCCCAATTGCGGCGGTTGCTGCATAATTTGTGACCAATTTGTGTGCTTTTAGTGAACTTGGCGACATCTGTCGCTGCCAAGCCGTGCGGTCCGGCTGAATACCAGGGGTCGGGCAGGGCAGCGGCGAGGATGGGGATGCAAAGGTCGTTCGTATAAGGGCTTCGGCTGGAGGCGCGCGTTCTCGTAAAATGACGGGCGGCATGTCCTATATATAATGTCATGTAGCCGCATAAATGTTGCGCGTTTTTCCTGTCGCAACATGTGAAGCCGGACGGGAAAGAGGGAGACGGCGTGCGCAGTTTTGCGGCCCCTCGTGTCATCGTCTGCGGGCGCGCCGTTCCCTTTCATGCGGGCACGAAACGGCAAGAACGTACCGGGCGGCTTTTGCGGCTGGGGCGGGGACCCAAGAAAAGTCCGGGCGAAACCGGACGCGGCGATAAGGTGTGCTTGACCCTTCCAGAACATTGTGACATACCGCCGCCCAACGTGCGGGTATGGCGGAATTGGTAGACGCATTGGTTTTAGGTACCAACGCTTCGGCGTGGGAGTTCGAGTCTCTCTACCCGCACCACAAGTAAAGCATGGCTGTGCCACGCTTGTGCCAGAGTGCATCCTTAGTGATGCAGGGAGCTTTGGGGTTCATCATCCCCTTCGCGCCCTTGTCTCCGGCGCGAGCGCAATTTTGTCCGGCAGGCGCTTGTGTGAAGAAATAATGGAAGCCACGGCCGGGGAACGACGTTTCCGGCGCAGTGCTCGAAAGTAAACCAACGGCTGTCTGAGCACCGCCGCCATGATGTGAAGGTTTGAGAAAATGCAGGTTATCGAAACGCTGGCTGAAGGCCTGAAGCGCGAACTCAAGGTCGTTATCCCGGCTGCCGACATGAAGGCCCGTCTGGACGAGCGCCTGGTTGACGCCAAGGACAAGGTTCGCATCAACGGTTTCCGTCCCGGCAAGGTGCCGATGGGCCATCTGAAGAAGATGTATGGCAAGTCCATCATGGCCGACCTCGTCAACGAGCTGGTTCGTGAAAAGCCTTCCGAAATCCTTTCCAGCCGCGGTGAGAAGTCTGCAACGCAGCCGGCCATCTCCATGACCGAAGACGAGCAGGAAGCCGAAAAGATCCTTTCGGCTGAAACCGATTTCGAATTCACCGTTGCCTACGAAATCATTCCGGCCATCGAACTGAAGGCCAATGACGGCATCAAGGTTACCCGCGAAGTTGTTGAAGTCTCCGAAGACGAAATCAACGAGCAGATCCTCAAGATCGCTGAGAGCGCCCGTACCTTTGAAGCCAAGAAGGGCAAGGCCGCCGAGGGCGACCGCGTCACCATGAACTATCTCGGCAAGGTTGACGGCGAAGCCTTCGATGGCGGCGCTGCTGAAGACGCTGAACTGGTTCTCGGTTCTGGCCGCTTCATCCCCGGCTTCGAAGACCAGCTCGTTGGCGTCAAGGCCGGCGACGAAAAGACCATCACCGTGACTTTCCCGGCTGACTACCCGGCTGCGAACCTCGCAGGCAAGGAAGCCAACTTCGACATCACCGTCAAGGAAGTTGCTGCTGCCGCTGCTGTTGAAATCAACGACGAACTGGCGGAAAAGCTCGGTCTCGAATCGGCTGAAAAGCTGAAGGAAATCGTTCGCGGCCAGATCGAAAGCCAGTACGGCAACGTAACCCGCCAGAAGGTCAAGCGTCAGATTCTCGACCAGCTCGACGAAATGTACAAGTTCGACACGCCGGCTGGCCTCGTCGATGCCGAATTCGACAACATCTGGCGCCAGATCAACACCGATCTTGCCCAGTCCGGCAAGACCTTCGCTGACGAAGACACCACGGAAGAAGAAGCCCGCGAAGAATATCGTAAGCTCGCTGAACGCCGCGTTCGTCTCGGCCTCGTTCTCTCCGAAATCGGCGAAAAGGCCGGCGTCGAAGTGACCGAAGAAGAAATGCAGCGCGCGCTGTTCCAGCAGCTGCAGCAGTTCCCCGGCCAGCAGAAGGAAATCCTCGATTTCTTCCGCAACACCCCCGGCGCTTCCGCTTCGCTGCGCGCTCCGATCTTCGAAGAAAAGGTCATAGACAAGCTGCTCACGGAAATCTCGGTAACGGACAAGACCGTTTCCAAGGAAGAGCTTCTGGCTGACGACGGCGAAGAAGCAACGGAAACCAAGAAGAAGGCGCCTGCCAAGAAAAAGGCTGCTGCCAAAGCTGACGACGCCGCTGAAGGCGAAGAAGCCGCTCCGAAGAAGAAGGCTCCGGCCAAGAAGAAGGCCACTGAGGCCGACGCCGAATAATCTTGGCTGGCGAAAGCTGAATGAATGGAAGGGCCGTGGCGAAAGCTGCGGCCTTTTTTGTTTCGTCTGGGCGATACGGTCCATCCGCCTTGCGCGGTGGCCAGCGGACCCAAACCGCGCCGCTGACCGATCTCGCCTGTTAAAATTGCTCCCGGCTATCGCTTCTGGGATCATTATTCACCTGATGAGGCGCATATAGATCGCTGCGGGCTTTTCGCCGCCATGGTCGTGCGGGATTTTCACGATCGATAGCAATGTCTGCTATTGCGATAGCCGGTAAACCGTTCATCGGGCATTGCGCCACCCAACGGCCATCCGGTGCGGCGATTCCCGAGGGAGCAGCTGTACTCTGAGCCGCCAAGGTGGAATAGCTGGCCCAATAGGTGTTGCTCACCGCATGCCCCAATATTTCGGCTGCAAATGCCGGGGCATTGGACGGGCCATCACCTGCGGTGGAAAACAGCACGCAATCGACGTTCAGCTTCTCGTATTCCATGAATATTTCTGGGTAGTGCGCCTCCATGCCGAGCGCGCAACCAAAACGGAAGCCATCGATTTCAAACGTCACCGGTACAGTTCCCGGCGAGTACATGAACGAGATTTTGGTGTTCGACAGCAGGCGCTCATCGTAGCGAGTTATAAGCTTCCCGCGATCGGAGATGACGTACAGGCTGTTATACGGTCGATGTGGCGGAGTAAGCTGATGGACGGAACCGAGAATCGTCCAAAGCTTCAGCCTTCGCGCCAGTTTTCTGCTCGCTTCCAGTTCTCTGCGCAGGGTTTCCCATTCAAAGCGCGTCCAGTCGGAAGGCCCGATTTCTCTCGGCCCAGTTTCGGACATGATGCGTTTATTGGGCCAGCACGTTGCCCCTTCCGGGAAATGGATGAGACGGGCGCCGGCCTTATGGGCATCGCACATGAGGCGACGCATTTCTTGCCCGGCTGCTTTCAGTGCCGAAACCATACGAGGGTCGTCGACCAGCGACGTTTGCGCGACAGCCATTCGTAAAGAAGGGCTAACTGGCATGTCGGGAGTTCGGCGGATATGCTTGAGCGCCGCCGTATAGGACTCGCCGGTTTTCGCTGCACGAGCTCTTACGCGGCGTTTGAAATTATTATTTTGCGTCATGATCAGGCCTTTCACGTCCCGGACGCGATTCCCCAGCAACCCGCCCGAAACGATCGGACCAAGACAGTAGCCTGAGACAACGACAGTCCCTTTGCCTCCGTTCAAGACCATGCTGGGGAAGGTCTGGGAGGTTAGGCGCAGGCTTCGCCTTTTTGTCACTATCAGTGGGAAAACGTTGAGTCGTCAAGCTACCGCAATTTCGCGTTACATGAACCGGAGAATTCGACACTCCGACATCTTCACGTCTTTCTCGACTATTATCTTCAGAAGGCATGACAGGGCGTTGGGCAGTCGCGGCGATGGGCAGAAGAAATTATTTGATCGAGGGTGTCTCCGGGGCTGGTAAAACCTCGGTTGCAACGGAACTTCAGCAACGCGGCTTTCATGTGATTCACGGCGACCGTGAACTGGCTTACAAAGGCGACCCCGAAACGGGCGAAACCATGGATGTCGCGCTGTTTCAGGGCGGCGACACAAAAATCGCCTTCCGTCACCGACATCACATCTGGAATGTCGAAAAAGTTCGGCAGCTTGTGGCTGATCAAGAGCACGCCGTCACCTTCTTCTGTGGCGGATCGAGAAATTTTCGACGCTTTGTAGATCTGTTCGATGAGGTCTTCATTCTGGATGTCGATGCAGCGACCTTACAAAGACGGCTGGCTGCCAGGCCCGAGGATGAGTTCGGTGGCAATCTGGCCGAAAGACAATTTGTCCTGCAACTCCACGCAACGAAAGAAGACCTTCCAGTCGGTGCATCTGCCATTGATTCATCGAGGTCTTTGGGAGTGGTGGTGGATGATATTCTGGCTCGTTGCGTTGTTCCGAAGGCAGGAAATTAACACGCTACGCTTCCCGTCACCTTCGTTTCGATCACAATGCGGTGCAGCATGATTTTTTGCTGCATCTGCTCTTGTTCATCTCCCGTTCATCTGGCACCCTGCGCAGCATGATTTGTCTTGGCTGCCGGTGCAGCCGTCAAGGAAACATGGGCCGCCAACGCGCGGCTGTCATCGCTGCCAAAACCTTTGGCCTTAAGCTTTTACCGTGCCTGCCGGGTTCACCCGGTGCGCCCTTAATTTGCCAGGGGACAAGATATGTCACCACGAACAGGCTTTGGCCTTTTGCTCTCTTTGTTCACTGCTCTTGGGTCCTCCGCCCATGCCGATGAGGCTGGTTTGATCTGGAAGCCGGTCAAGAATTCCGATCGTTCCTATACGGCGCGTATCGGTGCGAAGCTGCCGGTCGAGACGCCGATCCGGGCGGGGCTGGAAATGGGCATGAATGCCTCCAGGACGGGGCAGGTGGTGGATACGCCAGTAAGGTTGTGGGGCAATGTCACGCTGCTGGCGGAACAGTTGCCCGGCGTGTCGCTTGCCCGTGATGTCGGTGTCCTCTTCAACGCGTTGACGGGGTCGAGCAGCGTTTCCATGACGTCGCGACAGAAACGCATCGTTACGCCGGAACTGGATATCGAGGCCAACCGAAATTTCACGGTGCGTTATGACGGCACGGCGCAGCAATGGAACGGCCTGGATGTATCGCAGTCGCTGCGCCTTTCCCGCTCGGAAACCGGCACGGCCTTCGTGCTGACGGGGGCAAGCCGCAACAGCTTCAACGAGTTCAGCAGCGGCGTGGCCGTGGAGCAGAAGATCGGCGATCACCTGACAGTGCGCGGAACGCTCGATCAGGGATATGCGGATCATTTTCGGCCGGGTGTGAGTGCGCGGTATAGTATTCGGTGGTGAGGGGCGTCACCGGTTATCGTATGGATGAGCAGAAGGTGATAGACGTTCTTGCGTCGCATTCGGCGTCATCCTTGGGCTAGTCCCATGGATCTAATCACGTCGCATAAAATCGTGACGTTGCAGATGCTCGGGACAGGCCCGAGCATGACGGAGGAGAGGTTTGCGCACATTGCAAACGATCTCCACCCGCAACAGCCAGCCTCAATCCTTCTTCAGCTCACCCATGCGGTTCCACGCATCGAGACCGGCAATCTTGTAGGCCTCGGCAAGCGTGGGATAGTTGAAGGTGTTCTCGACAAAATATTCCACCGTACCCTTCAGGTTCAGCACGGCCTGGCCGATATGCACCAGTTCGGTGGCACCTTCGCCGACGATGTGGACGCCGAGCAGACGGCGGGTTTTCAGCGAGAAGATCATCTTCAGCAACCCGCTGTCGAGACCCATGATATGGCCGCGTGAGGTTTCGCGGAAATGGGCGATGCCGCATTCATAGGGAATGTGGCGTTCGGTGACTTCTTCTTCCGTCAGGCCGCAGGTGGAGATTTCCGGAACGGCATAGATGCCGTAAGGGAAGAACTGCGGCGGTTCACCGGCCGGTGCACCGACCGCGTGGCGGGCGGCGATACGGCCCTGTTCCATCGAGGTGGAGGCGAGGCTCGGAAAACCGATGATATCGCCGGCGGCGTAAATGTTCGGCACTGTTGTCTGGAAGGTCTCGGGATTGACCTTCAGGCGGCCGCGGCTGTCGGCTTCCAGCCCACAGGCGGAAAGATTGAGCGTATCGGTTGCGCCGACGCGTCCGGCGGCGAACAACACCGTCTCGGCTTTAAGGACGCGGCCGTTGCTGAGCGAAACGAGGCACTTGCCGCTGTCGTCGCGCTCCACCTTTTCCGCTTTCTGGCCGAAGATCAGCTTCATGTTACGGTCGCGCAACTGATAGGTGAAGTCCTCGACGATTTCCTTGTCGATGAATTCCAGCATGGTTTCGCGCGGTTCAACCACTGTTACCTGCGTGTCGAGCGCACTGAAGATCGTGGCATATTCGATGCCGATGACGCCCGCGCCGACAACGACCATGGAGCGCGGCAGTTCCTTGATCTCGAGTATCTCGTCCGAATCGAGCACTGCCGCGCCGTCGAAGGGAATATGCGGTGGCCGGTAGGGCCGCGTGCCGATGGCGAGCAGAATGGAAGCGCCGGTGACGTTCATGACTTCACCGTCGTTCTTCACCACCTTCACCGTGTTGGCATCGACGAAGCTTGCCGTGCCGCGAATGTGCTGCACGCGGTTGCGGGCGAACTGGTGTTCCAGCACCTCGACCTCGTGGTCGAGCGTGATCAGCAGGCGGCGGCGCAGATCGTCCGCGTCGATCTCCTGCTTGACGCGGTAGGAGCGGCCATAAAAACCGCGTTCGCGCCAGCCGGTGAGATTGAGCGCGGTTTCGCGCAATGTCTTGGAAGGGATGGTGCCTGTGTGCACCGAAACGCCGCCGACGCGGCTGCCCTTCTCGATGACCAGAACCCTCTTTTCGAGCTTAGCGGCCTGGATGGCGGCGCGTCTTCCCGCCGGACCGCTGCCGATAACAATCAGATCGAACTGGTACATGAAAACCCCGGAACAGAATGTATTGCAATGACCGGATGTCGCATCCGGGATGGCGCTGCCGCGAAATGGTCGTGATGCCATTTTGACCAGGGGAAGTGATTCCCTTGTCAGCCTTGCACACGAGAGTGCAATGCAACAAACGCCTGCGTCAATCTGTAGCGCAATAATCTGACGGATTCGTAACCGTTTTGCCCGCTCGTCGTTTTGCGACGCAAAGATGCGCCTTTGCGCCCGGCACGGCCTTCGCCGTCGGGTTTTCGTAGTTTCAGACGGGTTGTGCCCGGTCACGCTCTGATTGGGGTTGGAGTGGACGGATGCTTGCGCGACCGGGCATTCCAGAAAGCCGTATTTCGCAAGAGGCAGTGCACGGCCTTTTGCGAAATGGTCCTGTCACCATGAACGTGCCACCGTTCCCACCACCAGGACCGTCCTTCGGTTTACGCCACGTCTGGCGTCTACCCGGCAGGACTGCATTCAAGATAACAGGGTAAGGCGGGGCGGGGAAAAGCGGGGATGGATTTTCGCGCGCCGGTTCTTTCTCGTCAGTCTTCTTTCCGGGTCACATGGCGGTGAAGGGCAGCGAGGTCCTGCCTGAGTGCTGCCAGTTCGGCCAGTACCTTCACGTCGATCTTTTCGTGCAGAGACAGCACCTCAAGCTCGGCTTTCAGGTTCACCTCATAATCCTTGGCGGCCTCGAAGCGGTCGCGGGCGGCCTGCCGGTTCTGCGACATCATGATGATCGGCGCCTGAATGGCCGCGAGCATGGAGAGCAGAAGATTGAGGAAGATGAAGGGGTAGGGGTCGAAGGCCCGCGTCGTCAGCACGATCGTGTTGATGATTGCCCAGAACACCAGGAAAAAGCAGAAGCTGAGGATAAATCCCCAGGAGCCGCCAACCCTTGCAATGCTGTCGGCCAGCCTGTCGCCCAGGTTTGCCCCGGCGGAAAATTCCGCATTGGTGTCGGTCGAGACCAGCTTTTTCTGGTGCGACAGTTCCAGAATACGACGCTCCACCTCGCCGATTTCCCGGGAGGAGCGCTTGAAGTGCGAAACGATATAGTCGGAGATGTCTGACACGGTGCTTCTCGTGGTGCTGATGGTTCGTTACGGCCCTGTCGAGATAAACCCGCATGGCAATGGAATTCAAACGATTTCCGCTGCCATGCCGTTTAGACATCCAGCCCCATCAGACGGAGGGTGTAGCGTCATTTACCCAGTTGAAGCCGGGGAAGAAGCGCTCTCGGCCATATTGCTCGCCGAACATCATGTCGAATTGCAGCAGGCGATAATTGCGCACCACGTCCGGAATGGAATTGGGTGAAATCGACCAGTCGGGCAGGGCCTTGCCATCCGTTGCCACCAGCATATGCCGGTCGACAACGGAAAACGCATCCTGCACTTCACCCAAAGTCCCCGTATAGAAGGGGTCTGAGAAACCGGCTGTTTTCAATACGTGATAGGGCAGCAGCGCCGGGCTGATGGTGCCGATATTCTTGCGCACGCCCGTCTTCGAGGACCAGACGACGAGCGGCGTCTCGTGTTCCTTTTTCATGATTTCCAGCGGCGCGCGGCGGCTGGCCACCATGCCCGGCATGTAGCCGCTTTCCACGAATGTCTGGCCAAGCGGCGGCAGGTGATCGCCGAAGAGCACGATGATGGTTTCGCGCTCGCGCTTTTTTGCCCAGCGCATCAGCTTCAGAAGGGCGTCGTCGGCCTCCGCCACGCCCTGCGCATAGGTACCAAGCGCCTGCGATGCGGAAGCGGAAAGATCGCCCTCTACGCCGATGGTGTCGCCGGCATAACGGCCCGCCTCGTAAGGTCCGTGTCCCTGCAGGGTGACGGCGAAGAGGAAGAGCGGGTTGCGCGCATCGTCCGCGGCCACCATGATCTGGTCCATCAGCGCGTCGTCGGAGGCGAAGTTGCCGCGCTTTTCCATGGGCGGCAATGTCTCTTCCGAGCGGAACTCCTCGAAGCCGAAATTCCTGTAGACTTCCTTGCGGTTCCAGAACCATTCCTGAAACGGATGCATGGCGATGGCCGAATATCCTTCGCCACGGAAGAAGCTGGCAAGCGAGGGCACCGGGCGGCGGATATATTGCTGATAAGGAATGCTGCCATAGGGCAGGAAGGCGTTGGAAAAGCCGGTCAGCGCCTCGAATTCCACATTCGCCGTCATGCCGCCGAATTCCGGCGAGAACACGTTGCCGGATTGCTTGGCGCGGATGTTGGGCATCGGATCGGCAGAGAGCTTCACGTTTTCAAGCCGTGTCGGATCCCACAGCGATTCGCTCATCAACATGATGACATCAGGGTAATCGCCCGTGTTGGCGGCAAAGGCGGCGGGTTCCGAGGTCAGGTCTGCGATGCTGTTTTCGCCGTAACCCTGCGGCGCCGAGACGTTGGCCATGGGAATATTGAAGGCAAAGGCCATCAGGAAACCGTTATGGCGGTAATTCTCCTGTTGATCCCACATCATGGGGATGATGTTGAGACGATCGCGCACCCACGAATAATGCGAATAGTCCATGAGCGAGGCGAGGCCGGCCAGAAGCGGCAGCGCCAGCACAAGACCTGCGGCGCGTTCGCGCCAGCTCAAGCCCGGCGAATAACGCCGCGCCAGCAGCCACAGGGTGGAAAGGGCCGCAACCGTGGCGCAAAGGCCAAGGCCGACCAGCACGGCCGTCACCGGCTGGGCTTTCAGCATGGTGGGCAGAAGCTCGAGGATCTGCCGGCCGAACAGCAGGTCGGAGGGATAAAGCGGATCGGAGAGATAGGTCTGTTTCTGCGCGGAAATAAGCCCTGTCAGCGCGCAAAGCGGCGCAACGGCGATGAGCGACAGGTAACGGCGGCCGAGGATGGAATCCAGCGCTACGAGCAGCAGCAGCACGGCGGCGATGGTGGTCATGCCGGGGCGGGCGGATGAGGTGAGGAAGGTGCCGACATCAACTAGCGAACCGCGGGCGATCCATTCCAGCGCGACGACAAGCACGACCGACGAAAATGTCAGATTGGCAAGCGTGTAGGCCTTACCCGAAAGCTTGGAAAGGCTCCGCGTCCATGCAGGCGAAAAGACAAAATCAGCCTTTTCGGAAGCCGTTGTTTTTGGCGCCGAATTTCTCAAACTCATACTCCGGTATTACGAGGCGACACCGCGCAATTCGGGGAGGTGAATCGGGGCGTCGCAAAACTGTCATGTAACTGTCACATAAGCGCGATGAACGCGACATGAACTTTGCGGAGTGTGGCCGGTGCGGTGATAACCTTAGCGTGAATGCCGGTTGCGGCTTCATCCTATCAAGGTGGTGCGGCATGCAATTGCCGCGTTGCGGAGCGGGCACGGGCGCGGTATTGAAAAGCCATGAGCGACAGACACGACATCAAAAACCATCTTCGAATTGCCGTCGGGCAGTTCAATCCGACTGTTGGCGACGTGGCGGGCAATCTCGCCATGGCGCGTGAAGCACGGGCCGATGCGGCGACGCAGGGTGCCGATCTCCTGCTTCTGACCGAGCTGTTCATATCCGGCTATCCGCCGGAAGACCTGGTATTGAAGCCGGCTTTTCTGAAAGCGTGCCTGAAGGCCGTGGAAGAACTGGCGGCGGAAACCGCCGATGGCGGGCCGGGCGTCGTCATCGGTTTTCCGCGTCAGGGTGAAACGGGCCGGCACAATTCGGTTGCGCTTCTGGATGGCGGCAGGATCATCGCGCTGCGTGACAAGATTGACCTGCCGAATTACGGCGAGTTCGATGAAAAACGTGTTTTCGCCGAAGGTTCGATCTCCGGTCCCTATAATTTCCGCGGTGTCAGGATCGGCATTCCGATCTGCGAGGAAATCTGGAACGATATGGGTGTGTGCGAAACGCTTGCCGAAAGCGGGGCGGAAATCCTGCTGGTGCCGAATGGTTCGCCCTATTATCGCGGCAAGCTGGATGTGCGCCATCAGGTGGCGCTGAAGCAGGTAATCGAAAGCGGCTTGCCGCTGGTCTTCGCCAATCAGCTTGGCGGGCAGGACGAGCTGGTTTTCGACGGCGCGAGCTTCGGTTTCAATGCCGACAAGACCCTTGCCTTCCAGATGAGCCAGTTCGAGGCGACCCTTGCCGTTACCGATTGGAAACGCACCGCAGAAGGCTGGCGCTGTGAGAGCGGTCCTTTCTCGAAAATCCCTGAAGGCGAGGAGGCGGATTACCGCGCCTGCATGCTGGGCTTTCGCGATTACGTCAACAAGAACGGCTTCAAGAGCGTGGTTCTCGGCCTTTCCGGCGGTATCGATTCGGCGATCTGCGCTGCGCTTGCTGTTGATGCGCTGGGCGAAGAGCGGGTGCGCTGCATCATGCTGCCCTATCGTTACACCTCCGAGGATTCGCTGAAGGACGCAGCCGATTGCGCCAGGGCGCTCGGCTGCCGTTACGATATCGTGCCCATTGCCGAACCGGTGGATGGGTTCCTTTCGGCGCTTTCGGAAATGTTCGAAGGCACGGAAGAAGGCATTACCGAAGAAAACCTGCAGAGCCGTACACGCGGCACCATTCTCATGGCCGTTTCCAACAAGTTCGGCTCGATGGTGGTGACAACAGGCAACAAGTCGGAAATGTCGGTGGGGTATGCGACGCTTTATGGCGACATGAATGGCGGTTTCAATCCCATCAAGGACCTCTACAAGATGCAGGTCTACGCCATCTCCAGCTGGCGCAATTCCCATGTGCCGCCGGGCGCGCTCGGGCCATCCGGCGAAGTGATCCCCGCCAATATCATCTCCAAGGCGCCATCCGCCGAATTGCGACCCAACCAGACAGACCAGGATTCGCTGCCGCCCTATCCGGTGCTGGACGATATTCTGGAGTGCCTGGTGGAAAAGGAAATGTCGGTCGAGGAAATCCTCGCGCGTGGCCATGATATCGCGACGGTGCACCGGATCGAGCATCTGCTCTATCTCGCCGAATACAAACGCCGCCAATCCGCGCCCGGGGTGAAGATCACCAAGAAGAACTTCGGCCGCGATCGCCGTTATCCGATTACCAACCGGTTTCGGGATCGGTAGACTGTGGAAATAGATGATCTGCCTTATGAGAAAATAAAATCTCTTCTCAAGGAGGATCACATTGAGATTTCACTCAATCTCCGCATTGGGGCGTTATTCTTAATAATCTATGAGAATTTGAAAGAGCTAATCACCGATAAAGTGAAGAGCTTTTTTACAAATGAATGGGAAATCGTTGATGGCGAATTGGTCGGGAAACCCGATTCTAAATTTGGCGAAATAGTAAGAGGAAAGAGTGTTTTCCGAGCTTGTCGAGATTTCCACCTCGAACTTGGAGCGATTACAATTGAAGATGATGAGTTAATCAGTCGATTTTCGAAATATCGAGGTGAGGTTGCTCACGAGCTTTATGCGTTTTTATTAGATGATAAGAAGACCGGTCTCGATATCGAGTTATTATTTGAGGCTAATCGTCTCGCAACCAAGATTGATCGCTGGTGGATTTTGGAGTTCGAAATGGCGATCGATTCTGAGTTCATCACCGAGAAAATCGATGAAGACCAAGTGATTTCTGGGAGACAACTTTTTATTAATCAGCTCATACGTGTAGCGCTAAAAGATGTTTTAGATTCTGCCGAAAAGGCGACAAATGAGACTTAGTAAGTGACGCGAGGAAAGCCCGCGCCACTCTTCACTCACCTTAAATAACCTGCCCCACATCGATGCGGTTACCATCCGGGTCTTCGAAAACGAAGGCCCGCAGGCCATAATCCTTGTCCTGCAGACTTTTGATGATGCGAAGCCCGTGGCTTTTGCAAAGCGCGTGCAGCGCGTCGGCGTCGCTGACCAGCATATGCGCCACATTGAAGGGGGCCGGTTTGTGCGTCGACTGCAATGTCAGGTGCAACTCGGCATTACCTTGTTTCAGGATCATGAAACCGACAGGGTTGCCGTTTTCGAAGGTCTTTTCGAAGCCCAGCACACGGACATAAAAGTCATGGGCCTTCTCGATATTCTTGACAGGAAGCATTGCGGCGATCCGACCGAAGCGGATGCCGTGATCGGCGATGTTGTTCATCGCGGAACCTCGGATCTGGGAGAAACGGGCAGGGGTGCGGGCGGTGCCGGAACGCTGCTGTTTTTTCCTATTTGAATTTGCAGGGCGGTGCCTGCGGCAATAGGATCATAATCACGGCGGTGGCGGATGCAAACGGAATGTTTGTGCCATTCAACGCTCCACGCCAGACGATCGACAGGCCCGGGAGGCAGCATGCGCAGTTCCATCGAAATCTTCAACATCCGCACTCGGCAGATGCGGGTGGTCTGGCAGACGCCGGAGCTGTTCGAGGCTCCGAACTGGTCGCCGGACGGGAAATACCTGCTTCTGAACTGCGATGGCCTGCTTTACCGCCTGTCACTTGCCGGCGACCCTTCGCCGGACAAGGTCGATACCGGCTTTGCGACAATCTGCAACAATGACCACGGCATTTCGCCTGACGGTTCGCTTTATGCCATTTCCGACAAGGTGGAGTTCGGCAAGAGTGCCATCTATCTGCTGCCTTCGACGGGCGGAACGCCGCGTCTGATGACTAGGAACCTTCCGTCCTACTGGCACGGCTGGTCACCGGACGGGAAAGGTTTCGCCTATTGCGGCATTCGCGATCAGGTTTTCGATATTTATTCCATGGACATAGACAGCGGCGTTGAGACACGCCTTACCCATGGTGAGGGCCGCAATGACGGGCCGGATTATTCGCCGGATGGAGAATGGATCTATTTCAACTCCAGCCGCACCGGCCAGATGCAGATCTGGCGCGTGCGGGTGGATGGCTCGGCCGTCGAGCGTATCACCGACAGCGTCTATGGCGACTGGTTCCCGCATCCGTCTCCCAGCGGTGACAAAGTCGTCTTCGTCTCCTACGACGCCGATGTCTTCGACCATCCGCGCGACCTCAACGTGCGCGTGCGGCTGATGGATATGGATGGCGGTAATGCCGAAACGCTGTTTGACCTTTTCGGCGGGCAGGGAACGATGAATTCGCCCAACTGGTCACCGGACGGGGATGAGTTCGCTTATGTGCGGTATTTTCCCGTTGGGTGATGCGGTAGGGAGTGCTTCAGCCGGCGCGCGTCTGCGAGGCGGCTGAAGGCCGCAATACGCAGGTGAGGTGGCCACGGTCACATTGCCGCATCGCTGCGCAAGATACTTGTATTTGCAATCTTTGTTGCTCATAAGCTTCTTCGTCAGGTGCCTGCCCTTTAGGGCGGGAGAATCGGGAATCCGGTGCAAGACCGGAACGTGCCCAGCGCTGTGAGGCGGATGCCCTTTTTCTTGATGCCACTGAATCCATTCGGGAAGGCGAAAGTGGGCGGATGAAGCCGAGTCAGAAGACCGGCCTGACAGGATAGACCAGACCGCGTGGACGGCGGCAGGTTGTTGCAGCAGCGCGTCGTGCAGGCGAAAACCGGAGCCGGTTTTCGTGGCGGCGCGCCAGCATTGTTGGGGATAGACGATGCCGACCGATCCACTCGCGACCAGTTCGCTCGACGCCGATGCATTCGATCACGCGCTTTCGCCCGCCTACCCGTTTTCCGAGGGAGAGCGAGAGGCGATCTACCGTGCCATCGAAACCCGCCGTGATGTGCGCGACCAGTTCCTTCCGGATCCATTGCCGGAAGATGTGGTCGAGCGCCTGCTGAAGGCGGCGCATTCCGCGCCCTCGGTCGGTTTCATGCAGCCGTGGAATTTCACGCTCGTCACTGACGGTGCGGTGAGGCAGGCAGCCTGGGTTGCCTTCAGCCGCGCCAATGGCGAGGCGGCGGCGATGTTCGAGGGGGAGCAGCAGGCGCTTTACCGCAGCCTCAAGCTTGAGGGCATCCGCAAGGCGCCGCTTAGCATCTGCGTCACCTGCGATCCGACGCGTGGCGGCAAGGTGGTGCTGGGCCGCACCCACAATCCGCGCACCGATGTCTATTCCACCGTCTGCGCCATCCAGAACCTCTGGCTTGCAGCGCGCGCCGAAGGCATCGGCGTCGGCTGGGTCAGCATTTTCCACGATAGCGACATTCGCACCATTCTGGAGATCCCCGACCACATCGAGATCGTCGCCTGGCTATGCCTCGGCCGCGTCGATAAACTTTACACCGAGCCGGAACTGGCGGTGAAGGGGTGGCGCCAGCGCGTGCCGCTGGAGGAGCTGGTGTTTCGCAATCGCTGGGGTGGACGGTAAAGAGAAGACGCGACCGCCTTGTGAGTGAGACAGAGCGTTGCCAACTCCATACCGTGTGCCTGATGGGAGCTATTGCTGCGGCTGAATGCCCTTCAGCGCCGGGTTCTTCAGGTCGATCCGGCCTGTCTGGTCGGGCAGGAATTTAGGGCCGATGACGCGGACCTTGCTGTTGTTCGGGTCATAGTCGCGTTCCGGAACCGGTTGTTCCGGCGGCTTTGCGGCCTGCTGCAGTTCGGTGGGTTTTTTGGGGGTGTCACCTTGCGGTGATGGAATGGTCGTGATGCTGGAATAGGGTTTCTCAGCTTCCGGCCGCGCAGCCTCCTGCTGCTTCATCTCCTCGTGATAGGCGGCCATGTTGCAGGCGCAGCCTGGGGCTTTCGTTGAGGCATTTCGATAGGCAAAGGCGGTCGGCAGGTCCTTGTAGGGCTTTCCTGTTTCAGCCGAGACCATGTCAGCCGTTTCCTGCTCCGTCATGGAGTGGAAATAGAGCTCCGTCTGCGTACCCGGGCACATTTTCTGGCATTGTTCGGCCTGCGCACGGAAATCGAGCGGCGAGGCATTGGAAGCGATCGGGAAAAACGAGCCGTCGCAGGTGCGCACGCACAGCGTCCTGAGCCCGCCTTCCGCAGCGGCATTGGGGTAGGGCGAAAGCCCTGCCTGTCCCGGCGGATTGCTCTGTTCGCCGAAGGCGTCGGGGTAACGTGTCACATCGGGTGCCGTCAGCTGGCGCGCTTCCGTTTCAGGAATGGCGCTGCAGCCATTGGCATCGAGTGCGGCGAGAATGCGCTGGCGTCTGATGTCGCCATCATCGCTGCCCTGGGCCGCCATGGCATAGTCGCGGTCACGAATGATGGCATCGCGTTCGCTCTGCGCATCCGCCATCGCGTCGCTGATCTCCGCGCAGAGTTCGGCATTCGGGCTGCCATAAACGGTGACGCTTGCGGATGAACAGCCGTAACGGCGCAGATCGTTCCTGATCCTGCGGATCTCGATGTTCTGGCGGGTGAGCGCATTGGCGTAACGCCGTACCTCGGCGGTGTTGCCGATGACACGCGGCGGTTCGCGCAGCTGCGCATAAAGCGTATCGCAGACCTGATCCGCGAAAGCAGCGGCCGGGGCGATGAAAACAAGGGGAAGCAGGAGGCCGATAATGCTGCGGCGCCGGGTCAATGGTGCGATCCGTTCGATGTCCCCGGCCGGTGGCGAGGGTGTTATGCTTCGGGAAATCCGTGTTTCAGGAAGATAACATAAGCTGTTGCCGCAATGCGGCAACAGCATGTTCAAAACTGCGTTAATGCGCCTTCATCAGACCGAAGGGTGCGATGCCTGCACGACGGCAAAGGCCGCCATGTTGACAACGCCGCGCGAGGTGACGCTGGGCGACAGGATATGGGCGGGAAGTGCCGTGCCAAGCAGGATGGGGCCGACATGCAGGCCCTCCGTCAGCGTGCGGGTGACGCCGAGCGTGATGTTTGCGGCATCGAGGTTCGGGAAGACCAGCAGGTTCGCTTCGCCGGTCAGCACGCTGTTGGGCATCGCGCGCTTGCGCAGCGCTTCCGAAAGTGCCGAGCCGCCCTGCATTTCGCCGTCCACTTCCAATTCGGGTGCCGCTGCCTGCACGATCTTCAGGGCGCGGCGCATCTTGCGGGCGCTTTCCGAATCGCGCGACCCGAAATTGGAGTGGCTGGCGAGCGCGATCTTCGGCGTGATGCCGAAGCGGCGGATTTCCTTTGCCGCGAGAATGGCCATTTCAGCCACTTCTTCGGAGGTCGGATCGTTGTTGACGAAGGTGTCGGTGAGGAACAGCGCGCCCTGCTGGGTGATGAGCAGGCTGAGGCCTGCGAAAGAGCGAACGCTTTCCTGCTTGCCGATGATCTGGTTCACGTCGCGCAGGTGCCGGTCGTAACGGCCTTCCAGACCGCAGATCAGCGCATCCGCCTCACCACGCTTCACCGACAGCGCGCCGATGACCGTGGAGTTGGTGCGCACGATGGTGCGGGCCGCCTCCGGGTTGATGCCAGCGCGGCCGACGAGGGCGAAATAATCATCGACGTAGTCGCGGTAACGCGGATCGTCTTCGGGATTGACCACCGCAAAATCGGTATTCGGGCGGATACGCAGGCCGAAGCGCTTCAGGCGCGTTTCGATGATCTGCGGGCGGCCGATGAGGATCGGGATGCCGGTCCCTTCTTCCAGAAGCACCTGGGCGGCGCGCAGCACGCGCTCGTCTTCGCCTTCAGCAAAGATGATGCGCTTCTTTTCGGCAACCTTGGCGGCGTTGAAGACCGGTTTCATGATGAAGCCGGAACGCCAGACGAAGCGGTTCAGCTGGTCGAGATAGGCTTCGAAATCGCTGATCGGCCGGGCGGCGACGCCGCTTGCGGCGGCAGCACGGGCAACGGCCGGCGCGATGCGCAGGATGAGACGCGGATCGAAAGGCGAGGGAATGAGGTAGTTCGGGCCGAAGATCGGCGTTTCGCCGCTATAGGCCTTGGCGGCGACTTCCGAGACCTCCTCGCGGGCAAGCTCGGCGATGGCCTGCACGGCGGCCATCTTCATTTCCTCGTTGATCGTGGTTGCGCCGCAATCCAGCGCGCCGCGGAAGATATAGGGGAAGCACAGCACGTTGTTGACCTGGTTCGGGAAATCCGAACGGCCGGTGCAGATCATCGCATCCGGGCGGGCAGCACGGGCCACTTCCGGCATGATTTCCGGATTGGGGTTGGCAAGCGCCAGGATCAGCGGGTTTTCCGCCATGCGCTCCAGAAGTTCCGGCTTCAGCACGCCTGCCGCCGAAAGACCGAGGAAGACATCGGCGCCGTCGATCGAGTCGGCCAGAACCCGCTTGTCGGTCTTCTGCGCGTAGACTTCCTTCCACTCGTCCATCAGCGAGTTGCGGCCGTCATAAACGAGGCCCTCGATATCGTGGACCCAGATGTTTTCTTTCTTTGCGCCCATGGCGACAAGCAGATTGAGGCAGGCAAGGGCTGCCGCACCGGCGCCTGAGGCAACGATCTTGACGCTCGAAAGCGATTTTCCGGCCAGTTCCAGCGCGTTGGTGACGGCGGCGGCGACGATGATCGCCGTGCCGTGCTGGTCGTCGTGGAAGACGGGGATGTTCATCTTCTCGCGCAGCTGGCGCTCCACCTCGAAACATTCGGGCGCCTTGATGTCTTCAAGGTTGATGCCGCCGAAGGTGGGTTCCAGCGCTGCGATGGTGGAGACCATGTCGTTGATGCCGGGCGCATCGATCTCGATATCGAAAACGTCGATGCCGGCGAATTTCTTGAAGAGGACGGCCTTGCCCTCCATAACAGGCTTGGACGCAAGCGGGCCGATATTTCCAAGGCCAAGCACTGCCGTACCGTTGGAAATCACTGCAACGAGATTGGCGCGGGCGGTATATTCCGCTGCCATTTCCGGATTTTCATGGATGGCGAGGCAGGGGGCGGCGACACCCGGCGAGTAGGCAAGCGCCAGATCGCGCTGGTTGCCAAGGGGCTTGGTGGCCTGGATTTCCAGCTTGCCGGGGCGCGGGTAGCGGTGGAAAAAGAGCGCCTGTTCCTCGATGTCGGCCTTTGCCGTGTTGGCGGGCGTGTTGTTCTTATCGTGAGAGGTCATGTCTTCCACCGTCATGTCTGGTTCAATTCCGGCCCTCTGAATACAACAAACTTTCCCGTGGTACAGCCGTTATTTGCCGCCCCCTTATGCAAATGCGGGAATGGCTTATTCGCGTTTTCGTGATGCCATCAGTCATATTCCATACAAAAACCGGCCATTGTCATGTTGCTGCAACACGAGTCTGGTTCTGAGAGGGAAGAAAGCCGCAGGGACGCAACCGAACAAGGGGATTAAATCCGTGGCCGGTCAAATTGAAACCAGACAGTTCAGAACGCTTTTCATTTCGGATGTCCATCTCGGTTCCAAGGCGGCCAAGACGGATTTTTTGCTCGACTTCCTGAAACATCACGAGGCCGATACGATCATCCTGGTCGGTGACATCATCGACGGCTGGCGCCTGCGCCGCAGCTGGTACTGGCCGCAGGGCTGCAACGACGTGGTGCAGAAGTTGTTGCGCAAGGCCCGCAAGGGAACGCGCATCGTTTACATTCCCGGCAACCACGATGAATTTCTGCGCGAGTTTCCGGGCATGCATTTCGGCGGTATCGAAGTGGCCGAGCGCATGATCCACGAGGCGGCAGACGGCAAGAAATACCTCATCATCCATGGCGACGAGTTCGATGTGGTGGTGCGCAATGCCCGCCTGCTCGCCTATCTCGGTGACTGGGCCTACGACGCGGCGATTGCGATCAACATCGTCCTTGCTGCGGTGCGCCGCCGCATCGGTCTGCCTTACTGGTCGTTCTCGGCCTGGGCGAAATTGCAGGTCAAACACGCCGTCAACTTCATCGGCGAGTTCCAGCGCGTAGTGGCCGACGAGGCGCGCCGCAACAATGTGGATGGTGTGATCTGTGGCCATATCCACCACGCCGTGATGGAAGACATGGACGGCATCCGCTACATCAACACCGGCGACTGGGTGGAAAGCTGCACAGCGATTGCCGAAAATGCCGATGGCACTTTCGAGCTGATCACCTGGATGCAGACGAGCGATGTCCCTTCGCAGACATCGGACGAGATGGAGCCGGTGGATATTCCAGGTCTGATTGGCAAGCACGCGGCCTGATTGGGGTTTGTTCAACAGGCAGGGCGATCCCTAAGCGCGGGATGGTTCAGCTCTCAGTCGTCATCCTTGGGCTTGTCCCAAGGATCTGCAACCGATTGATTTCGCGCGACGTGGATAGATCCTCGGGACAAGCCCGAGGATGACGCCGAGTGTGAGGCAAGGCTGGTCATACAGTTTACGTGATACTGCAAAGACTATTGCGATGTGCGGCGTAGTGCTTTCACACGAAACCCGAACGAGGGCTCTTATCCCCACAACTCCGGCTGCGGCGGATAAACCAGCGAACCCTCGTAAACGAGGCCCGGCTGCCGGTCCTGCCTGAGAATCAGCGGGCCGTCGAGATCGGAGAAGGCGGCTCCCTGAGCGGCCAGAACGGCGGGAGCCATGCCGAGCGAGGTGCCGAGCATGCAGCCGACCATGATGATGAAGCCTAGCCGCTCCGCCTCTGCCTTCATGACAAGTGCTTCCGTGAGACCGCCAGTCTTGTCCAGCTTGATGTTGATCGCATCGTAACGGTCGCGCAGGTCTGCGAGGTCCTTGGTGGAATGCACGCTTTCATCGGCGCAGATGGGGACCGGGTGGTCGATGCGGGCCAGGATGGCGTCCTTGCCGGCGGGAAGCGGCTGTTCGATGAGCGCGATGTTCAGTTCCGCTGCGAGTTTCAGATAATATTCGATATTATCGTCGTTCCAGCCCTCATTGGCGTCGATGATGATGCGCGCGTCAGGTGCTGCGGTGCGCACGGCCCGCAGGCGCGCCTCGTCATCCGCCGTTCCTGTCTTGATCTTCAGCAGCGGGCGGCCAGCGTTTTCCGCCGTTTTCGCCGCCATGGTCTCGGGATCGGCAAGCGAGATGGTATAGGCGGTAAGGAGCGGTTTTGCCGCGTGTCCGAGACTATGTTCGGCAGCACTTTTGCCACTCATCTTGGCTTCGAGGTCCCATAGTGCGCAATCCACTGCATTGCGGGCGGCGCCGGGTTTCATCACCTGCTGCAATTCATGCCGTGTCAGGCCGCCGGCAATCTGCTCAGCCATCGCTTCGATATCGGCGATAACGCCTTCGATGCTTTCACCATAACGCGGGTAGGGCACACATTCACCTCTGCCGGTAAAGGAACCATCGCGGATGGTGCACGTTACGACATCCGCATGTGTGCGAGTGCCGCGTGAAATAGTGAAGCTGCCAGCAACGGCGAAACGTTCTGTTGTGGCTTGAAGGTAACGGGGCATGTTTTTTCACTTCCTGACAGGCGTTAAAAGACACATGACGCCAAATTTATCGCGAATTGTCGGCTGTCACTGTGGCTTGCCGAAGGCCAAACCGTTATGAAACCTTTAAGAATCTCGTGACGGCTGCACTCGCTCGGAGCATTATGCAAGAACAGGATATACGGCAACAGGCGAACCCGGCCGCAATCACCGAAGACGACGCCGTCTCCGGCGGCGGCCAGCGGTATGCCTTGAGCGGTTCCTGGCGCAACAGCAATCTTTCCGGCATTTTTGCACGCCTCGAAAACATCGAGAAAAGCGGCCCTGCCGGTCCGGTGGAGATCGATCTTTCCTCGGTGGAGGCAATCGACACGACCGGCGCCTGGGTCATCCGGCGATTGCGCGAAGATATGGAAGCGAAGGGCGTTACCGTCACGCTTACCGGAAACGAGCGAATCGAGGATCTGATCGGCCAATTGCCGGATAAAGCGGCGATGGAGGGTGAGCCTGCCGCCAAGGTGGGACTTGCCGAACGCTTCTTCTCGCCGATAGGACAAGCTGTCGTCCAGAATGGTGCGGATTTCCTCGCGGGCATGTATATTCTGGGTTCTGCCGTGCGTGGCGCGCAGATGAAGCTCGGGCGCGGCCGTGGCGTCTCGCCGGCGGCCATCGTCAACCAGATCGACCATATGGGCGTGCGCGCCGTGCCGATCATCATGCTGATGTCGTTTTTGATCGGCGCCATCATCGCCCAGCAGGGCGCCTTCCAGCTGCGTTACTTCGGCGCGGAAGTGTTCGTCGTCGATCTCGTCGGCATCCTGCAATTGCGAGAAATCGGCGTGCTTCTGACCGCAATCATGATCGCCGGTCGCTCCGGCAGTGCGATCACGGCGGAAATCGGCTCGATGAAGATGCGCGAGGAAATCGACGCGCTGAAGGTGATCGGTCTCAACCCCGTTGGCGTGCTGGTGTTTCCGCGTCTCGTGGCGCTGACAATCGCACTGCCGCTTCTGACCATCCTTGCCAATTTCGCCGCACTTTTCGGCGCCGCCATCGTCACGCTTCTCTATTCCGGCATCACCTTCGAAGTGTTTCTGTCGCGTCTGCATGGCGCGGTCGAGGAATCGACCATCGCCGCCGGCATGATCAAGGCACCGTTCATGGCGCTGATCATCGGCATCGTTGCGGCGGTTGAGGGTATGAAGGTCGGCGGTTCGGCGGAATCGCTCGGCAAACACGTCACGTCGTCGGTGGTCAAATCGATCTTCGTCGTCATTCTGGTGGATGGCCTTTTTGCCATCTTCTACGCAGCCATCGATTTTTAAGGAGGGCGCGTTGGAAACTTTGGACCAGAAGCCGCAAGAGACAAAAACTGCAAAGGACGGCCGTGAGACGGTTCTTTCCGTCGAGGGTGTGACTGTCGGTTTCAACGGCAGGAACGTGCTCGAGAATCTCGATCTGGATGTCTATCGCGGTGAAATCCTTGGCTTCATCGGCCCATCCGGCGCGGGTAAATCCGTACTGATGCGTGCGATCTTGAGGCTTCTGCCACGCCAGGCGGGTGCAATCCGCATTCTCGGCACCGATTACGACAAGGCCAGCGAAGACGACCGCATGATGCTCGACCAGCGGCTCGGCGTGCTGTTCCAGCAGGGGGCGCTGTTTTCCGGCCTGACGGTGAAGGAAAACATCCAGCTGCCGATGCGGGAATATCTGGACCTGCCGAAAAAGCTGATGGACGAGCTTGCCTATCTCAAGATCGAGATGGTGGGCCTGAAGCCCGATGCGGGCGACAAATACCCGTCGGAGCTTTCCGGCGGCATGATCAAGCGTGCGGCGCTTGCGCGCGCGCTGTCGCTCGATCCCGACCTTGTCTTCCTCGATGAGCCGACATCCGGCCTCGATCCCATCGGGGCGGCGGAATTTGATATGCTGATCGCGCGCTTGCGCGATTCGCTCGGTTTGACCGTGTATATGGTGACGCACGACCTCGACAGCCTGTTCTCCGTCTGCGACCGCATTGCGGTGCTAGGGCAGAAGAAGGTGCTGGTGGAAGGGACCTTGCAGGACATGTTTGCCTGTGACGACCCCTGGGTGCAGTCCTATTTCCGTGGCAAACGGGCGCGCTCTGTCGTTCTTCCGGACGACAGACACGAAAATCCGGTGGAGTAACAAGAAGCATGGAAACCAAGGCGAACTACACCATAGTCGGAATTTTCACGCTGATCGTGATCGCCGCCGCATTCGGCTTCGTTTACTGGATGGCAGAATTCGGCCGGGGTGGACCGACGGCGCAGCTCGTGGTGCGTATTCCCGGCTCGGCAAACGGCCTTTCCGTCGGCTCTCCGGTACGCTTCAACGGCATTCCTGTCGGCACGGTGCGCGGTCTTGCGATCGACCGTGACGATCCGGCCTATTCCATCGCCTTTACCGAAGTGCAGGCGGACGCGCCGGTTTTCCCGTCCACCCGCGCCGTGCTTGAAATTCAGGGCCTGACGGGCGCTGCCTATATCGAGCTATCCGGCGGCAACAAGGATGGTGAGCGCATTCTGCAGAAATCCGTCGAAAGCGGCGTTCCCGCCGAGCTGACGGCCGATCTTTCCAGCGTCACCAACCTTCTTGCCACCGCCGACAAGATCCTGAAACGCGCCGATGGCGCCATCGGCGAATTGCAGGGTTTCGTGCAGGATGCCCGCGGGCCGCTGACGCAGACGGTGCGTAACGCCGAGAAATTCTCCGATGCGCTGGCCGCAAATTCCGATGGTATCAAGAGTTTCATCGCCAGCCTCAGTTCGCTTTCCACCACCGTTCAATCGGTCTCGGTACGCCTGGACGGCACGCTGACTGCTGTCGAAGATCTGGTGAAGGCGGTGGATGCCGGCAAGATCGATTCTATCCTGTCTAATGTCGACAAGGTGACGAAGGACGTCGCTTCCGCTTCGAGCGATATTCAGGGTATCATGGAAACGGTGCAGAGCACGGCGCGCAACTTCGAGGCGGCGAGCACGGAAGTGCAGACGGTGGTGAAGCGCGCGGATGAGCTTTTGGCGTCGGTCGATCCCGCAAAGGTCAGCACCGTGGTGGGTGATGTTTCCGCAGCGACTGCCGATGCGCGTGATGCCGTGGCGAACTTCAAGCGAATTGCCGACGATGTCGGCGCACGCCGGGCCGATATCGACCAGGCGGTCTCCGATTTCACCGACATGGGCCGCAAGCTGAACCTTGCCTCAAGCCGTGTCGATGGCATTCTTGCCAAGGTGGACGGGATGCTTGGAACCGACGATGCCAATTCGCTGTTTGCAAAGGCGCGCGAGACTTTGACCTCGTTCAAGGCCGTGGCCGACAATCTCAATGCCCGAATCGGGCCGATTGCAGACAATCTCACGCGCTTCTCCAGTTCGGGCCTGAAGGATTTCCAGGCGCTTATCGGCAGCACGCGGCAGACGGTCGACAATCTCAACAATGCGATCACCAATATCGACCGCGATCCGCAGCGGTTGATTTTCGGCGGCGAAACCGTGAAACAATATGACGGCAGAACAAGGCGCTAAAAGGGGTATGGGCCAATGACACGATTGATGAACGGCCATAAGCGCCGTGCCCTGCTTCTGGCTCCGCTGCTTGCGGTTGCGATGGCGGGCTGTGCGGGAACCCCATCGAACGATACGTTCGACCTTTCCGTCTCTTCGGCGACTGTGACGCAGGGGCCGTCGCTCAAAGGCCGGCAATTGCTGATCGCCGATCCGACGGCGCTGAAAGCGCTTGATAGCGAAAACATCGTGGTGCGCCTTTCCGGCTCGGAAGTGCAATATCTCGGCAATTCGCAATGGAGCGACCGCCTGCCGCGCATGGTGCAATCCAAGCTGGTGCAAGCCTTCGAGGATACCGGCAAGCTCGGTGGCGTCGGCCGGCCGGGGCAGGGGCTGGCGATCGATTACCAGGTGGTCAGCGATATTCGCACCTTCGAAATCGATACGGCAAAAAACACCGCCGATATCGAGATTTCGGTGAAGCTCTTGAACGATCGCAACGGCACGGTAAAGGCGCAGGAAGTATTCCGCGCCAGCGCACGCGTCAGCGGTTCCGGAAATGCCAATTTCGTCAAAGCGCTGGACCAGGCTTTCGCCGCCGCCACCCGCGAAATCGTGGCCTGGACGCTGAAGTCGCTCTAAGTCTGACGACGGTCATTTCCGCTACAAGAGATTGCTCTATGTTGCGGGTGAGGCCTGTTGGTGACGGCCTTGCATTCAATGTTTCCGATCCGCGGGTCCGTCATGCGATTTCTGGTGTTGCTTTGCCTTTCCCTTGTTTCCGCCATGTGCGGAACGGGCACCGTTCTGGCAGCCGGTCTTCGGTTGATCGAGATTCCCTCGGCAGGCGGCAAGCCTTCCATGAGGGCGGCGGTGTGGTCGCCCTGCGCGGCGACTCCGGTGGAGACCCGCATCGGCCCCTTCGCTCTGCAAGCGGTGCGTGATTGCCCTGTTGTCGATGGGCAATATCCGCTCGTCATCATCTCCCACGGTTTCGGCGGTACGTATTTCAGCCATCGGGATACCGCGGCGGCGCTGGCGGATGCCGGTTTCATCGTCGCGGCGATCAATCATCCCGGCGATAACGCCATTGACATGAAGCGGGCAGGCGATCTTTCCGCGCTGACCGAACGACCGGCCGATATCGTCCGCCTGCTCGACCATATGCTGGCGAACTGGAACGATGCCCGTTTTATCGATGCCGGAAGGATCGGGGTGTTCGGATTTTCGCGCGGCGGTTATACGGCGCTGGTGCTTGCCGGCGGCGTTCCGGATTTTCCAAATACCGGATTGCCGTGCCCTGATGGGCAGGCGGCAGTGTGTGCTCAGATGCTGGAAAGGTCTGCTTCGCCTGAGGACCGGGTCTACGATGCGCGGGTGAAGGCTGTGGTTATTGCAGACCCCCTCAACGCCTTTCCAGGGCGGGCCGATCTGCGAGATATCAAAATCCCCGTTCAGCTCTGGAGTTCAGAGCGCGGCGGCGACGGTGTGGCGCCGGAGGATATTTTAGGGCTGCGCGACGACCTGCCGGCAAAACCGGACTATCAGACGGTGAAAGGGGCAGGGCATTTTTCGTTCATAACACCTTGCCCCGCCGAGATGGAAAAAGCCCTGGCCGAGATATGCGGCGATATTGCGGGGTTTGACCGGGCGGAGTTTCATCGTCGACTGAACAGCGAAGTCATCCGCTTTTTCACGGCTTCGCTACGCTGACGCACACGCCGGTGCCGCCGTCGATCAGACGGCGTCCTGCGACTGCCATTCCGGCAGTGGGAAAAGCCGGTCGTAGCCCCAGTTGAAGACGAAGGCATAGACTACGTAGAACAGCGCAAACGAGATATCCATCACCAGCGCCTGGGCAAGGCTGATGCTGAGATACCAGGCGATGAAGGGCATCAGCACGATCAGCAGACCCAGTTCGAACAGCAGAGCATGGGCGACGCGGATAGCAGGCGTCTTCAGCGTCGTGCCTTTCAGGCGCTGCATGGCATGGTCGAAGCCGAGATTGTAAAGATAGTTCCAGGCGGTGGCGAGCGTGGCGCTGACCAGGCCGACAATGCCGATATCTTCCATGGGCATGTGAAATACGAATGCACCCAGCGGCACGACCAGCAGAAGGCCGATGATTTCGAAGCTGAGAGCGTGGCGGATACGATCGGGCAGGGAACGCAATTTATTCTCCGGTATGTGACCGGGCCGTCCCGCATGCTGTCGCCATAATGGCCGAGGTCGTCCTCTCGCAAAGCCATATAGCGGTTTCGGGCAAAATTTCAAGCCTTGGGTCATGGTTGGGTTTGGGAGCGCTCTTCTCAGCGGGAGCGGGATGAGGCGGCGAGGCCGGAGTTATGCGGCGAGCTTCCCCTTCATGCGACTATTCCTGCCACCATCTCACCGGCGTGGAGACGAAGCACGCGGCGGCACCTTATCTTTTCAATTGTCCGCCGTTTCGCCGCTGCGGAACAAGACCGCTGTTTTTTCGTTATCGCTCATGGAAGGAGGCGTGCCATGCAGCATAATTCTCCAGATGGACGAACGATAAAGGCCGCAAACGCGGCACAGGCCACAACTTACAAGCCTAGCCTGATTTCCCTGAAGGGAAGTTATGTGGCGATGATATTCCGCAGGCCGCTTTGCCAAAATCCGCTGGATTTGCGGAAAAAATAAAGCGGCACGCCTCACCCATTGCCACCGATGACGACTGCCGCAATGACAGAGAGCTTTAGATGTCTCTAAAGTGTGATTTTCAATCCAGACCGTCTCCCCTTAGATTGGGAGATCGCCACGAAAGCGAAGGGAGAATGACATGAAATCAGTTCTCATTATCGCCGCTGTACTTGGTTTTTCCGCCAGTGCAGCGTTGGCGGAGTGCGCAGGTCATGAAAAGATCAACGCTTCCGTTCCTGCTGTCGACCGTGAATTCAAAACTGCAAGCATCGTTCCGCCGACGGATCCGGTGGACAAGCCCATCGTCATACTGAAAAAGACCGATCGCCTTCCCGCGGCAACGGTTGCGACGACTGGCGAACCCGAAGCCGCAATGCAACGCATGCAATAAGACAAGACAATGATCGTTTCATTCTGAAAATCCCGTGTGTGAGGTAATCCGCACGGGATTTGCTTTTTGCCATCTAGCTGTCGAGTTTCAGCGACAATTGCTTCGGGCCTTCATTCTTTTTAAGCACGTAGAGCGGCCGGGCGATGATGACTTCCGTTCGCCGCTGCAATTCCCGTCGTCTCTCGAGCGCGCGCTCGCGCATATCGCGGGAGCGAGCGACCACGGACAGGGCATTTTCTATGGTTGCGTCTGCTGCGTTCATCGCTGACCTCCATAATGTTCACTTTATGTTCTCATTATCGGTCGCTTATGTCAACACTGTGGCAGCGATACTTAAAGGGCAGCTGAAATGCCCTGGAGTTGGTCTGTGACGGGGACGCTACCGGCTGCATTGAGGGGCAGGGCTTTGCCTGGAGCGTTTTCTCCCCTCGCGCTTGCGACGGAGCATCGAAGGCCCGTGCGGGCGCGACGGGGGATACTACGGCCTGCTCAATCAATTTTCGGGATGCTTTGGCAATCATGCCGGGTGCCGATCGGCTCCGGCGGGCGGGAGGCTGTCAGGACAGGGGGCGTTGATCGGGTAGGGTGAGGCCTGGAAGCAGGTCACTCAGATGTTCACTGGCGAGCGCGACGATGGCAAGCGCGGCCTGCTGGCGGTTCCAGCCAGCGTCTTCCGCTTTTTCGATGAGCCCTTGAATAGAGGGCTCCAGCGCGAACTGGCACTCGGCCTGATAGTCCATGGTATCGATAGAAAGCGATGGAGAATTAATTGCGGCCCGCATCGTTTGGTCTCCCTGTTTTCCGCCATGCACGTCGTTAAGCGACGCGCAAATCGGAAACATGCACATTCAGAGGCCTATGATATCGGGCAGGCCCGTATATCAATGGCAGCGAATCCCCCAGCAGGCGGGACGTTAACGGCAAGTCTCGATGGCTGTCAACGAACGTCCGGTAGCGACGGCGCCGTCTTACCTATTTCAGAGCCTTCCGTTCCGGAAAGGTTTTCGTCTCCAGACCAGCAATGCCATGACATAAAGCGCAAAAAGCACGAACCATGTGACGGGCAGCACCATGAAAAGCGCCGCATAGGCACAACTTCCCTCGAAACAGGAACCGAGAAATCCGGAATCGGCAAGCGTACCCGACAATAGAAACGCACATACGCCGCTTCCGACTGCGCCGAGGGCGAAAAGCAATATGTTGACGATCAATCTCATCACGTCAATCATAGGCATGATTAAGACCGCTTTGCGGAGCGGGTGGCACTGCCGCGCTGATATTTCGTCGTTTCAGTAGCTGTGTTGCAAAACCGGCGTTGCCGGAGCGGCTGGTTTTTTTGAAGGCCGCTTGTTGGTGCAGGCCCCGCCATGATCGGGCAGGGCCGTTATTGCCGGATTCTTACTCGGTGATGGTATATTCGCCGAGTTCGCACAGGTTTTGCGTATCCTCGAGGTCTTCCAGCTCATCGCCCTGGAATTCGAAACGCATGTCGTATTTGCACACGCGGCGGCCATCGGCGATGGTGATCTCCATCGTTTCGCCCGGACCAAGCGCCTTCTTTCCGAACACGTCGTCTTCCCAGTCATCGACGCCGACCGGCGAGGTGTAGAAGGCATTGAGAACGGAGTTCGTTCCGTTCTTCAGCGAAAAGACGAGGTCGTCCGCCTGCGCCGCACCCGCAACCGTCAACGTAGCCCCGAAAAATACCGCCGTTACCCATTTTGATGTCATGATATCCCCCTTTTGCGCCATCGTTCTGGCTGGGCAATGCATACAACCAAACCAGTGGCTTGCAATGCAAACTGCGGGTTTTGGTTAAATTGCGAAGGGTTCGTTATGGGTAACTTTTCGAGATATCCAGTCTATTTTAAATATTACAAATATATATAAATAAATATTTTGAGGTTTTGCCTTTATTTGTGATTTTATTTTTATGAAACAAATATATTATTTTCTATTTCGAAACTATTTTTTTATTTTCAATTGTTTTTTCATTTATTGTGAGTTTTATTTTGATGTATTTATGATTTTTCTGTGTGTATCGTGGACTTTGTTATTTTGTATATTTCGATTGCTGAATCAGCGAAGAGTTTTACTGACAAAAATATTTTTTCTAAAATGACGTTAATTGGTGGATGGGCCAGGCTGATCGCTTTCCGACAGAGGATAATGGATTTGATCAAGCGTTCGTTTTATTCTTCTGCGGCCTCAAGCTGCCGGGTATCGTGGCACTGGCCACCCTGTACGCGGGTTTTCTGACGCAGGCTTTGGGCCAGTCGCGGGTCTGCAACGACTCCGACCAGCAACCTCAACGAAATGTTCGATGCGATTTACGCATGCTGGGTGCCGCCGGAAGACACGGAGGGGCTTGTCGTGACGCTTCAGTTCATTCTGCATAAGGATGGGCAGATAAGGGGCAAGGTGGTCGTCACAGCCGCGCGCCCGCAGGAAGACAGTCCAAGACGGCAAGCCTTTATCGATTCCGCCATCGACGCGGTGAGGCGGGCAATGCCTGTTCCTTTCACCGAGGAATTCGCAAGCCGTATTGTCGGGCGGCCCTTGGGGCCACGTTTTATCGGGACAAAAATCATACCCGAAACGAAGTTGTAGGTTTTCTTGGGAGCTAGGTCCGCTGTCGCGGCCGCATGTTTAGGGGCGCCGAATTCGAAATATTTTTTCAGTCCACGGCGCCGAATGCGATGCTTTAACTTAGCACCGCAACATCTTGTCATTTTTGAAGAATTTGGTGGGTGATGTAGGGCTCGAACCTACGACCCGCTGATTAAGAGTCAGCTGCTCTACCAACTGAGCTAATCACCCGACCGACACCGTGTGGCGGTGTGAGGGGGGCTATAAAGGGGAAGTTTCGGCTTGTCCAGCGCGGAAATGAAATTTCTTCGATTTTTGTGACGAAAAAATTTCAGTCGCGCTGGAAAAGGCTGGAAATCCGGGATTTTACGGATTTTTGTCTTTTGCTATCCTCGCCGGAAAGCTCTGCCGATGACGATGAGGATGCAGGCGCCGATGAAGCCGGCGATGAGATAACCGATCCATCCGGTCAAAACGATTCCGAATACCGAGAGAATGGCGTTGGCGACGATCGCGCCGACGATTCCAAGTAGGATGTTCATGAAAACACCCATATTGCTTTTCATGAATTGTTCGGCGAGCCACCCGGCGACACCACCGATGATGATAGCTGCGATCCAGCCAATACCAGCAGATTCCATGATTTCCTCCCATGATTGCTGCACTATTGAAGGTGATGATTCTCCGGGTGAAAAGCAAGGTAGACTCCCGAAAACCTCGCTTTTTGCGGGTGGTTTTCCGCGCGGCAGGCGATAAATAGCCTGATGCTGGGTGAAGATATGAAAGGCATGGATGTGCGGTTGATGTTTGGCGGAATGATTGACGGTAGGCGGATGTTCGGCGGGCCTTTATCCGGCCGGCGGCGAAAGGCCGCCATGGCTGCGATAATGGTCGCGGTATTCACCCTCCTTGGCAGCTTTCTGTCGTCCGCAACCTTGGCGTCGGCGCAGGATGCGCCAGCGGCCGCACCAGTCGCTATCCAGGCTTCCATCGTCGAGCAGGCGCGCACGGATCTGGAAAAATGGAAGGCCGATATTTCGGCAATCGCCAAACAGGTTGAGGCGGGCGGCAGCGATGACGTGCAACTGGTGGACCTGAAGGGACGCGCCGATACCATTGCAGCCGATGCTGCCGCCGCCAACACCAAGTTGCGGACCCGCCTGGACCAGATCAAGACGCGTCTCGACGCGCTTGGCGCTGCTCCGGCGGAAGGACAGCCACCCGAAGCGAGCATGGTGACGGAGGAGCGCTCCCGGCTGACGGCGGAGCGTGCCGAGGTGAATGCCATTGCCGGCGAGGTGGAGAGCACTGCCACCAACGCCGCGCAGATTTCCAACAACATAACGGCAGTTCGGCGGGCGCTTTTTGCCGCGACCCTGTTCAAGCGCACCGAAGTCTCTTCCCAGACGCTGGGCGACGCCTCTTCCGCCTTCGTGAGCGAGCTGACCAATCTCAACAACGCCTTCAGCAGCTGGGCGGGTTTCGTCTGGAACTACAAACGCCTGCCGATGTTCGGGGCAGTGATGCTGTCGATCATGGCGGCGCTGTTGTTTCTAGTGGGCGGTTATCGCTTTTTCGGCAGCCGCATGGAAAGGCGGGCCTTTTCCGGCGAGCCTTCCTATCTGCGGCGGCTTTCGGTGGCCTTCTGGTCAACCATGGTGCAGTCGCTGTCGCTTTTCCTCTTTCTGGTGACCTCGGCGTTTTTCCTCGATAATTTCAACGTTCTTCGTTCTGATATCGCGCCGATCCTGTTCGGGGCCATGGCAGTTACTGGTTTCGTCTATTTCGTGTCGCGGCTGAGCTACGCTATCTTTGCGCCGACGCAGCCGGAATGGCGTCTGTTGCAGGTTTCCAATCGCGGAGCGCACACGCTGTCCTCGGCCGTGCTTTTGATGGCGCTCGTCAACGGTCTCGATTATCTGTTCGGCACGATCAGCGAGACGCTCTATTCGCCGCTGATCGTCACCGTTGCCAAGAGCTTCATTGCCTCCATCATCATTGGCATCATCCTGCTCACCGTGTCGTTCCTGCGCCCGGTGATCGGTGAGGGGCAGGACTACGAGACCGGCAACCAGCGCCTGCCGCGCTGGCTGGTCATTCTGCTCAGGGTCGGCGGGCTTGTTCTCATCGGCGCCTGCCTGACGGGTTATGTGGGGCTGGCGCGGTTCCTTGCCACGCAGATCGTCGCCACCGGTGCGGTGCTCGCAACGATGTATATCGGCATTCTTTCCGGCAAGGCGATTTCGCGACAGGGCGCCTTTTCCGAATCCCTGGCCGGGCGTTATCTCGGGCGGCGCTACGGTCTCGGCCCGGTTGCGCTGGATCAGGCCGGTCTTGCGGCAGGGCTCGGCATCTATGTCATCGCACTCGCCTTCGGCGTGCCGCTCATCCTGTTTTCCTGGGGGTTCCAGCCGGGCGATATCGAAAGCTGGGCCTATCGTCTGCTGACCGGCATCACCGTCGGCAATGCCTCCATCTCACTGATCGGCCTGTTCGGCGGCGTCCTTGTCTTTGCCATCGGCTACATCATAACACGCTGGTTCCAGAAGTGGCTGGACAACAACGTCATGGCGCGCGGGCAGGTGGATGCTGGCGTGCGCAACTCGGTCAAGACCGGCATCGGTTATCTCGGTATCGCGGTTGCGGCCATTTTCGGCGTCTCTTCCGCCGGTCTTAACCTCTCCAGCCTGGCGCTGGTGGCGTCTGCCCTTTCGGTCGGTATCGGTTTCGGCCTTCAGAACATCGTCTCGAACTTCGTCTCCGGCCTCATCCTGCTGGTCGAGCGTCCCTTCAAGGTGGGTGACTGGGTGGTGACAGGCACGACGGAAGGCACCGTCAAACGGCTTTCGGTGCGCGCGACCGAGATTGAAACCTTCCGCGGCCAGTCGATCATCGTACCGAACTCGGAATTCATCAATTCCTCGGTCGGCAACTGGACACACCGCAACCGTATCATGCGTGCGGAAATTCCGGTCTCCGTTGCCTATGAATCCGATCCGCAGCAGGTAATGGATATTCTGCTGGAACTGGTGCGCACCCAGCCGCCCGTACTGCGCAACCCCGAACCGCACGTGGAATTCCTCCGTTTCGGCGACTTCTCGCTGGATTTCGAATTGCGTTTCCACCTCGCCGATCTTTCGAATGGGCTTGGCGTGAAAAACGCGCTGAGGATCGCGATCCTGAAACGCTTCCGCGAAGAGGGGATCGCCATCCCGTTCCCGCAGCGTAACCTCAACATCCACGTGGAAGGCGATACAAATCCGCAAATGCTGGCGGCGCTGCTTTCGGAAGAGGGTGACAAGGCGGTGGCGGCGCATACGGGCGCGGCGGCGCCTGCCGCGGAAACTGCACCGGAAAAGGATGCGGGCAAGGCGGGTGACAAAACCGTGGTGGAGCCGAAGGCGACGTTGAAGGCGGCCGGCAAGGACAGTTAATCTGCGGCTACCGCGGCTGCGGCGACGCAGCCGATACGGGCGTTGACGGGCGCGGGGAGTTATCCTCGCGCCCGATTCGCATTGTGGCGGATGAGACGCCAAACACAGGAAAGATCTTATTGGGAGGGAAACCGGATTTTGTCGGTCGTCTTCATGAAATACAGTGAAAATTCCCTCGATGACTGTATTGTTTTTTAAACTTTAAGTTGATATGCTGGGTTATATTTAGTTCATTTCTTTCCTGTCGGGGTTCACATGCCGGATCCAGTCGATGAGAATGCCCAGCCTGCCCAGCCTGCCCAGCCTGCCCAGCCTGCCCAGCCTGCCCAGCCTGCCCAGCCTCCGGGCGAAGTTCCCGCGAAAACGTCTTTGCGGGAAAAATTGAGGAGTGCGTGGAGGTGGGTGACACTCCATGCCGCCCGAGTATCCTTACTGGCGACAGGTGTCGTTATCGGTTCTGCCGGTCTGTTTTTCCTGATGGGCGAAACCGATGTGACGGATGATTACCTGCCGAAACGCTGGAATGAATCCATCCGCAGACTGGGCATCGAGCCGGTCTATCCTCCACAGGAGGATATTTATGTCGGAGACATCATCGCCGAGGTCGTGGATTCGGGCCACAAGTTCAAGTCTTTGCCGACCGACCTCGAAAGCGAAGCCTTCATCGGTCGCTACGTCAAGATCACCCAGATACCTAATTTGCGGGGATATCTCGGGGTCAAGTCTGAGGCGCCTTATTTCGGCGACAGCACCTGGTCGGAGGATAAAAAGTCTCTGTCGATTGCTCAACCGCGTACGGAGGTTGCTGTGGATGGGACGACGTCTGGCCTGCTGGTGAAGGACGCGCTGTTTCCCATCGTCAGGATAGAACGCAAGGAAGGAATGGCAGGACTTTTACGCCATATCGCCTTTGGCGGCGCACGGGCGGATATCGAGGAAATCGAGCTTCAGAATGTGCAGACCTATGCGATCAATCCCTTCCATGCACAAAATGCGCTGATGCGGTTTTGCAATGATGACGACACCAAGGTCTATTGCGCCGACGACTATCTTCGCGAAAAACTCTCGTACATTCTCAGCCGCAATATTCTGAGAACCGCGGAGACAGAGGACTGTGGTTCGCGCTATATTTACGACATTCGCTTGCTGGTCGTGCGTCAGGCGTTTCTGACACGCGGGGTAAAGGTCACCAACGGCCGGGCACGCTCGGGTTTCATCGATGCGAGGGGAAACAAAGGTGACGTCCAGAAGACTGTGGATGGTGCGGACGTTGCCGCGACCACAGGCCCGCAGGGCCAGCAGCCGGCGGCCGAAAACATGGCCGGCAATGACAACACCATTCGCAGCACGAACAGTTCCGGCCTCTTTTCCGATAGCCAGTTTGCGAGGCCGCTCGTCATAGGCTTCAACAGCGTTTCCATCGGTATGCGCAACAGCACGCCCGCATGGCTGGACGCCGCGGCAAAAGCTGCCGCTGGCAAGGACGTAAAAGACCGCGCCAAGATTTGTGCATCTTCGCAGGAGGTTGCGAAATGAGATTGGCTATTTTTCTCTTCGGTATGTTTTTTCCGTTTCTGGCAAATGCGCAGGATGTGGTTCGCCCGTCTGCGAGTGGAGATATTGCGCAATTCAACGATGATTGCATTTATCGCATTCCACCTTGCAGCAAGGATGATGGTGGCGGCGTTTTTCCGCCGCCACCACCTCCGCCCGGTGGCGGCGGCGGGATACACAATCTGCCAGGCGGTCCTGTCCTCAAGAACTCGATTATCGTTCCCGGCAATGACGTTATAAAGGGGTTAAACTTGGACGGCCCGGATGTGCGGGGAATGCAATTGCAGCTTCAGACCAGATAGACGGTTTATCCGGCGGTTCAGGCTCCAATCCGTCTTGGCTGACACTTGATCTGTTCCGGTTGGTATTTTCCCATATGTGCACCACCGTCGTCTTCAAAAGGCGACGGTGGTTTGAAACCCGCCTCCAGCGACGGCATTTTCTCCCCTGTCGCAGCACCCTATGGCCATGTCGCAATCAGGCGGCTGAACGGCCGCCGGGCGCTTCATATTCCATCCCATCGATTTGGCAGCACGACAGGCAATGCCGGCGCTTTTTAGGGGTTCTGTAAATGAAGACACATGCACGGGCGGTGGTGATCGGTGGCGGCGTCGTCGGCGTTTCGACGCTTTATCATCTTGCCAAGAAGGGCTGGAGCGACAGCGTCCTTATCGAGCGCAAGGAACTGACCTCGGGTTCCACCTGGCACGCAGCCGGTCTTTTGCCGCTGTTCAACATGAGCTACTCGGTCGGCCAGATCCACAAATATTCGGTGAAGTTCTACGAGGAGCTTCAGGAAGAGACCGGCATGAATGTCGGTTTCTCCAAGGTCTCGAACATTCGTCTCGCCCGCACCAAGGATCGCTGGGACGAATATATGTATTATGCCGGCATTGCCGAGACCATCGGTGTGCGGGTCAACATGCTAACGCCGGAGCAGGTGAAGGAAATCTGGCCGCTTTGCGAGACGGACGGCCTGCTGGGCGCCATCCAGCACCCCGATGATGGTTATATCCAGCCCGCCGACCTGACGCAGGCGCTGGCGAAGGGCGCGCGAGACCGTGGCGCCACCATCTATCGCAACACCACCGTCACCGCCATCGAGCAGCTGGAAGACGGTCACTGGAAGGTGACGACGGATAAGGGCGAGATCATCGCCGAACATATCATCTCCTGCACCGGCTCCTTTGCCCGCAAGACCGGCGAGATGGTCGGCATCAATATTCCGGTCATCCCGGTTGAGCACCAATATATCGTCACCGAGCCGCATCCGGCCATTCTGGAGCGTCGCCGTCAGGGTCTGCCGGAAATGGGCGTTCTGCGTGAATCGGATTCGGCCTGGTACATGCGCGAGGAGGCCGGCGGTCTGATCCTCGGCCCTTACGAAGTCGGCGCTCCGGTCTGTTATGTCGACGGTCCCTCTGACGATAGCGAATATGAGCTGTTCCAGGAGGAGCTCGACCGCCTTATGCCGCATATCGAAACGGCGATGGTGCGCGTTCCGGCTTTCGGTCAAGTCGGTATCAAGAAGGTCTATAACGGCGCTATCGCCTATACGCCTGATGGCAACCCGATCGTCGGTCCGGCACCGGGCCTGAAGAATTTCTGGCTGAATGAAGGCCACTCGTTCGGCATCACCGCTGCTGGTGGTGCTGGCTGGCAGCTTGCCGAATGGATCGTCGATGGTGAGCCTACACTTGATCTGATGGGTGTCGATCCGCGCCGCTTCGGCCCTCACGCAACGGAAGGTTACCTCATTGCCAAGAATGAGGAAGCCTATGCCAACGTCTTCACCATGCATTACCCTGATGAAGAACGTTCCGCTGCCCGTCCGCTGAAGACGACGCCGGTTTACGACCGTCTGAAGAAGCTCGGCGGTGTGTTCGGTTCCGTTTACGGCTGGGAGCGTGCCAACTGGTATGCTCCGGAAGGTTATGCGCTGCGCGAAGAGGACCTCGGCGTCGGTGCGGATGTCATCACCAGCCACAACTATGCGCCGCCACTGGATGATGGCCGTATCGTTGAGAAGTGGTCGTTCCGCCGCTCGAACTATTTCGAACATGTCGGCAACGAGGTGAAGAACGTCACCCAGAATGTCGGCGTGCTTGACATGTCGGCCTTCGCCAAGATGGAAGTTTCCGGTCCCGGCGCGCGCGCCTGGCTGGACAGCATTCTCGCCAATATCGTGCCGAAGAAGCGCGGCCGTATTGCGCTGACGCATCTTCTGACGCCGAATGGCGGCGTGAAGGTGGAGTTCACCGTCTATGAATGGGCGCCGGGCCGGTTCTATCTTGTGTCCGCCGGTGGTCTTGAGGCGCACGATCATGACGTGCTCCAGCGGCTTGCGCCCACCGACGGTTCAGTCGTGTTGCAGCCCATCACCCAGAAATACGGCGTGCTGGTACTTGCCGGTCCGAAGTCGCGCGATCTCCTGAAGAAGCTGACCCGTACCAGCCTCGAGAACAAGGATTTCCCGTGGCTGACGGCGAAGCAGATCTCCGTGGGTGTGGCGACGGCGCATGCGTTGCGCGTCAACTTCGTCGGTGAACTGGGCTGGGAGTTGCACCATCCTATCGAAATGCAGAACTACATCTTCGACCGGCTGATGGAAGCGGGCGCCGAATTTGGCATCAAGCCATTCGGTATTCGTGCGATGGTGTCGATGTCGCTTGAAAAGTCGTATCGCAACATGGGCCGCGAGCTTTCGGTCGAATATAACGCCTATGAATCCGGTCTCGACCGTTTCCTGCGTCCGGAGAAAAACTTCATCGGCCGCGACGCGCTGGTGGCATACAAGGAAGCCGGCTTGAAATCGGTATTCTCGACGCTGACCGTTTCGGGCAATACGGATGTCGATGCCCGTGGTTCTGAAGCTATCTTCGATGCAGATGGCGCACTTGCCGGCCGTGTGACGAGCGGCGGCTTTGGTTGGCGTATCGGCAAATCGATTGCGCTTGCCATGCTGAAACCCGAATATGCCACGATTGGCACAAAGCTGAAAATTCGCATTCTCGGCACGCTTTATGATGCCGAGGTGGTGGAAGAAAGCCCCTTCGATACGGAAAACGCGCTGCTGCGCGCCTGAGGGATTTTCCTGGAAGCATTCGAAACACGGCCCTCCCTCGGGGGCCGTGTTTTCTTTTGGGTAAGCATGTATGCCGACTGTTTTCGGGCAAAAGTGTTATTAATCATTCTGAAAAATACGCCTGCTAATTTCCCGTGAAAGGCGACGGGGGACTGGGACAAAATGAATTTTCTGGGCATTACGGGCATGCAATATTCGGGTGTGCCATTTACCAATTGCCGCATTTTGCTTGCGGAAGATACCAATGTGTTCACCCAGATGGTGAGCATGCGCCTGAAGGAATTGCTGGGCGTTTCCGTGGAGGTGTGCCGCAACTTCGAGGAGTTGCAGGCGTGCTACGAACACTCGGCCGAACCCGTGACGCTTGCGATTTCCAACATCAATCTTCCGGGGGCGGAGAACGGCGAGGCGCTGGAATATCTGATCGATCTCTCGATCCCGACCATCGTTTTCACCAGCACGTTTCATGAGGCGACCCGCGAAACGCTGATCGCCAAGAATGTGGTCGACTACATTCTGAAAGACAATATCTTTGCCGTGGACATGCTGACGGAATCCATCTGTCGTTTCCTCACCAACCACCGCCACCATGTGCTGATCGTGGATGACAGCCCAACGGCGCGGGCGCTGCTTTCCAGCCGCCTCAAGCGTTATAATTTCCGCGTCAGCCTTGCCGATAGCGGTGCGAAGGCGCTCGAAATCCTGAAGGCCAATCCCGATATCGGGCTGGTGGTGACCGACTACAATATGCCCGATATTGACGGTTTCGAACTGACACGGCGCATCCGCACCGTGCGCGGTTCGCACGAGTTGCGCATCATCGGCGTTTCCTCTTCCACCAACCGGCTTTTGTCGGCGCGGTTCCTGAAGGCGGGTGGCAACGATTTCATGCTGCGGCCGTTCATCGACGAGGAATTTTATTGCCGCGTCAACCAGAACCTCGACACGCTGGTGCAGATACAGCTGGCCAAGGCTGGCGTGAGACCGGCGGCCTGACCGGACTGTTCGTTATCAAAGCCGCGATAAGTCAAAGCTGAGACTCGAGCGGCAGGAAACGCATGATGCCCGCGACGATCCGGCGGCTGATGGCAGCGTCCGGTTCACGCCTGTATGTCTTCGGCTGGCCGTGTTCTTCGGCCATCCAGACGATGCGATTGCCGTTGTCTATATCCAGCTCGAAGCTCATCGAGCGGCGGATCTCTTCGCTGAATATCTCGTCCATGCGCGCAACCAGCGGGGCTGAGGTGAAAACGACGCCCATTTCCGTGTTGAGAGACGCGGAGCGCGGATCGAAATTGAGCGAGCCGATATAGCCGGTCTTGCCGTCGCGGGAGAAAGCCTTGGTGTGGAGGCTCGCCTGTCCTGAACCGCGAAGCGTAAAGCTTGGCTGGTCCGCCTGTGCACGCAGTTCATGCAGTCGCACCCCGCTCAGCAGAAGCGGCTTTCGATACCGTGCGTAACCGGCGTGAACGGCTGCAACATCTGTTGCAGCCAGCGAGTTGGTGAGGATGGCAACCGAGACGCCGCGCTCGGCAAGGTTTGCAAAAATGTCCAAGCCCTGTTTGCCGGGAATGAAATAAGGGGAGGTGATGTGCAGGCTGTCATTTGCCGCCTGCATCAGCGGCAGCAGGCTCTCCATCAGGAAGTTGTGGCCGTTGCGGCGTTTTCCCGCTGCTTTTTCCGGCGGGTCGGCAAGCACGTCAGCTTCATCGACCCAGTGCAGGCGGTCCGACATCAGGAAATGTCCGCTGCCATATTGGTTTTCGACGCGCTCGAGATAGGGTTTGGCAGCCTCGCTTTTCGGCAGCGCAGCAAGCTCGCGTCTTAACCTGGCAAGCTTGCTCGGCCTGCGCGCCAGAAGCGAGCGCACGGGAACGGAAACGGCGCTGTTCCAGTAGTCGTCGAAGATTTCGGTGGCATCCGCAACGATCCTGCCGAAACCGAGAATGTCGAAATCGTGGAAATTGGCCCGTTCGGCGGCATCGAAATAGGCGTCGCCAATATTACGGCCGCCAACGATCGCGGCGCGTCCGTCGGCAATCCACGCCTTGTTGTGCATGCGCCGGTTGACGCTTCGGAACCGGAGGACCAGTTCCAGGCTTCGATACAAGATGTTTTCCCGCGCCCTGGTTGGGTTGAAGAGCCGCAGTTCGATATTGGGATGGCTGTCGATGGCGTGGAAGATGCGGTCAGACATCGAGACGCCGAGATCGTCCAGAAGCAGCCTCACGCGCACGCCGCGATCTGCCGCGGCAATGACCTCGCGCATCATCAGCCGACCGGTCAGGTCGGCGTTCCACATGTAATACATCAGATCAAGGCTGCGCCCAGCCGCCCGCGCGGCCGCCATACGCACTGCAAAGGCATCCAGATTGGAATGCAGCAGGCAGAGCGCGTTTTTCTCGTTCCAGCCATTCTTGATCGACTGCCAGTGGCGGTCGAGCCCGGTCGCATCCTCGGCAACGGGCAGGGCAGTTGAGGGGCGTTTGGGAATGGCCTTTTCCCGCTGCTTGCTGATGACAACAAACAGGGCTGGTCCGACGACCAGCAGCACCATGGCGATAAAGACCGTAAATGCAGTCACTTGTTTTGATCACTCCCGGCCTGAAGATTATCAGGCCGGGTGAAAACGCGCGAGCACATAAAGCGTTCACGGCAGAAGAGGGTGCGGGAGAAAAAGCCTGCCTTGCGAAGCGAATGCAGGAGGCGGGACTTGTGAATCACATAAGTCTATGCTTATCTGTTGTCATGACAGAGAATGATATTTTCCGGGCGCTGGCCGATCCGACACGCCGCGCTATTTTCGAAAAGCTCGCGGATGGTGCCCAGAACGCTTCCGCCTTGCGTGAGGGTATCGATATCAGCCAGCCGGCCATGTCGCAGCATCTTGCTGTGCTGCGGGGGGCGGGGCTGGTCGTCGAACGGCGGCAGGGTCGTTTCGTCAATTACGAGGTCGATCCGGATGGGCTGACACGGATTGCGACGTGGCTTGGCAAATACCGCGCCTACTGGCCGCAGCGCGTAGAAGCACTGAAGCTCTTGCTGAAGGATATGGATCAATGAACAGGGAACTGCCCGCGGCACCCAAACCCGGTATCGAGCTGGAATATGATCTCGATGAGCCGCCGCAAAAAGTCTGGCGTGCGATCAGCATTCCGGCCTTCCGTGAACACTGGTTGCCGAAGGAGGCTTTGGCTGAACCCGAGGCGATCAGGATCACCCCGGGGAAGGAGGTCTGTTACAGGATGCGGGATGACGTTCCGCCATTTCTGGAAAGCACCGTCACCTTCAGTATTGCACCCAACGCGAGCGGCGGCACCAGCCTGCGGGTCATTCATGAGTTGCCCATCACCGGTTCCGGTCGGATGACAAAGGCCGCCGCAAACCACAACCGTTCGCCCATCAAGCTCGCCGCCTGATCCACCACATTTCCTTACATTTTCAAACGACAGGAGTTCGCCGATGCGCGAAGCGATGCAACTCGTCCCTATGGTAGTTGAACAATCCGCTAGGGGAGAAAGGTCCTTCGACATCTATTCCCGGCTGTTGCGGGAAAGGATCATCTTTCTCAACGGTGAGGTCAACGACGCTGTTTCCGCGCTTGTCTGCGCGCAACTGCTGTTTCTGGAGGCAGAAAACCCGAAAAAGCCGATCCATCTCTACATCAATTCTCCAGGCGGCGTCGTGACCAGCGGTCTCGCAATGTATGACACCATGCGCTACATCCGCGCGCCGGTTCATACCCTGTGCATGGGGACCGCCCGTTCGATGGGCTCGTTCCTGCTTATGGCGGGCGAACCGGGCGCGCGGGCGGCATTGCCCAACGCCAGCATCCTCATTCACCAGCCGTCCGGCGGGTTTCAGGGGCAGGCGTCGGATATGCTCATCCATGCTGAAGAAATCAGGCAGACAAAGCACCGAATGACGCGGCTTTATGCCGAGCATTGCAAACGCAGCTATGACCAGTTTGAAGCGGCAATGGATCGCGACCGTTTCATGACGGTGGAAGAGGCACTGGAATGGGGTTTGATCGACCGCGTTCTGGACGTTCGCGAAGATGTGGCGGCGGCATGACTCAAATCGTCCCGGTTGGCGCGTGGCTGGCCGGGACGGTTGATCAGATATCCAGATTATCCGCGAAGGCAGCGCGTTCCTGAATGAAGCGGAAGCGGGCATCCGCCTTGGTGCCCATCAGATTGTCGACCGCCTCGCGGGTGCCTTCGAAATCCACGTCGTCGATCTCGACGCGCAGCAGGGTGCGCTTTTCGGGATCCATGGTGGTTTCCTTCAACTGTGCCGCCATCATTTCGCCAAGGCCTTTGAAGCGGCCGATTTCGACCTTCTTGCCTTTGAAGACGGTTTCCATCAATTCGGCGCGGTGGGCGTCGTCGCGGGCATAGGCGCTCTTGGCACCCTGACGGATGACGTAGAGCGGCGGCACCGCGAGATAGAGGTGGTTGCCACGAATGAGTTCCGGCATTTCCTGATAAAAGAAGGTGATGAGCAGCGAGGCGATATGGGCGCCATCGACGTCGGCATCCGTCATGATGATGATGCGTTCGTAACGCAGATCCTCTTCGCGGTACTTGGTGCGCGTGCCGCAGCCCAGCGCCTGGATGAGATCGGCGATCTGCTGGTTGGCGGAGAGTTTTTCACGGCTGGCGCTGCCGACGTTGAGGATCTTGCCGCGCAGCGGCAGGATGGCCTGATTGGCGCGGTTGCGCGCCTGCTTGGCCGAGCCGCCAGCCGAGTCACCCTCGACGATGAAAAGCTCGGCATTCTCAGCCGTGTTCTGCGAGCAGTCCGCCAGCTTACCGGGCAGGCGCAGCTTGCGCACCGCCGTCTTGCGGTTGACTTCCTTTTCCTTGCGGCGGCGCAGGCGTTCTTCGGCGCGCTCGATCACCCAGTCCAGCAGCTTCGCCGCTTCGCCCGGATTGCCGGTGAGATAATGGTCGAAGGGATCGCGCAGCGCGTTTTCGACGATGCGCTGGGCTTCGACGGTCGCGAGCTTGTCCTTGGTCTGGCCGACGAATTCCGGCTCGCGGATGAAGACGGAGAGCATGCCCGCTGCCGAGATCATCACGTCATCGGTGGTGATTTCCCTGGCGCGCTTGTTCTGGGTCAGCTCCGCATAGTTCTTCAGGCCCTTGGTGAGCGCGATGCGGAAACCGGCCTCATGCGTACCGCCTTCAGGCGTCGGGATGGTGTTGCAATAGGAATGGATCTGCGTGTCGCCGCCATACCAGGTCACAGCCCATTCCAGCGCGCCGTGGCCACCGGTCTTTTCGGTGCGACCGGAGAAAATCTCGCGGGTGACAGTGAATTCCTTGCCGAGCGTGGCGGCCAGATAGTCCTTCAGACCACCGGGGAAATGGAACACGGCCTTTTCGGGGATTTCGCCACCGGCAGGCACCATGCCGGGATCGCAGCTCCAGCGGATTTCGACGCCGCCGAAGAGATAGGCCTTGGAGCGGGCCATGCGGAAAATGCGGGCCGGTTCGAATTTTGCGTGATCGCCGAAGATCTGCGGGTCCGGATGGAAACGCACGCGGGTGCCACGACGGTTGTGCACGTCACCCAGTTCTTCGAGACCGCCGATGGGCGCGCCGCGCGAAAAGCGCTGGCGGTAAAGCTTGCGGTTACGGGCGACTTCCACTTCCAGAAGATCGGACAGCGCATTGACCACGGAAACGCCGACTCCGTGCAGGCCGCCGGAGGTCTCATAGGCCTTGCCATCGAACTTGCCGCCGGCATGCAGCTTGGTCATGATGACTTCGAGCGTCGACTTGCCCGGAACCTGCGGATGGTTTTCCACGGGAATGCCGCGTCCGTTATCGGTCACGGTTAGGAAACCCTCGGTATCGAGATGGACCTCGATGAAATTGGCGTGGCCTGCGACGGCCTCGTCCATGGAGTTGTCGATGACTTCGGCAAAGAGGTGGTGCAGCGCCTTCTCGTCGGTGCCGCCAATATACATGCCGGGTCGCATGCGCACCGGTTCCAGCCCTTCGAGCACGCGGATCGACGAGGCACCGTAGTCGTCACCGGAGGGGGACACGGGCGCTTGGGGTGGGGGCGTCGTGACGGCCGCAACGGCTGCTGGTTTCGGCTGCACGTTCACGTTCGCGGCTGCGGACACCGGGGCCTTCACGGGTTTTGCCGTGTCCTCGTTCTTTTCCGTTTCGCTGTTTGGTGCCACCGGAAGACCGGAGAAGAGATCGTTGCTATCGTCCATCATGTCCAAGGTTCAAAAAAGCGTGTCGTCAGAATTTCGCCAAGCGAATCAGTATGCCAATAGGGGCGAGTATAGCGCCAAACGTGCAGGGCGTGTGGCCTAACGCGGCGTACCCTATGCCACGACTATGTCAGGGTTTCGCAACAGGAGGATTGCGCTGCCGCCCTGGCAATGGCAAGTCTCGCAGCCACGAATGAACGGTTAACCAAGTCATGTCCACAGCTCATTTCACGTTTTGTACTCTTTTCTGCCTGACTGTTGCGGCGATGCCGGGCGGTGCCGGGGCGGCGGACGGGCCGCTGCGGCCGTTCAAGGACGAGCTGTTTTCCAGCCAGACGGTGCTTTCCACGGCCGATGGCGGCGCATCTGAGGTGATCGATTATCAGGAGATGCGCGATATCAACGGCCGCGACGAGGTACCGGAACGCCGGGTGAAGCGGCAATATGTGGATATGGCGCCCAAGACAGCGCAGGCGATGGAATCCGTGGCGGTTGAGGGCAGGGCGCTTGAGGTGGGCCGCGTCGGGCCATCATCCGGGCAGGCCTTCACCTTGATCTTCATTCACGGGCGCGGCGGCGACCGGCGGCTTGGCATGAACGACTATACGTTCGGCGGCAATTTCAACCGGCTGAAAAATCTGGCTGTCGCCAATGGCGGCACCTATTATGTGCCGAGCGTACGATCCTTCGATGCCAATGGGGTTGCCGACGTTTCCGCGCTGATCGCCTATGCTGCTAGCAAATCCGGCGGCAAGCCGGTGGTGTTGGCCTGCGCCTCCATGGGCAGCTTCATCTGCTACGGCATCAGCCGCGACAAGGCGACGGTCGGCAATCTCAAGGGTATGGCGATCCTCGGCGGCGCGGTCGACCCCGATTTTCCGAAGAGCGCCTTTGCGAAAGCTAAAAAGCCGGTGTGGTTCACCCATGGCAGCGCCGACAAGGTCTATTCCGCAGACAGCCAGGCGACCATCTTCCGCACCTTACTGAAGGCAGGAGAGCCGGCGCGCTTTACGCTTTTTGAGACAGGCACGCATGGAACGCCGGTGCGCATGACCGACTGGCGGGCGGTTTTGAACTGGATTTTGAGCCGATGAGGTCCAGTTTTGGTTCGACAGGCGCGAATTTCGGCAAATTGACCGACGTTTTGAAGCTTATGACTGCTTTTTTGTACCAATTGTCATCAGCTGCGTTTAAGGAAATATTCCGGGATTTCCGGCAGGGTTTCTGTCGCGATTAGGGGCCGCCTGGCGGCTGAGGTAAGGGGTGTTCGCGCAAGCGGCTCTCCGAGACAAAGGGAATGGGATACGCATGACGCCGAATGTTCGACCGCTTGTAGCCGGAAACTGGAAGATGAACGGCACCCGTTCGTCGCTCGATCAGATCAAGGCCATGGCTGAGGGCGTCAAGGGCGCGCTTTCGGAAAAGGTGGATGCGCTGATCTGCCCGCCATCGACGCTTCTTTATGTGGCAACCGCGCTCTGCGACGACAGCCCGCTGATGATTGGCGGACAGGATTGCCACCAGAATGTTTCCGGCGCGCATACGGGTGACATTTCCGCCGAGATGATTGCCGATTGCTTCGGCACCCATGTCATCGTCGGCCACTCCGAGCGTCGCACCGACCATGCCGAGACGGATCATCTGGTCCGTGCCAAGGCCGTTGCCGCCCATCAGGCCGATCTTATCGCCATCGTCTGCATTGGCGAGACGGCGGACGAGCGCAAGGCGGGCCAGACGCTCGATATCCTCAAGCGCCAGCTCGCCGGATCGCTTCCGGACGAGGCAACCGCCGAAAACACCGTCATCGCTTATGAGCCGGTCTGGGCCATCGGCACGGGTCTGACGCCGACCACGCAGGATGTGCGCGAGGCCCATGCCTTCATGCGCGACGAGCTGGTCAAGCGCTTTGGTGATGAAGGCAAGACCATGCGAATTCTCTACGGCGGCTCGGTGAAGCCTGCCAATGCGCTGGAACTGATGGGTGTCGAGAATGTCGACGGCGCATTGATCGGCGGCGCGAGCTTGAAAGCCTCCGACTTCCTTTCCATCTATGCGGCATACGAGCAACTGACGGCTTGAGACACGCTTTCCTGCCACAGTGGCGGGAAAGGGGCTTGGAATAAGCCTTCGCCTCATGTAAAGAGCCGCGAAACCTTCTTTGTAGTGCTCCGCGCGGGGCATGGAATGGATTGTCATGCAGACCGTTTTGATTGTTATTCACCTCATGATCGTGCTGGCGCTTGTCGGCGTGGTTCTGATCCAGCGTTCCGAAGGCGGCGGCCTCGGCATCGGCGGCGGTTCGGGCTTCATGTCCGCGCGCGGAACGGCCAATGCGCTGACCCGCACGACGGGTATCCTTGCCGCGCTGTTCTTCGTGACGTCGCTCGGACTTGGTCTTCTGACCCGGTACGAATCGCGCCCGACGGATATTCTGAACCGTATTCCGGCCACGCAGGGTCAGGGCAACGGCATTCTCGACACGCTCGGCCCGGCACAGACGCCGGCAACGCCGGCTCCGGCTGGGAATGGCGTTCCAACCAACAGCGGCGCTGCAGCACCTGCGCAGACCGCGCCTGCGCCGGCCACTGCTGGTGAAGCCGCTCCGGCACCGGCCAAGCCCGCCGATCCGAACGCAGTTCCGACCGGTCAATAAGCCCGGTTATGATTTAACGCTCCGGCAGGCCAAAAGCCTGCCGGTTTTCTTTTGTTCGCATTTCGCCACATCCCATTGCCAATTCGTCAACAGCGAATTTGCAACAGCATGAAATTTGGGCTGGCGGAATCAGAGGTAAAAAGGTATCCGGTGAATCCCATGGCGCGATATGTATTCATCACAGGCGGCGTGGTCTCCTCTCTCGGTAAGGGCATCGCAGCTGCGGCACTCGGAGCATTGCTGCAATCCCGTGGTTATCGGGTGCGGCTTCGCAAACTTGACCCCTATTTGAACGTCGATCCCGGCACGATGAGCCCGACACAGCACGGCGAAGTGTTTGTGACGGACGACGGTGCCGAGACGGACCTCGACCTTGGCCACTATGAACGCTTTACGGGGCGTTCGGCGACCAAGACCGACAACATCACCACTGGCCGCATCTACAAGAACATCATCGACAAGGAACGCCGCGGCGACTATCTCGGCGCGACCGTTCAGGTCATTCCGCATGTCACCAACGAGATCAAGGATTTCGTGACCGAAGGTAATGACGAGTACGACTTCGTCATCTGCGAAATCGGCGGCACCGTGGGTGATATCGAGGCGATGCCGTTCATGGAGGCGATCCGCCAGCTCGGCAACGATCTGCCGCGCGGCACCGCAATCTATGTTCACCTGACGCTGATGCCTTACATTCCGGCAGCCGGCGAATTGAAGACCAAGCCGACCCAGCATTCCGTGAAGGAGCTGCAGGCGCTTGGCATTCATCCCGACATTCTGCTGGTGCGCGCCGACCGGGAAATCCCGGAAGCGGAACGCCGCAAGCTTTCGCTGTTCTGCAACGTGCGTCCTTCCGCCGTCATTCAGGCGCTGGATGTTGCCAACATCTATGACGTTCCGATCGCCTACCACAATGAAGGTCTCGATTCGGAAGTGCTGGCCGCTTTCGGTATCGAACCGGCGCCGAAGCCGCGTCTGGAACAGTGGGAAGAGGTCTGCAACCGTATCCGCACGCCGGAAGGCGAGGTAACGATTGCGATCGTCGGCAAATATACCGGCCTCAAGGACGCCTACAAGTCGCTGATCGAGGCGCTGCATCACGGTGGTTTTGCCAACCGCGTCAAGGTCAAGCTGGAGTGGATCGAGTCGGAAGTCTTCGAAAAGGAAGATCCGACGCCCTATCTCGAAAAGGTCAACGGCATTCTGGTGCCGGGCGGTTTCGGCGAGCGCGGTTCCGAAGGCAAGATCATGGCGGCGCAGTTCGCCCGTGAGCGCAACGTGCCCTATTTCGGGATCTGCTTTGGCATGCAGATGGCAGTCGTGGAAGCGGCGCGTCATCTGGCCGGCATCGAGAATGCCTCCTCCACCGAATTCGGTCCGACGGCTGAGCCCGTCGTTGGCCTGATGACCGAGTGGGTAAAGGGCAATGAGCTGGAGAAGCGCTCCACCAAGGGCGATCTAGGCGGCACCATGCGTCTCGGTGCTTACAAGGCAGCGCTGAAGAAAGACACGAAGATCGCCGAAATCTACGGTTCCACGGATATTTCCGAGCGCCACCGCCACCGTTACGAGGTGAATGTGGACTATAAGGACCGGCTGGAAGAGTGCGGCCTCGTCTTCTCGGGCATGTCTCCTGATGGTGTGCTGCCGGAAACGGTGGAATATCCTGACCATCCCTGGTTCATCGGTGTGCAATACCACCCGGAACTCAAGAGCCGCCCGCTCGACCCGCATCCGCTGTTTGCCAGCTTCGTCGAAGCGGCGGTGGAGCAGAGCCGGCTGGTTTGACGGTTTGAATGAGATGAAGAGGGCCGCTTTTGCGGCCCTTTTTTATTGGGGTGCGCAAAGAAAGCGTCAGGCCAGAAGGTTGTGCTTCCTCAGCCATGCCTCATACCATCCAGGCCATTCTTGCGTGGGGGTTCCGGGCTTGCCCATGCCGAAGCCGTGGCCACCAGAAATGATTGGGTGAAATTCGACATCCACATCCGCCTTATCGCACGCCTGCTGCATGATACGGCTATTGGCGGGATTGGAAATCCGGTCGTCATCCGCCTGCGTGAGGAAGACCGGAGGGCAATCTTTGCTCACATGGCTTTCCACTGACCACTCTCGTGTTGCCTCCTCTGTCGGGTGCCTGCCGATAAGTGACCTCCGGGTCGATGTGTGGTCATAGGGCGCTGCAAGCGTGATGACCGGATAGATCAGGGCCGCAACATCCGGCCGGGCTGATTGCCTGTCGATGTCATCGACTGCTTCGTAAGACGCAAAAGCCGAGCGAGCGGCGGCCAACCCCATCAAGTGCCCGCCCGCAGAAAAACCAAGTGCGCCGATCCTGTGCGGATCGATCTGCCGGTCCGAAGCGCGTGCACGCACCAGACGAAATGCGCGCTGCGCATCCTGAAGCGGTGCCAGCGGTCCAGCAGCCCATCCTTCAATCGGCAGACGATAGGTGAGGACAAAAGCATAAATGCCTCTGGCCGCGAGCCAGCGTGCGGCGGGATAGGACTCCTTGCCTTCCTCGATGCGTTTATATCCACCGCCACCTGCAATGATCATTGCGGAACCATTTGGCTTTGCGGGAGCGAAAACCTCCAGGCTCGGTACGGCAATGTTGGTGACAGCGCCTTTTTTGCTTATATCCGGGACGCCGTTCGGACCACCGCCTCCCGGAGGCGGGCCGGGCCAAAGCGAAATCCATTGCCGATCGCCTTGCGCAAACAGACTTGGGACTTTCATGGCCGTGGCGAGGAAGGCACCACCAAGAAGCAGGCTGCGGCGGCAGATCATGATGTCATCCTCAATCGTGCACCTGGTTTCGGCATTCTCTCCGGAAGAACAGCTTACGGGGACGATTTAAAAACACCAAGAGTGGTCAGTACCGGGACATCCCAATGCTATGACCAATCGAACAAACAAAAAACGGGCCCGAAGGCCCGTTCTCTATTCCAGCGATAATCTCGACCGGCTTACTTCGGGCCGATCATGTTTTCCGGGCGCACATACTGGTCGAATTCCTCGTTCGTGAGGTATCCGCCGCCGACGGCCTCGTCGCGCAGTGTCGTGCCGTTCTTGTGCGCGGTCTTGGCGATCTTGGCGCAGATGTCGTAGCCGAGCTTGCTGTTGAGAGCCGTGACGAGCATCAGCGAGTTCTCGACGCCCTTCCTGATGTTGTCTTCGCGGGCTTCGATGCCGACGACGCAGTTGTCGGTGAAGGAGACGGCGGCATCGCCCAGAAGCTGGACCGACTGCAGGAAGTTGTAGGCCATCATCGGATTATAGACGTTCAGTTCGAAGTGCCCCTGCGAGCCTGCGAAGGAGAGCGCTGCATTGTTGCCGAAGATGTGGGCGCAAACCTGCGTCAGCGCTTCCGACTGCGTCGGGTTGACCTTGCCCGGCATGATCGATGAGCCGGGTTCGTTTTCCGGCAGCGACAATTCGCCAAGACCGGCGCGCGGGCCGGAGCCGAGGAAGCGGATGTCGTTGGCGATCTTGAACAGGGCTGCTGCTGCGGCATTGATCGCGCCATGCGAGAACACCATGGAATCGTGCGAGGCAAGCGCTTCGAACTTGTTCGGCGCCGTCACGAACGGCAGTCCGGTGATCTTGGAAATCTCTTCGGCAACCTTTTCAGCGAAACCGACGGGGGCGTTCAGGCCCGTGCCGACCGCCGTGCCGCCCTGGGCGAGCTTGGAAAGTGCGGGCAGGGTGAGTTCGATATTGGCAATCGCCGAGGCGACCTGCGCGGCATAACCGGAAAACTCCTGGCCGAGCGTCAGCGGCGTGGCATCCTGCGTGTGGGTGCGGCCGATCTTGATGATCTTTTCGAACTGCTTGACCTTGGCTTCCAGCGCCGTGTGCAGGTGCTTTAGGGCCGGCAGCAGGTGGTGAACGATTTCTTCCACGCAGGCGATGTGCATCGCCGTCGGATAGGTGTCGTTCGAGGACTGGCTCATATTGACGTGGTCGTTGGGGTGAACCGGCTTCTTGGTGCCCATTTCGCCGCCGAGCATCTCGATTGCGCGGTTGGAAATCACCTCATTGGCATTCATGTTGGATTGCGTGCCGGAACCGGTCTGCCAGACGACCAGCGGGAAATGCTCGGTCAGCTTGCCGTCGATGACTTCCTGTGCGGCTGCGATGATGGCGTCGCCTACCTTGGGGTCAAGGCCTGCAAGCGCCATGTTCGCACGGGCGGCGGCCTGCTTGACGATGCCGAGCGCGCGAACGACAGAGGCGGGCTGCTTTTCCCAGCCGATCTTGAAGTTGCCGAGCGAGCGCTGCGCCTGCGCGCCCCAATAGCGATCGGCCTGAACTTCAATGGGTCCAAATGTATCGGTTTCCGTCCGTGTGGCTGTCATCAATCTTGCCTTTTTACTCGTTTTCCTCCGCCAAAACGGCACTTCGCCCGCCTTGCGCGCGCCGATATATAGAATCATCGCGCTGGCAATGAAAGCGTTGCGAGGCATGCCTGGCAGATATTTCCCTTGGGACAGGGCGATTTTGGCGCTCATCCTGCCCGGTTAAGAAAAAGACCTTGGCGTGTCATTTTTACTACGTCGATAAAAGCCCGGAAAACCGGGGTTTCATCGGCTTGGAACGGCTTGGCCAACCACGGCAAAGTGAATGAAATAAATAGAAATTTAACCATTCTCGCCAATTCTGGAAATTACGTTTTTACGGTTTTGGCCGTAATATGAGGTTCATTTCGGGTGCGTTCTGGACTTCGGCGTTTTCTTTTCAACGGGCCGGCTATCGGCTAGACAAGCATGAAACTGGATGCTCCGTCTTCGTTGGCGGCGCTGGGTGCTACGAGGATCAAATTGCAAGTCACATCTGGAAAAACATCGGCAGCGCTGGTGCTGGCTCTCGGTCTTTCCGTTTCCACCGCTCTTCCCGGCAGTGCCGGCGCGGTAACGCTGATGGACCTTTTGCGTGGCGGGCCTGGCAAGGTTGCGCGCGATCGCGGTGAAATGCCGCCAGCCGGTATCGTCACCTCGCCGCCGACGGTCGGACCGAGCGCCGATGCATCCGATCCCGAGCCTCTGCCGCGTGTTTCCGGTCCACGTTATTACGATTACAAGGCTGATACCGCACGCGCTGTGAACACCGCCAATTTCGGCGAGGGCCTTGCCAATGTGAAGTTCAGCGCCACCCCCGAAATCGGCAAGGCTCTGGAAGCCTATTACGGTGCTGGCGGCAAGGCGCTCTGGGTTTCAGAAGGCGAGCTGACTGCCCGCGCGAACGCCGTCATGGCGTTTTTGGAGACTGTTGGCGAAAGCGGACTCGATCCGGCCGATTACAGCATTTCAGTACCCGCAAAGGACGTAACCGCCAGCATCAGCGCAGGCGCGAACGCATCCGGCACGCCGGTGGAAGTGGCTTCCGCATCGACCTCCGACGCCTATCAGCGCGCGCAGATGCAGTTCGAGCTTGCGCTTTCCGCCAAGGTTCTGGCCTATGTGCAGGATACGACGCGTGGCCGTGTCGATCCGAACCGGCTGTCCGGTTACCACGATTTCAAGCGCAAGACGGTGAACCTTGCGCCCGTGCTGAAGCTTGCAGGCCTCAGCCCCGATATCGCAGCCTATCTGCGCAGCCGTGAACCTTCGAACGCCGAATATCTGGCGCTGAAGGCCGAACTGGCCCGGTTGCGCAGCGAGGGTGATGCGGCCAACACGGTCAAGGTTCCCGCCGATCTGGTGCTGAAACCCGGCAACAGCAGCGGCGACATGGCGAGCGTCGTCAAGGCAATCGAACATCGCGCTTCGCCTGCCTTCAAGGCGGAACATGCGGCGATCATTTCCGGCTACCAGCAGACGCCGGATTATACGCCTGATCTGGTTGATCTGGTGAAGGCATTCCAGAGCGAAAACGGCCTGAAGGCCGACGGCGTCATCGGCCGCGCGACCGTGCGTGCCATGGTCGGCGAAAGCAACGACGCCCGGATTGCCAAGGTGCAGGTGGCGATGGAGCAGATCCGCTGGCTGCCAGCCGATCTCGGCCAGCGCTATGTCTTGATCAACCAGCCGGCCTTCATGGCCTATTACCACAATGACGGACAGGAACAGTTCGGTATGAAGGTGGTGGTCGGCTCCAAGGCCAACCAGACCTACTTCTTCCAGGACGAAATCCAGACCGTCGAATTCAACCCCTATTGGGGCGTTCCGCAGTCGATCATCGTCAACGAGATGCTGCCGAAGCTGCGCCGCGATCCGTCCTATCTCGACCGTCTGGGTTATGAGGTACAGGTGGGTGGCCGTGCCGTTTCTTCCACCAGCGTCAACTGGTTCGGCTCGACCAACGCCATTTCGGTGCGTCAGCCGCCAAGCAGCGACAATGCGCTGGGCGACCTGAAAATCCTGTTCCCGAATGCGCATGCCATTTACATGCATGATACGCCTGCCAAGAGCTTCTTCAACCGCGACATGCGAGCGCTGAGCCACGGCTGTATCCGTCTGGTCGATCCGCGCCGCATGGCGGCGGCTGTTCTTGGCACCAGCGTCGACAAGGTCAACGAGCAGATTGCAGCGGGCAAGAACCGCGCCGTGCAGGTGCCGGTGAAGATACCGGTCTACGTGGCCTATTTTACCGCTTGGCCGGACAAGGCCGGCAAGGTGCAGTTCTTCGACGACGTCTACGACCGTGACAGCTACGTCGAGAAGGCGTTTGCGGTAACGACGAAGGCGCGGGCCGCGTCGATTTGATAGAAATCACATTGAGAAAAAAAGCGCCGGAAACGGCGCTTTTTTTGTTTGATGGCAAGGTCGCCACATGAATGATAGCGTTAAACGGCAGCATCCGCACTCCGCCATCCCGGACATGGTCCGGGGTCCAGTACGATCAGGTCTTTGATCGCGAAAGAGTCGGATCATGGCACAGACGCGCCGTGGCTCGATACCGGATCAAGCCCGGCATGACGGTGGGAGAACAGCGCCGTCTCAAGCCGCAGCGGCGCCCTTTGCGACCAGCTGCTCGAACAGCGCGGGCGTCAACGCAGTAAAATCATCTATCACGACATCTGGTTCGAGTTCGGCCATCGGCACATCCGAATAACCGAAGGTGACGCCGATCGATGGGACGGCCGCATTTTTGGCGGCGAGAATGTCGTTGATGCTGTCACCCACCATGACCGAGCGCTGCGGGTCGCCGCCAGCCTTTTCGATGGTGCCGAGAATATGGCGCGCATCAGGCTTGCGGAAGGGGAAGGTGTCGCCACAGGTGATGGCTGCGAAATATCGGGTGAGATCCAGTTTTTCGAGCAGCGGGAGCGCGAGGGTTTCGGTCTTGTTGGTGCAGACCGCGAGCGTGATGCCAGCTGACGAAAGCGCATCCAGTACGCTGACGATGCCGGGGTAGGGGCGGCTGTCGCCGGGCATTTCCGCGCGATAATGGTCAACGAAACGCTCGTACAGCGGCTCCAGTTCGGCTTCCGGCAATTCTACCTGACGCAGAGCGAAGGCCCGCTTGATCATCACGCGCGCGCCCTGGCCGACGAGATGCGTCAGGTCGTCATAGGTAACGGGGGCAAGACCGGCTGCGGCGATGGTGTGGTTGAGGCTCGAAACGAGATCGGCGGCGGTGTCGACGAGCGTACCATCGAGGTCGAAGATGGCGAGCGGGGAGAGCGGGCGGGATGTCACGGGAACTGGCCTCTTGAGAGAATGCTTTTGGCGATGATATCGGTGCGTTCGTTGTGGCCAAGCCTAGGCAAACGGCTTTGTCTTTGCAACCGCGCCACAACGTTCTGTTCGTTGCCTGCAAAAATGCTTTCGTTTGGCTTTCGACCCGTGTAAACAGCACGGCGACGACAAAGCTACCGGAGTTTCAGGCACATGGATGCCCGCCAGATGAAGATCAAGGCCGCCGAGGCCGCATTGTCCCATGTGCAAGACGGGATGCGACTTGGTATCGGCACGGGCTCTACAGCTGAGGAATTCGTCAGGCTTCTGGCGGAAAAGGTTGCTGCAGGCCTGAAGGTCGAAGGCGTGCCGACATCCGAGCGTACTGCGCGCCTTTGCGTGGAGCTTGGCGTGCCGCTGAAATCCCTCGATGAATTGCCGGAACTGGACCTTACCATCGATGGCGCGGACGAAGTGGATCACGGCCTGCGACTCGTCAAGGGTGGTGGCGGTGCGCTTCTGCGCGAAAAGATCGTGGCGGCGGCATCCGCCCGCATGATCGTCATCGCCGACCAGAGCAAGGTTGTGGAGACGCTTGGCGCCTTTCCGCTTCCCATCGAAATCAATCCGTTCGGTCAGGTGGCGACACAGATAGCCATCGAGAAACTGGCGGCGCGGTCCGGCCTGTCGGGCGACCTGACGATGCGTTCGTCGGGCGACGGCGCCTTCATGACGGATGGTGGACACCTCATTCTCGACGCATCTTTTGGCCGTATTCCTGATGCAGAAGCGCTTGCACGCGAGCTGAACACTATCCCCGGTGTTGTCGAGCACGGACTTTTCATAAATTTGGCATCGCTTGCCATCATTGCGGGTCCTGAAGGCGCCCGCGTGATGCAGGCAGTATAACAGGAGCGAGATTTTCATGATCAAACTAGCGGGACTGGGCAAAGCTGCCGCTGCTTCGATCCTCATTTCCGGCATCGTGTTCGGTACTGCCGCACGCGCTCAGGAAATTTCGGAAGCGCATATAGCCGCCGCACGGCAGGCGATCGCCTCTCTTGGCGTTACTGACCGTTTCGATGATATCCTGCCGGGTCTGGCGGAACGTCTGAAGGCCGAACTCATTCAGGCATCGCCGAATGTGCAGGACGTGATCACCGCGACTGTCGACGCCAAGGCACTTGAGCTTGCGCCGCGCCGCGCCGATCTGGAACGCGAGGCAGCACTCACCTACGCGCGCGCCTTCTCCGTCGAAGAGCTGAACGCCATCTCCACCTTCTACAGCAGCGAAGCCGGCAAGAAGCTTCTGAAGGACGGCCCGATCGCCACGCGCGAACTGATGAAGGCTGCCGACATCTGGGCCGCGGGCATCAACCGCGATCTGAACACCTCCAGCATGACCGAATTGCAGAAGGTGGCCGGCGCTGATCTGAAGCCGCTTCCGGCCGATCAGGGCAACACCGGTGGCGCTCCGGCTCACAAGCCCTGAGTGAAATAGATAGAGCGTCGGGTCCCAAAGCTCACGTTCAGAAATATTCAAAGCCCGGCCGCAAGGTCGGGCTTTTCATTTGTGCGTCGCAGCACCTATATGTGCCATGAATACGCCACAGCCCGCCTTGAGGCCGATGGCACGTGGTTTTGATCAGGGGTTTTGACTATGACAGCTTATGACTACGATCTTTTCGTTATCGGTGGCGGCTCGGGCGGGGTGCGCAGCGCTCGCGTGGCCGCCTCACTCGGCAAGCGTGCGGGAATTGCCGAGGAATACCGTTACGGCGGAACCTGCGTCATCCGTGGTTGCGTGCCGAAGAAGCTGTTCGTTTATGCCTCGCAATTTCCTGAGCATTTCGAGGATGCCGAAGGTTTCGGCTGGAGCGTTGGCGAGCGTCGTTTCGACTGGAAAAAACTGATCGAAGCGAAAGACAGGGAAATCACCCGTCTCGAAGGGCTGTACCGCAAGGGTCTGGATAACGCCAAGGCCGATATTTTCGACAGCCGTGCAGAGCTTGTCGATGCGCATACCGTGAAGCTGACGAAGACTGGTGAGACCTTCACGGCCGAGCGTATCGTGATTGCCGTTGGCGGTACGCCGAACGAACACAAGGCGCTGCCCGGCCACGAGCTGACGATCTCCTCCAACGAGGCTTTCGACCTGGAAGAACTGCCGAAATCGATCCTGATCGCTGGCGGTGGTTACATCGCCGTGGAATTCGCCAATATCTTCCACGGACTCGGTGTCGAAACGACGCTGATCTATCGCGGCAAGGAAATCCTTTCGCGCTTCGATCACGATATGCGCAAGGGCCTTCATGAAGCGATGGAAGCCAAGGGCATTCGTATCATTCTTGAAGACGTCATTCAGGAAGTGAGCAAGGACGGTGCGGGCGGCTTTGTGGCACGGACGAAGCAGGGCAACTCGCTGCATGTCGGCTTGGTGATGCTGGCGCTCGGTCGCGATCCGAATACGCATGGTCTAGGCCTTGAAAATGCCGGTGTGAAGGTGGATGCGCGCGGCGCAATCATCGTCGATGAGTATTCGCGCACGAACGTCCCTAGTATCTTCGCACTGGGCGACGTCACCGATCGGGTACAGCTGACGCCGGTGGCGATCCACGAGGCCATGTGCTTCATCGAAACCGAGTACAAGAACAACCCGACCAAGCCGGACCACGAGCTTATTGCCACTGCGGTGTTCTCGCAGCCGGAAATCGGCACGGTTGGACTTTCTGAAGAGGAAGCGGGCAAGAAATACCCGCAACTGGAGGTCTATCGCGCGCAGTTCCGTCCGATGAAGGCAACGCTGTCCGGGCGACAGGAAAAGACGATCATGAAGCTGATCGTCAATGCCGCCGACCGTAAGGTCGTCGGCGCGCATATTCTCGGCCACGAGGCAGGCGAAATGGCGCAGCTTCTCGGCATCACGCTGAAGGCCGGATGCACCAAGGACGATTTCGATCGCACCATGGCGGTTCATCCGACAGCGGCCGAGGAACTGGTGACGATGTATTCGCCAAGCTACCGCGTGGTGAACGGCGAGCGCGTGTAACGCCGTCGCTTGCGCGACGTGATCACGTCTCCGCTTTGCTCGCCACCACTTGAAAACAGTTGTTCTCCGGGTGGTGGCGGGTTTATTAAATCGTTTAAATTGACTTTTATGCACGTTAAACGCCCAAAACGGGCGGAATGGGCCCGATGGCCCTGACATCGGCTATGCAAAGCCTGTGCTTGGAGCTATAAGCCGCTCAATTTTTCGAGGCGGTCGTGCACAAATGCGCGGGCGAGAAAAGGGTAAGGACATGGCACAGAATTGGACACCCGGCAGTTGGCGGCAGAAACCGATCCAGCAGGTTCCCGAATATCCTGACGCGGCAGCGCTTGCGGCGACGGAAGCCACGCTTGCGACCTATCCGCCGCTCGTTTTTGCCGGTGAAGCCCGCCGCCTGAAAAAGCAGCTTGCCAATGTGGCAGACGGCAACGCCTTTCTGTTGCAGGGTGGCGATTGCGCCGAAAGCTTCCTCGAGCATGGCGCGGATAATATCCGCGACTTCTTCCGCGCTTTCCTGCAGATGGCTGTCGTCCTGACCTATGGTGCGCAGCTGCCGGTGGTGAAGGTCGGTCGTATTGCCGGTCAGTTCGCCAAGCCCCGCTCTTCGAACGTGGAAGTGCTCGATGGCGTGACGCTGCCGTCCTACCGCGGCGACATCATCAACGGCATCGAGTTCAATGAGACCTCGCGCGTGCCGAACCCCGAGCGTCAGCTCGACGCGTACCGCCAGTCGGCGGCGACGCTTAACCTGCTGCGCGCTTTCGCAATGGGCGGCTACGCCAACCTTGAAAACGTTCACCAGTGGATGCTCGGCTTCATCAAGGACAGCCCGCAGGCGGATCGTTACCGCAAGCTGGCTGACCGGATTTCCGAGACCATGAACTTCATGCAGGCAATCGGCATCAGCGCAGAAAACAATCCTAGCCTGCGCGAAACCGATTTCTTCACCAGCCATGAGGCTCTGCTGCTCGGTTACGAAGAGGCGCTGACCCGCGTCGATTCGACCTCCGGTGACTGGTATGCCACGTCGGGCCACATGATCTGGATCGGCGACCGGACACGTCAACTCGACCATGCGCATGTGGAATATTTCCGCGGCATCAAGAACCCGATCGGCCTGAAGTGCGGACCGTCGCTGACGCCTGATAATCTGATCGAGCTGATCGACGCGCTGAACCCTGCAAACGAGGCAGGTCGTCTGACGCTGATCTGCCGTTTCGGCCACGACAAGGTTGCCGACAGCCTGCCGAAGCTCATCCGTGCCGTGGAGAAAGAGGGCCGCAAGGTCGTCTGGTCGTGCGATCCGATGCATGGCAACACCATCACGCTCAACCACTACAAGACGCGTCCGTTCGAGCGTATCCTGTCGGAAGTCGAAAGCTTCTTCCAGATCCACCGCGCCGAAGGCACACATCCAGGCGGCATCCACATCGAGATGACCGGCAAGGACGTGACCGAGTGCACCGGCGGCGCCCGCGCCGTGACGGCAGATTCGCTGTCGGATCGTTACCACACCCATTGCGATCCGCGTCTCAACGCCGATCAGGCACTGGAGCTGGCCTTCCTTCTGTCCGAGCGCATGAAGAGCGGCCGTGACGAGAAGCGTCTGGCAATTGCTACTGCCTGACAGAGGCAGATCAAACAAAAAAGCCGCCGGATACTGCCGGCGGCTTTTTTTATGGTTGTCGGCCTGATTACTGGACGAGTGCCGGCTGCTGGCAGCGAACGTCGGTGACGCGCACATCGGCTTCGCCAATCTTGACGCCGAGTACCAGCAGCACGTTGTAGAGCAGCTGATCCACGGGCGCCGTGACTGCCGCGAGCGTGTTGGCAAGCGCTGACTGGATGCCCGCCAGACCTCCCAGATCGATATTAAGGAAGAGAAGCCTGATATCCAGATTGAGGTTCTTCAACAGTGAACTGACAAGAGTGGTAACGGTATCCTTCGTGGAAACACTCTTGATCTTGGCCTGGGTGATATCCGACTGGGTAAAGGTCAGCTTGGTCTTCGTCATGTTCGTGGCATTGATGAGGGCGCTGCCATTGATGGCGAGCAGGGCCGAATCCACGATCGCCGTCTTGGTAACGCGCGGATCCTTGCCGAAATTGGCAAAGGCCGTGGTATCGACATTGCCAAGCGCGATTTCTGCGACGCCGGGAACGACTTCGACATCGACCGTACCCTGTCCGCCGCCCGTGCAGCGAATGTCGGCGAGCCGCGCTTCGGCATGGGCGACTTCCACATAGAGCGGAATATTGACCTTCAGACCGGCAATCGCCTGAAGCCCGTCAACCACGACACTGACCGCCAGCCGGGTTTGTGCGGTGCGTACCACGGTGCCCTGGCCGCCGACGGCAAGCGACGGCGTTTCGACGGGTGGCTCACCGATGGCGAGCGTTGTCTTGACCGAGGCTAGACCGAGAAGATTGGCGTTGAGGTTGAGCGCCAGCTGGTTGCCGCCATTGCCTGCCACGGCGGCGGCGTTGAGAAGATCGAAGACGCCTGCGGTGACCTTTAGGTTTTCGCCGCTACCGATCAGCTTGTCCGAGAACGGGCCGAGATTGAGGATTTCTTCAAGCTTGAGCTTGATGTTGCTCTTGTTGGCGGTTTTTGCCAGCGTCTTCAGAATGTTGGCCACAGCCGGCTGCAGGCCGGTGGTCTTCGTCAGCGCGTCCAGGAATTTGCCGTAGGTGATTTCCGTCTTCAGGACATCCTTGTAGGTGCCGGCTGTCAGGTTGAGATCGACAGCCAGCGCTTCGACGACATGCAGCGCGTTGACATCAGCAGCCACAAGCGCCTGGTAATCCATAACCTTGAGCGAGACCGTCGTACCGAGCAAGCCGCCGAGCAGGCTGTTCAAAATGCCTTCATCGAGGCTTGCCAGTCGCGAGCCCACCGAAAATGCCGCGATCTTTTGGGATGAGGCCGTTCCAGCCGCGGAAATCTTGGGCGGCGTGGTGAAGGCGGAGGCAAAGAATATCTGGCCCTTTTCGACGATATTCACTTTCATCGCATTGGTGGGAAGTGCATTTTCGACGAAACGCTGGCCGACAGGCAGGGTCGCGTCCGGCTCATAGTGACCTTTGACGACTTCGGCATAACCGTTGCTCTTGGCAAATTCGTTCAAGGGGTCGAAAGGTTGAAGACCGTCTACGGTCAAGAGGCCATTCGGTGTCTTGACCCCGAGATTCATGCCGTTGAGGGCAAAATATTGCTGGACCGCCTTTTCGGGATCAGCGGCATTGGCCGCCGCTGATATGGCCGCAAGATCGGCGGTCTGCTGCAATTGCCGCTTCTGCAGGGTCAGATAGCCATAATCGACGCCAAGCGCCAATATGCCGATGAAAAGCGGTGCGGTAAGCCCGGCCGAGATGGCGATGTTGCCTGTGCGATCCTTCAGGAAACGGGGAAGCAAAGAAGAGATATTTTGCATGTCATGCTCCTCCGATCCGGATTGTGGAAAAACGCCGGATGACCGGCTCGGGCAGGGTGTAGCTGTAGAGGCTCCAGATCGGCAGATCACGGGCGTCATATTCCACCTTGACCGTGAACTGGTTGGCATTGGCGGGATCGGTGGCGACGTTGACCGTGAAACGCGTCTTGTCCATGAAGGCGTAGCTGAGGTCACTTTTGGTGACGAAATCACGGGCCAGCTGCTGGCGCTCGGTCGTATTCAGTCCGGCAACTGCCGTCCTTGCCGCGTCGGCGGCGATCTGCTGCACAGAATAGGCGGCCATCAGGTAGATACCGTAGGCAATCATTGTCAGCAGGACGAGAAAGAAAATCGGCGCGACGATAGCGAACTCGACAGCGGACGAGCCGGATCGATCACGAAGGAAATGCACTCCATTACGCATAAAGCACCCCCGTTTCTTCAGGCACCAAAGTCAGATGCCTTTATTCTTATTTTCGGAAATGCTAATTTATAGGTGTTAATTTTGTATTGATGTCGCTCTTATGGGTTGCAGGCCGGGAAAGCCCTTCGCGTTAATACCCATGGATTTCAGATCAGCCGAAGCCCTTTGAAGCTGGCGTGGCCGTCTTTGCCGATGATGATGTGGTCGTGCACCGCTATCCCCAGCGGCTTTGCCGTATCGATGATGGTTTTGGTCATCTCGATATCGGCACGCGAGGGGGTAGGGTCTCCACTCGGATGATTGTGGATTAGAATCAAAGCTGTAGAGGAAAGTTCGAGGGCGCGGCGCACCACTTCGCGCGGGTAAACCGGCGTGTGGTCCACGGTTCCCTGACCCTGCACCTCGTCGGCGATCAGGACGTTGCGCTTGTCGAGGAACAGGATGCGGAATTGTTCGCGGGTTTCATGGGCCATGGCGGCATGGCAATAGTCGATGACCGAAGACCAGGAGCCGAGAATCTGCTTGTTGCGGAGTTCGCCTTTCAGCATGCGCTGGGAAACGGAGGCGACGAGCTTCAGATCGAGCGCCACGGCCTCACCCACGCCCTTCACCTCCTGCAACAGCGGCAGCGGCGCGCCGAGCACCCCGCCAAGGGTACCAAAGCGGGCGATCAACGCCTTGGCGATGGGTTTGGTATCACGCCTCGGTATCAGCCGGAAAAGCAGAAGCTCCAGCAGTTCGTAATCGGCAAGGGCGGTATCGCCGCCGTCGCGATAACGCGCCCGCAGCCTGTCCCGATGGCCGTGATAGTGTGCGATCTCCGCTTCCGGCTCCGCAACGGCTGCGGGGTGTTCCGAGGTCTTCTTCACCGCACTTCGCGGTTCGGCAAAGAAGCCGCGCTCATCCGTTCCGTCGAACAGATCGCCGTTTCCCGCCTGAAAGCCGGAGGTCGATGGAAGATCGGCGGAAGGCGGGGCAGGGCGTTTTGCCATGGCGGTCTGGCCTTATGCGAGTGGCGGCAGGCCCGGACGGTCAAAGCCGCCCGGCGACAGTGTGAAGATTTCGCAACCGGTCGCGGTTACGCCGACCGCATGTTCGTATTGTGCGGAAAGGGAGCGGTCGCGCGTTACTGCCGTCCAGCCATCGGAGAGTACCTTCACATGCGGCTTGCCGAGGTTGATCATCGGCTCGATGGTGAAGATCATGCCCTCGCGAATCTCCGGGCCTTCGTCCGGGCGGCCGTAGTGCAGGATATTGGGGGTGTCGTGGAACAGGCGTCCAACGCCGTGGCCGCAGAAATCTCGCACCACCGAGCAGCGTTCCGCCTCGGCATAGGCCTGAATAGCCGCGCCGATCGCGCCGGTGCGCGCACCCGGTTTCACTGCCGCAATGCCGAGCATCAGGCATTCATAGGTCACCTCCATCAGACGTTCAGCTGCGCGCTTGATCGTGCCAACCGGATACATGCGGCTCGAATCGCCGTGCCAGCCGTCCAGAATATAGGTCACGTCGATATTTACGATTTCGCCTTCACGCAGCGGCTTTGCGTCCGGAATGCCGTGGCAGACCACATGGTTGATAGAGGTGCAGACGGATTTCGTATAACCGCGGTAATTCAGTGTTGCCGGCAAAGCGCCATGGTCAGCGCCGAACTCGAAGACGAAACGGTCGATGGCATCAGTCGTCACACCCGGCTTGACGATTGCCGCCAGTTCGTCGAGGCAACGCGCCGTCAGCTGGCACGCCTTGCGCATCCCGTCGAAATCCTCAGGGGTATAAAGGCGGATGACGCCGGTATTCTTGAGGGGGGCGGAGGCTGCGTCGATATAGGTGACCATCATAGTGCTTTCTGTCTCTTTACGTCCCTGTTCATAAAACAGCCGGACGCCATTCGTCCATCTTAACCGTTCCCGTGACTGAAATTTGTGCCGGGGAAACGTCGCATTTCACCGCATAGGCCTCCACGCCGCGCGACATGGCTCGCTGAAACGCCAGCGCATAGACCGGATCCAGATCGTCGCAGATGCGCATCCGGTCGCAATCGTTGCGCTGAATGAGATAGAGCATCACCGCCCGGTGACCGGCCTCTGCTGCGTCGCCCAGCTCCTCCAGATGTTTGGCGCCGCGTTTGGTGGCGGTATCAGGGAATTCGGCCAGACCTTTTTCGCGCATGAAATGCACGTTTTTTACTTCCACATAGGCATCCGGCCGCCCAATTTCGGAAAGCAGGAAATCGATGCGGGAATTGCGGCCGTATTTCTGCTCGCGCCGGATCGTCGAATAGCCGGCAAGCTGCGGGATGCGGCCATTGAGGATCGCTTCTTCCGCGAGCCGGTTCGGCATGCCGGTATTGATGCCGACCACGGTGCCATCGGCCTCGACCATTTCCAGCATATGCCGATACTTGCGGGTTGGGCTGTCATGCTCGGACATCCAGATACGCGAGCCGGGCGTGGTCAATCCGCGCATGGAGCCGGTATTGGGGCAGGAGCCTGTAATCGCCGTGCCGTCCTCCAGAACGGCGTCGAAGAGGAAACGCTTGTAGCGGGCGATCAGCGTGGCGGGAACGAGTGGGGGCGTGAAGAGCATGTGGCCTGAAAGGTGAGAGGTGGGGGCTGGTCAGGACAGGATGTAGGTTCCGGGTGCATCACCGAGCACTGGTCGCTTGCCGTCTCCCGGCGCCCTTGCCTTTACCTTCTCGCCATTCTGGCTTTCGATCCAGTTTTGCCAGTGCACCCACCATGATCCCTTGTGGGCCGTGGCTGCGGTCTGCCAGGCATCGAAGTCTCCGGATGGTGATGCGCCTGTCCAATATTGGTATTTTTCGGATTGCGGCGGATTGACCACACCGGCTATGTGGCCGGAAGCGCCGAGCACGAATTCCACGGGGCCGCCGAACAGTGCCGCCCCCGTGAAGACCGATTTCGCTGGCGCGATATGGTCGTCGCGGGTGGCGAGATCATAGACGGGGATTTTTATGTCGCCGAGGTTGATCCGTTTGTCCGCCACGCGCATCAGCCCGCGGGCGAGATTGTTGTCGAGATAACAATTGCGCAGATAGAAGGAATGGCAGGCAGCGGTCACCCGGGTCGAATCTGAATTCCAGTAGAGGAGATCGAAGGGCAGGGGTTCCGTGCCGCGCAGATAATTATCGACCATATAGGGCCAGATAAGATCGGAGGCGCGCAGCATGTTGAAGACTGTGGCCATGATCGAGCCATCGAGATAACCGACGGCCTGCATGTGCCTGTCGAGCGCGGCGAGCTGGCCTTCATCGATGAAGACCTTGAGGTCGCCCGCATGGATGAAATCCGTCTGGGCGGCGAGAAGTGTGGCGCTGCGAATGCGCTCATTGCCTTCCTGCGCATGCAATGCCAGGGCCGAAGACAAAAGCGTGCCGCCGACGCAATAGCCGATGGCATTGATGTCCTTTTCGTCGGTTTGCTCCTCGATCGTGTCGAGGGCGAAATCGATACCTTCGCGGATATAGTCCTCCCAGCCCTTGTCGGCCAGCCTGGCGTCCGGGTTGATCCACGAGACCATGAACACGCTGTGACCCTGATCGAGACACCATTTAACGAAGGATTTCTGTGGGTTGAGATCGAGGATATAAAATTTGTTGATCCATGGCGGCACGATGAGCAGCGGCCGTTTGAAGGCCTTTTTCGTCGTCGGCGCGTAATGGATGATCTCGCAGAGCGGGCTTTTGGCAACCACCTTGCCTGATGTGATGGCGATGTTCTGGCCGATGACGAATTTGCTGTAATCGGTCTGGCGCAGTTTCAGATGGCCGTGGCCGGCCGCGACATCTTCGGCAAGCTGTGCCATGCCCTTGACGAGATTGGCCCCGCTGGACGCGACCGTCTCGCGGAAGACCTGCGGATTGGTGAAGACGAAGTTGGCCGGCGAGAGGGCTTCCGTCACCTGGCGCATGTAAAACAACGCCTTGGTGCGGGTGTGCTCGTCCAGCCCTTCGGCTTCCATAACCATCCGGTCGGCAAAACCGACGGTGGTCTGATAGGCTTTGAGGAGAAAATCGAAAAACGGATTGGCCTGCCAGTCCGCGTCGGCAAAACGCCTGTTCTTTCGCTCTGCCGGGCCGGTCTCCGCGGCCTTTTCCGAGCGGGAATCGGCATCTTCCGAAAACTGTGCCACGGATTTTGTCCACAGATCGAAATAGCTGGAAAGCAGGTGGGTCTGCGCTTCGAGTGAACGCTTCGGTTCTGCCATCCAGTATTCGGCGACATCGGAGAGCGTCTTGACGATGTCGGTCATCGGATCGGCGCTGGTCTGCGGAATTTCACCGCGTTCGCGGGGTGCCAGCCATTCGGACGCGGCTTTGCCGAGGTTTTCCAGCGCGCGGGCGATGTTGACCGCAAAGGCTTCCGGGTCGCGGATCAGGTAAGCCTCGGCGGATGTGGCGTCGAAACCGGGCGTTTTGCCACCCTTTTTCTCTGCCCCGCCGTCAACACCTGCCATGCGCTGTCCTCCACCAAATTTGTGTTTGCACATTCTGCATGAAAACGAATACAAGTTCCACCAGCAAGGGGAGGCCACGAAGAGCCGAACCGCAGTCGAATTCGATATCGGCGATATCCTTACAGGCGGAACATGACGATGGGCAAGCACATGGGTACATGGGGAAGATTTGCGGAAAACGCTGGAAGGATCGCCCTTCTTTCGCTTTCCGGCGCCATGCTCGTTACAGTACTTGCCGCCTGCAAGACCCCGGCACCGATCGTCGCACCGGCCCATATGCCCCACCCGCAAGCCCAAATCGTTGGCCCGCGCCCCGTCAGCGACAATGTGGTGAGCCAGAGACGCGATACCGGCACCTATCCAAGCTTTTCAGCACCGATTACGGCTGCCGGCAGCCAGATGGGGGATGACGAGGCGTCCAAAATGGAATCGAACCTGTCGCGCCTGGGTGCTGCACGCCGCAACGGCCAGATTTCGGAAGCTGAATACAAACGCCGAGTCGCGGAATTGCGGGCGCTTGGCGAAAACCAGAAGCCGGTTGCGACGCCTGTTACGCAGTAAGGTTCTTCCGTTCGTCGTTCTGGGGCCTTTACCGAGAATCGACAACCTGTGGATCTCGAGATTCGCTCGGCACAAGGCCGAGGATAACGGCAATCCTTGTGCTTCATTCTGTTACCAAGCCGTTTTCATAACCCCTTATTTACCGTGCCGTTGAACCATCTGCTTACTGAAGATGTTAAGCGGATGGATGCGCTTTGCCGCTTATGATGCGGTCATAACAAACAGGCCGCTGAAAAAGCGGTAGACAGGGTGAAATATCATGAGATGCATCGCTGCTTTGCTGGTTCTTGCCGGTTTTGCGCTCGCACCCGCGCAGGCGCGGGCGCCGTACATCAACATCGGAACGTCAGCGCCGCAGGGACGATGAAAAGTTGAAAAACGCCGGTCAGTCGTTTCCGGCGGCTTCTCTGAGCATATCGAGGTCCGGCACTGTGATATGACGGTTGTTCTCGATGCTGATCGTGCCTTCCTTGCGCAGCTTAGTCATTTGCCGGCTAACTGTTTCGATGGTGAGACCAAGGAAATCGGCTATATCTGCGCGCGATAGCGGCAGGTCGAACGTTGATTTATCGTCCTTTTCCGGATCGATATGCGTGGCGATCATATAAAGGAAGCTGGCAACCTTTTCCTGTGCCGATTTTCGGCCAAGTGTCAGCATCCAGTCGCGCGCCTCATCCAGTTCCTTCAGAGACTGGCTGTGAAGCTTACGTTCCATATCCGGCACTTCGGAAACCATGCGGTCGACGATGCGGCGCGGGAACAGGCAGATTTCCACATCGGTTGCGGCTTCCGCCGTCATCTTGCTTTCCGCCATGAACGGGCGGCCGAGAAAATCCGGTGCAAATTGCAGGCCGACGATCTGCTGGCGGCCATCCGACATCATCTTCGAGAGCTTCACCACGCCGTTGAGAATGTTGCCGTAGGAGCTGACGAGCTCCCCCTGGGCAAGCAGCTCGTTGCCCGCTTCCAGCTTCTTACGGCTGGAATGACGGTTGAGGTCGCAGAGCTGCTGCGGCGTCAACGTGCTGCAAAGACCACCGTGACGCGCCTCGCAGGAGCGGCATACGACGGGATATTCCGAATTGTGGATGGTCTTCTGTAGCGTGTCCATCAGCCTTTTCCGATGCTGGCTTTAAGGGCTGAATGCGACCGCAGGTGTAAAATCCGGTCTTTTCGAAGGCTTGCGCCGCGTAGTCGTCGCCCCCGCGTCTACTTTAGCAAGAACTTAAGGTGCAATTTGATTGAAGTCAAAGTTGCAAACTGTCGCAGCCGTTACTGAAGGGGAGGAAATCGACATTTTCTTGATAAAAGGCAAATCCGGGGATGAATACCGAACTTCTTCGCAAATATTCGGGCGCCGTGCCGCGTTACACGAGCTATCCTACCGCGCCGCACTTTCACGAGGGAATCGATAATGGCACCTATCGCCGCTGGCTCGGCGAGCTTGGCCACCGGAACCGGATATCGCTTTACCTGCATATTCCCTATTGCGACCGGCTGTGCTGGTTCTGTGCCTGCCACACCAAGCACACGCTGAAATACGAGCCGATTGCCGTTTATCTTGAGGCACTTAGGCGGGAGATAGAAGCCGTCGGCTCGCTTGTTTCCCCCGATGCAGTGGTCAGCGCGGTGCATTTTGGCGGCGGTTCTCCCACTATGCTGAGGCCTGAAGACATGGTGGGCCTGATGGACTGTCTAAGACGCCATTTCACCTTTGGTCTGGCGCCTGAAATCAGCGTGGAAATGGACCCGAACGATCTTGACGAAAGTCGTTATGACGCGCTTGCCGTCATCGGCATGACGCGCGCGAGCCTCGGTGTGCAGGACTTTGATGACAAAGTGCAAAAAACCATCAACCGGATTCAGACCTTCGAGCAGACGGAATCGGTGGTAGATGCCGTGCGGGCAAGGGGCGTTCACTCGGTTAATTGCGACATTCTCTATGGCCTGCCGTTCCAGACCTGCGAGACATTGCAACAGACGGTTGACCAGATCATCTCACTCGACCCCGACCGGATCGCGCTGTTCGGTTATGCGCATGTTCCGTGGATGAAAAAACACCAGTCGCTGATCCCTGAGGAGGCATTGCCAGATATTGCCGAGCGCTACCGCCAGATGACGATGGCGGCGGAGATGCTCGGCAAGGCGGGTTACAGGGCAATCGGGATCGATCACTTCGCCAAGCCCGCCGACACTCTGAGCCGCGCGGTCGAGACGGGGGAGCTGCGGCGGAATTTTCAGGGCTACACCACTGACACGGCTGATGCCCTGATCGGGCTTGGTGCATCCGCGATCGGCCGGTTGCCCCAGGGCTACGTGCAGAACATGGTGGCGACAGGGGAATATCAGCGGATGGTGGGCGAGGGTGGTTTCGCGGTTCTCAAGGGAATAGAATTGTCTGACGAGGATCACCTGCGCTCCTATGTCATCGAGCGGCTGATGTGCGATTTTTCGCTCGATCTGGGCGATTTGAAGCGGCGTTTCGGCAAGGCCAGCCATTCCGTCAGCATGGAGGCGCAGCTTTTCGCTGGCGGCGACAGGGACGGTGTGGTGCGGATGGATGGCGATGTTTTTGCCGTGACGGAGGCGGGAAAACCCTTTGTCCGTCATATCGCGGCAACCTTTGACGCCTATCTCGGCAGCGGACGCGGCCGTCATTCGGTTGCTGTTTAGGCAACAGTTTTAAGGCAAATTTCAAAGTTACGTCACGAAACCATTGGCTTTTTTGTGCGACTTGCCTATGTGGTGCGTCAGACAGGATATTTAATACGAACGACAATAAGGATTATGGGCGTGACAGCTACATTCGACAAGGTTGCCGACATTATCGCCGAAACCAGCGAAATCGACCGCGAAACCATTACGCCGGAAAGCCACACGATCGACGATCTGGGCATCGACAGCCTCGACTTTCTGGATATCGTTTTCGCCATCGACAAGGAATTCGGTATCAAGATTCCGCTCGAGCAGTGGACGCAGGAAGTCAACGAAGGCAAGGTTACCACCGAAGAATATTTCGTGCTGAAGAACCTCTGTGCCAAGATCGACGAATTGCGCGCAGCCAAGGGCTGAGGCGATAATGCCCGCTTCGAGCGGGCATTTCTTTTTCTGGACCTGACCTTCAGGGACGGGTCGTAACCGACCAGAAACGGGCCGGACGGATGCTGCTTGAATATTTTCAGATGATCGACAAGGTCGAAGCCGTGGATATGGCGACGCGCACATTGAAGGCGCGGTCTGTCGTTCCCGACAAAAGCCCGGTTTTCGAGGGACATTTCCCCGGCATGCCGCTGGTTCCGGGCGTGCTTCTGATCGAGACCATGGCGCAGGCTTCCGGCATGATGGTTCTGGCGTTCAGCGATTTTTCCGCCATGCCCTTCCTGATGTCGGTTGACGGCGCCAAGATGCGCACCTTCGTGGAGCCGGGCGCGGTTCTCGATATCGAGGCGGTGCTGGAACATGACGGTTCGGGTTTTGCAGTCACCAAGGCGAAGATCACTTGCGAAGGCAAGAAGGTCTGCGATGCGCAGCTGAAGCTCAGGACAATGCCTTTCAGCGAAATTCCGCTCGCGCCTATCGTCAGGAAGCGGGCCGAGGAAGTCGGCCTGATGGCGGCGATTGCCGCGGATGCGCAAAAATAAGCGCTTCCGCTGATGCCGGGAGACGGCATTTTTCCCCTAGACCCGGTTTTGATTCACGAAAATCGTGGGCTTGTGCTGGCGGATCGGGCCTTCACCATTGCCAATCCGCATCGCGCGCTTTATTCCGCAACGCATGGAGTGGTCGTTTGCGACCGCTGTTGGATAGCCGTGACCGCTTCAATAGGTCAGGCTGCAAAGGATGACAGACGATGAAATCTGACAATGATGTGGTGATAACCGGGGTCGGCATCGTGACCTGTCACGGCGTCGGCAGCCAGGCGCATCTTGCGCTTCTTTCGGGAACTGCGGCGCCGGCAACGGTGATCGAGACCGAAAAGTTCAAACCCTATCCGGTTCATCCCATGCCGGAGATCGACTGGTCCACGCAGATTGCCAAGCGCGGCGACCAGCGCCAGATGGAAAACTGGCAGCGTCTCGGCGTTTTTGCCGCCGGCCTCGCGCTTGATGATGCAGGGCTGAAGGAAAACCCGGAAGCCTGCGCTACCATGGACATGATCGTGGCTGCCGGCGGTGGCGAGCGCGACATCAATGTCGATACGCTGATTGTCGATGAGGCGCTGAAACGCAACGACCGCGAAGTGCTGCTCAACGAGAAGCTGACGACGGAATTGCGTCCGACCCTGTTTCTCGCCCAGCTTTCCAATCTGATGGCCGGTAACATCTCCATCGTGCATAAGGTCACAGGGTCCTCCCGCACCTTCATGGGCGAGGAAGCAGCCGGCATTTCCGCCGTCGAGACTGCGTTTCACCGTATCCGTTCCGGCGAATCCAGCCACGCCCTGGTGGGCGGCGCCTTCTCGGCCGAGCGCCCGGACATGATCTTACTGTTTGAAGCGATCGGCGCGCACGCGCAGGGCGATTGGCAGCCTCTGTGGTCGCGTGGCGGCCAGGACGGCGGCGGCATGATTTCCGGTTCACTGGGAGCCTTCCTAGTGCTGGAATCGCGCAAGCACGCCAGTGAACGCGGCGCACGCATCTATGCCCGCATCGACGCCATCGAGGGCGATCGTGGTAGCCGTGATGACGGCAAGATGGAAAAGCGCATGGAACGGCTGCTTGCCCCTGCAAAGGACAGTGCTGCGACCGTCGTGTTTTCCGGTGCGAGCGGTTACGACGCCGTGACGCAGCGTGAAAAGAATATTCTCGAAAAAGCTTTGCCGCAGGCCGTCATTCGCGGTTTCGGCGGTATCACCGGCCATGGACTTGAAGCACAGTTCCCGCTTGGGTTGGCGCTTGCCGCCCTGACGCTTGAAAGCGGCGCGAAGGTTCCTACTTTCGATGGCGCCGCGGAAAAGCCCATGGGCGAGGCGGCCAGCGAAGCGGTCGTCACCACCGTCGGCCATGTTCGCGGCGAAGGTGTCGCCGTTCTGTCCCGTGACGTGTGAGGAGAAAAGACCATGACTTCCAACTTCAAGGATCATCTCGGTCGCCCGATCGTTGCAGTCACCGGTATGGGCATCATCACATCGCTCGGGCAGGGTCTTGCCGATAACTGGGCGGCTCTGACTGCGGGCAAGTCGGGCATCCACAAGATCACCCGTTTCCCGACGGAGGGGCTTTCCACAAGGATCAGCGGCACCGTCGATTTCATCGACATCCCGGTTCCGAATTCCGTCGAGCGCTCTTATGCCTTTGCACGCGAGACAACCATTGAGGCTTTGGCGCAGGCCGGCATCTCGGGCGATTTCGATGGCCCGCTGTTTCTGGCTGCACCACCGATCGAGCCGGAATGGAGCGCCCGTTTCGAGCTTGCCGACCGGTCTCCTCCAGCCGCCCAGCCGGGTGATGCCTATGAACGGTTCCTGACGGCTTTCCGTCAACGTCCGGACCCGGCGTTTCAGGAAGCGGCTCTTTTCGGCGCGATTTCGGAGCGTCTTTCGGACCGCTTTGGTACACGCGGCCTGCCGGTCACGCTCTCGACGGCCTGTGCATCCGGCGCGACCGCAATCCAGCTTGGTGTCGAGGCTATCCGCCAGGGCCGCACCGAGCGCGCGCTGACGGTTGCGACAGACGGTTCGGTCAGCGCCGAAGCGCTGATCCGCTTTTCGCTTCTCTCGGCGCTGTCGACCCAGAATGAGCCGCCGGAAAAGGCATCCAAGCCGTTCAGCAAGGACCGCGACGGTTTCGTGATCGCCGAAGGTGCGGCAACGCTGGTGCTGGAATCGCTGGAATCGGCGATTGCGCGCGGCGCGAAGGTTCTCGGCATCATCAAGGGCGCCGGTGAAAAGGCGGATAGCTTCCACCGCACGCGTTCCTCGCCAGATGGCGGCCCGGCGATCGCGACGATCCGCGCCGCACTTGCGGATGCGGGTGTTGCTGAAAGCGATATCGGCTACATCAACGCCCACGGCACCTCGACGCCGGAAAACGACAAGATGGAATATGGCTCGATGCTTGCCGTCTTCGGCGAAGGCCTGAAAGACATTCCGCTGTCATCCAACAAGTCGATGATCGGCCATACGCTGACGGCGGCCGGCGCGGTTGAGGCGGTGTTCTCGTTACAGACCATGCTGACCGGCACCCTGCCGCCGACGATCAACTACAACAACCCCGATCCGACCATTTCGCTCGATGTGGTGCCGAATGTGAAGCGGGACGCGACGGTCAATGCCGTGCTTTCCAACTCCTTCGGGTTCGGCGGGCAGAATGCCAGCCTTGTCATGACGCGTGAACCGGCTTAACCGGTTCCGCCAGAAGACAGGGGCGTTTCCGGCCTGAACGAAGCCCGGGAACGCTCTCGCTGGTGTGACTACACATTCCGACCGCAAAACCGTTAAAGAGTTTTGCTGGAATTACTCTTGAGATAGACGCCTCCGGGCGAAGGACTAAAAACATGCGCGCTCTTCAACTCGTGGACGACCGGAAGCTCGAAAAAGTGGACCTGCCTGAACCCGATGCACCAGGTCCGGGCGAGGTGACGCTGCGCGTCAAGGCCGTGGCGCTGAACCACATCGACGTCTGGGGCTGGCGCGGCATGGCTTTTGCCAAGCGCAAGATGCCGCTGACGATCGGTGCTGAGGCTTCCGGCGTAGTGGAGGCCATTGGCCCGGGCGTTTCGAATGTGCTGCCTGGCCAGCTCGTCGCGATCTACGGCGCGCGCACCTGCGGGATCTGCAAGCCGTGCCGTGAAGGCCGTGACAATCTTTGTGAACATGTTCAGGGCGTGCACGGTTTCCATCTCGACGGCTTTGCGCAGGAAAAGATCAATATTCCGGCCCGCCAGCTCGTTCCGGCGCCGCATGGCGTCGATGCCATCGGCGCGGCTCTGGCGCCTGTGACCTTCGGCACGGTCGAACACATGCTGTTTGACAATGCCAAGCTGGAATCGGGCGAAACGATCCTCGTGCATGCCGGCGGTTCCGGTATCGGCACGGCGGCGATCCAGCTGGCCAAGAAGATGGGCTGCACCGTCATCACCACGGTCGGCTCCGACGACAAGATCGAACGGGCGAAGGCTCTGGGTGCCGATCACGTCATCAACTACCGGACCGACCGTTTCGAAGGCGTCGTGCGCAAGCTGACGAAAAAGAAGGGTGTAGACGTGGTGTTCGAGCATGTCGGCAAAGACACCTGGGCGGGATCGATGTTCTCGCTGAAGCGTGGCGGCCGTCTCGTCACCTGCGGCTCAACCTCAGGCGTATCGACCGATATCAACCTGATGATGCTGTTCCAGCAGCAGCTGAAGCTGCTCGGCTCCTTCGGTTGCCGCATGGAAAACATGGCAAACGCCATGCAGAAGATGGCGCGCGGCATCGTTCATCCTGTTATCGACACAGAAGTCACCTTCGAGGATATCGACCGGGCGCTAGAGCGCATGGAAACGCGCCAGGTATTCGGCAAAATCGTTCTGCGGATGGATTGACGCCTTGAAACTGTTCATTTCGCGGATCGTCCTGAAGCTGGACCATTTCCGGCAATGGCTGATTGCGACGTTTGCCTTCGGCCTTCTCAATCTGCTGAAGATATTTCCAGCTGACGCGGGAATTCGCGCTGCCGACAGGCTGGCGCGTTTCGTGGGGCCGAAAACCGGCCGCCACAAGCTGATGCTCTACAATCTGGCGCGCGCCTTTCCGGAGAAATCCGAAGAGGAGCGGCTTACCATCGCAATGGACAGCTGGGGCAGCATGGGGCGGCTTGCGGCGGAATATGTCTTTCTCGACAGGCTGTTCGATTTCGATCCGGAAAATAGCGAGCCGGGCCGTATCCGGGTCGAGGGTATTTCGACCTTTATCGAGCTTCGCGATAACCCGCGGCCCTTCATCGTATTTACTGCCCATAGCGGCAATTTCGAATTGTTGCCGGTGGCCAGTTCTGCCTTCGGTCTGGATGTGACGGTGCTGTTCCGGCCGCCGAATAATCCTTTCGTGGCCGACAAGGTGTTCAAGTTCCGCAAGGAACGCATGGGCAATCTCGTGCCGTCGCATGCCGGCTCTTCCTTCGCGCTTGCGCGGCAGCTGGAAAGGGGCGGCGGTGTCGGCGTGCTCGTCGACCAGAAGTTCGGCAAAGGCTTGACGACGAAGTTCTTCGGCCATGAGGTGCGCACCAACCCGCTTCTTGCCAAGCTGGTGCGGCAGTTCAATTGCGATGTCTATCCCGCCCGCTGCGTGCGTCTGCCTGATAACCGCTACCGGCTGGAAATAGAGCCGAGGGTTGAAATTCCGCGCGATGAAAAAGGAAATGTCGATATTCAGGCGACGGCGCAGCTTTTGAATGACAAGGTGGAAAGCTGGGTCCGCGAATATCCAGAACAATGGCTGTGGTATCACGACCGTTGGGACGTTAAACACCAGATCTGATTATTTGCAGCGCGGCCGAATTTCTAGTGATTTTTTACAGAATTCGGCCGTAAAATTGCGTTTTTAAGTATTTTTACTTATTAGTGGAACCTTATTTTTCGTTCATGGATTATCGAAATTGAAAAAATAGCAGTAGCTATGATATTTTAGAGATTAATCCCTGCGGCGGTCCTGCGTGTCGTTACGTCATTTTTTAATGCACAGACGCTACAATGAGGGGATAAGTGTCTATCCATTCGGATTGGGAGCGGGCTGTTTGCCCGTTCAGGGAGAGTTGGGTTGAAAGATTTGATTGAGCTGTTCTGGCTGCGTTATACGGAACTGCAATCAGCGGTTGGTAAGAACGAGGCCGACAAGATCGCAGTGCTGGAGCGTGAACTGGAGCTGCTGCTTGATCGGGTCATCGGGCGTAAGACCGGCAGTTCCGAGGACATTCGTGAGCAATTCCGTTTCGCCATCGACCTCCTTAATCACGAGGCGGAAGATCTCGGCTGCGTGCAGCGCAACTCCGATCTTTTGAGAACGCTGGTTGATCGCTATGTCGGCATGCCGCTCAAGGCAAAGGTGATCGGCGACGAGGACGAGGACATCCTGGAGTGGCATCACCGCCATCTCATTCTCGATGAGGATATGCTGAACGACCTCGATGAGCCGGTGGTCGTCGTCTCTCCCGGTTATCGGGTATCATTCGCCAATGGGATCGATGCTTTTCCGCGCAATACGCCGGAAGGGCCTTTGGGATGTCATATCGCCGAGCTTGTCGGAGTGCACCGTTTTCAGAACGATCTGCGGGAGAGGCTCGACAATTGCTTCAAGGGCGGTACGTCGAAATACACCTATGCCGAAGATCATGACGGCCATACGATCGTAAAATCGCTGGAAATGTCGCCCTGCTATTCCTCCAACTACAAGCTGGTTGGCGCAATGGTGGTCATCCGCGAAATCGCCGATCGCAGGCGCCGTCGCGCCACGGCATAAATTCACGGTTCGAACGCAAGCTTCGAGCCGTGTCCTTTTCCTGTCATTTCGGGAAGATGGTTTCCCAGATCGTGGAGATTGACCATGCGGATGATGCATCCGCAAGAAGCTTCGTCGCCATTGCCAGACAGGAAAGAACCAAAAGCGGGCGGATGATCTTCGCGCCGTTTTTCATCGCGAAACGCGATCCGATCTGCGCGCCGACGAACTGGCCGATGCCCATGGCGATGCCAAGCTTCCAGAGAACCGCGCCTCCAGCCGCAAAAACAACAAAGCCGCCGAAATTCGAACCCAGGTTCAGAAGCTTGGTATGGGCGGTTGCCTTCAGCATGCCGAAGCCGGCAAGCCCCACGAAGGCAAGCATGTAGAAGGAACCCGCGCCGGGGCCGAAAACGCCATCATAGAAACCCACGAGCGGTGCGGCGGTGAGGCCGAACACGAAAGGCGTGATGCGGCGATGGCTGTCGATATCGCTGAGCTGCGGCTTGAAGGCGAAATAGAGGGCAATCGCGATCAGCAGGAAGGGCATGATGGTACGCAGGAGGTCTGACGGCACGAAGGCGGCGGTGAAAGCACCGAGCCCGCCGCCGATCATCGCCATGATCGCCATCGGCAATTGTTCCCTCAGATTGACATGGCCGCGGCGGGCATAGGCAATGGTGGCCGACGCCGAGCCGAACTGCGATTGCAGCTTGTTGGTGCCGAGCGTATCGAGCGGCGGAATTCCCATGATCAGCATGGCCGGGATAGTGATGAGACCGCCGCCGCCGGCGATGGAATCGATAAATCCGGCAAAAATGGCGACGCAGAAAAGAACGAGGAAAACGTTGAGGGCGATGTCTTGCACTTGGCATGTCCAGGCGGGCTTAAGGGAGAGGGCCTCTTCTTTCACCGAAAAGATCGCCACGCAATATTTTTCTCTCCGATCCGAGACGGGCAGGGGGATTGCGGTGTTGCCGCTTATGGTTATGTTTCCGTGGCGCACCGCCAGACGCGGCGATGGCGAGACATCAGGATGAGGGCATTATGCATAAAGTGATATTCGATACGGACCCCGGTGTAGATGATGCCATGGCGCTTCTTTTTCTGCACAGTCACCCCGATATCGATCTGATCGGCGTCACCACCGTCTTCGGCAACGCGCCCATCGATATCACCACTCGCAATGCGCTCTTCCTGAAACGGGAATGGCAGATGACGGCGCCGGTAGCGAAAGGTGCGGGCGTGACCTTCGATCCGGCCCGCAAGGAAGGCCACTGGCCGACTTTCATCCATGGCGAAAACGGTCTCGGCGATATCGATATTCCAGAGACCATCGATCTGCCGCTCGATCCGCGTCCCGCGCATCGCTTTATTATCGAGACGGTCAAGGCCAATCCCGGCGAGGTGACGCTGATCGCTGTTGGTCGCATGACCAATCTGGCCTTGGCGCTGCGTGAAGAGCCGGATTTTGCGGCATTGGTGAAGCAGGTGATCGTCATGGGCGGCGCCTTCGATATCAACGGCAATGTGTCGCCGGCGGCCGAGGCCAATATTCACGGTGATCCGGAAGCGGCCGATCTCGTCTTCACCGCGCCCTGGCGCGTGGTCGTCGTCGGCCTGGACGTGACGACGAAAACGGTGATGACGAGCGCCTTCATGGCCGAGATGGCAGAGGCGGGCGGCAAGCCGGTGCGGCTGCTTTCCGATCTGTCGCAATTCTACATCGATTTCTACAAGACACGCACCGGCGATGGCATGGTGGTGCATGACAGCTGCGCCTGCGTTTACCTTGTCGCGCCCGAACTGTTCGAGACCCGCAGCGGCCCTGTACGCGTCGTCTGCGGCGGGCTTGCCGATGGCCAGACCATTCAGAAGCCGGATGGCCGCGCCTTTCCGCCGGGCGACTGGGACGGGCATCCGAGCCAGCTCATCTGCACCGATATCAAGCCGGAGCGGGTGCTTTCCGTCATCCGCGCGGCAATTGTGAAGGGCGAGCGTGACTGAACGGCCGGAATGGCCGTTCTTGACCATGGTCTGCCTTGCAATTTCCAAGAATCTGGCGTTATGCAGGTTTCCTGATTACATTGCGCAATTCGCCTTGCCTGTGGTCTGAAAAGGCCGCGCCGGAGCCACAAGGCGGATGATCGCGATGCCGCGTGGACCGAGAAAACCGCTGTAGGTTTTCTTGTGCTTTGCGGTACAATGAATAGCGCCCGCCGGATCGGTTCGTGTCGGCGGCGTTTAACAACAAGAACGAACTTCGTTATGGGCCGGCAGAACCGGTCCATTTCCATGAGGAAAGTGATGGAAGAGTTTCATAAGGTCCGGCGTCTGCCGCAATACGTCTTCGAACAGGTCAACCGTTTGAAAGCGAGCGCGCGAGCGGCCGGGGCCGATATCATCGATCTCGGCATGGGCAATCCCGACCTTCCGACCCCCAAGGCGATCGTCGACAAGCTGTGCGAAGTCGTTCAGGACCCTCGCACCCATCGCTATTCCTCGTCCAAGGGCATTCCCGGCCTTCGCCGCGCGCAGGCTGGTTATTATGCCCGCCGGTTCGGCGTGAAGCTGAACCCCGATACGCAGGTCGTCGCGACCCTTGGTTCCAAGGAAGGTTTCGCCAATATGGCGCAGGCCATAACCGCGCCTGGTGACGTGATCCTGTGTCCGAACCCCACCTATCCGATCCACGCTTTCGGATTCCTGATGGCGGGCGGCGTTATCCGTTCCATGAATGTGGAGCCGGACGAGAGCTTCTTCGGGCCTCTGGAGCGGGCGGTGCGCCACTCCATTCCGAAACCGCTGGCGCTGATCGTCAACTATCCGTCGAACCCGACGGCGCACGTTGCCTCGCTCGATTTCTACAAGGACGTGATCGCATTTGCGAAGAAACACGAAATCATCGTGCTTTCCGACCTTGCCTATTCGGAAATCTATTTCGACGACAACAATCCGCCGCCTTCGGTTCTCGAAGTTCCCGGTGCAATCGACGTTGCGGTGGAATTCACCTCCATGTCGAAGACCTTCTCCATGCCGGGCTGGCGCATGGGCTTTGCCGTTGGCAACGAGCGGCTGATCGCGGCGCTGACCCGCGTGAAGTCCTATCTCGATTACGGTGCCTTCACGCCGATCCAGGTTGCGGCGACGCACGCGCTGAACGGCGACGGCTCCGACATCGCGGAGGTACGCAGCGTTTATCGGCGCCGTCGCGACGTCATGGTCGATACGTTCGGCAAGGCGGGCTTCGAAGTTCCGCCGCCGGCGGCAACGATGTTCGCCTGGGCGAAGATCCCGGAAAAGTTCCGCCATCTGGGCAGCCTGGAGTTTTCCAAGCTTCTGGTCGAGAAGGCAGACATTGCCGTTGCTCCCGGCATCGGCTTCGGCGAAATGGGCGATGATTACGTCCGCCTCGCGCTCGTTGAAAACGAGCATCGAATTCGTCAGGCAGCGCGCAATCTGAAGCGTTTCCTGTCGAGTGCTGACGAAACGATGCACAATGTCGTTTCGCTCAATGCCCACAGATAAGGGCAACCGAAGGCGGCCGGGCCCCGGCCGTCACCATCACCAGCAAATCAGGAACATACCCATGGCAGATTCATTGAGAATCGGCATAGCGGGGCTCGGCACTGTCGGCGCTTCGCTCGTGCGCATCCTCCAGCAGAGAAGCAACGAACTTGCGATTACCTGCGGACGCGCGATTGAGATTATTGCAGTGAGCGCGCGCGACCGTTCGCGTGACCGCGGCATCGATCTCAAGGGTATTACCTGGTTCGATACGCCGGAGCAGCTTGCCAACGAAGCCGATATCGACGTGTTGGTGGAACTGGTCGGCGGTGCTTCCGGCCAGGCGGAAAAAGCTGTGCGCGCAGCACTTTCGCGCGGTCTCCATGTGGTGACAGCCAACAAGGCGCTGCTCGCCAAGCACGGCGTCGAGCTGGCCACGATTGCCGAAGACAAGGGTGCGCTTCTCAATTTCGAAGCGGCTGTGGCCGGCGGTATTCCCGTCATCAAGGCGCTGCGTGAATCTCTCACCGGCAACAACGTGTCGCGCATCTACGGTATCATGAACGGCACCTGCAACTACATCCTGACCAAGATGGAGAAGGAAGGGCTGTCGTTCGAGGTCTGTTTGAAAGAAGCGCAGCGGCTGGGTTATGCCGAAGCCGATCCGGCCTTCGATATCGAGGGTAACGACACCGCCCACAAGCTCGCCATTCTGACGACGCTTGCCTTCGGCAACAAGATTTCGGCCGACGACATCTATCTCGAAGGCATCACCAACATCTCCAGCGAGGACATTCAGGCGGCCGCCGAGCTCGGTTATCGCATCAAGCTTCTCGGCGTTGCGCAGGTGACCGAATCCGGTATCGAGCAGCGGGTGCATCCGACCATGGTGCCGCTCGATTCCGTTATTGCGCAGGTTGATGGCGTCACCAATGCGGTGGCGATCGAGTCCGATATTCTTGGCGAGCTTCTGATGGTTGGCCCAGGTGCGGGCGGCAATGCCACGGCCTCTGCCGTGCTCGGTGACATCGCCGATATCGCCAAGAGCCGTCCCGGTGCCCAGCAGGTTCCGGTGCTCGGCCGTCCGGCGAAGTCGCTGACCGATTATCGTCGCGCCAAGATGAAGAGCCATGAAGGCGGCTATTTTATCCGGCTGACGGTGAAGGACCAGGCGGGCGTCTTCGCCTCCATCGCTACCCGCATGGCGGATAACAACATCTCGCTGGAATCCATTGTGCAGCGCCAGCGCGTGCATGTGGAAGGCGCGCCGCAGACGATTATCCTCGTGACCCACGCGACGATGGAAGATGCGATCCGCAAGGCCGTCAAGGCGATCAAGAACGAGAAATATCTGGTTAGCGAACCCCAGGTCATCCGCATCGAGCGGACCTGAGACGCTTTACAATTTTTCTGAATTTGAGGGCCGCGCCACCATATGGAGGCGCGGTCTTTTTTCTCCCGAAACCCGTTTTGGTGACCACCGGATAAGCCGCCATAAAATTTGAGGGGATCGCCTCAGAACCGCTGGAAAACAACGCGATTCGGCTCTATGGTTAATCATGTTACCAAGCGAGGGAGGCGTGGCTGTGACATCGATTATCCTTTTCAAGGACAGTAAGCGCGAAAGCGTTCTGGCCGCCCATCATCGGGCGAGGCCTCACAATGCCAACGACAATATTCGAGGCATGGAATTCGATATTGCCGAATATGAGCGCAACTGGTGTTCACTTGCGGTGTTTTCCCTGTTGCTGCTGGTCGGCGCGGTATCGATCGTCAGCCCGTTTTTCTCGATTTTCTCGGTGTGAAACCTCATACGGGCGTTTTTGCTTGAAAAAGGCGCCATCGCCATTTAGCCCGTTGTCATGACAAGGCGCGGATACGCATTCGCATGACAGGACGATGGACAGGATGGCAATGATGGAGCCGGCCGATACCGTGGTCCGCGCATTTCTAAGCGTGGAGCGGTCGGCGACAGAGCAACGTTGGGTTTCGCGGCTGGATCAGGCCGCACAGAACCGTGCGCTGGCCATGTCCCAGATCCATGCCATTCCCGAACTGATTGCCCGGGTGCTGGCCGGGCGAGGGGTGGGGGTGGATGAGGCTCTCGCTTTCCTCGATCCGACCATTCGCTCATTGATGCCCGACCCGCATGTGCTGACAGATTGCGAAAAGGCTGCCGAAAGGCTGGTCCGCGCCATCGAGACCGGTGAGAAGGTGGCGATCTTCGGCGATTATGACGTTGATGGCGCCGCGTCTTCCGCGCTGATGTATCGGTTTCTCGCGCATTTCGGGCTGACGCCGGAAATCTATATTCCAGATCGTATTTTCGAGGGTTATGGGCCGAACCCGGCGGCGATGCAGCAGCTTGCCGCCAATGGCGCGACCCTGATCGTGACGGTCGATTGCGGCTCCACCAGCCATGAATCGCTGAATGCCGCAAAGGATGCGGGAACAGATGTGGTGGTGATCGATCACCACCAGGTCGGTTCGGAACTGCCGCCGGCGGTGGCGCTGGTTAATCCCAACCGCGAAGACGATCTTTCGGGGCAGGGGCATCTCTGCGCCGCAGGCGTGGTGTTTCTGGTTCTGGTCGCCACCCTCAGGCTATTGAAGGACAGGCGCAACAGACAGGCGTTCACGATCGATCTGCTGGCGCTGCTGGATATAGTCGCACTCGCAACCGTATGCGACGTGGTGCCCTTGAAGGGGCTGAACCGCGCCTATGTGGTAAAGGGGTTGATTGCCGCGCGCCATATGAACAACGCCGGGCTGGCGGCGCTGTTCAGGAAGGCGGGGTTGGGTGGGCCGGTGACACCGTATCATTTAGGTTTCCTGATCGGGCCACGCATCAATGCCGGTGGCCGTATTGGCGATGCCGCACTGGGTAGCCGTCTGCTTACACTCGACGACTCGTCACAGGCGGACGTGATTGCCGAAAAGCTGGATGAGCTGAACCGCGAGCGACAGGCGATGGAAGCCGTGATGCTGGCGGAAGCCGAAGCGGAAGCGCTTTATGAATATGGGGACGGGTCTGGCGCTGGCGTCATCGTTACCGCACGGGAAAACTGGCATCCTGGCATCGTTGGCCTGCTTGCCTCACGCCTCAAGGACCGTTTCCGCCGCCCGGCCTTTGCCATCGCTTTCGATCCCTCTGGCAAGGGTACGGGCTCCGGCCGCTCGATCAATGGTTTCGATATGGGCAAAATGGTCCGCGCCGCTGTGGATGCCGGCCTGCTGGTCAAGGGTGGCGGTCACGCCATGGCCGCGGGCCTGACGGTGGAACGCGCCAATCTCGGCAAACTCCGGACCTTCTTCGAAGAGGCTGCCGCAAAGACGGTGAGCGAGCTGGTGGAAAGTAGCGTGCTGAAGATCGACGGCGCAATCGGCGCGTCTGGCGCGACCCTGCAGCTTGTCGATCAGCTGGAACAGGCTGGTCCTTATGGCTCCGGCCATTCTCAGCCCATTTTTGCCGTGCCTGCCCACCGGCTGCGCGATGTGCGTCTGGTCGGCACCTCCCACGTCAAGATCACGCTGGAGGCCATGGATGGTTCACGGCTGGACGGCATCGCATTCCGCGCCGCAGAGGCCCCTCTGGGGCAGATGCTGCTGAATGCGCGTGGCAGGTCCATCCACGTGGCAGGCACCGTGGGTGCCGATCTCTGGCAGGGCCAGAGGCGTGTGCAGCTGCGTGTTCTGGACGCGGCTTTCGCGCCCTGACAGTCGGCACAGATCGAGACTTGATTTAACGGGAAAAGCTGAAGGAAGGCCTGAAACGGCATGCATCCTCTATCTCACACATCACGTGAATATTTGAACGCATAATACTGATTTTCAAGGAGAAGCAAGTGGCACGCCCTAGGGGAGTCGAACCCCTCTTTTCAGAATGAAAATCTGACGTCCTAACCGATAGACGAAGGGCGCGTGCGCTTGTGGTGTGGCGCCCTTATAGTCAGGCTCCCGTTGCTCCGCAAGCGGAAAAATTGATTTTTTCCGCTTCGTGACGAGTTTTTTTATGGAGGCCGGACCGGCTGTGGAAAACTGCGCCGGGACTGGCCAAGGCCTTGAAATTTCGCCGCTATCACGGCGCGCCGGCAATGCCTTCATGACTCGTGGAAGGCCTCGGGTGTGGTTCTCCAACCCTTAGCTGACATCTGCTGCCCGCCAGAAAGAACCGACACTGTGATTTGGCTGGAAGGGGAAAGGCAAGCCGGTCGATTTGCCCGCTGGCGATTCATCCGGCTTGCCTTCCATCGGGGGGACAGCACTCTAACGTATCGCCCGGGAATCGGTTCCGGCGCATCGATCACGCGTGACGAATCCGCTGTCTGCGAAGCTGCTTTATATTTTCGAAAGGGGAAACACGAATGCAAGTGGCACGCCCTAGGGGAGTCGAACCCCTCTTTTCAGAATGAAAATCTGACGTCCTAACCGATAGACGAAGGGCGCGTGCGCTTGTGGTGTGGCGCCCTTATAGTCAGGCTCCCCGTGGTCCGCAAGCGGAAAAATGCATGATTTGACAAAAAAATGACATTGGCTGTCAGAACCCCTGGAAAACAAGGATTTCCGTTTCGTAACAAATGGTTAAACCGAGGTCGGCTTGGCAGTTTCAGTGCTTCTCGCGGATGAAGAACGATGTTAAACGACGATTTGCAGGGGCCGGTGATTCACTCAACGGGGCTTCTGGTGCGAAAGAAGCCATCAAAATGAATGGCGAACCTTGCCAAACATTCCGGCGTCACCCTTGGGGTTTTCCCGAGATCTGCAACCGCTCGATTTTGTTGACTTAGATCCTTAGGACAAGCCAATGGATGAGGTCGAGCGTGGAGAGGCTGTCGTCAAATGAAAACGGGGCCGAAATCGCCCCGTTCCATGATGTTAGCTGATTGCAGCGTTTCAGTGCAGGATCTGGCTGAGGAACAGCCTCGTGCGCTCGTGCTGGGGATTGTCGAAGAATTCGGCAGGCGAATTCTGTTCGACGATCTGGCCCTGGTCCATGAAGATGACGCGGTTTGCGACCTGGCGGGCAAAGCCCATTTCGTGGGTCACGCACAGCATCGTCATGCCGTCTTCGGCGAGGCTGACCATGGTATCAAGCACTTCCTTGACCATTTCCGGGTCAAGCGCCGAGGTCGGCTCGTCAAACAGCATGATCTTCGGCTTCATGCACAGCGAGCGGGCGATTGCCACGCGCTGCTGCTGACCGCCGGAGAGCTGGCCAGGGTATTTATGCGCCTGTTCGGGGATCTTGACGCGCTTCAGATAGTGCATCGCCACTTCTTCGGCTTCCTTTTTGGGCATCTTGCGAACCCAGATCGGCGCCAGTGTGCAGTTCTCAAGGATTGTCAGGTGAGGGAAGAGGTTGAAGTGCTGGAACACCATGCCGACTTCACGACGCACCTCATCGATCTTCTTCAGATCGTTGGTGAGTTCGATACCGTCGACGTTGATCGTGCCCGACTGATGTTCTTCCAGCCGGTTGATGCAGCGGATCATGGTCGATTTGCCCGATCCCGAAGGGCCGGCGATGACGATACGCTCGCCCTTCATCACCTTCAGGTTGATGTCGCGCAGGACGTGGAAGTCGCCATACCACTTGTTCATGCCGACGAGTTCGATTGCCACGTCCGTTGTCGAAACGGCCAGTTTTTTTGTTTGGGTTTCTGCCATTTTGAGCGTCCCTTATCGTTTATGCCCGGTGTCGAGGTGCCGTTCCATGAACAGCGAATAACGCGACATGCCGAAGCAGAATATCCAGAATATGAACCCGGCGAAAATATAGCCCGTCATTGCCGTAACGGGTGTCGCCCAGTTCGCATCCGATTGGTTGAGTGTGACAATGCCAAGCAGGTCGAACATGCCGATGATCGAGACCAGCGACGTGTCCTTGAAAAGACCGATGAAGGTGTTGACGATGCCCGGAATGACGAGCTTCAGCGCCTGCGGCAGCACGATCAGCCGGGTTTTCTGCCAATAGTTCAGGCCGAGCGAGTCTGCCCCTTCATATTGCCCCTTCGGGATGGCCTGCAAGCCGCCACGGATCACCTCCGCCATATAGGCGGACGAGAAGAGCGACACGCCGACCAGAGCGCGCAGGAACTTGTCGAAGGTCCAGCCGTCGGGAAGGAACAGCGGCAGCATGATGCTGGCGAAGAACAGGACGGTGATCAGAGGAATACCTCTGATAACTTCGATGAAAAGCACGCACAGCATTTTTATTACCGGCAGGTTCGACCGGCGGCCAAGCGCCAGAAGAATGCCGAAGGGCAGGGACACTGCAATTCCGAAGAAAGACAGGATCAGGGTGACCATCAGGCCGCCCCAGAGCTGCGTTTCCACCACCGGCAGGCCGAAGACGCCGCCGATGAGGAGGAAAAACGCAATGACTGGCAGGATGATGAAAAGCGCCAGCGCATTGAGCCGCTTGAACGGCGCTTTCGGAATGAGCATTGGCACCAGGAGGATGGTGAACATGACCATCACAAGGATAGGACGCCAGCGTTCATCGATCGGGTAACGGCCGAACATGATCTGGCCGAACTTCGCCGAAACGAAGGCCCAGCATGCGCCGGACTGGCCATCGGCCAGCGCACCGCCCTGGGAGGCGGTGAGGCAGGCGATGCGATCCGTACCGGTCCATACCGCGTCTACGAACAGCCACTTGAAGATTGGTGGCAAAAGATAGGCGAGGAACGCGATGGCAAGAACCGTAAGGACGGTGTCCTTCGGCGTGGCGAAAAGTTTAGTGCGCAGCCAATGGCTGATACCGACCGCGCTTGAAGGCGCGGGTTTGGCTTCTTCAATGGTGTGGCGCACGAACGCGTGATTGCTGATCGTCATCTATTATCTCTCCACCAGGGCCATTTTCGCGTTCAACCAGTTCATGACCACGGCCGTGAGAATGGACAGCGAGAGATAGAGAACGAGCCAGATAGCGACAACTTCGACCGCCTGTCCCGTCTGGTTCAGGATCGTGCCGCCAACGGAGACGATGTCGGCGAAACCGACCGCGACCGCAAGCGATGAGTTCTTGGTCAGGTTGAGATACTGGCTTGTCAGCGGCGGGATGATGATGCGCATCGCCTGAGGAACGACGATCAGACGTGTCGTCGTGCTGGCGCGAAGACCCAATGCCTCCGCTGCCTCGGTCTGCCCTTTTGCCACGGCCTTGATGCCGCCGCGAACGATCTCGGCGATAAAGGAAGCAGTGTAGAAGGAGAGCGCCAGAAACAGCGACATGAATTCAGGTGCGACGACCGAACCGCCCGCAAGGTTGAACCGCCCGGCAATCGGGTAATCGAATGTCAGGGGTGAGCCAAGCGCGAGGAATGTCGCAGCCGGAAGGCCGATGATGAGAAGTGTTGCGGTGATGCCGGTGCGGAACTGCTCACCGGTTCTTTCCTGCCTGGCCTTCGCCCAGCGATAAATGAAGACGCTGATGACGATGGCGACCACGAAAGCGAGCGGTATCAGCCACGTCCCTTCGCCCCAGAGAGGCTTTGGAAAGAAGAAGCCGCGATTGTTGAGGTAGGTTCCAAGTGGAAGCTGCAGCGAATCGCGGGCCTGCGGCAGAACGGAGATGACGCCCTTGTACCAGAAGAAGATGACGAGCAGGGGCGGGATGTTGCGGAAGATTTCCACATAGGCCTGCGCCAGCTTCGAGATTAGCCAGTTGTTGGACAGCCGGGCGATACCGACGATGAAACCGATGATCGACGCGGCGATGATGCCGAAAAATGCGACCTGAATTGTGTTGAGAATACCAACGAGCAATGCCCGGCCATAGGTCGCATCGCTGGTGTAAGCGATCAGCGACTGGCCGATATCGAAGCCGGCTCTTCCATTGAGGAAGCCGAAGCCGGACGAAATGTTTGACCGTTGAAGATTTGTGATCGTATTCGTCACGATGATCCAGACGAAGGCGGTCAGGATGACGACTGTCAGAACCTGATAAAAAATTCCGCGTATGCGTGGATCGTAAATGAGTGACGACGCGCTTTGCGCGCGCGATCGTTGCGAACTGACCGCGTTGCCTGCCATAGGCACCTTTCCCTTTTATATGCTCTTTGCGAGCTTATTCTATAATTTCAAGTGGAGGCCGGGCATTGCCCAGCCTCCCTTCAGTCCTTAGCCAACGATAGTGCCGATCAACGAACCGGCGGTGCGTATTGCAGGCCGCCCTTGGTCCAAAGCGCGTTCTGGCCACGCTCGATCTTCAGCGGCGAGCCGGCGCCAACGTTACGGTCGAAGACTTCGCCGTAGTTGCCGACCTTCTTGACGATGTTGTAGGCCCAGTCGTTCGTCACGCCGAGATCGGTACCGATCTTGGTGCCTTCTTCAGTGCCAAGCAGACGCTTGATATCAGGGTTGGCGCTGTTCTTCTGCTCGTCGACGTTTTTCGACGTGATGCCCAGCTCTTCGGCGTTGACCATTGCGTAGTGAACCCACGTCACGATGTCGAACCACTGGTCGTCGCCCTGGCGAACGGCCGGTCCAAGCGGCTCCTTGGAGATCACTTCAGGCAGAACGATGTTGTCGTCGGGGTTCTTCAGCTTGAGACGGATAGCGTACAGACCGGACTGGTCGGTGGTGTAAACGTCGCAACGGCCGGAATCATAAGCCGAAGTCGCATCGGATTCCTTTTCGAAAACAACCGGGTTGTACTGCAGGTTGTTGGTCTTGAAGTAGTCGGCAAGGTTGAGCTCGGTGGTCGTGCCGGTCTGAACGCAGACAGCGGCGCCGGAAAGCTCAAGCGCGGACTTCACGTTGAGGCCCTTCTTGGCGATGAAGCCCTGGCCGTCATAATAGTTGACGGTACGGAAGTTGAAGCCGAGCGATGTGTCGCGGCTGATCGTCCAGGTGGTGTTACGGGTCAGAACGTCGACCTCGCCAGACTGGAGAGCCGGAAAACGGTCCTTGCTCGAAAGAGCGACAAATTTAGCCTTTGTAGGATCGCCGAAAACCGCAGTGGCAATACCGCGGCAATAGTCCACGTCGATGCCGGACCATTCGCCCTTGTCATCGGGATTGGAAAATCCCGGAATGCCAGCGCTCACGCCGCAGGTGACGAAACCTTTCGACTTCACGTCCTGAAGCGTCGCAGCCGAAGCGACCGAGGCTCCTCCCAAAACTGCTGCGCCGATAACGGCCGACAGAATTGCCTTTTTCATTTTTCCCAACCTTTGTTTGTTATCGTCAATCGGAAGAGGACCGGCATATTGTTTTTGCCCCAGCTCCCCCCTTCAGCAGATCTTTTCGATCCGCTTTTTCTATCACAATCGTAATTGGCAGCGGGGTCAAGACATGCCGACAATAATTGTGCCTATAAAACGGAATTTTCCAAATTTTGGTCGGGAAGTGTGCAAAGGGTGAAAATATAAGCATATTTTTGCGGAAAAATACACTTGCACGAATTTTGTATACTTCTTGTATGCTGTTGCTGGGTGGATCAATCCTCCCATCTACGAATGTTCTGCGGGACTTGACCTTGCCTCCGGCTCTCCGCATTGTCGCTCGCGTCAATATCCCTTCGAAAGCTGATCTGAAATGACCAAGACCAATGACCTGCTTTCCACCGCAGGTATGAATACGCGCCTGACCCATGGCGGCAACGATCCCGCCGACTGTTTCGGTTTCGTCAATCCGCCCATCGTGCGCGGTTCTACCGTGCTTTTCCCCGATGCCGAGACGCTTTCGACCGAAAACCAGAAATACACCTATGGCACCCACGGCACGCCGACGACCGATGCGCTATGCAATCTCGTCAACGAGCTGGAGGGTTCTTTCGGAACCATTCTCGTGCCATCGGGCCTTGCGGCGATCACCGTGCCGTTCCTCGCCTATCTTGGCGCTGGCGATCATGCGCTGATCGTCGATTCGGTTTATTTTCCCACACGCCGCTTCTGCAACACGATGCTGAAGAAGCTTGGTGTGGAGGTGGAGTATTACGACCCGGCGATCGGGGCGGGTATCGAAGCGCTGATCCGCCCGAATACCAAGCTGGTGCATCTCGAAGCTCCGGGTTCCAATACCTTCGAGATTCAGGACGTTCGGCTGATCACCGAGATCGCCCACAGGCACGATTGCGTCGTGACGATGGACAATACCTGGGCGACACCGCTTTATTTCAAGCCACTCGATTTCGGTGTCGATGTTTCCATCCATGCCGCCACCAAATATCCGTCAGGTCATTCCGATGTCCTGATGGGCTTCATTTCCGCCAATGAAAAGCACTGGAAGACGCTTTATCAGGCGAACACCAATCTTGGCATCTGCGTGACGCCTGATGACGCCTATCAGATACTGCGCGGCATGCGCTCCATGGGCATTCGGCTTGCGCACCACCAGAAAAGCGCCCTCGACATCGCCACCTGGCTGGAAAGCCGCGACGACGTCGTGAGCGTTCTGCATCCGGCCCTGCCGAGCTTTGCCGGGCATGAACTCTGGAAGCGCGATTTCAAGGGCGCGAGCGGCGTATTTTCCTTCGTGCTGAAGGCCGAAGAGGGCAAATACAAGCAGACTGCGGCGGCATTCCTGAATGCGCTGACCTTCTTCGGGCTCGGCTATTCCTGGGGTGGATACGAATCGCTTGCCGTGTCGGTGTCGCTTGTCGATAGGACGATTGCCAGAGGCCCGTCGGAAGGTCCGGTCATCCGTCTGCAGATAGGGCTTGAAGATATCGCCGACCTCAAGAAGGATCTCGAGGCCGGGTTTGCGGCGGCAGCCGCGGTTTAACCTCAGCCTTTGGCGCGGTAGCCGTATAGCCAGTCGAAGTCCTTCAGGAAGGCTTCCCTCGGACGTGTCGAGAAGACGAAGTCCCGGGCAAGCCGAACCGGGCCTGTGGCGTGATAGGCGAAACGATTGAGAGAGGCCCGCTTGCGGGCCTTTTCTATGCGCGGCAGACGCAGGGCTTCGAAGGCGGCAAGGGCCTGTGGTACGGTCAGGGATGTTCCGGTCAATGTGCCCGCCAGTTCAAAAGCATCCTCGATGGCCATCGCCGCCCCCTGTGCGGCAAAGGGCATCATCGCGTGGGCAGCGTCGCCGATCAGCACCGTATCGCGACCATTGTGCCAGCGTCCGGGACCGGCCTGATAAAGCGGCCAGAAGGTCGGATTTTCCGACGATGCCAGCAGCCGAACGATATCCGGGCTCCAGCCGCGAAACTGCGCGAGCAGCATGGCTTTCTGTTGGCCGCTCGATTCCGCCCGCCATGTTGCGCCGGGATCGGCGCCGAGTGCGATGGCGACGATGTTGAAGCCGCCGACTTCCTTGAGCGGGTAGGCGACGATATGGCCACCCGAACCGAGATAGGCGGTGACGGCGCTTTTGTTGATGGCTGACGGCACATCTTTTGCCACGACCGTGAAGCGCCAGGCAATATTGCCGGAGAAGGTGGCAGTGGGGGCGGAGGGGACAGCGAAACGGGCCGCGGACCAGACACCGTCTGCGCCGACGATCAGGTCGTGATCGCGGAACGTGGTTGCAGCGATGACGTCTGTCGTCGCGTTTTCGATACGTTTGCCAAGATGCAGGCGGCAGAGCGGATTGCGCGTTACCGCATTGAGAAGCGCGTTTTGCAACGTCGAGCGATGCAGCACGCCATAAGGTGCGCCCCAGCGTGTGCGGGCCGTCGCACCCACGGGTAAGGAAAGCAACGTGGCAAGCGATTTGCCATCGGCCAGATCGACACTGACCGGCTCGGTCCAACGCGCCTCTATCTCAGCCATCACGCCGAGTTCGGCAAGGATGCGGGCGGCATTGGGCGATACTTGCAGGCCCGCACCGACTTCCGTCAGTTCGCCGGCTTGTTCAACGATGTCAGAGCTGATGCCCTGGCGGGCAAAAGAAAGCGCTGCGGTGAGACCGGCGATGCCGGCACCGACGATGGCTACGGATTTGATGGGCATGTCGCGCCCCGATCAGGAAAGGTGGAAGGTCAGGCGGCCTTCACATGGAAGACGCAGCCTGGAGGATTGGTCTGCTCGGCCTTCAGCGACGGATTGTAGCGGTAAAGGGTGGAGCAATAGGAACAGACCTTCTCGTTGTCGTCGCCCATGTCGATGAAGATGTGGGGATGATCGAAAGGCACCGAAGCGCCGGTGCACATGAATTCCTTGACGCCGATCTCGATCACGCTGTGTCCGCCATCGTTCTGGAAGTGGGGAATGGAATGCCCGGCCATGTTCGTCTCCAAATGCAATATCGTGGTTAAGCCGCAGGTCGTCATCGAGCATGGGCTTATTGCTGCGGATATGTAGCCTCAAACGCATTGCATCTCCATAAAAATCGTCAGGAAAACATGTTCAAAATTGCGATTTCCTGCCATATGGTCCGGCAAAAAGGATGTCCTTGATGAATCTCAACATGCCGCAATTTTCCGATTTTTCCCATGACGGCCTTCGCCTTGCCTATTTCGATGAGGGTGATCCGGCGGGCGATCCGGTTCTGTTGATTCACGGCTTTGCCTCCAGCGCCAACGTCAACTGGGTGCATCCAGGCTGGCTGAAAACGCTTGGTGACGCCGGTTACCGGGTGATTGCCATCGACAATCGCGGCCATGGCGCAAGCGACAAGCCGCATGATCCGCAAGCCTATTATCCGCCCGTCATGGCCGGCGACGCGGTGGCGCTGCTTAATCATCTCGGCATCGCGGAGGCTCATGTGATGGGCTATTCCATGGGCGCACGCATTTCGGCCTTTCTGGCGATGGCACATCCGGAGCGTGTCCGCTCACTGGTTTTCGGCGGACTTGGCATCGGCATGGTGGAAGGTGTGGGCGACTGGGATCCGATCGCCGAAGCGCTGCTAGCGCCCTCGCTCGATGTCGTCACGCATGAGCGCGGCCGTATGTTCCGCGCCTTTGCCGACCAGACGAAAAGCGACCGGCTGGCACTCGCCGCCTGTATCGAGACGTCGCGTGTCCTCGTCAGCCGCGAACAGGCCGCAAAGATCGATGCCCCGACGCTGATCGCGGTCGGAACCAATGACGATATCGCCGGATCGGGTGCCGAACTTGCGGCGATCATGCCGCATGCGCGCGCTATCGACATTCCCGGCCGTGACCACATGCTGGCCGTTGGCGACCGGGTGTTCAAGGCGGCGGTTCTGGAATTTTACCGCAGCCTTTGATGGGTGGCGGCAAGAAACGGTTTTTCATGCTGCATGAAGAAAAACTGAAGCCTTGCCGCCTTTAAAGTCGTCATTCGAATCCCATTTCTTATGCACGTCTTTTTCTGTATAAAGAACGACTACTGCAAACGAGGAGACCATTCATGGTCGCACGTACCGAGGCCCGTCAGCCGGAACAGCTGGCGATCGTCGATCCGATCTGGGGCAGCCTGCTGCATGAAGCGCGAAGCGCCGTGGCGCAGGACCCGCTGCTTTCGGCTTTCCTTTATTCGACAATCCTCAATCACCGGTCTCTGGAAGAATGCGTGATTTATCGCATCTGTGAACTCCTCGATCATCCCGATATGCAGGCCGTTCTTCTGCGCCAGACCTTTCAGGACATGCTGGATGACTGGCCCGAATGGGGCAGCGTGCTGCGCGTCGATATCCAGGCGGTTTACGATCGCGATCCGGCCTGCACGCGCTTCATGGAGCCGCTCCTTTATTTCAAGGGGTTTCAGGCCATCCAGACGCATCGCCTTGCCCATTGGCTGCTGCAAAAGGGCCGCAGGGATCTGGCGCTTTATCTGCAAAGCCGCTCGTCCAGCATTTTCCAGACGGATATCAATCCGGCAGCACGCATCGGCAAGGGCATCTTCCTCGATCATGCCACCGGGCTTGTGGTCGGCGAGACGGCCGTTATCGGCGACAACGTTTCCATCCTGCATGGCGTGACGCTTGGCGGCACCGGCAAGGAGGGGGCGGACCGTCATCCGAAGATCGCCAATGGCGTGATGATCGGAGCGGGCGCGAAAATCCTCGGTAATATCGAGATCGGCAGTTGCTCGCGCATCGCCGCCGGTTCTGTGGTGCTGAAGCCGGTCCCGCCGAAGACCACCGTTGCCGGTGTGCCGGCGCGGGTGGTGGGAGAGGCAGGGTGTTCCGAACCCTCGCGCCTGATGGATCAGGTCATCGGAGCCGATATCTGACGGGTCCGATATTTCCTCAATCGTCCGTGTGGAAGGCTCCGCGTGAAAGACATGGCCTGTGAAAGACATTGGCGATGTGCCGCTTTCACTTTACTTTCGCCTTTGTCCCATGCCAAAAGCGGCGCAACCCGAACCGCACAGGAGAATAGTGGTGAAAGCCGACGAAATCAAAAAACTCGACGCCTATTTCAAGCGCACCTTCAATGAAAAGATGGTTGTGAAGGCGCGTCCCCGTAAGGACGATTCCGCCGAAGTGTATCTTGGCGAAGAGTTCCTTGGCGTTGTCTACATCGATGACGAGGACGGCGACCGCTCGTACAACTTCTCCATGGCAATCCTCGACGTCGATCTCTGATCGTCACTGCCCGGTGACGGGTGTTTTCCCGGATTAATAGTCGCCCGCGGTGGTTCACGCCGCGGGCGATTTGTTTTTGCGGTCGGTGATACGCATCATCAAGCGGCTTTGCGGCCGCAACGTCACCCTCATCAGTGGCTCCGCCGGACTTGCCGATCTGTTTTCGAGATGGACGTTCTGCAACAGCACCGCCAGGATCGACACGGCCTCCATCATCGCAAATGCATTGCCGATGCAGACACGCGGACCTGCACCGAAGGGCATGTAGGCGTAACGGTGACGCGCCTTGGTCTTTTCCGGCTCGAAGCGGGAAGGGTCGAAACGTTCCGGTTCGTCCCATAGCGCCGTGTGCCGGTGGACAGCGTAGATCGGCACATAAAGAACGGTTCCGGCAGGAATATCATGGTCGCCGAGCTTGAAATCCTGCAACGCCGTGCGGGTGACCACCGGGGCAGGTGGGTAAAGCCGCATCGCCTCGGAAAATACCTGTCTGGTATAGGTCAGTTGGGCGATGTGCTCGGCGGCGACGGGATTTCCACCCGTGACGGCTGCGATTTCCTCAACGACTTTCCGCTCCACGTCGCTGTGTTGCGACAGCAGATTGAACGTCCATGCCAGACCGAGCGCAGTCGTTTCGTGACCGGCGGTGATGAAGGTGAGCAGATTGTCGATGATTTCCTTGTCGCTCATCATGCGTCCCGTCTCGGGGTCCTTCGCCTGAAGTAGCATGGACACCAGATCGTTTCTCTCGACGGGGTTCTGCCGCCGGTCCGCAATCACCGTCGACAGGCTGGAGCGCAGATAACCGACAGCGGCCCGGGCCTTGCGCCGACCGGGGTGAGGGAGCCATTCCGGTGCGCCCAGCATGGCGAGCGCGAAGGTCCAGCCTGTCGGTTTCAGATAGTCGGTGATGCTTTGCTCCACGCGCCCGATATCGATCCCGTGGCCGCCGGACATCATGGTCTCAACGATGATGTCGAAGGTGGTCCGCATCATTTCATGGCCGATATCGATGTCACCGAAAGGAGATTCGCGCCAGCGTCTGCCGGTTCGCTCCGCCGCCTCGATCATGACGGGTAGCAGTTCCAGCAGTTTTTCGTGCCGGAAGGCGGCGGCAACGGATTGCCGTTGCCATTTCCAGTGATCGCCATCGGCGGTCAGAAGGCCCTGTCCGAGAGCGGGGCCAAGCGCGCGGCGCACGTCCTCACCCTTGCCGAGCAGATGAGCGTTCTTGACGAGGGCCTCATGAATAAGGACAGGATCGGCAAGATGGACGCGCATCGTACCGCCGACACGGATAAACACCGCCGGTTCGTAGAAAATCTCCGGTGGCAATGCGTTCAGCGGATTGCGGATGAGTGAGAGGGCCAAACGTGCTGTGGCGAATTTCGATACGGGTGCCGCAGCGGATGTATCCGGGAGCGGGGTGCGAAGGTCGGTTCCGGGCATGGACAGGTCCTTTATTCGCGTTGAACACTCAAATTTATTTGTTAAGGTGTGTACCTTATTTTATTCATTTAAGGTGTGCACCTTAGGTTTCAATAGCGGGGTCCGATATCAATGAAGAAAAGCGAGGCCGGACGATCGACGGGGCGTCCTTCCCCCACACGACAGAGAATAATCGCTGCCGCACTCCAACTATTTAACGAGAGGGGGCCTGATCACGTAACCACAGCCGAGATCGCAAGGGCAGTGAATATCAACGAGGGTAATCTTTATTATCATTTCCGCACCAAGGAGGCATTGGTGCTGGCGCTGTTTGCCCTGTTCGAGACCGACGCGCTGGCGGTTGTCGCAAAGATCGACGAAGAGGACGAAGTTGCCGCATCGACATATGCTGGCTTTCTGCGGCTCTGGTTTTCGCTGGTGTGGAACTACCGCTTCCTGTTTCGTGATCTTGTCGGCCTTCTTTCCTCCGCACCTGCGCTGGTGGAGCCGGTTCGCGGCATAAGCGCGGCAATGCGATTTGCCGTTGATGATATCGTCAGCCGGATGGAGAGGGCAGGGCTTGCAGAGATTCCAGAAACCGAGCGGGCGGCCCTTCTTACCAATCTATGGATCGTCTCGACCTATTGGGCGGCTTATCTCAACCTTCAGGAAGGGGTCACCGAATTCGGGCCGCAGCAACTGGACTGGGGACTTCGGCAGGTGTCCAGCCTGTTTCGACCCTATTTCTCACCATTGGCCACCTCCGAGCTGGAGGCGATGCTTGAAGTTGATCCATGATTTCACCTGATGGTGACAATGTGAATGCTGGCAAAAACGCCCGCGACAATATCTATCGCGGGCGTTTCCCATCTCGCGGGTCTTAAGCCGCCGTTATCAGGCCGACTTCAGCAGATCGCCGTGCGGATCGAGCACGAACTTGGTTGCGGCACCCTGGTCGAAGCTTTCATATCCCTGTACGGCGTCGTCGAGTGCGATGATCTTGGCGTTGACGATGTCGGCAATGGGCAGGCGGTCGTGCAGGATCGACTGCATGAGCTGGCGATTGTATTTCAGCACCGGCGTCTGGCCGGTATGGAAAGATTGTGCCTTGGCCCAACCGAGACCGAAGCGAAGCGACAGGCTACCCTGTTTTGCTGCGGCATCGACCGCACCTGGGTCTTCGGTGACGTAAAGGCCGGGAATGCCGATCGAGCCGGCGGCACGGGTGATTTCCATCATCTGGTTGAGAACGATGGCCGGCTGTTCGCCGCCCGAATGGCCACGCGCTTCGAAACCGACGGCATCGATGGCGCTATCGACCTCGTTGGTGCCGACGATCTCGGCAATCATGTCGCCCAACCGGTCACCCTTGGAAAGATCGACGGGCTCGAAGCCGACCTTGGCGGCGTGCGCAAGGCGATCCTTGTTGAAATCACCGATCATGACGACGGCGGCACCGAGAATACGGGCAGACGCGGCAGCCGCCAGACCGACCGGACCGGCGCCCGCGACATAGACCGTGGAGCCGACACCGACGCCGGCCTTGACCGCGCCATGAAAGCCGGTCGGCAGGATGTCCGAGAGCATGGTAAGGTCGCGGATCTTGGACATCGCCCTGTCGCGGTCGGGAAATTTCAGAAGGTTGAAGTCGGCATAGGGAATGGTGACGTATCTGGTCTGTCCGCCGATCCAGCCGCCCATGTCAACATAACCGTAGGCGCCGCCGGCACGGGCGGGGTTCACCGTCAGGCACACACCGGTATCCTGCGACTTGCAGCAGCGGCAGCGACCGCAGGCGACGTTGAACGGCACCGAGACGATATCGCCGATATCAAGCATCTCGACGTCGACGCCTTTTTCAATGACTTCGCCGGTGATCTCATGGCCAAGGACGAGGCCGGGCATCGCCGAGGTGCGGCCGCGCACCATATGCTGGTCCGAACCGCAGATATTCGTGGAAATAACCTTGAGAATGACACCGTGCTCGATACGGCGGCCATCCGGCGCCTCCAGCTTCGGATCATCGATGTCGCGGACCTCGACCTGGCCGGGGCGCAAATAGACGACGCCTCTGTTTTTGCTCATATCCATCTCCTCCTTGGGTTGAACACCAATACCGGCCCGCTCCTCCGCGGACAGGATATCGTCAAAACTCATGCGCGGACCCGTATGCGGCTCGCGTGGAATCTCAATCGGCGAGGGGATGGAAAGAAGAACAATCGGCGCGTCTGGACAAACGTCGCCTGCCTCTTGATCACCGCCCGCCGCAGATACCCGGCATTACGCCGGATATGTGCAGCAAACCATTTGGCGGGCGATGTGGCGGTCGGGAATACGACAACGCCTATAGCCGCAACGACACCGGCTCTCGCCAGATGTCACGGTGGCGTTATCTGTCGATCGATTTTCTCAGGCGCCCGGCGGCATCCTGAATATATTGCCAGGCGACGCGACCGGAGCGGCCGCCGCGCGTGGTCGCCCATTCCAGCGCCTCGTGATGCAGGGTTTCGCGATCAAGGCCGAGATCGAAATGTCCGGCATAGCTGTCAATCATTGTCAGATAGTCTTCCTGGCCGCATTTGTGGAAGCCGAGCCACAGGCCGAAGCGGTCCGAGAGCGAGACCTTTTCCTCAACAGCTTCCGAAGGGTTGATGGCGGTCGATTGCTCGTTCTCCATCATGTGGCGCGGCAGAAGATGACGGCGGTTGGACGTGGCATAGAACAGCACATTGTCCGGACGCCCCTCTATGCCGCCATCGAGTGCTGCCTTCAGCGACTTGTAGGCCGTGTCGTCGTGATCGAAGGAGAGGTCGTCGCAGAAGACGATGACGCGTTCGCCGGAAGCTTTCAATATATCTAGCAAGGCGGGCAGGGTGTGGATATCTTCGCGATGCACCTCGACCAGCTTCAAGGGAACGCCGCTTGCGGCGCGCACATCTTCGTGAACGGCCTTGACCAACGAGGATTTGCCCATGCCGCGTGCGCCCCAGAGCAGCACGTTGTTGGCGGGAAAACCATCAGCAAAACGCAGTGTGTTCTCGTGCAGGATATCGCGCACATGATCGACGCCGCGAATGAGTTTAAGCGCAATGCGGTTCGGACGTGAAACCGGCTGCAGAAAGGAATTGACCGGCGTCCAGACAAAGCAATCCGCCGCATTCCAGTCGTTCACGGCAGGTGCCGGGCCTGCCAACCGTTCCATGGCGACGTTAAGCCGGCGCAGTTCGGCAAGAAGCAGGGTGGCCGTCTCTTCTCGAATCATGGTGTTTCTTCCGCTTATCCGATGTTCATAACGATGTTTTCAACCCGGCCTAGCATGGCGTTTCAGGCCCATAAAGGTTAAGAGGTCCGGAATCGGTACGGCGTGGCTTCTGCATCTGTTGCATTCCCGGCGTTCCCCACTATATTCCGGCGGCTTGAAAGCTGGGGCGGCATACGAGGTCGTGCTGTAATCGTTGAGGAGTTTTATATGTTCATTAGTCAAGCTTTTGCCCAGGACACGGCGGGCGGCGCGTCTGCATTCGGTTCCGGCCTTGAGATGCTTTTCCTGTTTGCACCGCTTATGGTGGTCTGGTACTTTTTCCTCATTCGCCCGCAGCGCGCGCAGATGAAGAAGCGTCAGGAAACGTTGACCAATATTCGCCGTGGCGATCAGGTCGTTCTTGGTGGCGGCATCGTTGGCAAGGTGACCAAGGTCATCGACGACAATGAACTCGAAGTCGAAATCGCCGAAGGCGTGAAAATCCGTGCCGCTCGTGCTTACATTGCCGAAGTGCGCGTGAAGGGCGAAGTGGTCAAGACGGAAGCCGCTTCCTGATCCTGCCGGATAATTGAACGTCCGCTTCCGAATTTGACGGGTTGCGCGTCGCGCAACCCCAACCCTGACCGAGATCGAAATGCTTCATTTTTCCCGTTGGAAAACAGTCTTTATCTGGTTGCTTGTGCTGGCAAGCGTCTTCATCGCATCTCCCAACCTGTTTTCGGACAAGCAGCTGGAGGGCATGCCTGCCTGGTACAAGGACAACAAGGTAACGCTCGGTCTCGACCTTCAGGGCGGCTCCCACATCATGCTCAAGATCGAGCGTTCCGACATCGTCAAGGAACGGCTTGAAACGATCGTGGGTGACGTGCGCACGCAGCTTCGCGACGCCAACATCCGCTATTCGGGGCTTACGGGCAACGGCCAGCAGATCCAGGTTCGCATCAGCGATCCCGCTCAATATGAAGCGGCGAAAACCGCGCTTCGCGACCTGACGCAGCCTGTGTCCGCCGGAACGCTAGTCGGCGGTTCCATCACAGAAGTGACGATGAACGACGGCGGCGACAATCTGCTGCGGCTCAACCTGACCGATGAAGGCGTGGATTATCGCCTGTCCTCGGCCGTATCGCAGTCCATCGAAGTCGTGCGCCGCCGCGTTGACGAAGTCGGCACCACCGAACCTCTCATCCAGCGTCAGGGTTCCGACCGCATCATCGTACAGGTGCCGGGCCTCCAGGATCCGCAGCGCCTGAAATCGCTTCTCAACCAGACGGCAAAGCTGTCCTTCCGCATGGTCGACACCACCATGCCGGTGCAGGAAGCGATGAATGGCCGTCCGCCCGCGACCTCAGAGGTTCTTTATTCGCAGGACGATCCGCCGGTTCCCTATCTGGTGGAACGCCGCGCGCTCGTTTCCGGCGACAACCTCGTCGATGCGCAGGCAAGCTTCAACCAGCAGACCAATGAACCCGTCGTCACCTTCCGTTTCGACAGCCGCGGTGCGCAGCGCTTTGCGCAGGCGACGCAGCAGAATGTCGGCAAGCCTTTCGCCATCGTGCTCGACAATCAGGTCATTTCTGCACCTGTCATCCGTGAGCCGATCATCGGCGGTTCAGGACAGATTTCCGGCAGTTTCTCGGTTCAGGGCGCCAATGACCTTGCAGTCCTGTTGCGTGCAGGCGCACTTCCGGCCACGCTGACCGTGGTTGAGGAACGCACCGTCGGTCCGAGCCTTGGTAACGACTCCATTACCGCCGGCCTCACGGCAAGCGCCATCGGCGCCGTCGGCGTCCTCATCTTCATGTTCGTCTTTTATGGCTTCTTCGGCCTGCTTGCGAACATCGCCCTCATTGTCAACGTGGTCATGCTGATCGCCGTCCTCAGTGTGATCGGATCTACGCTCACCTTGCCCGGTATTGCGGGTATCGTCTTGACGATCGGTATGGCGGTGGACTCCAACGTTCTGATCTACGAGCGAATACGCGAAGAGGTGAAGAGCGGAAAACCGCTGATCCAGTCACTGGATAACGGTTTCACACGCGCCTTTGCGACCATTATCGACGCCAACCTGACGACGCTGATCGTTGCAAGCGTGCTGTTCTACATGGGCACGGGTCCGGTCAAGGGCTTTGCCGTGACGCTTGCGGTCGGTATCATCACCACCGTCTTCACGGCCTATACGCTGACGGCCTGGATGTTTGGCTACTGGGTTCGCCGCAGCCGTCCGAAACATCTGCCGAAGGGTGTACGCACCGCCATGTTCGACGGTCGCGACATTCCGTTCATGCGTTATCGCCGTGTGGTTTTCATGATCACCGGTGTGATCATGCTCGCCTGCGTCGGCGGCTTCGTCGCCAAGGGCCTGAACCTCGGCATCGATTTCCAGGGCGGCTCGGTTATCGAAGTGCGCGCCAAGCAGGGTGAGGCCGATCTCGCAGATATTCGCGAGCGTCTGAACCAGCTGAACCTCGGTGAAATCCAGGCACAGAATTTCGGCACGCCGCAGGACGTTCTCATCCGCATTCAGGCGCAGGACGGCGGCGAAAATGCCGAGCAGTCGGCAATCACCCTGGTGCGCGGCGAGTTGCAGGACAAGTATGATTTCCGTCGCGTGGAAGTCGTTGGTCCGGCCGTGTCCGGTGACCTGACCGTGACCTCCACGATCGGCGTTGTGCTCGCCATGGCGGCGATCATGATCTACATCTGGGTTCGCTTCGAGTGGCAGTTTGCACTGGGTGCGGTCATCTCGATGGTGCACGACGTGGTCTTCACCATCGGCCTGTTCGTCTTCCTGGGTATAGAGTTCAACCTGACCAGTATCGCGGCGATCCTGACGATCATCGGTTATTCGCTGAACGATACGGTGGTCATCTACGACCGTGTCCGTGAAAACCTCCGGCGATACAAGAAGATGCCACTTTCGATGATCATCGACGTATCGCTGAACCAGACCCTTTCGCGCACGATCCTTACTGGTCTGACCGTGCTTCTGGCACTGCTGGCACTGTATCTGTTCGGTGGCGAGGTCATTCGTTCCTTCACCTTCGCCATGTTGTTCGGCGTCGGTATCGGCGTGTTCTCCTCGGTCTATATCGCGGCTCCGGTGCTGATCGCCTTCAAGCTGCGTCCCGACAGCAAGGATGCGGAAGACGAGAAGGATGAGAAGTCCGGCAATGCCATCGGCGGCAAGCCTGCCGTCTGATGGCCGGCGGGATTGAAATACGCCCGGCCCATTTTCCCGGCCGGGCGCCCATCGATGCCTATGGCAATGGCGGTTTCCGTTTCGCCGACATGTCGCACCGCGGCTCTCTCCTGTTGTTGCCTTCCGGCATTCACGGCTGGAGCCCGGTTGATGTGAAAGAATTGACGCTTGAGCATTTCGACAAGGTTCTGGCTGATGCGCAGGATATCGAGGTGCTTTTGATCGGCACGGGTGATGGCATGCGGGTCTTGCCGAAGGAATTGCGCGAAGCCTTCAGGCAAGCGGGCATTTCGGTCGATCCGATGAGCACGGGTGCTGCCGTGCGCACCTATAATATCATGCTTTCGGAATCGCGCGCCGTGGCTGCGGCGCTGATTGCCGTCGAAGGCTGACAGGACGTTTCGCGCGGGGAAACATGGCACCCACAGAGAATCTAGACGTCTGCCTCGCGACGCTGCGCGACACCGATCGCGACCGCTATCTCGCGTGCCTTCTGTCTCCGGCCGACAAGCGCGCAGCGCTTGCCGCGCTTTATGCCTTCAATGCCGAAATTGCCCGAATCCGCGATTCCGTGCGCGAGGCGCTGCCTGGCGAAGTTCGTATGCAATGGTGGCGCGATCTCCTTGATGGCAATGCGCATGGGGACAGCCAGTCTCACCCCGTTGCTGCCGCTCTTTTGTTGGCGATCGAGCAACATCGCCTGCCGCGACCGGTTCTTGCCAATATGATCGAGGCGCGCATCTTCGATCTTTATGACGATCTGTTCGTGGATCGTAACGCGCTCGAAGGCTATGCGGGGGAGACCGCCTCGGCACTGATCCAGCTGGCTAGCCTTGTGCTTTCGCCGGAAGACACTCCAGCAAGTGCGGAAGCTGCGGGACATGCGGGGGTTGCGCAGGCCATGGCCGGCATTCTAATGCTGATGCCGTTGCACCGTCGTCGTGGGCAGGTCTATATCCCCGCCGATATGCTCGCGGCTGCCGGGCTTGATCGCGAGACGTTTCTGGAAGGCGACGACAAACAACGCATCGGCGTCGCCATCGAGATTTTTGCAACGCACGCGCTTGATCACATCGAGAAGGCGAGACGCGCCAAGATGTCCCGGAATGTCTTTGCGGCCTATCTTCCCGTTGCCTTGTCCGGCCCGGTCATCGCCGCTGCCAGAAAGGCGGGAGCGGGCGTGTTTGAAGGCGAAGTGCAACTGTCGCAGCTTCGCCGGCAATGGCTGCTGGCAAAGGCGTCTTTCCTCAAGCGTTTCTGATCGCTCGAACTGCACATCGCGCAGACAGATCGGAGCAATTTTCGCGTCGAGGCCGAAGAGCCACACTTCACGCAAGCCTCGGTGTTTAAGAGCTTGAGCCGGGTTCGCATCGTTTCGATTCGCGAATCGCGATGTTTCGGTGCTGAGGGAGCCTTCCCGCATGAATATGGCGGTCTGGATAATCGTTTTCGTGCTGCTTGCGGTCTTCGCTGTTTATGCCTGGCGCATGACACGGGCAACGGATGAGGACAATAACCACGATGTGGGGCAGGCGATCATGGATTTTGCCCGCGCGTTTCCCACCGAGGCGATCAGAAGCCTGCATATGACGGTGGATGGCGGCGCAGCCTTCGTGCGGCTGCACGACAACAAGGCCGGCTTCATGCGCAATATGGGATCCCATTATGTGTGCCTGATGATTGATCCCGAGCGGATAAGGGTCGAAAGTCTGGAAAGCGGTGACGGTTTCGTCGTTACGTTTTTCGATACGCCGAAATATAGCGGCTCATACCGCTTCAAATCCGCCGGAGAGGCCGCCGAGGTTTCGCTGTGGCTGCTCGGTAGCCTTGTGGAGGCGCAGGACCATCACGACGAAGGACCGCAGCCCTCGGGCGCCTGAAAGCGTTCTTGGCGTCATTGTCCGTCGAGCGGCGGATTCGCTTCCGTCTGCACACGCTCGCGCCAGATGATGAAAAGGCCGGATGCAACGATGATGAGGATGCCGAGCCATTTCGATGGCGTCGGAAAATCCGAAAACAGCGCATAACCGAGAACTGTCGCCGAGATGATTTCGAAATACTGGAATGGTGCCAGAAGCGACAGCGGCGCCAGCCTGAAGGCCCTGACGATCAGGAGATGCATATAGCCGGATATCGACCCTAACACGATGAGCAGGGTGAGGGTGAAGCCGGATTGCGGAAGCGAGATCGCGAAATCCTTGTCACCGTAGGCGTCGCCGACCAGAAGGGCTGCCGCCATGAACACCGTGCCGGCAATGCCGGACATGGTCTGCATGACAAGCGGACTGTCGGCATCGCCGATAGCGCGGTTAAGGAACAGGTAGAGCGTGTAGAGAAATGCGCAGGCGACCGGCAGGAGCGATGTCCAGCCGAAGATCTCAAAACTCGGCTGAATGACGATCAGAGCGCCGCCGAAACCCACCGCAATCGCTGTCCAGCGTTTCCAGCCGACCCTGTCGCCAAGGAAGAGGGCCGACATCATCGTCAGCATGAATGGCTCGACGAAATAGATGGCAAAGACATCGGCGAGTGGCATGTATTTGACGGCGGCGAAGAACATCAGGCTGGCACTGGCATGCAGCACGCCGCGCAGGCAGTTCATCCACGGTCGTCTGGCGCTGAACAGCGCTTTGGGTGAGACCAGCAGCAGCAGGGGCAGGGTGCACAGAAGCTGGAAAAAGAAGCGGTAGAAGGTGACCTGCGCCGGTGACATTCCGCCGGTCACCGCCATGTATTTGGCGATGGCATCCATGACGGGCAGCACGAACATGCAGCCCGCCATGATCATCATGCCCTTGGCGACATCGTTCAAACCGGTCTGGCTGGTCATGGGTAGGGCTGCGCTTTCAACCAAAAGGTCCGACGAGGAAACAGGAGCGCCAGAGGGCGCTCCCCCTCGACGAGGTCAGGCGGCCTTCTGGCGTGGCAGGCTCTTCATATCAATGACGAAGCGATAACGCACATCGCTTTTTATCATGCGTTCATAAGCCTCATTGATCTGATCGATATTGATCATCTCGATTTCGGCGGCGATGCCTTTTTCGGCGCAGAAATCCAGCATTTCCTGGGTTTCGGGAATGCCGCCAATCATCGAGCCGGCGAAGGTCTTGCGGCCGGGGATGAGGCTGAATGCGTGCACCGATAGCGGCTTCTCAGGCGCTCCGACCTGCACCAGTGCGCCATCCCGCTTCAGCAACGCAAGATAGGCGTTGATGTCGTGGTCGGCGGCAACCGCGTCGATGATAAGATCGAGGCTGGAAGCCGCTTTCTTCATCTGGTCGGCATCGCGTGAAACGATCACCTCATGGGCACCGAGCTTTTTCGCGTCTTCTGCCTTGCCGGGGGAGGTGGTGATCATCACGACCGTAGCGCCCATGGCATTGGCGATCTTGACTGCCATATGGCCGAGGCCACCGAGACCGACGACGCCGATGCGCTTGCCGGGACCTGCATTCCAGTGCCGCAGCGGCGAATAGGTGGTTATGCCGGCGCAGAGCAGGGGTGCTGCGGCTGCTGGATCGAGCCCTTCGGGGATCCGCAGCACATAGCGATCATCGACGACCACATGGGCGGAATAACCACCAAGCGTATGTGCGCCGCCGCCCATGGCCTTGTCAGGCGAGTTGTAGGTGCCGGTCATGCCGTTTTCGCAATATTGCTCCAGCCCTTCGGCGCAGCTTGCGCATTCACGGCAGCTGTCGACGATACAGCCGACGCCGACGCGGTCACCCGCCTTGAATTTCGTGACCTGCGCGCCCACTCGACCGACGCGGCCGATGATTTCGTGGCCAGGGACGCAGGGGTAGAGAGAACCCGGCCATTCGCTGCGGGCCGTATGGATATCGGAGTGGCAGACGCCACAGAACTCGATTTCGATTTCGACATCGCGCGGGCCGGGATCGCGACGCTTGATGGTCGCGAGCTTCATCGGCGAAGAACCGTCATCGCAGGCATAGGCTGACGTTGTGAACATGGTCGTTCCTCCTCTTGTGGTGATCGATATTGCATGCACTGGCAGGCGATAAAAAAGTTGCGGCGGGTTTCAGCCGCCGGAGCCGGCTTCGGGCACTGCCGGGCCAAAGACCTCCTCAAAGGCTTCTCGCAGCAGAACATCGACATCGCCGATCATAACCGGCAATCCAAGATCGACAAGGCTGGTCACGCCATAGGCGCTGATGCCGCAGGGAACGATGCCGGAAAAATGCGCGAGGTCGGGATCGACATTGATCGACAGCCCGTGAAAGCTCACCCATTTGCGCAACCGGATGCCGAGCGCGGCGATCTTGTCCTCGGCCATGCTACCATCGGGAAGCAGGGGTTTTTCCGGACGCCTGACCCAGACGCCAACCCGGTCTTCGCGCCGTTCGCCACGGACATTCATCTTGTCGAGCGTGCGGATGATGACATTCTCCAGCGCGGCAACATAGGCGCGGACATCCTGGCGCCGGCGTTTCAGGTCGAGCATGACGTAAACGACGCGCTGTCCCGGCCCGTGATAGGTATATTCGCCACCGCGACCGGTGGCGAAGACCGGAAAACGCTCCGGCTCGATGAGGTCGGCAACATCGGCACTGGTGCCTGCCGTGTAGAGTGGCGGGTGCTCCAGAAGCCACACGAGTTCGTCGGCCTCGCCATTGGCTATGGCGGCAACTTCGCGTTCCATCTCTTCTATTGCCAGTTCGTAAGGCACGAGACCTTCCGAGATTCGCCAGCGAACAGGCGGCGAGCCGGGAACGGGCAGCATATTTGTCTCGATATCCGTGCGTGTGAGCATGAAAAAGTCCTTTCCACAGCCTTCTCGCAAAATGATGAGAAGGCTGCAACCCCAGCATTTCCGGGCTTCCTGCATATAGGGTGGGCCGGGCCGATTTTTAATTTCAAAAAACTGTCACGACGCTCTTGTGCACCCAAAATCCTTTTGCTACATGCACCCCCGTCGGCGCAAGTCGACGCCTACCACGATGCGGTCGTGGCGGAATTGGTAGACGCGCAGCGTTGAGGTCGCTGTGGGGCAACCCGTGGAAGTTCGAGTCTTCTCGACCGCACCAAAGAAACCCGCTTCGGCGGGTTTTTTCTTTTTCTGCCAATCGTTTGGCGCTGCATTCTCCCAAAAAATTTGAAATATTTGACGTCGATGAAATCCGTCAATTGCTTTAGACGAGCTGAAGCGCGTCCGGTTTAAACAAACCACTGGACGCGCTCGTGATCTCTGGTTCCACGTATTTTGGCACGTGAAACCGTTATGCAATTTTGCTGGAGCTGCTTCAGCGCCGAATGATATTCGAAGCCGTGCCGTTGTCCTGATGATTACCGTCACCGACCCGGTAAGGATCGCCATCCATGACTTGATCCATCCGCCATCCGCTTCCGCGATAAGGACTTTCCCATGTCTGGCACCCGGCGAGAAAAACAGTTACCGACAGCAATCCAAAAGTAAGAGCGGTTCGCAGCATATGAGCCTCCTTCGAAATTTCATTACTTGCTCATGTAGGTGCAAGCGGTTGGCTTTGCGACGGTTTCCCTGAAATTATCGTGCTTTCAAAACCGGCCCACTGATCATTCGTCAATAAATTTCGGTGGATATCGATACACGTTGTAGTAGCCGGTTAAATACCCCCTCAAAACAAGGGGTGGAATATTAGAGGTCTGATGTTAGCGTTTGTCAGAAAAAAAGGTCTGGAGGTTTTCGTGCAGGGGGACAAGGCGGATTCAGACAATGCGCTCGGCTATTATATGTGGAGCATTTCCGACAATAGGTTGATCATGGACACCGTCACCGCGGAGTGTCATGGCTTTTCCGAAGCGGTGGCATCGCGAGGTGTGTCGATTGAGGATATTCTCGAAAGAATTGATGTGGAAATGCGCGATCAGGTGGCGCGGGCAATTTTCGAAAGCATCACTACCGGCGTGTTTTTCGACCAGCGCTACAAGGTGCATCTGCCTGATGGTTCCATCCGCTGGATCGTGGCGAAGGGCAGGGCGATTTTCGATGCTGAAAATACGCCGTTTCTCGGTCTTGGCAGCGTTCGTGATATCACTCTCAAAAAAACCTACCAGTTCGAGCCGCGCCAATAGCTATCGAGTGTCATGAAAAATGGCGCAAAAAAAGAGGCGGCTTTCGCCGCCTTTTTCTGTTCGCACGCTACGGGATATCAGAAGACGGCGAGATATTTCAGCAGAGAAATAATGCCGATGATGATGACGATGACTTGCGCGATCTGTTTCGCGCCGCCGCCGACTGGCAGTCGTGCGATGAGCCACAAGACGAGCACGATCACCAGGAAGGTGATCAGAATGCTGACGAGCGTAGATGTAACCATAGGTCCCAGCTCCCTGTATAATAAAGGTTCAACGGTCGTTCACCGTTGTGTGAGTAAAAAGCGCCAGACAGGTTTTGGTTCCATGCGATTGGTTGCACGCGATTAAATTAGGAATATTTGAATGATAGATGGTGGAAAGGTGAAGTTGAGGCCGGTTGGCGCCACCGCCAAGGTCGGGCGGCTTGGTCGCCCACTGATTTCGACAGTGACCGGCGGCGCCCTGGAAATTGTGACGGGTGTCTCTGAACCGGGCTTCAATCCGATCGACCTCCTTTATTCGTCGCTTGCGGCATGCCTGGCGCTCAGCGCCCGGATTGCGGCGAGCCGCATGGGGTTACTGGACGGCTTCGAGAGCGTGCTCGTTGACGTTTCCGGTGAGAAATCCGCGCAGGAGCCCTATCGCATCATCCGTTTTGATATCAGGATGGAGATTGCCGGGAGTTTCGATGAGGCGACGCGCGCCGCAATTGCCCATGCGGCCGAAGATATCTGCACCGTCAGCAACACTTTGAAGGGCGACGCGGACTTTGCTCTTTCGATCGCTAGCTGATCGTCACGGCTTTCGGGATTTTTCCCATTTCTTCACAAGCCGGTCGCGTTTCAGCTTCGACAGGCGCTTCAGCCAGAACACACCATCCAGCTGGTCGATCTCGTGCTGGATGCAGATGGCGTGAAATCCCTTGGCGCTCTCTCGATGTTCCACGCCCGCTGCGTCCTGAAACCTCACCTCGACCTCAGACGGACGTTCCACCTCTTCGGTGAAGCCCGGCATTGAGACGCTGCCTTCCACATGCCGCATGGTCTGCGCGGAGTGACTGACGATTTCGGGATTGATGTATGTCAGCACGGTTCCCGGTGTCAGCTCAAGCACGAAGACGCGCTGTTTTACACCGATGTGAGCCGCTGTGATGCCGACGCCGGGGGCGGCGCGCATGGTGTCGATCAGGTCCGTGACCAGATTTTGCAGGTGGTCGTCAAAAACAGTGACCGGCGCGCAAATCTCTGAAAGACCGGCATGGGGGTAGGGCAGGATCGGCCTGATTGCCAAGGAATGCTCCGTTCGTTTCAGGTTTGAGAGGATAGCGCGGCAAGCGCCTGTCCTTCCGCTGTGACCTCCAGCCAACTGCGCTGGGTGCGGGCGTCGCGTTTCGTCACCCGCACAAAGCGCGGTGACAGGACGGAGATTTCGCGCAGGACGAGGGCATGCGCAAGTCCCAGCCGATTGGCGATGCTGCGGCTGTCGGTGGCGATATCCATATTGATGGCCAGAAGCATCGCCGCGCCCGTGGCCGAAAGCGCCTGCGACGATCCTTGCACGATCTGCTCCACCGCTGCCATGAAAGCCGCTGCAGATTGTTCCTCACCCATCAAGCCATCCTGTTCAAGAGGCGGAATCGGCAAGCAGCCGGAAGGAGACGAGTACCGATTTCGAAGTTGGCGTAAAGCTGCCTTCGCCATAGCTTGACAGCGGCACCAGCACGTTCAGTTCGGGATAATATCCTCCGACACTGCCGCGCGGAATATTGTAGGGGACCAACCGGAAATTTTGGGCGATCCGCTCCACGCCATCGCCATATTCGCCGATGACATCGACGCGCTGGCGGGAGTGGGCGCCCAGCCCTTCCATATCCGCAGGATTCATGAAGATGACCTGGCGTTCGCCATAAACGCCGCGATAACGGTCGTCCATGCCGTAAATTGTGGTGTTGTATTGGTCGTGGCTGCGGAATGTCTGCAGCACGAAAAGATTATCGCCCGTGAGCGCCTGCTGATGCTCGGTCTGTTCGGGAAGCGGGCCGCTATAAAAGACGGCCTTTTTTGCCGGCGTGTTCCATTCCCGTTCGGAGGCCGTATTGCGCAGGCGAAAACCGCGCGGCACGCGGACGCGTTCGTTGAAATTGTCGAAACCCGGGATGACCCGCTCGATCATGTCTCGGATGAGATCGTAATCCTCGGCAAGCGCTTTCCAGTCGACCTGCGCATTGCCAAGGGTCGCTTGCGCAATGCCGGCAACGATGGCGACTTCGGAGCGTAGTTCCTCCGAGGCAGGCGGATTGATGCCGCCGGAACCATGCACCATGCTCATGGAATCCTCGACCGTGACGATCTGCGGCTTGCCCGCAGAATTACGGTCGATTTCCGTTCGGCCAAGGCAGGGCAGCACGAAGGAGATTTCGCCCGGCACCAGATGCGAATGGTTGAGCTTGGTGGCGATATTGACCGTCAGTTTCTGATTTTCAAAAGCCTTGACGATCAGCGGACTGTCGGGCGTTGCCCGCATGAAGTTGCCGCCGAGCGCGATGAAGGTTTGCGCCTCGCCAGCCAGCATGGCGGCTACTGCTTCGACGGTGTTGTGGCCGGGTTTGCGCGGCATGGCGACGCCGAGTTCTTTTTCCAGTGCGTCTAGCAGCGCCGGCGGCGCTTTTTCATCGATACCGACCGTGCGATCACCCTGAACGTTGGAATGGCCGCGTACCGGGCAAAGACCGGCACCGGGGCGGCCGATATTGCCGCGCAGCAACATGAAGTTGGTGATTTCGCGAACCATGATGACAGAGTGGCGATGCTGGGTGACGCCCATGGCCCAGGTGGCGATGACGGAGCCGGCATTCATGTAGATGCAGGCGGCTTCTTCGATTTCTGCGCGGGTGAGGCCGGACTGGTCGAGAATGCTTTCCCAGCTGGTTGCCTCGACGGCATCACGATAAGCCTCGAACTCGACCGCATGTTCGGCGATGAAGTCGTAATCGATGATGGCAGATTCTCCGGCAGTCCTTGCGGCGTCGTCGGCTGCGAAGATCGCCTTGCTCATGCCGCGCACCACCGCCATGTCGCCGCCTTGCCGGGGCTGGTAATAATTGGTGGCGATCTTGGTGTTGCCGCCGGTGATCATCTCGATCTTGTCCTGCGGATCGGCGAAGCGCTCCAGCCCCTTTTCTTTGATCGGATTGAGGACGACGATTTTCGCGCCGCGAAGCGCTGCCCGGCGCAGGTCGCCCAGCATGCGCGGGTGGTTCGTGCCGGGATTTTGGCCGATCACGAAGATCGCGTCTGCCTGCTCGAAGTCTTCCAGGAGCACCGTGCCCTTGCCGACGCCGATCGAGGCTTTCAGGCCGACACCGCTTGCCTCATGGCACATGTTGGAGCAGTCGGGAAAATTGTTCGTGCCGTAAAGCCGAACCATCAATTGATAGATGAAGGCTGCCTCGTTGGAGGCGCGGCCGGATGTATAGAATTCCGCCCGGTCCGGGCTGTCGAGGCTGTTGAGAACGCCGCCGATTTCGGCAAAGGCGTCGTCCCAGGAGACCGGCAGATATTTGTCGCTCGCCCGGTCGTAACGCATCGGGTGGGTGAGGCGGCCCTGTTTTTCCAGATCGTAGTCAGACCAGCCGCGCAGTTCGGAGACGGTGCGGGTGGCGAAAAAATCCGGCGGCACCCGGGCTTCCGTCGCTTCCCAAGCGACCGCCTTGACGCCGTTTTCGCAGAATTCGAAGGAAGAGCCATGCTCCGGATCGCCCCATGCGCAGCCCGGGCAATCGAATCCATCCGGCTGGTTTGCCTTCAGCAGCGTGCGTGCGCCGGAAATCGGCGCGCCGGATTCCATCAGCCGTTTGCCGACGCTTTTAAGCGCGCCCCAGCCACCTGCGGCGGCGGAAGCCTTGCCGATGAAATCTGTCTTGCTCATTGTCGTGATTTTCCTGAAATTTTCCTGGCCGCCCAGGGATACTTACCGTTTGGCAACGGCCGATCATATATAAAAAAAGCTCTTTCAGAATCGTCTATGGACGACATATGTCAATCTCTATCTTACCGGTTCCGACGGAACGGCAAGGGCTTTCCGGACGTTGTGCGGATTGAGGTGCACTGCCTGCCGCTGCATCATCATGGAGTGCCGCGCTCTTCGATCATGGTCTTGCGAAAGGGCGGTCCATGACATTTTCGTCGCAGTTCCGAAGCCCGTTGTTTTTCACCTATCCGGTTGTTGACAATATACTTTTTAACGCCATTCTGCCTGCAAATTCGTGCACTGCGGCATTTAAAGAAGGGGACGCCAGATGACAGACCGTGACGACGATCTTCTCGCGCCCGAAGAGTTGAAACCGACAGAGGCACCCTCCGATATCTACGCCGAGGACGGCTCTGTCCGCTCCGACTTTCTGGCGATGGTGGGGGCAGCGATTGCCGACCGCGATCTGCTTTTCCTGCGCAAGAATGTGGCGCGACTGCATGAGTCTGAACTCGGCGACGTGCTGGAGTCCATCATGCCGGAGCAGCGCCACGCGCTCGTGCGGTTGCTGGGTTCCGATTTTGACATGACGGCGCTGACCGAGGTGGATGAAGGCATCCGTCTCGATATCGTCGACCAGATGTCCAACGAGCAGATCGCTGCCGGTATTGGCGAGCTGGATTCGGACGACGCTGTCTACATTCTCGAGGATCTCGACGACGAGGACCGCGAGGACATCCTCTCGCAACTTCCGTTCACCGAACGGGTGCGGCTGATGCGGGCGCTGGATTATCCGGAAAGCTCTGCCGGCCGTCGCATGCAGACGGAATTCGTTGCCGTGCCGCCGTTCTGGACCGTGGGACAGACCATTGATTATCTGCGTGAGGAGGAGGAGTTGCCGGATTCCTTCACGCAGATCTTCGTCATCGACCCCACGTTCAAGCTTGTCGGCGCTCTCGATCTCGACAAGGTGCTGCGCGCCAAGCGTCAGGTGAAGATCGAAACGATCATGCACGAGACCAACCACTCCATTCCGGCCGAAATGGACCAGGAAGAAGCGGCGCAACTTTTCGAACAATACGACCTTCTATCTGCCGCCGTGGTGGACAATAACGGCCGTCTGGTTGGCGTGCTCACCATCGATGACGTGGTCGACGTCATTCAGGAAGAAGCCGAAGAGGATTTGCTGCGCCTTGGCGGTGTGGGCGACGAAGAACTGTCTGACAGCATCACCAGCACCTCGCGCTCACGTGTGCCGTGGCTTGCGGTCAACCTCCTTACCGCCTTTCTGTCCGCCTCCGTCATCAGCCTTTTCGATGCGACGATCCAGCAGATCATTGCGCTGGCGATTTTGATGCCGACGGTTGCCGGGATGGGCGGCAATGCCGGATCGCAGACCATGACCGTGTCCGTGCGGGCGCTGGCTACCAAAAGCCTAGATATTCACAACGCTGCCCGCATTATCAGGCGTGAAGCGGGCGTTGGCATCCTGAACGGGTTGTTGTTCGGCTGTGCCATCGGCATCGTTGCAGGCGTGTGGTTCCAGGATGTCCATATCGGCGGCATCATTGCCGCCGCCATGTGTCTCAACATGCTGGCGGCGGCGCTGGCAGGCATTCTCATTCCGCTGGTTCTCGACAGGTTCGGGGCAGACCCCGCCGTTTCCTCTGCTGTCTTCGTGACGGCGGTAACGGACATTGTCGGCTTTTTTTCGTTTCTGGGCATCGCTACCTGGTGGTACGGTATTTCGGGATAGGCCAGAACAGGCGAAAGCGGCAGGAAAAATTGACTTTTACGTGAAGGTCAAATAATAATTGTCCGGTTATGAATCGGATAGGCCCTTGGACAAGTATTATAGCATAACCGAACTGACGCGCGAATTCGGTGTTTCCACCCGCACCTTGCGATTTTACGAGGATGAGGGCCTCATTCACCCTGAGCGACGCGGGCGTACGAGGCTTTTCAGGTCTGCGGATCGACGTCTCATTCAGGAAATCCTGCGCGGCCGCCGTATCGGTTTCACGATCGCAGAAATTCGCGAGATCATTCACGTCTACAAGGAGCCGCCGGGCGAATCAGGCCAGCTTGTGCTTCTGATGAAGAAGGTCGATGAGAAGCGCGCCGATCTCAGGCAAAAGCGCAAGGACATCGAAGAGACGCTGGCCGAGCTCGACAATGTCGAAGAGGCCTGCCTGACGCGCCTTGCCGAAATCGGCGTAGGGACCTGATGCAGGTTTCCCGCCGTCGCGCTTGACGTGATGGCCCTGGATTTCCCGCGGAGAAGAAAACCTCTCACTCCGTCATGCTTTTGATTTTACGCGACGTGGATAGATCCTCGGGTCAAGCCCGAGAATGACGCCGAGCGTAGATTGGGCGTGTGTCGTTCTTTATTGCGCCTCAACCGTGCACTGTTGCGCCACGTCGCTGACCTTCGTCTGCTGCTCCGCGCTGAGCTTGCCTTCCATCATGATGTCAAACAGGCTTTCCGCTTGCAGCTTTTCAAGCGTGCAACCGCAGAAACGTTGGCACAATTCCTGGCCGTTAGCCTGCTGGACGCAGCTTTTTTCACAGCTCGATTTGTAAAGCTCCACCTGGTCGACAGGAGGAGGCGGTGCCACAAGTGATACCGCGTAGACGAGTCCAATCAGCGCCGGCTGGTGGATGAGGTAGAACGCAAGGCTGTGACGGCCCGCTGTTGCTATCAGATTGCGGGGGGAGCTTGGGTTGCGAAAACGGTCCAGCCAGCTGCGCGGTGTGACGAATTGCGAAACCGCAAGTCCGGCAAGAAAGGGCGCTAGCCACGGCAAGAGCGGCACATAATCGTTCGAGCGCGGCGGCATGGTGGAGAAACCGACCCATGCCAGCCATTTGCTGTTGAAAAAATCCGACTGGACGTATTGCGGCAGCGCAAAGGCAAAAGCCGCAAAAAGCAGCGTCACCAGCGGGGGTGCCCGCAGGAACAGCAGCCCGACAAGGCTTGCAGCGGCTATGCTGTGCAGGATTCCGAAAAAGATGAAGCTATCCGGAAAGGCGACATAGGTAGCGATGGTGATGAGCAGCGCCGAGCCCGCCACCATTGCAAAACGCTTGCCGAAGGACGGCCAGTTTATGGCTTTGCCATGGGCGAGAAACAGGCTGAAACCGGCGAGGAACAGGAACGAGCTGGCAATGGCGCGCGCATAAAGCTTCCACAGGCCGGTGGTTGCCGTACCCGGCTCCAGATAGCCGAAATACTCCAGATTCCATGTGAAGTGGTAAGACGCCATGGCGATGAGCGCCAGCCCGCGCAGTGTATCGAGACCGCCCATGCGGCCTTTGCGGCGGGTGTCGATTGCAGCTGTTTCTGTTTCCATAATTCCCGCTGTTTCAGCTGTCTGAAGCCGTTGTCTACTCAAGGGCTTGGCCCGTGAAGTAAGGCTATTTCAAGGCCCGGGCCTGTCCATGATGGCGCGGCGTGCCTCGGAGAAGAACTGGCGGCGCAACAGCGCCACTATGATGATGACCGTGCTTGCGATGAATACATAGGGGCTGATGAACCAGCCGAGATAACCGATCGACAGGAAGATCGTCCGCAGCCCATCATTGAAGTTCTTAGCAGCGATGATGTTCATCTTTATGACGTTTTCAGCGGCACGCTCGGCAGCGTCGCGATCCGCGTTGACATCATGGACCATTGGTATGGCACCGAACAGGATCGTGCAATAATTGAACAGGCGGTAGGACCAGCCGAACTTGAAAAACGAGTAGCCGAAAAGGCAGGTTAGCCCCATGACCTTCAGTTCGAAGGCCGTGCGCCCGGCATATTGCACGAAGGGCAGGTCGCGAAACACGGTTTCGACCCGATCTGTCGCCCCCAGCAGAGCAAAGCAGCCGCCGATGGCAAAGATCGAGGTAGACGCGAAAAAAGCGGTACCATTCTGCAAACCCGCCATGATCTGCGTGTCGATCATCTTCAAGTCGCGTTTGAGAGAATTGTAAATCCAGTCGCGCCGGCGCTCCGCCATCGCCTGATTGAGGCTGGTTCGCGAAAACAGCGTCGTTCCCGTCGTGAGGTGGGTATAGGTGGCCCATAACACGATAAAAACGACGATCGAGATATAGTCCATGACGGTCATCACGGGCAGGTCACCTTGCTGTTTGCGAATCTTCGCGGCCATATTGATTTGAAGGCCATTGCAAGGCAATGGCAGCGGCCTCCATGGGCAAACATTCTCCCGCCGCGTTGCAGCTTCGTCATTTCGTTTTCTGCTAACGTTCCGGTAACCAAGTGGCTTTATCAATCCCGTCGCGGACGGAAAGGTCTGCCGGTTCCGGGTCAAGGTTTTGCGTACCGGTTCCGCTTGATTTTTCGTAGACACCGCTCGCCGATTGACAGAATGACCGTTCGCACCTAGCTTTTTGTCAGGACCGGTGTTTCCGGCATCCGGAGTTGCCAAGGCTGTCATATGTCCCGCATCGTGCGGACAGGTTTTGTCGTCTCCGACCCGGTATCATCGGCAGTCCGGCGTGAGTAACCGGGGGACGCCTTTTTCTACGAATCGTTCCCTTCATGTACGGCTGTCTCTGGCTTGCGACACCGCAATGATGCCGGTCCGTCTTATTCTTTTCTTCCAGGTTCTTCATGACAGATAAAAACCGCTCCGTTTTCATTCTAGGCGGCGCGCGCTCCGGCAAGTCCCGTTTTGCCGAGGACCTTGCGGGCAAAGCCAACGGGCGCCTGCATTATCTGGCCACCGGCCGGGCATGGGATGACGAGATGCGCGATCGCATCGACCATCATCAGGCCCGGCGTGGCGAGGAGTGGACGACACACGAGGCGCCCGTTGATATCGCTGCCGTGCTCGCGCGGCTGGATGCCCCGGACAATGTCATCCTTATCGACTGCCTGACATTGTGGCTCACCAATCTGATGATGGAGAACGCCGATATCGAGACGGCGTTCGCCACGCTGGCAGCGGCAATCGCGTCCACCAAGGCGAAACTGATTCTCGTCTCTAATGAGGTCGGCCTTGGCATCGTGCCGGAAAACCGCATGGCGCGCGAATTCCGCGATCACGCCGGAAGGTTACACCAGCGCGTCGCGGCCATCGTCGATGAAGTCTATTTCGTCGCAGCCGGGCTGCCGCTGAAAATGAAGGGCTGACGCAAGCCCTATAAAGCCGGTGTCGCGCGTCGGCGTCTGTTCTTTCAGTTTCTACGTACTTCTTATCGCCAAATCCCGGCTCGGTTTTGCCGGTGCTGCGACAGCTTCTCTTTCTTGATCTGGATCAAGGTGGCTTCCCCACGCCGGTGGCAATGCTCCAACCGACGCAAAGGCCCGTTTCCGCTTCGTAAAGCGCGCGCCAAGCCTTTCGTCGGTCTGCTTGCACGTTGGGGGAAACCAACAATGAATTACACGTTAGAAACCGCGATCGTGGCCCTTGGGGCTTTTCTCGCGCTGCTCGGGGCTGCTTTCGCTCACGACAGTCTTTTCGCCGCCCATATGTGGGTGCTGTTCTTTACGCTTCTGGTCAGCACGGTGCTTCTGCTGCGCCGTGTTTCTTTCGCGCCTGTCGATCAGGCCGCGCGCGCCCGGCTGAAATCCGAATATTTCGATGAGGTCGTGAAATACGGCGTCGTCGCTACCGTGTTCTGGGGCGTGGTCGGGTTTCTGGTCGGGGTCGTGGTGGCGCTTCAGCTTGCCTTTCCCGATCTCAACATCGCGCCCTATTTCAATTTCGGCCGGATGCGGCCGCTGCACACCTCCGCGGTGATCTTCGCTTTCGGGGGAAATGCGCTGATTGCCACGTCATTTTACGTGGTGCAGAGAACCTGTCGCGCACGCCTGTTCGGCGGCAATCTCGGCTGGTTCGTGTTCTGGGGCTACAACCTCTTCATCGTGATGGCTGCCACTGGCTATCTGCTTGGTATCACGCAGGGCCGCGAATATGCCGAGCCGGAATGGTATGTCGATATCTGGCTGACGATAGTCTGGGTCGCCTATCTCCTCGCATTTCTCGGCACGATCCTGACGCGCAAGGAGCCGCATATCTATGTGGCAAACTGGTTCTATCTGAGCTTCATCGTGACGATCGCCATGCTGCATATCGTCAACAACCTCGCCATTCCGGTGTCGTTCCTCGGCGTCAAGAGCTACTCCGCTTTCTCGGGCGTGCAGGATGCGCTGACGCAATGGTGGTACGGCCATAACGCCGTCGGCTTTTTCCTCACCGCCGGCTTCCTCGGCATGATGTATTATTTCATTCCCAAGCAGGTGAACCGCCCGGTCTATTCCTACCGCCTGTCGATCATCCACTTCTGGGCTTTGATCTTCATGTATATCTGGGCCGGTCCGCACCATCTGCACTATACGGCGCTGCCGGACTGGGCGCAGACGCTCGGTATGGTGTTCTCGATCATGCTGTGGATGCCGTCCTGGGGTGGCATGATCAACGGCCTGATGACGCTATCGGGCGCCTGGGACAAGATCCGCACCGATCCCATCGTGCGTATGATGGTAATGGCGGTGGCCTTCTACGGCATGGCGACCTTCGAGGGTCCGATGATGTCGATCAAGGCTGTCAACTCGCTCAGCCACTATACCGACTGGACCATCGGCCACGTGCATTCCGGCGCTCTCGGCTGGAACGGCATGATCACCTTCGGTGCCATCTATTATCTGACGCCGAAACTGTGGGGCAGGGATCGTCTCTACAGCCTGCAACTGGTCAACTGGCACTTCTGGCTCGCCACGATCGGCATCGTCATCTACGCCGCCGTGATGTGGGTGGCCGGCATCCAGCAGGCCTTGATGTGGCGCGAATACGATACGCAGGGCTTCCTCGTCTATTCCTTCGCGGAATCGGTCGCAGCGCTGTTCCCCTATTACGTGATGCGTGCGCTGGGTGGCCTGATGTTCCTCAGTGGCGCGCTGATCATGGCCTACAACGTCACCATGACCATCCTCGGTCGTCAACGCGAGGAGGGCGTCCGAAATGACGCCGCACCTTCGCTGCAGCCCGCTGAATAAGGAGGGGCCGATGTCCATACTCGACAAACACGGCGTCATCGAACGCAACGCCACTCTGCTTCTGGTCGGTTCGCTGCTCGTCGTCTCAATCGGCGGTATCGTGGAAATCGCGCCGCTTTTCTATCTCGAAAACACTATCGAGAAGGTGGAGGGCATGCGGCCCTACTCGCCGCTCGAACTGGCCGGGCGCAACATCTACATCCGAGAGGGATGTTATGTCTGCCACAGCCAGATGATCCGGCCGTTCCGCGACGAGGTGGAGCGTTACGGGCACTATAGCCTGGCGGCGGAATCCATGTACGACCACCCGTTCCAGTGGGGTTCCAAGCGCACGGGGCCGGACCTCGCACGCGTAGGCGACCGCTATTCGAATGAATGGCACGTGCAGCATCTGGCCGATCCGCGCTCCGTCGTGCCGGAATCGATCATGCCGTCCTACGCGTTCCTCAAAACCACGCCGTTGAAGATTACGGATATCTCGATGGAGCTGAAGGCTAACCGCGCCGTTGGCGTGCCCTATAGCGACGAGATGATCGAGAAATCAGCGGCTGATCTTCACGCGCAGGCCGATCCGAACGCCGATACGACCGAGCTTCTGGCGCGCTATCCGAAGGCGAAAGTCGGCGATTTCGATGGCGATCCAGCCAAGCTTACCGAAATGGATGCGCTGGTTGCCTATTTGCAGATGCTCGGCACGCTGGTCGATTTTTCGACCTATGACGATGCCGCCGGATATCGGTGAGGAGGCGATACGATGGAAACCTACACGGCCATGCGCCACTTCGCCGATAGCTGGGGCCTGCTTGCCATGACCCTGTTCTTCGCCGGCGTCGTCGTTTTCACCCTTCGTCCCGGATCGAAAAAAGCTGCGGACGACGCCGCCAGCATTCCGCTTAAGGAGGACTAGGATATGTCCGAAAAACACATTGATGACATCAGCGGCGTCGAAACCACCGGCCATGAATGGGACGGTATTCGCGAGCTTAACAATCCGATGCCGCGCTGGTGGGTCTGGACCTTCTACTTCACGATCCTCTGGGCCATCGGCTACACCATCGCCTATCCGGCATGGCCGCTGATCAATGGCGCAACGCAAGGGTTGCTCGGCTGGAGCAGCCGTTCCGAGATCGCCGCCGATATGGCGGACGCCAAACAGGCGCAGAGCGTCTATTCCGACAGAATCGCCAGTTCCTCGCTCGCCGAGATTGAGGCCGATCCGACGCTAAGGCAATTTGCGCTTTCCGGCGGTGCCGCCGCCTTCAAGGTCAATTGCATCCAGTGTCACGGTTCGGGTGCGGAAGGCGGGCAGGGATATCCCAACCTCAACGACGACGATTGGATGTGGGGAGGCAGCGTCGAGGATATCTATACGACGGTAAAGCACGGCATTCGTTTTGCCGACGATCCCGATACGCGCCTGTCGGAAATGCCGGCCTTCGGCGATATCCTCAAGTCCGAGGAAATCCGCGAGGTCGCCGCCTATGTCGTCAGCCTGACAGGAACGCCTTCCAACCCGGCACTCGTAGAACCCGGTAAACAGATTTTCGCCGACAATTGCGCCTCGTGCCACGGTGAGAACGCCAAGGGCAACCGCGAGTTCGGCGCGCCCAACCTGGCCGACGCGATCTGGCTGAAGGCCAGTGGCGAGCAGGGGATCGTTGCGCAGATACGGTCGCCAAAACACGGGGTCATGCCCGCCTGGGGTGAACGGCTTGGTGATACCACGGTCAAGCAGCTTGCGATCTTCGTGCACTCGCTTGGCGGTGGCGAGTGAACGTCACAGCCAACAAATGGAAAGGGCCGCTCGATGCGGCCCTTTTTCTTATCGATCAGACCAGACGGCCAGTTCGTATCCATCCGGGTCGGTGAAATGAAAACGGCGTCCGCCGGGAAAGGTGAATATGGCGACGCTGATCTGCCCACCGGCTGCCTCGACACGCCGGTGCGCATTCTCGATATCGGCGGCGTAAAGAATGACAAGCGGTCCACCCTTGGCTGACACAGGTGCCGTGGTGGTGAACCCGCCGGTCAGCCGGCCGTCGGAAAACTCGCAATATTGCGGGCCGTAATCCTTAAAGGACCAGCCGAAAGCGCCGCCGTAAAATTCCTTGCTGCGCTCGATATCGGCGACGTTGAATTCGACATAGTCGATGCGCAGGTCATTCGTATTCGTGGTCATCGTTTTATCCTTCAATCCGTTTCGAGCAGCGACTTCAGTGTTTCCAGATCGGCCCGGACCATCTCCGCATCCCGTTCGAAATCCTCTTCCGTCATGTCCGGCAGGCGAAGCAGGGTAAAGCTGACTTCGGCACCGCTGCCATTCGGTGTTACCCGCAGCGCGTTATACACCTTCATGCCATCCGGCAATGTTACGACGTGGTCTATCACGCCGAATTCGTTTAAGGGCGCGAAATTGACGCGGACCTCACCCAACGGGCCACCATCGGCGATCCAGTCCTCGCCGTCTGGTTTAAGACCGCCTGCTAGACCGGCGGCCCAGTGCGGCATGTTTTGGGGGTCGGAGGCGAAATCAAAGACATGGCTCCATGGTTTTTCCACCGACAGATGAATGATTTTTGACTGCATGACTGGCATCTCATCCTCCCTGTTTAATGCAGGCCGCAGGCTGCGCCACTTTGTCCGCGCTTGATGTAAGTCAAGGATGTTTCGCCGGTGAGATGGGAGAAAGCAAGGAGATAAAAACGGACTGCAATCATGAACATCTATCCCGTCGGACAGGACCGCCCGCAACAGCCCGTCGAAAGGCTGGAAGCGGAGGCTGTCAATTCCGCAAAAACGCGTAAACCCCTTTATGAAGCGCGCAAGAAAATTTTCCCGAAGCGCGCGGAGGGCCGGTTCCGGCGGTTCAAGTGGCTGGTCATGCTGGTCACGCTCGGCATTTATTATCTGACGCCGTTTCTGCGCTGGGATCGCGGTCCCTATGCGCCCGACCAGGCGGTGCTGATCGATATTGCCAACCGGCGCTTTTATTTCTTCTTCATCGAAATCTGGCCGCAGGAGTTCTTTTTCGTCGCGGGATTGCTGGTCATGGCGGGTCTGGGGTTGTTTCTCATAACCTCCGCCGTGGGACGCGCGTGGTGTGGTTATACCTGTCCGCAGACCGTCTGGGTGGACCTGTTTCTGGTCGTCGAGCGGGCGATCGAGGGCGACAGGAATGCCCGCATGAAGCTCGATGCAGCACCTTTCACGTTCGGCAAGCTGCGCAAGCGGGCGATAAAACATGCAATCTGGCTGGTGATCGGCGTTTTGACCGGCGGGGCATGGATCTTCTATTTTGCCGATGCACCGACGCTGGCGAGGGAGTTCATGACGGGGCAGGCACCGATGATCGCCTATACGACCGTCGCGATACTCACCGCCACGACCTATGTTTTCGGCGGGCTGATGCGGGAGCAGGTCTGTACCTATATGTGTCCCTGGCCGCGCATTCAGGCGGCGATGCTGGATGAGAACTCGCTGGTCGTGACCTATAATGACTGGCGCGGTGAACCTCGCACGAGGCACGCCAAAAAGGCTGCGGCCACAGGGGAGAGCGTCGGCGATTGCGTCGATTGCAATGCTTGTGTCGCAGTCTGTCCCATGGGCATCGACATCAGGGACGGGCAGCAGCTGGAATGTATCACCTGCGCGCTCTGCATCGATGCCTGCGATGGGGTGATGGACAAGATTGGTAAGCCACGCGGGCTGATCGCCTATGCGACGCTGTCCGAATACCAGTCCAACATGGCGCTTGCGACCGGCAACGGCCAGCACGCAATCCGGCCTGCGAATGTGCGCAACGAGGACGGCGGGTTCAAAAACAGCATTCGCCATTTCGACTGGCGCATCGTCTTTCGCCCGCGCACGCTTCTTTACACGGCAATATGGGCTGCAGTCGGCATCGGCTTGCTGTTTGCGCTGGTGACGCGCGAGCGGCTGGCTCTGAATGTGCTGCACGACCGCAACCCGCAATATGTGCTGGAATCGAATGGCTCGATCCGCAACGGCTATACCGTTCGCATCCTCAACATGGTGCCGCAACCGCGCCTAATGAGCCTGACGATAGAGGGCATTCCAAGTGCGGTGATGAAGATAAACGGCGTGCCGGATGCAGCCTCTCGCAGCTTCGAGGTGATGGTGGAACCGGACGAGGCGACAACGCTGAAGGTGTTCGTCACCCTGCCGAGCAGTCACGTCGCGCGTGCTGCTGAAAATTTCGAATTCATCGTCAGCGATACGGGCGGCCATGAGACGGCCCGTTACGACGCCGTCTTCAACGCTCCGGGAGTGAAAAAATGACAACGACCAATCGCCAGACGTCCGGTTTCATTTTCACCGGCTGGCATATGCTGGGTGTTATGGTGATGTTTTTCGGCATCGTCATCACCGTCAACATGGTGATGGCCTGGAACGCTGTCACCAGCTGGAGCGGGCTGGTGGTGGCCAATACCTATGTTGCCAGCCAGCAGTTCAACGCCAAGGCCGAGGCCGCCAAGGCAAGGGCCGCGACCGGCATCAAGGGCAGGCTGGTGGTGGATGAAAAGACCGTGCGCTACGAGGTGTTTCATCCAGATACCGGCCCTGTGGATACGGATACCGTAACGGCGCGTTTTCGCCGGCCGGTCGGCGAGCACCAGAATTTCGAGATGGAGTTGACCCCGGTGTCTACCGGGGTCTTCACCGGCCCGCATGACATGCTGCCCGGCCAATGGATCGTCGAGGTCACTGCCGTAAAAGACGGCAGGATCATCGTGCATGAAGGCACGCGGATCGCGGTGATCAGGGGGCGTCAATGAGCTGCTGTGCACCGGGAACGGAAGGGTCGCTTCAACTCGGCGAACCGGTCAACCCACCATCATCAGAGGAGCTGATGCTGGCAAGCCGCGATCTGGGGCAGGGGCTGCGCCAGACAGATCTCAGCGTGCCCGGCGTTTATTGCGGCGCCTGCATCACCACCATCGAAACCGCGCTGCGCCGTCTCCGCCAGGTGGAGCAGGCGCGCGTGAACCTGTCCTCTAAACGGGTGGCGATTGTCTGGAAAGAGTATGTCGATGGCATCAGGACAAATCCCGCAGAACTTGCCCGCGCAATCCTTGCAACAGGATACCGGACGCATCTTTTCGCGAGCGGACAGGATGCTTCGGACGTGTTGCGCTCGCAACTGATCAGGGCGGTGGCGCTCTGCGGCTTTGCTTCCGCCAATATCATGCTTCTATCCGTGTCCGTCTGGTCCGGGGCCGATGCCGCGACGCGTGACATGTTCCACTGGATTTCGGCGATGATTGCCGCGCCGGCGCTGATCTATGGCGGCCGGTTCTTCTATCAGTCGGCCTGGAATGCGCTGAAGCATGGCCGCACCAATATGGATGTGCCGATTGCGCTCGCCATCACGCTATCCTACGCAATCTCGCTATGGGAGACGATTCATCATGGCGGACATGCGTGGTTTGACGCGACCGTGTCGCTGCTGTTCTTCCTGCTGATCGGCCGCACGCTTGACCATATCATGCGTGACAGGGCGCGCTCGGCCATTGCGGGCCTGGCCCGGCTTTCACCACGCGGCGCAACCGTTATCGGTGAGGACGGAACGCGGGAATATCGCCCGCTTGGCGATGTGCTACCCGGTATGACGATTGCGATTGCTGCCGGTGACCGCGTGGCGGTGGATGCGATGGTCATTAGCGGAAGCAGCGATCTCGACATGTCCATTGTCAACGGCGAAAGCGCGCCGCGTCGGGTGGAGGCGGGCGATCTGCTTCAGGCAGGCACGCTCAATCTCACCGGTTCGCTCGCCGCGCGGGTGACCGCATCGGCAAAGGATTCGTTTCTGTCGGAAGTGATCGGGCTGATGGAGGCGGCGGAAGGGGGGCGTGCGCGCTATCGGCGGATTGCCGACCGTGCCGCGAGCTATTATTCGCCCGTCGTACATCTCCTTGCTCTCATGACATTTCTCGGTTGGGGCGTTTTGGGCGGTGACTGGAAGCAGGCGATGCTGATCGCGATTGCGGTTCTCATCATCACCTGCCCCTGTGCGCTTGGCCTTGCTGTTCCGGTGGTGCAGGTTGTGGCGGCAGGCCGGCTCTTTCGTCATGGCATCATGGTCAAGGAAGGCTCGGCGATGGAGCGACTGGCCGAAATCGACACCGTTCTGTTCGACAAGACAGGCACCCTGACGGTCGGGAAGCCGCGACTGGTGGAAACCGGCGATGTGAACCCCGCCACGATGGCGATTGCGGCTGGCCTTGCCGCCCATTCACGCCATCCGCTGTCCAAAGCCCTGCATGCAGCCTATGGCGGAATTTTACCGGTCTACGAAGCGGTGCGTGAAATTCCCGGTTCCGGTGTTGAGGCTCTCACGCCGGCGGGAACCTACCGGCTTGGCAACCGCCGTTTTGCCTGCCCGGATGAATCGAAAATGGAAAACGGCGACGCGCGATCGGAAGTGGTGCTTTCGCTTGACGGCGGGTATCTGGCGAGTTTCGGTTTCGAGGACAATCCGCGTCCTGGCGCCGTACAGGCACTGCGCAGCCTTTCTACGCGAGGACTGGTGCTGGAAATCGTGTCCGGTGACCGGGTCCCGGCCGTGAAGGCCATGGCGCAGCGTCTGGGCATTGCGAAATGGAACGCGGACCTGTCGCCGAAAGACAAGGCGGGGCGCTGTGGGGCACTGGCAGGCGAGGGACGCAAGGTTCTGATGGTGGGCGACGGCATTAATGATGCGCCGGCGCTGGCCGCAGCACATGTTTCCATGGCACCGGCAACCGCCGCCGATATCGGCCGGCAGGCCGCCGACTTCGTGTTCATGCACGAGAATCTGGATGCCGTTCCTGTCGCCATTGAGACATCGCGGCGGGCCGGACGGCTTATCCGGCAGAATTTCGCGCTTGCCATCGGCTACAATGTCATTGCCGTGCCGATTGCGATTGCCGGTTATGCGACGCCGATGATCGCGGCCATCGCCATGTCGACATCGTCGCTCGTCGTTGTTGCAAATGCGCTGCGTCTTGCCGGAACGGCTGAAGCCGTGTCTGCGCAACAGAGCGTGCCGACCGGATTTGCGGGCGAGGGGGCGCAACCGGCATGAACATGTTGATCTATCTCATCCCCGTCGCCCTGTTTCTCGGAGCGCTCGGGCTTTTCGCCTTCCTCTGGTCGGTGCGATCAGGGCAATATGAGGATATGGACGGCGCTGCCTGGCGAGCGCTGGACGATGGCGATGACCGGCCACGACCTTCCTAGGGGAGGCGCATTGGTTACGACCTTCCCCCGACCTGTCGCAAATATGCAAAGCTGATTTGCGTCATCAAAATTTAATCGTTTCAGTCGCCCCTAGCCTTGCCGTTTGTTCATTACAGTGCCACAACACGACCACCTAAAAGCAAGATGGAGGCACATCCGTGGAACAGGCAGAAATCGGTTTGATCGGTCTCGGCGTCATGGGCTCGAACCTGGCGTTGAACATCGCGGAAAAGGGCAACAAGATTGCCGTATTCAACCGAACCCCTGAAGCGACGAAAAAATTCTACGCCGAGGCTGGGGACTTGCAGGGGCAGTTGATCCCTTGCGAAACCATCGAGGAATTCGTCGCCGCCATTCGTCCTCCGCGCCCGATCATCATCATGATCAAGGCCGGCGATCCGGTTGACCAGCAGATGGAAATCCTGAAGCCGCATCTCTCGAACGGCGACATCATGATCGACGCCGGCAATGCGAATTTCCGCGATACGATCCGCCGTTTCGACAATCTGAAGGATAGCGGCCTAACCTTTATCGGTATGGGCGTTTCCGGCGGTGAAGAAGGTGCGCGTCACGGACCGTCGATCATGGTCGGCGGTACCGAAGATAGCTGGAAGCGCGTCGAGAAGGTTCTGACCTCCATTTCCGCCAAGTATAATGACGATCCGTGCGTGGCATGGCTCGGCAACGACGGTGCCGGTCATTTCGTCAAGACGATCCATAACGGCATCGAGTATGCCGACATGCAGATGATCGCCGAAATCTACGGCATCCTGCGTGACGGCCTGAAGATGAGTGCGTCTGAAATCGCCGATGTATTCGGTGAATGGAACAAGGGCCGTCTCAACTCCTACCTGATCGAAATCACCGAGAAGGTTTTGCGCGCTGCCGATCCGATCACCGGCAAGCCGATGGTCGATCTGATCCTCGACAAGGCCGGCCAGAAGGGCACAGGCAAGTGGTCGGTTATCGAGGCGCAGAACATGGGCGTCGCCGCAACTGCCATCGAGGCCGCCGTGGCTGCCCGTATCCTGTCGTCGCAGAAGGACGAGCGCGAAGCTGCCGAGAAGATCTTCGGCCTGCCGACCGTTGCAGCTGCACCGGCTGACAAAAAGGCCTTTATCGCCGATCTGGAAAGCGCGCTTCTGGCCGCCAAGGTCGGTGCTTACGCACAGGGCTTTGCCGTCATGTCGGCCGCATCGAAGGAGTTCAACTGGAACCTGCCGATGCCGACGATCGCCCGCATCTGGCGCGCCGGCTGCATCATCCGCTCAGAATTCCTCGATGAGATCACCTCGGCCTTCACCAAGGATCCGCATGTGGCCAACCTCATCGTGACGCCTGCCTTCTCCGGCATCGTCAAGGACACCGACGCCGCCCTGCGCCGTGTCGTTTCCTACGCGGTTCTCTCCGGTCTGCCGGTTTCGGCACTCGCTTCCGCGCTTGGTTATTTCGACGCCTATCGTCGCGCCCGCGGCAGCGCAAACCTTATTCAGGCGCAGCGCGATTTCTTCGGGGCGCATGGCTTCGAACGCACCGACGGTGTCGACAAGCCGCATGGCCCGTGGGGCAGCGGCGCCGACATTTTCTGATCGGCTATAACGATAAACGACAAAAGGCCCGCGCAAGCGGGCCTTTTTCATATCATCCGTCGATTTACTCAGCGTGCCGCAGAAAGGCCGACGATCAGGCCGGTGACGGCGTTGATGAGCAGGAACTGGTTGTCGACGCGTACCCAGCGCTGGTTGCGACGCGGCTCTGCCAGGCGGTAACGGCGATAGTCGCGGCGGTCGACGAAATGACGACGCTCTGCCGGCGAGAGGCGCTGACCGCGATCCCAACGGTGCTTCTTGACGATGACCTTTTTGGTGGTCGTGTGACGCTCGACGGTTACACCGCGATGACGATCGTCGTGGCGGCTTTGTGCCTGGGCCATTGGAGCAGCAAGAACAGTTGCGGCCAGAAGAATGGTGACGAACTTTTTCATGAATGTTTCCTCTCGTGTTTCGATAAGGAGAACTTACGAATAAACGAATGAACGGAAACTGAATTTAAAATTACATTTATGTAATGGTTGTTAATGGTTAGACGGGGACGTTAATCTTTCTGTTGGAGATTTCAGTCCAGCTTTTGCGTCGATCAGGCTGCCCGGTGGAAACCGGGCACCCTGTTTCAAGTATTAAACGCGTTCAGCGGATTTTGCCCAGAGGTTGATATCCGCGTCCTTCGCGTAACCGTCGATTTCCGCAAGCTCCTCTGTGGAGAAATCGGCATTGTCGAGCGCCTTGACGCAATCCTCGACCTGTTCGACACGGCTCGCACCGATGAGCGCCGACGTGATGCGACCACCGCGCAGCACCCAGGCGATAGCCATCTGCGCGAGCGTTTGGCCACGCCGCTCGGCAATGCGATTGAGCGCGCGGATGTTTTCGACATTGCGCTCGTTGAGGAAGGCGGGGTTGAGTGACTTGCTCTGCGATGCACGGCTGCCATCAGGCACGCCACCCAGATATTTCGTCGTCAGCATGCCCTGCGCCAGCGGCGAAAAGACGATGGAGCCAATACCAAGATCTTCCAGCGTATCGACCAGACCGTCTTCCTCGATCCAGCGATTGATCATGGAGTAGCTCGGCTGGTGGATGATGCAGGGCGTGCCGAGATCTTTCAGGATCGCGGCGGCCTCACGGGTGCGTTTCGAGTTGTATGACGAGATGCCGACATAGAGCGCCTTGCCCGAGCGCACGATCTGGTCCAGTGCGCCGCAGGTTTCCTCAAGCGGCGTGTTGGGATCGAAACGGTGGGAGTAGAAGATATCAACGTAGTCCAGCCCCATGCGCTTCAGGCTCTGGTCGCAGGACGATATCAGATATTTGCGGCTGCCCCATTCGCCGTAAGGACCGGGCCACATGTTGTAGCCCGCCTTGGACGAGATGACCATTTCATCGCGGTAGCCTCTAAAATCCGTCTTCAGGATTTCGCCGAAGGCAGTTTCGGCGCTGCCGGGTGGTGGGCCGTAATTATTGGCCAGATCGAAATGGGTAATGCCGAGGTCAAAGGCGCGGCGGCAAATGGCCTGTTTGGTCTGGTGCGGTGTGTCGTTGCCGAAATTGTGCCACAGCCCGAGCGAGATCGCCGGCAGCTTCATGCCAGTCTTTCCGCAATGATTGTATTTCATGGATGTATATCGGTTTTCGGCCGGTTGCCAAACCATGGGTCTTCCTCCACTTGCTGATGAATGGTTGCCGGAGAAGCCGGCAAACCTTTGAAAGATGAGGGCAGGCGCAACGTTGCCTGCCGTTCCGCTAAGGATGGTTAAGCCTTTCGCCGCGTGGTTTCAATGCGAGGATTGGCAGGTATAAAGATCGAAGATACGGAACTGCGGCTGCCCGCTGCCCGCCTTCGGGGTGAAGATGATCCGGCGTGTTTCGCCCGCTGCGAGATCGAACAGATTGTCGGAATAACGCCCGGGCTGATCGGCCTCCAGCATGACGAAGAGGGCAAGACCTGCTGCGGTGACATCGATTTCGAGCTGGCCGTTTTTCAATGTGCCGGTGGAGAACGTCAGTCCAGAGGGCTGTAGCTCCAGAGACTTGTAGGTGTCGCGCACATGATGGCCTTCGCCTGTCATGCCGTTGGATGCTATGAAGTTCCAGGCAAGAATGGAACCATCAGGCAGGCTGTCCATGTCGATTTCGGTCAGCGTCGCCGCCTTGTCCGTACCGCACGTGCCGTTGGCAGATTTCAGCGGCACGCGGTTACCCTCCATGGTGAGGGCGACAATATTCATGTCGATCTCGACATCTTCCGCCGTGTCGTTGACCATGGAGAAACTTAACCGGCGCCCGTCTTCCGAGGGAATGGCGGAAACCGAGACCGGTTGGAAGAACCGGCGGGCAGCATAGTGCAGCGCCTTCCAGCCGCCGCCGTAGTCCAGGCTCGACCATGAGGCAACCGGCCAGGTGTCGTTGAGCTGCCAGTAGAGCGTTCCCATGCAATGGGGTTTCAGCGAGCGCCAGTAGTCGACCGCGGTTCGGATGGCCAGCGCCTGCTGCACCTGGCTCAGATACACGAAATTTTCGAAATCCTTCGGAAAGCGGAAATAGCGGAACATGGTGCCAGCGATGCGCTCATTGCCGCCGACATTCTTCTGGTGCAGTTCGATCACCGGGGAGGCGATGTTCATGTCTTTCTCTTCCGCATAGGTGCGGATGACAGGCATGGAGGTGTAGGACTGAAAACCGAATTCGGAGCAGAAGCGTGGCTTGACCGAGCGGTAATTGTCGAACGATTTGTTTTCGTGCCAGACGGACCAGTAATGCATGTCGCCGGAACCATCCGCATGCCAGGCATCACCATAATCGAGGTAGCCTGAAGCCGGGCTGGAGGGCCACCAGAGTGCTTCGGGGGCGGCTTTTTTCAGCGCCTTTTCGATGGTGCGGTTGAGGCGGTCGTAAGCCACGAGATAACGGTCGCGGTTGTTGCGGGGCTCCTCGAACCAGGTGAGGGCACCCACCAATTCGTTGTCGCCGCACCAGAGCGCGATGGACGGATGGGAGGACAGGCGTTTTACCTGATAGTCGACCTCGTGTTCGACATTGTCGAGAAAGTCTTCGCTGCAGGGGTAAAGATTGCAGGCGAACATGAAATCCTGCCAGACCAGAAGACCGAGACGGTCACAGAGATCGTAGAACCAGTCTTCCTCGTAAAATCCACCGCCCCAGACGCGGATCATGTTCATATTGGCCTCGACGGCCGAACATAGAAGGTCTTCGGTTTTTTCGCGGCTGGTCAGCGAATAAAGCGCATCGGATGGAATCCAGTTCGCGCCACGGCAGAAGATTTCCCGACCGTTGATGCGGAAGGCAAATCGGCTACCGGCCTCATCCTTGTCCGTCAGAAGTTCAATGGTCCTGAAGCCGATCCTGCGGGTGACGGTTTCATCCGGTAACTCCACCGTCAGCGTGTAGAGCGTCTGTTCGCCGCTGCCCGCCGGCCACCAGAGCGCGGGATCTTCCACGAAGAAGACGTGGCGCACCACCGTCTCACCCGCACCCACGCCGCAATCAAGCCGCAGCCTTTCATCGTTGAGGGAAAGATAGAGCGGAAGGCTCGCCGGACCTTCGGCAAACAGCGTGATTGCCACATGCAGCTCGACGCCGCCCTCGACATGATGTTGTGAGGTGACGACGTGTTCGACCCGTGCCGTATCGAGGCGCTTCAGCAGGATTTTGCCGTAAAGGCCGAGCGGAGCAATCGCGATATTCCAGTCCCAGCCGAAATGGCACTGTGGCTTGCGCAACATGTTGCCGTTGGCAATCGGCGAGTTGCCCTCATGATAGGGAATGTAAAAAGGTTGTCGCGCCTGCCGTTCCGCCCCCGCTGCGATGTTGGAGTGGAAATGGATACGAATGGTGTTTTCACCGGGCCGCACGGCGCGAGACACATCGGGACGGTAACGTCGGAAGCAATTGTCCGAACTCAAGACCGGGACATCGTTGACGAAGACGATCGCGACGGTATCGAGATAATCGATATCGAGATACCAGCTGGCATCGGCGTCATCGAGGATGAAGGTCCGCTCTATGATCCAGTCCCGATGCGCGACCCATTGCACCGCATTTTCATTGGCACCGTGATAGGGGTCTGGAATGATGCCCGCGTTTTTGAGTGCGCTGTGAACGTCTCCCGGCACGGTAAGGTTGGTCGTGTAGTCTCCTTCCACCGAGGTCAGGCGCCAGAGCCCGGCCAGATCGATGACGGTTTCGCGCGTGGAGGAAGAAATCATGATGGGACCCTGCATGGACGAATTCAAATAAGATAAGCTGGCCATTATGACGCAGGCTTGTGTCGGAATCTGGGGAAGATGCATGCCCGCCAGCCAGCCGTTATCCAGCTCGCTCAGCTCGGCAATCTCCTCCCTCCGGCAACGTTACCGTAAAACAATCGTTCCGTCATGCCTTCGGAGTGAAACTTCATGCGCGAAAAATGCCCGTTGGTACTATTGGAAAACCACGGGCACGGATGCCTTGATATCTATTGACTTTTATTTATTAATATCAATTAATTATTGATACTATTTAATCTAGTTTATTGGCATTGTTTCTCTCTCGAGCGGAAGTTTCGAGAGCGCGTAAGGTCGGTAATCCGGGATAAGTCTGTTCGATATTTTTCACGACCTACATCGTTATAGCCAAAGGCCCGAAGACCGGATCGGGTGTGATGGCGACCGGCGACGTTTGCCTTTGCAAGAAACGAAAAGCTATCTATGATTATTGTTCTGCAAAGCGTGGCGAAATGACATGAACGATACTGGTAATTCTGGCAGGGACGAAGCGAAGGCGACGACAGGTGAGCGCCCGACCTTGAAGACCATCGCCTACATGACGGGTCTTGGCATCACCACCGTGTCACGCGCGCTGAAGGATGCGCCTGACATCGGCGCGGAAACCAAGGAGCGCGTGCGGCTGATTGCCCAGCAGATCGGTTACCAGCCGAACCGAGCTGGTGTGCGCCTTCGCACCGGCAAGACCAATGTGATCGCGCTGGTGCTGAGCGTCGACGAGGAATTGATGGGCTTCACCAGCCAGATGGTATTCGGCATCACCGAGGTCCTGGCGACGACGCAATATCACCTCGTCGTTACCCCTCACACCCACGCCAAGGATTCCATGGTGCCGATCCGCTACATTCTCGAAACCGGTTCGGCGGACGGGGTCATTATCTCCAAAATCGAGCCGAACGATCCGCGCGTCCGTTTCATGACGGAGCGCAAAATGCCCTTCGTTACCCATGGGCGGTCCGACATGGGCATTGAGCACGCCTATCACGATTTCGATAACGAGGCTTATGCCTATGAGGCCGTGGAGCGGCTGGCGCAATGTGGGCGAAAGAGGATCGCCATCATCGTGCCGCCATCGCGGTTTGCGTTCCACGACCACGCCCGCAAGGGGTTCACCCGCGGTATCAGGGATTTCGGCGTTTCCGAATTCCCGTTGGATGCCATCACCATCGAGACGCCGCTCGACAAGATCCGCGATTTCGGCAAGCGCCTGATGCAATCAGACGATCGCCCTGACGGCATTGTCTCCATCAGCGGCAGCAGCACGATTGCGCTTGTGGCGGGGTTTGAGGCAGCCGGTGTCAGGATCGGCAAGGATATCGATATCGTGTCGAAACAGTCCGCCGAATTCCTGAACTGGATCCAGCCGCAAATCCACACAGTCAACGAGGACATAAAGCTTGCGGGCAGGGAGCTTGCCAAGGCTCTGCTGGCACGCATCAACGGTGCGCCGCCAGAAACGCTGCAAAGCGTCAGCCGCCCGGTCTGGTCCTCAATGGCGCCGAAGCCTTGATAGAAGGAACGCCTGTCCGGATCAGGACAGGCAATCCTTCAGCGAGCCGGCGATGCCGCGCATCATCTTGAAGTAGAGATCAGGACCCGGTTCAAGCGTGGCCGCTTCGGGATCGAGCGTTGCAGACTTTGCCGCCGTGCCTTCGGTTATGACGGAGATCAGTTTCGGCTCGAATTGCGGTTCGGCAAAAACGCAGGTCGCGCCAAGTTGGCGAACCTTTTCCTGCATCTCCCTGACGCGATCGGCACCGGGCAGGGTTTCGGGGCTGACGGTGATCGATCCCGCCGTTTTTACGCCGTAGCGATGCTCGAAATATTGATAGGCATCGTGGAAGACGATGAAGGGTTTGTCCTTCACAGGCTTGACCGTTTCCGCAATTTCGCTGTCGAGCGCATCGAGATCGTCGATCAGTTTTTTCGTATTGGCCTGATAGGTTTCCGCGTTGCCGGCATCGGCGGCAATCAGCGCGGTTTCTATCGTCTGGGCCATGGCCTTGGCGTTGGCCGGATCGAGCCACAGATGAGTGTCGTACGCGCCGTGTTCATGGTCGCCGTCATCGTGCGCATGATCATGATCATGAGCGTCTTCGCTGTCCGAATGGCCGGCATGTTCTCCATGGGCCTCTTCGCCATCGTCATGCGCCTCGAAAGGGCCGCCTTCGCGGAAGGGAAGCTTTTCCAGCCCCTTGGCGTCTTCCAGTTCGACCACTGTTGCCTTGCTGGTCAACGCCTCCAGCGGCTTCTGCAGAAATGCCTCCAGTCCAGGCCCGACCCAGAAGACCAGATCGGCCTTTTCCAGCGTGCGGGCATTGGAAGGCCGCAGATTATAGGTATGCGGTGAGGCGGCGCCGTCGACAATGAGTTGCGGTTCGCCCACGCCACGCATGATTGCCGCGACGAGGGAATGGACAGGCTTGATCGAGACCACGACATTTGGGGCGGCGGTGGCGCCGGAGGCGGCCGCCGCTATTGCTACCGATGCCATGAGCGGGATCACGAACGATCTCATGAAATGCACTCCACTTGAAGAAGTATAGTTATGTTATTACATTTATTGCGTAACTCTATAACGTATGCGATAGCGGTAAGCAACATCGCCGATCGGACAATCCCATGCTTCATTCCGCCCATGAGGGCAAAGAGATACTGGTGTCACTTTCCAATGCCGGCGTGCAGCGCAACGGTCGCTGGCTCGTGCGCGGCGTGGAGTTTTCCGTCAGCAAGGGTGAGATCGTCACGTTGATCGGGCCGAACGGTTCGGGCAAATCAACCAGCGCGAAAATGGCGATCGGGGTCTTGAAGCCGAGCGAGGGCGCGGTATCGCGCATTGCCGGTCTGAGGGTCGGGTATGTGCCGCAGAAGCTCTCTGTCGACTGGACCATGCCGCTTTCTGTGCGCCGGTTGATGACGCTGACCGGGCCGCTTCCCGCGCGCGAAATCGACGCCGCGCTGAACGCCACGGGTATCGCGCATCTGGCAAACGCGGAGGTGCAGCATCTTTCTGGCGGAGAGTTCCAGCGGGCGCTTCTTGCCCGCGCCATTGCGCGCAAGCCCGATCTGCTGGTTCTCGATGAGCCCGTGCAGGGCGTTGATTTCTCCGGGGAGATCGCGCTTTATGATTTGATAAAAAATATCAGGAATTCAAACAATTGTGGAATTCTGTTAATCTCGCATGACCTGCATGTGGTCATGGCGGAAACCGATACCGTAATATGCCTGAACGGTCATGTCTGCTGCCGGGGAACGCCGCAGGCGGTGAGCCAGAGCCCGGAATATATGCGGCTTTTCGGTGGGTCGGCCGCCAAGGCGCTTGCCGTTTACAGCCACCATCACGACCACACCCATCTGCCCGATGGCCGGGTGCAGCACGCGGATGGTTCGGTGACCGAACATTGCCACCCCGATGATGGCCATCATCATGCGCATGAGCAGCATCACGACCATAATCATGACCATGGGGACTGCGGCTGCGGCCACGAGCATGACGGACATGCCACTTCAAGCCACCAGCAGGGAGAGCGGCATGTTTGACGATTTCTTCGTTCGCGCCATGATCGCCGGCGTCGGTGTTGCGCTCACCGCCGGTCCCCTTGGCTGCTTCGTTGTGTGGCGGCGTTTGGCCTATTTCGGCGATACGATGGCCCATTCGGCACTGCTTGGCGTTGCGCTGTCGCTGCTGTTGCAGATCAACCTCATCGTCAGCGTCTTTCTTGTAGCCTCGGCGGTTTCTATCCTGCTGATTTTCCTGCAACGGCGGCAGGCGCTTTCCGCCGATGCGCTCCTCGGCATACTCTCTCATTCGGCGCTGGCGATCGGTCTCGTCATCGTTGCTTTCATGAGCTGGGTGCGCATCGATCTCGTCTCCTTCCTGTTCGGGGATATTCTGGCCGTTACCCGCAGCGATATCGCGCTGATCTGGGGCGGCGGGCTGGTGGTGCTGGTTTCCATGGTGTTCCTGTGGCGGTCTCTGCTGGCCTCCACAGTCAATACCGAGTTGGCCGAGGCCGAGGGGTTGAACCCGGAACGCGCCAAGCTCATCTTCACGCTGTTGATGGCGCTGGTGATCGCCATCGCCATGAAGGTGGTCGGCATCATGTTGATCACATCGCTGCTCATCATACCGGCGGCGACAGCCAGACGTTTTTCTTCCACGCCTGAGGTGATGGCTGTGGTCGCGTCTCTGATCGGAGCGGTTGCCGTCGTTGGCGGTCTGTTCGGATCGCTGAGTTACGACACGCCATCAGGACCGTCCATCGTGGTTGCCGCCGTGATCCTGTTCGTTATAAGCCTGTTGCCGGCACCGGGTTTTTCCCGCTCCGCAGATGAAGGAGGCAAGTCATGAATGCGCAGAACCTTACCAAAAACCAGTCGCTGGTCATGAATGCCCTGTCGAATGCGCATGCGCCGCTCAGCGCCTATGTGATCCTCGACAAGCTGCGCGATGATGGTTTTCGCGCGCCGCTGCAGGTCTACCGGGCGTTGGAAAAGCTGGTGGAATATGGTCTCGTGCACCGGCTTGAAAGCCTCAACGCCTTTGTTGCCTGCACCCACACGCAGGCAGAATGCTGCTCGCATCATCATGGCACCGTCGCCTTTGCCATTTGCGAATCCTGCGGCCAGGTGAACGAGTTCCACGATCACGAGATCGACCATCGCCTCGAGCGCTGGGTCAAGGACAGCAAGTTCAAAGCGGAAAAGACCACTATCGAAATTCGTGGTCTGTGTGCCGCCTGCGCGGGGTAACACCGTTTGGCGACAGCGGGCGTTCTTGCCCGCCATCCGTCATTCTTCGATGACTTCCAGATCCTTCGAAAAACGCTTCCAGTTTTCGATGTAATTTTCCGCCGAGCGGCGGATGCTGGCGACGGCCTCGTCATCCAGCGTTCGGACGGCACGCGCCGGCGATCCGACGATCAGGGAATTGTCGGGAAACTCCTTGCCCTCCGTCACCAGCGCATTGGCGCCGACCAGGCAGTTGCGGCCGATCTTTGCGCCGTTCAGGATCGTTGCACCCATGCCGACGAGCGAATTGTCGCCGATGGTGCAGCCGTGGATGATGGCGTGGTGGCCGATAGTGCACATTTCGCCGATCGTGGCGGCAAAACCGAGATCGCTGTGCACCATCACGCCGTCCTGAATATTGGTGCCGCGACCGATGCTGATTGGATCATTATCGCCGCGCAGCGTCGCGCCGAACCAGATGCCGACATCCTCGGCAAGTATCACCGAGCCAATGACATTCGCATCGGGTGCGACCCAGTAGCGATCCGTGGCGGGGGTCTGCGGCACCCGATCTGCGAGGCGATAAAGCGGCATGGCGGTTCTCTCCCTTTGGATTATGCGCCGATAGCGATCAGGCGACCGTTACGGACAGCGTGCCGACACCGTCTACACCACACTCGATCCGATCGCCGCGCACGATAGGGCCGACGCCCGCGGGCGTGCCGGTCATGATGACATCGCCAGCGGCAAGCGTGAACAGCTTGGAAAGCTCGGCAATCACTTCCGGCACTTTCCAGATCATCTGCGCAAGATCGCCTGTCTGCTTGCGCTCACCATTGACATCGAGCCAGATCGCACCGGTCGACGGATGGCCGATCTTGTCTGCGGGAACGATGGCGGAGACCGGCGCGGAATATTCGAACGCTTTTGCGCCCTCCCACGAGCGTCCCATCTTCTTCAAACCATCCTGAAGGTCGCGGCGTGTCATATCGATGCCAACCGCGTAACCCCAGACGTGGCCCAGCGCATCGCTTGCCGGAATATCCGCACCGCCGCTTTTCAACACCACGACGCATTCGACTTCGTAATGCACGTTCGACGAAAGCGAAGGGTAGGGGAAATCCTGACCCGCAGGCAGAAGGTTGTCCGGATTTTTCTGGAAATAAAACGGCGGTTCCCTTGAAGGATCGTGGCCCATCTCGATGGCGTGATCGGCATAATTGCGGCCGACACAATAGACCCGCCGCACGGGGAACATCTCGTTTGTGCCCTCTACAGGCAGAAGAACGGGTTCTGGAACTGGAATGACGGTGGCGGCCATGGGATTTCCTGTCGTCTTTTTTAGAACTGCAAGTCTTGTCCCCCGATTCCTGGGCGATTTCCAGTTCAAAATGACCGCAGCTGCAAAGAGGTAATTCCCGTACAGACAAGCGCTTGCAAACGGCGAAAAAATCTTTGCCTTGGCCCACGATGATCGAATTTGGTCAGTGAAAATAGCAGCCCTTACGGGTCTCTCGATTCGGCGGTAACAAGGTGTGAAATGTAGGCTCGCGTCGAGGCTGCAGTAAGGTGGGCTCAAGATGAGACTTGAAGGAGGGGTAGGGCTCGCGTTTTAAGTTTTCATAAAAGTAAGGTCTCCCAAATTGGGGAGACCTTCGCAAACGCGAGTTACGCAGCTTTCTTGGCGGCGGACGTCTTATTGATGGCCGTCACCGCAAGGTTAGTCAGCTTGTTGTTGGTTGCTTTCTCCTGGTCGAGGATTTCGCTCAGAATTTTGTGGGCTTCATCGTGGCCGAGATCCTTCGCCCATTCGCGGAGCGAGCCGTAGCGGGCGATCTCGTAGTGCTCGACTGCCTGGCAGGCCGCCAAGAGGCCAGCGTCGAGCGCAGTTCCCTCTGCCTCCTCCATGAGACCTTCGGCCTCCTTGATCAAGCCCTCAATGGCATCGCACTTTTCCCCGGAGGCTTTCTTGCCAATGGATTTAAAGACCTGGTCAAGCTTCTTGATCTGATCCCTGGTCTCTGCAAGGTGATCCTCGGCGGCCTTCTTTAGTTCGGCACTTTTGGCTGCCTTCGCGACTTTGGGCAACGCTTTCGTTATGGCGTTCTCCGCGTAGTAGACGTCCTGCAATGTGTGCTCGAAAATGTCCGCAAGTGTTTTCATGGGATGCCTCCGGTTTGTTGACTACCATTTAGACAATGCGCAGTTGCTGGCTTAGTTCCCTTCCCGTCACCACCTGGTAGCCGAAACACAAAGACAATCACATATTCGCGCCCGACCTCCTTGTTAGACGAATTCCCGGCTGGCCGACCGAACTTAATCTTCTTTTGCGGCAGGAGCAGGTGGATACCGCCAGCGACCAGACGATCGTTCAGAGGCCGAGTTCTCCGCCCTGATATATGTGCGAGTTTGCAAGACGATCCTCGGAAAACTCAATCGTTGATCATCGCTTGCCGGTAACGTACCCCGTCAGAAAAGCCAGCGGCAAAAAAGACCCGAGACCTTCTCGAAATGGGGCAATGGTCAGTTTCTCTACTCAACCTCTATCTTCAATTTGTGAATCGCAAGTCCAAGTGGACGCGTATCCTCACTAGATGGCTTCAGTGAATGTGGAGATGTAAAAAACTCGGGTCTAAATTCGAAGAAGATTGTCGGGGGAGATTCATCATTCTGGTCCCTTCGCAGCAAGTGTAAAGGAATGATCAATTCCCGATCGCCACGTTTATTTTTGAATGTAAATTTCCACTCGGCAACATTGGTACCATCGACCAGAACGGCAACAGTCTGCTCTATCCGTCTGCCAAGTAAGAGAGCATCGACATCAAATATCAGTCTAATGTCCGTTTCCGGTACGAATGGAATTATCAAGGACATCGTATGGCGTTCGCCCAGGCCCCAGACGCCCCAGTCTTCAACTTCCGCCCATCCGTCTTTCAAATAAGTTTTTAAAAGTCGGGGGGAAACCCAGGCTCCTACCGACAAATCATGAAGTCGCTTAATTCGCCAATTGTTGAATTTATCGGAGGATGCCCGTGCCTTTCGCACTATCGCACTGCCGCCGCTGTCCGCTAATGGTATCAAACATTCAGGCTTGTCTGAAAAGAACTCGTCAGCTGCATTCTCGGCGCCATCCCAGTGCAAGCTCGAATAATCATGGACAACGATAAAACCACCTTCGACCATTCTTGGGTAGAAATAGTTCAGCGCACTCATCATCGGATTGTAGAGGTCGCAATCAAGATGAACGACGGAAAACGTTAGGTTGTCCGGAATTTGCGTAGCCGACTCTGGAAAATACCCTTTTACGTAGACGACATTGTCCTCGCCAACAAATTCCCGCACCTTTTCAAGACTGGTATCGGAAAACTGCAAGGGGATCGATGAATCAATGCCCTGGATATCTTTGGGATCGAAGCCTTCGAACGTATCAAACAGATATGCAGTACGCCCCAGCGCCCTTGCGAAATTCGCTAATATATAAGATGTGTTTCCCTTATATACTCCAAGTTCAGCGATATCACCCGATATATTTTCTTTTTTAATTTGATCATATATGAGGCAAAACGTGAAGAAGCGGTTCATGTCACGTTTATGATGCTCTTCATTGTGAGTAAAGCCGCTCGACAATGCTTTGGGATCGAGCTGATCCTCTATCTTTTTGTACCTGTGAAGATTTACGGAATAGCGATGTGGAACAGTTGAGTAAAAATTAGTCGGCCATGATTTTTCAAGCTCCGCCTCACGAGAACTTTGAAACAAACTTTTCAAAAATTTCGAACCAAAACTCATCCGCGCCCCACAAAAATTAATATTACGTCGATCAGAGAATACTGGTCAGGCGATTATATAATTTCTCATTTCGGAACCGAACTTCGGTCCGACTCTATGAGCCCGAAAAGTAATCTGCATTAAGAATTGGACGACGCCCGCGCTGCTTGGCGTATTGGTACGTGTTTAGTGCCGTCTACGACCACTAATGCGCGACCTTGGGAATTGTTCCCAGAACGAGCTGAGGCTCGTCACGAGCGGCAGCATCGCCCACAATTTTTGACCTAGCGGTCGCTCGCATCGGATAGCGTTAAGCGATCCGAATTCAACCGTTCAAGCCCACCAGCCTCATCGATTTCGGTCTAGAGAAACCGTGTATGCTTCAGCGTTAGGGTTGTGGTCGAATTTCTTCGCCTTGTTAAAAACTACACGCTCACCTTTTTTTCAAAGGATCTGCGCGGTATAATCAATCGAGACGTCTATTATCTTCTCGCCGTGATAGTGACCGAGAGTCATGAACATTGGTGCTGCTCGATGAAAAACTATCACAGGATTTTACCCTAGTAAGCGAGCGTAAATAGTTGAATTTCTATAAAAAAGCGGTGACATCAGGGTCTCGCATCTTTGCCGTGGCCCCGATGATCGATTGGACGGACACGAGGTGCAGATTTCTGCACCGGCAATTGTCGAAGCGTGCGCTGCTTTATACGGAAATGATCGTTGCAGACGCCATCATCCATGGCCAGCGCGACAGGTTGCTCAACTATCATACTCAGGAACATCCGGTCGCACTGCAACTCGGTGGGTCGGATCCGGTAAAGCTGTCGGAGGCGGTGCGGATCGCCGGCGATTATGGCTATGACGAGATCAACCTCAATGTCGGCTGTCCTTCGGACCGGGTGCAATCCGGCACTTTCGGCGCATGTCTGATGCGCGAGCCCGAGATTGTCGCGCAATGCGTGACGGCGATGAAGGCCGTTGCGAAGGTACCGGTCACGGTCAAATGCCGCATCGGCGTGGACGATCAGGAGCCGGAAGCCGTGCTGCCGGATTTTCTTTCGCGGGTTGTGGCGGCGGGCGCGGATGCGGTCTGGATCCATGCGCGCAAGGCTTGGTTGCAAGGTCTTTCGCCGAAGGAAAACCGTGAAGTGCCGCCGCTCGATTATGATCTCGTCTATCGCATGAAGCGGGAAAATCCTGACATCTTCATCGGCATCAACGGCGGTATCTCCGATCTCGATCAGGCAAGCCTCCATCTGCACCATATGGACGGCGTGATGCTTGGCCGTGCGGCCTATCACAATACGTCCATCCTTGCCGATGTCGACCATCGCATTTATGGCGAAGAGGCCCAGCAAGCTGACTGGATGGGGCTGCGTGATGCGATGATGGCCTACGCCGCCGACTACATTGCCGCTGGCGGGCGCCTTAACCACGTTACCCGCCACATGGTCGGCCTGTTTCAGGGCATGCCCGGCGCGCGCCGTTTCCGGCAAATCCTTTCCAGCGACGCCACACGGCCGGGCGCTGGAACCGAGGTGATCGAGGCGGCGTTCGCGGCAGTCGATTTCAACCCGGCGAAAGAAATGGCTGGCTGAGCCAGTCAGACCAATTTCTGCAATACCTGTGCGCCGTTTGGTGCATTGACCTTGCCGCCGGTGATGAAGAAAGCGAAGACATCGCGAGGGGTCTTATCGACTTTTCTATCGGGAGCGATCAGCGGCAGGTCATCCGGAACACCGCCCGCCGCATAGGTCTTGACCCGTTTTACCCAATGGTCAATCTCGGCCTTCGGATAACAGGTCTCGATATCGTCTTCGCCCTTTTGCAGGCGGCAATAGACGAAATCGGCAGTTACGTCAGGCAGCATCGGATAATCGTGATGGTCGGCGCAGACGACCGCGACCTTGTGTTTGGCGAGAAGATCGATGAATTCCGGCACCTGAAATGTCGGGTTTCGCACTTCGACCACGTGGCGAAGGCCAATGCCGTCCTGTTTTTCGGGCAGCAATGCCAGAAACGCCCCGAAATCCTCGGCGTCGAATTTTTTAGTCGGCGCGAATTGCCAGAGAATCGGGCCGAGATGGTGGCCGAGCTCCGTCAGCCCCTGCGTCAGGAACTTCGTCATGGATTCACCCGCCTCGGCCAGGACCTTGCGGTTGGTGACGAAGCGGCTTGCCTTCAGGGAGAAAACGAAATCCTCAGGCACGTCCGCCGCCCATTTGGCGAAGGTCTCGGGTTTCTGGCTGCTATAATATGTGCCGTTCACCTCGATCGCCGTCAATTGCCGGCTGGCATGTTCCAGCTGGCGTTTCTTCGGCAGTTTTTCCGGATAAAACGTGCCTTCCCACGGCTCGAAAGTCCAGCCGCCGATACCGGTGCGGATCGTGCCTGATGTCGACATATACTGTTCCTCCTCGGGCTATCGGCCTTACGTACCTTGCTGCGAAGGGCGCGGATTACTCCGCAGCCTCGCGTTTTCCGGCTGGCCGGCGTTCCAGAAGTTCCTTCAGGAAATGGCCGGTATAGGAGCGCTCGTTCTTGACGATGTCTTCCGGCGTGCCGGTTGCCACCACTTCGCCGCCGCCCGTGCCGCCTTCGGGGCCAATATCGATGATCCAGTCGGCCGTCTTGATGACTTCGAGATTGTGCTCGATTACCACGACGGAATTGCCCTGATCCACCAGCGCCTGCAGCATTTCCAGAAGCTTGTTGACGTCGTGGAAATGGAGACCCGTCGTCGGCTCATCAAGGATGTAAAGCGTGCGGCCGGTGGAGCGTTTTGACAGTTCCTTCGCGAGCTTGACGCGCTGCGCCTCGCCGCCGGAGAGCGTATTGGCCTGCTGGCCGACCTTGATGTAACCGAGGCCGACATCGAACAGCGCTTGCAGCTTGTCACGCACGGCCGGAACGGCGGCGAAGAATTCAACGCCTTCTTCCACCGTCATATCAAGCACGTCGGCAATGGACTTGCCCTTGAAGGTCACATCCAGCGTCTCGCGATTGTAACGCTTGCCGTGGCAGACGTCGCAGGTGACATAAACATCCGGCAGGAAGTGCATCTCGATCTTGATGACGCCGTCGCCCTGGCAGGCTTCGCAGCGGCCGCCCTTGACGTTGAAGGAGAAACGGCCAGGTGCATAACCTCGCGCCTTTGCCTCCGGCAGACCGGCGAACCAGTCACGGATCGGCGTGAATGCGCCGGTGTAGGTGGCGGGGTTTGATCGTGGCGTGCGGCCGATTGGCGACTGGTCGATATCGATCACCTTGTCGATGAATTCGAAACCATCGATGCGGTCATGCTCGGCCGGAATTTCGCGCGCGCCCATCACCCGGCGTGCTGCCGACTTATAGAGCGTCTCGATCAGGAAGGTGGATTTGCCACCACCCGACACGCCGGTAACGGCGGTGAAAACGCCAAGGGGAACGGCCGCAGTCACATTCTTCAGGTTGTTGCCGCGTGCGCCAAAAACCTTGATTTCGCGGCCCTTCTTCGGCTTGCGGCGTTCTGCCGGCACGGCGACGCCGAGTTCGCCGGATAGATATTTGCCGGTCAGCGATTTCGGATTGGCCATGACCTCCTGCGGCGTGCCTTCGGCGATGACCTGACCACCGTGAATGCCGGCGGCCGGACCGATATCAACGACATAATCCGCCGTCAGAATGGCATCCTCGTCGTGTTCGACCACGATCACCGTATTGCCGATGTCGCGCAGGTGCTTCAGCGTATCGAGCAGGCGGGCATTGTCACGCTGATGAAGGCCGATGGACGGCTCATCTAGAACATAGAGAACGCCGGTGAGGCCGGAGCCGATCTGCGACGCAAGCCGGATGCGCTGGCTTTCTCCGCCGGAAAGCGTGCCGGAGTTGCGTGATAGGCTGAGATAATCCAGCCCGACATCGTTGAGGAATCGCAGACGTTCGCGGATTTCCTTGAGGATGCGAACCGCGATCTCGTTCTGTTTGGCGTTCAGATTTTCCGGCAGCGTCTCGAACCAGTCGCGTGCCATACGGATCGACATCTGGGTGACTTCGCCGATGTGCATTCTGTTGATCTTGACGGCGAGCGCTTCCGGCTTCAGGCGATAGCCGGCGCAGGCCGGGCAGGGGGCCGCCGACATATAACGCTCGATTTCCTCGCGCGCCCAGGCGCTGTCAGTCTCTTTCCAGCGACGCTCCAGATTGGGAACGATGCCTTCGAAATTCTTCACCGTCTTGTAGGAGCGCGCACCGTCCTGATAGTTGAACTCGATCTTGTCGTCAGTGCCCTGGAGAATGGCGTGCTGCGCCTCTTTCGAAAGGTCCGTCCATTTGCTCGACAGCTTGAAACCGAAGGCCTTGCCCAGCGCCTCCAGCGTCTGGTTGTAATAGGGGGAAGACGACTTGGCCCAGGGGGCGATCGCGCCATCCCGCAGGGTGCGTGCAGGTTCGGGCACGATCAGGTTTTCGTCCACCTTCTGCTGCGAGCCGAGACCGTCACAGGTGGGGCAGGCGCCGAAGGGATTGTTGAAGGAGAAAAGCCGGGGCTCGATTTCCGGGATGGTGAAGCCGGAGACCGGGCAGGCGAATTTTTCCGAAAACAGCATACGCTCGTGGGTCTCATTGAGCGATTTGTTTGCGGAGCCGCCAGCCGAGGTTTCTTCCGGCGGCAGGGGCTTGTCGGCAAATTCGGCCACTGCCAACCCGTCGGCAAGCTTGAGGCAGGTCTCGAGACTGTCGGCAAGGCGTGCTGCCATATCCGGGCGCACGACGGCGCGGTCCACCACCACATCGATATCGTGTTTGTACTTCTTGTCGAGGACGGGAACGTCAGCGATCTCGTAGAACTGGCCATCCACCTTGACGCGCTGGAAGCCCTTCTTCATCAGCTCGGCGAGTTCCTTTTTATATTCGCCTTTGCGGCCGCGCACGATCGGCGCGAGAATATAAAGGCGCGTGCCTTCCTCGAAGGCAAGGATACGGTCGACCATCTGGCTGACCGTCTGGCTCTCGATCGGCAGGCCCGTCGCCGGCGAGTAAGGCACGCCGACACGCGCAAACAGCAGGCGCATATAGTCGTAGATTTCCGTGACCGTGCCGACCGTGGAGCGCGGGTTCTTCGAGGTGGTTTTCTGCTCGATGGAAATCGCCGGAGAAAGCCCCTCGATGCGGTCTACATCCGGCTTCTGCATCATTTCGAGGAACTGGCGCGCATAGGCCGAGAGGCTCTCGACATAACGGCGCTGGCCCTCAGCATAGATTGTGTCGAAGGCGAGCGACGACTTGCCCGAGCCGGAGAGCCCGGTCATGACGATCAGCTTATTGCGCGGTAGATCCAGATCGATACCCTTGAGGTTATGCTCACGGGCACCACGGATGGAAATCGTCTTCAGTTCACTCATGATAAAGCTCGGACAAAATTAACAGGCCTGATGGCGGCGCGTCCTTATGTAGTGACGCAACCGGACGTGTCGAGGTTTATTCCCTATCGATCGATGGCTTTTCGGCTCACTTGACTCGAATTTCGTGATTTAATAGAACAAAAAAGGAACAAATTGCAAGTGCGAATGTACTCTCTGAGAAAGTCGGGATTATTCGCTGTGGATTGTTCCCCGTTGCGGTGCCCTTTGCGGGCGGCGATGGTTATTGTGTGCGGGATTTTTTGAAATGCAATTGCCGGTCACGATGGCTGGCGGACAGGATGACGAGATGGCTGGTAGCGTAAACAAGGTAATTCTGATTGGGAACGTTGGCGCCGATCCCGAAATTCGCCGGACGCAGGACGGCCGTCCGATTGCCAATCTGCGTATCGCCACGTCGGAGACGTGGCGGGACCGCAACAGCGGCGAGCGCAAGGAAAAGACAGAATGGCACACGGTCGTCGTTTTCAACGAAGGCCTGTGCAAGGTTGTCGAACAATATGTGAAAAAGGGCGCCAAGCTCTATATTGAAGGCCAGCTGCAGACGCGCAAGTGGCAGGACCAGACCGGTAACGACCGTTACTCCACCGAAGTGGTACTGCAGGGCTTCAACTCCACGCTGACGATGCTCGACGGTCGCGGCGAAGGTGGCGGCGGCAGCCGCAGCGGTGGCGACATCGGCGGTGGAGATTATGGCAGCGGCGGCGGTAACTACGGTGGCGGTTACGACCAGCAGCCGGCGGCCCGCGGCGGTGCCTCGCGTGGCGGCAGCCAGCCTTCCGGCGGCTTCTCCAGTGACATGGACGACGATATCCCGTTCTGATCGGGACCGAGATTGACGGGGCGGGCGCCGGTCGAACCGGTTGCCCGCTTCAAGGTCGCGACGACCTATGCCGCGGCTTTGTCCGCCAGCATCGCAACCATGACATCGGACTGCGAAAGAATACCCACCATCTTGCCGTTGGCGTCGATCACCGGCAGGTAATGCAGGCCTTCCTCCGCAAAGCGGATGATTGCTTCCTCGATCGCCGTTTCCGGCCGCACGGTTCTAACAGGCGATGTCATGATATCCTTGACGGTATCGTTAGGTGCGCTTTCGCCTGAGAGGATAAGGCGCAGGCGCTGCAGGAAACCGATGGAAGGGCGGCCGTTTCTCCAGCTAGCCTTTTCAAGAAAATCCGTCTGAGTGACGATGCCGACGATTTCGGCCCTGTCGTTGGTCACGGGCAGAGCCTTGAAATGGCGGTTGCGCATCAGTGAATGGGCGTGGCGCAGGCTATCATCCGGGGCGACGCCGACCACATCGCGCGACATGACGCTGGCGCAATCGAGGTGGAGGGCGCGGCGGCGCCAGGAGCGCAATTCCGTCTTGCGCAAAATCATCTCCAGCACATCGCGATCAATATCGAGAACCTCGTCATATTCCTTCAGCACCTCGTCCAGATCGGCTGAGGAAAAGCCGATTTTCTGTATCGGCGTCGGGTCTGCCGTGCCGTGGCTGGCCTTTCCAAACCTCAGGCCGTGCGGATAGGCGCGGCCGGTGGCATTGTTATAAACGAGCGCGAGGATGAGAAGGATGAGCGAGTTTCCGGCGACCGGCCAGAGAATAAAGCCATAGCCGAGACTATGCACGGCGGGACCGCCGAGAACGGCCGTCAGCGCCACCGCGCCGCTTGGCGGGTGCAGGCAGCGCAGCGCCATCATGGCAGCAATGGCAAGGCTTATGGCAAGCGCGCTGGCAAGGAAAATATCCGGAACGAGTAGAGCCACCGTCACGCCCACGAAAGCCGACACGATGTTACCGCAGAGGATCGACCAGGGCTGCGCAAGGGGGCTGGATGGCACGGCGAATAAAAGCACCGCCGAGGCGCCCATCGGCGCGATCATGGCGGGCAGGGTAGGGTCTAAGCGGAAAGCAAGGCTGCCCAGAAGTCCCGTCAGCGAAATGCCGACGAAGGCGCCCGCCGCAGCGCGCAGCCTTTCCCGGTTACTGACGGGAGCGGCATCCGGGATGAGGCGGCGCAGCGTGGATCGCATGGAAAGAGCTTTCTGGTGCGGAAAAAAGATGCGCGTCTTTTAACCGAGGCAGGAGCCGGATTCAAAGGGCGGATTTTTCGCAAATCCGGCCGGTTGCGGCATTTTGTTGCGAACCGATGGTCGTCAGAATGCGAAGGCCGATTTTATACCGTCCACTACGAACTGCACGGAAAGCGCGGCAAGAAGGACGCCGAGCAGCCTTGTCAGGATCGCGCGGCCGGTATTGCCGAGAAAACGGTCCATGCGTTCCGAGACGATCAGGGTGGCGTAGACGAGGGCCATGGCGAAGGCGAGGATGAGAATAAGCACGACCATTTCGAGCGTCGTCTTCATCGTTCCCGCCAGGAGCACGGTCGCGGAAATGGCGCCAGGCCCGGCGATCAACGGCAAGGCGAGCGGAAAGACCGCCAGATTGTGCAGATGGTCCTTGGTGATGGCAATCTCCGAGGTCTTTTCCTTGCGCTCCTGGCGTTTCTCGAAAATCATCTCGAAGGAAATCCAGAACAGCAGCAGGCCACCGGCGATGCGGAAGGCACCCAGCGAAATGCCGAGAAGGTTGAGGATGGTGAGACCGAACAGGGCGAAGATGGCGAGAATGCCGAAGGCGATGATTGAACCGCGCAGGGCCACCTGGGCGCGCTGGTCGCGCGTCATTCCAACCGTGAGTGCGAGAAATACCGGCGCGAGACCGGGCGGATCGAGCGTGACCAGAAGTGTTGTAAGCGCGTTGATGAGCGTTTCGCTGCTGGCCATTCTTTCCCCACATGTTTTGTTTTTATGCCGGAGCGTACGCAAGTCGTACACGCTTTGAAAGGGAGCGGCGTCGCTTTTGCCAACCTAAATGGCGAAAAGCGGGGTATGTCTTGCAAATGACGCAAAAGACTGTTCAAAACTCGCCTGGAAATTGGCTTAACGTGGCTGTTTCCGCTATAAAAATCCATCCGATTCTTAACAGAGAATGTGATCCGTTTTGACTGACCAGAGCCCCCCCGGCGGCGGAAAACTTCCGCCAGGCATTGAACCGATTTCCATCATTGAGGAAATGCAGCGGTCCTATCTCGATTACGCCATGAGCGTTATCGTTTCCCGCGCGCTTCCCGATGTCCGTGACGGTCTGAAGCCGGTTCATCGCCGTATTCTTTACGGCATGTCCGAACTCGGCATCGACTGGAACAAGAAATACGTCAAATGCGCCCGCGTCACCGGTGACGTGATGGGTAAATTCCATCCGCACGGCAATGCGGCGATTTACGATGCGCTGGCGCGCATGGCGCAGGACTGGTCTCTGCGCCTGCCGCTGATCGACGGACAGGGCAACTTCGGCTCCATCGACGGCGATCCGCCGGCGGCCGAACGTTACACCGAGTGCCGTCTCGAAAAGGCAGCGCATTCGCTTCTCGACGATCTCGACAAGGAAACGGTGGATTTCCGCGACAACTATGACGGCACCTTGCATGAGCCGGTCGTCATTCCCGCGAAATTCCCGAACCTTCTGGTCAACGGGGCAGGCGGCATCGCCGTCGGCATGGCGACGAATATTCCGCCGCACAATCTTTCCGAAGTCATCGACGGCTGTATCGCCCTCATCGACAATCCGGCGATTGAGCTGCTTGAACTGATGCAGATCATTCCCGGCCCGGACTTCCCGACCGGCGCGCTCATCATGGGCCGTTCCGGCATTCGCTCTGCTTATGAGACGGGTCGCGGATCGGTCATCATGCGCGGCCGTGCGACCATCGAGCCGATGCGCGGCGACCGCGAGCAGATTATCATCACCGAGGTTCCCTATCAGGTGAACAAGGCGACGATGATCGAGAAGATGGCCGAACTGGTCAAGGAAAAGCGCATCGAGGGTATTTCCGATCTGCGCGACGAGTCCGACCGCCAGGGTTATCGCGTCGTCGTCGAGCTGAAGCGCGACGCCAATGCCGAAGTCATCCTGAACCAGATCTATCGCTACACGCCGTTGCAGACCTCCTTCGGCTGCAACATGGTGGCGCTGAACGGCGGCAAGCCGGAGCAGATGACGCTGCTGGACATGCTGCGCGCCTTCGTGTCCTTCCGTGAGGATGTCGTCAGCCGCCGCACCAAGTATCTGCTGCGCAAAGCGCGCGACCGCGCGCATGTGTTGGTCGGTCTGGCGATCTCGGTTGCCAATATCGACGAAGTCATCCGCGTCATTCGTCATGCTCCCGATCCGGCTTCGGCCCGTGAGGAGCTGATGACGCGGCGCTGGCCGGCGCAGGATGTGGAAAGCCTGATCCGTCTCATCGACGATCCGCGCCACCGCATCAATGAAGACGGCACCTATAATCTCTCCGAAGAGCAGGCACGCGCCATTCTCGAATTGCGCCTTGCCCGCCTGACGGCGCTTGGCCGCGACGAAATCGGCGACGAGCTGAACAAGATCGGTGCGGAAATCAGCGAATATCTCGAAATCCTGTCTTCACGGCTGCGCATCATGCAGATCGTCAAGGATGAGCTTATTGCCATCCGCGACGAGTTCGGCACGCCACGCCGGTCCGAGATCGTCGAAGGCGGTCCTGACATGGATGATGAAGACCTCATCTCCCGCGAAGATATGGTCGTCACCGTTTCGCATCTCGGCTACATCAAGCGCGTGCCGCTGACCACCTACCGGGCACAGCGTCGCGGCGGCAAGGGCCGTTCCGGCATGGCGACGCGCGACGAAGATTTCGTCAACCGTCTCTTTGTCGCCAATACCCATACGCCGGTGCTGTTCTTCTCCTCGCGCGGCATCGTGTACAAGGAAAAAGTCTGGCGCCTTCCGATCGGTACGCCGCAGTCGAAGGGCAAGGCCCTCATCAACATGCTGCCGCTGGAACCAGGCGAGCGCATCACCACCATCATGCCGTTGCCCGAGGACGAAACGACCTGGGAAACGCTCGATGTGATGTTCTCGACGACGCGCGGCACGGTTCGCCGCAACAAGCTCGGCGATTTCGTGCAGGTCAACCGCAACGGCAAGATCGCCATGAAGCTGGACGAGGAGGGCGATGAAATCCTCTCCGTCGAAACCTGTACCGATCAGGATGACGTGTTGCTAACGACGGCACTCGGCCAGTGCATCCGCTTCCCCGTCGACGATGTCCGCGTCTTCGCCGGCCGCAACTCGGTTGGCGTGCGCGGTATCAACATGGCGGATGGCGACCGCATTATCTCCATGACCATTGTGGGCCATGTGGAAGCTGAACCGTGGGAGCGTGCGGCCTACCTCAAGCGTTCGGCCACCGAGCGGCGTGCCGCCGGGGTCGATGAGGAAGATATTGCACTGGTTGGCGAGGAAGTCGCGGAAGAAGGCGAACTCAGCGAAGAGCGTTATCAGGAACTGAAGGCACGCGAAGAATTCGTGCTGACCGTCTCTGAAAAAGGCTACGGCAAGCGTTCTTCGTCTTACGACTTCCGCACATCGGGTCGTGGCGGCAAGGGCATTCGCGCCACTGATACTTCGAAGACGACGGAAATCGGCGAACTCGTTGCGGCCTTCCCGGTGGACGAAGGCGACCAGATCATGCTGGTTTCCGATGGCGGCCAGCTGATCCGTGTGCCGGTAAACGGCATCCGTATCGCAAGCCGCGCCACCAAGGGCGTGACGATCTTCTCCACCGCCAAGGACGAGAAGGTGGTTTCCGTGGAACGTATCAACGAGCCTGAAGGCGACGAAGAGGCGGAAAACGGCAATGGCGAAGATGTGGCAGACACTCTGCCGGATACGCCAGAGGCACCGGAGAGCGAGGCGTAAGCCGTCTCGTTTCTTCATTGTCAATCAACAAAAACCCCGCGGTGCACAGGCTCCGCGGGGTTTTCTTTGTCTCGTCCGGTTATGTTCGTTTTGTCAGCGGATCCGGATATGGACCGGTGCACGCCCGGAGCGGCGGCCGACATGAAGGTGGATATTGGCTTCCGGCTGATTGGCACGCCAGGCGCGGGCGCCGTGCGACAGAAGCAGGCTGACGAGATCACGCGTCTTTGCCTTGGAGCGGTTAAGACCGAGATCGGCAATGCGCATTGCCGCCTCGTGAATGGGATGCAGAACCGACAGACTGCCTTGCCCGTTGCCAGACGCAATGTCCGAATAGTTCTCGTTAACTGCCATCTTGGAAAGCCTCGCTACACATTACACAATTCGAGGAGACAGGCGATGTTTCAACAAATAAGACACCGCCTGCACGAACGTCGATTACTGGAGTGACGCCCAGCAGCTGACGCCTTTCTTTTTCAATGCATTGCATGCATTTACCGCGGCGGCCTGGCCGTCGAAGCCGCCGAAGCGGGCGCGGTATACCTGGGAGCCTTCTCTGCTGAAGGCCACCGTGAAGGGTTTTGCGGACCGAAGGGCGGCGCCGCCTTTTTCCTGCGCATTCTGCAACAGGCCACGTGCCGAGTTTTCATCCGGCGATGCGCCAATCTGGATCACCCAGCCGCCCTGCGGAGCTTCAGCCTTTGCCGAAACGGAAGGGGTGGAGGGCACAGATGCCGGCGTGGACGCGGTGACGATATTGTCCACCTTGGTCGAGTTGGTAATCAACTTGCGGTCAGGCGCGACGGCTACCTGAGAAATAGGATCCTTGCCCTTCTGCCAGGTGGCGGCTTCCATGGCCTTTACGGCCGCATTGGAAGAGGAGCCTGCAAAGGCGGTAACCGGCGCGTCCTCGTAACGGGTCTGCGGTACGGGGCCGGCATGGGGCAGGCCGGAATCTGTCGCAGCGACAGCTGCGGACGGAGCCGCGACTGCCACAGGTGGAGCAGCAACAGCCACAGCGACTGGCTCTTCGACAGGTGCCGATCTCGTCTGCGCAATCAGGTTGCTGTTGCCGCTGCGGGAGGCCTGCGGCAGGTAGGTCGCAACAAGCTTGCGCATGGTGGCGTCACGGGCAGCGCTCGAGCGGCCGCCAAGAACGACGGCGACGATGGAGCGACCGTCTAGCTGTGCCGATGTTGCAAGATTGCTTCCGGCGGCACGGGTATAACCTGTCTTGATGCCATCTACGCCGCGCACGGTTCCCACTAGACGATTGTGGTTGCCGATGACCTGCTTGCCGAAATTGAAGGTGCGCGTGGAGAAGTAGCCGTAATATTGCGGGAAATGCTGGCGAAGGGCGATTCCGAGGCGGGCCTGGTCACGCGCCGTCGTCATCTGCGCCGTGTTAGGCAGGCCGTTGGCGTTACGATAGGTCGTGCGCGTCATGCCGAGCGCACGGGCCTTGGCGGTCATCATTCTGGCAAAACGGTCTTCGGAGCCGCCGATATATTCACCTAGTGCGGTGGCCATGTCGTTGGCGGAACGGGTGACGAGCGCAAGAATTGCCTGCTCGACCGTGATGCTGCCACCGGCGCGCACGCCGAGCTTGGAAGGAGGCTCCTTGGCGGCGTTGGCCGAAACCGGCACCTTGGAATCGAGCGAAATGCGCCCGGAATTGAGCGCCTCGAACGTAAGATAAAGCGTCATCATCTTCGTCAGCGAGGCAGGATAGCGCAGGCCATCCGGATCTTCGCCGTAGAGAACCTTGCCGGTCTTGGCATCAATGACGATGCCCGCATATTTCGGGTCCGCCTGTGCGGTGCCAACGGATGTTGCGGTTATGAACGCCGCAGCAAGGGTCAACGCAACGAACCTCACCAAAGACGTCGCACCCGCTTTGCGCGAATCTGCCCCAAATAGACTTTTCAACACTGCTGAACTCTTCAATCGCATATTTCTGTTCCGCTCGGACGCGCCCCGCCCGAGTGCTCCGGGAAGAAACTTTATCGGGATGGCGTTACCAAGTGGTTTATGAAAGGTATCCACGCTCCATAAAATGCGACTTTTCGGGCGCAATCTGTCTCACGCCTTTTCACGGATTTCAGTCTTTTACGAGGCGCTGCTCGATGTAGCGTTTCACGCCTGCGTCGAGTTCTTTCCATTGCGGTAGCAAGGTTGCGGAGAATCGGTAGAACAGGCTGAGGTCCTGGCCGGCGTGGATGTCCCTCTGGCAGTCGCTGCCCGTCGACTCCTGCTGGGTTTGCGGCAGAAGGCAGCGCACGACATAGTCGCTTTCGCCTACGCGCTGCCCGGTCAATATGACTTCCTTGCCGTAACCTGCGTCGGAACGCAGGCGGTGCAGTGTGAGGCCGTGTTTCAGCGGCACAGGCTCTCCTTCCGTCAACCGGGCATAGATCGGCCCGAAACGGCCGGACATGTCCTCAGACATCGTGCTTTGCGATAGCTGGATGAAAATAAGCCCTGCTGCCTGCGCCGGATCATCGAAAACAGCGCGATTGGAGTCTTCATATCCCTTGAGATCCGGCCAGGTGAGATAAAGATCGGCCCGCTCTCGCTCTCCATCATGGCGGTCGGAAGGTACACGCAGCGTGTTTTTCGCAAGTTTCAGCCGGTCATTGCCGATTGTGATCTCCACCGCATCGGTTGCTGTTGTATGGCCCGCCTGAAGGATCCGCTCGCCGTACCATTTAACGCCGATATTGAGGGCAGCAACAAAGCATATAATAATGACGGCAATGATGACGGCGCGCCGTATCAGGGAGGATGAAAGCAGGGGGGCTTCGTTGTGCATGAGCTTCCGACTTGTTCTTGCCACTGGACGCGTTTTCCACACTGAAAACAGACGGGCAAAGCTTTAACCTGCGGCGATCGCCATTGAAATGCTGTTTTGCCGCTGCTACCTGATAGGGTGCAAGTAAAGGACGGCATATGGCAGCGCGCGACAGATATTCCCGGAAACTCGAATGTTCCAAATGCGGTCATCAGGGTTTTGCCGAGGTGTCAGAATCGGATGAGAAAGACCGCCGTAACCTTGATTTTCGCGTTGATGAAATGCCGCGTGGCTTCCGCACCGAGCGTGCCTCGGTCGATCCAACGGAATTCATGATCCGCTGCGGTCAGTGCGGTAACATATTCCGTTTCCTGCAAAAAACCGCCTATGCGCCGGGAGGCGAACCGCGCGTCAAGGCCTGAACGGAAGGTACCGGGATGACTGTACCGCAACAACTCAATGGGGCGCCGCCTAGGCGCAAGCCAATCTGGCCGTGGATAGTGCTGCTGGTGCTGACACTTTGCGCCATCTATTCCTACAATCGCGCCAACGAGATCATACTAGAGCTGTCCGACACGTTACCGCCGGCGCTGCTGAACCTTTTCGAGGATATTTTCCGGGGCGGTTTTCGGCACGGCGATGGCGGACCGAGCATCGGTGTCTGAACCGTAAAGCAGGTAACGCACACCCAGCTTTTATCCGCCGGTCGCAGTTTTTCGGTAGCATAAAAGAAAAAAGCCCCGCAAACGGGCGGGGCAGGTTGATCGCTCGGGGAAAGTTGGGCAATGCCCGGGAGCGATGCGGCTATATAAATGACAATATTACTGACGCGATAGGCCACTTCCGTCCCAAACAGTACGCCGACACATAAAATTTGCTCAAGCAGAAAGAATTTAGGAATATCAACTGTCCAAATCTGTCAGGCAACTTGACAGGAGGTCGTTTTATTCTTCGATTGCCTCGAATTGCACATATTCGCGCCTAACATAATGGGACATGAGCAGACGCATGGATAAATCCGGAATCTTCTTCGTGGCGCTTTTATTGGTGCTTGTGGCAATCGTGCTGAGTCTGGCGCTATTCCACTCGCCTCAGCAAAGTCCGGCACTTCCTTCGGGCGAGGGGTCTCTGCTGCCGCCTGCAACGACACAAGGACAATGAGGTGCTGACGGATGCGAAGAGGCTGTGCGCGCGTGCGCCATCGGGATTGACGGCCTTTTTCAAAACGCTATAAAGCCTCACCACCGATGGATGGGTGTCCGAGTGGTTTAAGGAACCGGTCTTGAAAACCGGCGTGCGTGAGAGCGTACCGTGGGTTCGAATCCCACCCCATCTGCCACTTTCGTTTTGCATATGTTCTCATTGGCCCTTGCGCGGCTCCCGTCGCAGCAGGTTCCAAACCCTGCGACCACGATCCTCTTATCGTCCAGCGCGTGCTTATCACTGAGGGATTGCCGCCGAAGGGACTGCTTGCGGTCTGAGATGGCATGCTCATTTCGCGATATTCTCACAGTTCCACCCGTTGTCGATCGGCATCCCTACGTGTGGCCTAAGCGGTGGCACTTATTGTCCGATGCTCCTGTGCCGCCGGCTTGAGACGCTTGGCCAAAGGTCGCTCGACAAATCTCTCAAAGACATAAGCCGCGGCAACGACTATCAGGGGGAAAGTCAGCCAAAGCGTTATGTACGCGCCATCCGTCCTATCTAGACCAGCAATTCTTCTGATGATTGGGAAATAGACATAGATCATCGGAACGTGCAGCAAATAGATTGCGAAAGATAGACGCCCGAGGGCATGCATGAGCCTCCCACTGCGTAGATCAGAACATAGTAACACTAGCCCCGACGTCAGCAGCAAGATGATAGTGTCTGCTATGGCTCCTGACGATGAATGCGCGACGATTAACGCAAAGATTACCAAGAAAATGGCGCGCGTGCCCCGATTTTTTATGTGCAACGATCCAATCGCCAGTGAAAAATGGCCTAATATCGCCCCGTAGAAAAAAAGCGGTATGGCGCGAACAAGAGCCAAGTGCTCATGTAAGTGCGCAATCGACTTTCCTAATAAAACAAAAACGACGATCGCCGCTGCAGACAACCAAAAAGTAGCTCCCACCAAGATATGGTGCGGACTGCCAACCTTTGGGAAATAGGGAATGGAAAAGGCATAGATCGCGTAGCAGACCAAGAGTGCAGACAGCGTCCACGTGGGTACGTTCCAAGCCTGATCCGTAAAAATAAAACTATTAGTCAGTAATAGTTGCGACACGAATGCGGAGGGCGCAAAAAATGAAGGGTCGTTAGTTGTAAATCCAGCCGCCTTTGTGAGCAGAAAGTAACATAGAAAAAGCATCATGATTATTGCGTGTGGTGGCCACAAGCGAAGTAATCGACCCCTCATGAAATCACCGGGAGAAAGTTTTTTCGATTGGAGTTTTTCTTTATATGCGATTGCTATGATGAAACCCGACAAGATTATAAAGAAGTCGGTTCCGATCCAGCCTTTGTGGAAAATTGGAGAGACCACCCGCAAATCCCACGGTGAAACCACCAGCATGTGATAGACAACAATATACAATGAGACCAAAAATCTAAGTGCTGACATAATAATTACCTCAAATATAAGTAATATATTAAATCAGCATTTTCTTACGGGTCAACATCTTTCACTAGGCGCTCGATCGCATCGCAATATTCTTCGCATGGACGATTTCAACGCGGTAGGTGCTTAAACGTGACAAACACCCCATCTGCCATAAAATTCCAAACAGACAGTTTGAAATCAACAGGACCGGCAGCGTTAGCGACGCGGTGTACTTTAGCTTGGAAATTTCTTGTATCACCGAAATGAAGAAACCCGCCTGTCGGCGGGTTCCTTTGATTAATGTATTAGAGTTCAGGACAGCCGCGTTCGTTCGCGAATGTGATGCGCTCCGGTCCTCGGCGGGTGAAGCCCTGGACGACGACGCGACCGGGGGTGACGCGCACGATTTCGGGGTCGCGCAGGCCTGCCTCGCGGGCGGCGGCGCGGGCTTCGCGTTCGCCGCAGCCACGCATGCGCGGAGGTCCTCGTCGGTCCATGTCGCGGTCGCGATCACGTATAACCGGGCGAACGCCGTCGGGGCCGATCCGCAGCTCCATGTCCTGCGCACTTGCGTGAATAGGAGCGGCAATGGACACCAGCGCGATGCCTAGTGCCAGGCCGGCGGTTTTTATTGACTTGATCATGTTCCCTCACTCAGCCGAAAACCGGCGGAAGCTCGTGTGTTTGCGAGGGGAAAACGCGGTCGGGCTTCGTTTGTTCCTTGAGCAGGAGACATCTCGAGACTGCGCGTTTACAGGCGCGTCGGGCTTCCCGCGCTGCGGAAAAGACATAAATCGTTAACCACGTTCATTACAATTTTATCGAATTTGCAGAAGTCGTTCGCATTTTTGCCACGTTATGCACAAGATTAAGCGACTGTTAGGTGCTTCGATGGCAGGGGCATGCATCGAGGCAAATGAGGGTGCGGTTCTTCGAGCCTGCAAGCAGCGTGGGGCAGACGATTTGAAATCTACGGTCAAGAAACTCGGCATCAACGCCAGATCGGGCGTGAAGTGGCTTGCAATTTCCGTGCTTTGCGCCGCGACAGCCTCGTGTTCCACCACCTCTGAGACCAAACCGAAGCAGAAGCGCAGCAAGGAATATTTCTCCGAATCGGAATATGGCGTCAAAGCCAGCCCGCGCGTGGCCGACGGCCAGAACATTCCCAAGGGCGGCGGGCGCGAGCTTCTCGGCAATGCCTATACCGTCAAGGGCCGACGTTATTTTCCGAAGGAAGAGCCGGGTTACAACAAGACCGGTCTTGCCTCCTGGTATGGTTCCGCCTTCCACGGCCGCCTGACGGCAAATGGCGAGGTCTATGACAAGGAACATCTTTCCGCTGCGCATCCGACATTTCCCCTGCCGAGCTATGCGCGCATCACCAATATGGAAAACGGTGCATCGGTTCTGGTGCGCGTCAACGATCGCGGACCCTTCCATGAAGGTCGCCTGATCGACGTTTCCAGCAAGACCGCAGATCTTCTCGACATGAAGGGCACTGGAACGGCGAATGTGCGGGTGCAATATGCAGGCCGCGCGCCGCTTGATGGGCACGACATGCCTTATCTGATGGCGTCCTATGTTCCGAAGGGCTCTCGTTCTCCGGGTGTTGCGCCGGAAGGGCAGATCGCGACTGGTGTCATGGTGGCTTCGGCTTCGCCGAATTTCGTGCCGGCCCCGACATCAAACCCGAATTACGGTGCTTCGACGCAGACGGCGCTGGTTGGTACCAAAAAGAATGCAGCGCTCCAGGCCATGCCGCTGGTCAACGGCCCCGCACCGGCCTTCGAACAATTTGCAATCCTGCCGGAAATCGGTCCGTTCCTGGCGGAACGCCCGGAAGGCAATTTCACGCGTGAGCCGGCAGCACCTGGCGGCAACTATCTGCGCGTGCCAACGCCGTCGTCCAAATATGCAGCGGCTTATTCCGAGGAATCCTCTGCGGTTTCGAAAACCTCACGTGCGTTCGACAGCGTGCTCGTCGATCGCGGAGCGCTTAACGAGGATTCCATACTTGCCCATGTGAAGCGTCAGCAGGCGAAGACGCGCTGACGGGTTGAAGAGTTTATGGCTGACTTGCGTTTTCGTCGCGAGCGGCGGGTTGCGGCAGGGAAAGCTGGGCGGTTTCATGCACAAGGCCATTCATCGTTCTTTTTTCCCGGTCGCGGCAGCGCTCGCATTTGCGTTTTTCGGTAACGGTCCGGCGCAGGCGCAAACGCAAACAGCACCTTTCATCGCCAAGGCCGAACAGGCCTATATGATCGATGCCGAAACCGGCACGGTGCTGCTTTCCCAGAATGAAAATCAATCCTTTCCGCCCGCTTCGCTTGCCAAGCTGATGACTGTTGAGGTGGTGCTGGATGCGCTGGCCAAAGGGCAGGTAACGCCCGAGACAGCTTATCCCGTTTCTGAATATGCCTGGCGCACGGGTGGTGCGCCGTCGCGGACCTCGACCATGTTTGCAGCGCTGAAATCCTCCGTCAGCGTCAACGATCTTCTGACGGGAATTATTGTGCAGAACGCCAATGATGGCTGCATCATTGTCGCCGAAGGCATGGCAGGGTCCGACTCCGCTTTCGCCAAGCGCATGACGGTGAGAGCCGGCGAACTCGGCATGAACCGCAGTGTCTTTGCCAATTCGACGGGTCTTCCCGATCCGGGCAACCAGACGACCGCGAAGGATATGGTGCTTCTCGCCCAGCATCTGCGCGATACCTATCCCGATCGCTATGGGCTTTTCACCAAGCCGGATTTCGAATGGAACCGGATTTTCCAGCGCAACAAGAACTCGCTGCTGGGTAACGGCATAGACGGTCTCGGGCTTGGTTTTGCGGAAGGCAGCGGTTTCGCGGCAGTCGTTTCGGCAGAGCGGGAAGGGCGCCGGGTCTATCTGGCGCTTGGCGGCATCGCTGACGACAAGACGCGGCAGGACGAAGCACGCCGGGTGGTTGACTGGGGGCTGACGGCCTTCGAAAAACGCCATCTTTTTGCAAAGGACGAAGCCGTCGGTTCAGTCAGCGTCTACGGTGGCGATGTCTCGCATATAGACCTGTCGCCCCGGGAAGATGTCAGCGTGCTGGTACCGGTCAATAATCCCGAGCGTATTTCCGGGCGGATCGTCTATCGCTGGCCGCTCAATGCGCCGCTCGACACTGGTGCGAATGTCGGAACACTCAAGGTTTTTTCGGGCGAAAGGCTGTTGCGGGAAGTGCCGCTTTATACGAGAACGGCAGTCGGCAAGGGCACGTTGACCCAGAATGCTGCTGGGGCGCTCAAGGAATTGCTGCTGTTCTGGCTCTGATGCCTATCCCGCAATCCGCAACTTTCCCTATGCTTTTGTTCAGACATCGGATTTTCTGAAAAGCGCTTCACACTTTTCGGTTCGATGCTGTAAACAGGCATTTCGATATTTCTGAGAATTCCTCACAGGACGTGACATTGGCCGAAAAGACCGGATTGTTCATCAGCTTCGAGGGCGGCGAAGGCGCTGGCAAGTCGACGCAGATTCGCACGCTTGCCGAGGCGCTTCGCGGCCGTGGTTTCGATGTGATCGTAACCCGTGAGCCGGGCGGTTCGCCGGGGGCGGAGGCTGTTCGCCATGTTCTGCTGTCGGGTGCTGCCGAATCCTTCGGCGTGCGCATGGAGGCAATCCTGTTTGCGGCAGCGCGCAACGACCATGTCGAGGAGGTCATTCGCCCGGCACTGGAACGTGGCGCAATCGTGCTTTGTGACCGGTTTCTTGATTCCTCACGTGTCTATCAGGGTACGACCGGCAATCTTGAGCCGGATTTCATCGAGACGCTGCAACGCGTTGCTATTGATGGCGTCGTACCGGAACTGACGTTGATCTTCGATATCGCCGCCGAAAAGGGCCTTGCCCGGGCCAGAAAGCGTGCGGATGAGGGTGCCGCACCGGACCGTTTCGAAAAAGAGGAAATCGAGACCCACGAGAAGCGGCGTGAAGCCTATCTGGATATTGCGCTTGCCGAGCCGCGTCGTTGTCGGATCGTCAATGCCGATCAGCCGGAAGAAAAAGTGACGGAAGACGTCATGTCATTTGTCGAGCCTTTGCTCGAGCGGCTGGAGACTGCGGCGGGCACGGCGCATGAGTGAGGTTCAGGGCGTTCTCGACGGCGCAATTGCGCCGCAGCAGAACACGAAGCTTTTCGGCCATGGCGAAGCGGAGGCGTTTCTTGCGCAGTCCTATCGCTCCGGCAAGGGCCACCATGCGATCCTGATCGAAGGCCCTGAAGGCATTGGTAAGGCAACACTCGCTTTCCGTTTCGCCAACCACGTACTTACCCATCCCGATCCAGCCACAGCACCGGATTTCCTGGCCGATCCCGATACGGAATCGCTTGTCAGCCGGCAGATCACCTCCGGTGCGTCGCATAATCTGCTGCATCTGACCCGCCCGGCGGATGAAAAGACCGGCCGCGTGAAATCCGCCATCACGGTGGATGAGGTGCGGCGGGCAGGGCACTTCTTCTCGCAGACCTCGGGCACCGGCAATTGGCGTATCGTCATCATCGATCCGGCTGACGATCTCAATCGCAATGCCGCAAACGCCATTCTGAAAATACTCGAAGAGCCGCCAAAGCGGGCGATGTTCCTCGTTTTGTCGCATGCGCCGGGCAAATTGCTGCCGACAATCCGCTCGCGCTGCATGCCGCTCCGGCTGCTGCCGCTTTCGGATGCGGATATGGTGCAGTCGCTCGATCATCTCGGTATCAGCCCGGCTGGCGAAAAGCGGGATGCGCTGCTTTCCGCCTCCAAGGGCAGCGTCGCGCAGGCGTTAAAACTGATGAATTACGGCGGCTCTGACATTGTGGAGGCGCTCGCCTCCGTCATGACGGCCGAAGGGCCCGGTGCACGCAAGCAGATGCACAAGCTTGCCGAAGTTCTGGCACAGAAGGACGGCGATATTGTTCTCGGCTTCTTCATGGAGCACGTGACGGAGGAGTTGATGGCGCGTGCGAGAGCGGCGGCGATGGCCGGTGATATCTCGGCGGCAGAGAAACATGCGCGCCTTTCGTCGACGCTTTCGGAACGCATTACCGTGGCGCAGGCCTATAATCTCGACAAGAAGCAGATGGTGCTTTCCATTCTGGAAGATGTTCGCCGCGTGTGAGACCCAAGAGATCGTACGGAACGTACGCTTTTGCTTTCGCTGTTGCGAACAATCGTTTAAGAGCGGTCTATCCAAAAAACAGCCTGTAAAGTCGATAGACCGTCATGACAGACAAGACACCCTTCTACATCACCACCGCAATCTCCTATCCTAACGGCAAGCCGCATATCGGCCATGCCTACGAGCTGATTGCGACGGATGCCATGGCACGCTTTCAGCGCCTGGACGGAATGGATGTTTTCTTCCTGACCGGCACCGACGAACACGGCCAGAAGATGCAGCAGACAGCGCGGGCGGAAGGCATTTCGCCGGAAGAGCTGGCGCAGCGCAATTCCGACCAGTTCCGCGAGATGGGCAAGCTCCTTAACGCCTCGAACGACGATTTCATCCGCACCACGGAAGAACGTCATCACGAGACCTCGCGCAATATCTGGAACCTGATGGCCGACAGCGGCGACATCTATAAGGACAGCTATGCCGGCTGGTATTCCGTGCGCGACGAGGCCTATTACGGCGAGGACGAGACGGAAGTGCGCGCCGACGGCGTTCGCTATGGGCCGCAGGGCACGCCCGTCGAATGGGTCGAGGAGGAGAGCTATTTCTTCAAGCTCTCGGAATATCAGGACAAGCTGCTGAAGCTCTACGAGGAGAACCCGGATTTCATCGGTCCCGCTGAGCGTCGAAACGAGATCATCTCCTTCGTCAAATCCGGCCTCAAGGACCTGTCGATTTCCCGCACGACATTCGACTGGGGCATCAAGGTTCCTGATGACCCGAAGCACGTCATGTATGTCTGGGTCGATGCGCTGACCAACTACATTACCGCTACGGGTTACATCGAAGACAAGAACGGTCCGCGCGCAAAATATTGGCCGGCCGACGTGCATATCATCGGCAAGGACATCATTCGCTTCCACGCGGTCTATTGGCCGGCTTTCCTGATGAGCGCCAAGCTGCCGCTGCCCAAGCGGGTTTATGCGCACGGCTTCCTGCTCAACAAGGGCGAGAAGATGTCGAAGTCGCTTGGTAACGTCGTCGATCCGGTCAATCTGGTCAACCATTTCGGTCTCGATCAGGTCCGCTATTTCTTCATGCGCGAAGTCTCATTCGGCCAGGACGGCAGCTATAGCGAAGAGGGCATCGCCACCCGCATCAACGCAGATCTTGCCAATGGCATCGGCAATCTGGCCAGCCGCTCGCTGTCGATGATCGTCAAGAATTGTGACGGACAGATCCCGACGCCCGGGCCGTTGACCGATGAAGACAAGGCGATGCTCGCCTCCGCCGATGGGCTTCTGGCACTCTGCCGTGAGGAAATGGGCAAGCAGCTCATCCATCGCGCGCTTGCAGCCATCATCGCCGTCGTTTCGGAAACCGACCGCTATTTCGCGTCGCAGGAGCCGTGGGCTTTGAAGAAGACCGACCCAGAACGCATGGGCACCGTGCTTTACGTGACGGCGGAAGTCGTCCGCCAGATCGGCATTCTGTTGCAGCCCTTCATGCCGGGATCCTGCGAGAAGCTGCTCGATCTGGTTGCTGCCCCTGCCGACAAACGGGATTTTGCCGCACTCGGCGAAGCCGGACGTCTGGTTCCGGGAACGCCGCTTGAGGCACCGAAGCCGGTCTTCCCGCGTTACGTCGCACCGGAAGCGTGAAGGCGACGACCATGCTGATCGATACGCATTGCCATCTGGATTTTCCCGATTTCGAGGCTGAGCGCGACGATATCATCGCCCGCGCCCATGCTTCCGGCGTTGCCCAGATGGTGACGATCTCGACCCGGGTGCGCCGTCTGCCCGAGCTTCTGAAGATTGCGGAAAAATATCCGTCGGTTTTCTGCTCGGTCGGCACGCATCCAAACAATGCCGACGAAGAACTCGACATTTCGGCCGACGAGCTTGTGCGGCTTGCCGAGAGCCATGACAAGATCGTGGCGATCGGCGAGGCGGGGCTGGATTATTTCTACGACACGCAAAAGCCGGAAGACCAGAAGACCGGCCTCGTTCGCCACATCGAGGCGGCGCGGAGAACCAAGCTTCCGCTCGTCATCCACAGCCGCAGCGCTGATGAGGACATGGCTGCGATTCTGCGTGAAGAAAGCGACAAGGGTGCTTTTCCCTTTATCCTGCACTGCTTTTCCGCAGGTCCCGATCTCGCCAAAACCGGCGTCGAACTTGGCGGTTACGTATCCTTTTCCGGCATTCTGACGTTCCCGAAATCGCAGGATATCCGCGATATTGCAGCCACCGTGCCGCTCAACCGTCTCTTGGTGGAAACGGATGCGCCTTATCTCGCGCCCAAGCGTTGGCGCGGCAAGCGCAATGAGCCTTCTTATGTGGTGAACACGGCGGAAGTGCTGGCCGAGGTACATGGCATCTCGTTCGAGCGCATGGCCGAAATCACCACCGAGAATGCTTTCCGCTGCTTTTCGAAGATGACAAGGGTGTAGGCGTGGCAATCTACCGTCGCCGCTTTACGGTTCTCGGATGTGCGTCGTCTCCCGGCGTACCGCGCATCAACGGCGACTGGGGCGCCTGCGATCCTGAAAACCCCAGGAATCGGCGTACTCGTGCGGCCTTCATGGTGGAGCAGATCGGACCCGATGGCGGTAAGACCACCGTCGTCATCGACACCGGGCCTGATTTTCGCGAGCAGATGATTGCCGCCAAAGTGGAGGCAGTCGATGCGGTTCTATACACTCATGCCCATGCCGACCATTTGCACGGTATTGACGATCTGCGCATCTATTTCGCCATTCAGCAGAGCCGCATTCCCATCTATGCCGATCCAGTCACCATGGCGCGCATCTGGGATGGTTTTGCCTATTGCCTGGAAACGCCTCCGGGCAGCAATTATCCGCCGATCGTCGAGCCGCGGATCATCGCCGATATCGACGCGACCCTGATCATCGACGGGGCAGGCGGGTCGATACCTTTCAACGTCCACATGCAGCAGCATGGTGACGTGCACTCGCTCGGCTTTCGGATTGGCAATGTCGCCTATTGCACCGATGTCAGCGATTTTCCGGTCGAAAGCGTGCCCAAGCTTGCCGGTCTCGACGTCCTCGTCATCGATGCGCTGCAGCACCGTTATCACCCCAGCCATCTCTCGCTCGAACAGGCGCTCGGCTGGATCGATAGATTTGCACCCAAAAGGGCGATCTTGACCCATATGCACATTCCGCTCGATTATGACACGGTGATGCGCGAAACGCCTGATCATGTTGAACCGGCTTACGACCAGATGCGTTTCGAAGTCGAACTCGAGATTGAAGCGCCCTAATACCGCCTGAAAAGGAACAGCATGTCGACCCGGCCTTTCCGTGCACCCAGTATGGCGAGCTTCTTCGACAATCTGCGCTCCAGTCGCCTGCGGGCGATGTTCCGGCGCGGCGAGCTGGGGCTGGTGGCTCTCGCCGTCCTCATCGGCATTGCGGCCGGCCTTCTGGTGGCGCTGATCGGCGGATTGAGTACGGCCCTTCATGTGCTGGTCTTCGGTGTCGAGCGGCTGAGCAGCAGTGAACTCTCCGGCTGGATCGTGCTTGCCGGGCCGGTCATTGGCGGCATCGTACTCGGCCTGATCCTCTTCATTCTTTCGAAAACCCGCAAAAAGCCGATGGTCGACCCCATCGAGGCGAATGCGCTGCATGGCGGACGCCTTTCGCTGACGGACAGCATCATCGTCTGCGTGCAGAACATCGTCTCAAACGGTTTCGGCGCATCTGTCGGGCTTGAGGCAGGCTATACGCAGATCGCCAGCGGTGTGGCCTCCAAGATCGGCATCAAGCTAAAGCTGAGACGAGGAGACATGCGCATCCTCGTCGGCTGTGGTGCTGCTGGTGCCATTGCCGCTGCCTTCAACGCGCCTCTAACCGGGGCATTCTATGCCATAGAACTCATCATCGGCACCTATACCGTCGTGACACTCGCGCCGCTCATTGTCTCTGCGCTGGTTGCCAGCATCGTGGCAGGGCTTATCGGCGGACATGGCTTGTCCATCGATATCTACGATGCCAGCCGTGTGACGCCTCCGGATTATGTACCGGCCATCTTTCTCGGCGTGGTATGTGCGTTTATCGGCATCGTGCTGATGCAGACGGTCTCCCTTATCGAGGAAACCGCCCGCAAAAGCGCCATTCCCGGCTGGCTGCGTCCAACAATCGGTGGCGTGGCGGTGGGCGCACTTGCGCTGATTTCACCGCAGGTCCTGTCGAGCGGCCACGGTGCGCTCCATCTCAACATCGATGCCGATCTGACGATATACGGGCTGGCCGGGCTTTTCCTGCTGAAGGCTGCGGCGAGCGCGATTTCCATCGGCTCGAATTTCCGCGGCGGCCTGTTTTTTGCCTCGCTGTTCATGGGGTCGCTGGTCGGCAAGATTTTCGCACTCTGCGCACCCTATATCGGCTATGGCTCGACAGCACCCGTGGTCTACGCCGTGGTCGGCATGAGTGCTTTTGCCGCCGCCATTATCGGCGGTCCTCTGACGATGACGTTTCTGGCGCTGGAACTGACCGGAGACTTCCAGATCACGGCTTTGGTGCTGGCGGCCGTCGTCACGACATCGCTCGTGGTACGCACCACCTTCGGTTACTCCTTCGCCACCTGGCGTTTTCACCTGCGGGGCGAAAGCATCCGCAGCGCCCACGATATCGGCTGGATCCGCGACCTGACGGTGGGCAAGATGATGCGCGCCGATATTCGCAAGGCCAATGTCAGCATGGGACTTCCGGCCTTCAAGGAGAAGTTTCCGCTAGGCTCTACGCAGCGGGTTATCATGACACACGATGACGGGCGTTATGCCGGCATGGTCCTCGTGCCGGAAATCTACGCCGATCCGATGGATCGCGATCCCTCCAAGATCAGCCTCGAGACCTACCTCAATTACAAGAACGACGTGCTGCTGCCGGCGATGAACGCACGTCAGGCGGCGGCAGCCTTCGATGCTACCGAAAGCGAAGCTCTGGTTGTCGTCAACGACAAGATCGAAAACCGACCCGTGGGCCTGCTGACGGAAAGCCATACGCTGAGGCGGTATAGCGAAGAGCTCGAGCAAAGGCGCCGGGAGGCGTCAGGAGAGTTATAAATCACATCAGGAAACTGCACTTATATCTTGAAATATATAGGTTTATTATGATCTATATCTCGGGGCCACAGACTTCTGATTTTCCAGCGATGTCGCATGGGCTAACTTGGCATCACATTGTGAAGCAAGCTGTCATTCGCCGCAGCGGATGCGATTTGAGTACTCAAAGGAATAGACCATGGATGGCGGCAACTTCGATCTCAAGGAGGAAATCCGCGATTATTGGTCGAAAAGATCAGAGACTTTCGATCTGGCCTTTGGACACAAGATAGCAGCTGGCGCCGAGGCCAATGCATGGCAGAAGCCGATCCGCGACCTGATGGGACCTGAGCCGAAACATATCCTTGAACTGGCCTGTGGCACCGGCGAGGTGACGCGGCTTATTCATGATCTCGGCCACGAGGTCACGGCACTCGACTTTTCAGAAGCGATGTTATCCGTAGCGCGCGCCAAACATGCGGGAAAACCAAGGCTACGTTTCGTGATGGCGGATGCCGAAAACACCATGGAGCCGGATGCGTCCTATGATGCGATCATTTGCAGGCATCTGGTCTGGACACTGACGCAGCCTGAGGAGACCTTCCGCGAGTGGTTCAGGCTGCTTCGTCCGGGCGGTCGGCTCTTGTTTTTCGATGGTGACTGGGCAACGCCAAAACCGGCAGGGCGTCTCGCCAGCCTTTTGATCCGGCTCATCGATCTTTCGGTGGGGGCCGACAAGAATTACGATGGTGCCCAAAGCAGCCATCATGCCGCAATCATGAAGGCGCTTCCGTTCGGGCAGGGGTTGCGCCCGCAGATGCTGAAGCCGCTCCTGATCGCCGCCGGCTTTACCGGCATCGAACTGCACTCACATGCCCCGATTGCGAGAGCGCAGCGGAAAAACACCAACCTGCGCAACAGGCTGCGAACTTTCGTCTACCGTCGTTTCATCCTGACCTGCCGCCGTCCTTGAAACGGGACTGGTAATGGGAAACGGGAAAGGTGAGGGGTTGAGTGTGAAATCACACAACCACAAACTCAGCGGTCCTTTACAATCGCACCACCCGAGAAATGGTCGCGGTACCAGGGCAGAAACCATATTGCGAGCGGGCCGAAGACCATGCGATAGAGCGCTTGCGTAAAGGTCAGTCTTTCGCCGGTGCGCCGGACGACCTTTAGTCGCATTAGCAGTTTTCCGGGAGTTGCCATGAAGGCGCTGCTTTCGAAGGCCGGGAAATAGCAAAACAACACGGATGCCAGCCATAAAAGCGTTATACCCATCAGAGGTGTCGGCGGTTGCCCCGCTGGAGCGTCCATATACTGCGGTAGCCACTCTGCGGCGATGAATGTCGGTGCAAACGCCACACTGATGAGCAAGATGAGATCGACTATTCCTGCGACGATGCGTTTGAAGATCATGTTTCATCCCTGGACGTGAATCTGACTCGAATAAGATGATTGTACAAGCTATCTACAGAAAACACCCGAAAGCGCTGTCAGTCTTTCCAAACGCCTTTGACGCAAGGAAACGAGCTACATGACTGCTCCACTCGTCATCTACGCGGATGGTTCATACGACCCCGTTGCATTATCGGGAAGCTGGGCATTCATCGTGTTTGAAACCGAGCGGCAGATCCATGCTGCGCGAGGAACGGAAATCGGACTTACGAACAATTCGTTTGAAGTCATGGCGGTCATGAATGCACTTTTATGGCTCGATGCACAGGCTCCAGGCCGGCCAGCCAAGCTCTGGACAGACTCCGCTCACGTGATGGAAGGTTGCCATCGCTGGCGCGAAATCTGGCGGAGCAACGGGTGGAAACGCATCAATCCAGATTCGCGAAAACGCAAACGACAGATACCAGATGGCGGTCTGTGGCAGAATGTGGATCGTTTGCTCCTTTGTAATCCGAACGTCGAGATAGCGTGGTGCAAGGGACATTCCGGTATAGCCGGGAACGATCTCGCGGATGCTTTGGCCCGTACCAAGATGGTGGATGGGGGCAATTAGTCTCACGCCACCCGGTCTATAGACACACGCCAGCAGCTTGTTCTTGTTGAAGTAGCGGAGCCTCAAGCTGTCCGCACATGAACAAAATTGGGGCGCTGTCGGCCCTGAAATCCACGCCAGTATGATGCCGCTGTTCCTCCTTAAATTGCCGTCCCATCTCTCCGCCAAGGGTCTGCAATTTGCTGTGGCAACGGGTGCATAAAAAATCCCAGCTGGGTTGACTCATTTATGAAACCGGTTACATTCCCTCATGTAAACGGTTTCATCGGTTAAAAACCGTGCTTGGAGGAGCAAATTTTCATGTTTAAACATTTGATGGCTGCTGCCGCTATGGTGCTGGCGGCGGGCACGTCCGTGCATGCTCAGGAACAGAGCTTCAAGATCGGTCTTTCCAATTCTTTCGTCGGCAGCGAGTGGCGCACGCAGATGATCGAGGAAGCCCAGGCTGCCGCAAAGGCGTGGGGCGAAAAGGGCGTGAAGGTCGAAGTCGTCGTTCAGAGCGGTAATGTCGATGTGCAGGGGCAGATCGGCCATATCCGCAATTTCATGAACCAGGGCGTTGATGCGATCCTCATCAATCCCGGCAGCCCGACTGCCTTTGATCCGATCTTCGCTCAGGCGAAGGCACGCAACATTCTCGTCATCGCAACCGACGCGGAAGTGTCCTCTAAGGACGCGATCTATGTCGGCATCGACCAGAAGGCCTGGGCGGCACAGTCCGCACAGTGGCTTGCGGATTCGCTGAAGGGCAAGGGAAGCGTCGTCGCGATCAACGGTATCGCCGGCAATCCCGCCAACGAAGCCCGCGTCGCCGGTTACCGCGAAGTGTTCAAGAAATATCCTGATATCAAGGTGCTGAACGAAGCCAATGCGAGCTGGGATCAGGCGCAGGGTCAGCAGGCAATGCAAAACCTTCTCGCCACCTATCCCGATATCAGCGGTGTGTGGGTGCAGGACGGCATGGCCGATGGCGCATGGCGCGCAATCGAAGCCGCCGGCAAGACCAAGAACATCGCCGCGACAGGTGAAATCCGCAAGGACTTCATGACGCGCTGGGAGAAGGAAAAGTTCAACTCCGGCGCCTCCGTCAATCCTCCGGGTGTCATGGCCAGCGCGCTCAACGTTGCGGTTCTGAAGCTGCAGGGCAAGGAATTCAAGGACGGCATTTTCGGCGGTACCTACGGCAACGCCATCTATATTCCGATACCCTTCGTGAGCAACGACAACCTCGCGGACAACATCAAGTCCGCCGAAGGTAAGCCGGGCTATTGGTCTGTCACGGCAACCGTGACGCCGGAACAGGCTGGCGAGTTCTTCAAGTAAGATCAGTCTCGGGCTGGCCGCAAACGCCAGCCCGAAACCTGAAATTCGAATGTGGACCGCGTATTGCGCGCGTCCGCCAGTGACGAAGCACAATGACAAGTAAAATTCGGGGACATGCGATGGCGAACGCTCTGGAAGCGGCCGGCATACAGAAGAATTTTGGCGCCGTGCGTGCGCTTTCCGACGGCAGGCTGACCGTTGGTCGCGGTGAAATTCACGCGTTGCTCGGTGCGAATGGTTGCGGCAAGAGCACGCTCTGCAAGATCGTTGCAGGTGCGGTCGCGCCGACCAGCGGCACCATCCGGTTCAACGGCGAAAACGTGCGCTTCAAAAGCCCGCGTGACGCCGAAAATGCCGGCATTGCGCTGTTTTATCAGGAGCTAAGCCTCATTCCGCAGCTTTCCGTCGCTGACAATATTTTTCTCGGTCGCGAACCGAAGCGCGGCGTTTTTGTCGACAGCAAGGCCCTGAAAGCCGAGGCGTGCAGGCTGATCGCGCTGTTTGACGGTGTTGCCGGCACCGGTCTGGAGCCGGATGCGATCGTCGGCAATCTGCCGCCCGATCAGCGCCAGCTCGTCGAAATCCTGAAAGTTTTCGCCCAGAATGCCAGACTCATGATCATGGATGAGGCGACAGCGGCCCTCGATGGCCGCCAGTCTGAGCGTTTTTTTGAGATACTCAGAGCCAAGAAGGCGGACGGTATCTCCACCATCATGATTTCCCACCGGCTCGATGAGGTTTTTGCTGTCTGCGACCGCATCACCGTCATGCGTAACGGTGCGACCATTTCGGAACTCGACACCGCCGCTACCACCCGCGAGGCCGTGGTGCATGACATGGTCGGCGATGTCCGCGCCGCGCCTGCCCGCCAGCAGGGACGCGCAGGTTCAGCGCCCAGCCTGAAGGTGACGGACGTTGCGGGCGAGGGTGTTCGCGGTGTCAGTCTTGAAGCCTATCCGGGTGAAATCGTCGGTTTGGCGGGATTGCAGGGGCAGGGCCAGTCGGCCTTGCTGAAGGGCCTGTTCGGCGCAAGCCCCTTTGCCGCCGGGCAAATCCAGTTCGAGGGCCGTGATGTCGCCATCGGCAAGCCTTCGCAGGCGGTTCATAACGGTTTTGCCTATGTGTCGGGCGACCGCGGACGTGATGCCTCGCTTCAGGGCCGGTCGATCTTCGAAAATCTTGTTGCAGCTCTGATGGTGCGCGAAAAGATGAGACTGGTCCGGCCCGCGACGCTGAAGCCGCGTGTGCAGAAGGTCGCGGACGACATGAAGACGAAGTTTGCTGGCATGGATATGCCGATAGGCACGCTCTCAGGCGGCAACCAGCAGAAAATCTTCATTTCCCGCTGGCTTGCCACCGCACCGAAACTGCTGCTGCTCGATGATCCGACCAAGGGTATCGATCTTGGCGCCAAGGCCGATCTCTTCGCGCTTATGCGCCAGCAGGCTGACGCGGGCGCGACCATTCTTCTCTATTCCTCGGAAGATGCGGAAATCCTCGAATATGCCGACCGCATTCTCGTCTTCAACGGCGGACGCATTTCTGCGGAGCTGACCGGAGCCGACATGACATCCGTCAACATGACCCGCGCCGCCTATGGAGACGCCGCATGAATTCCCTCGGTTTTATGCGTAAGCAACCCTGGATCATAACTCTTGTGGTTCTGGCCGTTCTCATCGGCGTCAACACGTTTCTGCAGCCGTCTTTCGTGCAGCCGGCCGTATTGCAGTCGAACCTGACGACATTTCTTCCCCTTATCCTGGTCGCCATCGGTCAGACCTATGTCATTCTGGCGGGGGATATAGATCTGTCGGTCGGAAGCATCGTAGCGCTCGCCAATGTCGTTACCGTCAGCGTCATCGCTGCACTTGGCGGAACGGCAGGTGCCGTCTTCGCAGGTATGGGAGCGGGAGTTGCGGTTGGACTGATCTGTGGGCTGGTCAACGGCCTGTTCATATCCGGCCTGCGTTTCCAGCCCATCGTCACCACATTCGCGACGGGCATCATCTTTGCCGGTCTGGCGATCTGGGTTCTGCCGCAGGCCGGTCTTCCCGTGCCGGAAGCCTATTGGCAGACCTATTCCGGTAGTTTCATCGGTTTGCCTTTCGTGCTGTGGATGCTGTTGGCTGGTATTGCCTTTACGCTCGTTGTGTCGCGCATTCCGTTTCACGTGCATTTGTTGGCCGTGGGCGGCAATCGCACGGGCGCTTTCCAGACGGGCCTGCGCCTCTCCGGCATTCGCATTGGCGCCTACATGATTTCCGGTCTGTTTTCGGCGCTCGCAGCGCTGTGCCTGACGGGCGAGACCGCCTCCGGCGACCCCTTGCTCGGTGCAAGCCTGGCGCTCTCCTCCATTTCGGCGGTCGTTCTTGGCGGCACAGCACTTTCCGGCGGGTTCGGCAGCTCGACAGGATCGATCGCCGGCGCGCTGGTGCTGGGCATGATCGGCAATGTGATTTTCTTTGCGGGCTTGCCCTTCGAGTACCAGACATTGGTGCAGGGGTTGATCGTGCTGACGGCACTTGCCGGTGGCGTTCTGGTGACGAGGCGTTGAGATGACAAATTCCGGTTTGAAAATCAAATCCATCATCACCGATCCGCTGACCATTGCGATTGGCGCGTCAGTCTTCCTGCTGCTGGTCGGCGAACTGTTGTCGCCCGGCTTCGCACAGGGGTCGCAGATCGTGCGGCTGCTGACGATCGCCGCCATTCTCGGCATCGTCGCGGCGGGCCAAAATCTTGTGATCCTCGGCGGACGCGAAGGCATCGATCTGTCCGTCGGCGCGATGATCTCGCTCGGCGCGGTCCTTGCCGGTAACATGATGAACGGACAGAATGTCGGAATACCGCTCGCCATACTGGTCGCAGGTGGCATTCCCTTCCTGATCGGCCTCATCAATGGCCTCGGCATCACCTTCGTGCGCATTCCGCCGCTGGTCATGACACTCGGCATGACAGCGGTGATCCAGGGCGGGCTTGTGGTCTATTCGCAGGGCGTTCCATCAGGTGCGGCGGCGCCCCTCCTGGCGGGTTTCATCAACCGGCCTCTCGTTTTCGGTATTCCCGGCGTCCTCTTCGTCTGGCTTGGCATTGCCGCGATCATGCTGTTCGTGCTGCGCCGCACGGCCTTCGGCTTCTCCATTTACGCCATCGGCTCCAACGAGCGGGCGGCGACGTTGGTCGGATTGCCCGTGTCTTTGATCCGCACGCTGCTTTACGGCCTGTCCGGCCTGTTTGCCGGTCTGACCGGGGTCTGCGTGATCGGTTATACCGGCACCTCCTTCATTTCTGTCGGCGACCAATATGTCCTTCCATCGATCATCGCTGTTGTCATCGGCGGCACTTCGCTTGCCGGTGGTGCGGGCGGATATATCGGAACCATGGCCGGGGCAGTTGCGCTCACCATTCTGCAAAGCGTACTGATAACGCTCAACCTCGATGTATGGGCCCGGCAGATCATATTCGGTGTCACGTTACTTGCGCTGATGCTGCTTTATGGCCGCCAAAAGCAGTTGCGTGTGTGACAGATGAGCAAAGACCAAGGTTCGAATATCAGGGAAGTTGCAGCTCTCGCGGGCGTTTCGATCGCGACCGTGTCACGGGCGCTGCAACAACCCGACAAAGTCCGCCCGGAAACGAGGAAGAAGGTTTTCGATGCCGTCAGGCAGGCGAACTTTGTTCCCAACGCCCAGGCCGCAAGCTTCAGGCGTCAATCCAACAATACCGTCATTCTTCTCGTTCGCGATATCGGCAACCCGTTTTATCTCGAGATCTACAAGGGCGTGGAGGAAGCGGCGGGGGAGGCGGGCTTCAAGGTGCTCATGGGCGACGCCCGTAACGACGAAAACCGCGTGGCGACACATATCGACATGGTCAGGCAGAAACATGCTGACGGCCTCATCCTGATGACCGGCCAGTTTCCTTCAGAGCTTCTCGGTCAGGGTGACGCGCTGCCGCCGATCGTCATCGCTTCGGAAACCGTGCCAGGCATCGCGCTGCCCACCGTCAAGGTCGATAACCGCGCCGCGTCCAAAAACGCCGTGCATCATCTGATCGAAGCAGGGCACACGAAGATCGCACATCTCGCCGGACCTTTTCCGGAAAGTCTGGCACAGGAGCGTTTCGAGGGCTACCGCGACGCGCTTGAGGAAGCGGGTATCGGTTACGCGGATGAACTCGTCGTGACAGGCGATTACAGCATCGAAGCCGGTAGACAGGCGATTGCCGGACTTCTCGAAAACGGCATTTCCTTCACCGCCATCTTCGCCTCGAGCGACCAGATGGCGATTGGCGCGATCAGCGAGCTGCGCGGGCGCGGGCTGTCCGTGCCGACCGATGTCTCGGTCATTGGCTTCGACGATATAATTTTCGCCAATGCCTTCGAACCACCGCTAACGACAGTGCGCCAGCCCCGGCAGGAAATGGGCCGCAAAGCCATGGCGCTGATGGTCGACCGGCTTAATGGCAAACGCACGGCCGAAACCATCGTGCTGGATACGGAACTGGTGGTGCGCGGCTCGGTCGCGCCCTGCCGTTCGCCGCACCGGTAGCGGCCAGACTGTGAATGCAAGGAGTGTAAGGACATGAAGACGATCAAAGGCCCGGCGATTTTCCTCGCGCAATTTGTCGGGGACAAGGCACCCTTCGACACGCTCGACAATCTCGGCCAATGGGCGGCTTCCCTTGGGTACAAGGGCATTCAGGTGCCGACCGATCCCAAGCTCTTCGATCTCGAGAAAGCTGCCGCTTCCAAGGCTTATTGCGATGATATCAAGGGACGTCTGGCCGAGACAGGCGTCGAGATCACCGAGCTTTCAACCCATATTCAGGGCCAGCTCGTCGCTGTTCATCCTGCCTATGACGAGATGTTCGACGGTTTTGCGCCCGCCGAACTGCGCGGGAAACCGCAGGCGCGTCAGGAATGGGCGGTCAACCAGCTGAAGTGCGCGGCGAAAGCCTCGCAGCATCTGGGCCTCAAGAGCCATGCGAGTTTTTCCGGCGCGCTGGCGTGGCCTTTCATTTATCCCTGGCCGCAGCGCCCCGCAGGTCTTGTCGAAATGGCCTTTGCTGAACTCGGCAAGCGCTGGACGCCCATTCTCGATACATTCGAGGAGAATGGCGTCGATCTCTGCTACGAGCTGCATCCCGGCGAAGACCTGCATGACGGCATTACCTTCGAGCGTTTTCTGGAGGCGACCGGCAATCATTCCCGCGCCAACATCCTTTATGATCCCTCGCACTTCGTACTTCAGGCGATGGATTATCTTGATTTCATCGATATCTACCACGAGCGCATCCGGGCCTTCCACGTCAAGGATGCCGAGTTCAATCCGACCGGGCGGTCCGGCGTCTATGGCGGTTATCAAGGCTGGGTCGACCGGCCGGGGCGCTTTCGCTCACTCGGCGACGGGCATGTCGATTTCGGCGCGGTGTTTTCCAAGCTCACCCAATACGACTTCGAAGGATGGGCCGTGCTGGAATGGGAATGCGCGCTGAAACACCCGGAGGACGGGGCGCGTGAAGGTGCCGGCTTCATCGAAAATCACATCATCCGCGTGACTGAGCGGGCTTTCGACGATTTCGCCAAAAGCGGCGTCGATGATGCCGCCAACCGTCGCCTTCTCGGGCTTTGAAAGGGATAGACATGTCCTCCGCAACAGCAAGATTTAATAGCCGCCGCATTCGTCTCGGCATGGTGGGTGGCGGTCAGGGTGCCTTTATCGGCGCGGTGCATCGTATCGCCGCGCGGCTCGACGACCGTTACGAATTGGTCGCCGGTGCGCTTTCCTCCGACCCGGCACGCGCCAGCGCTTCGGCAACCCTGCTAGGCATTGCGCCCGAGCGGTCCTACGCTTCGTTTGAGGAGATGGCGTCGGCCGAGGCCGGTCGTGAAGACGGTATCGAGGCGGTCGCCATCGTCACCCCCAATCACCTGCATTTCGCCCCGTCCAAGGTCTTCCTCGAATCTGGCATCCACGTCATCTGCGACAAGCCCGTCACGGCGACGCTGGAGGAGGCCAAGGAGCTGGCGAATATCGTGAGGGCATCCGACAGGCTGTTCATCCTCACGCATAATTACACCGGCTATGCCATGTTGCGGCAGATGCGGGAGATGGTGGCCAACGGCGCCATCGGCAAGCTGCGCCATGTCCAGGCCGAATATGCGCAGGACTGGCTGACCGAAGCGGTCGAAAAGACCGGCGCAAAGGGAGCGGAATGGCGCACCGATCCGAGCCGCTCTGGCGCGGGCGGGGCAATCGGCGACATCGGCACCCACGCTTTCAACGCCGCCGCCTTCGTGACCGGTGAAATTCCCGCGAGCCTCTACGCAGATCTCACTTCCTTCGTTCCGGGCAGGCAGCTGGATGACAGCGCCAATATTCTGCTGCGTTACGAAAGCGGCGCGAAGGGCATGCTCTGGGCAAGCCAGATCGCTGTCGGCAATGAAAACGCCCTGTCGCTCAGGGTCTATGGCGATAAGGGCGGCCTTGAATGGCACCACCGCGTGCCGGACGAGCTGTGGTTCACACCTTACGGCGAGCCCAAGCGGCTGATTACGCGCAATGGCGCGGGCGCAGGCGCTGCCGCAAACCGCGTCAGCCGTGTGCCATCAGGGCATCCGGAGGGATATCTCGAGGGTTTTGCGACGATCTACCGTGAAGCCGCAGACGCAATCATCGCAAAAAGGGAGGGAAAAGCAGCCGCCGGGGATGTGATTTATCCCGGCATAGAGGACGGCCTTGCGGGTCTCGCATTCATCGATGCGGCCGTGCGGTCCAGCCTGACCTCGTCCTGGGTAGAGATCGACATCTAGATCACTGGATATCGGGGACTGACGACGCAGGGCATCGGAGGTTGTGCTCAGCATTACCTAATTGTTCGGAAGAGCACGGGCAGGCGTGTCGTCATATTGATCAAACGGAAAGGGAGTTACGCGTTTGAAAACGTTCAAGTCAAAATTCGCAAAGATGGCATTCGTCGTCGGACTGGCGGCCGGTATCGCAAATCCGGTTTTTGCCGATGACAGCAAGACGCTGCCGATTGCCGCGCAGATGTACACACTGCGCAACGCCGGAACGCTTGAAGAGCAGCTTGCCATCCTCAACCGCGCGGGCGTTTCCGCCGTGGAAACGGTGGATATGCAGAAGGTCAGTGCCAGCGAGCTGAACGCGCTTCTGGAAAAGCACAAGATCAAAGTCATTTCCTCGCATGTGCCGATCGACAAGCTTCGCGGCAACCTCGACGAGGTCATCACCGAGCAGAAGGCTGTCGGCAATCCGGTCGTGACCGTGCCGTTCCTCAAGCCCGAAGACCGCCCTAAGGACGCCGCAGGCTGGACAGCCTTCGGCAAGGAACTTGGCGGATATGCCGACAAGCTTTCCGCGGCTGGCCTCTCCATGGCCTATCACAACCATGATTTTGAAATGGTCAAGTTCGACGGCAAGACGGCGCTTGAACTGCTGCTCGACGCCGCAGGTCCGAAACTGCAGAGCGAACTCGACGTCGCCTGGGTGGCGCGCAGCGGCAATGATCCGGCTGAGTTCCTCGGCACTCTGAACGGTCGGGTTTTTGCAATCCACGCCAAGGACAATGCACCGGCCGGCACGGCCGAAAACGAGCGCGGCTTTGCAACGATTGGTACCGGCGTTCTCGACTGGAAGACGATCCTGCCCGCGGCCAAACATGCCGGCGCACAGTGGTTCATTCTTGAACACGACCTTCCGCTCGATGCCGAGGCGGTCGTGACCAAGGGCAACGCGTTCCTGAGCGAGCGCCTGCCGACCATTCAGTAAACACTGCCAGTAAAACCAGAACCGCACCCCGGCGGCCGGTTTCGCCGGGGTGCATAAGGTTCGACAGACGCATGATGAGGTTTCCGCCGCGTTGCGACGGGGAGCGCATTGTCTCGTCGACTTTTTACCCAAGTACCAATCGGAGGAGTTATCATGGCGGACAATCATTATGATGCGATTGTTGTCGGTTCAGGCATAAGTGGAGGCTGGGCTGCAAAGGAACTCACGGAAAAAGGCCTGAAGGTTCTGCTGCTGGAGCGCGGCAGAAACATCGAGCACATTACCGATTATCAGAATGCCGACAAGGAAGCCTGGGACTATCCCCATCGCAACCGCGCCACGCAGGAGATGAAGGCGAAGTATCCGGTTCTCAGCCGCGACTATCTGCTGGAAGAGGCGACGCTCGGCATGTGGGCCGACGAGCAGGAAACGCCCTATGTCGAAGAAAAGCGTTTCGACTGGTTCCGTGGTTATCACGTCGGCGGCCGTTCGCTGCTGTGGGGACGCCAGACCTACCGCTGGTCGCAGACCGATTTCGAGGCCAATGCCAAAGAAGGGATCGCCGTTGACTGGCCGATCCGTTATCAGGACATTGCTCCCTGGTATGATTATGTCGAGCGTTTCGCCGGCATTTCCGGCAGCCGCGAGGGGCTGGACATTCTTCCTGATGGTGAATTCCTGCCGCCTATTCCGCTGAATTGCGTTGAAGAGGATGTGGCACGCCGGTTGAAAACCGCCTTTAAAGGCACGCGCCACCTCATCAATTCGCGCTGCGCCAACATCACCCAGGAACTTCCCGATCAGGAGCGCACGCGCTGCCAGTTCCGCAACAAGTGCCGGTTGGGCTGTCCTTTCGGGGGCTATTTCAGCACGCAGTCATCGACCCTGCCGGCGGCAGTCGCCACCGGAAATCTTACGCTCAGGCCTTTCTCCATCGTCAAGGAAATCCTTTACGACAAGGACAAGAAGAAGGCTCGCGGTGTCGAGATCATCGATGCCGAAACGAACCTGACCTATGAATACACCGCCGATGTGATCTTCCTCAACGCTTCGACGCTCAACTCTACCTGGGTTCTGATGAACTCGGCCACAGACGTGTGGGAGGGAGGGCTCGGCAGCAGCTCGGGCGAACTCGGCCACAATGTGATGGACCACCATTTCCGCATGGGCGCCACCGGCGAGGTGGAAGGTTTCGAAGAGTTTTATTTCAAGGGCCGCCGCCCGGCGGGATTTTATATTCCCCGTTTCCGCAACACCGGCGACGACAAGCGGAACTATCTGCGCGGTTTCGGTTATCAGGGATCCGCCAGCCGTTCGCGCTGGGAGCGGGAAATCGCCGAACTCAACATCGGAGCCGACTACAAGGAAGCGCTGACCCAGCCGGGCGCCTGGACTATCGGCATGACCGCCTTCGGTGAAATGCTGCCTTATCACGAGAACCGCGTGAAGCTGGACCACGACAAGAAGGACAAATGGGGCCTGCCGGTCCTGTCGATGAATGTCGAGATGAAGCAGAACGAACTCGATATGCGCGAAGACATGGTCAATGACGCAGTCGAGATGTTCGAAGCGGTCGGCATCAAGAACGTCAAACCGTCGAGGGGCAGCTATGCGCCGGGCATGGGCATCCATGAAATGGGTACGGCCCGCATGGGACGCGACCCCAAAACTTCCGTGCTTAATGGCAACAACCAGGTCTGGGATGCGCCGAACGTCTTTGTCACTGACGGTGCCTGCATGACTTCGGCCTCCTGCGTCAACCCGTCGCTCACCTACATGGCGCTGACGGCGCGTGCCGCGGAATTTGCCGTTTCCGAACGCAAGAAGGGGAACCTGTGATGAACAGACGTGAACTGCTGAAACTGATAGCCATTGCCTCCGGTCTTCCGCTGATCGGCGCTGACGTGGTCAATGCGGCGGAAAACGCCGCCAAGCCCTCCGGCGACGTCCACGTGTTCAGCCCGGAGGAAATCCGGCTTCTGGACGAGGTGGCTGAAACGATCATCCCTCGCACATCCACCCCGGGTGCGAAGGACGCTGCCGTTGGCGCATTCATGGCAGTCTATGCGGCCGATTGTTACACGGGCGAACAGCGGAAACTCTTCCTCTCCGCGATGGCTGACATCGAAAACCGCAGCCGAACGGAATACAAGAAGGCGTTTCTGGAGCTGACGTCGCAGGAGCGGCAGACGCTGATTTCTGCACTGGACAAACAGGCTCGGGCGGAACAGACACCGACCGCACCGCATCCCTTCACACTCGTCAAGCAGCTGACGCTGCTCGGTTTTTTCACCTCGAAGATCGGCGCCACCGAGGTTCTCGTTTACGACGAAATCCCCGGCGGCTTTGAGACCTGCGTTCCCTACAAGAAGGGTACGCCCGCCTGGGGCACGACCTGAATTGAGAACAAGCCGCCCGCCTGCATTCGCAGGCGGGCGCGTTCATACGGCAGAACAAGGATGACACGATGCGCAAGAGAATGATCATCACGGCGGCAATGCTGGCAGCAAGCGCCATTCCCGCTTTTTCAGAGGGCGATGTTGCCAAGGGGGAGGCGGCCTTCAAGCGCTGTTCCGCCTGTCACGCCATCGGCGAGGGCGCGAAAAACAAGGTCGGCCCGCAGCTTAACGGGATCATCGGCCGCACTGCGGGTGGCGATCCGGACTATAATTACTCGAATGCGATGAAAAAAGCAGGCGGGGAAGGGCTGGTGTGGACACCGGAGGAACTGCGAGACTTTCTCAGCGCTCCCAAGAAGAAAATCCCCGGAAACAAGATGGCCTTGGCGGGCATCAGCAAACCGGAAGAACTGGATAATCTTATCGCCTACATCGAAAGCGCGTCTTCGAAACCAGCCGAATGACAGCACGCCGTTTATCGAACATCAAAACTCCCGCAGTTTTGAGACGATGACCACGACTTTACCCCAGCATATCCTGCGCGCCGAAGGCCTTGCCAAGGAATTGCCAAGGCCTTCCGGCGTTGTCTTCAAGGATGCATTTGCGCTACTCAAACACCGGTTCTCAGGGGTCGGTCCGTCCTTCCTGCAGGCTCGACTTTTCGAACGACTTGTCCTGATGGAAGCCCAGTTTGGCCAAGCCGTTTTTCACCTCCGGCGCGTTCATGAATAAATCCCAGATCAGGCCGCTGCGATAGTTTTCCATCATCGCAACAACAGGCCCTTGATTGATCGCAAGATGCGTTCCGGACACCCAGCCGGTTGAGGGCTGGAATGAATCCATGAGGCCAAAGCGGCCGATGAGTGCACCATTGTTCCATTGCAGAAAACGCAACGCCGCCTCGCGTGAGCGATGAGAAAAGAAGGGCATGCTAGAGAGGGCTGCCGTTGTCGCAATGATGCCGTCATCGTCGGTCGGAGAGTTTACGACATAGCCCTTTGGCCCATCACACGCAGACAGACCCCACCCGGCCTCACTTGGGTAGCGCGTGCGGCAGTAGCGGTAATTGATCATGCAATGCGCGTGAACCTGCTCCAGATAGTCGTGACAATAAACATCGCCGAGACCGCGCGGATCGAGTGTGCAGAAGGAATAGTGCGACAGGAAAAGCGGTCCTCCATACGGCTGGCCAAGCGGCAGCCGAACACCGAGATACATCGATCCGTTCCGGATTTCGCCATCGCTTGCCCATCCGGAATGATAAGACTCGGCGCTGATTGCATGCGTCGTTGAACCCGCCGCGAGCACATAACAGACGAGGGCCTCGTTCCAGCCCACAATCGGCAAGTTTTTCGCCCAGGCATACCGACGGCTCCAATGCCAGAACAGCGGCCCGGGCTTTCCCCTGGTAAACCAGCCCCACTCCACCGTCTCGACGATTTCATTTATGGACCGGCGTAAATCGATTTCGGAGGATGTCTGCGCGCCAAAAAACTGTCTGACGCAGATCAGCGCCTGAACCAGAAGAGCGGTTTCAACGAGATCTCCGCCGTCGTCGAATTTCGCGAAGGGTATCGTTCTTCCACTGGACGCATCGATGAAGTGAGGGAAGGCGCCATGAAAACGCTTCACACTTGCCAGCGATCTCAACATCCGGCTCGCCCGCGCGATGGCTTCCTGTTCGGTTATCCAAGAACGGCGGACACCAACGATGAGCGAAAGAAAACCAAACCCGATACCGGAGACCGACGCGATTTCATGGATCGAGAGACCATCGGATCGCATACGATCCCGCGGTAGGCCACTCTCCGGGTGGCTCCCGGACCAGAAATATTCAAAGGTGTTGCGATGCAAACCATGAAGTTCAGCAGGTAATTTATCCGTCAATTCCAACCTCAGGGACCAGCGGCAATCAGTCTGCAGATCGACTGCCAAGCCTTATCCGACTCTGTCACCATCTCCAAATTTCAAGCGGAGCGGTGAATCCCGGTAGCCTCAAAAATTCTCGGCTACCGCAGCATCTGTCTTATCGTCTCAACGATCTGCTCTTCGCAGTAGGGTTTCGTAAAGAAAGCCGTATCTGCCGCGATCATATGACCGGGATCTGCGAGATGGCCGGAAACCAGGATAACTTTGATAGGGGGCCACCTGTCACGAACAATGGCTGCCAGTTGCAGGCCGTCGACGCCGCGTGGCATATCGATATCAGTGAAGACAATTCGTATGTCTGCGCGTGCCTCAAGGATATTGACCGCCTCCGTAGCATCTGCCGCAGCAATTGCTGTGTATCCTGCGGTTTCAACCAGATCCACGGCGGCAAGGCGTAGCAGCGGCTCATCCTCGACGACGAGTATGGTTGCCACATCGGCAGCATTCGAGGTCACGGTCATCATGACTGTCTCAAATGGGAAACCAGTCCCTGCATCGTTACCCGCAGGCCGTCAGGATCAAAATTGACCTCGACACCGCCTGTACCCATCAGACCAAGCTGGATGAGCTTCGATCCGAAACCTTTACCCGATGGAGCGGTCACCGGCGGGCCGTCCTGCTCCTTCCATTCCAGAACAAGCGCGTTCTCGCCGCCTGCATCTTCTATCGTCCATGAAATAACGACGGTTCCGGCATCAGAAGACCAGGCTCCATATTTCAAGGCGTTTGTGCCAAGCTCGTGCATCAGGAGAGCCAGCGACAGTGCAGTCCTGGGCCCGATTTCCATGTCGGTGCCCGATATGCGGTATCGCTCGGGAAGAGAAAGTTGGCGAAGCACGGAATCGATCACTGCCACCATGCGCGCCGACGACCAGTCCTGGTTCAGGAGAACCTCATGCGCATTGGAAAGCGCGCGCAATCTGCTCGTGAAGGCTTCGACAGGGGCTCTGTCGGTAACAGGGCGAAGCGTCTGTGTCGCAATCGCCTGAACCATGGCCATCGTGTTTTTGAGCCGGTGGCTGATTTCGTGATTGAGAACCTGCTGTTCCTGCTCGGCCCGAATCCTGGAGATCGCCTCACGCGTGCGGTCCGCTATCGCACGCACAAAATCACGCTCCTCGGACGAGAATTCATGCGGCTTGTCGTAGTGTACGAACATGACCCCCGCGAATGCACCTCTTTCGATGATTGGCACATTCACGAGGACGGAGATGCCTAATGAGTGTAGAAGCTCGGCTGAAGCGGAGGTTCTCGGATCTGTCGCCACATCGGGTATGATGACCGTCTCGCCGCGCTTCAAATCCTGGATGTAGGATCCGTAATTCCTGAAATGATGGAGCCCCGCGACAGTGAACATTCCCTCCGCACACCAGTCGGGAAGCATCTGCACCGTCTCGGCGATAGGGTCAACGATGCCGTAGCCCGCCCGCGTCGCGCCTCTCAGACTCCCTGCCAAAATCTCGGCGGCGGCAAATGCCACTTCCGCAACAGTATCCAGCTCGCGGATCTTTTCGCCGAGTTCCAGGAATGCAAGCTGCCTGTCCTCCGACAGTTTTTGAGCGGTAGCGTTGCGTGCGACCTTGATATATCCCGGGACCTTGGGCGACGAATGGTTGGCCATCGGCCGGATCGTGCCGTCCAGAAAGATGCTGGAGCCATCAGCAGCGAGGTGCCATCGGCGGTCGGGTGCAACCCCTTCGGACGTGGCTCTGCTCACTTCAGCCGCAGGAACGCCGGCTGCCCGGTCCTCCTCAGTAAAAATCGACTCAAACGGCCGTCCGAGCATCTCGGCTTCCGACCAGCCAAATGTCTCCTGCGCTCCACCGAACCAGCTTGTAATGCGCTGGTCTTCATCGATCGTCATGATAATATAGTCTTTGGCGCCTTCGACGATCAGGCGAAGCTTCGTTTCGCTGTCGCGTAAAGCCTCCTGGGCTTGCATACGGTCAGTGACTTCAACAAACATGATGACGAACGCGTCTTCACCAGTGGCTTGAACATAGCCGTCAAACCACCGGTCCATCGATCCGATCTTGCGGGTGAAACGCTTGCTTTGTTGGGTCTCGACGGCCTCCACCACATCGGAAACCCACTCATTCTCGAATTCTGGAAAGAGTTCGCGCATGGTTCGACCAGGCACATCATCGCCTGGCAATCCAAGAAGAGTGCTCCATGCGGGATTGACCGTCTCGTACCGCCAATCGACAATCGTTCCGTTGACGTCACGGATCACCGAGCCTACGACGATGCCTTCCTCCAATTGCTGGAAAAGCGCACCCCAGCGTCGCTCGGAAAGGAAGGTCGCAATCTGGTTCGAGGCGACCCTTCCGATCTGGTTCAGTAACTGCAGCTCGCTTTCCGTCCATGTGCGTGGTTCGCCATCGATTGCTGCGAGCGCGCCGATCACCATGCCATCAGGGAGGGTTACAGGCACTCCCATGTAGGAGATCACGCCCAGATCGGTTATGGCCAGATTATTTCTAACGAGATCATGAACCGTCGCATCCCCGATGATCAAAGGCTGTCTGTCGCGAACCACATGCTGACAGAATGAATGCGTGAGTGGCGTTTCCGCTGCTTCAGCCCATTTGGGTGGCAACCCGACATGAGCGATGAAAACCTGCCGGTGCTCGTCCAGAATGGAGATCAAAGCCACTGGGCATTTCAGGCCGGTTTTGACGACCTCGATAATATCCTGGAATTCGGGTGGGCTCTGGACATCAAGCAGCCCAGAGTTTCGAACTGCGTCAATGCGTTCCGACGGTGAATTCAAGGTCAATCCTTATCCGCACAGGGGCGGCGTTGGTCAAGCCGACAAGGCGGCAAGCAGTTTGGGCGAAACAACAAGGCTGGGAGGAGGGGTAGCGGAGCGCTCTGCGCCAATAACGATGCCTTCAATGAACTGCAAGGCATTTTGCAAACCGTTCATCGTGTAGGGTTTCTCGATCGCTCCAAGTGCGCCTGCAAAGTCCTCAGGTATTCTCTTCAGGTTACCCGAAACAAAAACATAGGGGATGGAGCTCGAGGAAAGATATCGGCCGACTTCTATGCCCGTTGGACCATCCAGCAATTGAATGTCTACAAATGCGAATTGCGGCAGTGCCTTATTGGCAAGCTCGATAGCTTCCTTGCTGTCGGCAGCGATCCCCACAATCTCGTGTCCGGCATCTTCCACTTCGCTTTCAAGTTCCATCGCCAGCAGAGCTTCGTCCTCTACGATCAAGATTTTCACAGGAGATCCTTTCAGTCTTTTACAGAAAGCGTGACACGAACATCCGAGAGGCAACCTTCAACCGTCCGAACTATCGTAGCACGCAATTGTTTTACGCACGCTTCAAGCATCTTTTTGCTAAAGGCTGCTTCTTCCTTGTCCACTTCGCCCGGCGTGACGGTATCGGCAACCCTCACAAGGAAGTGGCCGTTGAGGCGCTTGACCTCCAGGTGCAATTGCCCGCCACGGTCCTTCAATCCTCTGCGAATGGCGTCGCCGATGAGTTCGTTGATGATCAACGCAAGGGGAGAGGCCTTGGTCGCCGGAACCACAACCTCGTGAAGATCGGTGGTGAGGATGATGTCGGTTCGCTTCAAGGCGCCGATCTTGTCGAGCATCAATGTATTGGCAAAATCCGCGACATCGAAATGCCCTACATCTTCATCGTTCAGAAGCTTGCGCTGGACGGTGCTGAGTGCTTCGACCCTGTTCAGCACAGACATCAATGTCCGCTCCACAACATCGTTATCAGTCATTCGCGCCTGAAGCTTCACGATTGAGGCGATCGTCAGGAGGTTGTTTTTTACGCGATGATCAACTTCGTGGACGAGGGTTGTTTTTGCCCGCAATGCCTCTGTCAAATCCGCCGTTCGCAGCGCCACCTCTCCCTCCGCGATGTGGCGGGCGCGAGCGAGTTCGGCTTCCTTGCTCTTGATATCGGTGAAGTCGAGTTGCGAGGCGAAAAAATAGATGACGGTTCCGGCAGCATCGCGAACAGGACTTACGAAGAGAGCATTCCAAAACTCTGATCCGTCCTTGCGATAATTAAGGATGTCGATCGCCAAATCCTGCTCGGCTGCGATTGCCTCACGCAGTTTCGTAACTGAACCAGGATCCGTGTCTGGACCCTGGAGCAGACGACAATTTTGACCAACCAGCTCTTCGGCGGAATAGCCCGTCAATCTGCTGAAAGCAGCATTGCAGAAGATGATTGGATTGTCGTTGAGGAGTGGATTTGTGATGATCATGGGCATGCGGGTGGCCTTGAAGGCTGCCGCAAACGGATCTTCAGAAGCGTGGCCAGATACTAGACGCTCTCCAGCGTCTTGAGCATCCTGCCGGAGGAGATCATTATCTTTCATGCAAGGTCCTGAAGGTAACGGTTCCCTAAAATGTTTGAATGGGAATTTGGTTCCAACGACAAAGTGAATTATTCCTGTTTTACAGGGTAGGGGATCCACGATCTTTTTGCATATTTTCCGTGAGCAGGTCTGCCGGCGTCCGATAGCCGAGAGATCGGCCTGATGACGTCAGTAGAACAAAAACGGGGCGACCAACTGGCCGCCCCGCTTGATATGAGACTGGGTCGAAACCTCAAGCAGGCCGCTCTTCGCCCGCGTTCGGCCTCCAGGTGATCAGCTTTCTCTCGGCGACATCGAGAATGAGATCGATGACGAGAACAAAAATGGCGAGAATGATGATACCGGCGAAAACGCCGACCGCGTCGAAGTTACCTTCCGAACGGGCGATCAGGTAACCGAGGCCTGCGGAAGACCCGAGATATTCGCCGATGATCGCGCCAACCACCGCAAATCCGACGGATGTGCGCAGCGACGACAGAATCCAGCTAGCTGCCGCCGGAAAATATACATGACGCAAGAGATCAGAGCGCTTTGCACCGAGAATGCGCGTGTTGGAAAGCACGACGGGGTTTACTTCGCGAACACCTTGCATGGCGTTGAAGAACGTCACGAAGAAGACGAGGGTGACCGCAAGAGCGACCTTTGACCAGAGGCCAAGCCCCAGCCAAAGTACGAAAATTGGCGCGAGGACCACACGCGGGATGGCATTCACGGCCTTGATGAACGGGTCCAACACACGGGCCACAAAGGGACTGAGGCCCAGCCAGACACCGGCGCCGACGCCGAGACCTGTACCGATGAGGTAACCGAGAACCGTTTCACTCAAGGTGATACCGACATGTTTGTAAAAGCCGGCATCGGCAACCCAGGTGATGACCTGCTTGACGATGTCGATGGGTGCCGGGAAGAAGAAGCGGTCGATCGCCCCGGAGCTTACCCCGAGTTGCCACCCACCCAGGAGCACGACCAGAAGCACGATCTGGATGATGCGAACATTAACGGCTTGCATAGCTTTTCTCCACTTCGCCGCGCAAAGACGCCCATATATCACGATATAGGGTCATGAATTTCGGATCGAGCTTGATTTCGGCCACGTTGCGGGGCCGTTCCAGATCAACCGGGAAGCTCTCGATAACCCGGCTCTTGGGGCCGGCAGCAAGGACGACAACCCGGTCGCCGAGTGCAATCGCCTCTTCGAGATCGTGCGTGATCATGACCACTGCACGGCGATCTTCTTGCCACAATCTCAGGAGTTCATTCTGCATGAGGTGGCGCGTGTGAATGTCGAGTGCGGAGAAGGGCTCGTCCATCAGGATGACCTTCGGCTCGGTTATAAGCGCCTGCGCCATCTGGACACGTTTGCGCTGTCCGCCTGAAAGTTGATGCGGAAAGCGCTCTTCAAACCCCTTCAGGCCAACTTTTTCCAGCCAGGCCAGAACTTTGGTACGGCGCTCGTGTTCGGATACGCCGCGGAACAGCAGGCCAAGCTCGACATTCTGATAGGCCGTTTTCCAGGGAAGCAGCGCATCCTGCTGGAAGAGATATCCGATGTTGTTCTGCACGCCCTGCACGGGAGAACCATCGATGGAGACCTTTCCCTGCGCCGGTTTCAGCAAACCCGCGATGGCATTGAGAATGGTGGACTTGCCGCATCCGGTTGGGCCGACAATCGAGAGAAACTCACCATCTCCAACTTTCAGGTTCACATCCTGGACCGCAACGAACGCGCCAAAGGCCATTGTTACGTTCTCGATTGCCACCATTGGCTGAAGATTGAGTTCCGCCACGGGTTCTAACTTTCTAATTGGCAAAGACATTGAAGACCCTCAGTTTACGCCCTTCGAAGCCGCAGCCTCGACGAACTTGTTGGTGTAGGTCGTGTTGAGATCGATCGTGGCCTTCGCGACTGCGTCGTTGAAGCTTTTCAAAACCGCCAACGGGGTTTCCAGATCGGCCTGGTTGAAGGTTCCATCTTCGGAGAAGATCGCCTTGGCGGCTTCGACCGCCTTGATGTAGGTCTGCTTGTCGCCGGACACGAAATCATCGGGAAGCTTTGCAACGATTTCCTCGGCCGAATGCTCCTTCATCCAATGCAGCGCCTTTACCGTGGCATTGGTAACCTTCTGGATCACCTCGGGATGTGCATCGATGTATTCCTGCGTCGCATACAAGACGGAGGTGGGGTAGATCCCGCCGTAGACGTCCTTGGCTCCCTGATCGCTGCGGGCATCGATCAAAATCTTGCCAAGACCACGCTCAACCACGATCGTCGCAGCCGGATCGTAATTGACCAACAGGTCAATCTTGCCTTGCTGCAGAGCGGCAACAGCAGCAGCGCCAGAGCCAACGCCGATGATGGCGATGTCATTGTCGCTCAGATTGTGCTGCTTCATGTAATAACGAATGAAGAAATCGGACGAAGACCCGGGCGAGGTGATCCCGACCTTTTTGCCCTTGATGGTTTCAGGTTTTGCCGGATCGAAGTCTGTATCGTTCTTTCCTGCGAGAACCAGCCCGGAATTGCGGGCGAGCTGAACGAAGCCAACCACGTGCTTGTTCTGGGACTGCATCTGGATCGTGTGATCGTAGAAACCGACGGCTACATCCGTGGACCCTGCGACGAGCGCCTGCAGGACTTTCGAACCGCCTTGGGCAAAGTTCTCGGTCGTCACCTCAAGGCCCTCGTCCTTGTAGAAGCCGAGGCTGGCCGCCACCGGAAAAGGCAGGTTGTTGAGGTTGTACGAACCAACACTCATTCTGACAGATTCTGCATTTGCCGACGCTGCCAGCGCACAGAGCGCCGCTGTTGCAAGCAAGTATTTACGCATGAGGGTCTCCTCCCAGTTTTGCTATGTTTTGAGCCAGTATGGCTTTGTCTAGGCTGCGTCTTCAATCGCAGCGTTTGGCTTGGCGAAGGCAAAGCCTTCGAAAAGTCTGCGGGCCGTTCTCACAAGCCCGGCTGTTATTGCTCCATTCCGCATCTCAAGTTGCACGTCCAGCCGACCGGCGGGATGCTCGATGCAGATCTGGGTCGGAACAGATCGATTTCCCGCTTGTTCAAATACCACGGAGCCTTCCGTGATCGCTGCGGTTGCTATGCCAACGGCGCCGGTCGTTGCCAGGGCAGGGTGGCACTCATTGGGCATGAAGTATCGGACAGACAGAGTGCCTCCCTTGCGGGCCGGCGCTACGATCACGGGTTTTGGTATGACCATATCCGTTACATCCCCCATCCCCATCAATTTGCCTGCCTGAATGCGTATGCGGGTCAATCGTTCGATGAGATCGCTATTGGAAGTCAGGGTCTGCGGATCTTCATATCCCGTGACGCCGAGGTCTCCCGCACGCATGAGGACCATCGGAATTGCGCAGTCTATCGCCGTCACATCTATTCCCTCAACCGTGTCGACAGGGTTTCCGGTCGGCAACAGTTTTCCGGTTTTCGCACCCGCCGCATCCACGAAAGTCAGGGCGATCGGTGCAGCCAGACCCGGAACGCCGTCGATGGATGCGTCTCCGAGATAAATTACTTCGCGACCACGCGTCGGCACCTTTGCCTCGATCAATTTTCCGGTGTTCACGTTGTGGATGCGAACCACGGTATCGCTTCCCCGAGCCTCGACAAGTCCAGCTTCGATCGCAAAGGGACCGACCGCGGCCAGCATATTTCCGCAATTGGGTGAATAGTCGACATACTGCCTGTCGGTACGAACCTGGGCGAAGAGATAGTCGATGTCTGCGCCTTCGACGGTGGAAGGACCTATGATCGCCACTTTCGAGGTGACCGGATTGCCGCCTCCTATCCCGTCTATCTGCAGCGGATGACCGGAACCCATGATGGACAAAAGTGCCGCATCCCGTTCCGCTCGATTACGCGGAAGGTCAGACGCCAGGAAGAACGGTCCACGAGATGTTCCGCCGCGCATCAGCACACAGGGTATCTTAAGCAGGTCGTTCATTTATCGCCTCAATCTTGCATTTGGTGGATCAATCCGCCTTGTTGTTGCAATATGAGCAAAAGAATCTAATCTGTTAAATGCAATGTTCGGAGGTATTATTGCGATATGAGCATCAATTGCGAAATTCTGGATCTAAGAGCATTTCAAGCAGTAGTTGAGCTTGAGAGTTTTCATAGGGCTGCCGACGCGTTGCATATTTCGCAACCGGCGCTTACCCGGCGCATCCAGAAACTGGAACAGGCCATTGGCGCGCCACTCCTGGAGAGGACCACACGCCACGTTGCCCCGACAGCGATGGGTCAGGAGGTAATGCCGCTTGTCCGACGCATGCTGGAGGAGTTCGACGGATCGCTTTTTGCGATGAAAGATGGAGCACATCGGCGCGGCCTCATCACGATGGCCTGTGTTCCAACCGCAGCGTTTTATTTTCTGCCCACCGTGATCAAAACATTTAGCAAGCAATATCCGCATATTAGGCTGCGTATCAGAGACCTTACGGCAAACGAGGGACTGCAGGCGGTTGCGCGGGGCGAGGTGGAGTTCGGGATAAACCTCATGGGTAATTCTGATCCAGACCTGGCATTCGAACCTCTTATCGATGACCCATTTGTGCTGGCGATGCGGAAAGACCACCCTCTGGCGGCTTTCGAAACTATCCAATGGAATCAACTGGAGCCTTACCCGCTGGTTGTCGTCGATCGCTCCAGCGGCAATAGAACGCTTCTGGATGGCGCACTCGCGCGGCACAATCTAAAGCTGAATTGGTTCTACGAGGTGACCCATCTCAATACGTCGCTTGGCCTGGTGGAGGCTGGGTTGGGGATTTCCGTGTTGCCGCGACTGGCTACCCCACAGGATGACCATCCTTTCCTTGTTACGCGGCCGATCGTTAATCCCGTGGTCTCCCGAACCATCGGTATCGTGCAAAGAAGAAGCAGCGCCTTATCTCCCGCCGCGGAGAAATTCGTGGAAATGCTGTTGAAGACCTGGAAAACGCCTTAGGGTTCACAATCGTGTATCTCGCCGCGAAGGGCCCGGGTCTGACGTCACCTGGTGGAAGGTCGAGAAACGGGCGAGGGTGACGCCGTCTTCTCAGAGAAGGTTGCGTCGTCACGCCGCCTTACCGGCTCTTCTAATAGCGGACCGCTTTGGCGTTCTGGGTCATAGATATGGGTTTTGCTGTTGCCATTCTCGCTGTTGAAGGAAACGGCGACGTGCACCGCGCCGATTGACGTCAGCAAGCTCAATACTGATCAACCGTACAATGTAGATGTGGTTGAAGATCATGGCCTGCTTATCGACTGACAAGGCATACTCGCAGCAAGAGCGACCTCCATCAGTATCGCTTGAGGCAATAATGTGAGGCGGAAATTGAGTGGTGTTTTGTTTAGAGCGAAAGGATGCGTTACGCTTCGACTCAGCGTGATAACGCAACAACCAGATAAGGTTCAAAACAAGTTCTAAAGGTTGCCCAAACGGTCATTTGGACTGAAAACGCAAGACATTTCAATCAGCATAAGTTCCATAATCTATCTTATGCGATTATCGTATGTAGCCGGGTACATTCTATTTTCAAGTGCGACATGCCAATGATTTCAATGGCTTCACTTTGGAGATTTTGGCATGTCCCGATGCTATACGCAGATCACCCTTGCCGATCGCCGCCGTCTTCATCATCTGGTGGCGGCAAAGGTTCCCGTCAACGAGATGGCGCGTCAGCTTGGCCGTCATCGCTCGACCATTTACCGTGAGATCAAGCGCAACACGTTTCATGACCGTGAACTGCCAGATTATGACGGCTACTACAGCACGGAAGCGCGGCCGCAAGCCCGACCGGCGGACGGACTTCATGAACGACCAGGAGGTGATTGCCAAAAGGCAGAAGGCGCTGGCGCGGATGGAAGCGGCGGAATGAACTGGCGACGTTGAATGCCAGCGGTCTATTGCAGACGTCAGCGGCGCATGCGAGTTTCGCGTTATGAAAGACGAACAACAAACTTCTTCCGATCATACACAAATCCACCTTGCTCCAGACGAAGCTCTGGTTCTTTTTGAGCTTCTTTCTCGTTGGTGCAAAGAGAGCAGCGCTCCCACGCCAAGCGCGTCCTGTTTCGAGAGCCCTGCCGAATGCGCTGTGCTGCACGGACTGCTTGCCGGTCTCGAAAAGCAGCTGGTTGCACCCTTCAGGGCAGACTACCTTGACCTTGTAAAAGAGGCCCGTCGCCGTTTGCAGTCATAGTGGGATTATCCTGCACTTAGGGTTTGATCTCATACCCGGAATGCCTGTTGATTGCCAAGGCAGATTATGCACCCTGCTGAGGAAGCTAAAGCCGAATAGGCATTCCCTCACCCGCCCCCGCTCCTTCCTTGCAACCCGGCCCAGCCGGTCGGATCGGGGGCTGACCGTCGGTGCCTGTGTCGCGTTTCTAAACAGCTGGCGAAGTCGCGCCTCTAACCAGCTTTGACATCGTATGTAGCAGCCAGATGAAGCTTTCTATGGTCTTGAGCGCCTCACCTTCATCAGCGCCGCCTAGACACTCTGTACATCGCTTGAGCACCATAGCGAGCAAAGGATTTAGAGAAAGCACCTATCCTTTATTTTTCGAGCCAAGGTGAAGCAGTGCTCCAGAAAATGCCATCACCGCCAAGAAAATCTTCCGTGAGTGGGCTTTGAACCCATGAAAGACATTGCTGACGAAATGCCCATGCATTGGCTGATGCGGCAAAGATTTTGATGATCTGTCGGAACTGATAGGGATTAAATAGTCGCCAGCGGTGTTCTCACGGGTACGACCACGTACTCATGAAGGAGCCTGCGCCGTGAAGCACCTTTACTCCATCACACTCGTTATTGCCACATTGGCCTGCATGCCTGTATCTGCAAGCCCGTTTTCGTCCGCCGCCGGACGTTACCGTATCGATCCCGCCTCGCGCATCGGATTTTCGATTGCACAGGTTGCCGGTCCGGGCATTAACGGCACTATTCCCGATATATCCGGCCGCTTCGATATCGATCCGGACCAACCGTCCAAGTCCTATGTGGAAATCAGTTTGAACCCTTCCAGCGTGAAGACAGGCCAGGAACGGGTGGAAAATTTCCTGCGGTCCAGCGCGGTTTTCAACATCGCCGCCTATCCGCAGATCGTGTTTCGCTCCAACCGCGTTACGCAGGACGGGCCGCGCAGCGCGGTCGTTGAAGGCGTGCTCACGGCCCGAGGCGTCTCCAGAGCCGAGACGTTTCACGCAACATTCGTTGAGCAGCAAAAGGGTTCTGTTACCTTCCATGTCACCGGAAATATCCCCCGCCTGCCCTATGGCATGGGCGTTGGCGTGCCGCTCTATTCGAACACGGTTGCCTTCGACATAGATTTGAAGGGCGTCAGATAAAAACGACGGAACGTCAAAAAAACGGTGGGACGGGATTAATTGTCGCTGGCCGGTGTTCTGTCTTGTATCGGACATGGTGTCCGCACCGTTACCTCTCAAAGGACGATCTCATGCGTGAACATCATTTCATTCTGGCAGGCGCTCTCGCGCTCGCCTCCACTGCCGCGCTTGCCGAACCATACGCCGGTGGCGCGGTGGTTGAAACGGCGACGGCAAAGGGCACGATCCTGACTGACGCCAAGGGCATGACCCTTTATACGTTCGACAATGATGGCAATGGCTCGTCAGCCTGCTATGACGGCTGCGCGAAGAAATGGCCGCCGCTTGCGGCTGCCAAAACCGACAAGGCGGATGGCGACTACAGACCACTCGCCCGCAGGGATGGCACGATGCAGTGGTCGCATGATGGAAAGCCGCTATATCATTGGCAGATGGACAAGAAGCCCGGCGATGTCACGGGTGATGGTGTTGGTGGCGTCTGGCACGTTGCCAAGGAATAGCACCTATGCCTGATTTTCTTGACGAGATCACAAGTTGCATACCGGCGCTTCGACGTTACGCGAATGCGCTCACGCACGACCGTGACACGGCTGACGATCTCGTTCAGGACTGTCTGGAAAGAGCCATCCGCAAAAAGGCGCTGTGGCGGCCGCAGGGGCCGTTACGTCCATGGTTGTACCGTGTGCTGGTCAACATTTACCGCAACAATCTGCGCGGCAGAAACCGCCGGCCCTCGCAAATCCCGATTGATGATGTTGCCGAACAGATGTTTGTGCCGGCGCCGCAGACGGGCCGGATCGCGCTTGCCGAAATGGCCCGTGCCATCGAAAAACTGTCAGGCGAGCACCGTGAGGCCCTCCTCCTCGTCGTCGTCGAAGGTCTGAGTTATGCGGAAGCGGCAAAGGTTCTGGAAATTCCGTTGGGCACTTTGATGTCCCGTCTGGGGCGCGCCCGAACAGCCTTGGCCCGTATGACCCAGGAAGACCAGCCAAATCTCAAGGTGATAAAATGACTGGCAACGAGCCGCAGATAACCGAAGCCGATCTGATATCCTATGTCGACGGGCAGCTCGAAGACCAGCGACGTGATGCCGTTCGCTCCCACCTCGCCTCCAATCCAGCCGATGCGCGCAAGGTCGAGATATGGCAGCGGCAGAATGCGACACTTACGGCTCTCTATCGCCCTGCTGATGTCGATGTTTTACCCGAGCGCCTCGATGTTTATCGGATGGAGCGGCGCTTGCGATCGGAGCGTGCAAATTGGCGCAATCTGGCAGCGGCATCCGTTCTCGTTCTGGCAGTTGGACTGACAGGTGGCTGGTTCGGGCGCGGACTTGTGTCGGAGGTCGAGGCACCTGCCCATTCCATCGTGGCGGATGCGACGCAGGCGCATAAGTTGTTTGCTAGCGAGGTTCTGCACCCGGTCGAAGTTCGGGCTGATGCCGAGAACGCTTCCAGCCTGCCGAAATGGCTGTCAAAACGGCTGGACCGTAAACTGAACGTGCCGGACCTCACCCGCCATGGCTTGTCCCTTGTCGGCGGCCGGGTGCTGCCCAGTTCCGAAGGCGCCGCAGCTCAGCTGATGTACGAAGACAAAAGTGGGCAGCGTGTCACTCTTTACATCGTGGCTGCGGCTGAAACGAGCGATACCGCCATGCGGCGCTCCAATGTCGACGCGCTGGAAACAGTGTCCTGGGATGACGAAACAATCCGCTGCGCTCTGGTCGGCAGCCTGCCGTCTGACCGCATGGACGCTATTGCCAAAGACACCTATCAACAGCTGAGTTAGCCGATGCAATATCTCAAGGGTCATTCCGATAGAGCGACGAGCGGCGTAAGGAGATGGCGAAACACGCCCGCCTCCTTTGGTTTGGTGGCGATCGTTTTCCATTGGACGATCGCGCTCCTATTCCTCGCGCAGCTTGCGCTGGGATATTTTATGAGCCGCGACATCGATCCGGTGCTTCAGTTCAATCTTTTTCAGTATCACAAGTCGATTGGGTTTCTGGTTCTGGCCCTTGCCGCCCCCCGCTTCATCTGGTCGGTTTTCAGCAGGAAACCGCGGGCTCTGGATGGTGAAGGGATGGCTTCGAGGTCGGCCGCACGGTCGGCTCACGCCGCGCTGCTGTTCCTTACTCTTGCCGTTCCCCTTGCCGGTTGGGCCGTCGCGTCGACGTCTCCTCTGCAGATCCCCAGTTATGTCTTCGATCTTGTCGTCGTGCCGGGACTACCCATGGCGATCTCCGACCAAGCCGAGGCCTTCTGGACTGAGGTTCACGCCACTCTGGCCTATCTTGCCGCAGTTATCGTCGTTCTTCATGTGGCAGCAGCGCTGTGGCACCATTTCGTCCGCAAAGATCCAACGCTTCGGCGCATGATCCCTTTCAGGGCTGCTGCTGATAACATGGGCCGCACCGCCTCCCCTCGAAAATAGCTAATAAAGTGTTCTCTGGTAGTCCTTTTCCAGATCGTCATCCAATTTCCGCATCTCATCCTTGTTGCTGGGCGCCCCCGTCGTTTCGTCAAGGATGATTTTGATGAGCGACGGCATCTCGGAGCGATCCTGAAAATGATCCGGGCTCCACAAATGAGACCGCCGAAACGCCTTGGCGCAATGCATGAAAACCTCACTCACCCTGACGACAATCGCGAGTTTGGGCGCACGATCATTGATGCTCATGCATCTCAGAAGTTCCGGGTCGGTTGCGAGCTTTGCCTGCCCGTTCACACGCAACGTGTCGTCAAATCCCGGTATGACAAACAATAGCCCGACGCTTGGATTGGCAATGATATTGGTCAACGTATCCAGACGATTGTTACCCGGCCGATCCGGTATCGCGAGTGTGCGTTCATCAAGAATCTTGACGAACCCCGCAGGGTCGCCACGAGGGCTTACGTCAGCACTTCCCGCCAGATTCTGCGTTCCTATGCACAGAAACGGAGAGCGTCTGATAAATTCCCGCGCATGCTCGCCAATGGTGTCCTGACACTTCAATATCGCCAGCGCGTGGGTCGCCTCGAACAATCCTCGAAGCGATGGCTCATCTGTTATTGCAAATTCCGGATCAAGTTCAAACGCCGTCATCATCCTCACCCTTGTGACGTTGCCCCGTTGTTCCCATCAGCTTCACCAGACGAAAACGCCTGGATATTGCTGACATATCGATTGTTCTTCTCTGTCCGCATTTGAGCTGCTTCTAAGTTTGAGGTACGTACCTCAATATTAGCACTATCGCAGATTTCAATTTCAATCAAGAAGTAGAACCGGCGCCGATAGAGGCACAACAATCACCGAAACGGCTGCGGGAGCCTTTGAGGGCGGGCAATCCTGTACAGACCGTGTAGTTTGTTCTTACCTTAAGGCCCTCGCTATTCACCGACGTTCAGCCGGTCGAAGCGGCCTTGAAGACGGCAAGCTGGTCGGCAAAGGCGCGTTGATAGGCCGGACGCGCCTCACCGCGAGCCACATAGGCTGAAAGGTTTGGATATTCGTCGAGGATGCCTGAGCTTTTTATCCTTTGCAGCACCGATATCATCAACAGATCTCCAGCGCTGAACGCACCGTCGAGCCAGTCGTCGTCACCGAGGGAGCGGGAGAGTTCGCCGAGCCGCTTGCTGATATTTTTATCGATCATCGCTAAGCGCTCTTCGTACCAGCTCTTGTCGCCCTCCAGAAACCGGGCAATCGAGCGGTCAACGATTGGCGGCTCCACCGTGTTGAGCGCGGCGAACATCCAGGTTATCGCCCGTGCCCGCGCATTCACATCCCGCGGCAACAGGCCGGCATTGCGCTCCGCGATGTGGAAAATGATCGCGCCGGATTCGAACAGTACGAGGTCGCCCTCCTCATAGGTCGGGATTTGTCCAAACGGCTGAAGTGCCAGATGCGCAGGTTCCCGCATCGCCTTGAAGGAGAGAAGGCGAACATCGTAAGACAGTCCAGCTTCCTCCAGCGCCCAGCGGACGCGCATGTCGCGGGCCAGACCCTTGCCGCCATCGGGCGAGCGTTCAAAAGCGGTAATCGTGATCGTCATTGCTGTTCCCCATCGCGTCTGTTTGGAGACTATTGGCTCATTGTGGTCGAGCATCAGCTTTTTGCACCGGCCGGAAAAGGCAGCGCGTCAGAATAGGCGTTTGCCAGAACGAAAACAATCCTTGTACGTTTCAATGACAGGTCATTAGCGTGCCGTTTGCCGTGGAAAGGGCTGGCCATTTCACGCAAAAACTCTAAGCTCCTGCGCCGGACGCGGATTGCCAAAACCTTCAGGATTTCAATTTAAATCATTAGGGAGAAACTATCAGATGAGCCTGCGTATAAACGACATCGCACCCGATTTCACCGCCGACACTACACACGGTCCGGTGAGCTTTCACGAATGGATCGGCGACGGCTGGGCGGTCCTGTTTTCGCATCCGAAGAATTTCACGCCGGTCTGCACCACGGAACTCGGCGCGATGGGTGGCCTGCAGCCGGAATTCGAAAAGCGCGGCGTCAAGATCATCGGCATTTCGGTCGATCCGGTCGAAAGCCATGAGAAATGGAAAAACGACATCCGCACCGCGACCGGCTTTAATGTCGATTATCCGCTGATCGGCGACAAGGACCTGAAAGTCGCGAAGCTCTATGACATGCTGCCGGCGGGCGCTGGCGAAAGCTCCGAAGGCCGCACGCCGGCCGACAACGCCACCGTGCGCTCCGTCTTCGTTGTCGGTCCCGACAAGAAGATCAAGCTGGTCCTCACCTACCCGATGACCACCGGGCGCAACTTCGACGAAATTCTTCGCGCGATCGATTCCATCCAGCTGACTTCTAAACATCAGGTGGCGACACCGGCAAACTGGAAACAGGGCGAAGACGTCATTATCACCGCCGCCGTCTCCAACGAGGATGCGATTGCCCGTTTCGGCTCCTATGACACAGTTCTTCCATACCTGCGCAAGACGAAGCAGCCCGGCTGATTTGAAATCGATAAAAGGGGCGATGGATCTCCATCGTCCCTGTTTAATCTTACTCGCGGCGCAGCTACGGCTTTATCACGCCGCCGTGGTAGTCGAGCCGGTACACCTCAACGCTGTCCCGATATATGCGCTCCACGCCGGTAAAAGACCGGAATTCGCCCTCATTGGTATCGACATAGATCATGTCTTCGACCTCGTGGGTGAAGCCGCCGAGGAAGCGCCCTTCCCTGTATAGCGTGGAAAGCGATCGCTGGATCACCCTGCCCGCCACCGTGCCGTCGATTAGCTCAGGGCGGATGATGCGGCCGTAATAATTCATGGCCCAAAGTGGAATTCCCTGATGCCAGACGACCTCCTGACCGATGAAGTCGGTTCCGCCGAAATAGCTATCGATGTAGTTCCAGTCGCCACTTCGAAAGCCGAGGTCGTGTGAGCCGATGCGGGTGGGTGTCGAGGATTTGTTGCCGCCGCCCACATAAGTGGCGGACTTGGCCTGCACGATGAATTCTTCCACCATCGGGAATACCTCATATCAGGAACATAAAGTGAACATACTGGAGTTGTGTGAAGGTCGCAAGCGTATTCCTTACCCTGCCTGTCGCCATATTTTCACAGATGGCGGGCTTGGTAATCGCAGCGTTTGCCCTTAAAAGCGATGCATAAATGATCCTCGAAGAGTGCCCATGTCGCAGACCCCGCAAATCTATGTCGATGCCGACGCCTGCCCCGTGAAACCCGAGATTCTCAAGGTGGCGGAACGGCATGGGCTGGAGGTGACATTCGTTGCCAATTCCGGTTTGCGCCCGTCGCGCGATCCGATGGTGAAAAACGTGATCGTATCGGCCGGTTTCGATGCGGCGGATGACTGGATTGCGGAGCGTGCGGGCGAAAATGATATCGTCATTACCGCCGATGTGCCGCTCGCCGGGCGTTGCGTTGCCAGGGGCGCGCTGGTGACGGGACCGACCGGCCGCGTTTTCGACCAAACCAACATCGGCATGGCAACTGCGATGCGCGACCTTGGCGCACACCTGCGCGAAACCGGTGAGAGCAAGGGATATAACGCGGCTTTCTCGCCGCGCGACCGGTCTGCTTTTCTGGAGACGCTTGACCGTTTCTGCCGCCGTGTCAAAAAATGACCGCGTAAACAGGAAGGCGCAGCCCATGACCCCGGCCAATCCGCAGAGCAACACCTACAGCCGCCATAAGCCTTTCTTCGTCGCTCTTTTTGTTGGCGCCTTCGGCCTCGGCTTGGCGCTGGCATTCGCACGGCCGCTCGCCATCGAAATTGCAGCCATTCTGTTTTTCCTGACCTATCTCGGGCTGGTGGCCTTTCGGCTTCCGAAATTAACGGCCCAGCACCTGAAAGCGCATGCCGATAGTGATGACCTGCCGGCAATGGCCATCATCGCCATTACGCTGATCGCTGCCACCGTCGCCGTCGTTTCACTTTTCCAGGCACTCAACCATTCCGGCGAAACCGTCTGGACGCTGCTGCTCGCCTTCGGCTCCGTGATTTTCGGGTGGCTGACAATCCACACCATGACCGCCTTGCACTATGCCCATCTTTACTGGCGTCCGGAAACCGTTGATGGCAAACGCAAGCATCGCGGCGGCATGGATTTCCCGGCAACGAAGGAACCCTGCGGTTACGACTTCCTCTATTTCGCTGTTGTCATCGGTATGACGGCGCAGACCTCGGATGTTGCTGTAACCACGACACCGATGCGCAAGGTCACGCTGTTGCACTCCATCGTCTCCTTCTTCTTCAACACGGTTCTGGTAGCAGCGGCGGTCAATGCTGCGGTCGCGCTTGCGGGCTGAACCGGAAAAAACTCTTCATAAAGGAATGGCTTCATGAATATCATCTCGCAAAATACGGCCTTTGGCGGCATGCAGGGCGTATTTTCGCACCCGTCCGAAACCCTGAAATGCGAGATGACCTTTGCAGTCTATGTGCCGCCGAAGGCGATCAACGAGCCGTGCCCGGTTCTGTGGTATCTTTCCGGCCTCACCTGTACCCACGCCAATGTCATGGAAAAAGGCGAATATCGCCGCATAGCGTCCGAACTCGGGCTGATCATCGTTTGCCCGGATACCAGCCCGCGTGGCAACGATGTGCCTGATGAAGTGACCAACTGGCAGATGGGCAAGGGCGCGGGCTTTTATCTCGACGCCACGCAGGAGCCTTGGTCGGAGCACTACCATATGTACAGCTACGTGACGGAAGAGCTGCCAGCCTTCATTGGCCAGCATTTCCGCGCGGATTTGAGCCGTCAGGGCATTTTCGGCCATTCGATGGGCGGCCATGGCGCCATGACGATTGCGCTTAAGAACCCAGACCGCTTCAAGAGCTGCTCCGCCTTCGCCCCAATCGTCGCCCCCTCCTCTGCCGACTGGTCCGAACCGGCGCTGGAAAAATATCTCGGAACGGATCGTGCCGCATGGCGGCAATACGATGCCTGCTCGCTGGTCGAAGACGGCGCCCGTTTTCCGGAATTCCTGATCGACCAGGGAAAGGCCGACAGTTTCCTCGAAAAAGGCCTGCGTCCCTGGCTGTTCGAAGAGGCGATCAAAGGAACCGATATCGGCCTGACGCTGCGCATGCACGAGCGTTACGACCACTCCTATTATTTCATCTCCAGCTTCATGGATGACCATCTGAAATGGCATGCCGAGCGACTTGGCTAAGGCTGCGAAAGGGGAAGCTTAACCTGCGCGGTTTGGATTCGTCCGACATCTTGAACAGCGACGTGACGGCGTTTTTAGTACGCCGTCTTCGCTATGGCTTTCGGAGATTTATGCATCCAAAGGAATGCGGGCGATGACCTTGGTCTCGAAATCGAAGCCCGCGAGCCAGTTCACGCCTATTGCAGTCCAGTTCGGGTAAGGCTTCGTGCTGAAAATCTGCTGCTTGACGGCCATGATGGTTTCGAACTGTTTTTCGGGGTCCGTATGGAATGTCGTCACGTCGACAATATCATCAAATGTACAGCCCGCTGCATGCAGCGTGGCTTTGAGATTTTCGAAAGCCAATTGTACCTGACGTTCAAAATCGGGTTCTGGCGTTCCATCGGAAAGGCTGCCCACCTGCCCGGAAACGAACAGAAGGTCCCCGGATCGGATAGCCGCCGAATAGCCGTGCTCCTCGTAAAGAGCATGTCTGTTTGCGGGAAAGATTGCTTCGCGCTTCGCCATTTTTAAATCTCTCTTCTTTGTAATCAAGTGCACTCTCTGGGCGGAACGTTACGCTTCGAGCGCTTCACACAACGCCTTATTTGATATACGGTGCGTATTTGAATTTGGTGGCATACGTTCCGTATGTCAACCCGTATACGTCACGTATGTAAAATTGAGGAGAGTATGGCGAAACGACGCGCGGAAACGATGGAGGAAAATCGCGTAAAACTGATCGCGGCTGCACGAAAGATTTTCGCCGAAAAGGGATACTCTTCCGCATCAATGGACGAGTTGACCGCTCAGGTTGGTCTGACGCGTGGGGCGCTTTATCACAATTTCGGAGATAAGCGTGGGCTGCTGGCGGCGGTGGTCGATCAGATCGATTCTGAAATGGCGTCTCGCGCTCAAGAGATCGGGGCATTGGCCGAGGACGATTGGCAAGGTTTGCTCGCCGAGGGCGCCGCCTATATCGAAATGGCGCTTGATCCGGAAGTACAACGCATCGTTCTGCTCGACGGGCCTGCGGTGTTGGGTGATCCGTCGCAGTGGCCTAGCCAGAGCAGTTGTCTGCAGACGACCAAGGGAACGGTTCAGAGCCTCATCGAACAGGGGGTCATCAAGTCAGTCGATGCGGAAGCTGCTGCCCGGCTTCTAAGCGGCGCTGCACTTAATGCTGCGCTATGGATCGCCGCCAGTGACGATCCCGTGAGGGTGCTGCCGAAGGCTGTCGAGGCTTTCCAGTCCATGGCCACCGGCCTTCTTGTGAAACCAGTTTAAACTCTATCTGGAAACCATACTTGTTCACGGAAACAACGCCGTCGCCAGCGTTGTCGGTCCGGGTCGGCTCAGCCGGAACTCGCGGATCACGCGCTCCGCGACGCCGTAAGCGAGATCCTGCTCGATCGACTGATTGTCGAAGCTGACGACGGTGGCTGTGAATTTGGCCTCGGCGATCACCTCGCCCGTCGCCACGGCGGCCGCACGAACGATGACACGGGCCGATGCCCGTTCTCCAAACAGGAAGGGGCCGCGGGTGACGGATGCGAGGCGAATGGTCAGCACAACGCGCGGTCTGATTTCGCCGCGTGCCGTCGTTTTGATGGCATTCTGTAGTTGCGCATGAATGGATTGCATCAATGCCGGCGCTACATCCGGCCGTGCCGCTACAAAGGCGCCGCGCACATCATAAAGCAGCCGGTCGGCATTGGTCGCCTCCGGTTCCAGCCTGAAAGACATGAGCGTGAAACACGCCAGCACAACAATGCCAAGGCGTTTCAATCGAGTGTTCATGATCTGCGGCTCCCCTAACGTGAGGTAACCGCATATTCGGTCATCAGGGTTAGAAAAGCGTTAAGGCGCGATCTTCAACGCCTCCAGAACGCTGAGTGCTGCACGCATGTCGATGAGCCTAGTGGCGCGGCGCTCCAGCGCCTCCTCGTCCTCGCCCCAATGTTCGGCGGTCCAGTCCTCGTCAAGATGGGCCAGCGCCCAGGTTTCCTCCAGCGTCAGCTGCCCTTCCGCCAGTGCCAGCGCCAGAATGGCGGAGCCGGTCAGCGACGTCATGGTGTGCAGGGCGGCAAGCGCGATCGGCGTATCGTATTTTTTGAGCGTCACGGCAAAGGCTGCAACCGCTTCCCGAGGCTGATCGCGATGCATGACGCCTTCAACGAGAATGAAGCGTGCGCCGAGAACATTGGCCGCCCAGTCGATCACCGGATCCCAATGGTCCGCCTGCCGCGCCACAAGCGCTTCCGGTTGACCTGCGCGGTAGCACAGGAGATCGGAAGAGGAGAAGCGCAGTATGTCCTCGAAAACCGCCTGGGTGTCGCTGGCGATGCCGTCGATGGCGGTGTTCACATGCCGCGAGACCGGCATGACGACCGGGTTCACCACTTCTTTCTGCGCATCCCATTCATCGCGAAGCAGATCCGCAAGCGCCTTCGAGGGCAAGACAAGCGGCTTCTTGGCGGGCGTTCGCAAAGGTTTGCCATCGAGATGGATGGTGAAGCCGCCGTCTTCCACGTCAGCAACGGTAACGTCCTTATAGAAACGTTTCGGCAGGGGCCGCTGCATCTGGATTTGGGCGCGAAGGATCGGATCGGGGTGGCTGAGGCCTTCCGAAAGGTCGTTCAGGAGATCACGCATGGCACGTCCTCATCAGTCGAATAGAAAGGATCATTCAAGAATATCGGCGGGAACATGGGCCGGAATTTCGCTCGGATGGCTGACGACGGCGTCTGCGCCTGCCTTCCAGAGATCATCGACCGAGGCGTAGCCCCAGGCAACGCCGATGGCCTTTGCGCCGGCGGCCTTTGCCATCTGCATGTCATAGATAGCATCGCCGATGACGACAGTGTCGGCCGGAACCATGCCGGTTTCATGGCAACATTCCATCACCATGGCCGGATGCGGCTTGGAAGGGCAATCATCCGCCGTGCGCGACACGATGAAATGCTCGGCAAAACCATGCGTTTCGAGAATATGGGTCAACCCGCGACGGCCCTTGCCGGTGACCGCGCCGATCAGCACCTCATCCCGCCTGGCGAGCGTGTCGATCAAGGGCGCGATACCGTCGAACAGCGGCTCGATCATGCCAGGTCGGGCGCGGATCGGGTGATAGATTTCCCGATAGCGCTCAGTCATCGCGCGCACCTCGTCATCCACATGCGCCTTACCGAGCATGCGGGCGATGGCGATGTCGAGCGTCAGGCCGATAATTGCCTTGGTCTGTGCAATATCAGGCCGTGGCTTTCCGAAATCGGCGAAGGTATCGACCATGACGGCATGGATAAGGCCGGCGCTGTCGACCAGCGTGCCGTCACAATCGAAAAGAACGAGTTTCATCTGATATCAGCCTTCCCTGTCGCCATCGGCCACGTCGAGGCCGAGCAGGTTCCAAGTCTGTACCATATGCGGTGGCAAAGGCGCGCTGACGCGAAGCCGGCCGCCATTCGGGTGCGGAATGTCGATATGGCGTGCATGCAGGTGCAGACGCTTTTGTACACCGCCCGGAAAATCCCAGTTCGGATCATCGATGTAATATTTCGGATCGCCGATGATCGGGTGCCCCATATGCAGTGCGTGAACGCGCAGCTGGTGGGTACGGCCGGTATAGGGCTCCATTTCCAGCCAGGCGAGGTTCTGCGCAGCGGTATCGATGACACGGTAATAGGAAATGGCGTGATCTGCCCCCTCCTCGCCGTGCTTGGCAATGCGCATGCGGTCGCCGTCGGGGGTCTGCTCCTTAACCAGCCAGGTGGAAATCTTGTCCTGATGCTTGCGCGGTACGCCGCGAACCAGCGCCCAATAGGTCTTCTTGGTATCGCGCTCGCGGAAAGCGGCCGTCAGCTTCTGTGCAGCACCTCGGGTGCGGGCCACTACCAGCACGCCCGACGTGTCACGGTCCAGACGGTGCACCAGACGCGGCTTTTCGCCCTTCGGGCTGGTCCACGCTTCCAGAAGCCCGTCGATGTGACGGTTGACGCCCGAGCCGCCCTGCACGGCAATGCCGGCCGGCTTATTGAACACCAGAACCTTGTCGTCCTCATGCAGCAGCATGCGCGCCAGAAGTTCGCCGTCTGCCGAATGTTTGAGGTCCCTGGATCCGATTGGTCCGCTTTTGACCTTGAGGTCGGAATCAACAGGCGGCACACGCACCATCTGCCCCGGCTGCACCCGTGCGTCCGTCTTCACCCGGCCGCCGTCCACACGCACCTGTCCGGAGCGCAGAAGCTTTTGCAGCTGCCCGAACCCCAGACCCGGATAGTGAATCTTGAACCAGCGATCGAGGCGCATACCGGCCTCGTCGGCCTCGACCTTGATATGCTCGATACCTGCCATGAAATTTCCAGTCTCTCTGTCTTGATCGCGCGCCCTGTTATCCGGCGCACCGTTTGGAGCAAGCCTTTAGAACAAACTGCGGCCCAAGGCCAGCCCGGCGAAAACCGCCGCGATGGAAACCACCAGGCTTGCCGTGATGTAAACCGCCGAAAGACCGAGCGCGCCGCGTTCGAAAAGCGCTACCGCATCCAGCGAGAAGGACGAAAAGGTGGTGAAGCCACCGAGAACGCCGGTGACCAGAAACAGACGCATCTCCATGGACGCGTTCAGCCGCCTTGCAACAAGCTCAACCAGGAAACCGATGAGAAAGGATCCGACCACATTCACCGCCAGCGTTCCCCAAGGGAAAGTCATACCCACAAGGCGCACACTCAACAGACCGACGAGATAGCGGAAAACCGAACCGATTGCGCCGCCTGCTGCGACAAGAGCGATATTCAGCATTTGGGGAATGTCTCCGGAGAAATACCCGACGCGTCTGTTGAAGACGTTTTCTAGAACATAGCCACGGGTGGTGAAACCCCCTCGTCCCGACCTTTTTTCGATTAAAACTCGATTAAATTGCACGTCCGCGATTTAGGCTTCCAACAAGACGCAGCTGCTAATCTGCGGTTTTACGGGTCGGCGAAGGATGGCCGGAGGTTGGATGACACAGGTTCTTTCCGTTTCTGCAAACACTGCGGCCTACGCACTGGAGGCCGTGAAGCCGTCGCAGCGTGTATCGCGCAGAAGCGAGGTTGAGGAAGCCATTCACGAATTGGCGCGCAAGGCCGAACAGGGAGACGATTTCCAGTTGAGAGCCTTGCTCACCGCCATCAAGCCGCCGGCCTTGACCCTCTATTTCCTGACAAGCGCCAGCCATCGCAACGCCCCCCAGACAACACTCGATCAGGCCGTGCAGGCCTACGAGGAAAACCAATCCAATAAAAACTTATAATATCAATTTGATATCCATACTTATTAAATCGATTTATAAGTTTTTTAGTGCACATTTCGCCCGTTCAGGTTGTTGTCAGATTCAAATTTTAGTCCTTCGGTACCAACTGGAGGAAGATCATGATTTTTATTGCTCGTCACGTCACAGCCACCACGATCGCGCTCCTTGTTTCGGCGCCGGCTTTCGCGGCCACGACCATCAAGGTCACCGAAGGCGGTGAAGGTGGCGGACCAATGACACTCGTGATGGACCAGACGACGGTCAAAGCCGGTGAAGCCGTGTTTCATGTGCATAACGATGCCATGAGCGAGCAGCACGAAATGGTGCTCGTCAAGCTGAAGTCTGTAGACGAAAAAATACCGCTCAATACCGCGAAACACCGTGTCGATGAAAAACAGCTTAAAAGTCTTGGCGAAGTGGCCGACCTGAAGCCGGGCGGCGATGGTCAGCTCAAGGCAAAGCTTACGCCCGGCACATATCTCCTCTTATGCAACATAAAAGGTCACTACGAAGCGGGTATGCAGGCCAAGCTGACTGTTACAAAATAATATTGGTCGAACAAGCTGAGGCTGCCGGATGAGTATTGCGTTCCGGCAGCCTCTTTTTTGCGTCAGTTGTGCTGGTGAGCGTTCTTGTCGTCACCACCCTTGGCCGAGCCTGCGGAAAGCACAATCTCGACCTTGCCAGCCTTTTCAAAGATCAGCGTCACCGGCACCTTGTCGCCTTCGGCAAACGGCTTCTTCACGTTGAAGAACATCATGTGTAGGCCGCCGGGCTTCAGTTCCACTGTCTCACCGGCGGGAATGACGATGCCGTCATCCAGCTTGCGCATTTTCATGACGTCGTTGACCACGGCCATTTCGTGAATTTCCGCACGACCGGCGGCGGAGGATTCGACGCCGATCAGCTTGTCGTCGCTGGAACCGGTATTCTTGATCGTCACATAACCGCCGCCCACGGGCTGACCGGGCAGCATGGCCTTTGTCGCGCCAGCCGAAAGCTCGAGACTGCCAGCCTTCACCACGTCCATATCCATATCCATGGCCATAGCGGAATGATCATGCCCGCCGGCATGGGCTTTTGCGGTAACGCGGATGGTCGGCGCCGGGCTTTTCAGCGAATGCGGATCGACGCCTGCGGCCGCCACCTCGTCCCAGGAAACCTTGCCTTTGTCGCCGCAAAGCTGCGTTACCTTGAAGGGAAGCTCCTGCCCGGCCTCTATGCCGGAGATTTTTCCCTGAACGGCAAAGGTGTCATAGAATTCATCCGGCAGATTGCCGCCCTTCCAGCGGATTTCGACCGCACCGCTTTTGATGTCCTTCCCGTGGTTCTTGTAGGCTTTCTGATAGTCGCCCTTGATGACCTCAAGGTTCCAACCGGCCTTGGGCTGCGGCTTGGCAGTGATGAAGCCTTCCGGCAGCTTGATCTGCACTTCCGTGGTGGCAAGTCCGCCATCGCAGCCATGCGGCACCTGAAGCGCGGCAACGATTGTGCTTTCCTGTTCGGCCGAACCGTCAACGAAGGTCGTATGGGCGAAGGCCTGCGCCGTGGAGACGGAGGCGACGAACAGGGTGCAGGTGATAATCTTGGTGGTTTTCATTTGTTTGTCCTTGCGACTGCGGCGCCATTGGCCCGGGCAGCTGCTCCGTGCCGCCACCCGGCGGCGATGATCCTGTGAAACGAAGAGATCAGGCGGACAGGGTTGGCGGGCCGCGTGCGGACGGTTTGCGGATCGTCTGGACCGAGTGAAAGCCCCATTCCGCGGTCAGGCGATTGTCGAGCCAGGCGAACTCCGTCCTCAGCCAGCCGGCCGCATCGGGCACCGGCAAGAGAATGGACGAGGCCAGCAGGCAGGCCTCGCAAAACAGGATCGCATCGCTTGAATGGGCGGGGCCGTCATTGGGGTGCGAGGCATTTACCCCGCCGCTGTGGCCTAGGCAGATTTCGGCAAAGGTGCCGTCCGGCAGCCGGTAACTCTCATCCAGACGAACGGCAGGTGCCGCGGCGAGCGCGGGCTTGTGGGCAAAACCAAGCGACAACATCAAAAGCGCACAGAAAATGCGAAGCATTTTCTCCACCCTTGTCAGCGGTCGTTTTCGATTTGCGTCCATCTTCTGGCGATACCCCTCTTTCTTTCCGATTTCAAAGGGGAAATTTGCCGCAGGCCCAACCGCTCAACGGAACAATCGATACAGGGCGGCATTTCCTTTCCAATACGGATCGTTTCGGAAGGAGTACCGACATGCCAGCCAAATCGAAAGCCCAGCAGAAAGCCGCAGGTGCGGCGCTGGCCGCCAAACGTGGTGAAGTCAAGAAATCCAGTTTACAAGGTGCTTCAAAAAGCATGGAGAAGTCCATGACAGAAAAGGAACTTGATGAACTTGCGTCGACAAAGCGCAAGGGTCTGCCGGAGAAAAAATCAGACTGACGGCACGCCTCATACAAGGAACTCGCCGTTTATCCTGCCAGCGATGGCGCAGATGGAGCAAAAATCTGTTCAGATGCGTCATTTCGTCCTTGCCAATGACCGGGCTTCGAAGATAATGAGCCTCGCATCATCGTTGGGAGAAACCGCTTCATTGCGGTGCCGAAGGAGCAACCGCCCCGGAAACTCTCAGGCAAAAGGACCACCGGTGACGACGGAACTCTGGAGAGAAGCCACCTTTGATAAGGACGGCTCGCCGAAGGGATAACAATCTCAGGCGACAAGGACAGAGGGGGCTCTTGAACCCGGCGCGTTTTTCGCGTCATGACCTGAGCCCGCGCGATCTTTCGCGCAACCCTGGAGGCGTCCTTGGACGATACCGCCGAGCTTAAAATCACGCCGCTCCATTCCCTGCATGTTTCCCTTGGCGCCCGCATGGTGCCTTTCGCCGGTTACGACATGCCGGTGCAATATCCGGCGGGCGTGCTGAAGGAACATCTTCAGACCCGTACCTCTGCTGGCCTCTTCGACGTGTCCCACATGGGCCAGGTTATCGTGAAGGCGAAGTCGGGCAACAATGCCGACGCTGCAATCGCGCTTGAAAAACTGGTGCCGGTTGACATTCTGGGCCTAAAGGAAGGCCGCCAGCGTTACGGTTTCTTCACCGATGAAAACGGCTTCATCCTCGATGATCTGATGATCACCAATCGCGGCGATCACCTTTTCGTCGTCGTCAACGCGGCGTGCAAGGACGCTGATGTCGCCCATATGAAAGCGCATCTTTCTGACACTTGCGACATTACCCTTCTCGATGATCGGGCGCTGATTGCGCTTCAGGGACCACGCGCGGAAGCGGTTCTGGCCGAGCTTTGGGCCGGTGTTTCCGAAATGAAGTTCATGGACGTGCTGGAAGTTCCGCTGCACGACGTTCCCTGCATCGTTTCCCGTTCCGGTTATTCCGGCGAGGATGGTTTTGAAATCTCCGTGCCTGCCGAAAAGGCGGAAGAGATCGCCAAGGCCCTGCTTGAGCACCCTGATTGCGAGCCGATCGGGCTTGGAGCACGCGACAGCCTGCGTCTTGAAGCTGGCCTTTGTCTCTACGGCAACGATATCGATACAACGACCTCCCCCATCGAAGCCTCGCTTGAATGGGCGATCCAGAAGGCGCGCCGCGCCGGCGGTGATCGCGAAGGCGGTTTCCCTGGGGCGAAGCGTATTCTCGGTGAACTCAAGGACGGCACATCGCGCCGTCGCGTCGGCCTGAAGCCAGAGGGCAAGGCACCGGTGCGCGGTCATTCCAAGCTTTTCGCGGATGCCGAAGGCAAGACGGAAATCGGCGAAGTGACTTCCGGCGGCTTCGGTCCGTCGGTCGAAGGTCCCGTTGCCATGGGTTACGTCCCTGCGGCCTATACTGCTCCCGGCACGGCGATCTTTGCGGAAGTGCGCGGAAAATATCTGCCCGTCACCGTCGCTGCCCTGCCCATCATCAAGCCTACCTACAAACGATAATCTTCATCCCATCTCCGGAGAGAATACGATGCTGAAATTTACCGCAGAACACGAATGGCTGAAGTTCGAAGGCGATATCGCCACCGTTGGCATTACCAGCCACGCCGCTGAACAGCTTGGCGACCTCGTCTTCGTCGAATTGCCGGAAGTGGGCGCCACCTTCTCCAAGAATGGCGACGCGGCGACCGTTGAATCCGTCAAGGCGGCTTCCGATGTCTATTGTCCGCTGGATGGCGAAGTGGTGGAAATCAACCAGGCCATCGTCGACGATCCCTCGCTGGTCAATTCCGATCCGCAGGGTGCCGGCTGGTTCTTCAAGCTGAAGCTCTCCAACGCCGCGGATGCCGATACGCTGCTCGACGAGGCAGCCTACAAGGAGCTGATCGCGTAATGACGACGCCCACGGAATTCCATTTCACCGACTATCAGCCCTATGATTTCGCCAACCGGCGTCACATCGGGCCGTCGCCGTCGGAAATGGCGGAGATGCTGAAGGTCATTGGCTACAAGAGCCTCGATGCCCTGATCGACGCCACCGTTCCCTCCTCCATCCGCCAGAAGGTGCCGCTGACCTGGGGTGCAGCGCTGACCGAACGCGAGGCGCTCGACCGCCTGCGCGAAACGGCCAACAAGAACCAGGTGCTGACCTCGCTGATCGGCCAGGGGTATTACGGTACAATCACCCCGCCGGTGATCCAGCGCAACATTCTGGAAAACCCGGCCTGGTACACCGCCTATACGCCTTACCAGCCAGAAATCAGCCAGGGCCGTCTTGAGGCGCTGCTGAACTACCAGACCATGGTCTGCGATCTGACCGGCCTCGATGTCGCCAATGCATCGCTGCTCGATGAAGCGACCGCCGCTGCCGAAGCCATGGCGATGTGCCAGCGCGTCGCGAAGTCCAAGGCAACCGCCTTCTTCGTCGATGCCAATTGCCATCCGCAGACCATCGCGCTGATCGAGACACGTGCGGCGCCACTCGGCTGGAAGGTTATCGTTGGCAATCCCTTTACCGATCTCGATCCTGTCGACGTATTTGGCGCGATCTTCCAGTATCCGGGCACCCACGGTCATGTCAGCGATTTCTCGGGCCTGATTTCCCGCCTGCACCAGACGGGTGCCATCGCTGCCGTTGCCGCCGATCTTCTGGCGCTGACGCTGTTGAAGTCACCCGGTGAAATGGGTGCGGATATCGCCATCGGCACCTCGCAGCGTTTCGGCGTTCCGGTCGGCTATGGTGGTCCGCATGCGGCTTACATGTCCGTCAAGGATGCACATAAGCGCTCCATGCCTGGCCGTCTGGTCGGCGTCTCAGTCGATGCGCGCGGCAATCGCGCCTATCGCCTGTCGCTGCAGACCCGCGAGCAGCATATCCGCCGCGAGAAGGCTACCTCCAACATTTGCACCGCGCAGGTGCTGCTTGCAGTCATGGCGTCGATGTATGGCGTTTTCCATGGCCCGCAGGGCATCAAGGCGATTGCCCAGCAGACCCACCAGAAAGCCGTTTTGATGGCCAAGGGCCTGGAGAAACTAGGCTACGTCATCGAGCCGGAAACCTTCTTCGACACCATCACCGTCGAAGTCGGCCATATGCAGGGCGTCATCCTGCGCTCGGCCGTTGCGGAAGGTGTGAACCTGCGCAAGGTCGGCGCGACCAAGATCGGCATGAGCCTTGACGAGCGCACGCGTCCCGCGACGCTTGAGGCGGTCTGGCGCGCTTTCGGCGGCAATTTCTCGATCTCGGATTTCGAGTTGGAATATCGCCTGCCGAAGGAACTGCTGCGCACCAGCCAGTACATGACGCATCCGATCTTCCACATGAACCGTGCCGAAAGCGAGATGACCCGTTACATCCGCCGTCTTTCGGACCGTGATCTCGCGCTCGACCGCTCGATGATCCCGCTCGGTTCCTGCACCATGAAACTGAACGCAACTGCGGAAATGCTGCCCATAACGTGGCCGGAATTTTCCGACATCCATCCCTTCGTGCCGGCCAATCAGGCGCTCGGCTACAAGGAGATGATCGATGACCTCTCGGAAAAGCTGTGCTCGGTCACCGGTTACGACGCCTTCTCCATGCAGCCGAATTCCGGCGCGCAGGGTGAATATGCGGGGCTCCTGACCATCCGCAACTACCACATCGCCAATGGCGGCGCACATCGCGACGTTTGCCTCATTCCAACCTCGGCGCATGGCACCAATCCAGCCTCCGCGCAGATGGTCGGCATGAAAGTGGTGCCGGTGAAAGTGCGGGAAAATGGCGATATTGATATCGACGATTTCCGAGCAAAAGCAGAGCAGTATGCGGAAAACCTCTCGTGCTGCATGATCACCTATCCGTCCACCCATGGCGTGTTTGAGGAGACGGTTCGCGAGATTTGCGAGATCACCCATAAACACGGTGGTCAGGTCTATCTTGACGGCGCCAACATGAACGCCATGGTCGGTCTTGCCCGTCCCGGCGATATCGGTTCCGACGTCAGCCACCTCAACCTGCACAAGACCTTCTGCATCCCGCATGGCGGCGGTGGTCCGGGCATGGGGCCGATCGGCGTCAAGGCGCATCTTGCTCCCTATCTTCCCGGCCATCCAACGACGGACGGTCGTGAAGGTGCGGTTTCGGCTGCCCCCTTCGGCTCACCGTCGATCCTGCCGATTTCCTGGAGCTACTGCCTGATGATGGGCGGCGAAGGGCTGACGCAGGCGACCAAGGTTGCGATCCTCAACGCCAACTACATCGCCGAACGGCTGAAGGGCGCATACGACGTGCTCTACAAGTCCGAAACGGGACGTGTGGCGCATGAGTGCATCATCGACACCCGGCCGCTGGCAGACAGCTGCGGCGTGACGGTGGACGACGTTGCAAAGCGTCTCGTCGACTGCGGTTTCCATGCGCCGACCATGAGCTGGCCGGTTGCCGGCACGCTGATGATCGAGCCGACGGAATCCGAGACCAAGGCGGAAATCGACCGTTTCTGCGATGCCATGCTGGCGATCCGCGAGGAAGCCCGCGACATCGAGGAAGGCCGTGCGGACAAGACCAACAATCCGCTGAAAAACGCGCCGCACACGGTAGAAGATCTCGTCGGCGAGTGGGATCGTCCCTACAGCCGCGAACAGGGTTGCTTCCCGCCCGGCGCCTTCCGCATCGACAAATACTGGTCGCCGGTAAACCGCATTGACAATGTCTATGGCGACCGCAACCTCATCTGCACCTGCCCGCCGATGGAGGCTTATGCCGAGGCCGCCGAATAAAGGCATCGGTACGAACGAACTTATGAAGGCCCGGAGCGATCCGGGCCTTTTTCGTTCCGGACACAAGCCCCAAGACCGGGCGACCACGTCACATGCGATTGATCGCAACCCGTTCCATGCTAAACCGGATGCTGCAATTTAAGCGGTGATGGAGTTTGAATGCGTTTGATTTGCCTGAATGGTTGGGGCGGAAAGCTCCATGACGAGCTTGTTCCCTATATCTCCGCGTCCGATCCCGACATTCTATGTTTGCAGGAAGTGGTGCATACACCGGCAGCCGAAGAGGACTGGCTGAGCTATCGCGATGACGGTATGGACCTGCCGCAAAGGGCGAACTTCCTTCGCGATGTCGAAGAAGCCCTACCCGATCATCTGGCAATCTTTAGCCCGGCGTCACAGGGTGACCTCTGGCACGGGGAGACACGATATCCCTCACAATGGGGGCTGGCGACTTTCGTGCGTAAATCCATCGCGATTGTTGCGCAGGCTCAAGGTTTTGTGCACGGCTGCTTTTCTGCGAATGGGTACGGAGATCACCCGCGTTCGCGCACGGGCCATGCTGTCAGGGTTTTCGACTTCACGACCGGGCAGCCAGCCGTCATCGCCCATATGCATGGGCTGCGTGACCCCAACGGTAAACACGATATTCCCGCCCGTCTGGTGCAGGCAAAACGCCTCGTGAAACTCGTCAAAGACATCGCGGAGTATGGTGACCGGATCATCGTCTGCGGCGATTTTAATATTCTGCCTGAGAGCGACACCTTCACGGTATTGAAGGAACTGGATCTCATCGAACTCGTCACAACACGTGGTTTCACAGACACGCGCACCTCGCACTATGCCAAACAAAACCGTTTTGCAGATTACATGCTTGTCAACCCGGTTGTGCAGGTCGATCACTTTGATGTGGTGAGACAGCCAGAAGTCTCGGATCATTGCCCTTTGCTGATCGAATTCAGCTAGAGGCTTAAGCCGCATTACCGGTCATTGCCTCACGTCGCGGCTTGGTCAGCGCACGAGCCGGATATCGCTCGTCACCACCGTCTTGCCGGTCCTGCCGTCCTTGTCGGTGGTGCGAAGCCGCAGGCCGTTTTGCCCGACTTTTTCGATTGTCATGGCTGCGACGCGGTCACCGTTGATGTCGCGGTTCCAGCGAACCGTCAGATTGATTGCATTTCCCTGCCGCGTACCGGAAAGGGCAGACGGTCGGCCGGAGGGTCCGGTGTAAGCGCCGCTGTAACGTCCACCTTTCTCCGACAGGTCGGCCGCAATTGCGCGCCTGACCACCAGAAGGCCACGGCATGTGCCGGACATATTGAGCGACGAGGTCCCCGCTTTGGAATTCAGCGTACAATTGACGTTGATTGGCGGCGTGCCAATCCGGGTGATCACGGTTCCCTTGCCCGCCCATGTACCTTTCAGCGACGAGAGGAATTCGCGTTCGTCCGCTAATGCCGGCTGCACACCGAGCAGCCCTGCAAAAAATAAACTCGTGATAGCCGTCGTTTTCATGGCGCGTATCCAATTTTTCACGAAGACTAACTCGCTTGCACCGTCAAACGTTCCTCCCGTTTATTTAGCAACTATCAAAAAATTCGAGAGGCTCATGTTTCTATCGTGCCGATGCAACCAAATGCAGGCATAGATGTTTCTCGCCAGCGTCGATCAATTTCTGATCACTACCGCATATTTTTCGGAGCATATTTCATGACGACGATCGGCGTTTTGGCACCGCGCGGCAGCCTCCCCTCCGGCGGTCTGCCTCGCAGCGGTGGTATGTCAGACCGCACGCTTTTTGCCCTTGCGGCGCTTAATTTCTTTCTGGCCGATGCCCGCGACGGGCTAGGGCCGTTCCTGGACGCATTTTTGGCGACACAGGGCTGGTCTTCGCTTTCTCTGGGGATGATTGCCACGGTCGGCGGCCTCGTCGGTCTGCTTGCCACACCGCTCTGCGGCGCCTTGGTGGACGGCACGACGTGGAAAAGAACGTTGATTGCCATCCCCGTCGTTCTCGTGACCGTCGGTGCGCTGATTACGCTGATTTTTCCCGATGCGTGGATCGTCTGGACCGGCCAGATCATGACTGCGGTTGTCGGCGCCGTCGTGGGACCGGCTCTGGCCGGACTGACGCTTGGTCTGGTCGGTGAACGCCTGTTCTCCCGTCAGATATCGCGAAACGAATTCTGGAACCATGGCGGCAATTTCGCATCGCTCTTCGCCACTTACGTTGCTGTTTCCTTCTTCGGCTTGCATGGCGTCATCGGGCTGATGCTTTTGACGGCTGCCGGCGCACTTGTTGCCGCCGCCGCCATCGACCCCGACAGGATCGACCACAAGGTGGCGCGAGGCCTTGGCGAAGACAAGGGCGAACCGGGACCCTCAGGCATCAATGTGCTGCTTCACGAACGCGGTCTGATATTCCTCGCGATCATTCTTCTTATCTTCCACTTCGGCAACGCGCCGATGGGGCGGCTTATCGCGCAGAATTTTGCCATCGAACTGCAGACACCATTCCGCACGACAGCGATCATTACTGGCGTCGCGCAATTTGCCATGATCTTCGTTGCGGCCCTGGCGCCGTGGCTGATCCGTCGCTTCGGTCTTGCGACGGTGTTCCTGATCGCGCTTGCGGCCCTGCCGATCCGCGGTCTGCTGGCTTCCGCCTTCACCGATTTCTGGGTAATCTTTCCGGTACAGTTGCTTGACGGTATCGGTGCCGGCCTTCTGGGCATCGTGACGCCTGTGGCCGCCGAACGCATTCTCAAGGGAACAGGCCGGTTCAATGTCGGCCTTGCAAGCGTCATGATGGTGCAGGGCATTGGTGCGTCCCTCAGCAACGTCGTTGCCGGCTGGCTGGTCACCAAAGGCGGTTACGCCCTTTCGCACTTGGTCGGCGGCGGGATATCGGCCATCGCCATCGCTCTCTTCTTCATCTACCGAAACGAGATCGCCCCGAAGCAGGCCGACGAAGCGCTGCCTCAGTAAACCGTACAAATAAAAAAGGAGGCCTCGGGGCCTCCTTCATCCAACTTGCGCAAATGTCGGTTATCCGACGAAAGCGCGCTCGATGACGAACTCGGCAGGCTTGTTGTTCGCACCCTCGTTAAGCCCGGCCTTTTCAAGAAGCTCCTTCGTGTCCTTCAGCATGGCCGAAGAACCGCAGATCATGCCGCGATCGATCGCGGGATCGAGTGCGGGAACACCCAGATCCGCAAACAGCTTGCCGTTCTCAATCAGCGAGGTGATGCGGCCCTTGAAGGGATAATCCTCGCGCGTGACAGTCGCATAATGCTTGAGCTTGTCGCCGACGATCTCGTTCAGGAATTCATGGTTCCTGATTTCCTCGACCAGATCGAAACCGTATTTCAGTTCGGCCACATCGCGGCAGGTATGGGTGAGGATGACCTCTTCAAACTTTTCATAGGTCTCGGGATCGCGGATCAGGCTTGCGAAAGGTGCAATGCCGGTGCCGGTCGAGAACATATAGAGCCGTCTGCCTGGTGTCAGCGCATCCAGAACCAGAGTGCCTGTCGGCTTCTTGCGCATAAGCACGGTATCGCCGGGCTTGATCGCCTGAAGATGCGAGGTCAACGGGCCATCCGGAACCTTGATCGAGAAAAATTCGAGTTCCTCGTCCCAGGCAGGGCTGGCGATGGAATAGGCGCGGTAGATCGGCTTTTCGCCGACCATCAGGCCGATCATGGCGAATTCGCCCGAACGGAAGCGGAAGCCGGCCGGACGCGTCATGCGGAAACGGAACAGGTGATCCGTATAGTGCTCCACCGACAAAACTGTCTCGGCGTAAACACCATCAGGTATCTTGATCGCGAAATCTTCCGTCTTGGCTGGCGCGTTCATTTCAGGTTCCGTCCATTCATTCGATAAGCGACATTCTTCGACCGGGCAATTATACCATTTTTGCCGCGGTTTGAAGGCATGAGAATATCAATACTGCCATGCGCGCAGAAAATATGCATCTAAAACTCATATTTCCGCGCAACGCGTCATTGGGCCGCACGGCGGCGCCAGCTATAGGCCTCTCCACCTTTGGCCGAAAGGGCCGTCGGCTGGTAATAGACCGGGATTTCCGGCAGGCGATTTTCGGACAGGCGGCGGATCGCCGTCTCGTTCGTCACCGCAAAGCTGGTAAAGCCGGTGCGCAGCATCAGCGGCACCTGGTCGATCAAAACATCGCCAACCGCCCTCACCTCGCCGGCAAAATCAAGACGGCTGCGCAGCAACGAGGCATGGCTGAAACCACGCCCGTCATTGAAGGCCGGGAAGCTGACGGCGACAAGGTCGATACGGTCGAGATAGGGCTCGAGCCGGGTGACATCGTCGGCAGGCGCAATCAGAACGCCGAGGCCGACATCATTGCTTTCAGCCGCACGGACAAGGAAATCAGCAAGCGACAGCACCGGTTTCTGCTCGGCAGTTGCCTTCACTTCTTCCGTTTCGATCACCCAGGGATCGTTTTCCACGAAGCCGTCGCGGTTCCAGATTTTCGTCATGGCAATCTCCTCAGGCGGCTTCAGCGGCGGAACCGTAGAGCGCATCCTTGAACGGCTGCGGTCCGACGCGGCGATAGGCTTCGAGGAAGGTTTCTTCCTTCGAAAGACGCAAGCCCAGGTAGGTGTCGACGATGGTTTCCACCGCGTCGGTCACTTTTTCCGGCTCGAAACCGCGGCCAATGATCTCACCAATCGAGGTGTTTTCATCACCCGATCCGCCAAGCGTGATCTGGTAGAGTTCCGCACCCTTCTTCTCAACACCCAGAAGACCGATATGGCCGACATGGTGGTGGCCGCAGGCATTGATGCAGCCGGAAATCTTGATCTTAAGCTCGCCGATTTCCGCCTGACGTTCCGGCGCGCCAAAACGGGTAGAGATTTCCTGCGCCACCGGAATGGAGCGCGCATTGGCAAGCGCGCAATAGTCCAGCCCGGGACAGGCAATGATATCGGTAATCAGCCCGGCATTGGCAGTCGCCAGTCCGGCTCCTACAAGTGCGCGATAGACCGGCTCGAGATCGGCCAGTGCCACATGCGGCAGGATGATGTTCTGCTCGTGGCTGATGCGGATTTCGTCAAACGCGTATTCGGCGGCGATATCGGCGACGAGTTCCATCTGCTCGTCGGTCGCATCGCCGGGAATGCCGCCAATCGGCTTCAGGGAAATCGTCACCATGCCGTAGTCCGGATGCTTATGCGGCTGGACGTTCTGCTCGACAAAACGGGCAAAACCCTCATCCGCCCGCTTCCAGCGTGCCAGGCTCTCCCAGCCTTCAGGACGGTCCTTAAGTGCCGGCGGTGCGAAATAGGCGGTGATGGCCGCAATATCGGCATCCGGCAGCTTCAATTCCGTGTTTTTCAGCTCCGCGAATTCAACCTCGACCTGGCGGGCCAGTTCTTCTGCGCCGGTTTCATGCACGAGGATCTTGATCCGCGCCTTGTACTTGTTGTCGCGGCGGCCGTGCAGGTTGTAAACGCGCATGACGGCCGTGGTATAGGACAGCAGGTCTTCTTCCGGCAGGAAGTCGCGGATCTTCTTGGCGATCATCGGCGTACGGCCCTGCCCGCCGCCGACATAGACGGCAAAACCGATCTCGCCCTTGTCGTTCTTTTTCAGATGCAGGCCGATATCGTGAACCTGAATCGCGGCGCGGTCGCGCTCGGCGCCCGTTACAGCGATCTTGAACTTGCGCGGCAGGAACGAGAACTCCGGATGCACGGAAGACCATTGACGCAAGATTTCCGCATAAGGACGCGGATCGGCGACCTCGTCTGCGGCGGCGCCCGCGAAATGGTCGGCGGTCACGTTGCGAATGCAGTTACCCGAGGTCTGCAGCGCATGCATTTCCACGCTTGCCAGTTCGGAGAGGATATCGGGCGTGTCGGACAGGCGCGGCCAGTTGTACTGAATGTTCTGGCGGGTGGTGAAGTGGCCGTAACCCCGGTCATATTTGCGGGCGATATGGGCCAGCATCCGCATCTGCTGCGAATTCAGCGTGCCGTAGGGAATGGCGACGCGCAGCATATAGGCATGGAGCTGGAGATAGACACCGTTCATAAGGCGCAGCGGCTTGAACGCGTCCTCGGCAAGCTCGCCGGACAACCGGCGCTCGACCTGATCGCGAAACTGTGCCACGCGGCCTTCAACAAATGCATGATCGAACTCGTCGTAACGGTACATATTCTTCCTCAGACTGCGATGAATGCTGCATCGGCCGGCTTGAAGCCGTTGGCATAGTGCATGGTCGGGCCAGCGGCGCGAATTCGCTCACGAAGCCGCGTCGGCCAAAGCTTGCCATTCTCCTCCACCACGTCGATGACATTCACGTCAACGACCTTGTTGGCGGAAAAATCCCGCTTGCCGATTTCCTCGAACGAAGCGACGGCCTCTGCGTGGCGGGCGACGATTGCGTCCTGCAGGTTCTCCGTCCATTCGCCATTGGCATCGAGCCATACAGCGATCCCATCGCCCAAGCGGTTGGCGGTCAAAACCTTGTCAGCCATTTGCATACTCCCTTTTAAGGTTCGCTGGCCGCGCAACAAGCGCCAGCGCCTCGGACCTGTCAAAATTGGCGCCCGCCACCGCATCGCCGATGATGACCATGACCGGACCGGTCAGTTCGTCGCGATGTTCGAGGTCGGGCAGATCGTTCAAAGTGCCATGCAGCAGGCGGCGATCCGCGCGGCTGGCATTTTCGATGACGGCTACGGTCGTTTCCACGCCGAGACCTGCCTCTATCAGCCTCGTCGCGACCGACGCGGCAACGCTGCGGCCCATATAGACAGCAATGGTAGCGCCGGAGACGGCAAGCCGCGCCCAGTCCGGCAGGACATCGCCGGTCAGATCGTGGCCGGTGGTGAAAATCAGCGACGAAGCGACACCGCGCAGCGTCAAGGGCAATTCGAAATCCGCAGCAGCGGCGAAGGCGGAGGTAATGCCCGGAACAATCTCGTAACCTATACCGGCATCGCGCAGCGCCGCCATTTCCTCTCCCGCCCGGCCATAGACCAGCGGATCACCGGATTTGAGGCGCACGACGCGCTTGCCGTCTTTACCAAGACGCACCAGCAGGCGGTTGATCTCATCCTGCGACTTGCTGTGGCAGCCCTTGCGTTTGCCGACGGACAGCCGCTCGGCGTCGCGGCGCCCCATGTCAACGATTGCCTGCGGCACTAGCGCATCGTAGACGATCACATCCGCTTCCATCAGCACGCGCTGCGCGCGCAGCGTCAGCAAATCTTCAGCACCGGGACCAGCGCCGACAAGCCAGACGCGGCCTTCGCTGCGCTCGGGCGATTGCAGCAAACGGTCAGCGGCATGGCGGGCGGAAGATGTATCGCCGAGAGCGACGGCATCTGCGACAGCACCGGAAAAGAACCGGCGCCAGAAATTGCGCCGCAACGCGCCCTTGGGAACATTCTGCTCGGCGGCGTCACGATATTGCACGGCGAGGCGCGCAAGCTTGCCCAGCGACGGAGACAGCATCTGGTCGATGCGTGCACGGATCATCTGGGCAAGAACCGGGCCGGCGCCTTCGGTGCCAATGGCGATCGCGACGGGTGCGCGGGCGACGAGTGCGGGCGTGAAGAAATCGCAGAACTCCGGCTGATCCACCGCATTGGCGGGGATTTTCTTGGCGCGCGCAGCCAAAACGATCTCACGGTCCAGTGCCTCGTCTCCAGTGGCGGCAAAAACCAGCGTCGCGCCTTCAATCAGCTGGCTTGCGAAACCCAAAGCCCGATGATCGATGCCGTTTTCGCTGATATAGCGCGCAAAATCTGCTTCCGGCTCGTCGGCATAAGCAATGATATGTGCATTGGTATTGGCAAGCAGCCTTACCTTCGCAAAGGCCTCGTCGCCATTGCCGAAAACAGCGACCTCCCGTCCCTCAACCCGGAAGAACGCGGGGAAGGTCGAAAGGCGATCGCCAGAAGCGGAAAAATCATGTTCGTTGTGCATCGGGCATTTATCCCGCATTGCGGCGCAAGATTGAAGAAACAGAAATTCAAGCCTTTCCGACACCTGGATTTTTATTTCTCGAACACCCCTGTTTTTGAGGAAAACTAACCGGCGCACCTTTATCAACCCTGTCGAACGCCTCTAAATCCCATGAGAATCCCTTGACAAACCAGGCCCTCGCGCCGAACAAGAAGGGACTATTTTCGTCGATATCTCCATGCAAAAACCGCTTCGCCCTGAGGCGGCACGAAGGATAAGACCCTTGACCAGCTCGACAATTGCCGCCCGTCTTCTCGATGTCATCGAACACGATATCCTGCCCCTGACGGCACGCGGCGTCAGCCTCGGCAACAAGGTTTTCGGTGCGGCGATCCTGCGTAAATCCGACCTGTCGCTGGTGATCGCGGAGACGAATAACGAGCTGGAAAACCCGCTCTGGCATGGCGAAGTGCACGCGCTGAAGCGGTTTTACGAGCTGGGTGAGAAGCCGAACACCAAGGAATTGATTTTCCTTTCCACCCATGAACCCTGCACCATGTGCATGTCCGCCATCACCTGGGCCGGCTTCGACAATTTCTACTCCTTTTTCAGCCACGAGGATTCGCGCGACGCTTTCGCCATCCCGCACGACCTGAAAATCCTCAAGGAAGTTTTCGGGCTGGAGCCGGGCGGGTATCGCCGCAGCAACGCCTTCTGGAACTCTTTCTTCATTGCGGATCTGGTGGAGAGCGAAGACGATCCGCTGAAGACCGAGCTGAAGGCGCAGACGGCCCGCATCAAGGCTGCCTATGACGAGCTTTCCACCAGCTATCAGTCATCGAAGAGCGGCAACGATATTCCGCTGAACTAGAGCATTTCTAGACGGTTGTCCGCCTGGATATGTATGAAAATAAAGAACGAAGGTTTGAAAGACTATGGAAGCCTCGAAGGATATTTCCCGCCTGATCGAGATCATGGAAGCCCTGCGCCAGCCGGAAACCGGCTGCCCCTGGGATGTCGTCCAGACCTTCGAGACGATCAAGCCTTACACCATCGAAGAGGCTTATGAGGTTGCCGACGCCATCGAGCGCAAGGATATGGATGATCTTTGCGAAGAACTGGGCGACCTGTTGCTGCAGGTGGTTTTCCATGCCCGCATCGCCGAGGAACGGGGCGAATTCGCCTTTGGCGACGTGGTTGAGGCCGTGACATCCAAAATGATCCGCCGCCATCCGCACGTCTTTGCCGTTTCCGCCGCCAATACGCCTGACAGCGTCAAGCTGCAATGGGACCAGATTAAAGCCGAGGAAAAGCGCGAGCGCGCGGAACGCCGCGGTATCACCGAGGATTTCAAGGCCGGCTTTTTAGGCGGTGTGCAGCGTAGCCAGCCGGCTCTGACCGAGGCTCTGAAGTTGCAGGAACAGGCTGCGCGTGTCGGTTTCGATTGGTCGGATCCAGCCCCCATTCTCGACAAGATCGAGGAGGAAATCGCCGAACTGCGTGAGGCGCTGGCGGAGGGAAAGCCGGAGAAGGTCTCTGATGAACTTGGCGATCTCATCTTCGCGCTGGTCAATATCGGCCGTCACGTCAAGGTCGATCCGGAAGACGCGCTGCGCGGCACCAACACGAAATTCCGCAGGCGTTTCAATCACATCGAGACGTCGCTCACCGAAAATGGCGAAACGCTTCAGGAAGCGAGCCTTGAGAGAATGGAAGACCTGTGGCAGGCGGCAAAACGCATCGAACGCTCGCTGGATATGGTTTCGTCCTGATAACCCAGATATGCCGAAAAATTCAGAGCGCCCGGTGCTTTCGACAGTGGTGACGAAAATCTAGACCTCTCCTGCGTCACGCTCTGGCCTGCCCCGAGCATCTGCGACGTCCTGATTGTATCTGTGTGTCTAGATCCTTGGGACAAGCCCAAGGATGACGTTGAGTATAAGGGAATATACCGCAATCGTTCTGGGAGCGTTTACTGCTCCCAGTCTTCCCGCTCGCGGATGGTCGACTTTCCAAGCTTCCGTTCCAGCTCGGTGGCCTGCGCTTCCGAAAGGCGAACATCAAGCGAAACCGAACCGTCCTCATTGTCTTCACGGCTATCCACGATGGAGTTGCTATAGACCCAGGAGATCAGCGGCAATTGCTCGACGGAGAGGACTACGGTCGTTTCCGTCAGGACACCTGACAGACGGCCGGAAATCTCGTCCATCAGGGCATCGACGCCCTCGCCCGTGACCGCCGAAACGGCACGAATATCGGAGCGGCCCTCGGCACGTTCAATGATGGCGTCATGCGCTTCTGGTTCGAGACGATCGACCTTGTTCCAAACCTCGATGATGCGCTTTTCGGCTTCCTTCTCGTCAATACCGAGATCGCCAAGAATGCGCAGCACATCGGCCGACTGGGCGGCATTATCCGGATCGGACATGTCGCGCACGTGCAAAATAAGATCGGCTTCCAGCACCTCTTCCAGCGTTGCGCGGAAAGCGGCGACGAGATGCGTCGGCAGATCGGAGATGAAACCGACGGTATCGGAAAGGATAACCGTGCGGCCATGCGGCAGCTTCATGCGGCGCAAGGTCGGATCGAGCGTTGCGAACAGCATGTCTTCCGCCAGAACGCCAGCACCGGTAATGCGATTGAACAGGGTGGACTTGCCGGCATTGGTATAACCGACCAGCGCCACGATCGGGTGCGGCACCTTGCGGCGCTTGGCGCGGTGAAGCTGGCGGGTGCGCACGACCTGCTCCAGCTCGCGCTCGAGCTTGACGATGCGATCCTGCAGCAGCCGACGGTCGGCCTCGATCTGCGTTTCACCCGGACCGCCCATGAAGCCCGCGCCACCGCGCTGTCGTTCAAGGTGGGTCCAGCTTCTGACGAGGCGGCCCTTCTGATAGTTCAGATGCGCAAGATCGACCTGCAACGTGCCTTCCTTTGTGGAGGCGCGGCGGCCGAAGATTTCGAGGATCAGGCCCGTCCTGTCGATGACCTTGGCATTCCACTGCTTTTCAAGATTGCGCTGCTGCACCGGGGTCAAAGGATGGTCGACGATCACCAGACCGGAATTGGTTTCATCCAGAAGATGGCCGATTTCCTCGATCTTGCCGGTTCCAAACAAAGTTGCAGGACGCGGCTGGTTGACCGGCACGACAAGACCTTGCGTCACCTCAAGATCAATGGCGAGCGCCAGCCCCTTTGCTTCCTCAAGCTTGGCCTCAACAGACCGTACAGGAGAAACCGGACCCGCCACCGCATCACGGCTTTCGCGCTGCTGCTTGAGGACAGGCACGATGACCACCGCACGCATGTCGTCGCGGTGCTTTTCCTGTTCGGGGATGATCGATTCGTTCGAGGTGTCGCGCGTCGTAATGGGTTCAGCCTTATCAAGAAATGACATTGCAGCCGACCGCATCCGTGCGGACGACTATCTGGATTAACCTGATTGAACCGGAAATGTTCCCGGTTCAGGTCAGCTTATATCGAAGATACCGTTGAGGGAGCCTGATCAGGCTGCGCCTTCTTCGCTCTCGAACATCTGCATCGGCTGGCCGGGCATGATGGTGGAGATCGCATGCTTGTAAACAAGCTGCGAGTGACCGTCACGGCGCAGAAGCACGCAGAAATTATCGAAGGAAGTGACAACGCCCGTCAGCTTGACGCCGTTGATCAGGAAAATCGTGAGCGAAATCTTTTGCTTACGAACGGTATTGAGGAAAAGATCCTGAAGGTTTTGAGAACGTTCCGCCATGGCGCCGCTTCTTTCTTTTTTGCCGGCAGGGATACCGGAAAATAATCAATCAATAATAAGCCGGCCGAGTCTAGTCCCCCGCTTGGCCGACCTGCAACTCTGGTATCAAATCGTGTCCTGTTCCGCAACGGCGAAAACAGCCGAATGAGTACGAGTATTGACCTGCTTTTTCGATTCGAAACAGTCAGAAATATTGTATCGAAACCCGGAAAAGCTGTTCCACGTCGCGCACCGCATCGGCAGATGCAAACAGCACGACGCGGTCCTTCGCCTTGATCTTCGTGCTGCCGTCCGGGCGGATCACCACACCGTCGCGATAGATCGCGCCGATGCGCACGCCATCAGGCATATCGATGTCACGGAAGGACTGGCCGACGAGCGGCGAAGTCTCCAGCGCCTCTGCCTCGATTACCTCCGCCGAGCCGCGCTGAACGGCATAAACCGACCGGATACGGCCCTTGCGCACGTGCTGGAGCACGCGCGAAATGGTAACGGCCCGGGGATTGATATAGGCGTCGAGACCGAGTGAATCCGCAACCTCGTGAAAGGACGAGCTGTTCAACAATGCAAGGTTGGATTTGCAGCCAAGCTGCTTGGCCATCACCGCCGCCAGTATATTGGTCTGATCGCTGTTGGTGAGCGTCACGATCAGATCCGCATCCTGAATATCGGCCTGCAGCAAAATCTTCTGGTCCAGCGCCGAACCATGCATGACAATGGTGTTGCTGAGCTGTTCCGATGCGGCAATAGCCCTGTCGCGATCCGCCTCGATGATCTTTACCCGCGTCTTAGGCTGCAATTCCTCGATCTTCTGCGCGACGAAGTGGCCAATATTGCCGGCGCCCGCAATCACGATGCGCTGCGCCTCCTGCTCCTCATGGCCGAAGAGGCCAAGGGTGCGGCGTGCGTGCTGGCGCTGACAGATGACATAAGCGAGGTCGCCGACGCGCAGCTGCTCAGAGGAGTGCGCGACCTTGAGGATGCCGTTCCGGTAGATACCCACCACGGTTGCGATAAGGTCCGGAAAGAGGTTGGAAAGCTGCTGCAGCGGCGTGTTGATGACCGGGCAGTCCTCCATGCACTCGATTGCCAGCATGAAGACCGTGTCGTCGGCGAAACGCACGACATCGGTGGCACCCGGAAAGGCGATGCGCCTGAGTACCATCTTGCCGACTTCGACTTCAGGCGAAATCGTCACGTCAATCGACATGTTTTCGCGGCTGAACAGATCGGCATATTCCGGTTTCAGATAGCTTTGGTCGCGGATGCGGGCGATCTTGGTCGGAACGCTGAACAGCGCATGCGCAACTTCGCAGGCGACGATATTGATCTCGTCATGCAGGGTCACGGCGATGATCATGTCGGCCTGGTCCGCACCCGCCTTTGCCAGCATGTCGGGATGGGCGCCATGGCCGACATAACCGCGCACATCCAGCGTCTCGGTAATGGCGGTAATGAGGGTCGCGGAGGTATCGATGACCGATACCTCATTATCCTCGCGCGACAGTTGTTCGGCAATGCCGTAACCCACCTGCCCTGCGCCGCAAATGATGACTTTCATGCTGTCTCTCTGACGGAATAATCGATTACGACGACTTGGGCCTTCGTCTCTTATACGCCGAGAGATTTCAGTTTGCGATGCAGTGCCGATCTTTCCATGCCGACAAATTCCGCCGTTCGCGAAATATTGCCGCCGAAGCGGTTGATCTGGGCAACCAGATAGTCCCGCTCGAACATTTCACGTGCTTCGCGCAGCGGCAGGGTCATGATGTGCTGATCGCCTTGCGCCGAAATCTTCGGCAGCATGTCGCCAATATCCGCCGGCAACATGTCTGCCGAGATTGGTGCCTCACCGCCTTCGGGGCGTGCCAGAATCATCAGCCGCTCGATATTGTTGCGGAGCTGGCGAATGTTACCCGGCCAGTCATGCGTCTGGAGAACGGCCATGGCGTCATCGCCGATCTTGCGCGGGCGGATGCCGGCCTGTTCGGAAATCTGCCGCATGAACATGTCGACGAGGAAAGGAATATCCTCACGCCGCTCGGACAGCGCCGGCACCTTCACTGGCACCACGGCGAGGCGATGGTATAGATCTTCGCGGAACTGGCCTTCGGCGATCAGGCTTTCGAGGTGATGGGCGGTTGAGGAGATGATGCGCACATCCACTTTTACCCGCTTGCCGCCACCGACACGCTCGAACTGCTGATCGACCAGCACGCGCAGGATCTTGTTCTGGGTTTCGCGCGGCATCTCGCCGACTTCATCGAGATAGAGAACACCGCGATGGGCTTCTTCCAGAGCGCCCACCTTGCGCGGCTGCCCGGGCAGACCTTCGGTACCGAACAAGGCGATTTCCATGCGGTCCGGCGTGATCGTCGCAGCGTTCAGCGCAACGAAAGGTCCTGTGGCACGCGAGGATTTCTTGTGCACCATGCGCGCCACCAGCTCCTTTCCGGAACCGGAGGGGCCGAGAATCATGATGCGGCTGTTGGTGGGCGCCACGCGGTCAATGGTCTGGCGAAGTTGGGAAACCGCAAGCGACGCGCCGACGAGTTCAACCGCGTCGCCAGTGCGCTTCTTGAGTTCCTGCACCTCCCGCTTCAGCTTGGAGTTCTCCAGCGCGCGTTCGGCAATCAGGATCAGGCGGTCTGCCTTGAACGGTTTCTCGATGAAATCGAACGCGCCGCGCTTGATGGCGTTGACGGCGGTTTCGATGTTGCCGTGACCGGAAATCATCACAACAGGGATATCGGGATGGCGGCTCTTGATCTCATCCAGCAGGGCCAGACCGTCGAGCTTCGACCCCTGCATCCAGATGTCGAGAAAGATGAGACGCGGCACGCGTTCGGAAATGGCGGCCAGCGCGCTGTCGCTGTCGAACGCCATACGCGTCTCGTGGCCTTCATCGGAAAGAATACCCGCTACGATTTCGCGAATGTCCGCCTCGTCATCCACGACCAGAATATCAGACGCCATATGCTGCTTCCTTGTTATTTTTGCCGCCGACCGCCTCGATATAGGGCAGCAGCACTCTGATCATGGCACCGTGGCCATGGTCGAACTCCGGCGGGGCATCGTGGAGTTCCAGATACCCGCCATGCTCTTCGATGATTTTCTTGACGATGGCGAGGCCGAGGCCCGTGCCCTTGTCCCGCATCGTCATATAGGGTTCGAGAATGCGGTGACGGTTTTCGACGGGCAGGCCTCTGCCATTGTCGATGATGTCGGCCACGAACCGCGAATTGGCCTCGTCGAAGGATGCGCGCACCAGGATTTTACCTGGCCGCTTTTCGCCTTCCACCGCCTCGATCGCTTCCGTTGCATTCTTGATGAGATTGCCGAACGCCTGTCCCAGCATGCGGGCATCGAACATGCCCTCCAGCGGGACATCGCCAAATTCCGTCGAGAATTTCGTGTCTGCGGCGCTTATTTCGCGCAGGAATGCCGCGTCCTTCAAGATCGAACGGAGGTCCGACTTTTCCTTCGTGGGCTTCGGCATGCGCGCAAAGGCCGAGAATTCATCCACCATCCGGCCGATGTCACCAACCTGCCGGACGATGGTGTCCGTACATTGGTCAAAGATGGCGCGATCGTTCTCGTCGATCTGCTTGCCGAAGCGGCGTTTGATGCGCTCAGCGGAAAGCTGGATAGGTGTAAGAGGATTCTTGATCTCATGCGCAATACGCCGCGCGACGTCGGACCAGGCGGTCGAGCGCTGGGCAATGACGAGATCGGTGATATCGTCGAGCGTGATGACGTAGCTGTCGCGGCTGTCGCGTGCATCCTCACGGGTCACCTGCACATTGAGCGTCCGTTCGGTGCCGCGCCGCATGATGTTGATCTGCTTGCGGAAATTGCCGCGCGACCAGGTGTTGGCCTCGGTCACGACCTCTTCGATTTCAGGCGCGATATCAGATAGTTGCGCACCGATCAGCTGGTCGGAGGAAAGCGCCACGAATTCTTCAGCCGAAGGATTGACGATGGTGATCCTGCGATTTTCATCAATGCCGATAACGGCGGCGGTAACGCCCGACAATACGGCCTCGATGAAGCGGCGGCGATCATCGATGTCGTCTTTCGCTTCAATGATCTGTTCCTGTTGGCTGCGCAGTTCCGAGACCATCTTGTTGAAGGTGCGCGACAGGCGGCCAACGTCGCCATCGATGGCGCGAACGGGAACCAGCACATGCATGTTTCCGGTGGCGACACTGTCTGCGGCGCTGATGAGGAGACGGATAGGACGCACGATACGGTCGGCCACCGCAATCGCGGTCCAGATCGCCGCCAGAAGCACGATCAGCGCGAAACCGAGATAAAGGATTGCAAACGCAATCTGCAACGGCGCACGGCCGGCCTCCATCGCCTTGTATTCGGCGCGGTTCTCTTCCATCAGCCGCATCGCGCCCATCACCTTGGGATCGACGGCACGCACGGTATAAAGAAACGTACCGCTGATGCCCTCGAGCTTGATGATGGCGCCGACGAGATTGGTGATGCCAGGCGGAATAAGGGTTGGCTGACCAGCGGCGGCCTTTTCAAGCGCATCGTGCGGAATGGCCGGAAGCGGCTTTTCCGTCTTGATATCGGCTTGCGCGACGGCGTCGCCGTCTTCCTGCACCAGGAATGCGCCGAGAAGACCACGGCCCTTGGCCTGACGGGTCATGAGATCGACGAAGCCGGTGCGGTCGAGATAAAAGAGCGCGCGATTGCGGTCGAGGTCGGTGGCCATCGACAGGGTCTGTCCCTGAAGATAACCGGCATTCTCCATCATATAGGCCTGGGCGATATTGCTGGAGGAATCGACGATCGACTGGGTACGTAGCGCAAACCAGCGGTCGAGACCGACATTCAGCGTCAGACTGGCGAAGATGGCGACAAGAACGGCCGGTGTAATCGCAACGATGGAAAACAGCACGACGATGCGCACATGCAATCGTGCCGCCGCCCTGCCCTTTTTCCGCGCTTTCAGCAGGCGGTTGATTTCCCGACCGATGAGAAAGATCAGTCCGATCACAAAGACCGAATTGATGACGACCGAGGCGATGACGACATTCGATGTCGGCGCAATCGGTGTTACGCCCAGAAGCACGAAAAGCGTCAGTATGGCGCAAACAAGGGCGACACCGGCAAGCACCAGCCCCGGCAGAGCGAAAGACATCCTGCGATCGGCTACCACCATTCCCGCTGCGTCTTCGGCAACGGCTTTTTCGGCGGCGGGTTTCCGCATGCATTTCTCCCAATCGCTGGCTAGCCAGCACCACATTCATGAAAATGGGCGAATCCGCCTCGTGCCGGCGAATCTCTCTCCATCCTAGTGTTTTCCAAGCAACACAATGTGGCGAAAATGCAACGACAACCGCGGCCTTGTCAACATTCTCAGCTGGGGCGGGAGCTGCGATACACGGAAACGCCAAGCTCGCGAATCTTTTTGCGCAGCGTATTGCGGTTGAGGCCAAGAAGATCGGCAGCCTTGATCTGGTTACCGCGCGTCGCCGTCAGGGCGGCTAGAATGAGCGGATATTCCAGTTCGCGCAGAACACGGTCGTAGAGACCCGGCGGCGGCAGGCCTTCGCCGAAACTTGCGAAATAATCCCGCATGTTTTCCTCGACCGCCTGCGAAATGGTCAACGAGCCGGTGCGGACCGCCATCTTGTCGAGCGGGCTGTCTGGAACATCCGACTGCAATTCCTGCTCGATGATCTCGCGGGTGATGACTTCCTGCGGATAAAGCGCCATCAGGCGACGGATCAGGTTTTCGAGTTCGCGCACGTTGCCGGGCCAGGCATAGGCCTTCATGACTTCCAGCGCCTCGGTCTCGAAGCGCTTTCCTTCCAGCCCCTCCTTTTCACCCGTCTGGATGAAATGGCGCACAAGATCGGGAATATCCTCAGCGCGGTCGCGTAGCGGCGGTAGCCGCAGCGGCACGACGTTCAGGCGGTAATAGAGGTCTTCGCGGAAAAGGCCCTGGTTGATCGACTGCTTCAGGTCCTTGTTGGTGGCGGCGACGATGCGAACATCGGTCCTGATCGGCGTGCGTCCGCCCACCGTCGTATATTCGCCCTGCTGCAATACGCGCAGCAGCCGCGTCTGGGCGTCCATTGGCATATCGCCGATTTCGTCGAGAAACAGCGTGCCGCCCTCGGCCTGTTCGAAACGGCCGGTCGAGCGGTTCTGCGCGCCGGTGAAGGCGCCCTTCTCATGGCCGAACAGTTCCGATTCGATCAGATCACGCGGAATTGCCGCCATGTTGATGGCGACGAAGGGGCCGTTGCGGCGCTTGCCGTAATCATGCAGCGCGCGCGCCACCAGTTCCTTGCCGGTGCCGGATTCGCCGGTAATCATCAGCGTCAGGTCGGTCTGCATCAGGCGGGCGAGAACCCGGTAGATTTCCTGCATGGCGGCCGAGCGGCCGACGAGCGGCATGCCGTCCTGCATATCGTCGTCCAGTTTGGCGGGCTTGCGCTTCGGCTCCGACAGTGCGCGGCCGATGATGGCAATCAGCTCTGTCAGGTCGAAGGGCTTGGGCAGGTAATCGTAAGCGCCCTTTTCCGAGGCCTTGATCGCGGTCATGAAAGTGTTTTGGGCACTCATCACCAGAACCGGCAGGTCCGGGCGAGCCTTCTTGATGCGCGGAAGCAGATCGAAGGCGTTTTCATCGGGCATCACGACATCGGTAACGACCAGATCGCCCTCGCCGGCAGAAACCCAGCGCCAGAGCGTTGCGGCATTGGACGTGATACGCACATCGTAACCGGCACGGCTGAGCGCCTGATTAAGCACGGTGCGGATCGCGGCATCATCATCGGCGACGAGGATAGTAGCTGTCATCTGTCATTTCCTGTCGAGTTCGGCAAGATGCGGTCGTCCAGCGCCACTTCAGGCGAGACGGGCATCAATACGCGGAAAGTCGTGCGATGGTTCTGGCTGTCGCATTCGACAATGCCGCCATGGGCGCCGATCAGTTTGGCGACAAGCGCCAGACCCAGGCCCGAACCATTCGTCTTGGTGGTAATGAAGGGGTCGAAGAGATGCGGCAGGAGATCGGCCGGCACTCCCGGCCCATTGTCATGCACGCAAAACTCAAGCGGCAGCGAGATGCGTTCGCGGCTGCCGGCCACGGACATGCGCATGCCGGGACGATATGCCGTCGTCAGCACGATCTCGCCCTCCGACTGATTCCCGACGGCTTCCGCCGCGTTTTTCACCAGATTGAGAAAGACCTGCACCAGCTGGTCGCGATTGGCATAAACCGCCGGCAGCGATGGATCATAATTCTCGGAAATCTTGATGTTGCGGGCAAAGCCAGCCTTGGCTATGGCCTTCACATGGTCGAGCACCGAATGGATGTTGACCGGCACGCGGTCCACCGGACGCTCGTCGGAAAACACTTCCATGCGGTCAACCAGCGAGACGATACGATCGGTCTCGTCGCAGATCAGCCGCGTCAACGCACGGTCCTCATCGGCAACCGATGTCTCGAGAAGCTGCGCGGCACCACGAATGCCCGAAAGCGGGTTCTTGATCTCATGCGCCAGCATCGAGGCAAGGCCGGTGACAGATCGTGCAGCAGCCCGATGGGTCAATTGCCGGTCGATCTTGTCAGCCATCGACCGTTCCTGGAAGACGACGACAACAGACCCCGGCTCGCTGACAACAGGCGCGACATAGAGATCGACGAGCTTGTCCTGTCCAAGCCGGGGGGAGCTCAGATCGACCCGATATTCATTTACCGGCGCGCGGCGTTCCCGCACCTGATCGATCAGCGCAAGCAGCGGACTGCCGAAGGGAATGAAGGTGGAGACGCGGTAGCGAGCGAGATGGGAGGCGCTGGCCCCGAAAAAAGCTTCTGCTTCCCAATTGGCAAAAGCGATGAAACCTTCGGCATCCACCAGAATAACGGGATTCTGCACCGCGTTCAGAACCGCCATAGCGAGCGGGTTCGCATCTGCCGGGCTGTGTTTATCAGCGCTCATGCGGCCTTCCTTGCGGCTTCTTCGCCCGCATTGTCGCAAAGGGCGGAGCGCAGCAGATCAGCCACTTCCCCCGTATCACGCGATGTCATGATTTTAGCCTTGTCGGTGGTGGCGATCTCCGTCGCGAAACGGTCGAGATACCAGCCCAGATGTTTGCGGGCATGCCGAAGACCGGCTTCCCTTCCATAAAATTCGAGCATCATGTCGTAATGTTCGACGGCGATATCGGCAATATCGGCGCGTTGCGGCGCTGCATGTCCGGCCAGTACCGCCGGCAGCCAGGGTTGACCCTGTGCACCGCGACCGACCATAACGGCATCCGCGCCGGAACGGCTGAGGATTTCACGCGCATCTTCGGCGGTCTCGACATCGCCATTGGCGATCAGCGGCACGGAAATCACCTCGCGCACGGCGCGAATGGCATCCCAGTTCGCCCGACCTTCGTAAAACTGCATGCGGGTGCGGCCGTGAATGGTGATGAGCTGGACGCCAGCGGCTTGAGCGCGGCGAGCAATTTCGGGTGCATTGATGGTGTTTTCATCCCAGCCGAGCCGCATCTTCAGCGTCACGGGCACATCGACCGCGCCGACGGTCGCCTCGATCAACGACAGCGCATGATCAGGATCCCGCATCAAGGCTGAACCGGAGTACCCGCCCGTCACCTTCTTGGCCGGACAACCCATATTGATGTCGATGATGCCAGCGCCATTGTCAGCCGCAATTTTTGCCGCATCCGCCATAAAATGCGCTTCGCGCCCGGCGAGCTGCACCATATGCGGAACCATCCCTGCATTTTTCAGCCGCGCCCAGGATTCCCCACGATTGGCGACAAGTTCCCGGCTTGCGACCATTTCAGTCACCACAAGGCCCGCGCCGTAACGCCAGGCGAGCTGACGGAAAGGCAAATCTGTCACGCCCGACATAGGCGCCAGCACCGCGCGATTACGGATCGCGACTGAGCCGATGCTGAACGGGACTGACAACTCCGGAAGGGGCAAGTGATGATCTTTCGTGCAGAAGAGTTATATGCATTATTTTTAGACAGTGTTTGCGCAGTTGCCAAGCACTTTTACAGGGTTGCACCTTTTATTTGCGCGTGGCCTGCCGGCCTGTTTTGCTGGCGGCGGCAATTTGTGCAGGTTTGAACAAACGGGATGACCGATCCTGCGGCATGTGGGTGCGGGTGGGCGGCTTATCGGGCTGGCCATTCGGGTTTTGAAACGCTAGAGCAGGACTGTCAACCATTAAGGGTTGCGCACAAAGCATAAGACCAATGCAGGAAAGTACTATGAAACTCGGCATCGTCGTTGTCGCCGCAGGACGCGGAGAAAGAGCCGGCTCCCCCGAGGAAGGGCCGAAACAATATCGCCCGATCGGTGGCAAGGCCGTGATCGAGCATACATTGTCGACCTTTCTTGCCTGGGCAGGCACATATCCTATCGTGGTCGTTATCCATGCCGACGATGCGGCACTCCTGTCACCAATCCTTGAACGGCTGAATGCCGGGGAGCGGATCGTCACAGTCACGGGCGGCGCAACCCGGCAGCAATCGGTGCTCGCTGGTCTGGAAGCTCTGGCCGCGCAAGACCTCACACATGTGATGATCCACGATGCCGTGCGGCCTTTCATCGCCGTGGACATGCTGGAACGCATCGTGGCGCTGCACAAGGCGGGTGCTGTCGGCGTTCTGCCTGCCCTGCCCGTCACTGATACGCTGAAGCGTGGCGCAGGCGATTCCGTCGTGGAGACGGTTTCAAGGCAGGGTCTTTATGCGGCGCAGACACCGCAAAGCTTTGGCTATGGCGAAATCCTCGCCGCGCATCGCGCTGCTGCCACATCCGGAAAAACCGACTTTACCGACGACGCCTCGATCGCCGAGTGGGCAAGTCTGCCTGTGACGCTGACCGAAGGCTCGGTCGACAATGTGAAACTCACTCTCAAGCGGGATATCGCCATGGCCGATGAAAAGCTCTCCTACGGACTGCCTGACGTGCGCACCGGCAATGGTTACGACGTGCACCAGCTGGAAGCAGGAGACGGTGTGACACTGTGCGGCGTCTTCATCGAACACGACCAGAAACTCAAAGGCCATTCGGATGCCGATGTGGCGCTGCATGCGCTGACGGATGCTCTGCTCGCCACCTGCGGCGCTGGCGACATAGGCGATCACTTCCCGCCTTCCGATCCGCAATGGAAGGGTGCCGCTTCGCGCATCTTCCTCGAACACGCGGCCAAGGTAGTCCGCGGCAATGGCGGCACGATCATGAATGCCGATGTCTCGCTGATTGCCGAAGCGCCGCGCATCGGACCGCATCGGCAGGCCATGCGTGAGGCGCTTTCCGACATTCTCGGCATCGCGCTGGAGCGCTGCTCGGTCAAGGCGACCACCAACGAGACGATTGGCTTCGTCGGCCGCCGCGAAGGTATTGCTGCGATTGCCACTGCCACTGTGGTCTACAAGGGCAGACCGCTATGAGCCTGTTTCCTGCGGATATAGAAGAACTGGCGCGGCGGATCATTTCTGACTTTACCGCCGGCGGCTTCATGGTCTCGACGGCGGAAAGCTGTACGGGCGGCCTGATTGCTGGTTCGCTAACGGAAATCGCCGGCTCTTCTGCCGTCGTCGATCGCGGCTTCGTCACCTACACGAACCAGGCCAAGATGGACATGCTTGGGGTTGGAACTGAGACGCTGGCGAATTTCGGCGCCGTATCCCGACAGACCGCGCTGCAAATGGCGCATGGCGCGCTATTTCGTTCCCGGGCGGATTTTGCCGTAGCCGTGACCGGCATTGCCGGTCCGGGCGGAGGTTCGGCTGAAAAACCGGTGGGGTTGGTGCATCTGGCCGCCAGGGCGCGCAGCGGTAAAATCCTGCACCATGAAATGCACTACGGAGAGATCGGGCGCACGGAAATCCGTCTTGCAACCATCAGAACGGCGCTCGAGATGCTGATTACCCTCAATCAGGCTGGGTCCGCGTAGATTTTATCGGCGCGGGTCTCGAAGGCTTCGGCGAACATGCGGAAGGCCCTGTCGAACATCGATCCCATGACCGCACCGAGCAGCCGGTTCTTGAATTCATACTCGATGAAAAAATGAATGGCCGAGCCGCCCTCTGCGGAGGCTTCAAAACGCCAGCGATTGTCGAGATATTTGAACGGGCCGTCGATATATTTCACGTCGATAGCGCGCTCTGCCGGGTTCAGCAGCACCTGCGTGGTGAAGGTCTCGCGAATGGCCTTGTAGCCCACCGTCATATCAGCCACCAGCAGAGTCTTGCCGTCCCGCTCCTTGCGCGAGCGGATGACCAGCGCTTCGCAAAGCGGCAGAAACTGCGGATACTTCTCCACATCGGCGACGAGGTCGTACATGCGGTCGGGCGAGTGTTTTACAAGGCGATGCGTTTCGAACTGTGGCATGAGCGGGAGTTAATCCTCGATAACAAGAAGATCAAGAAGGCGGCGAAGCTGTTTTCGGCTTTTAAGCTGGAATACCGGCACGTTGGGACCATAAAGCGCGAAATTCTGCTCGAAGATCGGGGCGTGGCGGCGTTCGAAATTCCAGATATAGCGCAGGAAATCGAGATCCAGTCTTTCGGGGCACCCTTCAGCCATTTCAGGACGCGCCTTGCCATACCCCTTGGCAATCCGAGTGATGGCGCCCCAAAGGCAAAGCCAGCGCGGCATGCGCACCCAAAGGACGATGTCGGATCTCGGCAGACGCATGTCGAAAGACGATGGATTGCTGCCGTCCATCAGCCACCGGTCTTTGGTGACGATGGCGGCGATCCTCTGCCGCTGTTCTTGGCGCGGGCGTGCCTGCCAGCCGGGCAACCAGAAAATATCGCGATCCATGGAAATGTATTCAAATCTAAAGCGTCTTACGAGCTTCCGGGAAAGCGTCGATTTTCCGCCTCCGGAGCAACCAACGACCGAAATACGCTGCGCAGATGCGATAATCGCAGCCGCGTCCTCCACGTTTTCAAGATAGTTCGGCATCGAATAAACCTCGTCTTCGCCACCATGCCATTTTTAAATAGCGCGGCTATTACTCTGCGGCGGCATGGCCGCGGCGTCCGATGTTACGGAAATTTAACTATTGCAACCCCCTCGCAGGGATTGCTATTTATTTGCGACTAATATTACACCCATGGGATGCAACGGCGCTGGAACCTCCCATTTTCACCGCGCTTATTCATCCCTGGGTTCACACCCACATAACCCGCTTTGAGCCACTGAGTGAGCCGATGGACGATTTTTCCAACATCATCAACCTTCTCGAATCCGCCAAGCAACTTGCATCGATGAACGAAATGCCGATGCTTGCCTATCTCATCGACGTTGCGAAATGCGAGGCGAGAGAGAACAAGCCGGTTTTGCGCAAGCGCAAACGCGGCGAATCGACCGCCAAGGAAGAATGTTAGACGCCGGCTCGATAAAGCCGGCTGGCCCAATCTTCAAGACGATGTCATAATCAGGACTGAAACCGGCCGCTTTTCGAGGCGGCCGTTTCTTTGCACGATGGAAATGACAATCTCATGATCGCCGCATCCGCCGATATCAGAACCTATACGCAGGAAAGACCGAAGGAACGGCACGGCTTCGTGCAGATCGTTCTTCCGGTCTCGGGATGTCTGCGGATCGATGTAGCAGGGCTACAGGACGAATTGTCCACCGGGCGCGCGGTCTTCATTCATCCCAACACATCGCACACACAGGAAGCGACGACGATCAACCGGTCGCTGGTGGTCGATATCGACGAAACTGCTGTTCCCGAACGGGTGCTGGAGAGATTTGTCCACAAGCCGTTTCTCGATATCGCACGGGATACACGGCAGCTGATCGCTTACATGCGCGGCGTCATCGGATCGGATGGGCCGCGTGAGGATATTGCCAACCTCTGGGCACCGCTCCTGATCGACAGCCTTGCGACTGAAAAGACCGATATCCGCCACCGCCTGCATGCGCTGGGCGAGATCGTCAGAGCGGAGCCATTTTTCCCCTGGACCATCGAGACGCTCGCATCCTGCGCCGCGATCAGCGATAGCCGCCTGCATGCGCTGTTTCTGGAAGAGTTTAGCCTCCCTCCTCACCGCTGGCTTGCAGAGCTGCGCATGGACAAGGTCTGCGCATTGCTGCGCCACTCCACATTGCCGATTGCGGAAATTGCCTTGCGGGCCGGCTTCTCCGACCAGACGGCACTGACGCGCGCCATGCGCAACGCGATGGGCAAAACGCCTGCCGCTTATCGCCGGGCCTTCGGAATTCACTGAAAGCACAGCACCTCTTCTCTCAGGAGTTTTTGTCAAGACAGCCGTACGTGGCTGTGGCACATCGCGGGCAATCGTGAATGCGGATGTGACATGACATGAACAAGACAAGCCTCGGTGTTATCTACGGCATGATGGCGGGCGCTCTCTGGGGTGCGATCTTTCTCGCCCCGAAACTCGTACCGGATTTTTCCGCCCTGCAACTGTCAACGGCCCGTTACCTGACATACGGGCTGATTTCGCTCATCATCATCGGACCGCGCCTGAAACGGGTATCGGCCCATTTCGGCGCGCGCGAATGGATCGCGCTCGGCTGGCTGAGCATGATCGGCAACATCGCCTATTATGTCTTCATATCAACGGCGGTGAAACTGAGCGGCGTTGCCTTCACGTCCATCATCATCGGATTCCTGCCGGTTGCCGTCACCATCATCGGCACGCGCGATCATGGCGCGGTATCGCTCAAGCGTCTGTGGCCGTCGCTCGCCTTTGGCGCAATCGGCATTATCGGCATATCCTGGCAGTCGCTGACGGAAAGCGATGCGGGGCTGGATGTATCCCGCCTGATCGGGCTGGCCTGTGCGCTTGGCGCGCTCGCCTCATGGACGGCCTTTGCGGTTGGCAATGCCCGCTGGCTGTCACGCCTTCACGATGTCAGCGCCGACGACTGGAACATGATGACGGGTGTGGTGACCGGAGGGCTGGCGCTGGCGCTCGCCATACCGGCCTTTGCTTTCGGCGGGGAAAGCCATAGCTCCGAGGACTGGCTGCATTTTGCGGCCATCGCCGCCGGTCTCGGTTTCACCGCATCCATTCTCGGAAATGCTCTCTGGAACCGCATGAGCCGCCTGCTGCCGCTCACCATGGTTGGACAGATGATCCTGTTCGAGACGCTCTTTGCCTTGCTCTATGGTTTCCTCTGGGAAGGTCGTGGGCCAACAATCGTGGAAGTCCTGGCGATTTGCTCAGTCGTGCTGAGCGTCATCCTGTGCATGCGCGCGCATCGGCCGGAGAAGGTTGTGGCATGACTTCAGGTGAAAGCAGCAACGTCATCCTCGGGACAAGCCCAAGGATGACGCGTGAGAGAAATTGCCCGCCCCGCCCACTTACTCCGCAGCGGCCAGAAGCTTCTTCTCGCGGGCTGCGCGCAGGCGTGCAAAATCGTCGCCCGCATGGTGGGAAGAACGCGTCAGCGGGCTGGAGGAGACCATCAGGAAGCCCTTGGTATAGGCGACCGTCTCATAGGACTTGAATTCCTCCGGCGTGACATACGCCTCAACCTTGTGGTGCTTGCGTGTCGGCTGCAGATACTGGCCAATCGTAAGGAAGTCTACGTCAGCACTGCGCAGATCGTCCATCAGCTGCAGCACTTCGTTGCGCTCTTCGCCAAGGCCGACCATGATGCCTGATTTGGTGAACATGGTGGGGTCCAGTTCCTTGACGCGCTGCAACAGGCGCACGGAATGGAAATAACGCGCACCGGGGCGAACCGTGAGGTAATTGCCGGGAACGGTTTCCATATTGTGGTTGAAAACATCGGGCTTCGCCGCGACGACACGCTCCAGCGCGCCGGGCTTTTTCAGGAAGTCCGGGGTCAGAATTTCGATGGTGGTGTTGGGAGACGCAGCGCGGATCGCCCAGATCACCTTTTCGAAGTGCTCCGCGCCGCCATCGGCAAGATCGTCGCGGTCGACCGAGGTAATGACGACGTGGCTGAGGCCCATCTGCTTGACGGCCTTGGCGACGTTTTCCGGCTCGTCCATGTCAAGCGCATTGGGCTTGCCGGTCGCGACGTTGCAGAAGGCGCAGGCGCGGGTGCAGATCTCACCCATGATCATGAAGGTCGCGTGTTTCTTGTCCCAGCATTCGCCGATATTTGGACAGCCGGCTTCCTCGCACACCGTCACCAGCTTGTGACTGCGCACCAGTTCGCGCGTTTCGTGGTAGCCCTTGGATGTCGGCGCCTTGACGCGGATCCATTCCGGCTTGCGCATGACTTCGGTATCGGGCCGATGGGCCTTCTCCGGGTGGCGGATACGCTTTTCTTCGGACGAAGTCCTGTCGAGAATAGTGACCATAAGAAACCTGTTTCTATCGCTTGCCGCGATCATCACATTTATTGACGCGATGCTTTAGAACAATTCCAGAAAAAGCGTAAGCCCCTTCCGGGCACGAAGCCTAGTCAGCGCCGTACCAGCTTAGCCATGAACAACAACAGGCTGGCGCCGATGAAGGACGTTACGAAATAACCGAGCCTGCTGTCCTGCACGAAAACGTCGAAGGTTCTCAGCACCGCAACGGCAACCACCGAACCGACGATGCCGAGAACGATATTCATGAAGATGCCGAAACGCATATCCATGAGTTTGCCGGCGAGCCAGCCGGCAAGACCGCCGATGATGATTGCCGCAATCCAGCCGATATTTTCCATTCCCGCGCTCCCTTATAGAACCAGCGTTGAGACATATGGGACACCCGGCACGGTTAGACAATGCCGGGCATCACGGGGCACTCATGCGTTCAGCACACGTCCGTAGGCGTCGAGCACGCTTTCCTTCATCGACTCGGAAATGGTCGGATGCGGGAAGATCGTGTGCATCAGTTCCTCTTCGGTGGTCTCGAGGTTCATGGCGACCACGAAGCCCTGAATGAGTTCGGTGACTTCCGCACCAACCATGTGCGCGCCGATCAACTCGCCTGTCTTCTTGTCGAAGATGGTCTTGACCATGCCCTGATCTTCACCGAGTGCCACGGCCTTGCCGTTGGCCGCAAAGGAGAAGCGGCCGACGCGAATATCGCGGCCCAGTTCCTTCGCCTTGGCTTCGGTGAGACCAACAGAGGCGACCTGTGGGTTGCAATAGGTGCAGCCGGGGATCTTGAGCTTGTCCATCGGGTGAACATTCGGCAGACCGGCGATCTTTTCAACGCAGATCACGGCCTCATGCTCGGCCTTGTGGGCGAGCAGCGGCGGGCCGGCGACATCGCCGATGGCGTAGACGCCAGGCACGTTGGTCTTGCCGTAACCGTCGATGACGATGAAGCCGCGATCGGTCTTCACGCCGACGGCCTCAAGGCCGATGCCTTCGATGTTGGCGACGACGCCGACAGCCGAAATCATCCGGTCAGCGGTGATCTTCTCGGACGAACCGTCCTTCTTCTCGAGCGTCGCAGTAACCGAATTAGCAGCCTTCTCGACCTTGGCAACCTTGGTTTCCAGATGGAACTTGATGCCCTGCTTCTCCAGCTGCTTCTTGGCGAAGGCAGATATCTCCGCATCTTCGACCGGCATCACCTGGCTCATGATTTCAACGACGGTAACGTCGACACCCATGGTGCGGTAGAAGCTGGCGAATTCGATGCCGATGGCGCCGGAACCCATGACGAGCAGCGACTTCGGCAGTTCTTCCGGCTTCATCGCCTCGAAATAGGTCCAGATCAGCTTGCCATCCGGTTCGATGCCTGGAAGCGAGCGCGGGCGGGCGCCTGTGGCGACGATGATGTGCTTGGCGGTATAGGTGCCCTCGCCCAGCGTGTTCTTCGGAACCGGGCCCATCGGTTCGACGGGCTTCTTCTGGGTCTTGGAAACTACGATTTCACCGGGCTTGGTGATCTTGGCCTCGCCCCAGATGATATCGACCTTGTTCTTCTTGAACAGGAAACCGACGCCGTTGTTCATGCGGTGCGCGATGCCGCGCGAACGATCAACGATCGCCTTGACATCAGGCTTGATCGAGCCTTCGAGCGTCAGGCCGTAATCCTTGGCGTGCTGAGCCGTATGCAAGACATCGGCAGTGCGCAGCAGCGCCTTGGTGGGAATGCAGCCCCAGTTGGAGCAGATGCCTGCAAGGTGCTCGCGCTCGACCACGGCAACCTTCATGCCGAGCTGGGCTGCGCGAATCGCGGCAATATAACCGCCCGGTCCCGAACCGATGATGATGACGTCATAAGATTGAGCCATAGGTATCCTGCCTTGTCCTATCGGGTCACGGCATGCCGTTCCGAAACGAGAATTGTTGTCAAAGTCCGAGCATCATGCGAACGACGGGCTCCAGCCCGCGCCCGATGGCCCGCGTGTTTTCAGCATCGAGATGAACGCCGTCTACGGGCGTCGTGCGGGCAACTGACCCCGCATCGAAAAATCCGCAATCGAGATCGTCGGCCAAATCCCGGTAGACCGGCGCGAGCATCGCCGATTCATCGATCGCATCGCGAAAGATAGCGCCCATCACGGGGTTGGCCGTTTCGCACAGTTGCGGCGGCGCGACGATCAGAACATCCGGCGCTTCCCAGTCCGGCACCTGCCAGACATGGTTGCGCACCAGTTTGACCAGCCGCTCCACACCCTTCACCGCGACGATGGCCGAGCCATGAATCGACGGTTTCAAGTCGTTGGTGCCGAGCATGATGATGACCAGATCAAGCGGCGCGTGGCTGTGCAGAAGCGTCGGCAAGAGCCTTGCGCCGTTGCGATCGCAATCAGCGGTATGATCATCATAGGCGGTGGTTCGTCCACCCAGCCCTTCGTGAATCACCTTCACATCAGGCCCGAGCGCCTTTTGCAAGACGCTCGGCCAAAGATCGTCATGGCTGTGCCGGCCACCCGTTTCCGCATCTGATCCCCATGTCAGGGAATCGCCAAAGCAGAGGACCGACTTCACCATCTCACTCTCCGATCAAACCAGCATGCCCATCGGGTTTTCGATGTAGCGCTTGAAGGCGCCGATCAGTTCGGCTCCGAGCGCGCCATCGACGCAACGGTGGTCGGTAGAGAGCGTAACCGTCATGACATTGGCGATCTTGATCTCGCCGTTCTTCACGACAGCGCGCTCTTCACCCGCGCCGACTGCCAGAATGGTGGCGTGCGGCGGGTTGATGACGGCGGAGAAGCTCTTGACGCCCATCATGCCCATGTTGGACACGGCCGTCGTGCCGCCCTGATACTCCTCGGGCTTCAGCTTGCGCTCCTTGGCGCGCTTGCCGTAGTCCTTCATCTCGTTGGAGATGGTGGAGAGCGACTTCTCTTCCGCCTTGCGGATGATCGGCGTGATCAGGCCACCCGGAATGGAAACGGCAACGCCGACATCCGAATGCTTGTGCTTGACCATGTTGCTTTCCGTCCAGGAGACGTTGGCATCAGGCACATCGCGCAGCGCGAGAGCCAGCGCCTTGATGACCATGTCGTTTACCGAAAGCTTGTAGGCGGGCTTGCCGTCCTTTTCGGGAGCGGCGGCGTTGAGCTGGGCGCGCAGCGCCAGAAGCGTATCCAGTTCGCAATCCACGGAAACGTAGAAATGCGGAACGGTCTGCTTGGATTCGACCAGACGCTTGGCGATGACCTTGCGCATGCCGTCATGCGGCACCAGTTCGTAAGAACCGGGTTCGAACAGCTTGAGAACAGCTTCTTCGGACGGGCCCTTGGCAAGTGCGGCAGCCGGTGCGCCTGCGGATGCTGCGGCGGCAGGAGCTGCCTTCGCACCACCAGAAGCGGCGGCCTTTTCTACGTCTGTCTTGACGATACGGCCATGCGGGCCTGAACCGGACACGGCCGTGAGGTCGAGACCGGCTTCCTTTGCGAGACGACGGGCAAGCGGCGAAGCGAAGATGCGCTCGCCGGATTTTGCAACCGGCGCCGGGGTGGAAGGTGCGGAGGCCTGGTCGGCAGCTGGCTTTTCAGCCTTGGCCGTGGCGGCTTCTTCCTTTGGCGCTTCAGCCTTCGCAGCTTCCTGCTTCGGAGCCTCGGCTTTGGCCTGGGACGCGGCAGGAGCAGCATTGCCGCCCTTTGCTGCCTCAGCCACATCCTCGCCATCGGCGGCGAGGATAGCGATCAGGGCGTTGACCTTGACCGCTTCCGTGCCTGCGGGAACCACGAGCTTGGCGACCGTGCCCTCATCGACGGCTTCCACTTCCATGGTTGCCTTGTCGGTCTCGATCTCGGCGATCACGTCACCGGGTGCGACCTTGTCGCCTTCCTTGACCAGCCACTTGGCCAGATTGCCCTCTTCCATGGTGGGAGAAAGGGCAGGCATGGTGATGTTTATCGGCATCGAAACGCCTCCCCTTACTTGTAGCAGACGGTTTTGACAGCCTGAACGACTTCATCGACGTTCGGCAAAGCCAGCTTTTCGAGGTTTGCCGCGTAAGGCATCGGAACGTCTTTGCCGGCAATCGTCAGGATCGGCGCATCGAGATAATCGAAAGCGGCACGCATGACCTGGTTGGCGATGAAGTCACCAACCGATGACTGCGGGAAGCCTTCCTCGACGGTGACCAGACGACCGGTCTTCTTGACCGATTCGATGACGGTGGGCAGATCCATCGGACGGATGGTGCGAAGGTCGATCAGTTCGACGTCGATGCCGAGCTTTTCGAGTTCCGCAACAGCCTTGATTGCGTAGGTCATGCCGATGCCGAAGGAAACGATCGTCGCATCCTTGCCCTTGCGGTGAATGCGCGCCTTGCCGATCGGCAGCACGAAATCGTCGAGCTTCGGCACTTCGAAGCTCTGGCCGTAGAGAATTTCATTCTCAAGGAAGATGACCGGGTTCGGGTCACGGATGGCTGCCTTCAGGAGACCCTTGGCGTCCGCTGCCGTGTAGGGCATGACGACCTTGAGGCCCGGAATATGGCTGTACCATGCGGCGTAACATTGCGAGTGCTGAGCGCCAACGCGGGCAGCAGCACCCGAGGGGCCACGGAACACCATCGGCGCACCCATCTGGCCGCCCGACATGTAAAGCGTCTTCGCAGCCGAGTTGACGATCTGGTCGATCGCCTGCATGGCGAAGTTGAAGGTCATGAATTCGACGATGGGCCGCAGGCCCGTCATTGCCGCACCGACGCCGATACCGGCAAAACCGTGCTCGGTGATCGGGGTGTCGATAACGCGGCGCTCGCCGAATTCCTGCAACAGGCCTTGGGTAATCTTGTAGGCGCCCTGATATTCGGCGACTTCCTCACCCATGACGAAGACTTTTTCGTCGGCGCGCATTTCTTCGGCCATGGCGTCGCGCAGCGCTTCACGCACCGTCGTCATCACCATTTCGGTGCCTTCAGGAATATCCGGATCGGCAGCGACTTCGATCTTAGGTGCTGCCGGAACCTTTGCGGCTTCCTTGGCAGCGCTCGGCTCCTCGGATGCTTCGCGGGTCTTGCCGCCTGCGGCATCCGAATCGGAATTTGCAGCTTCAGCCTTCGGCTCTTCCTTCTTGGCGGAAGAAGAGATCTCGGCAGCGCTTTCGCCTTCCTGGATGAGAACGGCGATCGGCGTGTTGACCTTGACGCCTTCGGTGCCGGCGTCGATCAGCAGCTTGCCGATAACACCTTCATCCACAGCTTCCACTTCCATGGTCGCCTTGTCGGTCTCGATCTCGGCAATCACGTCGCCGGAAGTGACCTTGTCGCCTTCCTTTTTAAGCCATTTGGAAAGCGTGCCTTCCTCCATGGTCGGGGAAAGGGCGGGCATAAGAATTTCTACTGGCATGGGTTTCCCTTTCCCGATCAGAGCAGAATGTCGGTGTAGAGCTCGGATACATCCGGCTCTGGGTCGTTCTGGGCGAAGTCTGCGCTATCGGCGACGATATCACGGACATCCTTGTCGATGGCCTTGAGTTCGTCTTCGCTTGCCCAGCCCTGCTCCAGAAGCCGTGCCTTGACCTGCTCAATCGGGTCATGTTCGGAGCGCATCTTCTGCACTTCGTCTTTCGAACGGTATTTCGCCGGGTCGGACATGGAGTGACCACGGTAACGGTAGGTCAGCATTTCCAGAATGATCGGACCCTTGCCGGAGCGGCAATGTTCCAGCGCCTGATCGGCGGCTGCCTTTACGGCGCGCACATCCATGCCATCCACCTGGATGCCGGGAATGCCGAAGGACTGGCCGCGCAGCGAATAGTTCGACTGTGCGGTGGCGCGGGCGGTCGAGGTGCCCATGGCGTAACGGTTGTTTTCAACGATATAGATGATCGGCAGTTTCCAGAGAGCGGCCATGTTGAAGCTCTCGTAGACCTGACCCTGGTTGGCGGCGCCGTCACCGAAATAGGTCACGGAGACATTGTCGTTGCCGCGATATTTATTGGCGAAGGCAAGACCGGTTCCGAGCGAAACCTGCGCACCGACGATGCCGTGGCCGCCGTAGAAATGTTTCTCCTTGGAGAACATGTGCATCGAGCCGCCCTTGCCCTTCGACAGGCCGCCCTTGCGACCGGTCAATTCGGCCATGACGCCACGCGCGCTCATGCCCAGAGCCAACATATGGCCGTGGTCACGGTAAGCGGTGATGACCTGATCGCCTTCCTTCTGAGACATCTGCATGCCGACAACAACGGCTTCCTGACCGATGTAGAGGTGACAGAAACCACCGATGAAGCCCATGCCGTAAAGCTGACCGGCCTTTTCCTCGAAGCGACGGATGAGAAGCATCTCACGATAGGCGTGAAGCTCTTCTTCCTTCGAAAAGTCCGGGCTGTTCTTACCGGTGAATTCGCCTGCAGCCTTTGCCGTTGTCTTTCGGCCGGATACGGACGCGGTTTTTCGCGGCGCCATTCATCCCTCCCTGAGTTGTCGTTTGAATGGATAGATTGGCGCGTACCATATGCAAGAAAATGCCATGCAGCAATGCTTTAAACGCATGGCACATATTCATGCTAAAGTGCTGTGAATAAATCACAAATCATTAATTAACTTGATTTCGGTTAATTAGAAGTAGGTATTCATGATGACAATTTCGTCCGTACGGGACATATTCAACTGATAACGGGAAATCTCGTCAATCATGTCACGTTCGAGAGAACCGTCGCTCAATAATTCGACCTGCCGCTCCAGCGCAACGCGCGCCTGCGTCAGCTTGGCAAGCTCTGCCGTTCTGGCAATACGCTGCCGCTCCAGCCGCTCCGTCGCCTGAAGGCCGAAGTCGCCGTGGATGGAATGATACCCGAAATAGGAAAGAAAAGCGATCGTAATGGCCGGAACGATCAAACGGCCGAATCGTCTCTTTTTATGATGTCTGGTCCACATGCCGGAGAGAAGCCTTAAAACGCATAATGTGAGTCTCGAGACTAATGCGGATTGTTTAACTATCCGTTGACCTTAAATTCCGGGCGACTGATAGACGCAAAAAAGCCCGCCAGAGGCGGGCTAATAATGACGACGATATCAGAGAGAGTTCGTTATGCCGAGCGTGATCCGGCATCAAGCCACAGCGCGTCTTCGCCGTGAAAAGAGTCCTTTCAACCCAGGGACCTGGGCTGACTGAACCCCGGATCAACTCGGGAGTGAGCAGTGCGGATAAACCGCCCATCCCTGAGACTGGCCCGCCAGGCGGCGGGCCATATCGCGAAACCCGAACGCGGATTATCCGCGCAGGATCGAACGGCCGGCGTAAGCAGCCTGCGGGCCCAGCATTTCTTCAATGCGGATAAGCTGGTTGTACTTTGCGAGCCGGTCGGAACGGGCAAGCGAGCCGGTCTTGATCTGACCGCAGTTGGTTGCGACCGCGAGATCGGCGATGGTGGAATCTTCCGTTTCGCCCGAACGGTGCGACATGACGGCGGTGTAACCTGCCTTGTGCGCCGTTTCGACTGCGTCCAGCGTCTCGGAAAGCGAACCGATCTGGTTGACCTTGACGAGGATGGAGTTGGCGACACCCATCTTGATACCGTCGCGAAGGCGGGCGGAGTTGGTGACGAAAAGATCGTCGCCCACCAGCTGGCACTTGTTGCCAATGAGATCGGTCAGCGCCTTCCAGCCATCCCAGTCGTCTTCAGCCATGCCGTCTTCAACGGAGATGATTGGATATTTCGCGACGAGTTCGGCCAGGTATTCGGCCTGCTCGATCGGCGAACGGGTCTTGCCTTCGCCTTCATAAACGTAATTGCCGTTCTTGAAGAATTCGGTCGCCGCACAGTCGAGACCGATGAACATGTCGTCGCCTGGACGGTAGCCAGCCTTTTCGATCGACTTCATGATGAAATCGAGTGCTGCCGGCGCGCTTTCGAGACCCGGTGCAAAACCGCCCTCATCGCCGACATTGGTGTTGTGGCCCTGTGCGGACAGTTCTTTTTTCAGCGTATGGAAGACTTCGGAGCCCATGCGCACGGCTTCGCGAATGTTTTCTGCACCGACCGGCAGGATCATGAATTCCTGGAAGTCGATGGGGTTATCGGCATGCGCGCCGCCGTTGATGATGTTCATCATCGGAACCGGCAGCAGATGCGCGTTCGGGCCGCCGACATAACGGTAAAGCGGCAGGCCGGAGGCTTCAGCGGCAGCCTTCGCAACGGCGAGCGACACGCCGAGGATGGCGTTGGCGCCGATGCGCGACTTGTTCGGCGTGCCGTCGAGCGCGATCATCATCTGATCGATCTGGATCTGGTTTTCAGCGTCGAAACCGCCAATCGCGTCGAAGATTTCTGTATTGACGGCTTCGACCGCCTTTTCCACGCCCTTGCCGAGATAACGCTTGCCGCCATCGCGCAGCTCAACCGCCTCATGCGCGCCGGTGGAGGCGCCGGAGGGAACGGCGGCACGGCCCATGGAGCCGTCTTCGAGATAAACGTCGACTTCAACGGTCGGATTGCCGCGGCTGTCGAGAATTTCGCGCGCGATGATATCGGTAATGGCAGTCATGGTCTCTCCCTTGGGAATGGAACAGATATTTTCCGTCGCCTGTCTTAGACGATGGCGAAGAAATTACAATGACGGTGGGCAGCGGAAACGGCCCGCCCGCCATTAAAATCGATTGGCACAAAAGTGCCCGCCGTCACGGTCAGCCGATCAGGCTTTCGTAATCGCGTCGAAAGCCAGAAGCTTTTCGAGCAGTTTCGGCATGTCCTTCAGGTGGACCATGTTAGGGCCGTCTGACGGCGCATTGTCCGGATCCTCATGCGTCTCGATGAAGAGGCCGGCCACGCCAACCGCAACGGCCGCACGCGCCAACGTCTCGACGAATTCGCGCTGGCCACCTGTGGAGCCGCCCTGCCCGCCCGGTTGCTGCACCGAATGGGTGGCATCGAACACGACAGGTGCGCCGAGCGCTGCCATGATCGGCAAAGAGCGCATGTCGGAAACCAGCGTGTTGTAACCGAAGGACGCACCGCGCTCGCACAACATCACATTCGGATTGCCGCTCTCATTGAGCTTGGCAAGCACGTTCTTCATGTCCCAGGGCGCCAGAAACTGGCCTTTCTTGACGTTGATGACGCGGCCGGTTTTGGCGGCAGCAACGAGAAGATCGGTCTGGCGGCTGAGGAACGCCGGAATCTGCAGCACGTCCACTACCTCGGAAACGATGGCGCATTGCTCTTCCGTGTGGATGTCGGTCAGAAGAGGAAAACCGAATTCCTTTTTGAGATCGGCAAAAACCTGCATCGCGTTATCCAGGCCGATGCCGCGTTTTCCGGAAAGCGAAGTGCGGTTCGCCTTGTCGAAAGAAGACTTGTAGACAAGCCCTACTCCCAGCTTGTCGCAAAGCTCCTTCAGGACGCCAGCGATCATGAAGGCATGTTCGCGGCTTTCCATCTGGCAGGGACCGGCAATCAGCGAAAACCGCTCGGTATTCGAGAAGGAAACCTTGCTGGCGCCGTCGCCGGCAGTGACTTTAAGATTGTTCGTAACGCTCATCATTTTTCCTCGAAGGCGAAGGCAACACCCTGACCGGGTGCTGCGGGCACCACCAGACGGCCGTCCGCTTTTGCGCAGGACACGCCATTAGCAGCAAGCACCGCCTCTGTCACGGCAAGATCGTGTGACGAAAAGACGATGCCCGCGCCGCGCAATCCGCATTCGTTGCCATCCTGAGCATTCAGGGTCTGCCCGCCGAAAGGCGGTTTTCCGGTCAATCTGATGCTGGCATTGCCGGTCGCGAAAACCATATCACCGCCCGGAGACCTTTTGCCTTCACAGCCAAACACTGTCTCGATCAGGCCCGCCACCTTCATATTGCCGCCGGAAAACAGGACGATTTCACTCAGGCCGGTGACACCATTGGCGTGGCGCTCCAGCATGGTGCGATCGCCCGGAAGGGCTTGAAGCCGTTGACAACTGAACAAAAAGAAATCCGCGGCCGCCCCGCTTGCAGCAAAAGCCAGCCGGAACGCCGCCTCGCCTTGCGAGCCATCCGGCATACGAACAGGCCGCGAAAACTCGAACACATCGCCCGCCGAAAGGCCGGCTGCCCGAAACCGCTCATGGTCAACCAAGGCGTCTTCAGTCCTGGCGACAAGAGCCGAAAAACCCTCCTGCCCGTCCCGTTGCCGGAAGGCCACATCCCTGCCGGTGAACACATCACCCCTCTCTATTGACGCATTATATTTAGCCGAATCAGCAATTGCGAGCGGCTCCAGATAGGTGCCATCGGCGAAAAATACGCAGGCATTTTGGGTGCCGAAAGGATGCAGAGCCTCCGGCGCAACCGTAAAGCCAAGACTGACGAGGCGCTTCACGGCGACGCCTATGACTTCCACGGGCAAAACGAGATGGTCAACGCTATAGGGTTTCGTCATGAAAATGTATCCTGCTGGCCTTCCGCCCGGAGCATGTCGGGACGGTTTTGACCGCACAAAAGCACAATTGCGTGCTATGAGGCAAATCATCACAGCAACAGATGGCACCTTCACGAAATTTTAGGGGATTGCAGAACACATATGGAACATATAGTGTTCGTTCTGTATTTGTTTCGCGACTTCCACTACGATTCTAAAGGGTGTTTTCCTCATGCTCACGCGCAAACAGCAGGAATTGCTTCTCTTCATTCATGAACGAATGAAAGAGTCCGGCGTGCCGCCCTCCTTCGATGAAATGAAGGACGCACTCGATCTTGCTTCGAAATCCGGCATCCACCGCCTGATAACCGCTCTCGAAGAGCGCGGGTTCATTCGTCGGCTACCAAATAGAGCTCGGGCGCTGGAAGTCATCAAGCTGCCCGAGGCTTATACGCCGGGTGCAAGGCCGCAGCGCGGCTTTTCGCCAAGCGTTATCGAAGGCAGCCTTGGCAAGCCCAAAACGCCGGAACCGGCCCCTGCCCCCAAGACGCCGGCCAACGATCTGGGCGGGGCTGTCACCGTGCCGGTCATGGGCCGCATCGCTGCGGGCGTGCCAATTTCCGCCATCCAGAACAACACCCATGATGTGGCAGTGCCAGTAGACATGCTTGGCACGGGCGAACATTACGCGCTTGAGGTCAAGGGTGATTCGATGATCGAGGCCGGCATTTTCGACGGCGACACAGTCATCATCCGCAACGGCAACACCGCCAATCCCGGGGACATCGTTGTGGCTCTGGTGGATGACGAGGAAGCCACGCTGAAGCGCTTCCGCCGCAAGGGAGCCTCCATTGCGCTCGAGGCGGCAAACCCAGCCTATGAGACCCGTATCTTCGGGCCCGACCGGGTTAAAATTCAGGGCAAACTGGTGGGGCTGATCCGCCGCTACCATTGATCTTATCGAACCGAACGTATTCACTTTATAATAGGCGTCATCGTGAAGATGGCGCCTATATTGGGTTTGGCTTTTTCCAAACGTGGCGGGCTTTTGCGGGTGCACGAGGATATGCGCCATCCAGCCTATGCGCGTTGCCCTTTCTAAACTGAGTTCCTGCTCCATAAAGATGCTTCGGTTTCGCTACAGGCGTGGTGGCGAATGGGCTGCTCGCTGTAATTGTCGAAGCGATCCCATCCGCTGTTTTTTAGCGACGTTGTTCTGTCGTGTTGCACAGTCAGTTTTAGTCGTCACCAAAGGGTGACTTATCGCAAGGCGCGCTCTCAGCGGCCCCACATCACCATTCATCAACGGCGTTTATGGGAGCCATGGATAATTTTCGATATTCCGTGAACGCTTGGCAGGTGTAGAAATACGCGTCATATCCGGGAGATACGCCATGTACGATCTTTATATAGCCAACAAGAACTATTCTTCATGGTCGCTGCGGCCGTGGGTATTGATGCGCACGCTCGGTATCGCCTTCGATGAAAAGCTCATTCCGTTCGGCGAAGGCGTCTCTTTCTCCTCCTTTTCGCCGACGGGCAAGGTGCCCTGCCTGGTCGACGAGGGTATGACGGTTTGGGAAACGCTTTCGATCGTCGAATATCTTGCCGAAAGACACCAGGGTGTCTGGGCAAGCGACAAGCATGCGAGGGCCTGGTCGCGTTCGGCCGCAAGTGAGATGCATGCCGGCTTTTCCTCGCTGCGCAATCTCTATCCCATGTCGGTGGGCATTCGGGTCAAACCCAGGGGCGGCGATGCCGGACTTAAGGCCGATATAAAGCGGATCGATGCGTTGTGGAGCGAGGGTCTTACAAAATTCGGCGGGCCATATCTTGCCGGTCAAAAGTTCACGGCGGTCGATGCTTTCTTCTGCCCGGTTGCATTCCGTTTCCAGACCTATGGCAGCGCGGATCTTTCGCCAGCAGCGAAAGCCTATTGCGACCTGCTGCTCGCCCTGCCTGCCATGCAAGAATGGTACGAGGCCGGTTTGAAGGAGAGCTGGCGCGACGCTGGTCATGAAGAGGAAGTTGGCGGGATCGGCGAATTGACTGAAGATTTGCGCGCCAAGGCCCGATGATCCATGCTGGCGGCAGTCATTGCGACGCCGCCAGCAGCCGGATGATGGGCTGCGGCAGATCACGGTCGAAACGTCCGCTTTTCCAGTCGTAATAACGGTGCTGGCTCCAGGGCCTGTCCGTTCCGGCGATTGCGGCGCGCAGCCCGCTCACCACACCCTCCTCCCTCTTGTCAGCAAAATCTATTTCCACAGAACCGAGACGCCGCAAGATGTCACGGCTGAGCAGGAGTGCACCCGAGCGGCACTGCGAAAAAGAGGTTCTGCGGGAAACAACGACGATATCGGCAATATCGCAGGCTTTTCCGGCGAAGCGGCCATCTTTCAGAACGACGACCCACTCTCCGCTTGCGGCGCTCGCTACGCACCATATGTCTTTCCTGCAGGTGAAGACGCCAGCTTTGGCGCCTTTGAGCGCCGCCGTCATCTCGCGTACCACCACAGCCATGTCTTCCGGCGACAGTTTCGATCTCGAGTCAGAACCAGCATTATTTGCCATGCTCTCACCATTTATAAAATCTGGCGGCACGGTTTTTTCCGGCAGCAGCAGCGCCCTTTGCCACTGTCCGTAAACGAAGCCCTGCGGACGGGCTTTTGTGGTTGAGACCTTGCCGTCCTCCAGGAGTGCTACCAAGTCGCCGTCCTCGTGAATCAATAGATCCGGCAGATCACGATAGGCCGTAACTGCCGACACGCCGAAGGCGAAGAGCAGAAACGGGATGCCAAGAAGCGCAAGCTTGCTTCGCAGCAATGTCAGCAGCAGGAAACCCACCGAAGCCAAACCGATAAACCATCCATGCGGACGCCCCGTCGCTGCGCTGCCGCCCCAGGAGGCCACCTCGTTTGCAACCTCGATGACGAGTGCCATGCCATAACCCATGATCTTCAGGAACGGCGCATCGAGCCCGAAGGGCAGCAGCAGCATGGCGATAAGAGCGAATGGCATGACGATCAGTGACATGAGCGGCATTGCAGCCAGATTGGCGAACAGTCCATAGGTGGTGACACGGTGAAAATGTTCGGCCGAATAGATCGCCGTCGAAAGGCCCCCGATCAACGACGTCGTGATAACGCCGCCAATGACCGCGCCCATCATTTCCGCCACCTTCAGCCATGCGGGCTTGCGCCCGATGAACAGCCGTTCGCGGTCCGTGCGCCAACGGCTCCAGAAGGCATAGGCGGAAACAAGCGCTATGGTGGCCGCAAATGACATCTGAAAACTGGGACCCATGATTTCCGAGGGCGAGAAAGCCAGAATGATCAGGGCGGAAATGGCAACGTTTCTGAGGCTGAGTGATGGCTGATCGAAAAGGACCGCAATCAGCATCACAGACATCATCAGCCAGGCGCGCTCGGCGGAAACGGCGAAACCGGAAATCAGATAATAGGCGAGCGTCATCAGCAGTGCCGCGAAAGCCGCGATCTTCTTGACCGGCCAGCGCTGCGCAAAGGCGGGAAACAGGCTGAAAGCCAGTCTCAAGCCAACAAAGAATATGCCGGAGGCCAGTGCCATGTTGAGCCCGGATATGGCAACGATATGGGCAAGGCCGGAGAGCCGCAACGCCTCCATCGTCTCCGCCGATATAGCCTGTCTCTCATCGGTGATGATGGAGGCGGCGAAGGCTCCGGCATCACCGCCGATGGTGGTGCGGATGCGTTCGGCAATTGCGCTGCGAAGGCCGTAAAGCCGCATATCGGCCCATTCCAACCAACCCTTGTCAGGCCTTGCGTCACCAACGGGTGATACAAGCGCATCCGGTGATTTATAAAAGAAACCGGTCGCGCCTATGCCTTTGAAATAGGACGTGAAGGCGAAGTCGTTCAGTCCCGGCAAGGCCGGGCCGGATGGCGGCGAGAGGCGGACCTTGCCGCGAAGGGTTGCGCCGAGTGCGATCGGCTCGCCTCCGCCACGCGAAAGCACCGATATCCTCTGCGGCGGACGCGACAATGTCGGGTCCGCTGTTGCGGTCAGATCGACGACATATCGCCAGTAGCCGCGTGCATCGACCTCCCGGCGCGCCACGGTGCCGGTGATGGTGGTGGTGACGGGGGTATCCAGCACCACGGTCCCTGCCCGTCGGGTTTCTAAATCGGCCAGAAGCATGCCGAGCAATAGAAAAGCGAAAGGGCCGCAAACCGCCGCCGCAATGCCAGCTTTATATCTCACAAAGAGCGCCAGAACGGCGACAAAAAGAAATGTGGCAATCAAAATGACCGGGGAAGGCGTGGCATCTAGAGAAAACCAAAATACCGCGCCGCAGCCGATGGAAACGGGAATGAAAAGAAAATCGTGGCCGAATGCGCGCTCCTCGGCCAGGCACGTGGCGATTTTTTCGGCCAAGGTAGTGTTGCGGTTAATCTCGGGAATAATGGCGGGAGTGTCATATGTTGTCGCATCACTGCTTCGGCGGAGAGGAAACAGAATTTCCCGTGTGCCGGGCAAGTCTCCCTGCATCGTTTTAGCATATTCGAAATGCTGTTTTTCCCCTTGACCGAGCAATCCCCACCGCCCCTTGCCGCACCAAAAACAGGTTTGCAGACCAGCGCTGGGGATTGCAATCCTTTACTTTAACGATGCGTTGACCGAGATTGAATTGCTGCTGCCGGGAAAGCCTGAAGCAACGCGATTGCGTTTGCCGCAATGCACAATTTGACCTTTGGATAGCTTGGCATCCGCGCAAGGATCATATAGCTAATCGGTAGACGCTTAACCGCGGGGCGTATCTCAACGCCCCCACCCGCATGTTTTCGGAGGATCAGTATGACGGAAAAAAGCGCTACAGTGACACTTGGCGAAAAACAGGTCGAACTCCCGGTCAGGGAAGGCACGATTGGACCAAGCGTCGTCGATATCGCCACGCTGTACAAGCACACGGGCTCCTTCACCTACGACCCCGGCTTCACCTCGACAGCCTCCTGCGAATCCAAGATCACCTATATCGATGGTGACGAAGGCGTTCTTCTGCACCGCGGCTTCCCGATCGAGCAGCTTGCCGAACAGGGCGACTTCCTGGAAACCTGCTATCTGCTGCTTTACGGCGAATTGCCGACGGCTGCGCAGAAGAAGGACTTCGACACCCGCGTCACGCGCCACACCATGGTGCACGAGCAGATGAGCCGCTTTTTCACCGGCTACCGTCGCGACGCACATCCGATGGCTGTCATGTGCGGCACGGTCGGCGCGCTCTCGGCCTTCTATCACGACTCGACGGACATTACGGATCCGCACCAGCGCATGGTCGCTTCGCTGCGGATGATCGCGAAAATGCCGACGATCGCCGCCATGGCCTACAAGTACCATATCGGCCAGCCCTTCGTTTACCCGAAGAACGACCTCGATTACGCTTCCAACTTCCTGCACATGTGCTTTGCCGTGCCTTGCGAAGAGTACAAGGTCGATCCGGTTCTGGCTCGCGCCATGGACCGCATCTTCATCCTGCATGCGGATCACGAGCAGAACGCTTCCACCTCCACGGTGCGTCTTGCCGGTTCGTCGGGTGCAAACCCGTTCGCCTGTATTGCAGCGGGCATCGCCTGCCTCTGGGGTCCGGCACATGGCGGCGCCAACGAAGCGGCGCTCAACATGCTCAACGAAATCGGCACGGTTGACCGCATTCCGGAATATATTGCACGCGCCAAGGACAAGAACGATCCGTTCCGCCTGATGGGCTTTGGCCACCGCGTGTACAAAAACTACGACCCGCGCGCCAAGATCATGCAGAAGACGATGTACGAAGTGCTGGAAGCCACCGGCAACTCCGACGATCCGATCATGCAGGTCGCGCTCGAACTCGAAAAGATCGCTCTTTCCGATCCTTATTTCGTCGAGAAGAAGCTGTACCCGAACGTCGACTTCTATTCGGGTATCACGCTGAAGGCGCTTGGCTTCCCCACGACCATGTTTACCGTGCTGTTCGCACTGGCCCGCACCGTCGGCTGGATCGCGCAGTGGAACGAAATGATCGAGGATCCGCAGCAGCGCATCGGCCGTCCGCGCCAGCTCTACACGGGCGCCGGCAAGCGTGACTACGTTCCGGTTTCCAAGCGTTAAGCCGGGAAACCAACCAACATAAAAAAGCCGGCGGGTTTTATCCGCCGGCTTTTTTGTTGGATATGATCATCGATAAGAATAGCGAAACCTGCCCTGCCGACCCCAGGAAGCAGACAGGATCGCTGCCGGTTCAGCCTTGTTACTTGCGGCTGTTCAGCACATCGAGAAGGATAAGGGCACCGGTTTCGCCAGGAGGCACTTCGGTATGCAAACGCTCCTGCACCAGAGCATAGCCGTCCAGCATCGCCCGCCGTTCGGTGGTGTCGGATGAGAGCCGCTCGGCCCAACGCAACATCGACCCTGCCCGTACCACCTCGTTGAAATATTCCGGCACCACGACATAGTCGGCAATCAGGTTCGGAAGCGCACCTGTCCAGGTTTTCACCCGCTTGCTCAGCATCGTGAAAATCCAGTCGGTCTTGTAGACCGATATGGTTGGTACGCCGACGAGCGCGAGTTCGAGAATAACGGTGCCGGACGCGGCAATCGCCGCATCGGCGCGCGCAAATGCATTCCACTTGAAGGCGGGATCGATGCCTATTTCGGGCCTGATATCCTGAGGCCATGTTGCCGCCAGTTCGCGGATGCGGTTTTCCTGGCGCGGCACTGTCGGCAGCAGAAACTTCGTCGGGCCGTTGCGCTCGACATATGCTTTTGCCGCTTCTTGAAACGGCTCCATCAACCGGGTCGTTTCGGTGGAACGTGACCCCGGCAGGAGCAGAATGGTTTTCGGTTCGCCGTTGGCAGGCAGGGGCCGCTCAGCCCGCCTCTGCCGCACGGAGAGCACGTCTTGATCGACGCTGAGGCGATGGCCGACAAAGGTTGTCGGTGGGCCGCCGAGACGCCGCATCGCCTCCGGCTCGAATGGAAGCAGGGCCAGAACGTGATCGACATAGGACAACATCGCAGTGGCGCGATATTCCTTCCACGCCCAGACGCTGGGGCAGACATAATTGACGACCGGCAGATGCGGCAATTGTTTGCGGACTTTTTTTGCAACACGATGGGTGAAATCCGGGCTGTCGATGATCAGCAGAATATCCGGCTTGGCGACAATGATTGCCTGCGCGGTCTGGTTGATCCGCGAAATCAGCTTCGGCAGCTTCTTCAGAACCTGCGTAAAGCCCATGATGGAGAGTTCTGAATAATCGAACAGCGAAACCAGCCCCTGCGCCTCCAGAGCCTCACCGCCGACGCCCATCAACTCGACAGAACCCGAGTAATGGCCTTTCAGGGACCGGATGAGATCGGCACCCAGAAGATCGCCCGATACCTCGCCGGCTATAACCGCCACCTTCAACGTTGCCGTCATCCCACCATGTCTCCGCCCATCATGTCTTCACCGAGTGACGTATCGATACCGCAGACGAATATGCCGGCCTGATCTGCCGCCTTCAACATCTCATCGCGATCAAGTACCAGCGCGCGCCCGGCTTCAACGGCGATCCCCGCCAGCCCGGCCTTATGCGCGTTCTCCACCGTTTCCACGCCGATAGTCGGCAGGTCAGCGCGGATATCCTGCTGCGGCTTGCAGAGCTTCACCAAAACACCCTTGCGACGGGTCGAGATGCGGCCCTCAGCGCGCAATGCCGCGACACGCGCCAGCATCGCGTCTGTGCCCTCGACGCCCTCCAGTGCAACGATACGGCCGCCAACGGCGACTGCACCCTGCCCGACATCAAGCGTGCCGAGTGCCAGTGCGGCTTGCGCGGCCTTGCGTATGTCGCGCAGATCGTCTTCAGCAGGTTTATGCGCACCGAAAGGGCCGGTCGTAGCAAGCAGACCGGGTGCGATCTCGTGGGCGCCAATGACTTTTGCCCCAAGCGTGCCGATGACCTTGATGACCATCTGCAAAACGGCGTCATCGCCGCTCGACAGCAGGGTGCGGACGATGGATGGCAGTTTCAGCAATATGCCGATCGTGGGGCGGATTTCCCGCCATTCAGGGCGTCGCGCCACGGCGCCGGAAAGCACGACGCGGTCCACCTGGTTTTCGCGCAGCAGGCGACCAAGCCCGGCGACATCGCCGACGCTAATCACCGCATTGTCGAAACCGCTCCAGTCAAACTGGGAATCATCACGCAGCTGTACAATGAAGGGGTTCTCCCCCATCTCGCGCGCAGCCGCCGCGACATGCAGCGGCAGCTGGCCGCTGCCGGCCACGATGGCGAGACGCCCGCCGCCTGTCACGGCTCACTTGCCCCGGTTTGGCGAAGAAAGCGCGCGGTCGCTGTCCGCACCGATGAAATCGAGGATTTCGATGACCTGGGGGCAATCGAGATATTCTGCGCGGTCAATCGCAGCCGCATTGCTGCGGATGGCGCCTTCGCCTTCGAATATCTGCTTGAAGACGCGCCTGACCTTGTGAATATCCGCGCGGTCTATACCGGAACGCGTCATGCCAACGACATTCAGCCCGCCGAGAATGCCGGGATTACCGTTCAGCATGCCATAGGGAATGACGTCATAATTGACCGCCGACAACCCGCCGATAAAGGCCTGACGACCGATTCGGGTGAACTGATGCACGGCACAGCCGCCGCCCAGGATGGCGCGGTCCTCGATGGTGACATGTCCCGCGAGCATCACATTGTTCGACAGGATGATATGGCTGCCGAGGCGACAATCATGCGCCACATGCGAATTGGCGAGGAACAGGTTGTCATCGCCGACAATCGTCTTGCCGCTGCCATCGGAGCTGCCCGCATTCATCGTAACGCCTTCGCGCATGATGCAGCGCGCACCGATCTCGAGCGTCGTTTCCGAGCCATCGTGGCGAATTGCCTGCGGTGTACCGCCAATAACGGCCATTGGATGGATGACCGAACCACGGCCAATGACGGTGAGACCGGAGACGACGGCATGATTGTGCAGCGTGACCTCGTCTTGCAGCGTGACTTTCGCGCCGACATAGCTCAGAGCACCGATGACGACATTTTCACCGATAACCGCGCCGTCTTCGACAACGGCGGTCGGGTGAATTTTTGCCGAAGCCGCGATAGTGCTCATTGCTGGTCCTCGGGGATCATCATCGCGCCGACGTCAGCTTCCGCCACCAGCGCGCCTTCGACCTTGGCCTCGCAATGAAATTTGAAGACATTGCCCCGCTGGCGCTGCTTGACCACGTGAATTTCCAGACGATCGCCGGGAACGACGGGTCTGCGGAAGCGCGCGTTGTCGATTGTCATGAAATAGACGAGATAACCGCCCTCACCCTGGCTGCGGGCGCAGATCGCACCTGCCGTCTGGGCCATGGCCTCGACGATCAAAACACCCGGCATGATCGGGCGATCCGGGAAATGACCGGTGAAATGCGGTTCGTTGACCGTCACGTTCTTGATGCCAATCGCCGAATTATTACCATCGATCTCGATGATCTTGTCGATGAGCAAGAACGGGTAACGATGCGGCAAAAGCTTCATGACTTCCAGAATGTCAGCCGCGGCGAGCGTCGTTTTGGTTTCTTCAGCCATCGTTTTTTTCTCCTGTTTTTTTATCACGCCCTTCAGCGCGCGCCAGAATATCGGCCATGTCGCGCAGGAAATACTTCATCGGACGCGCTGGCGTCCCACCATAACGGGCGCCGGCCGGAACGTCGGCGACAACACCGCTCATCGCCGCAATCTGCACGCCGTCACCAATAGTGATATGGCCGTTGATGCCCGCCGCGCCGCCGATCATCACACCATCGCCGATGCGGGTGCTGCCCGCAATGCCGACCTTGCTGACGATGCCGCAATGGCGGCCGATGCGGACGTTGTGGCCGATCTGAACCTGATTGTCGATCTTGGTACCTTCGCCGATGACCGTATCGTCCATCGTGCCACGGTCGATCGTCGTATTAGCGCCGATCTCAACATTATCCTGAATGATAACCCGGCCGATCTGCACGATCTTCAGCATGCCGCGCGGACCGGGCGCATAACCGAACCCGTCCTGACCGATGCGCGCTCCGTTGTGAATAATCACATTGTTGCCGATGAGAGCGGCAAGAATGCTCGCGCCGCCGGCAATCGTGCAATCACGCCCCACCTGAACATCCGCGCCGATGATGACACCAGGCCCGATCCGCGTACCGGCGCCGATATGGGCACCAGCGCCAATCACGGCGAGCGGCTCGACAATCACGCCAGCTTCCAGCTTTGCAGACGGATCGACATGCGCGGTATGGGAAACTTCAGCTTCCATCACCACAATCGTACCGGGACGCATCGCGGCGGGATGCAACAAGGCACCTACCTGCGCAAAAAGCGTGTGCGGGTTTTTCGATATCAGCGCCGGGATGTGAGACGGCAGCATATCCGCAAGTGCGGCGTCACAAATGACGGCGCCAGCCTCACAGGTCGGCAACTCATCGCGGTTTTTGCGAGAAAGAATATAGCAGAGCTGGTCGGGTTTTGCCCGGTAGACCGGCGCAACGGACCTGATGATCCGTTCTCCCGCCGCCTCATCAGACAGTTCCGCCCCAAAACGGTCTGCGATGTCTTTCAATCGCAGTCCCTCGTGGGGCGGAAAAAACGCGTTGTATTCCATTAGCCGGACACTCCAGAACGTTCAAAGTTGCAGTTCTGGACTGCCGATATCAGAAAGTGTTTGACATGCCAAACCGGAAACGCTGTTCCTCGTCGTAGTCTTCCTTGGCGATCGGAACCGCATAGTCGACGCGGATCGGGCCGAAGGGCGATGCCCACATCACGCCGATACCGGCGGATGCGCGGATGGAGTTGTCATCCTTCACGCCTGCGCTGTTGGCAACCTTGTTGCCGTACAGCGTACCGGCATCGACGAAACCGGCGAGACGGAGGCCGAAATCTTCCGGAACACCTGGCATCGGAGCCGTGACTTCAGCAGAAGCCGCGAAGTAGGTCGTGCCGCCGATGGAGTCGGAACCGATACGCGGGCCAATACCATCATTCTTGAAGCCGCGAACCTGACGACCACCGAACTTGAACTGATCGAACACCAGCAGATTGTCGCCCGTCGGAACGACGTGACCCGCCTGACCGGTGAGCGAGCCGATAACATCGTACTCGTCCGAAAGCGTGTAGTAGAAGCGCGCCTTGGCGTAGATCTTGTAATATTCGGAATCGCCGCCGAGGCCTGCAAATTCGTTCGTCAAGGCAGCCTGCCAGCCTTCGCGCGGCATGTTGCGGTCGTCGAGCGTATTGTAGTTCAGCGTGTTGGAGATGATGGACTGTGTCCAGTCACCGCCACGGATCAGAGCCTTATAGGGCTCGGCAAGATTGCTGCCGGTTTCCCAATCGCCCTCACCGTCGTAGTTGAGCTGCTTGTAGGTGTACTTGAACGTCGTCGAGAGGTTCTCGGTGATCGGCGCCGTCACGCGCAGTGCGAAGCCCTGCTCGTCGTAATCGTAATAATCTTCGCTGCGGCTCTGGCTCTTGAACAGGTCGAAACCTGCGGCCAGACGGTAACCAAGGAAATACGGCTCGGTGAAGGACAGCGTGTAGCTGCGTGCATCGTCTTCACCCGCACCGGCGGCGAGACGAATGTACTGGCCACGACCGAGGAAGTTCTTCTCTTCGATCGATGCTTCAAGCAGCACACCGTCGTTCTGCGAGTAACCCGCACCGATACCGAACGAACCTGTCGACTGATCTTCCACGTCGACAACGATGACGACGCGATCAGGCGCGCTGCCGCCGGCAGTCGAGACATTGACCTTCGAGAAATAACCGAGCGCTTCAAGGCGGCGCTTCGCAGCCGTGATGACCGTCTGGTTGAAAGCATCGCCTTCGGAAATATCGAACTCGCGGCGAATGACGTAGTCACGCGTACGCGTGTTGCCACGGATTTCGATACGCTCGACATAGGCGCGCTCGCCCTGATCGACGATATAGGTCACACCGATGGTGTTACCAGACATATCGCGGTCGCCGCGCGGCGTTACACGGGCGAAAGGATACCCCTCACCGGCAACGCGCTTGGAAATCGCTTCCATGCTCTGCTGGACTTCCTTGGCGCTGTAGCTAGCGCCCTGGCGGGTTTCCACGAGACCCTGAAGCTCGGAGCCGTCAATACCCGGAACAGTCGATTCGACTGCGACATTGCCGAAGTCGTACTTCTTGCCTTCGTCGACCGTGATGGAGATGGTGTATTCGTTCTTGGACTCATCAAGCACCGCGTCGGACGACACGACCCGGAAGTCGGCATAACCACGGTTGTAGTAGAACTGGCGCAGCGCCTCTTCGTCGGCGCGCAGCTTGTCCTCGTTATAGACGTCCTTGCGTGTCAGGAACGACAGCATGTTGGACTTCTTGGTATTGATGACAGCGGCCAGACGACCGTCGCTATAGGAATTGTTGCCGACAAAATCGATGCGGCCGATCTTCGTGCGCTCGCCTTCGTTAATGACGAAAGCGATGTTCACACGGCCCTGACCAACGGAAACGGTCTGGGTGGTGATTTCGACGTCGCTGCGGCCGATCGCGGAATAGGCTTCCTTGATGCGCGCGATATCGGCAGTAACGATTGCCTGATTGAACGGGCCGAGCGGCTGGGTCTGCACGACGCCAGCGAGCTTGTCGTCCTTGATCTTGCGGTTGCCGTTGAAAACCACCTGATTGACGAGCTGGTTTTCGTTGACAGTTACAACCAGCGTGCTGCCGGAAACGCGCATGGAGACATTCGAGAAGTAACCGGTGGCGTAAAGACGCTTCACCGATTCATCGATGTCCGAATTGGAAAAGTTCTTACCCGGCGCAATGGTGATGTTGGAGCGTACGGAGTCCGCACCGGATCTCTCAGCGCCGCGAACATCAATCTTGCTGATGACGGCTGCATTCGCAACACCAGCAGAGGCAAGCACGCCGAGGCCCGCAACCGAAGAAACACCAGCAGACAGCGCAACCGCCGACACCGCGTTCAAAAATCTTGAACCAGCCTTCATTTCAATTCTTACCTTTTTACGTTGTCCCTCAGCGGGCGGAACCCGACTCCGGCCATGTGCGTCGTTTTACCTGCTTTTCCCCTACAAGCAAGTCAGAACGTTAAATTCTGTTTACTTCGTGATCCAGAGTGGCGCATTCGCCACTTCGGGATAAAAACAGGGTAAACAATCGACTAACAAAACCGTTAAAACACTATCCTCAGCCAATCAAGCTGCTGATATCATTCCATGTTGCAAAAACCATAAGCCCCAAAATCATTACCATGCCGATACGGAACGCAACCTCCTGCGCACCGGCACCAAGCGGTCTGCCGCGGATGGCCTCGATTGCATAAAACACCAGATGTCCGCCGTCCAGAACCGGCACAGGCATCAGGTTCAAAAGACCGATCGATACGGAAAGAACCGCTGCAAGCTGGATGACGGCCGAAATACCGAGCGTCGCCATCTGACCGGAAGCTTGTGCGACGCGGACTGGACCGCCCAGTTGATCGGCGTTCATGCGCCCGGTCACGAGGTTACCGATGTAGTTGAAAGTACCGGTGATGACGTGGCCCGTTTCACGCACGCCCTCAAGCAGCGCCTCAGACGGCGAATACTCGATGTGGCGGAAATTGCCGCTGTTCTGGTCGGTGACAATGCCGATGATGCCCATTTCCAGCTTGTTGCCGAACTGGTCCGTAGTTTCGGTGCGGGTCGGAACCATCGGCAGCTTCAGCTCCTCGCCTGCCCTTTCGACGGTCACGGTGATCGGCGTACCCGGACGGATGCCGACATAACGGCGTACGTCCTCGAACGTCTTGACCTTTTCACCGTCGATCGCAACGAGGCGGTCACCGGGGTGCACGCCGGCGGCCGCAGCCGCGCTGTTTTCACGCACTTCCGCCACGACCGGATCGGCAATCATACGGCCATAGACACCGAACAGGACCGCGAAGATGAGAATGGCGAGAATGAAGTTGGCAATAGGTCCGGCAGCAACCGTCGCCGCCCTTTTCCACAGCTTAGCGCCGGAAAGCGTCTGCGCCCTCTCCTCAAGCGACATGTGCGACAGGCCGGAACTATCCGGCTTGCTGGACGCATCCTCGTCGCCGAAGAATTTTACGTAGCCGCCGAGCGGTATGGCGGAAATCTTCCAGCGCGTGCCGTGCCTGTCGGTAAAGCCGATCAGCTCCGGGCCGAAACCGATGGAAAAGGCCGTGGAGCGAATGCCGCTCCAGCGGCCGACAAGGTAGTGGCCCATTTCATGGACGAAAACGAGCAGGGAAAGTACGAGGACGAAGGGCACGATATAGCCGGTCAGAAAACCGGTCGCCGCCATTACTGTGTTCATGACAATCTGCCCTTTATTTCATGACCTTGCGTGCCGCTTAAAAGCCCGGCAACAGGCCGCCGCCCGATCCGGGCACGTCGCCGGTTGCCGCCGCATGCACGAAAGCAATGAGGAATACCGTAAAGCAGGCGAAAACAAGACCGTCAACCCGGTCCATGAAGCCGCCATGGCCGGGAATGAGATGGCTCGAATCCTTGACCTGAAAACGCCGTTTCACGAAGGATTCGAAGAGATCGCCTATCTGGCTGAACACCGAAAGAATGAGAGCGAGCCCAAGCAGCAGCAGGCTGATCCTGCCGTGATAGGCAAGAGACACCGCGCCGCCGCCGATCAATGCGGCCACCGCTCCGCCGATAGCGCCTGACCAAGTCTTGCCCGGTGAAATCGACGGCGCAAGCTTTGGCCCGCCGATGGCGCGCCCGACGAAATAAGCGAGAATATCCGTTGACCAGACGACCGCGAAAATGAACAGGATGGCGACGAAACCGGTCAGCTCATCGCCGCGAATGGCGGCCAGCGATATGCCGCTCAGACCCGCATAAACGATGCCGCCCACCAGCCACCAGTTTCTGCCACGCAAGACAGGAAAAAGTGCCGCCGTTAGCGTGAAGCCAGAGAGCAGGGGCAGGTCGAGCGAAGGTTCGCCGAAAATCGTGTTGCCGGCGATGACGGCAACCGCAAACCAGCCCCAGGCATTGCCGGTGGAATTGGTTTCCGACATGCGGGTGATTGTCGCCCATTCATAATAGATGAGGATCGCCAGCAGACCGGCCACGATGCGGAACAGAATGCCGCCATACCAGGTCGCAGCCAAAATGACCGCCGCCATGACGATTGCGGATATGATCCGCAGTCTGAGTTCACGGCTCATCAGGCGCCTGCCACGGCAACCTGCTCGGCCAGAGCGCCAAAACGGCGATCACGCGTTGCATATTGCTCGATTGCGGAAAAAAACCGCTGACGGTCGAAGTCGGGCCAATATTCGGGAACGAACAGGAACTCGGAATAGGCAGCCTGCCAGAGCAGGAAGTTCGACAGCCGTTCCTCGCCGCTGGTGCGGATGATCAGATCAGGATCCGGTATGCCTGATGTATCAAGTCTTGCCGAAATAATCTCCGGCGTGATCGATTCTGCATCCAGCCGGCCTTCGGCGACATCGCGGGCAATAGCCATTGTCGCGCGGGCAATCTCGTCGCGGCTGCCGTAATTGAAGGCAATCACCAGCGTCAGCCTGGTGTTGTCAGCCGTCATGTTTTCCGCTTCTTCGAGAAGACTGCGGATATCGTTTTTCAGTCCCTGCCTATCGCCGATGATGCGCACACGCACGTTTTCGCGGTGCAGTTCCGCAAGGTCGCGCCTAATGAAAGCCTTCAAGAGCCCCATCAGGTCGCTGACCTCGGATTCGGGCCTGCGCCAGTTTTCCGACGAGAACGCGAAAAGTGTGAGGTAGCGGACACCGCAGTCGCCGGCCGCACGCACCGTTTCGCGCACAGCCTCGACCCCGCGGCGATGCCCCATCACGCGCGGAAGACCGCGCTGTTTTGCCCATCGCCCATTTCCATCCATGATGATGGCGACGTGCTCGGGTATTGAGGAACGTGTCGTCGTCGGCATATCGATCCAGTAACAGGCAGCGCGGAATTAAAACGAATAAAATACAGGTCTATCGCAAGCGATACTAGACCTGCATGATTTCCTTTTCCTTCTCGCCAAGCAAGCGCTCAATTTCCGAAATCGTGTCGTCGGTGATTTTCTGCACTTTTTCCGACTGTCCACGGCTTTCGTCCTGACCGATATCACCGTCTTTTTCGGCTTTTTTCAGACCATCCATGCCATCGCGACGCACGTGACGAATCGCCACCTTGGACTTCTCGGCGTAGTCATGAGCTACCTTGACGAGTGATTTGCGGCGCTCCTCGTTGAGTTCTGGCAACGGGATACGCAGGTTCTGACCATCAACGATCGGGTTGAGGCCGAGATTGGATTCGCGGATGGCACGGTCGACGGCGTTCACCATCGACTTGTCCCAGATGTTGACGCCGAGCATGCGCGGCTCCGGAACCGTGATGTTTGCGACCTGGTTTAGCGGAACGCGCGAGCCATAGGCCTCGATGGTCACCGGATCGAGAATGTTGGCCGAAGCGCGGCCGGTGCGCAGCGATGCGATATCGCTTTTGAATGCATTGATGGCACCATCCATGCGGCGCTTGATATCGTTGAGGTCAATACCACTCATCTTGATACTCCATCTCTATCGGCCGTGGCGGCCGGAATACGCCACAGGGGCGACATCGTTTTTTGATTATTTGTCGTGCACGATGGTCTTGCGGCCGCCGCCGGTCAATATCTGCGCAAAACCGCCCTTCTCGTGGATCGAGAAAACAATGATCGGGATGTGATTCTCGCGGGCAAGCGCGACAGCTGCAATATCCATGACCGCCAGTCCCTTGCCGAGCACTTCGCTGTGGGTCAGCTCGTCGAAACGGGTGGCTGTCGGGTCCTTTTTCGGATCGGCGGAATAGATGCCGTCCACCTGGGTGCCCTTGAAGATCGCTTCCGCGCCCATTTCCGCGGCGCGCAGCGCTGCAGCGGAATCGGTGGTGAAGAAGGGGTTGCCCGTGCCGCCGGCAAAAATCACCACGCGGCCCTGCGCCAGATGGTGGAGCGCTGCACGCTGGGAGAAGCTCTCACAGATTTCCGGCATCGCAATTGCGGACAGAACGACGGTGTCAATGCTGAGCTTGCGAAGGGAGGTTGCGAGCGCCAGCGCGTTGATGACGGTGGCCAGCATGCCCATATGGTCGCCGGTAACGCGATCACCGCCCTTGGACGCCACGGCAACGCCGCGGAAGATATTGCCACCGCCGACGACAACGCCGACTTCAACGCCCATCGCCCTCGCCTCGGCAATATCGGAGGCGATACGGTCTGCAACCGCCACATCGATACCGAAACCCTGATCGCCCATAAGAGCTTCGCCGGAAGCCTTGAGAAGAACACGTTTGTAGATCGGCTTGGAAGACATCATGACTCCTCGGAAATGTAACCGAAACGCGGATACACGAAGGGCACCGCGTTGTCACGCGATGCCCTCCCGTTTTCCCAAGATTGGGTAAATATAATCAGCCCTTGGCGACTGCGGCGACTTCTGCTGCGAAATCGCTTTCTTCCTTTTCGACGCCTTCGCCGAGCAGCAGGCGAACCATGCCCGTCACTTCGATGGCAGCACCGGCTTCCTTTTCAGCTTCCTTGACGGCAGCGCCGACAGTGATGTCGGGGTTGATGACGAAAGCCTGCGACAGAAGAGCGACTTCTTCGAAGAACTTGCGCATGCGGCCATCAACCATCTTTTCGATGATGGCTTCCGGCTTGCCGGATTCACGGGCCTGCTCGATGAAGACGTTGCGTTCGCGCTCGGCCACGGCTGCGTCAACTTCCTCGGCGCGGATGGCGAGCGGGTTGGTTGCAGCGATGTGCATGGCGACCTGGCGGCCGATGGAGCTCAGAACGGCCTTGTCGCCGACCGACTTCAGGGCAACGAGAACGCCAAGCTTGCCGATGCCTTCGCCGGCAGCATTGTGGATGTAGGTCGCGACAACGCCGTGCTCGACTTCGAGTGCTGCCGAACGGCGCAGTGTCATGTTCTCGCCGATAGTGGCGATCGCGTCCTTGATGCTGTCGGAAACGGACTTGCCGGTTGCCGGATAGGTGGCGGCGCTGACTGCTTCAACGGTGCCGTCGGTGGAGAGCGCTACCTGGGCAATGCCGCGAATGAGATCCTGGAACGCGTCGTTGCGAGCAACGAAGTCGGTTTCGGAGTTGAGTTCGACAACAACAGCCTTGTGACCCATGGTGGCGACGCCGATCAGACCTTCGGCAGCCGTACGGCCAGACTTCTTGTCGGCCTTTGCGATGCCCTTGGCGCGCAGCCAGTCGATCGCCGCTTCCATGTCGCCATTGGTTTCAGCAAGAGCCTTCTTGCAGTCCATCATGCCTGCGCCGGATTTCTCGCGCAGTTCCTTCACCATTGCGGCTGTGATTTCGGTCATAGTTTGCCTCTTATCGGTTCGATCGGTCAGCCGGCTGAATTCGCCGTGCCGAAGTTCTGGGTGATGAGTGTACCCGGCCGCACACCCTTTGAAACCGCGACGATTTCAGGAAAGGGGCATGCGCATTCCCAAGTGCTGCGGCGTCTCCATACATCGAAACGATGGGTGCCGCTCAAGTGTGACAGCGTTATGAAGGCTGCCACCGGATTTCATCCGCATCAAAACGCCAGAGACTTCACCGAAGCCCCGACGGAGCGGTTTGAAACGAACAAGGCCGTCAACCCATTTAAGGTCTTTGACGGCCTTGTCATATCCTGGTCGAGGAGACGGCGACACGAAATCGCCGCCAGACAGGGCCTATATCAGGCGCCAGCCTCGTCTTCGAGCGCGGGCTCGATCGGAGCTTCTTCCGAAGCGCCGATGTCGCGGCCGGACGAACCCTGCTGACGCAGGATGCCGTCGATGGCGGCGCGGGCGATCAGGTCGCAATAGAGCGAGATGGCGCGCGATGCGTCGTCGTTACCCGGGATCGGATAGTCGATGTGATCCGGATCGCAGTTGGAGTCGATGATCGCAACGACCGGAATGCCAAGACGCTTGGCTTCTTCGATCGCGATCTTTTCCTTGTTGGTGTCGATGATGAACATCAGGTCCGGAACGCCGCCCATATCGCGGATACCGCCGAGAGCCTTTTCAAGCTTTTCGCGTTCGCGTTCGAGGGTCAGACGCTCTTTCTTGGAATAGCCGGTGCCTTCCGAGTTCAGAATCTCGTCAACCTTGCGCAGACGCTGGATCGAGTTGGAGATCGTCTTCCAGTTGGTCATCATGCCGCCGAGCCAGCGGGAGTTGACGTAATACTGGGCCGAACGCTTTGCGCTGTCGGCGATGATTTCAGACGCCTGACGCTTGGTGCCGACGAACAGAACGCGGCCGCCACGAGCAACGGTGTCGGACACGACCTGAAGGGCGCGCGACAGCATCGGAACGGTCTGAGCCAGGTCGATGATGTGGATGTTGTTACGGTCGCCGAAGATGTACGGCTTCATCTTCGGGTTCCAGCGATGCGTCTGGTGACCAAAGTGAACACCAGCTTCCAGAAGCTGACGCATAGAAAAATCGGGCAATGCCATGCCTAGTTACTCCTTTTCCGGTTTAACCCCCGCGAAGCGAACAGCGCCGATTTTCATCGACACCACCGGGCGGAACGGACCGGATTTCTCCCGGAACATCCCAAGCTTCGCGTGTGGAATGGTGAGGCGCATACAGTCGCCTCAGATAAAAAGCAAGCATTTCTGCGAAAAAACCGCGCAAACGGTCCGTCTTTTAGCGAACCGGCTTGTTTTCGCAGGTTTCCGGCTTGAGGATATCAAGCTTCGCGAGCTTGCCGGTCAGAACGAAATCGCCGTAATCCATCGTCAGATCGCGGGTGATTCCGTTATCGTAAAGCTTGAACGACATGCGGTAGATCGGCAGGGCGTCGGTGCCGGTCTTGTCGTTGTAATAAGCGATCGTCACCGGCCAGAACGCGGCTTTGCCGAATTCGCCCGCCTTGCCTGCCTCGGCATCGCCGTCCTTCGGCATCTGCGCCTTGCCGACAAGCGTCGAAGTGATCAGGCTTTCATCGCCGTCATCCGAGCCGTCGAAAATACGGGATTCGAAGATGCGCTTTCCCTGCTTGGCGTTTTCAATGACCTGAAACATGTGCTCGGTCGGAAATTCGCTGGCCACGAGATCGATCTGACGGGGGTCCGGGCGGGTCAGATCAACCTTCACACCCTCTTTGTTGTCGATTGCAGCGCCCTGCACTTCCTTGTCCAGCTTGTCGTCGGTGTAGGACTTGGTCTCGAAGGTGAACTTCTTGGCCGCCAGGTCCTCGAAGGTCGTCGTCTGCTGGTCGGTCATGCGGACCGCGTCGCCGGTGTTGATCTGTGTTACGAAACGGAAATCCGTCTTGTAACCCTGACAGGCAGAGCCGGTGAATTCATAGACCATGCGGCCCGTCATGCCCTCGATACCGGAACGATCCGTCGCGTCCTTGAGTTCGAGATCGTAGACGGCGCGATGGGCGATGAGGTCCGGAACCGTGACGGGCAAGGCATTGGCACCGTTCGACAGGCCGGTCATGAGCCCTGTGGCGGCAACGAAACCAAGCGTCCTGACAAACATTCAATATCTCCTGTTGGACTCGCTGCTCATATTGTACAAGCAACCGCCCGGCTTTTGGATCAACATCTTCTGAATGCCGGATTCTTGAAGGATTTACAACAAAACCGGAGACGAAAATGTCTGATGTCATCGAAGGCCGCCTCAAGGAACTGGGCTTTACTCTTCCCGTAGCGGCAGCACCTGCCGCAAACTACGTTCCGTTCACCATCAGCGGCAATCTTCTTTATGTATCGGGTCAACTGCCGATGGAATCAGGCAAGATTGCGGTGACTGGCCTCGTTGGCCGCGATGTTGACGTTGCAACCGCCCAGCGCGCCGCCGAATTATGCGCCGTCAACATTCTCGCACAGGTCAAGGCTGCCTTGAACGGCGACCTCTCGAAAATCCGTCGTATCCTCAAGCTGAACGGCTTCGTTGCCTCGGTTCCGGAGTTCGTTGAACAGCATCTCGTCATTAACGGCGCCTCCAATCTCCTCGCCAACGTTCTGGGTGATGCCGGCAAGCACGCCCGCGCCGCCGTCGGCATGGCCTGCCTGCCCTTCAATGCCGCCGTCGAGATCGACGCGATCGTGGAAATCGACGTATGACCCTTAAACTTTCCTGGCTTACCGCCCAGCCCGTCGCCCATCGCGGTTATCATGACCTGAACAAGGCGGTCTGGGAAAACACGCTATCCGCATTTTCGCGCGCCATCGACGCTGGTTTTGCCATCGAATGCGACGTGCAGCTGGCCGCCGATAGCGTGCCGGTGATTTTTCACGACGACGACATGGCCCGGCTGACGGGTATCAAGGGCGACGTGCGCGAACATACCGCCAGTGAATTGTCTCTGCTTTCGGTCGGTCAGACCAAGGACCGCATACCGACGCTGAAACAGCTTCTGACGCTATGCGCCGGCAAGGTGCCGCTGGTGATCGAACTGAAAGGACGTCAGGGCGAAGGCGTCGATGACGGGTTTGCCGAAGCGGTGCTGGAAGATCTCGAGGGCTACAAGGGCCAGGTGGCTCTGATGAGCTTCGACCATCACCTCCTCAGAGACCTGAAGGCTGCAGGTTCGCCCTGGCCGCTCGGCCTTACCGCCGAAGGCGCCAAGCCGGAAGACTTCTTCAAACACGACGAGGCGATGCAGATCGGTGTTGATTTCATCTCCTATCATTGGGGTCATTTGCCCAATAGTTTCATCGAGGCGCAAAGAAAACTTGGGCTTCCCGTGATTACCTGGACTGTCAGGGATGAAAATGCGCGCGAGACTACCTATAAATATGCAGACCAGATGACATTCGAAGGTTTCGACCCGAGAGAGAACCCCTCCGCCACGGCATGACAGAAGACTATTCCATACGCGTTGCGCAATCCCTGAGGGATATCGATCCGGACAGCTGGAAACGGCTTTCCGGAACATCACGCAATGTGTCAGGAAAACCGTACAATCCTTTCATTTCCCACGCATTTCTATCCTCGATGGAAGATTCCGGATCCGCCACTGCCAAGACCGGATGGCTTGGGCACCATCTGCTTCTCGAAAACGCGTCGGGCGAACTCGTCGGAGCCGTTCCGGCCTATCTGAAGAACCACAGCAAGGGCGAATATGTCTTCGACCATGGCTGGGCGGATGCCTTTGAGCGAGCCGGCGGCCATTATTATCCGAAGCTGCAATGTTCGGTGCCGTTTACGCCGGCGAGCGGGCCGCGGCTGCTGGTATCCGAAACCGAAGACGAGACGCGCTTCAAACCGCTTCTGGTATCCGGCCTTGTCCAGGTGACGGAAAAGATCGGCGTTTCTTCCGCGCATGTCACGTTTCTGGAAGACGCCGACCTATCCGCGCTTCTGCCCCGGGACTTCCTGCACAGGACCGATCAGCAGTTCCACTTCATCAATGACGGCTATCGCGATCACAACGATTTTCTCGATGCCCTTTCATCGCGCAAGCGCAAGGGGCTGAAAAAGGAACGTCGGGCAGCGCTGGAAAATGGCATCGAGATCGACTGGTTGACCGGAAGCGACCTGACAGAGGAGATCTGGGACCAGTTCTTCGCCTTCTACATGGATACCGGCAGCCGCAAATGGGGACGGCCCTATCTGACGCGGGAATTCTATTCGCTGATCGGCGAGCGCATGCCTGACGACGTTCTGCTGGTCATGGCCAGACGCGAGGGACGCTATATCGCCGGTGCAATCAATTTCATTGGCTCGGATGCGCTTTACGGCCGACACTGGGGCTGTATCGAGGATCATCCCTTCCTGCATTTCGAGGTCTGTTACCATCAGGCGATCGATTTCGCGCTGTCGAAGGGTTTGAAGCGGGTGGAGGCGGGTGCGCAGGGTGAGCACAAGCTGGCGCGCGGTTACGTGCCGGTCACCACCCATTCAGCGCATTTCATCGTTCATCCGGGTCTGCGCCGCGCCATTGCCGATTATCTTCAGCGCGAGCGTGAAGAGGTCGAACATATTGGCGACTATCTGGAAGACCACACGCCCTTCCGCAAGGGTGAGCGACAGGAGCACGAGCCGGATACATAAAGCTGTCGCGATCTTTCAGATTCGCTGCCCACGCTTTATGCCTTTGTTTCGTCGCATGTCGTTATCGCAAAACCGCTACACGCTTTTAGGCGACATGCTTTAGTCCGTTACGAGGAGAGACCACCGATGACCGCCAGCGCCTATGATGCCAACAATATCTTCGCGAAAATCCTGCGCGGCGAAATTCCGAGCCACAAGCTCTATGAAGACGAGCATACGCTGGCTTTCATGGATGTGATGCCGCAGGCACCCGGCCATCTTCTGGTCGTTCCGAAAACCGGCTCGCGCAATCTGCTCGATGCCGACCCGCAGGTGCTGGCAAAGACCATTGCCGTGGTGCAGAAACTGGCAGTCGCAGCAAAGGAAGCCTTCGACGCGGACGGCGTCTTTATCGCCCAGTTCAACGAACCGGCGGCTGGCCAGACCGTGTTCCACCTGCATTTCCACGTCATTCCGCGCAAGGAAGGCGAGCCGCTGAAGCCGCATTCCGGCGCTATGGCCGATGGCGAAGTGCTGAAGGCCCATGCGGAAAAGATAAAGGCAGCGCTTGCCTCGTGATGTTTGCCAAGACGCCCAAGCGTTTGGCAGAATGGCGGCATCCGCACACCGTCACCCCGGAGCTTATCCGGGGTGCGGCGCGATCCAGTCCTTGATCGCGCAATATTCCTCTCGGCGCAGACGCGCCTTGGCTGGTTGCCGGATCTAGTCCGGCATGACGACCGTGGTGCTTATCATCATTCCACGGGACGGTAGGCATTCCTCTCCGGCCAGGGCCAGCCTTCAAGCACCGCCATATCCGGCCGGAATATCTCCACCTTCAGGGGATAGCACGGGACCGCGTCGCTCGAATGGCTGGCACCACAATCGCCGCCGGGGCAAGCGGAGAGCGCGCCGATGAGATCAATTTCCGCGAAGAGTTCCAGATAGTCGCCCGGCCGCACCGGGCTTGCCTTCATGAAATACTGATGCGTATCGCGGGTGAAACCCGTGCACATAAAGACGTTCAGAACATCGTGTACATGCGGTTCCGCCTCGCCGAATGACAGGCCTTTGGCCGCGGCGAGGGCATTGGTGAGGTTCGAATGGCAGCAATGGTGATAGTCGCCGCCGCTCAAAAGCTTGTTGGTGTAGGGATCGCACCGGGTGCCGATCACATCATGCACGCCACCGCCATCTTCATCCCAGCCATACCATGACAAAGTATCATGGGTGATGGTCGCCATCGGTCGCAGGGACGGCAGATTGCTCCACAGGTGGTTGCCTACGGAAACATGGGTCGCATGCAGGGCGCGGGTTTTGCCGCTGAAAAAGCGCTCCGTCAGATCATGGGCATTCCAGAGGTTCAAATCCCCCACCTGCGGGCCTTCGGTGCTGACGATGCGGAAAAAGTGTCCCTTCGGAACATTGAAAGTGCCGCCCTCGCGCGGTGGCACGATGACTTCGTCTATCTTCACCATGGCTTTTTTAGCCTGTTCAAGACGCGCCAGGTCCGGTGTCTGAAGTGTGCCGTTCGGATAAACGACGACGGGACGGACGGCGCGGCGCGCGGCGGCATCAATGGGTTCGGCGGCGGACACGGGGGTCATGAAATCCTCGGATGGATGAAAATGTGACGCGAAATTGCGGTATGAATGGCGTGATGACAAGACGGGTTTTTCTTGCGCTCAGAGCAAGTCTGACTTAGCCTCGCAGCATCATGAAACTGCCACCGCTCGCCACCCTCCGCGCGTTTGAAGCTGCGGCCAGAAGGACAAGTTTTTCCCTGGCCGCGCAGGAACTCGGCATGACGGCGACGGCCGTAAGCCAGCATGTGCGCAATCTGGAAACATGGCTCGGCGCGCCGCTTTTCGAGCGCCATGCGAGAGGCGTGAGACTGACACCGGCGGGTCAGGAATTCGGCATGACGGTTTCGTCCGGCTTGGGGCAGATCGCTTCCGGTGCGGAACGGATCAGCCGGGGCCGAAACCGCATCACCGTTCGTCTGGCCAGCCTGCCTTCAGTAGTTGCGCATTTTCTGACACCCCGCCTGCCCCGTTTCCGCGCGCTCTATCCAGACATACAGGTGTCAATCAGCTATTCCGGCAGGAATGAGACCACGCAGCCCGATCTCAGCATCACCCACGGCCCACGCCCTGCGCAAAAAGCCGTGGCGCTTTTCAGTGCCGAGACGCGCCCGACATGCGCACCCGCTTACGCCACGAAGTCCGGTCCCTTCGACGATGTATCAAGCCTGCGGCGGGCTGAATTGCTGCATGACGCCACCGAGACGGCATGGCGGGACTGGCTGGCGACTGCTGGCCTATCCCTGTTCCAGGGCACTGGCCCAATCTTTGCCGACTTCAATCTGCTCGTGACCGCTCTCAAGGCGGGACACGGCATCGGCCTTTGCCCGACAGCGCTTCTTCGCGACGAAATCGCCGACGGTCAATTGACCGTGCTTTTCGATCGGGCGGCCGATGCGGACAAATATTACTGGTTGATTGAAGCAGAAGAGATGACCGCATCGGCCCGACTCCTGTCGGACTGGCTTGTCGATGAGGCGCGCGAGAGCGAAAACCGGGACGATTACTCCGCCGCGACGACTTGAGTCGAAGCGCGAGCCTTCTCTCCGTTTCTTTCCCTTACCGAAAGCCACTTGAGCAGCCAGGCTGAGGCTGCACAGACGATTGCAAACGCGACGAGACCGCCGAAAACATCAGACAGATGATGACCGCCTTGAACGAGAACGGCGGGCAACATCAAGATATTGATCGGCAAGATCACCGCCATCACCAACCAGTGACGTGGAACGAACCATACAGACATCGCCGCCATTAAGATATGAAACGAAGGGAAACCTATTAGTCCCAGCACGTTTTTGGGCGAAAGGTGAACAACCCCTTCCGTTATCAGGCGGTTCAACTCCTGCCCGTACGCATTATCAACCGCCAAGGGGATGGTCTGAGAAGCCCATTGCGGCAGTTGCACATAGGCGGATGGCCCAAATGACGGGAAAAATATCCAGAAGATTATACTTGCAAAAGCGCCCAGCACTCCCGTTACAAGGAAGTGGTGCAACATCCGCTCCTTGCCTGTAAAACCAAGCGTAATAACGATCACCAGAAGCTGCGGCAGCGACGTCGCATAAACGAAAAACAGGATCGTTCCGATCCACGGATGTGTCGCCGCCCAAGTGACGATGCCCATCCAACTATAACCGAAGGCTGCATCCACACGGAAAAGCACATGATCGATTGCCGGGAACGCGACAGGCAGGAACATGTAGTTAAAGACGGACGCGACAAGCGTAAAAAGAATGAACAGTCCGCCTGCGATTAGCGCGGCAGCTATGCGAAGATCACGCCCGCTTTTGCGATAGAACTGACCGAGAATAAAAACGCCGGCGCCCATCGATCCGCATAATAAATATCCGGCGTAGTCAACCCCGATGCCTTTGACAGCGATCAGTACCGTATCGATAACGAATAAGATGGTGATAAAGCCAAGTACAAAACGCTCTGCCGCAAAGAGTCGCATGGAATAGCCGCCCCGGTTCCAATCGACGGGACAGTAGGGTATTTAGCTTAATATTCATATAAGGAAAGTATTATAAACAACCCACCGGCCGAGAGCCAGATCGGCGCGGCCACGCCGGCGATAAAGCGATTGCCGGTCGCCAGGAATGCGATGAAACCGAATGTCGCCGCTCCGATGTGCAGCCACAGTAGCGATGCCTCCACGAGATGACCACATCGCCCCGGCTTCTGTCGGAACGGCTTGTTGCGGAGGCGCGCGAGTACGAAAACCGGGGCGATTATTCCGCCGCGAAGACTTGGGCAGGAACTGCTGCCGCCTTGCCGGCCCGTTCCTTTGCCGACAGCCAGTTGAGCAGACGGCTCGAGGCTGCGCAAACGATAACAAAAGCGAAGAGGCCGCCAAAAATATCCGAGAGATGATGTCCGCCCTGAACGAGAACGGCAGGCAGCATCAAAAGATTTAGCGGCAAAATCACCGCCATCACCAGCCAGTGACGCGGAACGAACCAGACGGACATCGCCGCCATGAAGATGTGAAACGACGGGAAACCGATCAATCCCAACACGTTTTTAGGGGTGAGATAGCTTACGCCTTCCTGCCCCAATCGCATCAGTTCCTGTCCATAGGCAGGATCGACCGCCATTGGAATTGTCTCGGTGACCCATTGCGGCAGATCCAGATAGGCTTTAGCGCCGTAAGTTGGAAAAAATATCCAAAAAACGATGCTGGCGAGAGCGCCAAGCACACCCGTTACCAGAAAATGGTGCAGCATCCGATCCTTGCCGGTAAAACCCAGCATGATGACGATCAACAGCAGTTGCGGCAGCGACGTCGCATAGACAAAAAACAAGGTTTTGCCGATCCACGGTTGGGTAGCAGCCCAGATGACAACATCCCGCCAGTTATAGCCGAGCGCGGCATCCACGCTCAACAACAGGGGATCGATCGCCGGAAACTGAACCGGCAGGAACATGTAGTTAAACACAGAGCCCGCCAGCGAAAAAAGGATGAACAGCCCAGCGGAAACAAGTGCAGCCGCTATGCGAAGATCACGCTCGCTTATCCGGTAGAACTGACCAAGAAGAAAAACCCCGGTACCCGCCACCAGGCACAGAGAATATCCGGTATAGTCAACCTCAATGCCCTTCGTCATAATCAATGCAACATCGACAATAAATAATATAAAAATTACATTCAGTACAAAACGTTCTGCTATAAATAACTTCATAGAATTTACCCCAGACGCCTTCAGCGGAAATCTAGGTCATTGGCCTTAATATTCGGATAAGAAGAGTACTAAAAACCGAGCACAAACAACCCGGCTGCCAAAAGTGCGATGGGCACAGCCACGCCGACAATGACACGCTGGCCGGCGGCCAGGAACGCTGTGAAACCGAGTGCTGCCGCGCCGATGCGTAGCCATAGCGGTGAAGCTTCAAGCGTTCCGGTTGGAAAGACGATCAGCTTGGCGGTGACGGCCATCACGAGCGCGGTGGCGACTGCCCTCACCCAGTATAGCGCCTCGGAATCCTCCTTCAGCCGGTTGCCGGCGAGCACGCCGAGCCAGCGCCAGAGATCGGTCGCCAGCCAGCCAGCAATGGCGATGAAGAGATAGGGCGCCCACCACTGTTCGGTCATCATGGTTCGCTCTCCGGTGAGACGGGAACGATCTTTCGACGAAAGACGAAACGGTCGATCAGATAAGCCACCGTGCCGCCACCGATCCCGGCATAGAGAATGTCGAATTCCGGCGCGATTAACGCAAAGACCGGCCCCGCGATCACACCGATGATGAAGGCGACCTTGACGACGGAATGGCGGGCGGTCGCCCAGATCGACGCTATGAAATAGACAGGCGTCAGAAAAAACAGCACGCCTGCGACAAGCGGTGGAAAAGCCGCGACGACGCCGTAACAAAGGCCGACAATGATAGCGTTGACGACGGTAAGGGTAATGCCGAAACCGGCAAACCACGCAGCCCGTGCTTCGCGCGGTATCTTGGAAAGATTTTGCGTGGCGAAGACCCAGGCGGTGATCGCCACGAAGTGGGAGAGGAACAACAAAATCCATGTCGGCGTTTTTGCGCCACGCATCTCCGGAACGATGGAGGCAACCATGGGCATCATTCGCACCGATGACAGCGTCACCGCCAGAAAACACGCGGCAAGATTGGCGCCGCCGACCATCGAGCCGATCAGGATCATCTTGGCCGGCAAAGCCCAGATAACCAGCGTCATAAACACCGCTTCCCCACGTTGAACGCCCGATTCCAGCGCGAAGGCGCTGAAACCGACGAAGGATGTCATGAGAATAAGCGAGGGCAGCGAGAATATGCCCCGCATTCCCCTGAAAAACCAGCCGCGCAGGGGGATGGTATCGCTGTCTGCTGATTGCATTGCTGGTCCACTAATGCATGTCGTCCGAAAGTGCGCAGCGGTTTCGGAATGATGAGAAAAATAAAGCGCGCTTCACGAATCCGGTAAAATGCGACGCGCTTCAGGCATGAAAATGCCGGGCTTTCGCCCGGCACCGTTTGTCGGTCGGAAGACCGTTATCATTTCTTCTTCGGCACCTTCGGCACCGTATTCGCCTTGCGGCGCGGCTTGCTATCCTCGTCGGGCTTGCTCGCCTCGGCAACCAGAACATCCGCTTCCTCATTGGCAATCGCTGCCTTCGAGGCGGGCTTCGCCTTGGCCTTAGACGCCTTGCCCGGAGACTTGGCAGCATTGAGCTCTGCTTCCGGCTTCGGCTTTACCGGCGCTGTTTCCGGCAGAACCTCGAGCTTGAGGCCGTCGGAACCATCGTCCTTCTTGCCGACGGTGACGCTGACGACACCGCCCTTCTTGAGCTTGCCAAAGAGGATTTCGTTGGCGAGCGGCTTCTTGATGTGTTCCTGGATCACGCGCGACAGCGGGCGAGCGCCCATCTTTTCGTCGTAACCCTTTTCCGCCAGCCAGGAGATCGCGTCTTCGTGCAGATCGAAGGTGACATTCCGCTCGGAGAGCTGCGTCTCGAGCTGCATGACGAACTTCTGTACCACCTTGTGGATAACGGCAGTCGGCAGCGGCGAGAACGGAATGATCGCATCCAGACGGTTGCGGAATTCCGGTGTGAACAGGCGATTGATCGCCTCTTCATCCTCACCCGTGCGTCGCGAAGAACCGAAACCGATGGCCGATTTCGCCATTTCGGAAGCGCCCGCATTGGTCGTCATGATGAGGATGACGTTGCGGAAGTCGATCTTCTTGCCGTTATGGTCGGTCAGCGAGCCATGGTCCATCACCTGCAACAGGATGTTGTAGATGTCCGGATGGGCCTTCTCGATCTCGTCCAGCAACACCACGGAATGCGGATGCTGATCGACGCCATCGGTCAAGAGACCGCCCTGATCGAAGCCGACATAACCGGGAGGTGCACCGAGCAGACGCGAAACGGTATGGCGCTCCATATATTCCGACATGTCGAACCGCAGCATCTCGACACCGAGCGAGGCGGCGAGCTGCTTGGCCACTTCGGTCTTGCCCACGCCGGTCGGGCCGGAGAAGACATATGAGCCGATCGGCTTGTTCGGTTCGCGCAGACCGGCACGTGCCAGCTTGATGGCGGTGGCCAGCGCCTCGATGGCGATGTCCTGACCATAAACGACCGAGCGCAGTTCCTTTTCGAGGTTGGCGAGAACCATCTCGTCATCCTTGGAAACGGTCTTCGGCGGAATGCGGGCCATCGTCGCGATGGTTGCTTCGATTTCCCGTTCCGTGATCAGCTTGCGGCGCTTGGACGCCGGAAGCAACATCTGCGCCGCACCGGTCTCGTCGATTACGTCGATCGCCTTGTCCGGCAGCTTGCGGTCGGAAATGTAGCGGGCCGACAATTCGACAGCAGCCTTGATCGCTTCGTTGGAATATCTGAGGTGATGATAATCCTCGAAGTAGGGCTTCAGGCCCTTCATGATCGCGATAGCATCATCGATCGACGGCTCGTTGACGTCGATCTTCTGGAAGCGACGCACCAGCGCGCGGTCCTTTTCGAAGAACTGGCGATATTCCTTGTAGGTGGTCGAACCGATGCAGCGGATCGCGCCTGACGACAGCGCCGGCTTCAACAGGTTCGATGCATCCATTGCGCCGCCAGACGTCGCACCCGCACCGATGACGGTGTGGATTTCGTCGATAAACAGGACTGCGCCGGGATATTCCTCGAGCTCCTTGACGACCTGCTTCAGGCGTTCCTCAAAATCACCACGATAGCGGGTTCCGGCCAGAAGCGTGCCCATGTCGAGCGAGAAGATCGTATCATTGGCCAGCGCTTCAGGCACCTTGCCTTCAACGATACGCTTGGCCAAACCTTCGGCGATCGCCGTCTTGCCCACGCCCGGATCGCCCACATACAGCGGGTTGTTCTTGGAGCGGCGGCAGAGGATCTGGATGGTGCGGTTGACTTCCTCATGACGGCCGATCAACGGGTCGATCTTGCCGTTTTTCGCCTTTTCATTGAGGTTGACGCAATAGGCCTTCAGCGCATCCTGCTGTTTCTTGGCGGATGAGCCTTCTTCCTCGGGATTGCTGCGTGCAGCCTTGGGGTCGGCCTCCGGCTCGTCTGCGCCACGCGGAGCGCGGGTCTGCGATGTGCCCGGACGCTTGCCGATGCCGTGGGAGATATAATTGACCGCATCGTAACGGGTCATTTCCTGCTCCTGCAGGAAATAGGCAGCGTGGCTTTCGCGCTCGGCGAAAATGGCCACAAGCACGTTTGCTCCTGTCACTTCCTCGCGGCCGGACGACTGAACATGAATGACAGCCCGCTGGATAACCCGCTGGAAGCCAGATGTGGGCTTGGAATCCTCGTCATAACCGGTCACTAGGTTGGTCAGTTCGTTGTCGACATAATCGCTGACAGTCTTGCGCAGCGCATCGAGATCGACATTACAGGCGCCCATCACGGCAGCGGCATCCGCGTCGTCGATCAGCGCCAGAAGGAGATGTTCCAGCGTCGCATATTCATGGTGACGCTCATTTGCAAAGGTCAGTGCCTGGTGCAGCGCCTTCTCGAGACTTGGGGAAAAAGTTGGCACGTTGCGATCCTCATTTCTTTTCCATGACGCATTGCAGCGGATGCTGGTGCTGTCGGGCGAAATCCATGACCTGGCTTACTTTCGTCTCTGCGACCTCATATGTAAACACCCCACATTCTCCTACGCCGTGCTGGTGCACGTGCAGCATGATGCGGGTAGCCGCTTCGCGATCCTTCTGGAAAAAACGCTCCAGAATATGAATGACGAACTCCATTGGAGTGTAATCGTCATTCAGTAAAAGAACACGGTACAAATTCGGTCTTTTCGTCTTTGGCTTGACGCGGGTTATAACGGACGTTCCGCGGTTCGTACCGCCGTCTTCCCCGTCGCCCTCGCCCTGCATGTAGATCGGCTCAGCGATCATCTTTCATCATTCTCCAAACCGTTCTCAAACCGGCAGTCATCACCAGGAGGGAGAACTTCGCCTCCACATATCTAGGTCGTTAAGATCGGATTTTAAGCCCCCTGTGAAACGGTGCAATCACTATTGCGTTTGCGAAGAGGCAAACCTTGGGAAAAACAGGGGGCTTGCCATAGCACTGCTGGAAAGCGCGGTGCTATCCGCCTTTCCTGACGTGGTTTCAGCCTTGACGCCAAGCGCCTGCAAGGGAATCGCGAGCAACAGCGGACCTAATCTCACGCCCGCGCCATCCGCCGTCATTCCTTGTTGTCGAGCATTTCGCGAACGGCGATCGCCAGCTGTTTCAGCGAGAAGGGTTTTGGCAGGAAGCCGAACTTGGCATCCGCCGGAAGGTTTTTAGCAAACGCGTCCTCGGCATAACCAGAAACGAAGATGAATTTCAGGTCGGGATAGGATTTGCGCAATTCCCTCAGGAGTGAAGGACCGTCCATCTCCGGCATGACGACGTCGGACACGACGATATCGACCTTGCCTTCCAGCTCTTCCATCACCTCCAGCGCCTCGACACCCGAACCCGCCTCATGAACGGTGTAACCACGGGTTTCCAGCATGCGCTTGCCGCCGCGCCGTACTGCCTCCTCGTCCTCCACCAGAAGCACGACGGCGGAGTTACCGGTCAGATCCAGCGGCTCTTCCTTCACCGGTTCGGGCAGAGCCACAGGGGCAAGTGCAGCTTCACCGGGCTGCTGGCCCGGAACGTGCACCACTTCCACCACGTGGCGCGGCAAATAGATGCGGAACGCAGTGCCTTTGCCCACTTCCGATTCGGGATAGATGTAACCGCCGGACTGCTTCACGATGCCATAGACCATCGACAGGCCGAGACCGGTGCCCTTGCCGACATCCTTGGTGGTGAAGAACGGCTCGAAGATTTTGTCCATGATCTCCGGCGGAATGCCGGTTCCGTTATCGGCGACCTCCACCATGACCATGTCTTCCGCCGGGACTTCCGGCCGACCGAGCGCTGCGGCTTCATCCGCATCCACATTGCGCGTGCGGATGGTGATCTTGCCGCCATCGGGCATGGCATCGCGCGCGTTGACGCAAAGATTGATCAGCACCTGCTCAAATTGCGACAGGTCGGTCTTCACCGGCCAGAGATCGCGGCCGTAATCCACTTCCAACTTGACATTGGTGCCGGAAATCAACCGGTCCACCAGCATGCGCAGGTCGCCGATAACGTCGGTCAGGTTGAGGATCGCCGGGCGCATCGTCTGTTTGCGCGAGAAAGCGAGAAGCTGTCGCACAAGCACCGCCGCGCGGTTGGCGTTGCGCTTGATCTCCATCAGGTCGGCGAAGCTCGGGTCTGCGGGCCGGGCCTGCAACAGCAGATGGTCTGATGACAACAGGATCGCAGTCAGCACATTGTTGAAATCGTGGGCGATGCCGCCTGCCAGCGTGCCGACGGCGTTCATCTTCTGTGTCTGCGCCATCTGGGTTTCGAGCGCCTTCTGCTCCGTCACCTCGATCGCATAAACGATTGCCACCTCTTCGGGCGCCTCGTCGTCCTGATCGATGACGGCATTGACGTAGAAACGGAAATGGCGGCCCTCGTCGCTCGGATGGCGGGAATCGAACGGGGCGATATCGCCCTGCCGGTCCTTCGCCTCGGCCAGCGCCTGCTCAAGCCTGGGTTTCTCATTGTCGTGGATGATGGCCTCGAGGGCAACGCCGCGATCGATATCGTCACGCCCGACGACGCCGGAGAACAGCTTGAGGAATGGCGCGTTGATACGAAGAATGCGGCCTTCGCCGTCGAGCGAGGCAATCGCCATCGGCGTATTGTTGAAGAAACGCGTGAAGCGCATGGCGGACGAGGATTCCGTATCCTCCTGCCCTTTCGGACGCATCAGAACAATTGTCCGGCTTTCGCCGGGCGCGCCGTCCTTCGAGGTAACCTGATGCACGAGGCGGGCCGGCATGCTCTGGCCGTTGACCCGGCGCATGTCGAGATCGAGAATCTCGGTGCGCTTGGCTGAACCCTGCGGATGGACGGATTCGATCAGCGCCATACCCTCGCCGGCGACGATGTCCGACACAGTCATCGAACCGGGCGAAAATTGCGCGAGATCGATGCCGAGCCATTCGGACAGGGTGGCGTTCAGATAAACGATCTCACCCTTGCGACCTGCGGAAAAGAAACCGGCCGGCGCGTGGTCGAGATAATCGATGGCGTTCTGCAATTCGCGGAAGAAGCGTTCCTGATCTTCCCGCTCAGGCGTGATGTCGGCGATCTGGAAGACGTGCAGCGCCTCGCCGCCCGCATCCTTCAGCACCCGACCTTTCAGCCGGTACCAGTGCGGCCCGCCGGAAGTGGCCTCCCCGAGCGGCTTGAGCAGACGGAACTCCTCGTAACCGTCACGCCCCTCCCGCAAAACATTGATGAGGCGATAGAGCGCCTCGGTCGATTCCCGGCTGCGCGAGAGCAGCGTCTCCAGGCTCTGGATATCGCTCGCCTTCGTGGTGCCGCTCATCCTGCAATAGGTGGCGTTGGCGTAGACCATATGCCCCTTGGCATCGGTGATCAGCGTGCCGTCCGGGTGCGCCGACAGGAAACGGCGGGCCAGCCCGTCCGATTGCGACTGCGGCATGACCTCGATGAAACCGATGATCGACGACACCAGAAAAAAGATACCCATCATCGCCAGCACGCCGAGAATGCCGAGCACGATTTCGTTTTCCAGCGAATCCTTGAAATAGACGAAAGCAGCGGCGGCGGCGATGAGCACCAGCGCCAGCAGCAGAATCCGCAGAACCGTGCCGGAACGGGCACGCCTGTCCACCAGCGGAAGGTCGTTGTCGCTTGTCTCGCGCACCCGTGTCATCTTGGCCTCGCAGTCCTGCAGGTCGTCATTCGGTCAGCCCTATTTCCTCAACGGAATCGGGCAGTAGAATTTCTTGTAGCAACTCGCTTGACCGTCAAAAAGCTCCGCTGCACCACAAAGGCTTAAAATCGCACAGAGAAACGGCCCTAAAGAGGCGCAAATGCCTCAGAAGCCTATTTTGCGGCTGCAGGTCAGCGCTTTAACCTGGCATTGAATGCGCGGCGCGGAGCAGACGATATTGCCATCCGCAACCGTGCAAACCGAGCATCCATCCGTGAAATCGATACAGGATGGATTGTCTCTTACGAACTCAATCATGTTCGCAGGATTTTCGGACGCCTTGTCATCCGCCGTCGCGGCCTGAGCGGGAAAAACAAATCCCGGCAATCCAAATAAAACAAGAAAAAAGAAAACTCTTACCGGAAACCCGTCAACCAGCAATTTCGCAAGCATTTACAATCGCTCCTTCGAAGAGAATTGCAACCTTCATTGCTCCCCGGCATTGAAGGGAGATATGGCGCTTTGGAGGCGCACGGCCGGCTGACGAGACGATCCTATGAAGCGATCCTGGGGACGAAATGAATAAACCTTGTATCACGCTTAAAAAAATCGTCTTTTCCTGCTTGACGTTCACATTATAAGAACCACGGCAATATTAATTGCACGAAAAATCTGAAGGGATGATCTCCATGATGGAAGATTTTATCGGCACCTATGGAAACAATCTCATCGTCGCCGTCGTCGGTGTCGGTCTAGCCCTGCTTGTTCTGGCAATTGTTCTCTGGATACTGCGCAGGCGCGGCGGGGCGGCCCCGTTTATCCGTGGCGGTCGCAACCGGCAGCCGCGCTTGCAGGTTCTCGATGCGACGGCGGTGGACGCCAGGCGCCGTCTGGTGCTGGTGCGCCGAGACAATGTCGAGCATCTTGTCATGATAGGCGGTCCAACCGATATCGTCATCGAGAGTGGTATCGGCGCGATCCCAATCGTCAGGGAAGTGCGCGAACCGCAGGAAGCGGAACTCAAGGCGCTGCCGCGTCAGGACAGCGAACCTAAAAGGGCTGAACCGCCGATCCCTCGCGAAAGCCGCCCAGCTTTGCCACAGCAGCCAATCGCAGCGACATCTCCAGCCTCCTTGCCGGAAGAACCCGTAAAGCAGCCGCAGCGGCCGGAACCGCCCGCCCCGGCTGCTCGTCCAGCACCCACCCCTGCACCGGCCGCATCTCTGCCACCACGTCCGTCTACGCCGCCGCAACCGGTATCCACGCCCATGACGGCACGCGAGCCCGTTGCACCGATAAGACCTGCCGCCCCGGAAAGGGATGCTACCCGTCCTGCGCCACCACCGGCATCGGTCATTGCGGCACCGGCCGCCGCTGTTCTGCCTCTCGCCGCCGCATCACTCGACATGCCCGCCGAGCGACCGGAACAGCGCCGCCCTGATCCCTTCGCGCCAGCTCCTCTACCCTCGGCGCCGCCCGCACCGCCTGTCCAGGCAACGGTTCCTGAAGAACGGCCGACGGTCGTTGCCCCGCCGGTTTTTGCCGCGCGCGAACCGGTCATCGACCAAACGAATGCCGCAGATTTTCTGGATGCCGCGCGCGAACGCGTTCTACCCGGCCTGAAACCGGGGCAAGATGCGCCTGCGCCCTTTGCGCCAAAGCCCGAAAATCCGCCCGTCGTCTCCGCTAACGCCGAGCCGAAATTTTCCGATGACCTTACCAGCGATTTCGAGAGCTTTCTTGAGGCGGAGATCGCCAAGAGCAAGGATGCCGATAGCGAACAGGCAGTCGCCGCTGCTGCGGAAAAGCCAAAAACCGAACCCGTCTCGCCGCCTGTTACCGGTGCAACGCCGGATGGCGACATGCAGAAGGAAATGGCGCGTATTTTCGGCGAACTTTCCGTTACCCGCGACCGCTGACAGGTTCACATCTGTCGGCGGACAGACATTCAAAACAAAAAAAGGGCGCGGAAACAAATCCGTGCCCTTTGTCATTTTGGTTCTGTTCATTGGCCGGCTCGCCGAAGCGCCCGGAACAACGCTGGCTTTATTCGTCGCGGTAGACTTTTTCACGACGCTCGTGACGTTCCTGCGCCTCGATGGACAGGGTCGCTATCGGTCGTGCGTCGAGGCGCTTGAGGCCAATAGGCTCACCCGTTTCTTCACAGTAACCGTAAGTGCCGTCATCAATCCGCTGAAGGGCAGAGTCGATCTTGGAGATCAACTTGCGCTGGCGGTCACGGGCGCGAAGTTCGATCGCCCGGTCAGTTTCCGAAGATGCCCGATCGGCTAGGTCGGGATGGTTGGCGCTTTCTTCGGCGAGATGTCCGAGGGTCTCGCGCGCTTCTCTCAGGATGTCGTTTCTCCAGGCCACCAGCTTCGCGCGGAAGTAGGCACGCTGGTTTGCATTCATGAACTCGTCGTCTTCCGAGAGCACATATTTGCTAAGATCGATCTTCTCACTCAACGCGATTCTCCTCGAAGAACATCTCAATGCGGCGGTGTATACTCCAATGATATAGGCTGATTCAAGTCTACAGATCAGTTTTCAGGCATTTTTAAAACTGACACAAAAATCATCTAAATGACTAATTTTTATCCTTTATTCGTATTCAAGCGATGTCTTCTTAAATCACTTAAACGCGACTTACCAACAGGAAAGAGGACTTGCGGTCATGCAACCCTATCCTGTAGCATTCCTCCATTGCCTCCCATTCGAACGTCGGTCCCCGCCCTTGACAGCATCTTCTCCGAGCCGAGTGTATCTTTTGCGCCACGCCAAGGCCGCCTGGGCGGCACCGGGAGAACGCGATTTCGACCGGGGATTGAACGAGGCCGGTTTTGCCGAGGCGGAGATCATCGCCGACCTTGCCGCAGACCGGCGCTACCGCCCGGACGTGCTCTTGTCTTCCACGGCCACGCGCTGCCGGCAGACCACGCAGGCCTGGCAGCGGGCCTTCAACGAGGGCATCGACATCGTCTATATCGACGAAATGTACAATGCGCGCAGCGAAACCTATCTTTCTCTCATCGCCGCGCAAACGGACGCACAGTCCGTGATGCTGGTCGGGCACAACCCCACAATGGAGGCGACGCTGGAGGCGATGATAGGCGAGGACCTGCTGCATGCCGCCCTGCCCTCCGGTTTTCCGACATCCGGTCTTGCGGTTCTCGATCACGACGACAGTGCCGGGAATGGTAAAAATCGCTGGCGGCTGGTCGATTTTCTGTCGCCCGGAAAATAGCAGCAGCAGCGTGCGACCAATGCGTTGCCGAAGCCGGACCCGTTGAAAATCCATTGGCGCGCTTCTTTTTTGGGCAACCGCCCCTTCCTATATTGCAGCTGTGACCGTGAAAAATAGCTGGGAAACTGCCATTGCCGCCTTCTCTTACGTCCCTGACAGACAGTGCGCTCATCGCATTCGATAATCTGGCCGACCGTGCGAGCACCCTTACACATCCGACATTGCGGCTTGGCGTCACCGGTCTTTCGCGGGCGGGCAAGACGGTTTTCATCTCCTCGCTCGTCCACAATCTTCTGAATGGCGGTCGTCTGCCGCTGTTTGAGGCCATGCGTTCCGGGCGCGTCTCGAATGTGCGTCTGGAGCCGCAACCGGACGATGCCATTCCCCGGTTTCAGTATGAGGACCATATTCAGGCTCTGGTACGCGACAGGCTCTGGCCGGATTCGACACGGGCAATCTCTGAATTGCGGATCACGCTCGACTACCAGAGCGCCAGCGGTTGGGGCCGTTGGTTTTCCGCGGGCAAGCTGTCCATCGATATCGTCGATTATCCCGGCGAATGGCTGCTCGACCTGCCGCTGCTTTCGCAGGACTACAAGAGCTTCAGCGACAGCACCGTCGCGCTGGCGCAAAATGGCATCCGCGCCGAACTCGCGCAGGAATGGTTGGCAATAGCCTCCTCGCTCGACATCAATGCGCCCGCCGACGAGATGACGGCGCGACGCCTCGCGGAAAGCTTCGCCGCCTATCTGAAAGCCTGCAAATCCGACGAGCGGTCGCTCTCCACCTTGCCGCCGGGCCGTCTGCTGATGCCGGGGGATCTCGAAGGATCACCGGCGCTGACCTTTGCGCCCCTGCCGGGCCTGACAGACGACAAGGCACCAAAGGGGTCGCTGCGCGCCATGATGGAGCGGCGCTACGACGCCTACAAGGCAATCGTGGTGAAACCCTTCTTCCGCGAACATTTCGCCCGCCTCGACCGGCAGATCGTGCTGATCGACACTCTTCAGGCGGTCAATCGCGGCCCGGAGGCGGTGCAGGATCTGGAACGGGCGCTGGGCGATGTTCTCGCCTGTTTCCGCCCTGGCACCAACAGTCTTTTGTCATCGCTGCTAGGCCGGCGCATCGACAAGGTTTTGATTGCCGCTACCAAGGCCGACCACCTGCATCATGAAAGCCACGACCGGCTGGAACGGCTAACCCGCCGTCTGGTGGACCGCGCCATCACCACCATCGGCATGAATGGTGCCGGTATCGAGGTCATGGCACTGGCTTCCGTGCGCGCTACGCGGGAAGCAAGCGTGAGACAGGACGGCCACGAGCTTCCGGTCATCGTCGGCACACCGATGGCGGGTGAAACCATCAACGGCGAGATATTTGACGGCAACCGTAAAACGGCGATCTTTCCCGGCGACCTGCCCGAAGACCCGGAGCCGCTTTTCCGCAGCATCGACAGGGATGGCGACAAGGCGACGTTGCCGGACGTCAATGTCGTGCGTTTCCGCCCCCCCAATATCGATGAACCGGGCAGCGGCGGCATCCGGCTTTCCGTTCCCCACATAAGGCTCGACCGCGCCATGCAGTTCCTGTTTGGAGACAAGCTCGCATGAAGGCTCCCACACCAAACGATCCGCAGGCACGCCGCCCGGCGGCTTTCACGCTCGAAACCGAAGAAACGGCAAGCCCAACCGTCGCGCAAAAACGCGCACCGCGCAGCTTCGACACCGACATTTCCCTGACGCCCGATGAGGATGATCCATTTTTAGCACCTGAAGAGACGGATGCCGCCGCATTGCCGGTGGCCGTGCCGAAGAAAAGCCGCTTCTCCTTCGGCAAGCTCGCGCTTGGTGCACTCGGCGTGCTGTTCTCGCTGGCCTTCGGGCTCTGGGCGGATCAGCTTATCCGCAATCTCTTTTCCCGCTCCGACTGGCTGGGTTACACGGCGAGCATTGCGCTCCTTGTTGCGCTTTTTGCCGTCCTCGTTCTGGTCGGACGAGAAGTGTTCGGCATCATGCGGCTGAACGCCGTCCAATCGCTGAAAGCCGATGCGGAGACGGCCAGCCTCGACAAGAGCCCGAAACCCGCCCGCGCCATCGTTACCCGCCTCAATGCAGTTCTCTCCCACCGCGCCGAAACGGCCAAGGGGCGCGCCGCACTCAAGGACACCGAAAACGACGTGATCGACGGGCCGCATCTGATCGAGCTTGCCGAACGCGAATTGCTGGTGCCGCTCGACCGGCAGGCGCGCGCGCTGATCCTCAACTCCTCCAAACGCGTCTCCGTCGTTACCGCCGTCAGCCCACGCGCCGTGGTCGATCTCGCCTATGTGCTGTTCGAGGTGACAAGGCTGGTGCGCGCCATGGCGGAACTTTACGGCGGCCGGCCGGGCACGCTCGGCATGCTCAGGCTTTTGCGTGACGTCGTCGCCCATCTCGCGGTCACAGGTTCGATCGCCGTCGGTGATGGGCTTGCCCAGCAGGTTCTCGGTCACGGGCTTGCCTCAAAACTCTCCGCACGCCTGGGTGAAGGTGTCATCAACGGTCTGATGACGGCGCGAATCGGCATTGCGGCGATGGATCTGTGCCGCCCGCTACCCTTCAAGGCGGTAAAGCGACCCGGCATAGGTGATTTCATGTCTGACCTCACGCCCGATCTTGGTGGCGGAAAAACCGGTCAAAAAGCCTGATCAGCCGGACTTGTACGGCTCAAAAGGTTACGGTCGAAGCTGTAAATAGAGCCGAAATAAACCAAGCATTAACCATTCCGCCGGTAGATTGCCGCTTATCGAACAGGCTTCTTCGCCGGGGAAAGTATCATGTATTCGCGCTTCTTTTCGCTTGTGGGCGGACTTGCCGCCATATTGTCCGTCAGCGGCAGCTTCGGCCTGTCTGACGTCCATGCCGCATCGCGCGATCGCGACGACGTGTTTTTCCGTTCCGTTGCCGGAAGCTGGAAAGGTCCGGGCGAAATCGTCGCCGGCAAGTACAAGGGTACCAAGTTCACCTGCGACCTGATGGGCGAGCCACTCGACGACAAGCAGACGGGCATCAAGCTCGCCGGCACCTGCCGCGTCGGCGTCTTCAGCCAGCCCATGTCCGCGGTCATCAGCCAAAAGGGCGGCTCTTACGAGGGCAAGTTCCTCGACGGCGCCGAAGGCAAGGGACTGGACATCATTTCCGGGCAGGTCAGCGGTGACAAGGTCGTTGTGGGCATCAATCGCGCCAAGCTCAACGGTGCCATGGTCGCCCGCGTCTCGAACGACAATTCGATGAACATCACCATTTCCGTCAAGGTCGCCGACCAGATGATCCCGGTTATCGGCGTCACACTCGCGCGCGACATCGACCAGATCGCCGTCGGTTCGATCAAGCCGTAAAACCCGCGACCTTTTCAGCCATCGCCAAGCGGGAGTGTCCACCACTCCCGTTTTTCGTTTGCGCTGATGATGCCGGTTTTATCCGCCTGCCGCAGCCATTCCCGCACGGGCTTGCCCCGGACTTCGAGATCGGGTGCGATATCGGCTAGCGGCATCAGCACGAAAGCACGCTCCGTCATGCGCGGATGCGGCACTTCAATGCTTTCCGTAACGACAACATCATTACCATAGGTCAGTACGTCGATATCGATGGTGCGCGGCCCCCAGCGCTCCGTTCTGACCCGTTTCATGCCCTTTTCGATATCGAGGCACAATTGCAGCAGCGCGGGTGCTGAAAGCGAGGTTTCGACCAGCGCACAGCAATTGAAAAAATCCGCCTGGTCCGTCTTACCCCAGGGCGGCGTGCGATAAAGCCCGGAGACAAACAGCACCCGGCAATCGCCGTGCGCATCCAATTCGCGCAAGGCTCTGGCCATTGCAGCCGCAGGGTCACCGATATTCCCGCCAAGGCCTAGTGCGGCAACTGTCATCCTGTCAGGCACGGTGTTCAACACTCACCTGCGCATAGTCGAGAATGCCGGGAACCGGCGCAGAGGGCTTGCGAACCGTGATACGCAGCCAGACAATCTGCGGATAACGCGCGCGCAGGGCCTTGGCGATATCGTTCGCGAGGGCCTCGATCAGGTAACGGCGCTGGCCGACGACGATCTTTTCGATAACGGCGAAGGCGACGCCATAATCGACGGTATTTTCGATATCGTCGGTTTCGAGCGCATTACCCGCTTCAACCTCCATCTCGGCATCGACGAAAAAGCGCTGGCCCAGCACCTCCTCCTGCTCGAGAAGGCCATGACGGGCGAAAAAGGAACAGTTTTTCAGAATAATGGTGTAGCGGCTCATCGCATCGCCTCCATGGCGGGGTTATACCGGAATAGCCGGCCTCTTTTAAGGCATGCGGCACTCCGGCATCTATTGATCTATGCATCGGGCCTTGCCGACGCTTTGGCAAGAACCGCGTCGGCAATTGCCAGCGCATCGCGTGTTACGGCGACATTGTGCACGCGAAAAATCGCGGCACCCGCCAGCCTGAGGATCACTGTCGTCGCTGCTGTTCCGATATCGCGTTCGTGGGCCGCATCCCTGCCCGTCAGCGACCCGATGAACCGCTTGCGCGACGTCCCGGCCAGAACAGGCAGGTCAAACGCGGCAAGTTCGCCAAAGCGCGCCATCAGCTCGACATTTTCACGCTCGTCCTTGGCAAAACCGAAACCGGGATCGAGCACGATGGCGTCGCGGGCAATTCCCGCAGCTTCCGCCATCTCAAGCGAACGATTGAGGAATTCGAACTGATCCTCGATAACATCGGCGCGCTTCTGCCTGTCGCGCCCGGTATGCATGATGCAGACACCCGCGCGCGTGGCGGCAACCACGCCCGCCATGTTCCCGTCCTTCTGCAGGCCGAAAACATCGTTGACGATATGGGCGCCCGCCTCGATCGCCAGCCTTGCCGTGGATGCGCGGTAGGTGTCGACGGAAATCAGAACATCCGTCTCGCGACGAACCCGTTCGATAACCGGCAGCACGCGATCCTGTTCCTCACCCTCGGTCACCTCGGCCGCGCCCGGGCGGGTGGATTCGCCGCCGATATCGATGATATCCGCCCCCTCCTCAACACAGGTCAGGGCATGGGAAAAAGCCGCATCAACGGCAAGATAACGGCCGCCATCCGAAAAGGAATCGGGCGTCGCATTGACGATGGCCATAATACGGCCACGTCCATCAAGTTTCAGGGAGCGACCATGGGCCGCTTGCCACACATTGCTGCCGGCTGTTATCACGTAACACGCGCCTTTCGGGAATAACGGAGTGTTATGCCAATTCTTATAAGTTCCGCTCCGCCTATGCAGCAAACGTTTTTCAAGTTCAACCGGAAGGCCGGGTTATGACCATATCTTCACGTGCTCTTTGCGCCGTTTTCGCTGGCGCATTAGCCCTTTCCATGCCCGGATCGGCCTTTTCCGAAACCATCGTCAGCAAGACCTATTCCTATTTTTCGATCAGCGGTAAAACCGCCGCTGACCTCGACAAGCAGCTTTCCAAGCATGGCCCGCTGACGCGCAACACCGGCGCACGCCATCCCGGTGCCACCGAGATCAAATTCGGCGGCGAACTCACCTATGTCGAGAAAAACGGCATGTGCAGCGTTGGAAGCACCAAGGTGTTGCTGAACACCCGTATTCTCCTGCCGCAATGGAAAAACCGCCGCCGCACCACGGCGGAACTGGCCTTCATCTGGGATACGTTGCTTGCAGATATCAAGCGCCACGAGGAACGGCACGCGGAAATCGCCCGCACCCATGCCCGCTCGCTCGAAAGGCAACTGACGGCGCTTCGTCCGCAAAAAGACTGTGAAACGCTACAGGCAATGGTCGGCAAGATAACCCAGACCGTCATGGACGAGCACGACAAGGATCAGTTGAGGTTCGATATCGTGGAATCGAAAAACTTCGACGCGCGCATGACCCGGCTTTTGAAGAACCGGATCGAACAGGGCCAGAACCGGCGCTGAGCCGCCTTTCCGCCCATACTCTCCTGGACGCGAAACGCAACGCTAACATGACGTTACGTCATGTTCGATATCACCCGTGACTTCTCGTCATGGTGCGGTCGACGAGACTCATTGTAGCTTGTTCACATGGTTTTTAACGGTGGTGATCCGCAGGGGTCCGGCGTTCGAAACCACCTCCGGTTCTCCCGGTGCGCACTTGAGGCTCGCAGGTGTTTCCTCCCTCGCTTGCATGCTGCGTACCCGCCTCGCCCCGCTCCCCGCTAACAGGTGAGCGGGGCTTTTTCTGTGGCATATAATTCGGCTTGCCGTCAGCCCTGACGTTCGGGAACGTGAACGACTAGGCCGTCAAGCTCGTCCTTCATCTTGATCTGACAGGAAAGACGCGAGGTCGGGCGTACTTCGAAGGCGAAGTCCAGCATGTCCTCTTCCATCGGCTCGGGTCCGCCGACGCGCTCCGCCCATGCGTCATCCACATAGACATGACAGGTCGCACAGGCACAGGCGCCGCCGCATTCCGCATCGATGCCGGGTATGGAGTTGCGCACGGCATTCTCCATGACGGTGGAACCGTTGCTTACGTCGAGTTCATGGGGCGTGCCGTCAAAGGCAACAATGGTCAGTTTTGTCATGCCGGAGATCCAAAATGGTGTCTAAGAACTGTTCTAAACAAACACATAGAAAGGCCGGTTCGCCTTGGCAACCCGCTTCTCGCAGGCGCCAAGGGCAACCGGCCCTGTAAAACAGACTGGATTCGCCTTAACGGCAGAGCTTGAGGATGAAATTTTCCGCTTCGACAATCGCTGCCGCAAGTCTGGCTACGGCCGCGCTATCGTTGCCCTTGTCCTCCACTGCCGCCGCCGCCGTGGAAACGGTGGAGGCACCAACCGCCTGCGCGGCCCCCTTCAGACGATGAGCAGTTGCCTTGACGGTCTTGTCGTCAGCGCCGGCCATTTCATGCAGAGCAGCACGGGCGTTACGGCTGAAGAGTTGCAGCACCTCGATTTCAAGTTCCTTGTCGCCCATCGTCTGGCGGGCGAGATGTTCGAAATCGATTGGTCTTGTCGCGGCGGCCGGCGCACCACCAAAATTATCCGGAGCTTCGAAAGCAATACTGACGGCTGCCATATCTGAAATTCCTTTGTCTCGCCGTTTCCTGTTTCGTGTCACATCTGTGTCGTATTTACGCATTGAAGCCGGTGCTATCAGCTTAAATTACGGCGTGACGCGGGCGAAAATCTTCTGCTATGGTTAATTTATGTTAAACTTATGCGAAACAAGGCGTTCAGCGTGAAACTCAGGTTTAAAAACTGTTAAAAAGCCGACACTTCGCTGCTGCGGCAAACCCGCATTAATTGTTTCGAACACCTAAATGTGTCACTACGGTACTGCCGTTCCGACGAGGCTTATGCTCAAGCTTTGTTATTCCGGCACAGTGATGTAATTTCGCCCGAAAGCTGGACCACCAGCAATTCGGGATTGGTAATGGCGGAATTGTTCTCTTTAACGGGATAATGTTCCGCTGGCATGATGGCGGCAGTCCATTTGCGGGTCGCAGATGGTCAAACGGCATGAAGCCGGGCGTATGTGTAACGAGGCGTAACCGCATGGCGAATAACAAGATCAGCGACTCTGTCGACGAGACTGCATTTCAGGCGTTGGAAGACGCCCTGCAGCTTGGTGCTTTCGAAGACAAGCCGGAATCGCGGAAGACGACAGCGCCAAAGCAGCCGGAGGCCAGATTGAAGGAAGCAAGCAGACAGACCCCTGCTCCCGAGGCCGCGCGCGCGCCTGCCGAACAGGCACCCAGATCCCCCAATCTGGAAGCTGCCAACGACGGCTCCAAGCGCAGCCCGGCCATGATCCTGAAATCGCTCGAAGGCGGCTCCATCGGCGGCGCGCTCAGAAACGCGACGATCATGTCGGTGATCTGGGCGCTCGGCGGCCTCGGCATCGCGCATCTTATCTACGGCAGTGCACTCTGGAACATCGGCTCGGTTGCCGATCTCGCCGCAATACCTGGGCTGATGGCGATCGTCGTCGGCATCGTCGTTCCGATCATGCTGTTCTTCGCCTTCGCGATCATGATGGCGCGTGCCCGCGATCTGCGCAACGCTGCCCGGTCGATGGCAGAAGTCGCCCTTCGTCTTGCTGAACCCGAAACTGTCGCCTCCGACCGGATCATGTCCGTCGGCCAGGCGGTTCGCCGAGAAGTCTCGGCCATGAACGATGGCATCGAGCGCACCATTGCCCGCGCGACGGAACTCGAAACGCTCGTCCATTCTGAAGTCAACGCGCTTGAGCGCAGCTATGCAGACAATGAACTGCGCGTGCGCAGCCTCGTGCAGGAACTGAGCGCCGAGCGCGACGCCATCGTCAACCATGCGGAGCGCATCCGCTCCTCCATTGTCGGCGCGCAAGAACAGATCAAGGAAGAGCTTTCAATCGTCGGCGAAGAGCTTTCGATGCGGCTTTCCACCACCGGCGAGGCCTTCGCCTCGATGATCGACACACGCTCGGCCGCGCTGCTGGAAAAATCGCGCGCCTCGACCGAAGCGATGGGCAGCCTGATTGCCGCCAAGACCGAAAACCTGCTTCAGGCACTGAATTCCTCGGGCGCAACGCTGTCGAGCGAATTCGACATGCGTCTGCACAACCTCACCTCGACGCTGGACGAGCGCGGCGAAGTGCTGCTGGAACGCTTCGCGATCCACGCCTCGACGCTGGACAGCGGCGCGGAAAGCCTCAACAGCGCACTCGAGGAACGCACCCGCCAGCTCAACGAGACCCTTTCCACCCGCACGCTCGAACTCAACCGCAATATCGATCGCGGCCAGCAGATCATCGGCGGCTCGCTGGATAACGTGCTCGACAAGCTGTCCACGACGCTTGAAGAAAAAGGCCTGTCCTTCCGCCAGAGCCTGCAAAGCACGGCTGATGACGCGATCATGGATCTCGATCTTCGCTCCGGCCTCTATGAAGAACGCCTGCAGGCGACGGTCGGCCAGGTCAACTCCGCCTTCGACGAACATGTGGCGGATTTCGCCAGTGCCTTCGACCAGCGCGCCGGCAGCCTCGACAGCAAGCTGATGGAGAGCCTCGCCCGGATCAACGAAACGGTTGCCGGCGGCTCCGAAGCCCTCGACACCATGCTGACCAGCGGACTTGAGCGCATCGGCAACACCATGACCGACCAGTCGCTTGCTCTTGCAACCGCACTGGGCACCGGCCAAGAAATGCTCGAAAGCGCGCTTGAGACCCGTACCCGCGCGTTCAGCGACGCAATCGGCCAGCGCACCGCTGAAATCACCGATGCCTTCGCCAATTCGCACGAGAAGATCGACGGCGTGCTGGCGGAGCGCAGCAATGCCCTGTTTGGCGCGCTTTCGGCAAGCCAGGACCGTTTCGACGAGGCGCTTGCAAGCCGTTCGCTGGCAATTACCGGCTCGGTCTCCGGCACGGCGGAACGTCTAGCCGCGATGCTTGAGGAGCGTGCAGCCGCAATCAACAGCGTCGTTGCCGATGTCGAGCGCCGTCTTTCGGAAACGCTCGAAACCCGCGCCGCCGCCATCACCGGCGCCGTTTCCGGCATCGAGGACCGCATTTCCGATACGCTGGAAAGCCGCACGGCTGCCCTGCACGACGTCGTATCCGGTGCGGAAAACCGTATTGCCGAGACGCTGGATGGCCGCACGGCCGCTCTTTCCAGCGCCATTTCCGGCGTCGAGGAACGCATCGCCGACACGATGGACAGCCGCACGCTGTCGCTCGACATGACCTTCGCCAATGTCGAGGAGAGGCTGTCGGAAACGCTCGACAAACGTACCTCCGCTCTGTCCGGCATTGTGGCAAGTGCCGAAGAGAGGATTGCTGGCGCACTCGACAGCCGCACGTCCACCTTCGGCGACGTGGTTGCCGGTGCCGAGAGCCGTATCGCGGAAACGCTTGATGGTCGCACGGCAGCACTCAACGCCGTCGTTTCGGGGGCTGAAGAACGCATTGCGGATGCACTCGACAGCCGCACCATGGCGCTCGACATGGCGTTTTCCGGCGCCGAGGAAAAAATTACCGAAGCACTCGATACCCGCACCGCCGTCCTTGGCGAATTGGTGGCCGGTGCCGAGACCCGTATCGCGGAAACGCTCGATGGCCGCACGGCAGCGCTTAACGCCGTCGTCTCCGGCGTTGAAGAACGCATTGCGGATGCACTCGACAGCCGCACCATGGCATTTGACATGGCGTTTTCCGGCGCAGAGGAAAAAATTACCGAAGCGCTCGATACCCGCACCGCCGTTCTTGGCGAATTGGTGGCCGGTGCCGAGACCCGCATTGCCAGCGCACTTGACAGCCGCACGGCTTCGCTCAAAAATGTCGTATCCGGCGCGGAAGAGCGGATCACGGACGTGCTCGACAGCCGCACCATGGCGCTCGACATGAGCTTCTCCGGTGTCGAGGAAAAGATCGCCGACATCCTCGACGGACGCACTGCTGCGCTTCACTCGGCGGTTTCCGGGGTCGAAGATCGTATTGCCGATGCTCTGGACAGCCGCACTGCCGCCCTTTCCGGCATTGTCTCCAGTGCGGAAGAACGCATCGCGGACGCGCTCGACAGCCGCACCATGGCGCTCGACATAACGATTTCCGGCGTTGAGGAGCGTATCTCCGAGGCGATGGATGCCAGAACCGCATCACTGTCGCTCGCGGCCGCAGGTGTCGGCCAGCGACTGGAATCGACGGCTTTCACGCTTGAAAACGCACTTGCCAGCGGCCACGAGCGGCTGGAGACCATGCTCGGTTCGCAGGCCGAACGCATTGCCGGTTCGCTTGAGCGCAATAGCGGCCTGATCGAGCAGAGCGTCTCCGGCGCGGCCAGCCGCATCGAAAGCGTCGTGGAAGACGGCAGCAGCCGTTTTGCGCAGACGGTGGAAGAAGGCGTCTCCCGCCTCGAGAACAACCTCTCGCAATCGCATGAAGACATCCGTACCGCGCTCGAGCAGCGCCAGGCGGATATCGCCGCGACGTTGAGCTCAGCCACGACCCAGATGGGCGACATGCTCTCCGAACAGGCGATGATGATCGGCACCACCGTTGCATCCAGTGCCAGCATGCTCGAACTCTCGCTCGAAACCCAGCAGGAGACGTTGCAGAAGGCCATAGACGGCAGTGCAGCCACGCTGGAACAGCGTCTTCGCAACAGCGCCGGCGATATTGCCGTCAAGATCGGTGAGGCCGCCCGCGAAATCGGCGGTGCGACCGATGCTCTCTCCTCGCGGATCGAAACCTCGATCGGAAGCGTCACGGGCAGGCTCGACGAGACCGGCACCCGCATCGAGACTTCGCTCGGAGCGCTGCAGGAGCGTGTGTCGAGCGATCTCGGCAACGTCAACACGTCGATCGAGGATGCCGGACGTCGCTTTGCCGACGCGCTGGAAGACAAGACAGCCGCCTTCGCCCGCACCAGCGACGATGCGGCTCAACGTATCACCGGCATTCTGGACGAGCAGACGATACGGGTTGCCGACACCTTCGAAAGCCGCACCAGCCGTCTGGCGGAAACCTTCGATGCCGGTTCGGCCCGCATCGATGAACGCCTCGGCACCATGGACCGCGCGCTGACGATCGGCCTCGAAAACGTCAACCGCACCATCGAAGGCAAGGCGAGCGAGCTCGCGGTCGGCCTGCGTGGGGCGGTCATTTCCGCCACCCAGAGCATCGACGAGGAAGCAGTTCGTTCCACCGCCCTGCTTGCGAAAACCGGCTCGGAATTCGCCGAACAGGTACAGGCCCAGAACGACGCCTTCACCAAGGCGATCGAAGAACGCTCCGGCGAGATCGTCAACCGCATCTCGGATGCACAGACACGCCTGTCCGGCCAGGCGGCAGCCGTCGCCCAGACCTTCTCTGAGGCGGGCAACATCATCGTCAACAAGGTTGCCGAGGCCGAAGCGGTCGTGCGCTCGCAGGTGGGCGTCATTTCCGAGACCCTGACCGGTGTCGAATCTGCTCTCGATGCACGCGGCGAATCCATCCGCTCGGCGCTGGACAACCGCACCCGCGAACTCAACTCGATGCTGGCCAGCCGTTCTGCTGAACTGTCGCGCCTGATCGAAGAGAAGGCAAAGCCTGTCGTCGACGAATACGCCACCATCGGTCGCGAAGCCGCCGAAAAGATCGTCTCCGCCGCCCAGCAGAGCGCCGAACTTCTGTCGCAGAGCAACAGCGGCATGGTCGGCATGGTGGAACAGGCGATCAGCGATTATGCCAATGCCGGAAGCGAGGCAGCAAGCAAGCTTGTCGCGGCAACCCGCCAGAGCACGGACATGCTGTCGCAGACGCATACGGCCATGGCCGACGCCGTCGAAGAAGGTATCGACAAATACACCCGCACGGGAAGCGATGTGGCAAACAAGCTTGTCGCCGCCACGCGCCAGAGCACGGATATGCTGTCGCAGACCCATAACAGCATGGCCGAAATCGTCGAAAAGTCGGCAAACAACTTCAACTCTGCGGTTGAGCGCGCCGCGCAGGAATTCGGCACGGCCGACGAAGCGTTGAACGCATCGGCCACCCGCTTCTCCGAATCCGCCTCGCAGGCCGCCGACATGGTGTCCAGCTCCAGCCGTCTGCTCGAAGGAAAGATCGATCGTCTGTCGAATATTTCCGGCCAGACACTGGCGCAGGTTGCCGGCATCGTCGGACGTTTCGAGGAACATTCGAAGGTTCTCAGCCAGGCGTCCGAACTGCTCAATGCCGCGCAATCGAGCCTTGTCGGTACGCTGGAAGAGCGTCAGGATGCACTTCGCAGCCTGTCTGTCGGACTAGTCAAGCGTTCCGAGGAAATCGAAACCGCCATGCGCGGCGTCGTCAGCGTGGTGGAAACCACGCTCAACGAGGCCGAGGAGCGTTCGCAGAACGTCGCCGGCAACCTGCGTGACAATCTGCAGGCATCCTTCTCCGATATCGGCCGTTCGCTCGACGAGACGGAACAGCGCGCCCGCTCGGCAGCACAGACCATGCGGGGCGCCCTCCTCGCCGCTGGTCAGGATGCCAGCCGTTCGATCGAGAGCACGCTTTCCGACGCGCAGAAATATTCCGACGAGCTGGTCAACCGCCTGCGTGGCGGTGTCGAATCCTCGCTTTCGGAAGTCGACAACCTGCTCGGCAGTGCCTCGGAAAAATCCAATGCCGCCGCCGCCAACCTCAAGGAAACGCTGCGTCAGGCAGTTGAGGAAGCTGTCAGCCGTTTTGCCGGCGCGACGGACGAAATCCGCCGCTCCAGCCACGATATCCGCCGCGAGCTGGATGCGACCCGTGCCGAACTGAAGCGCGGCGCGTTCGACCTGCCGGAAGAGGCCAAGGAAAGCGCCGCAGCGATGCGCCGCGCCGTTTCCGAGCAGATCAAGGCCCTGCAGGATATTTCCCAGCTTGTCGGTCGCTCGACCCAACAGATGGAAGTTTCCGAACCCGTCGCCCGCGCCATTGCAGCGACCCAGCCTGCCGCTGAACGCCGTGTCGAAGCGCGTCCGCAGCCGGCAGCAGCCACGCCGGCACAGCCACCACGCGCAGCTCAGCCGCAGCCGGCAGCCGCACCCGCCTTGCGTGGCACCTTGCCGCTTGAGAACCGCCAGGTCGAAAACCGTCAGGCGCCTGCCCCGTCCCAGGCGGCTGCAGCGCCTGCCGCACGCCGCGAAGAAGGCGGTGGCTGGATCAGTGATCTTCTGCGCGGTGCCTCGCAGGAATCAGCCGCCGCTTCCGCACCCCGCGCAAGCGGCGATCAGCAGCCGACCCGTGCTGCCGATACCCGCAATCCGCGTCACATGGTGGAATCGCTGAACTCGCTGTCCGTCGACATCGCGCGCGCGATCGACCACGATGCGTCGGTGGAACTGTGGCGGCGGTACCAGCGCGGCGAACGTGACGTCTTCACCCGTCGCCTCTATACGCTGAAGGGCCAGACGACGTTTGACGAGATCAAGCGCAAATACGAGCGGGAGGCCGAATTCCGCACCGCCGTGGACCGCTACATCACCGATTTCGAAAAGCTGCTCGCTGATGTCGCCCGCACGGACCGTGACCGTTCAGTCACCCAGTCCTACCTCACCTCCGATACCGGCAAGGTCTACACGATGCTTGCCCATGCGGCGGGTCGGTTCAACTGATCTCTGGTTAAGACCAGAAACAATAAAACCCCGGTCATGGCCGGGGTTTTTCTTTTTGGTCGGCAGGTAGCTTATCGACTGTAGTTCAGTCGCTCACGTTGAAATCAGATCTCGAACGTACCCGATGCTACACGAACCGCGTGGCCACCGATGCGGGCGCGGGCGATTTCGTTGTCCTTGATGTCCATGCGCAGATGGATGTGGGAAGGACGTTCCATCTCCACGCCCTGCTCTATCAAGAGCGGATAGTGACCGTCTGTCAGGCCGTCGAAATGATGGATTGCACCGGAAAGGGCGGCGGCGGCGGAACCGGTGGCGGGGTCTTCCGAAATCCCCATTTCCGGGGAAAACATGCGGGCATGGAACTTTGCTGCGTGATAGACGCCGCCGCGACAGTAGATATAAGCCGCCGTAAGGCGCCCCTCCACCAGCGGTGCGGTGCGCAGCCAGAGATTGGCGTCGAAATCCATTTCGCTGATAGCGGCAATATTGTGCAGCGGCACGAGCAGGAACGGCACACCGGCCGTCCAGATCGACGGTACGTGGTTCTCAAAGCCGAGATGGCCTTCGCTCACGCCCAGCGCATCGGCAAGTGCGGCATGATCGAGCGGCAGGGTGACGCGGGACGATTTGCGCGGGAGGTCGAATTCGGCGAAGCTGACCGCACCGGCGCGCATTTTCACCGCACAGCGGACCGGCCCCACCTTTTCCTCCAGCACACAGACCATATCGATATCGTCGTCACCTTCATTGCGATTGCGCTCGGCAATAGCGATCGCTGCGCCAACAGTCGGGTGGCCAGCGAAAGGCAACTCGCCTGAAGGCGTGAAGATACGCAACGAAGCCGCGTGGGCCGGGTTGCCCGAGCGGTTGACGAAAACGGTCTCGGAGAGGTTCATTTCTCTGGCTATCGCCTGCATCGTCACTTGGTCGAGGCCATCCGCGTCATACATGACTGCCAGCGGATTTCCCGCCATTTTGGTCTCGGTAAAGACATCGTAGATATTGTAATTCAGCACCACGCCCGTCTCCTGCCACTCGCCGTTCCGCTTGTTTCGCGCAAGTTGCCTCACGTCGCGCCGCATCGCAACCCTTGTCGAAGGCCGGAAACCAAGAAGCTGTGGACCGCACGCGGGCAAACCCGCTTGCTGCGAACGCCTGTCCGCCGGAAAGGCCTTGTCGCCTGCTGCCGTCTTCATGTACCAAGGATGCGTCTTGTGGCTTGCGATCGACCGTTTTATCGACGTTTGGAGATTGTGAGCTGCTTCAACAGGTTACAGCATCGTCCGCATATCGATTCCGGTATGCGTCGTTGCCGAGGGAAGCGAATGTCGCATTCTAACTGTTCACTATCCTTCGTGGCCTCCGCAACCGAGGAGGCGCAGAGGGCGCTGGAGGAGCTGAAAGGCGCTTACGGCAACACGCCCTTCGACGAGGCGGAAGTGATCGTGGCGCTCGGCGGCGATGGCTTCATGCTGCAAATTCTCAACGAAACGATGAATTCCGGCAAGCGGGTCTATGGCATGAACCGGGGATCAGTCGGCTTTCTGATGAACGACTACCGGGTAGACGGCCTGGTCGAGCGTATTGCGGTGGCGACCGGCAATGATTTTCATCCGCTGCGCATGACGACGACGGATTCCGACGGCGATGAATTTACGGCACTTGCCATGAACGAGGTCAGCCTGTTCCGGCAATCGCATCAGGCCGCCAAGCTTCGTGTCGAGGTGGACGGCAAGACGCGGCTTGAAGAGTTGATTTGCGACGGCATGATGGTTGCGACACCGGCAGGATCGACAGCTTATAACTTCTCAGCCCATGGACCGATCCTGCCGTTGGAATCTCCGCTTCTGGCGCTCACACCCGTCAGCGCCTTCCGGCCAAGGCGTTGGCGCGGCGCACTTTTGCCCAACAAGGTGACGGTCGATATTCACGTTCTGGAGCGCGACAAGCGTCCGGTGAACGCGGTCGCCGACCATACGGAGGTGAAATCCGTACGGCATGTGCGGATTGCGCAATCGCAGGACAGGACGGCCAGAATTCTCTCGGACCCAGACCGTTCATGGTCAGACCGCGTACTCGCCGAACAATTCAACAATTGACGCCAACCACTGATGATGGCCATGCCCCTGAAAAAACCTCTTCTTGCCGCCCTCATTTTCGCCGCCACAGCGCTTCCCATGCGGGCGCAAACGGAGGCCATCGACAACTTGCCGGTATCGGCGATCTTCGTTGTCAGCAGCGGCATGTGGGAAGAGCATAATCTTGAGCCGGTGAAAGGTCCTGACGGCCAGTTGCGGCCGCCGCCAGCGACACCCTCGCGCGGTTATTACAAGGTGGTTGCAATCCGCCAGGGCGATGGCACCGCTAAAGTCTATCTGCAGCGCATCGCCACTACCGCAAACGGACCGAACCTTCTCGAAAACATCGAGCTGGAAGAGTTCAGCCAGATGAAGTCCTACGTCACGGATATTCGGCCCGAAAGCTCAAACGGTGCGTCGGCCTCGCCCGGCCTGTTCGTGACCGTCTATCTGAAAACCGATCCGCAGATCAGGGAAGCGGAAAGCTGGACGATCCTGATCGACGAACTCGGCGAGATGAAGATCGAAAAGGCCTCGAACTGAGGGCGAGAGAACGTCGGTTTGAACGGAATCGTTGGAGGTTCTCTACCTCCTGGATTATACGCAGTTTTACTGGAAACTCTCTACGCGTTAAGCTCATGCGGCCCGGCCAGAACCGCACCGAAATGATGTTTCCATAGTCTGGCGCCGAGTTCGCCGCTGCGATCGAGGCTGGAGCCCACCGTCAGCCATGGCAGAAGCGTGGGATGAAGCCCCGCATCAAACAGGGCAAAACCCGCAGCCAGCACGCAGGTATCGGCCTGAATGCCGCAGACCAGCACCCTGTCGAGCTTTAGAGACAGGAGGTGGTCGATAGCCGCCCTTGGCGGAGCGTAGCCGTGCTTTATGAAAATCCAGTCCGCCGCAACCAGCGAGCAGTCGTCCCTGCCCGGCTTCCAGCCGAGTTGCCGCTCGAAAGGCGTGACGCTTTCATCATGGCGCTCGACGCTGGCAACGCTTGGCATGGTGGCGGCCAGCGCGGATATGTCCGCCACAAGCGCAGCCGGCGGATTGAAGCTCGGCTGAACGTCGACGATGTAAAGCGCCTGTTTCATCCATCTCCTCCAACGAAAAACCCCTCGCAATGGGTTTGCGAGGGGTGATTTTTTCAAGCGACGCTGTGACGCGTCAGTCGATATCAGCCACTTCCACGTCTGCGCCGCCGCTGATGCGGTGCGCGAGGGCCGCTTCCATGAACTGGTTCAGATCGCCATCCAGCACGTTGCCGGGTGCGGTGCTTTCCACGCCGGTGCGCAGGTCCTTGATCAACTGGTAGGGCTGCAGAACGTAGGAGCGGATCTGGTGGCCCCAGCCGATATCCGTCTTGGATGCGGCCTGAGCGTTTGCCGCATCTTCCCGCTTTTGCAGTTCCACCTCGTAAAGGCGGGCGCGCAGCATGTCCCACGCCTTGGCGCGGTTCTTGTGCTGGGAACGCTCCTGCTGGCAGGCCACGGCAATACCGGTCGGTATGTGGGTAATACGCACGGCCGAATCGGTGGTGTTGACGTGCTGGCCGCCTGCACCGGACGAACGATAGGTATCGATGCGGCAATCGCTCTCGTTGATGTCGATCTGGATCGAATCATCGACCACTGGGTAAACCCAAACGGAGGAGAACGATGTGTGGCGACGCGCATTGCTGTCATAGGGCGAGATGCGGACGAGGCGGTGTACGCCCGATTCCGTCTTCAGCCAGCCGAAGGCATTGTGGCCCTTGACGAGGATCGTCGCGGACTTGATGCCGGCCTCTTCGCCGTCATGAACTTCCAGCACTTCAACCTTGAAGCCTTCGCGGTCGGCCCAGCGGGTATACATGCGCAGCAGCATGTTGGCCCAGTCCTGGCTTTCCGTACCGCCAGCGCCGGAATGAACTTCGAGATATGTATCGTTGCTATCAGCTTCACCGGAAAGCATGGCTTCCACCTGACGGCGGTTCGCCTCGCTCCTCAGCGCCTTCAGCGCATCTTCGGCGTCCTTGACGATCTCGTCGTCGCCTTCCATCTCGCCGAGTTCGATCAGCTCGACATTGTCCTTGAGCTGCTGCTCAAGCGCCTTCACGCCATTGATGCTGTCATCCAGCTGCTGGCGCTCGCGCATCAGTTTCTGCGCTTCGGTGGCATCGTTCCAGAGGGTCGGGTCCTCTGCCTTGTTATTCAACCAGTCCAGTCGTCTTATCGCCTGGTCCCAGTCAAAGATGCCTCCTCAGCAGGCTTATGGCCTGCTTGATTTCGTCGACTACGTTCACAATTTCATTGCGCATTTCGCTGGTTCTTCGCCTTCATTTAAACTGGTAGCTCAAATAAATGCGGGGGGCGCGGATGTAAAGACCCGCGCCCCCCGCCAAACATAAGACTGGTATCAATAAAGACCGCCGCCACCGCCGGTGATGGCCTGCTGGGCCTGTGGCGAGGTCTTCAGAATATCCTCCTGCGACATGCCTTCCGCGCCGATCACCGAGAAGGTATCGGCCGGGCCGGTGCCCGGCTTGAAGGCTTCCATGATCGTATCAGGTTCGCCTTCCGAAGCGGCCATGCCGGTCTTGCGGTTGACGGCGATGAACTTCATGCCTTCAGGCACGATGAACTTGCTCGGTTCCAGGTGCTTGGCCGCATCGGCGATGAACTCGCCGAAGATCGGTGCCGACAGCGAACCACCGGTGCCGCCGCGCCCAAGCGGTGCGGGCGAATCGAAGCCGATATAAAGACCGGCAACCATGTCCGGCGTGTAACCGACGAACCAGGCGTCCTTTTCATCGTTGGTGGTGCCCGTCTTGCCAGCAACCGGCAGATCGACCTTGATCTTGCCCGCCGCCGTGCCGCGCTGCACGACACCTTCAAGCATGGAGGTCGTCTGGTAAGCGGTCATCGGGTCGAGAACCTGCTCGCGGTTATCAACGATGACCGGCTCGTCCTGATTTTGCCAGCTGGTGGCGTTGCAGCCCTCGCAGGCACGCTCCTCATGCCGGAAGATCGTCTTGCCGTAACGGTCCTGGATGCGGTCGATCAGCGTCGGCTTGATCTGCTTGCCGCCATTGGCGATCACAGAATAGGCCGAGACCATGCGCATGATGGTTGTTTCACCCGAACCGAGCGACATTGCCAGAAGCGGCGGCATCTTGTCGTAGATGCCGAAGTGTTCGGCATATTCAGCCACCAGATTCATGCCCATGTCCTGCGCCAGACGCACTGTCATGAGGTTACGGGATTTTTCGATGCCGAGACGCAGGGTCGAAGGACCGGCGGAACCCCCGCCGTAATTCTGCGGCTTCCAGACCTGACCGCCCGAAACAACCTCGATTGGCGCGTCGAGAATGACCGAGGCCGGGGTATAGCCGTTGTCGAGTGCAGCCGCATAGATGAACGGCTTGAAGGAGGAGCCGGGCTGGCGCATCGCCTGCGTGGCGCGGTTGAATTCCGACTGCGCGTAGGAGAAGCCGCCGACCATGGCCAGAACGCGGCCAGTGTGCGGATCCATCACCATCATGCCGCCCTGCACCTTCGGGGGCTGGCGCAGACGATATTCGTTGCCGGAACCGGACAGCGGCTGTGCGTAAACGACGTCACCAACAGCCAGTACGCCAACCGGCGACTTAGCCGTCGGCTTTTTGCCTGTGGCATCGCGATAGGCCCAACGCATGTTTTCAGCGGAGATATGGCCGCGTGTGCGCTTGTCGCCATCCTCGGCATCGGGGTCGACCTGCACGCCAATATCGATACCATCGGCAGCAACGGCGAGGACAACCGCGATCTTCCATTCGGGAACGTCGCGAAGGCCCTTTACCTTGGCGAGCGCCGCAGTCCAGTCACCGGTTGTCTCGATCTTTTCGACGGGTCCGCGGAAACCGCGACGCTCGTCATATTGCACCAGACCGTCCTGAAGCGCCTTGCGCGCCTCCATCTGGATCTGCGGATCGAAAGAGGTGCGAACCGAAAGACCGCCTTCAAGAAGCGCCTGCTCGCCGTATTTCTCGACGATCTGGCGGCGGACTTCCTCGGCGAAATAGTCAGACGCGAAGATATGCGCGCCGCCACGGCGCAGATTGACGCCAAGCGGCTGCTTCTTTGCATCCTCTGCATCGCCGACCGTGATGTAGCCGTTCTCGGCCATGCGGTCGATCACCCAGTTGCGGCGCTCCAGCGCCGCCTTCTCGCGGCGGATCGGATGGTAGTTGGCCGGACCCTTCGGCAGCGATGCGAGATAGGCGGTTTCCGCGATCGTCAGTTCCGTGACCGATTTGTTGAAATAGGTGAGTGCCGCACCGGCGATACCGTAGGAATTCAGACCGAAAAAGATCTCGTTGAGATAAAGCTCGAGGATCTTGTCCTTGGAATAGGTCTGCTCGATGCGGAAGGACAGAAGCGCTTCCTTGAGCTTGCGGTCAAAGGTCTGGTCGTTGGTGAGCAGGAAGTTCTTTGCCACCTGCTGGGTGATTGTGGACGCGCCGACCGGACGACGGCCGGAGCCGATATTCTGGAGGTTGACGAGAACGGCACGGCCGAGACCCCAGATGTCCACACCCGGATGGTTGTAGAAATTCTTGTCTTCCGCCGAAAGGAAAGCTGCCTTCACACGGTCCGGGATAGCCTGGATCGGCAGGAACAGGCGCTTTTCATGGGCGTATTCCGCCATGAGCGCGCCGTTGCCGGCGTGCACGCGGGTCGTCACCGGCGGCTCATAAGTGCTCAGAACTGCGTAATCCGGCAGGTCCTTCGTCACGCCGTGCAAATAAATTGCACCGGCGGCGGCGGCGCACAGGAAGAGCACGCTGGCCAAGCCGAAAAAATATCCAATCAGTCTGATCATACCAAGCTACCGATAATTCGAATCGTAACCATCAACGCCCGATGATACGGGCGCATCCTTGCATATCGCGTGCCGTTTTGCACACCATACCTTCGATGACAAGCCGGAACGACAGCATTCGCTGATATGTTACCGGGCCGACTGCCGCAATTGCGGTTCCAGCCGCAATGGCGGATCACCACAGAATCCGCTTCCGCAATAACGCGGCGAATGTGAGTAAAATAGGGCTTCACCAACCTAATCGTCCGCAAGGCCCAAGAATTGAACAGCTTTTCGGCAGCAAGGGGCACGGCGACAACGGGGCGCCGCTCGCCCGCCCGGGCCTTCAGCCGCCGTTCGCCATGGCCTTGGTGCGGTATCGTCCGACCGCAGTTGCTAGCGTATCGGCGACCTTCTTGCGCCATTCCGCATCAAGAAGGAGTTTTTCATCTTCCGGATTGGAGAGAAAGCCGAGTTCCAGCAACACCGATGGCACGTCATGGGCGCGCAGCACCATGAAACCGGCATAACGATGCGGATTGTTGATGAGGCCGACCTGTCCCTCGAAGGACGATACGATATTTTCTGCCAGCGTCACCGAAAAGGCCTGCGTTTCGCGCCGGGTGAAATCGAGAAGGATATCGGCCACCTCAGGCGGCTCGCTGGAGGCTGCCACACCGGCAATCTGGTCGGACTTGTTTTCGCGCTCGGCCAGCTCCTGCGCCCTGCGGTCTGAGGCGCGGTCTGACAATGTATAGACGGTCGCCCCCCGGATGCCCTTCTGCTTCAGTGTATCGGCGTGCAATGAAATGAACAGGTTGGCGTTGTTCTGCCGGGCGATCGTGACCCGTTCGGACAGAGCGAGAAACGTGTCGGAATCACGCGTCAGGAACGCCTTGATGCCGGGCTCCCGGTTCATCCGCTCCACAAGTTCCTTGGCAAAGGTCAGCGTGATGACCTTTTCCTCCGTGCCGGTTACGCCGCCGGAAGCGCCGGCATCGATGCCGCCATGGCCGGCATCAACAGCGATGACGAAATCCGTTTGCCGCGATGTCTTGTCGTCAGGCGTGATCGCCGCTGTCGAGACCGGCGCCGGCGCGCGCCATTGCTGCTCTTTCACCAGTTCGGCGAATTTGGCCTTGGTGGTGATCTCCGCATCCAGGACGAAACGGAACGATGTGCCGTCCTCGCCCTTCTTGGTTTCGGCAACCGCCACCTGAACCGGTTTTTTTGCCGTCAGCACGATGCGGGCGCTGTCTTGCCCCATGCTACCGAAGCGAATGTCCGAGAAAAGGCCGGTTGGCGCCAGAGCCGATGCGGGGAACGCAAAATTCACCGCCGGAAAGTCCACGACGATGCGGGCGGGCGAATCGAGATAGTGAATGTCGAATTCCGGCTCCTCGGCAAAATCGAGAACGATGCGCGTGCGCGCCTCGTCGCCTATGATGCGTGCCTGATTGGCGATGAGCGGCTCCACGGCGAAGGCCTGTGGAACGCAGGAGACGAATGCGGCGACCGAAAAGACAACCGGCAAGACAAGGGCACCCGCAAGCCGCGCGATTCGCGCGCCAAGCGGCCCTGCCCCATCGAATATCGCTGCGCTGCGCGTGAAATTCATGGTCTTCAAGAAATTCCGTATTTCAGTCATTTTTCATAAATGGTGCGGCAAAGTGCCGGGAACGTCGTAATTTCGGCCACGCCGGACGCGTGTTTGTGCGTTTGCGCCCCACAATCGCAGGCGTTGGTGAACCAATTGTTAACCCGGAAATTCCACCAACAATATGGCATATTTAGCCAGCCTATTGCTATTATGACAGAGAAAACATACAACAAGGATGAGGGTTAAAAGTGTTGACGGGATAGATGCCCGCCGGCTGCCAATCGAAAAAGACGCTGGCGCTGCAAAACGGGCAATCATCTGCCGTCGTTACATTTATCCTGAAACTGGATCAATTCCGGCCGTGGCCGGAGACCTACCCGGTGGCAATGCCACCGCTGCTCTGAGGAGAGCAAATTCATCGGACCCCAAGGGGTCTATATATTATTGTCGTTCCGCCTGGCCAATGATGTCGCAGCAGTTTTCATATGAACCGGATACCAGGAGCAGGCCAAGCGCCTCGCCGTCGGTCCGGATGCTGCCAGTTTACAGAGGCCCGGCTGGAGACTTCATTTCCGGCACATCCTTGCACTCATATGAAAGGCTCGTCCGTGTGGCGGGCCTGTTCTCGTATAAAACAAGGCTGCGCCGAGGAGCACAGCTTACATGGCAGACAAAATGCTTATCGACGCCTCCCACGAAGAGGAGACACGCGTAGTCGTTGTCCGTGGGAACCGGATCGAGGAATTCGACTTCGAATCGGAGCACAAGAAACAGATCCGCGGCAATATCTACCTTGCCAAGGTCACGAGGGTTGAGCCCTCCCTTCAGGCGGCCTTCGTCGATTACGGTGGAAATCGCCACGGGTTTCTCGCTTTTGCGGAAATCCACCCTGACTATTACCAGATCCCGCTCGCCGACCGTCAGGCGCTCCTCAAGGCGGAAGCCGAGGATCATCGCCGCAGCGACGACTTTGAATCGGCTGACGCCCCCGAGCCCGGCGCACCGGCTGTCGATCTGTCGCAGGCGGACCAGCCGGATGTCGGCATCGTTGCCGTCAGCGAGACGACTGACGCCGTGGTCGTGGACGAAACCGTTGCCGCTGCCGCTGCCGAAGAGGTATCCGAAGATGTGACTGCTGTGGCCGTCGAGGCCGTTGCGGAAGAAGCACCGAAGAAGCGTACCCGCCGCCCCCGCGCCAAGAAGAAGGTAGCGGAAGAAGAAGCCGTTTCCGACACCACTGTTGAGGCCTCTTCCGAAGAAGACGGCAGCACGGGTGGCGAAATGGCTGCCATGGTCGATACAGATACGATTTCCGAGGAAGTCGAGGGTCTTCGCCGTGGCAATGACGATGATGACGACGACGATGATGACGATCATCACGAAAAGGAAGTGATCGAATCCGTCGGCGCCGAAGACGCCATGGAAGAGGTTCCCGATCGCGTTGCCCGCAAGCCGCGCAAGCAGTACCGCATTCAGGAAGTCATCAAGCGCCGCCAGATCCTTCTCGTGCAGGTTGCCAAGGAAGAACGCGGCAACAAGGGTGCCGCACTCACCACCTATCTGTCGCTTGCCGGCCGTTATTCCGTGCTGATGCCGAATACCGCACGCGGCGGTGGCATTTCCCGCAAGATCACCCAGCCGACCGACCGCAAGCGCCTGAAGGAAATCGCGCGCGATCTGGAAGTTCCGCAGGGCATGGGCGTCATTCTGCGTACTGCAGGCGCCAATCGCACCCGCGTCGAGATCAAGCGCGACTTCGAATATCTGATGCGCCTGTGGGAAAACGTCCGCACGCTGACATTGAACTCCACGGCCCCCTGCCTCGTTTACGAGGAAGGCTCGCTCATCAAGCGTTCGATCCGCGATCTCTATAACAAGGATATCAGCGAGATCATCGTTTCGGGCGAAGAAGGCTACCGTGAAGCAAAAGACTTCATGAAGATGCTGATGCCGAGCCACGCCAAGGTGGTTCAGCCTTACCGCGACATCCACCCGATCTTCTCGCGCTCGGGCATCGAAGCCCAGCTCGACCGCATGCTGCAGCCGCAGGTTACGCTGAAATCGGGCGGTTACCTCATCATCAACCAGACGGAAGCTCTGGTTGCCATCGACGTGAACTCCGGTCGTTCGACCCGCGAGCATTCTATCGAAGAAACGGCGCTGACGACCAATCTGGAAGCGGCGGAAGAAGTGGCTCGCCAGCTGCGTCTTCGCGACCTTGCCGGTCTTGTTGTCATCGACTTCATCGACATGGAAGAAAAGCGCAACAACCGCTCCGTCGAGAAGAAGCTCAAGGACTGCCTGAAAAACGACCGGGCGCGCATCCAGGTCGGCCGTATCTCGCATTTCGGTCTTCTGGAAATGTCGCGCCAGCGCATCCGCGCTTCGGTGCTGGAATCGACCACGCAGGTCTGCCAGCATTGCGGCGGCACGGGTCACGTTCGCTCCGAATCCTCCATCGCGCTGCACGTGCTGCGCGGCGTTGAGGAATATCTGCTGCGCAACACGACCCACAACATCACCGTGCGCTGCACGCCGGAAACGGCTCTCTACCTGCTCAACCACAAGCGCGGCACGATTGTCGATTATGAAGGCCGCTTCGGTGTGGCGATCATCATTGCGGCCGATGCCGGCGTCGGCGCGCAGCATTTCGCCATCGATCGTGGTGAAGCGGTTGAAAATCCGGTGAAGATCGAAAGCCTTATCCAGATGCTCCCGAGCTTCGTGGAAGAGGAAGACGATTTCGTTGTTGAGGTGGAAGAGGACGAAGAAGAGGAAGAAATCGTCAAGGCGCAGGCCAGCGAGCCGCGCCAGCAACAGCAGCAGGGCGACAATGGTGAAGACGGCAAGCGCAAGCGCAAGCGTCGTCGTCGCCGTCGTGGCAAGGGCGGACAGAACGACCAGAACGGTGCAGTTGATGCGCAGGCTGGCGATGACACCGGCGCTGATGATGCGGACGACGAAGATGGCGTCGAAACCGATGAAGCCGCAGACGACGCTGATGAAAACGGTGTGAACGAAGCTGCAAACTCTGATGAAGAAGGCAAGCGCAAGCGTCGCCGTCGTGGCAAGCGTGGCGGCCGTCGCAACCGTGCTGAAGACGAGGCTCTCGATGCCGCAGGCAATGAGTCCGGCGAAGAAGGCGAAACGGAAGGCGAAAGCGAAGAGGTTTCCGCCGCAGCATCCGTAACCGAAGAGCCGACCGCTGCCGAAGTGGTGGAAGGTGTGGTTGCGGACGTTGTGGACGCGGAAGCCCCGAAGAAACCGCGCCGCACCCGCAAGGCGAAGGCCAAGACCGAAGACGTACCGCCGGCTGAAGCGGCACCGCAGGCTGAAGTCGCGGCCAAAACCGTTGAAACGGTCGAGCCGGTGATCATCGAGCCCGCAGTCGTTGTGGAAACCGTCGTCGATGTCGCCCTCGACGAAGTGGGTGAAGCCTCGGCCGATCTGGGTTCGGAAGCCGTAGCACCCGCGGCGGAAGAAAAGGTTCGCGCGAACCGGGGCAGCAATGTCTCGAATTCGGAGCCGGTCGTGACCTCGTCGGGCACGCCCGCCAACCCTGACGGCGACGAGCCGAAGCCGCGCAAGGGCGGCTGGTGGCAGCGCAAAGGCTTCTTTTGATAGAAGACACTGAAACGAAAAACGCCCGCAACCATGTTGCGGGCGTTTTGCTTTGTTGGCGGATGTTAGGTTTATCTCATTCCGTAATCAATCCGGCATCCAGCCACGGCGCGTCTGCGCCGTGAAAGAAATCTCTCGCGATCAAGGACTTGACTGCGTTGGCAAAGGACCAAGTCCGGGGTGACGGAAGCCCGATATGCCAATCGTCAAACAGACCGTGTCAGACCACCATCGACGCGGATGTTCTGGCCGGTGATGTAACCCGCACCTTCCGAGGCGAGGAAGGCAACGGTTGCGGCTATCTCGTCGCTCGTTCCGTAACGCTGCATCGGCACAGCCTGGCGGCGCTCTTCCGTGGCTGGCAGGCTATCGATCCAACCGGGCAGAACATTGTTCATGCGCACATTGTCGACCGCATAGGTATCGGAAAAAATCTTGGTGTAGGAAGCAAGGCCGGCGCGGAACACTGCAGAAGTCGGGAACATGCTGCTCGGCTCGAAAGCCCAGGCAGTCGAGATGTTGACGATCGACCCGGCTTTCTGTTTCACCATGAATGGAGCCACAATCCGTGTCGGGCGGATGACGTTCATCAGGTAGACATCGAGACCCGTGTGCCATTGCTCATCGGTGATATCGAGGATGGAGGCGCGCGGGCCATGGCCTGCACTGTTCACGAGAACGTCGATACGTCCGAATTTTTCGAGCGTCAGCTCCACCAGTCGATTGAGATCGTCGTTGGACTGGTTGGAGCCGGTGACGCCGATGCCGCCCAGTTCCTTCGCCAGCGCCTCTCCCTTGCCGGAGGACGACAGGATCGCGAGCTTGTAACCATCAGCGCTTAGACGTTTCGCCACGGCCGCGCCCATGCCGCTGCCGCCTGCCGTCACAATCGCCACTTTTTCTGCCGACATCGTTCTTCTCTCCATGTCCAATCGGGCGGACCGCCGCGTGGCAGCCCTTCTCCATCCATAACCCGCTCCATCTATAGCGGGTTTTGGCAGCGAATTCGAACCAGAAAGCCTTGGACCGGCTTGCAGAAAAACTGATTTGAAGGCCCGTCAACGCCGCACTTGATCATCCGCCGCATGGACCTGTCTGCTGTCGGTCGGGGCCTCCTCCCTCTCCTTCAAACCATAGTCCCGCATCACGGTGGCGATACGCAGGCGGTAATTGCAAAAGACGCCGGACCGTCCCAGCGACTGTGCTGCTCGATGCGGCGCGGTGTTGCGCCATGCCTTCACCGCCTCCTCATCCCTGAAGAATGACAGCGAAAGCATCTTGTCGGGATTGCTGATGCTCTGAAAGCGTTCGACGGACAGGAAGCCGTCGATGGTTTCGAGCTCGGCGCGCAGGCTGGCGGCAATATCGAGATAATGCTGTTTTTCGCCCTCAGCCGGCCAGACCTCGAATATGACGGCGATCATCGTCCGGCTCCGCCGTGCGGCGCAGATGCCAGCCTCAGGAACAGCCTGTCCTCACGGCGGATGAATTGCTCGCGCCGGGCGAATTCATAATTTTCCCGCCCTGCCGGGTCGGCGGCAAGTCGCGCCCGGTAGGCTTCGTACGCGGCAAGGTTTTCGATGTTATAGACGCCGTAGGCAATAGTGCTCGATCCCTCTTTCGGCGCGTAATAGCCGATCAGATCGGCGCCGCAGCGCGGTATCGCCTCACCCCAGTTGCGGGCATATTGATCGAAAGAATCGACCTTGAAGGGGTCGATCTCGTAACGGATGAAACAGGTCAGCATCGGCAGTCTCCTCGTGTTCTGCCTTCCCTGTCTACGCCATTGCCTCACATCAATGCTTCGGCTATCATCGAACTATGAAAGACGGACCCTTGATCGCAAATGTCGCCGCCCTGATCGGCGACCCCGCCCGCGCCAACATATTGACGGCGCTGATGGACGGACGCGCGCTGACGGCAAGCGAGCTTGCCGAAGCCGCCGGCGTGACCCTGCAGACCGCCAGCGGGCATCTGTCAAAACTCTCCGACGCCCAATTGCTCAAAGCGGAAAAACAGGGGCGGCATCGCTATTTCCGGCTTTCCGACGCGGATGTGGCGCAGGTTCTTGAAGCGCTGATGGGACTTGCGCAGCGCACCGGGGCCGTGCGCGTGCGTACCGGACCAAAGGACACCGCGCTTCGCGAGGCGCGCATCTGTTACGATCATCTGGCCGGAGAAAGCGGCGTGGCACTGCTTTCGACTATCACCGCAAAAGGTCTCGTAACGTCAGGCGACGATCCCGCACTTACGGATAGCGGGCGGGATTTCTTCTCGAGCTTCGGCATTGATCTTTCGCCGCTGGAAAAGGCAAGGCGCCCGGTTTGCCTGCATTGCCTGGACTGGAGCGAACGTCGTCACCACCTCGGCGGCGGGCTCGGCGCATCGCTTCTTAAAGCCATGCAGCAGCGCGACTGGCTGCGGCAAGGAAACGGGCGCGTGCTGACCTTCACCACAAAGGGTGAAAAGGCCTTTGCCAGCACCTTTGGTTGCTCGCCCGCCTGATCCCCGCCAAGGGGAGAAGAACCGAGGGCTTATTTCAGCCAACCAGCAATGCGCCCAACGGCCTCGGCAATATCCGACACCGAACCCGCATAGGAAATGCGCAGCGCCCTGTGGCCCTCCTCTGGATCGAAATCCATGCCGGGCGTCGCCGCCACGTCGATTTCCGCCAGCATGCGTTTGGCGAAATCCATGCTGTCATTGGAAAAGCGGCTGGTATCGACATAGGCGTAAAATGCGCCATCCATGGGAGACGCCAGCGGCAGGCCGATTTCCGGAAGGCGAGTCATCAGGAAATCGCGGTTGGTGCGGTAGCTTTCCCGGTAGACGTCCAGTTCCTCCGCCGCCGAAAAGGCTGCGGTTGCCGCCAGCTGGGATAGTTCCGGCGGTGAAATATACAGGCTCTGAGCAAGACATTCGACCGGACGGACGAGTTTTTCCGGCAAGACCATCCAGCCGATGCGCCAGCCGGTCATGCAATAATATTTCGAGAAGGAATTGATGACGACGGCATTGTCGGTGAGTTCGAGCGCGCTCGTTTCCTCGCCGACGAAAGTCAGGCCGTGGTAGATCTCGTCGGAAATGAAGGCGATATCCCGGCTTTCACAATAGTTTGCCAGCCGTTTCAGCGCTTCGCGGCCAGTGACCGTGCCAGTTGGGTTGGCCGGGCTTGCCAGGAGCACGCCCTTCAACTTGCAACCCGCCCTGGTTTCCGCCCGCTCGAGGCTGGCAGGCGTCAGCGTATAGCCGGTTTCCGCCGTTACCGGCACTTCCACGACATTGAGGCCAAGCGCTTTCAAGATATTGCGATAGGCGGGATAACCGGGCCTTGCGATCGCGACATGATCACCGGCATCGAAAAGGCTGAGGAAGGCGAGGTTGAAAGCGGCAGAAGACCCTGTGGTAACGGCAATGCGCGCCGGATCGACGATAACCTGGTGGCGCAGCCGGTAGTGGCCGGCAATCGCTTCGCGCAGTTCACGCAGGCCCAGCGCATCGGTATAGCCGATCCGCCCATGCTTCAGCGCCTCCTGCGCGGCCGCCAGAGAGGCTTTCGGTGCGGGATGGGAAGGCTGGCCAACCGCCATGGAAATGACGGGGCGTCCCGCCTGCCGTCGCCGGTTCGCCTCCGCCAGAATATCCATGGCGTGAAAGGGTTCGACTGCGCTCCGCTTCGACATCGTTATCAAGGGCATGCTCTTTCCTGAACCGTATTTCAGAGACTTGCCCCAGAATCACACGCTTCACAATCGTGCGACCATAATGCGGACAACTATTTTTGGCGTATGGCATTTGGCTTAAAGTAAGGTAATTGCATCATAACATTCATGAGGCATTGGCCGCACAGTATGAGGACCGATATGGCGCATCTTCTCCGTTCAACCCTTCTCGCCAGCGTAACGGCCCTTTCCATGGCTTTCGCTTCTCTGCCCGCCCATGCCCTCGATGACAAGCAGAAGAAGGAATTGGGTGAGTTCATCAAGCAATATCTGATTGAGAACCCCGAGATCATGCTTGAAGTTCAGGACGCGCTTGAACGCAAGCAATATGCGACCCGCAACGCCAAGGCGGCGGAAGCCGTGGCCGACAACCAGAAGACCATCTTCGAATCGAAATACGATCTGGCGCTCGGCAATCCGGACGGCGACGTCACGCTGGTCGAGTTCTTCGATTACAATTGTGGTTATTGCAAACGCGCCATGGGCGACATGGACAATATTCTGAAGACGGACAAGAAAGTACGCGTCGTGCTCAAGGAATTCCCGATCCTCGGGCCGGAATCGGTCGCCGCGCATCGGGTCTCCAACGCCGTCAAGCTGCTTGCGCCTGCCAAATATCCCGAATTCCAGCGCGCCTTGCTGGGCGGCCGCGGACGGGCGAATGAAGACAGCGCCATGGAAGTCGCGACGTCGCTCGGTCTCAAGGAAGCCGACATCCGCAAATCGATGGCAGAAAATCCCAACGACGCGCAGGTGCAGGAAACCTACAAGCTCGCCAACAGCCTCGGCATAACAGGAACACCGTCCTATATCGTCGGCAACGAGGCCGTTTTCGGCGCTGTTGGTGCGGACCCGTTGAAGGAAAAAATCGCCAATATGCGCAGCTGCGGAAAAGCCACCTGCTCCTGATTCCGCAAAAAGCCGCTGCATTCCCTGTGGATGCCGGGCCTGCCGGCTGTTTACGGCTTTCGGGGGCTTTTCCTTGAAGGCTGCGCAGTCTATAGGTGTCGCTGATTTTCTTATGGAAACACGAATGGGCAACATCATCATCGTCATCAACGGCCCCAATCTCAACATGCTGGGAAAAAGGGAACCGGGTATCTATGGTGGCAAGACGCTGAAAGACATCGAGAATGATTGTCTTGCTGCTGGTGCAGATCTCGGGTTCGCTGTGGAATTCCGCCAGTCCAACCACGAAGGCGTGCTCGTGGACTGGTTGCATGAGGCGGGAGAGAGGGCGGCAGGTGTCGTCATCAATCCCGGCGCCTACAGCCACACCTCGATCGCGCTGCATGACGCCATTCGTGCGATTTCCACGCCCGTCGTGGAAGTGCATATTTCCAACATCCACGCGCGGGAAGAGTTCCGTCACAAATCGATGGTATCGCCCGCCGCGAAGGGCATGGTCTGCGGTTTCGGACCATATGGCTACATCATGGCGCTTCACGCGCTGAAGAACATCACGGCATAAAAAGAAACAAAGAATAGGGTTTGTCATGTCTGAAAAGAAACAGGGTATCGACAAGGAACTGATCCGCGAGCTCGCGAATATCCTCAACGATACCGACCTTTCGGAAATCGAAGTGGAGCAGGAAGACCTGCGCATCCGCGTTTCCCGCGCCGCTCCGCCCACCACGGTATATGCCGCAGCGCCCACCGGTTACGCAGCACCGGCGCCAGCCCCTGCAGCGGCGGCAGTTGCCGCTCCGGCAGCACCTGCGGTCGCCGCAGCACCTGCCCGCAACCCGGCCAATACCGTTACCTCGCCAATGGTCGGCACGGTTTACCTGTCGCCTGCTCCGGGCGCACGTCCGTTCGTCGAAGTGGGCGCGACCGTCAAGGAAGGCCAGACCATCCTCATCGTCGAAGCCATGAAGACCATGAACCAGATCCCGGCTCCGAAGTCCGGCAAGGTCGTGGAAATCGTCGTCAACGACTCACAGCCCGTGGAGTATGGTGAAGCTCTCGTGGTCATCGAATAAAGGCGGTTCAGCATGGTTTCGAAGATCCTCATAGCCAACCGCGGCGAGATTGCGCTGCGCGTCCTGCGCGCTGCCAAGGAGCTTGGCATTCCGACAGTCGCCGTGCATTCCACCGCAGACGCGGACGCCATGCATGTGCGCCTTGCCGACGAAAGCGTGTGCATCGGCCCGCCGCCTTCGCGTGACAGCTACCTCAACATCCACCAGATCGTTGCGGCCTGCGAAATCACCGGTGCGGACGCCGTTCACCCCGGTTACGGCTTCCTGTCGGAAAACGCCAAGTTCGCCGATATCCTCGACGCGCACGGCATTACCTTCATCGGACCGACCGCAGAGCATATCCGCCTTATGGGCGACAAGATCACCGCCAAGCAGACGGCACAGGAACTCGGTATTCCCGTGGTTCCCGGCTCCGACGGCGAAGTGAAGCCCGAGAATGCGCTCGAAATCGCCCGGACGATCGGCTTCCCGGTCCTGATCAAGGCGACGGCAGGTGGCGGCGGTCGCGGCATGAAGGTGGCGAAGACGGAAGCGGATCTCGACGAGGCGGTCTCGACGGCCCGCTCCGAAGCGGCAGCTGCCTTCGGCAACGACGCCGTTTATATGGAAAAATACCTCGGCAAGCCGCGCCATATCGAAGTGCAGGTTTTCGGCGACGGCGAAGGCAACGCCATTCATCTTGGCGAACGCGATTGCTCGCTGCAGCGCCGTCACCAGAAGGTGCTGGAAGAGGCGAACTCCCCGGCCCTTACCGTTGAACAGCGCATGAAGATCGGCGAAATTTGTGCAAGCGCCATGCGCAAGCTGAAATATCGCGGTGCAGGCACCATCGAGTTCCTTTACGAAAACGGCGAGTTCTATTTCATTGAAATGAACACGCGTCTTCAGGTGGAACATCCGGTGACGGAAGCGATCACCGGCATGGACCTCGTGCAGGAACAGATCAGGGTTGCTTCGGGACAGGGCCTGTCGGTGACGCAGGCGGATATCGAATTCCATGGCCATGCCATCGAATGCCGTATCAATGCCGAAGACCCGCGCACATTCGTTCCCTCCCCCGGCACGTTGACCTATTTCCATACGCCGGGCGGCCTTGGCGTGCGCGTCGATTCGGGTGCCTATCAGGGCTACAAGATCCCGCCTTATTACGACAGCATGATCGGCAAGCTTATCGTTCACGGTCGCGACCGTGACGAATGCATCCGCCGTCTGCGCCGGGCACTGGACGAGTTCGTCGTCGACGGCATCAAGACCACGCTCCCGCTTTTCCAGGATCTTCTTCAGAACGAAGATATCCTCAGCGGCAATTACGACATTCACTGGCTGGAAAAATACCTGGCCGGTGATGCGTCTCACTAAGAGATATGGTTGGGCGGCGCAGCAAAAATAACGGCATAACCGTCGATATATTGCTGCGCGCCTATTCCGCCGGCCTGTTTCCGATGGCCGATTCGGCTGATGATCCCGAGCTTTTCTGGGTCGAGCCGGAAATACGCGGCATAATTCCGCTCAACGATTTCCACATTTCCAAAAGCCTCGCCAAGGCGATGCGCAAGAAGCCGTTCGAGATACGCTTCAATACCGCTTTCGAAGCGGTGATGGCAGGATGTGCGGCCGAAGCGCCGGACAGGCCGAGCACTTGGATCAACGCCACAATTCGCAAACTCTACACCGAACTGCACCAGATCGGCCATGCCCATAGTGTCGAGGCGTGGGATGGCAAGGAACTTGTCGGCGGACTTTACGGCGTATCGCTTGGGGCCGCATTCTTCGGCGAGAGCATGTTTTCCCGCCGCACCAACGCCTCGAAAATTTGCCTCGTGCATCTGGTGGAGCGGCTGAGAGCAAGCGGTTTCGTGTTGCTCGACACTCAATTCACCACCGAGCATCTGAAGACATTCGGCGCGATCGACGTGCCGAAGCAGCAATATGCGAAAATGCTCGATCAGGCCGTCAACCAGCCAGACCTGCAATTCTAAAAATCATAACGTTACGTTATTTGCTTGCCGTTGAGGGAGCGGGAACTTCGGAGTCCTGCTTGCAGCCCGTCAGCCATACGTCATAGATCGGGTGTTCGACAGCATTGAGGCCGGGGCTGTCGGCGAACATCCAGCCGGTGAAAATCCGCTTGATCTTGCGGTCGAGAGTGATTTCATCCACCTCGATGAAAGCATCGATCTTCTGGGCTTCCGTCTGGTCGCGCGAGTAACAGACCTTAGGCGTCACCTGGAGTGCGCCGAACTGAACCGTTTCGTCGATATAGACATCGAAAGACGTAATGCGGCCGGTGATCTTGTCGATGCCGGAAAACACTGCCACGCGGTTTTCGAGACGGGCGGCGGAGACGGGCGATACGAGGATGACAGCAGAGACCGCTGCAAACAGCGAGACTGTCAGCGCACGCAAAGAACGATCCCGCGTGAATATCCTCATACGATATGTCTCCAAAAAATTGCCTGTGTCGGGACGACGACCGGATCAACGCGTAAGGGCGGAATGTGGCAAAAACCGGTGAGGTCGTGTGCCAAGCGCGGCGTTTTGCACAACACCGCGCATCACAATGCTCATTTTTCCCCTGCTCAGTTGCCGGGGGTCCAGGCGTCGTAGTCGCCGGTTACGCGTGGACGCTCGCCTGCGACCGCCAGCGATCCCTGTGGGCGATAGGCCTTGGATGTGCCGGTGAGGTTGGCCTGATGCGCCTTCTGCCATTCCCGCGGAACGTATGTTTCCTGGCTCGGCGGCACGTCGGTGCGGTAGTGCATCCAGCCATGCCAGCCGGGCGGAATGGCCGAAGCTTCGGCATAACCGTTATAGATCACCCAACGGCGCGGCATGCCCCAGGAGGTGGTGCCGCCTTCGTAATAGGTGTTGCCCAACTCGTCCTGTCCGACCTTCTTGCCGAAACGCCAGGTGTGAAACCGCGTTCCGATCGTCTGGCCGTTCCACCAGGTGAAGATTTGCGTCAGGAGAGTCTTCATTATGCGTTCCTCGGGCTTGAATGCGCCGCAGCGATTTTCCGTGCACGGCACAAGACAAGCTTATGCCGCCCCTCACGGCGATTGTCCAGTATTTCCCGATATATCCGCGCTATTTCAGCTTCATCCTGAAACCGAAATGCCGCTTCTCGAAACCCAGCCGCTCGTAAAAGCGATGGGCATCGAGCCTCGCCACGTTGGAGGTGAGCTGCACGGCTTTCATGCCCCTGGCGCGCGCTTCATCAAGGCAATAGTTGATCATGACTGCGCCGATGCCACGGCCGCGCATGTCGGGCCGCGTCTGCACCGCTTCAATCACCATGGATTTGGCGCCGCGCCCGATAAGCTTGGTCAGGATGGCCGTCTGGAAAGTGCCGACGATCTCGCCGTCCAGTTCCGCCACGTAAAGCGTCTCGGTGGGGGACGCCTCGATATCGCGGAAGGCCGCGAGATAGTCCGGCAGCGCCGATTCGTCGGTCGTATCGCCGTGGCCTCCGATTTCGTCAGCGGCATAGATGGCCGCGAGTGCGGGAACATCCTCTTGCCGTGCCGCGCGGATTACCAGCGTATCTAATGTCGCATTCATCGTTTCAGGCTCTTTTCCATGACGATACCGGGAAAACCATCGATACCCGCCATGCGCTCGATTCGGTCAACCTCGGTAAATCCGACGCCTTCATAAAAGGCTATTGCGACAGTATTTTTGGGCTCCACTTCCAGACGCATGATTTCCGCATCCGGAAAGCAGGTTTCAAGCTCGGCGAAGAGATCGCGGCCGACCCCCTGACGCTGGAATTCGGGCCCGACATAAAGCTGGTGCAACAGGGCCGTCTTGCTCATCTTCGCAGACATGGAAGCATATGCCATACCGCCGATCTGCCGGCCATTATCGGCCACCAGAAATTCGCCGCCCTTTTTCTCGATGCGGTCCTTCATGGCCTGTGGCGAATGCCATGCGGCAATCAGCTCCTTCACCTTGTCTGCGCCGTAGATCGCGTCATAGGTCGCATGCCAGGTGGTAGCCAGAAGCGCCCGGACCGGCTCGATATCGCGCTGGCTTGCCGTGCGTATAAAAAACATGATGTTTGCTCCGTCTCGAAACAGAAATGCCGGGCGTGATCCCGGCATAAATCAATGTCAGTCCCAGTGCTCGACGTCATCCTCGGGCTTATGCCGAGAATGACGGATGAGAACTTGCTACTTCAATGCCTTTGTACAGGCACGGGAAGCAGCGTCCGCTTACTCGTCCTCGATGCCGAGCTTGGCCTTCACCAGCGCCTGCACGGCCTGCGGGTTGGCCTTGCCGCCCGTCGCCTTCATGACCTGGCCGACGAACCAGCCGGCAAGCGCCGGCTTCGCCTTCACCTTCTCGACCTGATCTGGGTTGGCGGCGATGATCTCGTCCACGGCCTTTTCGATGGCGCCGGTATCCGTCACCTGCTTCATGCCGCGCGTCTCGACGATTTCGGCCGGGTTGCCGCCCTCGTTCCAGACGATTTCGAACACATCCTTGGCGATCTTGCCGGAAATGGTCTCTGCCTTGATGAGATCGATAATGCCGCCCAGCTGTTCGGGAGAAACCGGCGTCGTCTCGATGTCCTTGCCTGATTTGTTCAGCGCACCGAGAAGATCATTGATGACCCAGTTGGCGGCGGCCTTCGGGTCGCGGCCGGCAGCAACCGACTCGTAATAATCGGCGATCGCCTTTTCCGAAACGAGGATCGAGGCGTCGTAGACCGACAGGCCAAGATCGGCGACGAAACGGGCTTTCTTGTCATCAGGCAGTTCCGGCAGATCGACCTTCAGCGCCTCGACGAAAGCATCGTCGAATTCCAGCGGCAGCAGGTCCGGATCAGGGAAATAGCGATAGTCATGCGCGTCTTCCTTGGAGCGCATGGAACGCGTCTCGCCCTTGCCGGGATCGAACAGGCGAGTTTCCTGATCGATGACACCGCCGTCTTCGAGAATGGCGATCTGGCGGCGCGCCTCATATTCGATGGCCTGGCCGACGAAGCGGATGGAGTTGACGTTCTTGATCTCGCAGCGCGTGCCGAAACCTTCGCCGGGACGGCGCACGGAGACGTTGACGTCGGCGCGCATCGAGCCTTCGTCCATGTTGCCGTCGCAGGTGCCGAGATAACGCACGATGGACCGCAGCTTGGTGAGATAGGCCTTTGCCTCATCTGACGAGCGCATGTCGGGCTTGGAGACGATTTCCATCAGCGCCACGCCCGAACGGTTCAGGTCCACGAAGGACATGGTCGGGTGCTGGTCGTGCATGGACTTGCCAGCGTCCTGCTCCAGATGCAGGCGCTCGATGCCGATCTCGATATCCTCGAAATTGCCCTGACGATCCGGACCCAGCGAAATCGTGATGATGCCCTCACCGACGATCGGGTCCTTGAACTGCGAAATCTGGTAGCCCTGCGGCAAATCCGGATAGAAATAGTTCTTGCGGTCGAAGATCGAACGGTTGTTGATCTTGGCCTTCAGGCCGAGACCGGTGCGCACCGCCTGCTTGACGCATTCCTCGTTGATGACGGGAAGCATGCCGGGCATGGCGGCGTCCACCAGCGACACGTTGGAGTTCGGCGCATTGCCGAAAGTGGTCGAAGCGCCGGAAAACAGCTTGGAATTGGAGAGAACCTGCGCATGCACCTCCAGGCCGATCACGATTTCCCAATCGCCGGTGGCGCCGGGAATGAAGCGTTTCGGGTCGGGGGTGCGCACGTCTACAAGGGTCATATGAAGCTCACGATATACGGGTTCTTTGGCCTTGGTGGGTAGAACAAATGGAGCGCGGGCGCAAGACATCTTGCACCCTGTCGCGCCAGGCACCGGATTTTCGCCGAAACCGGATACGCGTTTTTTACGGTTCTCAGTTTCTATTCACGTCATGACCATGATCGCTCTCTGCTTCATGACCTATATGGCCTTCAATCTTTTCGTCTTTCTTGTCTATTGGTGGGACAAGGAGGCCGCAAGAAAGGGTGGCTGGCGCATTCGGGAAAGTACTCTGTTATTGCTTGCTTTCATTGGCGGCAGCTTGGGCGCAGTCTCGGCTCAACAACTGCTGCGCCACAAAACCCGCAAGGAACCCTTCCGCAGCATCCTGATATCCATCGTAATTTTACAGGTGGGCCTTGTCGCGTCCCTTGCCATCATGCCGGACTGGCCGATACGGCTTGTAACCGGCCTGCAGACGCTCTCTCAGAACCCCGGCCCATAAAGGCCGCTCTCGACCTCGACCAGCTGCTTTTGCAGGCCGACGGATTGCACGTCGCGATCAAGCTTTGGCGCATAGGAGACGGAGAGCCAGTGGACGCTGTAACCGTGATGACGGAAAAAGGCGACCGCCGGTTCGTTCTGCGCATGGGTTTCAAGCCGGATGGTTTCGAAATCACGTTGCAATATCTGCCGTTCGATATCCGCAAGCAGGAGGCTGCCTATACCCCTGCGCTGAAAATCCGGATCGATCCAGAAATCGGAAATCGCCTCGTTGAAATGTTCCCGCGCCGCCCATCCGGCAACCGCGCCGCCGAACTCGGCCACGCGGATGGCAAGCCAGGACGAGCGGGTGAAATTGGAAAAGGCACTGGCTGCGTTATCGTAAAGCGTCGCGGTAATGCCGAGCGCCGTTGTGGCCTGCCGCCATGCCCTGAGGCCGATGGCTGCCAGAACCTCCGCTTCCTGCTCCTGCGCATTGCGAATGACGATCAAGCCGCGCCCTCCATGGCCCAACGAAGTAAAGCACCGGCGGTGCGATTCGGCCAGTGCGGTTTCCACACCGCCCTGCCCGCCCGGTCGGGTGATGCCCGTGGGACTTGACCGCGCAGGTCTCGCCCGCTAACCAAAAAGAGCAAACAAGGAGCTTTTATGTTCGCTCAATCGGAGTCCCGGTAACGGCCCTGCCCGCAAGTTTCTTGCGCGCCGGGCCATGATGAAACCGACCTGGATGCCTTAACGGCACCCGGACTTGTTTTCATGCGTCTAGAAGACGCCGACCGGATTTCCGACAATGGACATTTCCCGCGCCGAACAGCGCATTCTTCACCTGCTCGCCCAGGGCGGCAGCATCGAACTCGTTCGAGACGAAAAACTCGCGCTCTATACGCGCGACGGCTGGATTTTCAGCGGCCTCGATCTCCTCACCTTCCGCAAACTGAAACGGAAGAGAGCCATCGCCTCCTCGGGCGGCAAGCCTTACCGCATCACGACGCGTGGCTTGGAACTCGTACGGGGTGAGCTGGACAATCGATAAAAACAAACGGGCGGCACTTGATGCCGCCCGTGACAATTATAGAGCTTTTTTTCAGCCGCTTACCACCACTTTGCAGGCGTGAACTTGCCGGCAGCCTGCTCGATGGCATGCGCCGTCTTGAAGAGCGTCTCTTCTTCGAAAGGCTTGCCGATGAGCTGCAAGCCGAGCGGCAGGCCCTTGCCGTCCAGGCCGGCAGGCACCGAGAGGCCGGGAAGACCGGCCATGTTGACCGTGATGGTGAAGACGTCCTGCAGGTACATCTTCACGGGATCGGAAGCGAGTTCCTCATCACCGACAGCGAAGGCGGAAGACGGGGTAATCGGCGCCAGAATGGCGTCGACGCCCTCATGGAAGACGTTTTCGAAATCGCGCTTGATCAGCGTGCGGACCTTTTGCGCCTTCAGGTAATAGGCGTCGTAATAACCGGCTGAAAGCACGTAGGTGCCGACCATGATACGGCGCTGCACTTCCTTGCCGAAACCGGCTGCACGGCTCTTCTCGTACATGTCGGCAATGTCCTTGCCGTCGACGCGCAGGCCGTAACGTACGCCGTCATAACGAGCGAGGTTGGACGAAGCTTCCGCGGGCGCGACGATGTAATAGGCCGGAAGCGCGTATTTGGTGTGCGGCAGCGAGATATCCACCACTTCGGCACCGGCATCGCGCAGCCATTCGACGCCCTTTGCCCAGAGCTTTTCGATTTCTTCCGGCATGCCATCGACGCGATATTCCCTGGGGATACCGATCTTCAGGCCCTTGAGCGACTGGCCGATGGCCTTTTCGTAATCCGGCACCGGCAGGTCGACGGAGGTCGTATCCTTTGCGTCAACGCTCGCCATCGTCTTCAACAGGATAGCGGCGTCGCGCACGTCACGGGCGATCGGGCCGGCCTGATCGAGCGAGGAAGCATAAGCAACAATGCCGTAACGCGAGCAACGGCCATAAGTGGGCTTGATGCCGACGGTGCCGGTAAAGGCCGCAGGCTGGCGGATGGAGCCGCCGGTGTCGGTTGCCGTGGCGCCGGCGCACAGATGCGCGGCAACGGCTGCGGCCGAACCGCCGGAGGAACCACCGGGCACCAGCTTCTGCTCGGAGCCATTGGCGCGCCAGGGATTGATGGCCGGACCGTACCAGGAGCTTTCGTTGGACGAGCCCATGGCGAACTCGTCCATGTTGAGCTTGCCGAGCATGACGGCGCCCTGGTCCCAAAGGTTCTGGGTGACGGTCGATTCGTATTTCGGCTTGAAGCCATCGAGAACATGCGAACACGCCTGCGTGTGCACGTCACGGGTGGCGAAAAGGTCTTTCACGCCAAGCGGAACGCCTTCCAGCTCGCCCGCCGCGCCTGCGGCGATGCGGCCATCGGAGGCTTTCGCCATGTCGCGCGCCTTTTCAGGCGTCAAGGCAACATAGGCGTTCAGCGCGCCGTTGGCGGCGTCGATGGCGGCAATATAGGCGTCGGTCAGCTCAAGGGCGGAAAACTCTTTCGCCTTCAGCTTTTCGCGGGCTTCGGCAATGGTCAGGCTCGTCAGGTCGGTCATGGTCGGCAACGGCTTTCGAAATCTTGGAAAAATCGGGCGGCAAACGGCGGTCGGATTACTCGACCACTTTCGGAACCATGAAGAAGTCCCGGTCGGTCGCAGGCGCATTGGCGACGATGTCTTCCGCCTTGTTGCCGTCGCTCACGACGTCGGCACGCTTTTTCATATCCACGGGGGTAACGGAGGTCATCGGCTCGACGCCGTCAACATTCACTTCCGAAAGCTGCTCCACGAAACCGAGTATGCCGTTCAACTGGCCAAGCATATTTTGTGCTTCGTCTTCAGTAACAGCGATACGGGCAAGGCGCGCAACGCGCTTTACGGTGGCGAGATCGACGGACATGGTTCTACTCCGGTCAGAATTTTCCTAACCGCTATAATCACCATGTCCGCCATTCGCAACGGTAGAAAGCATGTCGCGTAAAACTGTGTAGCGGTTTTGCTGTAGCGACATGCGTCAGCAAAATGTCAGAAGGACAGTATTTCGCCCGGCTTCGGCGTGTGGACGCGCGCATCCGATCCTTCCATGCCGGCCACGAACTTCTCCGGCGTCTGGTCAACGATCGGGAAGGAACCGTAGTGGCAGGGAATGACGTTGGCGAATTTGAAAAAGCGCTGGCAGGCGAGTGCAGCCACCGCACCACCCATGGTGAAGCGGTCGCCGATTGGCACGAGACCGATATCCGGCTGGTGCAATTCGTTGATGAGCTTCATGTCGGAGAAAATATCCGTATCGCCCATATGATAGACGGTCGGACCGTCTTCGAAATGCAGCATCAGTCCATTGGCGTTGCCGAGTGAATGGGAAACGCCATCCTCGGTGATCTGGGCGGATGAATGCAGTGCATTGGTGAAGGTTACGGAAAAACCGTCGAAATGTACCGTGCCGCCGGTATTACCCATATCGACCTTCGCCACGCCCTTGGTGGAAAGCCAGGCGGCGAGATCGGCATTGGCAAGCACAGTCGCGCCCGTTTCGCGAGCAAGCTGGACGGTATCCCCCACATGATCGCCGTGGCCGTGGGTCAGGAGAATATGGGTGATGCCTTCAGCCGCACTTTTCGCATCCTGTCCGGCAAAACCGGGATTGCCGGTGAAAAACGGATCGATAAGGATCTTCGCGCTGCCGTTTTCAAGGCGGAAGGCGGAATGGCCGAGCCAGGTGATTTTCATGGGAAGTTCTCCTTTGTATTGCCCGTATATTATGACATAGGACGGCTTGAACAACCGCACTACCGATATTTCAGAGAGGCGACAATGGCCGCAGATAATGACGATTACGTGTATGACGAGGCGACCGGCGAATGGCGGCCTGCGTCCGAGCTGGCCGCAGAAGCTTCGCGCGCGAACGAAGTGCGCGATGCGGCAGGCAACGTGCTTGCGGATGGTGACCAGGTAACGCTGATCAAGGATCTGAAGGTCAAAGGCACCAATACGGTCATCAAGCAGGGCACTGTCATCAAATCGATCCGCCTGACCGGAAATCCGGAAGAAATCGATTGCAGGCACGAGACGGTTAAGGGTCTGGTGCTGCGCACCGAATTCGTCCGCAAAAGATAAAGGACAGCGTACGACATGGCGATACTTACCATCGAGGAGCTCGCGGAAACGCTTCAGCCGGCACAGGCGATTGCGGGCCTCGACCTTGGGACGAAAACCATCGGCCTTGCCATGTCGGACCTGTCGCGGCGCTTCGCCACGCCGCGCCCCGTCATCAAACGGGTCAAATTCACTAGGGATGCCGAGGTGCTGCTGGCCTTTGCCGAAAAGGAAAAGGTATCCGCTTTCATCATCGGCCTGCCCATAAACATGGATGGATCGGCCGGACCACGCGCGCAGGCAACTCGCGCCTTCGTTCGTACCATGGGGGAAAAAACCGCCCTGCCCTTCATTTTCTGGGATGAACGGCTTTCAACGGTCGCCGCCGAACGTGTGCTTCTGGAAATGGATGTCTCACGCGCCAAACGGGCCGAACGCATCGATTCGGCAGCCGCAAGCTTCATTCTTCAGGGCGCGCTGGACAGGCTTTCGGCACTCGCCCGCGCAACGGGCTGACGTCCCTGCCACCAATTGGCAATCTGTTTTCGCTTGCGGAAAGCAAGGATCGCAAAAACGATCAGGCTGTCGACCGCTATGGCGCGCGCGACCAGCGGCGGCAGGCTTTCCGGCGGCAGGCCGAGGATATTGCCGTAAATCTGGAATACCAGATCATGCGTCTGGCGCGTCAGCATGAAGAAGCCGAAGCTCAAGTCGTAATAGGATAGCCAGTACCAGCTGCCGAGCAATGCAACGGGACCGGCCCAGAGGATCAAAAACCACTTCATGCAGTCTGCTCCCGCGTGAAAATCGTATCGGGAATGCCAGCAAGCACCGCCCAGCGCACCAGAGCCATCAGGCAAAGGTTAAACGCTGGCGCGTCAATATCCAACGGCAGCATAGCAAAAAACGTCATCATGACGCCCAAAGCTGTCCAGCGGCTCACTTGCGGCTCCCTTATACGCAGTCATTGCGCATGGTTAACATTTTGTTAATTCACACTGGACCGGTAGCCATGGCTAAGCAAATGAAAGCTGTCGGTATGGTTAACGGTGGCCGGTCCGGCTGTGGAAAACACCCCTCACGAAGCCAACGGCATGCGATGCCGCAAGGTTGCCGGACCACTGAAAACATGGTTGATTTTTCGTCAAATAACGGCCGATTTTGTTAAGGCGACCGTCTCGCCCGGCTCGTTACGCCGCGCTCAGCCGTAAACGCCGCGCACCAGTCTTTTGACGGCGGTTGCAATCTTGTCCCAGTCCTTGTCCGACTTCAACGGCACGCCGGCGAACTGGCCGCTGGTGGCGGCGGAAATCACGAGATGCTGGATGGCGGCGAACAACACGGCATTGACGGCTGCGGTATCTACGCCCTTGGGTGCTGCCAGCGATCCGCGCATGCGCTCCAGCCATTTGCCAAGCGATTTGGCACGGGCTTCGGCAAGCTGCCTGACCTGCGGCGAGCCATCCGACACTTCCCAGGCAATGATCTTGCAGACGAGAGGATCGCTGCGCAGCGCATCCATGAAATAAAGCGCCAGCTTTTCCATGAGATCGCCATAGGTCAACAGGAACATGCCGCCGGTATCTTCAGGAATACGGTCCTTCACCCAGGATCCGAGATCCTCGCCGATCGCCTCGATCAACCCTTCCAGACCACCGAAATAACGGTAGATCAGCTGCTTGTCGCATCCGGCGCGGCGGGCAACGGCATTGATGCCAAAACCCTGAAAGCCCTCTTCGGCCAGAAGCGACCGGGCCGCCTCAAAAATCGCCTTTTCGGTCGCAGCGCGATCCTTGATGCGCTTTTCCGGCTTGTCGGCTGAAATCACCTCTGCGGTCGCCAGCATGCTTCCCTACCCGTCTTTTTAAAGGCCTGACCCAACGGGTTAACAAAGCATGAAGACGAGGACAATGCAGCGCAGCGGCTGGGGAGAAGGTTCCTGTGGATGAATGAAGATCGAGGACCCGTACCCCGCAAATAATCACTCCAGCGCCATTCCAAACCACACGGTGCCTGGTGTGTCGTGGGTTTCGAGACGTTTGAAGCCGCGGGTTTCCCAAAAGCGGATACCCGCCTCGTTGCGCTCGCTGGCGCCGAGGTGGATGCCGTAGACGTTGTTTTGTCTCGCCATATCCAGCCAGCGCGACAAAAGCCGCGTGCCGCCGCCCTTGCCCTGCGTGCGTGGCAGAAGGTTCAGGTGGATATGGGCCGGAAACGGATCGGTCAGCCAGGTTGGCGTGTGGCGCGGGTGGTGGATGAAATGTGCACGGCGCTGATCGGCGTCCCATGTTTGCTGGTCGCCAACGGGGTCGGGATAAAGGACGCGCAGATGCGGCCACCACTCACGCTCCAGCCGCTCATCATGCAAGGCGGTATCGAGCGCGCCGGCGATGTAGCCGCAGACACCCTCTTCGTCTTCCGCCACAAAAACGGCATCGGGCCACAGATGCAGATAAGGCACGGAATAAATATGCCCCACCATGCGGCCATCGCGATAAAGCGGGGTGGCATCCTGCCCGGCATCGCCGGTGGCAAGACTGATGGCGTAGAGCGCCTCTTCATCTTCAGGACGGGCGGAGCGGAAGGTCAGCATCTGCTATCGACCTCCATCTCCATGCGCGCGCACGCGCCCGACGACTGAAAGACAGAAATACGCCCCACGCCAACGCCTTTTCTCAAATCCGATACCCCTCCCACAGGGACTGCAACAACAGCTTTCCACCCTTTATCCGTCAGGACGCGGGCGGATACAATAAATCGATTATATAATTCGGATCAAAGCGAGAATCGAGCATGCCGTAAGTATGTCGCCAACCACCCGCCAGACGGGTTTCGAGGAAGGCGTCTGCGATCTTGCCGGCACCGAGCCGGCAAAGCTCGGCGGCAGCGGCAGCAAGTGCGAATTGCTCCACCAGCAGGCGGGCGGCACCCTCATCGCGTTCGGCAAGCGCGATTGCGGCGCGCAGCACATCCGTGGTCTTTTTTCCGGCGGGTCCGAGGTCGCGCTCCAGCGTCTGGAAAACGAGATCGAACAGATCCTTGCCGCGCTGAAGAACACGCAGCACATCCAGCGCCATGACGTTGCCGGAGCCTTCCCAGATGGCATTGACCGGCGCTTCGCGGTAGTGGCGGGCAATCGGCCGTTCTTCCACATATCCGTTGCCGCCAAGGCACTCCATCGCCTCGTAGATCAACGCCGGCGCGATCTTGCAGCACCAGTATTTCACAATCGGCGTCATCACCCGCGCATAGGCCGCCTCGGCGGCATTGTTGCGGGCGGCATCGAATGCCGATGCCAGCCGGAAGGAAAGTGCCGTCGCGGCTGCGACATCCAGCGCCATATCGGCGAGAACGCGCGTCATGATCGGCTGGCTGACCAGCGTCTTGCCGAAGACGGAACGGCCGCGTGCGAAATGCACGGCTTCTGCGAGCGAAGCGCGCATCATGCCTGATGATGCCAGCGCGCAGTCGAGCCGCGTCAGCGTCACCATGTCGAGAATGGTGCGCACACCGCTGCCCGGCTCACCCAGAAGATAACCGAAAGCATCGGTAAACTCGACTTCGGCGGAGGCGTTGGAGCGGTTGCCGAGCTTGTCCTTCAGGCGCTGGAAATGCAGGCCGTTGGCAGAACCGTCTTCCAGATAACGCGGCACCAGGAAACAGCCCATGCCGTCGCCCATCTGCGCCAGCATGACGAAACCGTCGCTCATCGGCGCGGAGAGGAACCATTTGTGGCCGGACAGGCGATAGATGCCCTCGCCCACCCGCTCCGCCGTGCTGCGGTTGGCGCGCACATCCGTGCCGCCCTGTTTTTCCGTCATGCCCATGCCGACGGTGACGGCGGTTTTCTGCAAGGCCGGCTTCTGCGAGGAATCATATTTCCGCGACAGTATCTTCGGCACCCATTCCTTCTGCACACGCGACGAGGTCATGATGGCGGCAACGGAGGCGCTGGTCATGGTCAACGGGCACAGATGCCCGGCCTCGAGCTGCGAGGTCAGATAAAATTTGGTGGCGCGCGCCTTGTGTTCATTGCCGCGCGTCTCAGCCGCATTTTCCCAGACGCTGGAATGAAGACCCGATGACATGGAACGGCGCATCAGTGCGTGCCATGCGGGATGGAACTCAACCTGATCGAGACGTTCGCCGCGCGGGCCATGCGTGTGCAGCTGCGGCACGCCCTGATTGGCCATGCGCGCCAGTTCCTGCGCTTCGTGCGAGGTGACGTAACGGCCGAGCTGGTCGAACTCGTCTCTCAGATTGCGTGACAGGCCGGATGTGAGGTCGACGATCAGCGGATCGGAACGATAGGCATTGATACCGGACCATAGGCTAGGCTGGTTTAGTTCGGCGAGCGATTCTTCTGTCCGGTTCATGCCTGTCATTCGCATCCTTCTATCGGGATTCGTGCTTTATTGCGTGTATATGCCAAAACCCGGCTTATCGCATGCTTGCCCGCAAAGCCACCTGTCTTTATAGACCCGTTGACTATTGCGACCCGGAGGACAATTTCCATGGTCTATTTTCCCCACCGCCATCTCCTCGGCATAAAGGGGCTTTCCCATCAGGATATAACCCTGCTTCTCGACAAGGCCGACGAAGCGGTGAAAATCAGCCGTCAGCGCGAGAAAAAAACCTCGACGCTTCGGGGCCTCACGCAGATCAACCTGTTCTTCGAAGCTTCGACCCGGACACAATCCTCCTTCGAACTTGCCGGAAAACGGCTTGGCGCCGATGTGATGAACATGTCGGTCAGCAATTCCTCGGTGAAGAAGGGCGAAACTCTGATCGACACGGCGATGACGCTGAACGCCATGCGCCCCGATGTGCTGATCGTGCGTCACTCCTCGGCCGGTGCCGCAGCCCTTCTCGCGCAGAAGGTTGCCTGCTCTGTGGTCAATGCCGGCGACGGCCAGCATGAACACCCGACGCAGGCCCTTCTCGACGCGCTGACCATTCGCCGCGCCAAGGGTGATCTTTCGGGAATAACGGTGGCGATCTGCGGCGACGTACTGCATTCGCGCGTTGCCCGCTCCAACATCATCCTGCTCAACCAGATGGGCGCGCGCGTGCGCGTCGTGGCTCCCGCGACGCTTCTTCCCTCCGGTATCCGCGACATGAGCGTCGAGGTCTTCCATGACATGAAGGAAGGCCTGAAGAACGCCGATGTGGTGATGATGCTGCGCCTGCAGCGCGAGCGCATGTCCGGCTCCTTCGTGCCTTCGGTGCGCGAATATTTCCACTATTACGGTCTCGATGCCGAAAAGTTGAAGGCAGCGAAAGAAGATGCGCTGGTCATGCATCCCGGCCCGATGAACCGTGGCGTGGAAATCTCATCCGAAGTGGCTGATGGTCCGCAGAGCGTCATCGAAAGCCAGGTGGAAATGGGGGTTGCCGTGCGCATGGCTGTCATGGAAACCCTGCTTGTCTCGCAAAATCAGGGTGAGCGCGTATGAGTGCCGTGACCGTTCTCAAAAACCTTCGCATCGTTGATCCCTCCCGCAATCTGGACGAGGTGGGCAGCATCGTCATCGGTGCCGATGGCACGATCCTCGCCTCCGGCGGGCAGGCACACAACCAGGGTGTGCCCGAGGGTGCGACGGTTCGCGACTGCAAGGGGCTGCTGGCCGTTCCCGGTCTGGTGGATGCCCGCGTCTTTGTCGGTGAGCCGGGTGGCGAACACCGTGAAACGATCGAATCCGCTTCGCGCGCGGCAGCGGCCGGCGGCGTCACCAGCATCATCGTCATGCCGGACACCGACCCCGTTATCGACGACATTGCGCTGGTCGAATATGTAAAAAAGGCGGCACGCGACAAGGCGCTCGTCAATGTGCATCCCGCCGCAGCCCTGACCAAGGGCCTCAACGGCGAGGAAATGACCGAGATCGGCATGCTGAAGGAAGCCGGTGCGGTTGCCTTCACCAATGGCCGCAGGGCGCTTTCCGACACGCTGGTGCTGCGCCGCGCCATGACCTATGCGCGCGAATTGGGTGCGGTGATTGCACTTGAGACCCGCGACAAATATATCGGCGGCGGCGACATGAACGAGGGGCTTTTCGCAAGCTGGCTCGGTCTGTCCGGAATCCCCAAGGAAGCCGAGATCATTCCGCTGGAGCGCGACCTGCGCATTGCCGGTCTGACGCAAGCGATCTATCACGCCGCCAAGATTTCCGTGCCGGAGTCGGCAGAAGCGATCCGTCTTGCCCGGCAGCGGGGCGTCAAGGCGACCTGCGGCATCTCGATCAACCATCTGACGCTGAACGAGAACGATATCGGCGAATACCGTACCTTCTTCAAGCTCTCACCTCCCTTGCGCGCCGAAGACGACCGCAAGGCCATGGTCGAGGCGCTGAAGGATGGCACGATCGACATCATCGTTTCCTCGCACGACCCGCAGGACGTGGACACCAAGCGCCTGCCCTTTTCGGATGCGGCAAGCGGTGCGGTGGGGCTGGAAACCATGCTGGCGGCGGCGCTTCGCCTTCACCATAGCGGCGAGGTTCCGCTGATGCGGCTGATCGATGCGCTTTCCACCCGCCCGGCGAAAATCTTCGGACTGGATGCGGGAACGCTTAATGCCGGCGCGAAGGCTGATATCACGCTGATCGACCTGGACGAGCCTTGGCTGGTTGCGAGAGATCAACTGGTGTCGAAATCCAAGAATACGCCGTTTGAGGATGCCCGTTTCAGCGGCCGCGCTGTCGCCACTTATGTGGCTGGCAAAGCGGTTCATTCCTTGGCATAAGATCACGGGCATGGGATCACGCAGGCGCGCGACGAGAGGGAACGTTGAATGAGTGCTTTGACTGACTGGCAGACGGCGCCTGCCCTTCTCGCGCTTGCGGCGCTGATTGGCTACCTATTCGGCTCGATACCCTTCGGCCTGCTTCTTACCCGCATGGCGGGGCTGGGCGATGTGCGCAAGATTGGTTCCGGCAATATTGGCGCCACCAATGTGCTGCGCACCGGCAACAAGAAGCTCGCCGCAGCGACATTGCTGCTCGATGCGCTGAAGGGCACCGCCGCAGTGCTCGTCGCCAATGCGCTCTGGGGTTACGAGGCGTCGCTGGTTGCCGGTTTCTTTGCCTTTCTCGGCCATCTGTTTCCGGTGTGGCTCGGTTTCAAGGGCGGCAAGGGCGTGGCGACCTATATCGGCGTGCTTTTAGGCGCTGCCCCCCTGATGATGCTGGCTTTTGCGCTGATCTGGCTCGCAACCGCGTTCATCACCCGGTATTCCTCGCTGTCGGCGCTGGTTGCCATGCTTGTGATCCCGGTCGCCCTATGGATAGTCGGGCCTGAAAAGACGGCGCTTCTGGTAACGTTGCTGAGCGTGATTTCCTGGTGGAAACACCGGGAAAACATCGCACGGCTTCTGGCCGGCACGGAAAGCAGGATCGGGCAAAAGGGCTAAGGCCAGCTTTAGGGATACGTCATGCCGCATGAGGAAACGACACGGCAGGGCATAGAGCTTTCCGCGCGGCAGCGGGTCGCATGGCTTCGGCTGATCCGCAGCGACAATATCGGCCCCGTCACCTTCCGCGAACTCATCAATCATTTTGGCAGCGCTGAAAAAGCGCTTTCTGCCCTGCCCGAGCTTTCAAGGCGCGGCGGTTCATTGCGCAGCCCGCGCATTGCCACACAGGCGGAAGCGGAAGGCGAAATCGAAACGGCTGAAAGATTCGGCGCTCGCTTCGTCGGCATCGGTGAGCCGGACTATCCGCCTGCCCTGCGACAGCTCGACGGCGCGCCGCCACTGATCGCCATGAAGGGATCAGCATCCACCGCAACAAGACCTTGCGTCGGCATCGTCGGATCACGCAACGCCTCCATCAACGGCGCGAAATTCGCCGCGATGCTGGCGCGCGATTGCGGTCGTGCGGGCTATACGATCGCATCCGGGCTGGCGCGCGGCATCGATGCGGCAGCGCACCGGGCCAGCCTTGCAACCGGCACGGTGGCCATGCTGGCGGGCGGTCTCGACCGTCCCTACCCTCAGGAAAATTTCGGGCTCTTGCAGGACATCTACGAACAGGGCGGCGCGACGATCAGCGAAATGCCCTTCGGCTGGGAGCCACGTGCTCGGGATTTTCCCCGCCGCAACCGGCTGATATCAGGCGTCTCGCTCGGCGTCGTCATAGTGGAAGCGGCGGAACGATCCGGTTCGCTGATCACGGCGCGGCTTGCCGGCGAAGCAGGCCGGCTGGTTTTCGCCGTGCCAGGCTCCCCACTCGATGCGCGCTGCGAAGGCACCAACCGGCTGATCAAGGAAGGCGCGATGCTGACCACGGGGGCGGCCGATATTCTCGATGCGCTACGACCGCTTATGGAACCGCAATTGCCCTATGACCGCAAGGTCGAGGAACCACGATCCGATGAGGAAATGTCACCGCCCGGAGATGACGAGCGCAGCATCGTTGCCGCCGCTCTCGGGCACTCACCCGTCGAAACGGACGATATCATTCGCCACACGGGTTTTTCCGCGGCTACGGTTCACATGGTGCTGCTGGAACTCGATATTGCCGGTCGGTTAAACCGGCACGCCGGGGGGCGGGTTTCGCTCCTCGCGGATTGAAAGCTTGCGCCGCCCGCTCTGGATATCGCCGACTTCCACATAGGCCATTTCAATCAGATAGCACAGCATGTCGGCGCCCTCGCGATTGGCGACGAGCCTCAGTTCCGCGAGCATCTGGCGAATGTAAGCCAAGTTCTCTCTGGTCCCTTCATTATCGGCATTATTGTTTGTTGCGTTCGGGACCATATATCTATCCTGGAATTTCAACCTGAAACAAAGATCATTACGTCAATTCAAATCATGTTGGTCACTATAACAAATTTACCAAAGATTGCAATACAACGACAGATTATCCATAGGTTGCAATTGCCTTGGAGCGATAAAATCGGGCTTGCCTCTTGACCCGCGCGCATTACCTGTCCATGTCGAATTATAAAGAAGGCGAATTGCGGCATTATGCCGTGATCCAGCTATGTTAACGGACCAGTTCCAGAGAAAAACAATATGAATGTCGTCGTCGTAGAATCTCCTGCCAAAGCCAAGACGATCAACAAGTATCTTGGTCCGGGCTACAAGGTTCTTGCATCCTTTGGCCACGTCCGGGACCTTCCCGCCAAGGACGGATCTGTGCTGCCCGACCAGGACTTCGAAATGTCCTGGGAGGTCGATAGCGCATCCGCCAAGCGCATGAAGGACATTGCCGACGCGGTGAAATCCTCCGACGGCCTGTTTCTCGCAACCGACCCGGATCGCGAGGGTGAAGCGATTTCCTGGCATGTGCTTGATCTCTTGAAGAAGAAGCGCGTTCTCGGCGACAAGCCGGTGAAGCGCGTGGTCTTCAACGCCATCACCAAAAAGGCGGTACTGGACGCGATGGCGAACCCGCGCGACATCGACGTGCCGCTGGTCGATGCCTATCTTGCCCGCCGTGCGCTGGATTATCTCGTCGGTTTCAACCTGTCGCCGGTTTTGTGGCGCAAGCTGCCGGGCGCCCGTTCCGCCGGCCGCGTGCAGTCCGTTTCGCTGCGTCTCGTCTGCGACCGCGAAGCCGAGATCGAGCGTTTCGTCTCCGAGGAATACTGGAACATCAGCGCGCTGTTGAAGACACCGCGCGGTGACGAGTTCGAGGCGAAGCTGGTTTCCGCCGATGGCAAGAAGCTGCAAGGCCGTTCGATCAAGACAGGAGATGACGCCAACCGCCTGAAGGCGCTCCTGGAAGGCGCGACCTATATTGTCGATACGGTCGAGGCGAAACCCGTCAAGCGCAATCCCGGCCCGCCCTTCACCACCTCGACGCTGCAGCAGGCTGCCTCCTCGCGCATGGGCTTTTCGGCCTCGCGCACCATGCAGGTGGCCCAGAAGCTTTATGAAGGTATCGACATCGGCGGCGAAACCGTTGGTTTGATCACCTATATGCGTACCGACGGCGTGCAGATGGCGCCGGAAGCGATCGATGCCGCACGCCGCGCCATCGGCGAGCAGTTCGGCGACCGCTATGTGCCGGAAAAGGCGCGCTTATACTCGACCAAGGCAAAGAACGCGCAGGAAGCGCACGAAGCTATCCGTCCGACCGATTTTAACCGCACACCGGATCAGGTGAAGCGTTACCTCGATGCCGACCAGTTGCGTCTTTACGACCTGATCTGGAAGCGCGGCATTGCGAGCCAGATGGCATCTGCCGAAATCGAACGTACCACGGTGGAAATCCTTGCCGACAAGGACGGTGAAAAGGCCGGGCTTCGTGCCGTCGGTTCCGTCATCCGCTTCGACGGCTTCATTGCCGCCTATACCGACCAGAAAGAAGATGGCGAGCAGAGCGACGACGGTGACGATGAAGGCCGCCTGCCGCAGATCAATGCGCGCGAGAACCTCGCCAAGCAGAAGATCAACGCCAGCCGGCACTTCACCGAGCCGCCGCCGCGTTATTCGGAAGCATCGCTCATCAAGAAGATGGAAGAACTCGGCATCGGCCGTCCTTCCACCTATGCGGCGACACTGAAGACGCTAAGCGACCGCGAATATATCATCATCGACAAGCGCAAGCTCATTCCCCATTCGCGCGGACGGCTGGTGACGGCTTTCCTCGAAAGCTTCTTTGCCAAATATGTCGAATACGACTTCACCGCCGATCTGGAAGAAAAGCTCGACCGCATTTCCGCGGGCGAACTGGACTGGAAGCAGGTGCTGCGCGATTTCTGGAAGGATTTCTTCGCGCAGATCGAAGATACCAAGGAATTGCGCGTTACCAACGTGCTGGATGCGCTCAATGAAGTTCTGGCCCCGCTGGTCTTCCCCAAGCGTGAGGACGGTTCCGATCCGCGCATCTGTCAGGTTTGCGGCACCGGCAACCTTTCGCTGAAGCTCGGCAAATATGGCGCTTTCGTCGGTTGCTCCAATTATCCGGAGTGCAACTTCACCCGCCAGCTCACGTCCGATGGCTCGGAAGCCGAAGCTTCCGTATCCAACGAGCCGAAAGCGCTGGGTGCCGATCCGATGACCGGCGAGGAGTTGACGCTTCGGTCTGGCCGTTTCGGCCCGTACATCCAGCGCGGCGATGGCAAGGAAGCCAAGCGCTCCTCGCTGCCCAAGGGCTGGAAGCCTGAGGACATCGACCACGAAAAGGCGCTGGCGCTCATCAACCTGCCGCGCGATATCGGCAAGCACCCCGAAACCGGCAAGATGATTTCCGCCGGGCTTGGCCGCTACGGACCCTTTCTGTTGCATGACGGTTCCTATGCGAACCTCGAAAGCATCGAAGACGTGTTCTCGATCGGCCTCAACCGTGCCGTTACCGTCATTGCCGAGAAGCAGAGCAAGGGACCGGGGCGCGGCCGCAACGGCACGCCTGCGGCGCTGAAGGAACTGGGTGATCACCCCGATGGCGGCCCGATCACCGTCCGCGACGGGCGTTACGGCGCTTACGTCAACTGGGGCAAAGTTAACGCCACCATTCCAAAGGGGCAGGATCCGACCTCCGTGACGCTGGACGAATCGCTGGTGCTGATTGCCGAGCGTATCGCCAAGACAGGAACCGGCGGCAAGCCCGCCAAGGCCAAGAAAACTGCTGCCAAGAAGGCCGATGGCGACACAGCCGCAAAGCCGAAGGCGACAAAAGCCAAGGCCGCAACGAAAAGCAAGACGGCTGCCAAGCCGAAGGCCGCAGCTAAACCCAAGAAGGCAGAATCGTGAGCAAGGCGCCGAGTCAGAGACAGGGTTCCGCCAGCGACGGCTTCGGACGTACCGGGCGCGGCAAGCGGGCAAATGAAGGTGAAGGCATCATCCATGGCGAGGTGCCTTCCCGCGAAGTGCTGCTGAAATTCATCGCCGAGCATCCGCAGCAGGCCTCCAAGCGCGAAATCGCCAAGGCTTTCGGGCTGAAAGGCGACGACCGCGTTGTGCTCAAGGCACTGCTGAAGGAGCTTGAAACCGACGGCATGGTGCAGAAGAGCCGCAAGACGCTGACGCGACCGGGTGGCCTGCCGCCGGTGACGGTTCTCGACATCACCACCCGCGACAAGGACGGCGAATTGATCGGCCGGCCTGCCGAATGGCCTGAAGATCAGGGCGCGGCCCCTGCCGTGCTCATCCGCCAGTCCTCGCAGGATCGCAGTAAGAAAGCCCCTGCCGCCGGTCTCGGCGATCGCATTCTGGCAAAAATATTCCCTTCAAAGGACAGCGTCGGCCCGGCCTACACGGCCCGCGTCGTCAAGCTGATCGACCGTCGTCAGAACGCGCTGCTTGGCGTGTTCAAGGAAACGGAAGGCGGCGGCGGACGCCTGATGCCGATCGACCGGCGCGGCGAGGAAATGGTCATCGACCCCGAGGGTGTGGGCGATGCCAAGGACGGCGACCTGATCGAGGTGGAAACCTCGCGCAACAGCGGTCGTTACGGCCTGACACGCGCAAAGGTTCTTTCGGTCGTCGGCTCAGTCGCCTCGGAAAAGGCGATCTCGATGATCGCGATCCATGCCCACGGTATTCCGCACATCTTCCCGCCGAATGTTCTGGCCGAGGCGGATGCCGCAAAACCCGCGACCATGTCTCACCGTGAAGACTGGCGCGACCTGCCGCTGATCACGATCGATCCGGCCGACGCAAAGGACCATGACGACGCGGTCTATGCCGAACTCGACCCCTCGCCCGACAATCCTGATGGAGTGATCGTCACCGTCGCTATCGCCGACGTGTCCTGGTATGTGCGATCAGGCGCACCGCTCGACCGCGAGGCGCTGAAGCGCGGTAACTCCGTCTATTTCCCTGATCGTGTCGTGCCGATGCTGCCGGAACGCATCTCCAACGACCTCTGCTCGCTGAAGGAAGGCGTCGACCGCCCTGCCCTTGCTGTGCGGATGACCTTCTCGAAGGAAGGCCGCAAGGCGAGCCACACTTTCCATCGCATCATGATGAAGAGTGCCGCCAAGCTCTCCTACCAGCAGGCGCAGGCCGCCATCGACGGTCGCCCGGACGACAAGACCGACACGCTGCTGGAGCCGATCCTGAAGCCGCTGTGGCACGCCTATGCCGTGATGAAGCGCGGCCGCGATCGCCGCCAGCCGCTGGAACTCGACATGCCGGAGCGCAAGATCCAGCTCAGGCCCGACGGCACGGTGGACAAGGTCGTCATTCCCGAACGCCTCGATGCGCACAAGCTGATCGAGGAAATGATGATCCAGGCGAACGTCGCCGCCGCAGAGACCCTGGAAAAGAAAAAGCAGCGGCTGGTCTACCGCGTGCATGACGCCCCCACACTTACCAAGCAGGAAGTGCTGCGCGAATTCCTCGGCACCATCGGCATTTCCATGGCCAAGGGTGTCGCGATGCGCGCCAATTCCTTCAACGGCATTCTGGCGCGCGCACTCGACACGCCGCACCAGATCATGGTCAACGAGATGGTGCTGCGCAGTCAGAGCCAGGCGATCTACAGCCCGGAAAATATCGGCCATTTCGGCCTCAACCTGATGAAGTACGCGCATTTCACCTCACCGATCCGCCGTTATGCCGATCTGATCGTACATCGGGCGCTGGTCGGATCGCTAGGCCTCGGCGAAGGCGGCATCACCCCGCAGGAAGAGGCGACGCTGGACGATATAGCCGCCGAAATCTCGACCTTCGAGCGCCGCGCCATGGCCGCAGAGCGCGACACCATCAACCGGCTGATCGCGCACCATCTTTCCGAGCGCGTCGGTGAGGAGTTCGATGGCCGCGTCGCGGGTGTCACCAAGGCGGGACTATTTGTCGCGCTGCCGCAGTTTGGCGCCGACGGGTTTGTTCCTATATCTACACTTGGAACCGACTATTTCCTCTACGACGAAGCCCATCAGGCTCTGACGGGGGAAAAGACGGGTCTCGGTTATCAACTCGGCGATACGGTTCAGGTGCGGCTTGCAGAAGCGGTACCCTTGGCTGGTGCGCTGCGGTTTGAAATGCTGAGCCCGGGGCGCAAGATGCCGGTCGGCTCGCGGTCGTTCCACAAGGCAGGCCGGCGGACATCACGTCCTTCCGCCAAGCCGGGAACAAGGCCGCCGAGAGGACGTCGGTAACAAGACCGCGTCAAGCGGTTAAGACAAACGGGAGAAGGACTTCAGGATGAGTGCAAATCAGGGCTCGGAAACGGTTACCTTCGGAGATGGAAGCGCGGAGCGTCCGCTTGGCCGCTCGATCATGCGGGGCATGGCCAATCGCTGCCCGGCCTGTGGCAGCGGTCGCCTGTTTCGGGCCTTCCTGAAGCCGGTGGACAATTGCGCGGCCTGCGGCGAGGAAATGCATCATCACCGCTCCGACGACCTGCCGCCCTATATTTCTATCGTCATCATCGGCCATATCGCCGTTGGCGGCTTCATGATGACCGATCTCGTGCTTTCCGTTCCCATGTGGGTACACTTCGCCATCTGGGTGCCTATCACCATTCTGGCCGCGCTTCTGACGCTGCAACCGATCAAGGGTGGCGTCATCGGCCTGCAATGGGCACTTAGAATGCACGGCTTCGACGGAAAACAGCCAAAAGTGCAGATAGACGGCTCCTCCCACTGACGGCGGGCGGGAATTTGCAAGTGTCCGAGCTTCCCTCGAACACCCAGGCGGCGAGCGGTCCACTGCGGCCGCGCGATGCCGCCTCAATCATCCTGTTTGATCGTTCCGGCCCTGCTATTCGCGTGCTGATGGGCCGGCGCAGTAATGCCCACATATTCATGCCCGGCGCTTACGTGTTTCCCGGTGGCAAACGCGATCCACGCGACCACGCCCTGCCCTTCTCCGGCGATCTGCACCCCGCCGTGCTGCGCAGCCTCACCACGTCTGCCGCGCGCCGCCTGAGCGCTGCCGGGGCACGGGCGCTGGCGCTTGCCGCCGCGCGCGAGCTCGTGGAGGAAACCGGCGTCGATATGGGCATGGACGCTGATGGTCCGGATCTTTCGCGTTTTCGATATGTGGCGCGCGCAATCACCCCGCCCGGCAATATCAGGCGTTACGACACGCGATTCTTTTGCTGTTACGCCGACGAGTTGCGGCTGGATACCCGGCTAATCAGGGATTCAGATGAGCTGCACAATGTGCAATGGCTTGACATGACAGCGCTTTCCAGTCTGAACATGCCGAAAATCACACGCACGGTTCTCGAAGATGTCACAAAACTCATGATAGGTGATCCGTCACTGCCCTTTGAAAGCCCCGCGCGGCTCTATGTCACGCGCCACGGCCGATTCATTCGAGACTTTGTATAAAGGCCGTCATGTCACAAATGAAATGCGAAGCGGACGCCATTCACTGGCCCTCACTGATCGCCGCCATCTCCGCCATCAGTGCGGTCGGTGTCGCCATCGGCCTTGGCCTGCCGCTCCTGTCGATCATCCTTGAGAAGCGCGGCATCTCCTCCACCATGATCGGGGTAAATTCGGCAATGGCCGGCGTTGCGGCGATGATGGCAGCGCCGGTGACCACCAAGATCGCCCATGATTTCGGCGTGGCGCGAACGATGCTATTTGCCGTTGTCGTGTCGGCCCTGAGTGCGCTCTGTTTCTATTTCGCCGACGCCTTCTGGATGTGGTTTCCGCTGCGAATCGTCTTCCATGGCGCAACCACCACGCTGTTCATCCTCTCCGAATACTGGATCAACATGACCGCGCCACCGAAAAAACGCGGCATGGTTCTCGGCATCTACGCCACCGGACTTGCGGTTGGGTTCGCGGTTGGCCCGTTATTGTTTTCCGTGGTCGGCAGCGATGGCATCCTGCCATTTCTGGTCGGGGCGGCAATCATACTGCTTGCCGCGATCCCGATCTTCCTTGCGCGCGGCGAAAGCCCGGAGCTGAGCGAAAGGCCGAACCACCATTTCGCCCGTTATATATGGCTGGTGCCGATGGCTTCTGCGGCGGCCTTCGTGTTCGGCGCCGTGCAAGCGGGCGGTCTGTCGCTCTTTCCCATCTATGCGACCCGCGAAGGCTTCAACGAATCGCAGGCGGCACTTCTGCTGACAGTGATGGGCATCGGCAACATGGTCTTCCAGATACCGATCGGCCTGCTTTCGGACCGAATGAAGGACCGGCGCACAATGCTGGCGCTGATGGCCTTTGCGGGCGTTTGCGGCACGCTGGCGCTGCCCTTGCTGGTGGATAGATGGATTCTCGTAGCGGCCCTGCTGCTGTTCTGGGGCGGCCTCGTATCCGGCATGTATACCGTCGGCCTCACCCATCTGGGATCGCGTCTCAAAGGGGCCGATCTGGTGGCCGCCAACGCCGCCTTCATCTTCTGCTACGCCATGGGCACAATAGCCGGACCACAGGCCGTCGGCATTTCCATGGATGTTGCGGGTACCGATGGTTTCGCCTGGGCGCTTGCCGTGTTTTTCGGGCTTTACGTGGTGCTTTATGCCTTCCGTTTTGTTTTCAGGGCAAAACAGACTTGACTTTTCAGGCGCGATACGTAGTTTCGCGCCAGATTTAGCCGAGGTGAGAAGCGCCTGCGGCTTCTCTTTTGTTTAAAGGCAGGACGACCATGGCGAAAGCTACAACAATCAAGATCAAGCTGCTGTCGACAGCCGACACCGGTACCTTCTACGTCACCACCAAGAACAGCCGTACGTTCACGGACAAGATGACGAAGACGAAGTATGACCCGGTTGTACGCAAGCACGTTGAATTTAAGGAAACCAAGATCAAGTAATTCTTGATCGGGTTCTCCGGCAAAAGCGCGCCCAACGGGCGCGTTTTTTGTTTGTACGGAAAGGGATTGCCGCCAACGGCATTCTTTGCGCCAGCGCCCTCGCAAGGCCCGCCACGGGCCAACGAATCGCAACCTTCCTAGTTGCGGTTCTTGAGTTTGGAACCCAGTCGGCGCTATCGGCACGGCGGGAAAACTCTTTATCACCGTCTCGCCTAACCAGCGCCTCTCCTAATCAGCGTCTCATCGGCCAAATGCGCCAACCGCTGCGACAGCGCGCTGCCTGCGCGCGCAGCCGGATGTGCTGCGCTATAAGCGGCAGCACAAGCACAGAATATTTTCGGAGATAAGGCGGTCGGCCAACGATGTGATCACGGCACGAGGAACCGATTCGGACATCGTCAGCCGACCGACCCCACGATCCAGGAGATGCGGCGGACCTGAGCATCATGGGGCATTCAAACTACGCAATACCAGCCCCTGACGACCGAAACATCAGCGGTGTAAACCGCCATCGTTTCTTCATCACTAGACGGAAAAACCGCCGGAAGAACTGTTATTCTCGATTGGGAGTGTGCGCAGAAGTAAAATAAAAATCAACAAATTCTTAAGCCAGAGATACATCACCTGGAAAACATGGTTAAATATACAACGCTGGCACACTATAGTTCCGTGAGCGATTGAATTCAACGTATTTTTCAACTTGAACTCTATTAATCCTGTTAGACTTCACCCCCTCATTGCAAGAAGATAAAATACTGGCAAGGTCAGGGACTTGGCGCTTGCCACAGTTTGCCGCCAGGTCTTTGGGCGGCTATCGATAACGGTAAACGTCGAAAGTCTCAAAAGGCGGCACGGATTTTCAGCGTCATGGGTCTGCGCCTCTAGGCGGCGGCCGCCACGACGCGGTTGCGTCCTGTGTGTTTCGCCTCATAGAGCGCCCTGTCGGCCTGCTTCAGAAGCTCGTCCGGCGCGCCGAATGCTCCGCTGCTGGTGGCGATGCCGAGCGAAGCCGTGATACTCAACTCGCGGTCGATGGAACGAACGTGAAACGGCTTGTCCTCGATGATTGCCCGCAGGCGCTCGGCAACGCTTGTGGCAAGCTCCATCGACGTGTCGGGCATCACAACCACGAATTCCTCCCCGCCATAACGGCAGGCAAGATCGGCGCCGCGCACCGTGCTGCGGATGCGGGCTGCAAACTCGCGCAGAACCTCATCGCCGACATCGTGGCCATAGGTATCGTTGACCAGCTTGAAGCGGTCGATATCGGTCATGCAAATGGAAATCGGGCGGCCACGCACGGCGGCGCGGTCGAAAAGTATCTTCAGATGATTGTCGAGATAACGGCGATTGTTAAGACCAGTCAGCCCATCGACGATAGCAAGCTCCATCGTGTGCTGGAGATTGAGCCGCAGATGCTCGTTATAGCGCTTGCGCCGGATCTGCGTCAGAGACCGGGCGACAAGTTCGTTGGGATCGATCGGGCGGAGAATATAATCGTTCACGCCAAGATCGAGCGCCCGCGCCACCATGTCGTCCGCCCCCTGTTCCGCTACCAGAAGCAACGGCAGGAACCGGGTACGCTCCAGCGAACGAAGCTGCGAACACAGTCTCAGCGGATCGTAATCCTCAAAATTGGAATTGACGATGACAAGCTCGAAGGGGTTGCTCGCGGCCTTCAACAGGGCCGCCTGAGGCTCCGTGACGGCATCGACCTCGGCAACCGGCTTCAGCGCCCTGACGATGCGTTCCTGCGAGCTGGCGCGGCCATCCGCCACCAGAACGCGGCCAGGCGTCTGCATGAGGCCATCGCTGCGCAGCATCTCCTCGATGCCGATCTCGCGCGCGGTCTCGGCCCGCAGCCGCAATTCGTCACTGACGGCCTTGAGGCGCACGAGGCTTTTGACACGGGCGATCAATTGAAGGTCGTTAACGGGCTTGGTCAGAAAATCATCGGCGCCGGCTTTCAGACCGCGCACGCGGTCCGAGGGCTGATCGAGTGCGGTGACCATGACAACAGGAATATGCGCCGTTTTCGGATTGGCCTTCAGCCGTTCGCAGACCTCGAAACCGTCCATGCCAGGCATCATGATGTCCAGCAGGATGATATCGACCTGTTCCTGGTCGCAGATATCAAGCGCCTTGAAACCATCCTCGGCGGTTACGACGTCAAAATATTCCGCGACAAGCCGGGCTTCGAGAAGCTTTACGTTTGCGGGTATGTCGTCAACAACCAGAACTCTCGCCGTCATAACAGTTCCCCAACCGCCTTACGCATCGCCTAGATAGGTCTTGATGATTTCGATGAATTTCGGAACGGAGATCGGCTTGGACACATAGGCCTCGCATCCGCCCTGACGAATGCGCTCCTCATCCCCCTTCATGGCGAAGGCGGTTACCGCGATGACCGGAATGACGTGCAGCTCATCATCCTCCTTCAGCCATTTCGTCACCTCCAGCCCGGAAACCTCCGGCAGCTGAATATCCATGAGAATGAGGTCGGGGCGATGCTTGCGGGCAAGATCCAGCGCTTCCATGCCATTGCGCGTCTGGATCGTCGTATAGCCAGACGCCTCGATCAGGTCACGAAAGAGCTTCATGTTCAGCTCGTTGTCTTCGACTATCATGACCTGCTTGGGCATGGTGGGCAGTCCCCGTTTCGCTTTGAAACCTTCTCCCAGACATATAGGGTGCCAGAGAACCGATTCCATCGTCCATTTGTTGCGCAAGGCTAGAACGATTTGGTTTCAAAATAGGTAACTTCGGTAGAGAAATGCTGAGAGATACAAAAAACAAAGACAATGGCGGAAAAGATCCGCAAGAAACGGCAGCCGCCATACTTGGCTGGCTGGCAAACGAGCCGGAAATGCTCGGGCGTTTTCTGGCGCTGAGCGGATTGCAGGCCAATATGCTGCGCCATGCCGCCCACGATCCCGGCTTTCTGGCGGGGCTCACCGATTTTCTGATGAGCCACGAACCAGACCTCATGGCCTTCTGCGCGGCGACCGACACATCCCCCGAAACGGTTGCCGCTGCCTGGCACCATTTTTCCGGCCCGGGACTGGATTCGGGTGAGTATTGACAGACCACCCCTTGAGCCACCGTCACGGCCGGAGTATGGTTGGCGACGTTCTGGTTTTGTTTTCGGCCCATGTCCACGTCGCATCTTTATGATCCCGGTTTTTGCCGCGACTGTCTGGCCGGCCAGCCAGCGGACCTGAGGCGTTGTCGCGCCTGTGGCAGTCCCCGCCTCGTCTACCATGACGAACTCTACGACCTCAGCATCGCCCATATCGATTGCGACGCCTTTTACGCCTCCGTTGAAAAACGGGACAATCCCGAGCTTGCCGACAAGCCGTTGATCATCGGCGGCGGAAAACGCGGCGTGGTTTCCACTGCCTGCTACATTGCCCGCATCCAGGGCGTGCGCTCCGCCATGCCGATGTTCAAGGCGCTGGAAGCTTGTCCGGACGCCGTGGTCATCAAGCCCGACATGGAAAAATATAGCCGCGTCGGCCGTCAGATCCGAACCATGATGCAGGATTTGACGCCGCTCGTGCAGCCGCTATCCATAGACGAGGCGTTTCTCGATCTTTCCGGAACGGAGAGGCTGCATCACGATCCACCTGCCCGGGTTCTGGCGAAATTTGTGAAACGGGTGGAAAAAGAAGTGGGCGTGACCGTCTCGGCCGGGCTGTCCTACTGCAAATTTCTGGCCAAGGTCGCGTCCGACCTTAAAAAACCGCGCGGCTTTTCGGTGATCGGCGAAGCGGAAGCGCTTTCCTTTCTGGCAGCACGGCCCGTCACGACGATATGGGGCGTTGGAAAGGCGTTTGCGGCGACGCTGGAGGCGGACGGCATCCGCATGATCGCGCAGTTGCAGGAGATGGAGGAAGGCGACCTGATGCGCCGCTATGGCGTGATGGGACAACGGCTGTTCCGGCTTTCGCGCGGTATCGATGAACGGCACGTGCACAATAACGACCCCGTGAAAAGCGTGTCTTCCGAGACCACCTTCTTCAACGATATTTCCCGCCACGAGGACCTCGTACCGATCCTGCGGTCGCTTTCCGAAAAAGTTGCCTGGCGCCTGAAGAAGAGCGGCATTTCCGGCCAGACGGTTGTACTGAAAATGAAGACGGCCGATTTCAAACTCCGCACCCGCAACCGCAAGCTTGATGACCCGACCCAGCTTGCCGACCGCATATTCCGCACCGGCCTTTCGCTGCTTGCGAAAGAAACCGACGGCACCAAGTTTCGCCTGATCGGCATAGGTGTCAGTGATCTGCGCGATGCGGACCTTGCCGATCCTCCCGATCTCGTCGACAGGCAGGCAGAACGGCGGGCGGCGGCGGAAGCGGCAATGGACAAGCTGCGCGACAAGTTCGGCAAGGGCAGCGTCGAGACCGGCTACACTTTCGGCACACGCAAATAGCGGCCATGCCGCTTGCAAACGCCGTGAAACCCTGCGGCCTGCAACACCCCGCCCATATTTTAGATATTACACAAATTAGTGATGTGGCAGACGCCCTATCCTTAAACTTCATTAAACTTCGCGTGGTTGAGTAAACGAAGTTTTGTGCATGTGGTGTATTGCGTCATGTCCCTTCGCTTCCGTCTTCTGACCGGCATGCTGTCGGCCAGCATTCTTGCCTTTCCGGCGCTTGCCGCCGACAACAAGTCCCTGCAGATCGTCGTTTCGAAAAGCGATCAATCGCTGGCGCTTTACGAGAACGGCGAGATCGTTGCTACATCCAAGGTCTCAACCGGCAAGGCCGGGCATGAGACGCCGAGCGGCATTTTTTCGATTCTGGAAAAACGCAAATACCACGAATCGAACATCTACTCGGCCGCGCCCATGCCTTTCATGCAGCGACTGACATGGTCGGGCATCGCGTTGCACGAAGGCAAGGTGCCGAATTACCCGGCCTCGCATGGCTGCGTGCGCCTGCCTTCGAAATTCGCGCAGTCGCTGTTCGGCGAGACCCGCTATGGCGTGCATGTCATCATCACCGACCGGCCGGTTTCTCTGCGCTCCGTACAACATTCAGCCCTGTTTGAGCCGCGGGACGATGCCGATGACGGCAAGCTGCTTTTATCCGACGTCGAGCTGCGCCCCGCGACCTTCGACGCCGTATTGGGCACCGTTGAGGTGGCCGTGAATGAAAAAACGCAAGCCATCAAACCGATGGCCAAAGGCAAGGAGCCCTCGCCCTTGCGCATCCTCATCACCCGGCGCGGCGAGCGCGAAAAGGTGATGGATATTCAGGCGGTACTGACGCGCCTTGGCTTCGATGCCGGCGCACCGGACGGCTATACCGGAGAAATGACGATCAGCGCCGTCAACGGGTTCAAGCGCTGGAAGGGGCTGAAAACCACCGGGCCGCTACTGACCGACGATTTCGTCGCTGCGCTTTACGCATCCGCCGGCGAAGATCATCCACCGAATGGCCAGATCATGGTGCGACAGGATTTCAAGCCGCTATTCGAGGCTGCGATCGACATCAAGGATCCCGAGGTGGCACTCGGAACGCATTTCTTCGAAGCCGTTGCCGTCAACCGCGCAGCCGGAACCGCCGAATGGAATGGCGTAACACTGGAAAACCATCTGCCGGCCGCAGCCCGCAAGCGGCTCGGCATCACCGTTACCGAAGCGCCCGGTGGCTTTGACCAGCTAAGCGCCGTGCTCGATCGCCTCGAAATACCGGCTGAAATTCGCTCCCGAATCGAGAAAGAGCTTTCAACCGGCAGTTCGATTACCGTTTCCGACCTCAGTCACCAGATGGAGACAGGGGTGGGGACGGACTTCATTACCGTGACAAAGGAAGGGCCGGTTTGAGGGCTTGAGGCCTCACACCAGCTCCACATCAACAACGCCGGGGGCAGAGCGAAGTGCGGCGGCGATCTCAGGGGAAATACGGTATTTCTCCGTCAGCTCCACCTCGATCTCACGGCTCCCCTCGTCCTTGATGACGATGAAATAAACCGATCCGTCACCTTTGGTATTGAGGTGGCGGGCGACGGTTTTCAGCGGGCCAGAATCGCGCACATAAACCCGCAACGCCTTTTGCATTTGGACGGATTTCTCCTCGAGCGATTGCGCCGTCTGGATGCGAAGACCGATGCCTTCCGGGCGCTCTTCCGCCTGCACGGTGATAACAAGCGATTTGCCCACCTCGAGCAGATCGCGAAACTGGGCAAGCCCTTCGGAAAACAACACCGCCTCATATTGGCCGGAGGCATCGGAGAAGGTGACGATACCCATCTTGTTTCCGGTCCGGGTCTTGCGCTCCTGCTTGCCGGTGACGGTGCCGGCCAGACGCCCGGCGGTCGCACCCTGTTTCACTGCGGCGGAAAAATCGGCGAAATTCTGCACCCGCAACTTTTCCAATACGGGGCGGTAGGTATCGAGCGGATGTGCGGTCAGGTAAAAACCGAGCACCTGATATTCGCGCAGCAGTTTTTCCGAGGCGAGCCACGGCTGGAAGGCAGGCAGGATGAGCTTTTCCGGACCGCTTGCGCCGCCGGAGCCGAACATGTCCGACTGGCCGGTAACGCGGCTTTCCTGCGCGCGTTGCGAATAACCGATGATACGGTCCAGCCCGCCGATCATCTCGGCGCGGTCGCGGCCAAAACAATCGAAACCGCCAGCGTTGATGAGGCTTTCGAGCACACGCCGGTTGATCTGCTTCGGATCGATGCGCAGGCAGAAATCCTCCAGGCTTGCAAATGGCTTGCCGTCGCGCACGGTAACGATGTGTTCCACCGCGCCCTCGCCCACGCCCTTGATGGCGGCCAGCGAATAATAGATGCGGTTCTCACCCGTCTCGAACTGCCGGAAGGACGTCTGCACCGAAGGTGCCACGACCTCTATGCCGAGACGGCTGGCATCCTGGCGGAAATCATTGAGTTTTTCCGTGTTGGCCATATCCAGCGTCATGGAGGCAGCGAGGAACTCCACCGGATAATGCGCCTTCATATAGGCGGTCTGATAGGACACGATGGCGTAAGCGGCGGCGTGGCTCTTGTTGAAGCCGTAATTGGCAAATTTCGCCAGAAGGTCGAAGATGGTGTTGGCCTGAGGCTTCGACACGTTGTTTCTGATCGCGCCGTCGACGAAGCGCTCGCGCTGCTGGTCCATCTCCTCCTTGATCTTCTTGCCCATGGCGCGGCGCAGAAGATCGGCTTCGCCGAGCGAATAACCTGACAGAACCTGGGCGATCTGCATCACCTGTTCCTGATAGACGATAACGCCCTGCGTCTCCTTCAGGAGGTGGTCGATGGTGGGGTGGATCGACTCCAGTTCCTCCTCGCCATGCTTGCGGGCATTGTAGACCGGAATGTTTTCCATCGGACCCGGACGATAAAGCGCCACCAGCGCAATGATGTCCTCGATGCAGTCCGGGCGCATGCCGATAAGCGCCTTGCGCATGCCGGCACTTTCCACCTGGAACACGCCGATAGTTTCACCGCGTGACAACATCTCGTAGGTTTTGGCGTCGTCCAGCGGAATTGCGGCGAGATCGACCTTGATGCCGCGTTTGGCAACGAAATCGACGGCAACCTTCAGCACCGTCAGCGTCTTCAGACCGAGAAAGTCGAATTTGACGAGGCCTGCGCTTTCCACCCACTTCATGTTGAACTGGGTAACCGGCATGTCGGAGCGCGGATCGCGATACATCGGCACCAGCTTCGACAGCGGCCGGTCACCGATGACGATACCGGCAGCATGGGTGGAGGCGTGACGGTAAAGCCCCTCGATCTTCTGGGCGATATCCAGAAGTCGGGCAACGACGGGTTCCTTGTCCGCCTCTTCCTGCAGACGCGGCTCTTCCTCGATCGCTTTTGACAGCGGCGTCGGATTGGCCGGGTTGTTGGGTACCAGCTTGCAGATCTTGTCCACCTGCCCATAGGGCATTTCCAGCACGCGGCCGACGTCGCGCAATGCCGCGCGAGCCTGCAACGAACCGAAGGTAATGATCTGCGCCACCTGCTCGCGGCCATATTTGCGCTGCACGTAGCGGATCACCTCTTCGCGGCGGTCCTGGCAGAAGTCGATATCGAAGTCGGGCATCGACACGCGTTCGGGATTGAGGAAGCGCTCGAACAGCAGCGAGAAGCGCAGGGGATCGACATCGGTGATGGTCAGCGCATAGGCCACGAGCGAGCCTGCACCCGAACCGCGGCCGGGGCCGACCGGAATATCCTGCTGCTTGGCCCATTTGATGAAGTCCGCAACGATCAGGAAGTAACCTGGAAAACCCATGCGTTCGATAACGCCAAGCTCGAAATCCAGCCTGTCGCGATATTCCTGCTCTGTGTAGCCAGGTGCCATGCCGAGGGCCGCAAGGCGAAGATCAAGACCTTCGACGGCCTGACGGCGAAGCTCTTCGGCCTCTGCCCGTTGCGCCGCTTCGGGATCGTCGCTGGCACCGGTGAAGCGCGGCAGGATCGGCCCACGCTTCTTCAGCACATACGAGCAACGCATTGCGATTTCGACGGTGTTTTCCAGTGCCTCCGGAAGGTCGGCAAACAGCTCCGCCATCTCCTCACGGCTTTTCATATAATGGTCGGGGGTCAGGCGGAACCGGCTGTCATCCGAAACGATGGCGTTATGCGCCACCGCCATCAATGCGTCATGCGCCTCATAATCGGCCCTCGAAGGGAAGAACGCCTCGTTGGTGGCGACCAGCGGAATATCATGTTCATAAGCAAGTCCAATCATACGCCGCTCATGGACGCGGTCGAAACCGGACTGACGCTGCAATTCGATATAAAGCTTGTCACCGAAGAGTGATTTCAGCGCCAGCAGGCGTTCTCTCGCCTGCGCCGCATGCCCTTCCTTCAGAGCCATATCCACCGGACCACCGGAGGCACCCGTCAGCACAATCAGCCCGGCATTGGAGGCTTCCTCCAGCCATGCACGGGTAATATGCACGGACTGGCCACCGCTTTCGCCTTCCAGATAGGCGCGGCTGATAAGGTCCACCAGCCGCTCGTACCCTCCGGCATCAGCCGCGAGCAGCACGATGGCTGGAAGCTTGGCAAGGTGGCTGTTGTGATTGCGGCGATCATCCACCGCATCCTGCATGTCGATCGACACCTGACAGCCGATAATCGGCTGCAAGCCCTCATCACGCGCCTTTTCGGAAAACTCCAGTGCGACGAAAAGATTGTTGGTGTCGGTAATGGCTATGGCCGGCTGGCCGTCTGCAACGGCCTTGGACATAATTTTCTTGAGGGGTAAAGCCCCCTCAAGCAGGGAGTAAGCGGAGTGAACCCGCAGATGGACGAAACCGGGTGTTTTCAGCGTTTCGCCAGAGGTCTCTCCACGCGTAACCGTCTCGCCCATATCGTCATCCTGTCATTCTGAATCGAGGGGGCGATTTTCCGATTTTCGGCCTTCAAAGTCCACCGCCTTTCGGCGTCTATACAGGCTTCTGCGCCGGTGTGCCCTTCACAGGGCAGTGAGGATCACCGAAAAGCTGGCGACGAACACAGCGATGGAGGCGAAAGCGGCAACGTCACGGATGAAATCAGTCATTGGTCTCTCCTTACTCGTTATGTTCTAACTTTGTTCTCATTTTGTTCGATTGTCAACAGGCTTTTATTGATAGTCTCCTTGCTAACGCGGCAGAATCGGCTGCGGTTCCACCTTCGTGAATGGCAAGCCACTGACTCCAAAGCAAAAAAACCCGGAGGCAAAAACACCTCCGGGTTCGTGAAAATTCAATTGTGGAAGGACGAGTGGCTTCGCGGGAAACCTGAACGTAGACAGACTCAGCCGCAGAAAAGATCGCAAAGGCGGCGCTATGGTCGCCTTACTGCATCACGATCAGAAGTCTACGATCTTGCCGTCTGCAAGCGTCACGCGGCGGTCCATGCGGTTGGCAAGCTCGTGATTATGGGTGGCGATCAGTGCGGCAAGGCCGGACTGGCGCACCAGCGCTTCCAGCGCATCGAACACGTAATGCGCGGTCTCGGGATCGAGATTGCCGGTCGGCTCGTCGGCGAGAAGCAGGAGCGGTGCGTTGGCAACGGCACGCGCGATCGCCACACGTTGCTGTTCACCGCCGGAAAGCTCAGCAGGGCGATGTTCGCCGCGATGGCCGACCCGCATGTAATCGAGCAGCGCGCTCGCACGCTTGCGGGCCTCGCCCTGCGTCAAACCGGCGATGAGCTGCGGCATCATCACATTCTCCACCGCCGTGAACTCCGGCAGCAGATGATGGAACTGGTAGACAAAACCGATGTCGCTGCGGCGGATCGCCGTGCGCTTTTCATCCGGCAGACCATTGCAGGGCGCGTCATTGATGAAGACCTCGCCAGCATCCGGATGCTCGAGAAGCCCGGCGAGATGCAGCAGCGTGGATTTTCCGGTGCCCGAGGGGGCAACAAGCGCCACCATCTCACCACTCTTCAACTCGAAATCGGCCTTGCGCAGAATGGAGAGCGACGTCTCGCCCTGACCATAGGTCCTCTCGACGCCGGTAAGCCGCAGCACTGATTTTTTTGCCATATTGTGAAGCGGTCCTTATTCGTAACGCAGGGCCTGCACCGGATCGAGCTTGGAAGCCCGCCATGCCGGAAAGATGGTTGCCAGGAAAGAAAGCGTCAGCGCCATGATGACGACGGTAATGGTCTCGCTGATATCCATTTCGGCCGGAAGCTGGCTGAGGAAATAGAGCTGCGGATCAAACAGCACCGTGCCTGATACCCAGGAGAAGAACTGCCGGATCGATTCCACATTGAGGCAGACGATGACGCCGAGTGCCACACCGGCGAATGTGCCCACCGTGCCGATGGCAGCTCCCGTCATGAAGAAGATACGCATGACGGCGCCGGAACTGGCGCCCATGGTGCGCAGAATGGCGATATCGCTGCCCTTGTCCTTAACCAGCATGATGAGGCCGGAAATGATGTTGAGCGCCGCCACCAGAACGATGAGCGTCAGTATCATGAACATCACGTTTCTTTCCACCTGCAGGGCGGAAAAGAAGGTCTGGTTACGCTGTCTCCAGTCGGTGATATAGATCTGCCGCTCAGCTGCCTGCTCCACCAGCGGGCGGATGCCGTCGACATTGTCTGGGCGACTGACGTAAAGCTCGATGGATTGCACCAGGCCTTCGGCATTGAAATAAAGCTGGGCTTCGGACAGCGGCATATAGATCATCGACGCATCATATTCCGACATGCCGATCTCGAAGACGCCCGAAATCTTGTAGGATTTGACGCGCGGGTTGACACCCATCGGCGTCACATCGCCTTCAGGCGAAATGAGGGTGATATCGTCGCCCGCCGTCACGCCAAGCTGTGCGGCAAGCCTTGAGCCAACCAGAACCCCGTCGCCCGCCATGAAGCCGACGAGATCGCCGGTTTTGACGTTGGTGGCGACTTCCTTGATCTTGTCGATATCGTCCTGGCGAACGCCGCGCACGAGCGCACCGGAGCCGGCGCCACCGCGACCGGAGGCCAATGTCTGCCCCTCTACCAGCGGCAGGGCCATCGTCACGCCCGGAATGGCGGAGAACTTCTTCGCCAGCTCATCGTAATTGTTGAAGGGCTGGTCGATCGGCTGGACGATCATATGGCCGTTGATGCCGAGAATGCGCGAAATCAGCTCGGTGCGAAAACCGTTCATGACAGCCATGACGATGATAAGCGTCGCGACGCCCAGCATGATGCCGACGAAGGAAAAGCCGGCGATGACGGATATGAACGCTTCCTTGCGCCGCGACCGCAGATAGCGCCAGGCCACCATGCGCTCGAAAGCAGAAAACGGCCGGGCGGTCCTTTCCCGGGCGGAAGGAGCCGCACCCTTGTCAGCCTCGGCTTTTGCCATGTCGTCTCCCTGATCTGAACTTGAAAGGCCGGTTTTCACAAAAAACCGACCCCTGATCTTGATCTCATAAAGCTGGAGCGGATTTCAGGCGAAAACCGCTCGTCACTTTCACCATTTCGCGCTTAGCCAAGCACCCTGTTCATTGCCGCTTCGATTGTGACGGTTTCACGGTCGCCGGTCTTGCGATCCTTCACCTCGACTTCACCGTTCGCTGCCGAACGTGGGCCGACGATGATCTGCATCGGCACGCCGATCAGGTCAGCAGTCGCGAACTTCTGGCCCGCGCGGTCGTCCGTATCGTCATAAAGAACATCCTTGCCGGCATTGGAGAGCGAGTAATACAGCTTTTCGCACGCCGCATCACAGGCTGCGTCACCTGCCTTCATGTTGATAATCACGACATCGAAAGGAGCGACCGAAGCCGGCCAGATGATTCCGTTCTCGTCATGCGATGCTTCAATGATGGCGGGAACAAGGCGTGTCGGGCCAATGCCGTAGGACCCCATGTGAACGGGGTGTTCCTTGCCATCAGCACCCTGCACCTTGGCGCCCATCGGCTCGGAATATTTGGTGCCGAAATAGAAGATGTGGCCGACTTCGATGCCGCGCGCGGAAAGGCGCTGGCCATCGGGAATGGCGTCATAAGCAGCTTCGTCGTGCATTTCCGAGGTGGCGGCATAGTCGGCCGTCCATTCGTCGAAAACGCCCTGAAGGGCTGCGACATCGTCGAAGTTGGTATCATCGGCGGGGATGGCGCGGTCGAGGAAGCTCTTGTGGCAGAAGACTTCGGATTCGCCAGTATCGGCCAGAATGATGAATTCGTGGCTGTGATTGCCGCCAATCGGGCCGGTATCGGCACGCATGGGAATGGCGCGCAGGCCAAGCCGTTCGAATGTGCGCAGGTAAGCCACGAACATCTTGTTATAGGAGTGGATCGCGTCTTCCTTGGTCAGATCGAAGGAATAGGCATCCTTCATAAGAAACTCGCGCGAGCGCATGGTTCCGAAACGGGGGCGCACCTCGTCGCGGAACTTCAGCTGAATATGATAGAGGTTCAGCGGCAGGTTCTTGTAGGATTTCACATAGGACCGGAAGATGTCAGTGATCATCTCCTCGTTAGTGGGGCCATACAGCATCTGGCGGTCCTGACGGTCCTTGATGCGCAGCATTTCCTTGCCGTAATCGTCATAACGGCCGCTCTCCTGCCACAGCTCAGCCGTCTGCAGCGTCGGCATCAGAAGCTCGATCGCGCCCGAGCGATCCTGCTCCTCGCGGATGATCCTGTTGACCTTGTCCAGAACGCGCTTGCCGAGCGGTAGCCAGGAATAGATGCCAGCCGATTGCTGCCGGATCATGCCCGCACGCAGCATGAGGCGATGGGAGACAATCTCCGCTTCCTTGGGGTTTTCCTTCAGGATGGGCATGAAATAACGGCTGAGACGCATGACGACTTCCATTGGTATGGGCAACAACACGCAAAGGCGCGGGAATCGCCCCGAATAGAGGGATATTGGCGCCGTACATAGCTGTTTCTGACCAAGAAGAAAACCCGCCATGCAAAGACCTGCCCAGGCGATTTCGTGGCATTTTCGCGATAGCTAATTCGCGTCAAAACGCTTTGGCCGGAATATTATTCTTGATCCGGTGCGACAAATTGCACCACAGGGAATTTTTTGCCGACTGTAACAAATATGCAAAAAATGAGATGACAAGCATGGGTGATTGGGCTAACTTTAGCTCACAAAAGAGGCAGGAAGTCTAAATTCTTGCCGTTTTCGCGGTCAGTCTTGGGAGGATTCGATCTTAGGCGCGCTTGTCGCTGCCCCGGTAACGGTTACAGATCACGCGAAACCTGAAAAACAAGGCTGAAATGCCTTGTTTTTTTTTGATTCCGGCGAAGTTCACAACCCCGAATGGTTATTTCGGTAAAATTGTGACAGCGAATTGCCCGCCAGACACTCTCATGGTGTGTGCACGACTGATATGACATCCATGTGACAGCACTGGCGCATCTTGTAGCGACCGTTCATAAAACGGCAGCACAGCTTATGTTGCCTTAAATCGCATCACGAAGCCCACCACGCTGCAAATCTACGGCGCGCTTAATCCTGGCGCGTGGGTGAAGTGCTTCAGTCGAAAACCGGGATAATTCTCGGAAGGTCGTCCATGCTGACGCCGAACCACCAGGTTACGCCGTACCAGAGCCCGCAGATCAAAGCCGATATCAGCGTTGTCCACAACACGATGCGCCCGCCCCTGAACCTTGACGGGGCGCTTGCAACCGTGCCAATCGCCACATCGCCGTCTTCCTCCTGAGTGCGAAGGCCAATCGGCAGCACAACGAAAAGCACCGTCCACCAGACGATGAAATAAATGGCGAAGACCGAAAGAAGCGGCATGACGTCCTCCTGCGTGATGCGCCCCTTGTAACGCATTCATCCGCGAACCGGAATCACTTCCCTGCAAGATGTATAAAAAGCTGCAAGAGAGGAGAAGGAACGATCGCGGACGGCGATTGCGTCATGTCCGAGATGGCCCGGACATGACGGGGCGTGACGGTTTGAAAACCCGGGATTTTCCGGTTCAGACCTTGGTGACGAAAACCGTCACGATCGGCTTCTTGCCCCATGCCTGATTGGCAGCGGCGCGTACGGCGCGGCGCACTGACTCGCGCAGCAGCGCAAGATCCTTGCGGCGGGCCCGAGGGATGCTTTCCACGGCGCCGAGTACGGCGTCATAGAGCGTATCTTCCATGTCCTCGCCCTCATCATCGAATTCCGGCAGGCCGAAAGGTACGACATCGGGATCTCCGAGGAAGTCGTAGCGGCTGTCCAGCAGCACATTGACGGAGACATGGCCGGCGAAGGAAAGCTTGCGACGATTGCTGATCCCCATCTCGTCGAGGTCACCGATGAGGTTGCCGTCCTTGAAGACGCGGCCGTGCGGTGCGTCGTTGATGACTTCCGCAGGACCAGGCGCCAGACGCAGAATGTTGCCGTTACGAACCTTCGGCACCTGAGAAATGCCGGCCTGTTCAGCCAGTTCCTTCTGCGCCACCAGATGCGCCGCCTCGCCATGCACCGGCACCAGGATTTGCGGCTTGGTCCATTCGTACATCCTCAGAAGTTCGTTACGGCGGGGATGGCCGGAGACATGCACCAAAGCCTCATTGTCGGTAACGATATGGATGCCCTGCTCTATCAGGCCGTTCTTGATCTCGATGATCGCCTTTTCGTTGCCGGGAATGGCGCGCGAGGAAAATACTACCGTATCACCGGCAGCCAGCGCTACATTACGCATCTCATCGCGCGAAAGCTTGGCAAGGGCTGCCCGCGGCTCGCCCTGCGAACCGGTGAGAATGACGACCACCTTGTTGCGCGGAATATAGCCGTATTCGTCTTCAGCCAGGAACGGCTTGATACCTTCCATGATGCCGAGATCCTGCGAAACGTTGACGACGCGCTTCAGCGACGAGCCGAGCAGCAGCACTTCGCGTCCGGCAGCTTCCGCAGCCTGCGCGATGGAGCGGATACGGCCGACATTGGAGGAGAAGGTGGTGATGGCCACGCGACCCTCGGCATTTTCAATGATCTGGCGCAGCCCCTCAGACACTTCGTGCTCCGAAGGCGATACGCCGTCACGCAGCGAGTTGGTGCTGTCGCACATCAACGCCAGCACGCCCTCCTCGCCGATGGCGCGGAAACGCGCCTCATCCGTCAACGGACCGAGAGACGGCGCCTCGTCAATCTTCCAGTCGCCCGTGTGGATGACATTGCCAAGCGGCGTGCGGATGACCAGCGACATCGGCTCGGGGATCGAATGGTTGACACCGACGGCCTCGATTTCGAACGGGCCGACATTGATGCGATCACCCGCCTTGAACGGGGTGATTGGAATTTCGGCACGGCTGCCCTCATAGGCGCGCTTTGCCTCCAGCATGCCGGCGGTGAAACCCGAGGCATAGACGGGTACGTTGAGGCCCGGCCACAGATCGTTCAGCGCGCCGTAGTGATCCTCATGGGCGTGGGTGATGATGATGCCTTTGAGGTTCTTCTTCTGCTCGGCGATATAGCTGATATCGGGCAGAACCAGATCGACACCAGGCAGATCGAGACCGGCAAAGGTAACGCCGCAATCCACCATGATCCATTGGCGCTTGCTTTCCGGACCGTAGCCGTACAGCGCCAGATTCATGCCGATTTCACCGACGCCGCCAAGCGGCAGAAATACCAGTTCGTCCTGTTTAGTCATTGTTCTTCTTATCCACTCACGAGAGCGCGCTGGCGACGGCAATATGCCGCGCCCAGCCGCCCGTTTAACAGCATCGGACATGAAACATCATGATCGACCGGGCCGATGCGGAGCCGGTCTGTCACCCTGCTTTTCATGAGCAGCAGGAAAGCTCCAACCTGTGGGAAGAGGTTCGGCGCGGGTCTTTGAAGACACGCCGTCCACCTCATCCAAAAAACACGTCGCCGGCGGCGATGGAGCGCCTTGTGCCCTCATCCTCATCCAGCAGCAGATAACCATTATCATCAATTCCAACGAAACGCCCGCCGATCGAGCGATCCGGAAAATTGACGGTGATATGTTCGCCGATACCGCAGGCAGCCGCCCGCCATCCGGCCATGACACCGGAAACGCCCCTGCCCTCATCCCAGCTTTGCAGCACATCCGCTGTCTCGCGGAAGAGATGCGCGAACAGCTCGTCGGGGGAGCACGACGCCCCGTGTTCGGACAGCATGGTGACGGGATAAAGCGGATTTTCAGGCTTGTGGGCGATATTGATGCCGATGCCGATGACGATGGCGCGGCGTCCATCCGGCAGAAGTTCGGCTTCCATCAGAATGCCGCAGGTCTTCCGGCGCCCGATCAGCACGTCATTCGGCCATTTTATCTCTAGCGGTTCGCCACCCGTCGGTAACACAGCGCGAATGGCGCGGTAGACGGCGAGCGCAAAGGCAAGCGGCAATGAACCGATGCGGTCCATTGGCGCGGGATCGATGAGAAGAAGCGAAGCGTAGAGATTGCCTGGTTCAGACACCCAAGGCCGGCCGCGGCGACCGCGCCCGCCAGTCTGGCGGATGGCGGTGATCCACAGATTGCCGCCATCGCCTGCCCTTGCCCGGGCGAAACATTCTATGTTGGTCGATGGCGTTTCCGCCAACGCCTCGTGCCGGAAGTCATCGATGGACATCCGGCCCGTATGCTTGTGCGTATTGCTCAAAAGAACGTCTTTGCCGCAACCGTGACTGCATTGCCGAGCGCACCACCGAAGACGATGAAGGCGACGACGAACAGTCCAGAGAGCGCATAAACGATTTTCAGTTCGCCAGCCGGACGCTCGAAGCTGCCCTTGGCTTCATCGAACCACATGACCTTGACGACGCGGATATAATAATACGCACCGACAACCGAGCCGATCACACCGATGACGGCAAGCGGATAGAGTTTGGCTTCAATGGCAGCAAGGAAGACGTAGTACTTGCCGAAGAATCCGGCAAGCGGCGGAATGCCGGCAAGCGAGAACATCAGGATCGTCAGAACAACTGCCATGAAGGGGTTGGTGGACGAAAGCCCGGCCAGATCCTCGACATTTTCGACATTGCCGATTTCCTTGCGACGCATGGAGAGAATGCAGGCGAAGGTGCCGAGCGTCATGACCATGTAGATGGTCATGTAGAGAATGACGCCCGAGATACCCGCCTCGGTGCCCGCCGCAAGACCAACCAGCGCGTAACCCATGTGACCGATGGAAGAATAGGCCATCAGGCGCTTGATGTTCTTCTGGCCGATTGCCGCGAACGAGCCGAGCAGCATGGAGGCGATGGAGATGAAGACGACGATCTGCTGCCAGTCGGCAAAGACCGGCTGGAAAGCGTCAACAACGATGCGAACGAAGATCGCCATGGCACCGATCTTGGGGGCGGCAGACAGGAAGGCCGTGACCGGTGTCGGCGCACCCTCATAAACATCCGGCGTCCACATGTGGAACGGCACGGCGGAAATCTTGAATGCCAGACCGGCAAGAACGAAAACCAGACCGAAGACGAGGCCGAGCGAACGGGTCTCCGCCGTCAGAACCTGGGCGATTTCGGTAAAGCCGGTATTGCCGGTAAAGCCGTAAACCAGCGACATGCCGTAAAGCAGCATGCCCGAGGAGAGCGCACCGAGAACGAAATATTTCAGGCCCGCTTCGGTGGAGCGCAGGCTTTCCCGGTTGATGGCGCAGACAACGTAGAGTGCAAGCGACTGCAGCTCCAGCGCCATATAGAGCGAGATCAGGTTGTTGGCCGAAATCATCAGCAGGATGCCGAGCGTCGCCAGAACCAGAAGCACCGGATATTCGAACCGGCCGACCGGCTCAAAACGGCTCTGGCCGACAGAAAGGATCATGGCGGTGATCGAGCCGATCAGCGCCAGCACCTTCATGAAGTTGCCGAAGGCATCGGCGACGTAAACGCCGCCGAAAGCCACACCCGAAGCGGGCGCAAAGACGATCCAGAGACCGACGACGAGCAGCAGGGCCACGGAGAGGCCCGTGACCGTCGTTGTCGACTTGTCGCCCGAGAAGACGCCAATCATGAGCAGCGCCAGCGCGCCGACCGCAAGGATCAGCTCGGGCGTCGCGATGTGCAGACTGGCAAAAAGAATTTCAGCGGTCATGTCCAACGGGTCCTGTCGTCAATTCATAGAAAGCGCAACATTTTGCGCCGCCTGCAATGCAGCCGTATAGTTGTTTACCAGAAGATCGACCGAAGCGGCTGTCGCATCGAAAACCGGAGCCGGATAGACGCCGAAGAAGATCGTCAGCGCAACCAGCGGATAAAGGATGACCTTTTCGCGGGTTGACAGATCGAGCATCGATTTCAGGCTTTCCTTCTCAAGCGCACCGAAAATCACGCGGCGGTAGAGCCACAGCGCGTAAGCGGCCGAGAGGATGACGCCGGTTGCCGCAAACAGCGCGACCAGCGTGTTGGCGCGGAATACGCCGATCAGCGTCAGGAATTCACCAACGAAGCCGGAGGTGCCGGGCAGACCGACATTGGCCATGGTGAAGATCATGAAGGCGACGGCATATTTCGGCATGTTGTTCACGAGACCGCCATAGGCAGAGATCTCACGGGTATGCAGCCGATCGTAAACGACGCCGACGCAGAGGAAGAGCGCGCCCGACACGATGCCGTGCGACAGCATCTGGAAGATTGCGCCCTGCACGCCCTGCACATTGGCCGCGAAGATGCCCATGGTCACGTAACCCATGTGCGCGACGGAGGAATAGGCGATCAGCTTCTTGATGTCGTCTTGCATCATCGCCACCAGCGAGGTGTAGATGATGGCGAGAACCGACAGCGTGAAGACGAAGGGAGCGAAATAGTCCGACGCCAAGGGGAACATCGACAGCGAGAAACGGATGAAACCGTAACCGCCAAGCTTCAGCATGACGCCTGCCAGAATGACGGAACCCGCGGTCGGCGCCTGCACGTGCGCATCCGGCAGCCAGGTGTGTACCGGCCACATCGGCATCTTGACCGAGAAGGCGGCGAAACAGGCAAGCCATAGCCAGGTTTGCATGCCGGCCGGGAAGCCGTATTTCAGAAGTTCGGTCATGTCTGTTGTGCCGGACTGCCAGTACATCGCCATGATGGCGAGCATGGTCAGAACCGAGCCGAGCAGCGTGTAGAGGAAGAACTTGTAGGATGCGTAGACGCGATCCTTGCCGCCCCAGACGCCGATGATGATGAACATCGGGATCAGCGTTGCTTCGAAGAAGACGTAGAAAAGAACCGTATCCAGCGCCACGAAGACGCCGATCATGACAACTTCCAGAAGCAGGAAGGCGATCATGTATTCCTTGATGCGCTTTTCAACCGACTGCCAGCTTGCCAACACGCAGAAAGGCATGAGGAAGGTGGTGAGGATGACGAACAGCATGGAGATGCCGTCGACGCCCAGATGATAGGCGGCGATGTTGCCGAACCATGCGTGTTTTTCCACCATTTGGAAACCGGGGTTCGAATTATCGAAGCCGATCCAGACGAACAGCGAAACCAGAAAGGTGAAAACGGTCGTCAGCAGCGAGACGTTGAGAATATTGCGGCGACCGTAAGGGCCGTTCTCATTGGTCAGCAGCAAGAGCACCACGCCGACGAGCGGCAGAAAGGTGACCGTTGAAAGAATTGGCCAATCGGTCATCAAAACGCACTCCCGAGCATCATCCAGGTGACAAGCGCCGCGATGCCGATCAGCATCGCAAAGGCATAGTGATAAAGGTAACCGGATTGCAGGCGGACCATGCGGTTGGTCACGTCAACCACACGCGCTGCAATGCCGTTCGGTCCGTAGTGGTCGATGACGGCCACGTCGCCCTTCTTCCACAGGAAGCGGCCAAGCGCCTTTGCGGAACGCACGAACAGGAAGTCGTAAAGCTCGTCGAAATACCACTTGTTCAAGAGGAACTGATAGAGGCCGCGATGGGTCGCTGCCAGACGCTTCGGCGTCTCCGGCGACTTGATATACATGTACCATGCGGTGACAAAACCAAGCGCCATGGCGAAGAACGGGCTCCACTTGACCCACAGCGGAACATGGTGGAACTCGTCAAGGATTTCATTTTCCGGAAGCGTGAAGAGAGCACCCTTCCAGAACTCGGCATATTCATGGCCGAAGAAGTAACCTTCGAAGACAACACCGGCGAAAATCGCGCCGACGGTGAGGATGAAGAGCGGGATCAGCATGACCATCGGCGATTCATGCACATGGTGCATCACGTCAGCCGAAGCGCGCGGCTTTCCGAAGAAAGTCATGAACGCCAGACGCCAGGAATAGAAGCTGGTGAACAGCGCGGCGATGACCAGCAGCGTGAAGGCGAAACCTGACAGCACCGAATGGGACGCATAAGCGGATTCGATGATCACGTCCTTCGAGAAGAAGCCGGCAAAGCCGATCATCGTGCCCGGAATGCCTACACCTGTCAGCGCCAGCGTGCCGACGGTCATCGTCCAGAAGGTGATGGGGATATGCTTGCGCAGGCCGCCCATGTAACGCATGTCCTGCTCGCCATCGACGGCATGGATAACCGAACCGGCGCACAAGAACAGCAGTGCCTTGAAGAAGGCATGCGTGAAGAGGTGGAACACGGCCGCGCCATAAGCGCCGACGCCAAGTGCCACGAACATGTAACCGAGCTGCGAGCAGGTCGAATAGGCAATCACGCGCTTGATATCGTTCTGCACGAGACCGACGGTCGCTGCGAAGAAGGCGGTGATGGCGCCGACCAGCGTCACGACGGTGAGCGCATCATGCGACAATTCGAACAGCGGCGACATGCGGGCAACCAGGAAGACACCGGCGGTGACCATTGTTGCGGCGTGAATGAGGGCGGACACAGGGGTCGGGCCTTCCATCGCGTCCGGCAGCCAGGTGTGCAGCAGGAACTGCGCCGACTTACCCATGGCGCCCATGAAGAGCAGCAGGCAGACGCCCGTCATCGCATTGGCCTTGTCCAGCTGCATGCCGAACAGGTTGATGACGGTTTCGGTGGAAGCTGCACCTTCAGCCGGCAGATAGGTGCTGGCGGCAGCGAAGATGGTCTCGAAATTGATCGAGCCGAACAGCACGAAGACGCCTGATATGCCGAGAATGAAGCCGAAGTCGCCAACACGGTTGACGATGAACGCCTTCATGGCAGCAGCAGACGCCGAAGGCTTCTTGAACCAGAAACCGATCAGCAGGTACGACGCCAGACCAACGCCTTCCCAGCCGAAGAACATCTGCAGCAGGTTGTCGGAGGTCACCAGCATCAGCATGGCGAAGGTGAACAGCGAAAGATAGGCAAAGAAGCGCGGACGATGCGGATCGTGGTGCATGTATCCGATCGAATAGAGGTGCACCAGAGTCGAGACGGTGTTGACGACGACGAACATGACAGCCGTCAGCGTGTCGATGCGGAACGCCCATTCAACGTCGATGCCGCCGGACTGGATCCAGCGCAGCACGGTGACCTTGATCACCTCGCCCGGCTCGCCATGGGCAAGCGCGACGGAGAAGAAGACGATCCACGACAGGACGGCAACCACGATCATCAGACCGGTGGTGACATATTCCGAAGCCTTGGCGCCGATCGACCGGCCAAACAGGCCGGCAATCAGGAAGCCGATCAGGGGAAGAAAGACGATAGCCTTGTAGATCATAGCCTTATCAGCCCTTCATCATATTGACGTCTTCGACAGCGATCGATCCGCGGTTGCGGTAGAAGACAACGAGTATTGCAAGACCGATGGCCGCTTCGGCGGCTGCGACGGTCAGAATGAACAGTGCGAAGACCTGGCCGACGATGTCGTTCAGGAAAGCCGAGAACGCCACCATGTTGATGTTGACCGCCAACAGGATGAGCTCGATCGACATGAGGATGACGATGACGTTCTTCCGGTTGAGGAAGATACCGAAGATGCCGATCGTGAAGAGGATCGCGCTGACCGTCAGGTAGTGGGAAAGACCGATTTCCATATTCTGTTTCCTTGGATCCGTTCGCGCCTTCAGATGCCCTGGCCCGGCTTGACCTTGACCGTGGTGACTGCGGTCTTCGGGTCACGTCCGACCTGCGTGGATATGTTCTGCCGCTTGATGTCGGTGCGGTGACGCAGCGTCAGCACGATGGCGCCGATCATGGCCACCAGCAGCACGAGACCGGCAAGCTGGAAGAAGTAGACGTAATTGGTATAGAGCACGTCGCCCAGCGCGGCCGTATTGGTGCGCACGGCCGGTGACGGGATCGGCATGGTAATCGATTTGGCCGCCTGCGGGTTGAGCACGCTGCCGCCGACCACGACGATCAGTTCAGCCGCGAGGATGATACCGATCAGCGCACCGATCGGCGCATATTGCAGCACGCCGGAGCGCAGCTCCGCAAAATCCACGTCCAGCATCATGACGACGAAGAGGAAGAGCACCGCCACCGCACCGACATAAACGACGAGCAGGATCATGGCGAGGAATTCGGCCCCCGTCAGCAGGAACAGCGCGGCTGCGTTGAAGAAGGTCAAAATCAGAAACAGCACCGAATGAACAGGGTTCTTCGATGCGATGACCATGAACGCAGACGCCACGGCGACGAAAGCGAATATATAAAAGAATACAGCGTGCAGACCCATGTTGGTGCCTTCTTGTCCTCATCCGGGCAAAGACCGCGCAATCGCGCGCTCTACCCGTTTCGTCCCTGCCGGCGATAACCGTGCAGGCTCTTTTACTCTTTCTTCGCTTCCCGGGGTCTCCCCCGGAAAGACGGTTGCGCCTTAACGGTAAGGCGCATCCAGTGCGAGGTTGCGCGCAATTTCACGCTCCCAGCGGTCGCCATTGTCGAGAAGCCTTTGCTTGTCGAAATAAAGCTCCTCGCGGGTTTCCGTCGCGAATTCGAAGTTCGGGCCTTCGACGATGGCATCCACCGGGCAGGCTTCCTGGCAGAAACCGCAATAGATGCACTTCACCATGTCGATGTCGTAACGCACCGTGCGGCGGGTGCCGTCATTGCGGCGCGGACCGGCTTCGATGGTGATCGCCTGAGCGGGACAGATCGCCTCACACAGCTTGCAGGCGATGCAGCGCTCTTCACCGTTCGGATAACGGCGCAGCGCATGCTCGCCGCGGAAGCGCGGAGACACCGGGCCCTTTTCGAAAGGATAATTCACCGTGGCCTTCTGCTTGAAGAAGTGGCGCATCGTCAGGAAGATCGCACCGACGAACTCCTTGAGGAACAGTGAATTGACGGCTTGGGAAAGGCTTGCCATCTCAAACTCCAGATTTCTGAGCGAGGAGTACGGACATCAACCGGCCCACCCCGTCAGCTTCAATACGAATGCAACAATAACGACCATGGCGAGCGACAGCGGCAGGAATACCTTCCAGCCAAGGCGCATGAGCTGGTCATAGCGGTAACGCGGAACGAAGGCCTTCACCAGAGCGATCATGAAGAAAACCATGCAGCCCTTGAGCGCGAACCAGACAATGCCCGGAATCCAGTTCAGGAACCACACATCCACGATCGGCAGCCAGCCACCAAGGAACAGGATCGTCGTCAGGCAGCAGATCAGGACGATCGCAGCATATTCGCCGAGCATGAACATCATGTAAGGCGTCGAGCCATATTCGACCATGTGACCGGCCACCAGTTCCGATTCCGCTTCCGGAAGGTCGAAGGGCGGACGGTTGGTTTCGGCAAGACCCGAGATGAAGAACACGATGAACATCGGGAACAGCGACAGCCAGTGCCAGTCGAGGAACGAGGCCGGCAGACCGATCATCGTGCCGAGGCCGGTGCGCTGCGCCAGAACGATATCCGTGAGGTTGAGCGAGCCGACGCACAGAAGCACGGTGACGATGACGAGGCCAATAGACACTTCGTATGACACCATCTGCGCCGCCGAACGAAGCGCGCCGAGGAACGGGTACTTCGAGTTCGAAGCCCAGCCGCCCATGATGATGCCGTACACTTCAAGCGAGGAAATCGCGAAAATGTAGAGAATGCCGACATTGATATTGGCAACGACCCAGCCATCGGCGAAGGGGATGACCGCGTAGGTGGCGAGCGCCAGCGTTACGGCAACCAGCGGCGCCAGAAGGAAGACCGCCTTGTTGGCGCCCGCCGGAATGACGGGTTCCTTCAGTATGAATTTCAAAAGGTCGGCGAAGGACTGGAACAGACCAAAGGGGCCGACGACGTTGGGACCACGGCGCAACTGCACGGCTGCCCAGACCTTACGGTCGGCAAGCAGAAGGAAGGCGATGGCCACCAGAAGGCAAACGAGAAGCAGCAGGGACTGGCCGACCATGATCAGCGCGGGCCAGACGTAGCTCCAGAAAAACGAATCCATAATCCCCTACCCTTACTCTGCCGCAGCCTGGAAATTGTTGCGGGCCAATGCGGAACACTCGGCCATGACGGCGGATGCGCGCGCAATCGGGTTCGTCAAATAAAAGTCTTTTACCGGCGAGGCAAACGCAGACTTATTGAGGCTGCCCGCGCGAGCGGCAAGTGCCTCGACATCCGCGCCGTTGCCGGCAACGATCTCATCGGTTTCCGCCAGATGCGGATGCGCGACATAAAGCTGGCCGCGCAGCGCCGACAGCGAATCGAACGGCAGCTTCTTGCCGAGCACGTCGGAAAGCGCACGCAGGATCGCCCAGTCTTCACGGGCCTCGCCTGGTGCGAAACCGGCGCGGTTGCCCACCTGAACGCGGCCTTCGGTGTTGACCCAGATACCGGATTTTTCGGTATAGGCCGCACCCGGAAGGATGACGTCGGCGTTCATCGCGCCATGATCGCCGTGGCTGCCGATATAGACGGTGAACTTGGCGCCCTTGTTCGACAGGTCGATTTCATCAGCGCCGAGCAGGAAGAGAACGTCCATGGACGTTACCATTTCGGCAGCAGCAACACCGCCCTCGCCCGGCACGAAGCCGATGTCGAGACCACCTACGCGGGCAGCGGCGGTGTGAAGCACCGAGAAACCGTTCCACTCTTCGCTGATTGCGCCAACCGAAACGGCAAGCTTCGCAGCGGCCGCGAGAACGGCTGCACCATCGGCGCGTGCCAGAGCGCCCTGGCCGATGATGATCAGCGGGTTGTTGGCGGACTTCAGCTTCTCAATGAAACTGTGAGAGCCATTGGCGAGATCGGAAAGCGTTTCCGCGCCGGAGCCTAGATATTCGTAGTTGTAGCGCAGCTCACCGGCTTCGCCGATCACGCCGATCGGGAAACCACCGCGACGCCAGCGCTTGCGGATACGTGCATTGAGCACGGCCGCTTCATAACGCGGGTTGGCGCCGACGATCAGCAGCGCATCCGCGTGCTCAATGCCTTCGATTGTGGAATTGAACAGGTAGCTGGCGCGACCCAAAGACGGATCAAGCGCTGCGCCATCCTGACGGCAATCGACATTGGCCGAGCCGAGCGACGCCAGAAGCGACTTCAGCGCGAACATTTCCTCGACGGAAGCAAGGTCACCGGCAATCGAGCCGATCTTGCTGCCGCTGGTTGCGGCAACCGCCTGCTTGATAGCGCCGAAGGCTTCGCCCCAGCTTGCGGGCTGCAAGCGGCCATCCTTGCGGACGTAAGGGCGGTCGAGACGCTGCGTCTTCAGGCCGTCCCAGATGAAGCGGCTCTTGTCGGAAATCCACTCTTCGTTGATTGCCTCGTTGACACGCGGCATGACGCGCATGACTTCGCGGCCACGGGTATCGACGCGGATTGCCGAACCGAGAGCGTCCATCACGTCGATGGTTTCGGTCTTGTTCAGTTCCCACGGACGGGCAGTGAAAGCGAAAGGCTTGGAGGTGAGCGCACCGACCGGGCAAAGATCGACGACGTTGCCCTGAAGCTCGGAGGTCATTGCCTGCTCGAGATAGGTGGTGATTTCAGCGTCCTCGCCGCGGCCGATGAGGCCGAGTTCGGCGATGCCAGCAACTTCCGTGGTGAAACGGACGCAGCGCGTGCAGTGGATGCAGCGGTTCATCACCGTCTTGACGAGCGGACCGATATATTTGTCTTCAACCGCACGCTTATTTTCCGCGTAACGCGAACCGGCGATACCGAAGGCCATAGCCTGGTCCTGCAGGTCGCATTCGCCGCCCTGGTCGCAGATCGGGCAATCGAGCGGGTGGTTGATGAGAAGGAACTCCATCACGCCTTCGCGGGCCTTCTTGACCATCGGCGTGTTGGTGAAAACTTCAGGCAATTCGCCATTCGGGCCGCCGCGAACGTCGCGCACGCCCATGGCGCAGGATGCGGCGGGCTTGGGCGGTCCGCCCTTCACCTCGATGAGACACATGCGGCAGTTACCCGCGACCGACAAGCGCTCATGAAAACAAAAGCGCGGAACTTCAGCACCAGCCTCCTCGCACGCCTGCAACAGCGTGAAATGATCCGGAACCTCGATCTCTTTACCGTCAACCTTGAGCTTTGCCATGGTTCTACTTACGTCCTGTTGCCTGTTCGTCCCGTGTCTCTCACACGGTCCGCAACAAATCCTTAATCGCGCCCGACACTTGATCTCGTCGGTCAGGCGCTTCATGGTTTTCCGGCGCCGGGATCATCCCCGCGCCGCATGCAAACTGCGAAAAGCTTATTCGGCAGCTTCCAGAACAGCGCCATCATCCATGGCCCTGTAGGTATATTGGTCGATGCGCTTTTCGATCTCCGGACGGAAATTGCGGATCAGCGCCTGTACCGGCCATGCGGCGGCGTCGCCGAGAGCACAGATGGTGTGGCCTTCAATCTGCTTCGTCACTTCGAACAGCATGTCGATTTCGCGCTTCTGCGCGTTGCCCTTCACCATGCGTTCCAGCACGCGCCACATCCAGCCGGTGCCTTCACGGCACGGCGTGCACTGGCCGCAGCTTTCATGCTTGAAGAAGGCCGCGATGCGGGCGATCGCCTTGATGACGTCGGTGGACTTGTCCATGACGATCATGCCGCCGGTGCCGAAGGACGACTTCACTTCGCGCATGCCGTCGAAGTCCATGATGGCGTCCTTCATGTCCTCACCGCGCACGATGGGGCAGGATGCGCCGCCGGGGATGACGCCAAGCAGATTGTCCCAGCCGCCGCGAATGCCACCGCAATGGTGTTCGATCAGTTCACGGAAGGACAGGCCCAGCGCATCTTCGAAGGTGCATGGACGCTCGACATGGCCGGAGACCATGAACAGCTTGGTGCCGACATTGTTCGGACGGCCGATAGACGAGAACCATGCCGCACCTCGGCGCAGAATGGTCGGAGCAACGGCGATGGATTCGACGTTGTTGACGGTCGTCGGGCAACCGTAAAGACCCATATTGGCCGGGAACGGCGGCTTCAGGCGCGGCTGGCCCTTCTTGCCCTCGAGGCTTTCAAGCAGTGCTGTCTCTTCGCCGCAGATATAGGCACCTGCGCCGTGATGGACGTAGATGTCGAAATCCCAGCCGTTCTTGTTGTTCTTGCCGAGCAGGCCCGCATCGTAACATTCGTCGATGGCGGCCTGAAGCGCCTCACGTTCGCGCATATATTCGCCGCGCACGTAGATATAGGCGGTGTGCGCACCCATGGCGAAACCGGCGATAACGCAGCCTTCGATCAGCGTATGCGGATCGTTGCGCAGGATTTCGCGGTCCTTGCAGGTGCCGGGCTCGGATTCGTCGGCGTTGACCACGAGATAATGCGGACGGCCGTCGCTTTCCTTGGGCATGAAGGACCACTTGAGACCCGTCGGGAAGCCTGCGCCGCCGCGACCGCGAAGGCCGGAAGCCTTCATCTCATTGATGATCCAGTCACGACCCTTTTCGATGATCTGCTTGGTGCCATCCCAGTGGCCACGCGCCCTCACGCCCTTCAGGGACTTGTCCTTGAGGCCGTAGAGATTGGTAAAGATGCGATCCTGATCTTTTAACATGCTTCACCCTTTACCGCGGCTTCTTGCCGAAGACCTTGATATACTCGGCTTCGCCACCCTTGGCGAGCGCCTCGGCCTGCTTGATCCACTCATCGCGTTCGATGCGGCCCTTGAAATTCAGATAACCATCCACCCAGTCGCACTCGGCCTTCTTCCAGCCGGCAATCTGCGCATAGGTGAAGATACCGAGCTCGTTAAGCGTGCCTTCGATCTTCGGGCCAACGCCTGAAATGAGTTTCAGGTCATCGGGCGCAGCGGGCTTTTCAATGCCTGCCGGACGGTCGGCCGACTCAAGCGACGGTCTGGATGCTGTCGCTTCCTTGCCCGCCGATTGCTGTTCCCCTGCCTTTGCATTTTCCGCAGCAGCCTTGGGCTCGTTCGCAGGCGTCTTCAGCTTCGGGTCGGTTTCCGGTGCGTCCGTCTTCGGCTTGGCGGCATTCGAAGGAAGAACGGGGGCTGCTTCCGCCGGAGCTTCCGCAGGCTTGTCGAGATTGGAGCGATCTGGCTTGATCTCTTCCGTCAGCGTCGTCAGGCCGCCAACGGGCACCGACTGGTGACGGTCGATCTGGGGGCCGGTCTTGACCGTGTCGCCCTTGCCTGCCTCGAACGTGTCGATGATCTCTTCCAGGCGCTCGGGCGTCAGATCCTCATAGGCATCCTTGAAGATGATGACCATCGGCGCATTGACGCAGGCGCCCTGACATTCCACTTCTTCCCAGGACAGCGTGCCGCTCTCGTTGGTGTGCAGCGGATCGTGATGGATCTTCTTGCGGCAGACATCCATCAGCGCTTCGGAGCCGCGCAGCATGCAGGGCGTGGTGCCGCAAACCTGAACATGGGCGCGTGTGCCGACCGGCTTCAGCTGGAACTGGGTGTAGAAGGTCGCCACTTCCATGACGCGGATATAGGCCATATCCAGCATGTCGGCGATTTTTTCGATGGCGGCGCGGGTAACCCAGCCGTCCTGCTCCTGCGCACGCATAAGCAGCGGGATAACCGCCGATTGCTGGCGTCCCTCCGGATATTTCTGGATCGTCTTTTCCGCCCATGCGGTATTATCCGCGTTAAAGGCAAATGCCACGGGCTGGAACTGATCTTCGGCTAGTCGACGAACGGACATACTTCCTCACGCCTTTTCAGTTTAACGTCTCACAACGCGATCTCGCCACCGTGACGAATTCGCAGGCATAAGCCGCCTTGTCTTTCTGCATGAACACGATGAACTTGCTGCCATTGGGAACCGAGGCCTTGATCTCATATCCCGAAGACAGAAGCTGCTTGATGGTGGAACCGCCGCTGCTTGATAGCGATACGCCCCCCTCGTCCGTCGCGGTCTGGGCGAGAACGGAGGTCGACATCGAAGCAAGAAAAGCCAAGATGGCCAGCGGCAGACGCATCAGCGGTCGACCTCCCCGAACACGATGTCGAGGGAGCCGAGCACGGCTGTAACGTCGGCAAGCTGATGGCCCTTGCACAGGAAATCCATCGCCTGCAAATGTGCATAACCCGGCGCGCGGATCTTGCAGCGGTAGGGCTTGTTCGAACCATCGGCGACCACGTAGACGCCGAACTCGCCCTTTGGCGCTTCGACGGCGGCGTAAACTTCGCCGGCGGGAACGTGATAGCCTTCGGTATAGAGCTTGAAGTGATGGATAAGAGCTTCCATCGAACGCTTCATCTCGCCGCGCTTGGGCGGAACCACCTTGCCATCCAGCGAGGAGACCGGACCGATGCGGTGCTTGCCGGAGAGAAGATCGACGCACTGCTTCATGATCTTCACCGATTCGCGCATTTCCTGCATGCGGATCAGGTAACGGTCATAGCAGTCGCCGTTCTTGCCGACGGGGATATCGAACTCCAGATCGGAATAGCACTCGTAGGGCTGCGCGCGACGCAAATCCCAGGCAGCACCCGAACCGCGCACCATGACGCCCGTGAAACCCCAGGCGAAGGCGTCTTCAAGCGAGACGACGCCGATATCGACGTTACGCTGCTTGTAGATGCGGTTGTCGGTCAACAGGCCTTCGATATTGTCGAGAACGGTAATGAAGGGATCGCACCATTTGCCGATGTCTTCCACCAGCTCCGGCGGCAGATCCTGATGCACGCCGCCCGGACGAACATAGGCCGAGTGCATGCGGGCGCCACAGGCGCGCTCGTAGAACACCATCAGCTTTTCACGTTCCTCGAAGCCCCAGACCGGCGGCGTCATTGCGCCGACGTCCATGGCCTGAGTCGTCACGTTCATGATGTGCGACAGGATGCGGCCGATTTCCGAATAAAGCACGCGGATCAGCTGGCCGCGCATCGGGATTTCGAGACCCAGCAGCTTTTCGACGGCGAGCGCGAAAGCGTGTTCCTGGTTCATCGGCGCGACGTAGTCGAGACGGTCGAAATAAGGCACCGCCTGAAGGTAGGTCTTGGTCTCGATCAGCTTTTCGGTGCCGCGATGCAGAAGACCGATATGCGGATCGACGCGCTCGACGATTTCGCCGTCCAGTTCCAGAACCAGGCGCAGCACACCGTGCGCGGAAGGGTGTTCCGGACCGAAGTTGATCGTGAAATTGCGGACGTTATGCTCAGTCATTCTAGTGCTCCGCCGAGGTGATCATGGCGATGAATTCGGGGCCGGTCATATTCTGCGTGGTTTGCGCGAAAGAATAGCTCGAGGGCTTCTCATCCGTGAAAATCTGCGACGCAAAATGGAAACTGGAAGGGTTGTCGAAAGCCTGCAACGAGACGGCAAAATGCTTGCCATCCTTGGAGCGCCACATCAGCGTGCTGCCGCAATTCCTGCAGAAGCAGCGCTCGCCCCATTCCGACGAGGTATAAACACCGAAATGTTCCTCGTTCTCGATGGCCACGTCAGCGCATTCGACAGCCAGAAATGTTCCGCCGGACCAGCGGCGGCACATCGAGCAATGGCAAACGCCGAATTCGCGGGCGCCGATGCTGGCATTGAAGCCAACGGCGCCGCAAAGACATTGTCCGTGCTCTGTCGCGGGGGCTTCGCTCATTGCTTGGCCTTTTCATCACCCGGGAGAACATAGTCAGTCCCCTCCCAGGGAGAGAGGAAATCGAAATTGCGGAATTCCTGCTTCAGTTCGACCGGTTCATAGAGAACCCGCTTCAGAACGTCATCGTAGCGTACTTCCACAAAGCCGGTAACCGGAAAATCCTTGCGCAGCGGATGACCTTCGAAACCGTAATCGGTGAGGATTCGGCGAAGATCCGCATGGCCTTCGAAAGGAATGCCGTACATATCCCAGGCTTCGCGCTCGAACCAGTCTGCACCCATGTAAACGGAGGTTGCCGAGGGAACGCCCTCGTCTTCCGCCACCTGCAGCTTGATGCGCACGCGCAGATTCTGGCGCGGCGACAAGAGGTGATAGACAACGTCGAAACGCTTCTCGCGCTGCGGCCAGTCGACGCCGCAAATATCGATGATGTTGACGAAACCGCACTGCACATCGTCACGCAGGAACGTCAAAAGCGCGATAACGCTTTCCGTCGTCGTGTTCAGCGTCAGCTCGCCATAGGCGATATCGGCCGAAACCACGAGGGAACCACGCGCTTCCTTAACGTAAGCAGCAAGATCGTTTAGAGCTTCGCTCATTCCTTAATCCGTCCTTTGCCCTTAGCGCTCGATCGTACCGGTACGCCGGATCTTCTTCTGCAGCAGAAGCACGCCGTAAAGCAGCGCCTCCGCCGTGGGGGGACAGCCCGGAACGTAGATATCCACCGGGACGACTCGGTCGCAGCCGCGCACGACGGCGTAGGAATAATGGTAATAGCCGCCGCCATTGGCGCAGGAGCCCATGGAGATGACATAACGCGGCTCGGGCATCTGGTCATAGACCTTGCGCAGTGCCGGCGCCATCTTGTTGGTCAGCGTTCCCGCGACGATCATCACGTCCGACTGGCGCGGCGAGGCGCGCGGGGCGACACCGAAGCGCTCCATGTCGTAACGCGGGCCGGAAGCCTGCATCAGACCCTCGACGGCGCAGCAGGCAAGACCGAACTGCATCCACATCAGGGAGCCGGTACGCGCCCAGGTGATCAGCTCGTCGGTCGAGGTGACGAGAAAGCCCTTGTCGGCCAGCTCGTCGTTGATTTCCGTGAAGTAGGCATCGTTGCTGCCGACAGGCTTGCCGGTCGCGGGATCGATGATCCCCTTCGGCTGCGGTGCAACGAGCGTGCTGTTGTTCTGGCTCATGCCCATTCCAGCGCTCCCTTCTTCCACTCATAGATAAAGCCGATGGTGAGAACGGCGAGGAACACCATCATAGACCAGAAACCGAACCAGCCCATGTCACCGAAGGACACAGCCCAGGGGAACAGGAAGGCGACTTCCAGGTCGAAGATGATGAAGAGAATGGACACCAGATAAAACCGGATATCGAACTTCATGCGGGCGTCGTCGAAGGCATTGAAACCGCACTCGAAAGCGGAGAGCTTTTCCGGGTCCGGCGCCTTATAAGCGACAGCGAAAGGCGCGATGAGAAGCGCCAGGCCAATGACAAGAGCGATACCGATAAAGATTGCGATCGGAATATAGGAACTGAGGAGTTCAGTCATGGTCTCTTCCCTGTCCGGCCGGGTGCCGGACCTGCCTTTGCGACTGAAAGTCTAAAGGCGCACAAATATGTTGCAACGCCAAAGTGGTTAGCGCAGCCGCGCTCTCTCTGCAAGAGTTTAGGCACCATTTCAAGACACCTGCCGCATTGATTGGCAACAATATTGCCGGAATTGACGCAAATTTGGGCCACAATTCCGGGCTAAGCCCCTCAAATACAATAATAATCGATTGAACGACGCAACCGCAAAAAAGTCACACGAATTTTACGTCAAAATGGCAGCGAAGTGACGATCTCTCGATATCGAAACTTGACTAAAAACAGCAGGAAAAACCGCGCTCGCGAATGCCGGAAACAGGCGCTGAAATCGCCATTGCCGATGTGGCAGGACGATGCCTGCTCGCTTCGTTTGGGAGTGTCATTTCGGTGAAAGAAATGGCGCGAGTGACGGGGCTCGAACCCGCGACCTCCGGCGTGACAGGCCGGCACTCTAACCGACTGAGCTACACCCGCGCTCCACAGACATTCGTCTGCGTTTTTTTCCGAGGAACAGGATGGCGCGAGTGACGGGGCTCGAACCCGCGACCTCCGGCGTGACAGGCCGGCACTCTAACCAACTGAGCTACACCCGCTTATCCTGACCGACAAGACCTTAGTCTCGCCGTACGAACCAGCCTCGGCTGTTCGTTGAGCGGCTAACTACGGCGTTCGTGCGGGGGTGTCAAGCAGGTTTCACGACAAAAGAATAAGCTTCTTCATTTTGATCGGAAAAAACTGAAAGGCCTTTGACCGGCATTGCAGCGAATGCCTTGTTTTCCGGGCTTTTCCCAACAAAAACAAAAAACTTGTCCACAGCCGGGGTGTCCGTAACGCGATTCCAGCATACCGCCAAAGGTAACGGTCGGGCGTTGTTTTTATCGAAAAGCCCGCAGTTCCCGGCTTTTTGCCGATCACCTCTGCCAATGGGCAAAGCTGTCCGGAAAAAAAACAAAAAAACTTCACAAAAGCCCTTGCGGTTTTTTTCCGATCCGAATACATCACGGCCACCGACGCGGCAGACACGATCTGCAAGACGCGAAGGGCGATTAGCTCAGTTGGTAGAGCGCCTCGTTTACACCGAGGATGTCGGGAGTTCGAGTCTCTCATCGCCCACCATTTTCCAGCTTCTTCAGAATTTGTGCGTTACCAGGCCGAAGCTCTTTCGGATGTCGGTGCGTTCCGCCGTAAACCTCCGGCATCGGGAATCACGGGCCCTGCCCCCGATTCTGTAGACGGCCGCGGCCTTGGGCTGGTGAAGCGGCTTTTCCGGCGTGAGTCTATGCCAGATCGGCACTCCTGTTTCACATTCATACAGGCCGGCTCCAATAGGTGTGCCACCCCGCAACATCCCGAAAAATAAGCAGATTCAGACTTTTTAAAGAGATTTCATGCATTGTTTTCGAGCCGTTTCATGATGAACGGTATAAATGATGGATGAAACCATGTCGGTCGACGCGTTTGTAACACTCGCGCTTATTGCGCTGCCTGTTTATATTTTTTTCCGCTGGGTCCAGCAGGACTCGGAAAAAGACAGCACTCCCAAAAGCAAGAATTCCATGGGGCGGTGATCTCTAGCGATCTGGTCCACTGCACATTCATGGAAGTCCTCCGGATAACACCCTCGATTATGCGATAGCGACGCGACCATGCCGGTTTTAACGGCTGGTATGCGACTCATCGTGGGGAATCGGCATTCCCCAGATCGGGGTTTCTTCCGCCGCACAAAAAAGCCGGGCTATGCCCGGCTTTTCTCATTTGCGATTCTATTCGGACCGATCAGTTGATCGCCTTTAGATCGACGGTAAAGAACAGCGTTTCGCCGGAAGATCCGTCGACGCCGTCATTGTCAGTGACGACATAGGCCGTTCCTGCCTTGTCGAAGGTGAAGCCTTCCAGCTTGTCAACGGTATAGCCATTCGTCTGGGCCTTGAGGTCCGGCAGGAAATCATGTGCTTCCTGCTTGGCCACCAGCGGCAGTTCGCCACCGATCTTGCCCGGCTTCAGGTCAGCGATCGCGACGCGGTAAAGCTTCTTGATCTTTGCCTTGTCACCGACCTGATTGTCGCGCTCGACGATATAGACATAGTCGCCCTGTGCGGTGATTTCAGAAAGGCCGACCCAGCCTGCCTCGGTCTTGTCGAGCGGGTAACGCACGGCGCCCCATTCCTTGGACTTCGGATTGTAGGAGACGAGCTTGACGAAACCCTTCTCGTCCGTGCCCCACTCGCGCTGTACGGCCATCCACAGCGTCGCGTCGTCGCCCTTGCCGATCATGGTCACGCCTTCGAAACCGAAGCGGGTTTCGCCAGCCAGCAGTTCCTTCGGCAGAGCGATCTCAGCCTTGATCTCGCCCTTGGCGCTGACATTGTAGAGTGCGTGGGGCACGAGCTTGGCACTGTCACCTTCCGAGGCCAGCCAGAAGCCGCCCTTACCGTCAAGCGTAATGCCTTCGATGTCGAGTTTCTGAGCTGCGATACCGTCGCGCTTGATGCGCAGGGCGCTGGTTATGGTGGCGGGCTTCTTCGTTGCGTCGATGGTGTAGATCGACGGCTGGTTTCCATAGACCGAGTCGGACACGGCATAGAGGATGCCAGGCTTTTCAGCATCGCCCACCAGACCGGAGAGAGCGCCCCAGCCGATCGGTGCGCCATCAACGGTGGCGGAAGCGAGCTGCGGGTAGGCAATCTGGCCTTCTGCGCGTTCATAGATCATGACATGCGAGCGAGCGCCGCCATCTTCGACGAGATCGGCTTCGTTGGCAGTGACGAGAAGATTGCGCGACGGAATGGCGACGGCGCCTTCAGGCGAAATGCCCGAGGGCAGAAGCTGGACCAGTTCCGGTGTGCCGCCCGTATCCTTGTAGACCGCAGCGAGAGACGCGCGCTCGGCAAGAACGAAGAAGTACTTCTGGCCATCGAAGGTTGCCGCCTCCAGACCTTCCGGCTCGATGCCCTTGGCCTTGGAGCGCTTTTCCGGATAGTGGCCGATGCTGGCGGCAGCGTGCTCAAGGGTGGCACCGGCTTCATAAAGAAGCTTGCCGGTCTTGTCGAAAATGGTGAAGCCGCGCGCGCCGCCCTGCCAGTCACCCTCATTGGCGATGACGATGCGGTCATTGTCCAGCCACTTCACGGCATCTGGCTCACGCTTGCGGCCTTCCTGCTTGTCGGTGAACTTGATCTGGCCGTCCGTCTTCGTGTCGACGCCTTCCAGATCAACCGTGCCGGCGGAGAAATGCGTCTTTACCGTACCGGTCTTGCCGTCGATGACGACGATGTGGTTGTTTTCCTGCAGCGTGAGCGCGATCTCGCCATTGGCATTGATCGAGACGAATTCCGGCTCCGGATCTTCCGGGGAGATTTCGGCAAGGCCGGTCACGTCGATCTTCTTCAGCGTCGCGCAGTCGGCAACGCCGTTTTTCAGACCGACCGTCACCAAATAACCGGCCGGCATCTGTGGCAGGGCGCCTTCGTTCACCTCTTCATCGCGTTCGTTTTCGATCGCGATAGCGGCGAAGGTCTTGTCCGGGGAAATTGCGACAGAATCTGGCTGGCCGCCGAGATCGCAGCTCGCTTCAATCTTCTTGGTGGCGATATCGACCGTCACCAGCTTGCCGGACGGCTTGGCGCGGTTTTCGGACGTGTTGACACCGGCCAGAACCTTGGCGCCAGCAACGGCAACCGAGGTCGGTTCGCCTTCCAGCAGCAACGCGCCGCCAGCCTTGGGTGCCTTGGCGTCGGTGATGTCAACGAATCCAATGCCGCCAAGCGGGCTGTCCGAATAGATCAGTGTCTTGCCATCTTCGCTGGCGGTTACGATTTCAGCTGAAGTGACGGCCTTCGCGTCCTTGTCCGCTGGCAGGTTCTTTACGACCGGGAAAGATGCGATGCGGTTGAAAACCGGCTCGGCAGCAGCCGGAAAGGCCGCGGACGTGAGCAGAGCAGCAGTCAAAGCCATCTGAGAAAGTCGGAACGCCATTATAAATCCCCCTTGGATCCAAAAAAACACCCTATGGCTTCTGCGTCAGAGACATGACAGCGGCATGACATTTCCTGTCGGAGGAATCAAAAAGCCCGACCATGAAGGCCGGGCTTTCCTGTTCGTGCGCACATTCCGCGTATCAGAGCGCCGTGTGACCGGATGGAGGCTACACAGGCGCGCTCTCCTACTTTCAAGTACATCTTGCCGGTTCGAAAAAAGGGCTATCCGAAAAAGCAATTCGAAAAGCCGCCCGGTTTACGTGCCGGCATGATGGCGTCAGGGCGTCAAAACATGTTTCCTCGTGAACCTGAAAAGCCGCCCGCCCGCCGCCGGACGTCACGGCCTTTCGGAAACCTTACGAGTTGACGGCGTCCTTCAGGCCCTTGCCTGCGGAAAACTTCGGTACGTTGCGAGCCGGGATATCGACTTCAGCACCCGTGGAAGGGTTACGACCCTTGGAGGCTTCACGACGGCTTACGGAGAAGCTGCCGAAGCCAGCGAGACGGATGTCGCCACCGCTCTTCAGTTCGTTCTGTACGGTTTCGAATACGGCATCAACAGCGGAAGCAGCATCTGCCTTCGTGAGACCAGCCTTTTCGGCAACAGCAGAGACGAGCTCGTTCTTGTTCATGTTTCCACCCCTTTCAATGGTTTGAAACGACTCAAATTAAGCCGGCGCAGAATACGTCTGTATCCGCGCGCAGCAACTCAAAAGCGCTGGAATCGCCTGAAAAACAAGGGGTCTGCGGGGTTTTTCACAAAAAAGGCCGACATTTCTGCCGGCCTTTCCCTTAAACGTGCCAATTTCGCACCAGTTCTGCGAGCATCAAAGAAGCATCGCGCCTTTCGGCATCTAACACATTGAATCTATGCACAGGTGTCGCGAAAACCGATTCTGGCTTTCACAACGATGTGGCAATCAATGTGCGATCGTCTGTCCGCCCTCGTCGACACCGTCGACAGTTGCGATAACAGGCGTTTCGATGCTGCCGTCCCACTCGATTGGCTCGGGCATGCGAAGCAGCGCGTGCTTGATGACCTCACCCATGCGAGAAACCGGGATGATCTCCATCTCGTTCTTCACATTATCAGGAATATCCGCCAGGTCCTTGGCGTTTTCTTCCGGGATGAGCACCTTCTTGATGCCGCCGCGAAGCGCCGCAAGCAGCTTTTCCTTCAGGCCGCCGATTGGCAGCACGCGACCACGAAGCGTGATCTCGCCCGTCATCGCCACATCCTTGGAGACCGGGATACCGGTCATGATGGAGACGATGGCGGTTGCCATGGCAACACCGGCAGACGGTCCATCCTTCGGGGTAGCCCCTTCCGGAACGTGAACGTGAATGTCGCTCTTGTCGAAACGCGGCGGTTCGATGCCGAAGTCCACGGCGCGCGAGCGGACATAAGATGCCGCTGCCGAAATGGATTCCTTCATCACTTCCTTGAGGTTGCCGGTGACCGTCATGCGGCCCTTGCCCGGCATCATCACGCCTTCGATGGTGAGCAACTCACCGCCAACTTCCGTCCATGCCAGACCGGTGACGACACCAACCTGATCCTCACGCTCTGCCTCGCCGTGGCGGAACCGCGGAACGCCCAGATAATCCGGGACATTGGCTGCGGTGACTTCCACGGACTTGACCTTGCCCTTGATGATCTCGGTCACGGCCTTTCGTGCAAGCTTCATCAGCTCGCGCTCGAAGCTGCGCACGCCCGCCTCGCGGGTGTACTGCTGGATCACGATCATCAGAGCGTCATCGCTGACCGAGAACTCTTCCGGACGCAGGGCATGTTCCTTGATCGCCTTCGGCAGCAGGTGACGCTTGGCGATTTCGCGCTTTTCGTCCTCCGTGTAACCGGCGATGCGGATCACTTCCATACGGTCCATCAGGGGACCTGGAATGTTCAGCGTGTTGGCCGTGGTCACGAACATCACGTCGGACAGGTCGTATTCCACTTCAAGATAGTGGTCCATGAAGGTGGAGTTCTGTTCCGGATCGAGCACCTCCAGCAGTGCGGAAGACGGATCGCCACGGAAATCCATGCCCATCTTGTCGATCTCGTCGAGCAGGAAGAGCGGATTGGACTTCTTGGCCTTCTTCATCGACTGAACGATCTTGCCCGGCATGGAGCCGATATAGGTACGGCGGTGACCGCGGATTTCCGCCTCATCACGCACACCACCCAGCGCCATACGCACATATTCGCGGCCGGTCGCCTTGGCGATCGACTTGGCGAGCGAAGTCTTGCCGACGCCGGGAGGACCGACGAGGCACAGGATCGGGCCACGGATCTTCGAAGCGCGAGCCTGCACGGCCAGATATTCAACGATGCGTTCCTTGACCTTGTCCAGACCGAAATGATCCTGATCGAGGACCGCCTCGGCGCTGTTGAGATCAACCTTGACCTTCGACTTCTTGCCCCAGGGCAGGCTGAGCAGCCAGTCCAGATAGTTGCGCACGACAGTCGCTTCCGCAGACATCGGGCTCATCTGGCGAAGCTTCTTCATTTCCGCCTCGGCCTTATCCTTGGCCTCCTTGGAAAGCTTGGTCTTGGCAATGCGCTCTTCCAGTTCGGCCATCTCGTCACGGCCGTCCTCGCCGTCGCCGAGCTCCTTCTGGATCGCCTTCATCTGTTCGTTCAGATAATATTCGCGCTGCGTCTTCTCCATCTGGCGCTTGACGCGCGAGCGGATACGCTTCTCGACCTGAAGCACGGAAATTTCGCCTTCCATGAAGCCGAGCGCTTTTTCAAGCCGCTGCTTCACGCTGACGGTTTCCAGCATTTCCTGCTTTTCGGTGATCTTGATCGACAGGTGCGAAGCAACCGTGTCGGCCAGCTTCGAATAATCGTCGATCTGGCCGGCAGCGCCGACAACCTCGGGCGAAATCTTCTTGTTGAGCTTCACATAGCTCTCGAACTCCGAAACGACGGAACGCGACAGCGCCTCGATCTCAACCGGGTCTTCCGCAGGCTCCTGCAGCGGCGTCGCAGACGCTTCGTAGAAATCCTCGCGGTCGGTATAGGCCTCGATCTGGGCGCGGCCCTTGCCTTCCACAAGCACCTTCACGGTGCCGTCGGGCAGCTTCAGAAGCTGGAGAACGTTAGCGACCGTGCCGACCTTGTGGATGGCTTCCGGGGACGGATCGTCATCGCTGGCGTTGATCTGGGTAACAAGCATGATCTGCTTGTCCGAGCCCATGACCTCTTCGAGAGCGCGAATGGATTTTTCCCGCCCGACGAACAGGGGAACGATCATATGCGGGAAAACGACAATGTCGCGCAGGGGAAGTACCGGATAGATACCGCCGGATGCCGCAGACGTGATGTTCGTCATATCATTTCCTTTCATGGTCCCTTTCAGGACACTTTGCCTGACGTCTTGGGGCGTCCGGCATATTCATTTCTCGAGACTGAAAGTGGAGTTTCGGAACGCCGATTTCAAGTCACCGGAAGAGACGACCCCGCGCAACGGCACGGCCGTAAAATTCAAACAAATACAGCGCCGGCTATTACTCCCGACATTTCCGGTTATCCCACAGGATCAGGAACCGGGTCGCCGACGGTAATTCACATTTCCGTCATATCGCGCTGCAAATCAGTTTTAAGACTTTATCAGCAAAGCGCAATCCGCTCCAAACGCAAAATCGGGTTACTCCAAGTTAGCGGCAAGTTTCGCACCTGCCACAACAGAAAAGGCCCGCACGAGTGCGGGCCTTTTGAATTCATCAAAGCGTCGGATCGGTCAATCAAGCCGAAACATTGGCCTTCTCTTCCTGACGATCCGCATAGATGTAGAGCGGGCGAGCGATGCCGCTGACGACATCGTTGGAGATCACCACTTCGCGCACGCCTTCCAACGTCGGCAGTTCGAACATGGTATCCAGAAGGATCTTTTCCATGATCGAGCGCAAACCGCGGGCACCCGTCTTGCGGGTAATCGCCCGGCGGGCAATCTCGCGCAACGCGTCCTCGTGGAAGGTCAGTTCCACATCTTCCATCTCGAACAGACGCTGATACTGCTTGACCAGCGCGTTCTTCGGCTCGGACAGGATCTGGATCAGCGCATCCTCGTCAAGGTCCTCCAGCGTAGCCAGAACCGGCAGACGGCCGATGAATTCCGGAATAAGACCGAATTTCACCAGATCTTCCGGCTCCAGTTCGCGAAGCACCTCGCCAACGCGGCGATCGTCTTCCGCCTTGACGGTCGCACCGAAGCCAATCGAGGTCTTTTCGCCCCTGGCCGAGATGATCTTGTCCAGGCCGGCAAACGCGCCGCCGCAGATGAACAGGATGTTGGTCGTATCCACCTGCAGGAATTCCTGCTGCGGATGCTTACGGCCGCCCTGCGGCGGAACGGAAGCGACCGTGCCTTCCATGATCTTCAGAAGCGCCTGCTGAACGCCCTCGCCCGACACGTCACGCGTGATGGACGGGTTATCCGACTTGCGGGAGATCTTGTCGACTTCGTCGATATAGACGATGCCGCGCTGGGCGCGCTCGACATTGTAATCCGCAGCCTGCAACAGCTTCAGGATGATGTTTTCCACGTCCTCGCCGACATAACCGGCTTCGGTCAGCGTCGTTGCGTCTGCCATTGTGAAGGGAACGTCGATGATGCGGGCGAGCGTCTGGGCAAGATAGGTCTTGCCGCAACCCGTCGGACCGACGAGCATGATGTTCGACTTCGCAAGCTCGACATCGCCATTCTTGGAGGCGTGCGCGAGGCGCTTGTAATGGTTGTGAACGGCCACCGACAGGATCTTTTTCGCCTGCTTCTGGCCGATGACGTATTCGTCGAGGATCTTGATGATGTCCTGCGGGGTGGGAACACCCTCGCGCGACTTCACCATCGACGTCTTGTTCTCCTCGCGGATGATGTCCATGCACAATTCGACGCATTCATCGCAGATGAATACCGTCGGTCCGGCAATGAGTTTCCGGACTTCGTGCTGGCTCTTGCCGCAGAATGAACAATAGAGTGTATTCTTAGAGTCGCCGCCGTTGCTGCCGCTGACTTTGCTCATATCACTTTCCTTCCAGCACGCCGCAGGTCCGCTAAACGGATCGCGGTCAACTTACCGCCCGCCGATACGGCCGCCCTTGGGTGCATCGCCGTATCCGCCTCGTTTCCCGGGGTACTAACCGGTATCAGATACATGAGCTGACAACCGGCTGCAACGAATTCCCCATCAAACCAAAGGCCACGTCATAAAAATTCAACACAGCCTTTATATATACTAATATCGCTTTCTGTTGCGGTTGAAAGCCCCGAAATTACTTTGCGGGGTTAAACAACCGTCAAAAAGCGTCGCGCCTTAATTCGCGGCGGCGCCTTCCATTTCCTGGCGCGAGGTGAGGATCTTGTCGATCACACCCCAGTCCTTGGCCTCGTCGGCATCCATGAAGTGGTCGCGATCAAGGGTTTTTTCAACCTCTTCCAGCGTACGGCCGGTGTGCTTCACGTAGACTTCATTAAGGCGACGCTTCATTTTGATGATGTCGCGGGCGTGACGCTCGATATCCGAAGCCTGCCCCTGGAAGCCGCCGGAGGGCTGATGCACCATGATGCGGGCGTTCGGAGTTGCGAAACGCATTCCCTTTTCGCCAGCGGCCAGAAGCAGCGAGCCCATGGATGCGGCCTGGCCGACGCAAAGCGTCGAAACGGCAGGGCGGATGAACTGCATCGTATCGTAGATCGCCATGCCGGCGGTCACCACGCCACCCGGCGAATTGATGTAGAGCGCGATTTCCTTCTTCGGGTTTTCAGCCTCGAGGAAAAGCAGCTGCGCGCAGACGAGCGAGGCCATCTGGTCTTCCACCGGTCCGGTGAGGAAAATGATGCGTTCCTTGAGAAGACGGGAAAATATGTCATAGGAGCGTTCGCCGCGATTGGTCTGCTCTACGACCATCGGCACCAGAGCCATGGCGGTATCAACTGGATTTTTCATGTCCGTCCTTTGTCAAACTCTGCCCTTCGCGGAAAACCGCTCCGGAATCACTTCTAACCTTCGTTCTCCCTACATAGAGTGTCCCTGCCCGGTACTTCAAGACACGAAGCCGCATATCCTTAACGGCTCAACAGCGTTTACGGGCGTTTTCCACCCGCGGGGTAACGGCTATGGACAAGCCGATGCCAACCGGACCATTCTCTGTCGCACTCATTATTTTTTAACAGGAGCAAACCGCAAACGCAAAAACCGGTGTGTTGCCCAGATATAACTTCTCACTGGCAAGAACTCGTTAGGTATTTGCGGCTGATACTACGACCGCGAATTTCCGGTTTCCCGTCAGGGGGCGGGAGCCTCTTTTGAGGCGAAATGGCATCTCCACCAATTCGGCGGGCATTGCGCACATCGTGCCGCGAACCGCTTTTACGGCATGATAGCGCAGATAGGATTTTGCAATGCTGGATGCAAAGACGGGCATGCTGCTTTGGGCGTCGGAAACGCTGACCCTTGCCCTGCTGCTGGGAACCCTGTGGCTGCACCGCCCTGCCCGCCGGCACAATATCTATTTCGCCGCCGGTTTTGCCGCCACGAGCGCCGGCACGGTGATGGTGGCGCTGCGCGGCGATATTCCCAACTTCCTGTCGATCGAAGTCGGCAATACGCTTGCCCTTTCGGCCTTCAGTTTCTGGCTCGCCGGTCTCCTGTCCTTCGAACGGCGCAAGACCGCCGGCTGGATCGCCATTCCGCCGCTGTTATGGGTGGCGGGCATGCTGATCGGCCCCGTACGCGAAAACATGGTCCCGCGCATCCTGCTCTATCACATCTGTGCCGCCACCGGTTATTTCATGCTGGCCGGCATTCTTCTGGCCAGCAAGGCACGCTCGTCATTCAGCCGCAAAGTGCTGGCGGCCACCTTCATCTTGCAGGCATTTTGCGGCGCGCTCGTGGCGTCCATCGTCATTCCCGTCAACGCCGCCGCCCCCAACGCCATTCCGCTGACGGCAGCGCTCGCCTTTTCAGGCATTCTCGGCTTTACCATCATCGTCATGATGAGCGCCAAGATTATCATGGAAGACACGGAAACCCGCCTGCACCGGCTGGCCATGACCGACCACCTGACCGGCGTCCTCAACCGGCGAGGGCTGCTTGAAGAGTTCGAACACATCAAAAAAAGGTCGCCCGGCTCCAGCCGTTACGTGGCGCTGGCGCTGTTCGACATCGACCATTTCAAGAAGATCAACGACAAATACGGCCATCAGTCGGGAGACGCGGTGCTTGTGCATTTTTGCAATATGGCGCAGCGGATCATCGGTGAGCGCGGCCTGTTCGTCAGGATGGGCGGAGAAGAATTCGCGCTCGTCGCCGAAGTGGAAAGCCCCTCCAGCACCGTGACGCTTGCGGAAGCCATCCGCAGCAACCTGCGCCTTTCGAAGATCAGCGCACGCGGCGAAAACATCGAGGTCACGACCAGCGTCGGCATATCCGAAGCCATGATCAAGGATGCGGATCTGAGCGTGATGATGACGGAGGCCGACCGCGCGCTTTACGCGGCCAAGAAGGCCGGCCGCAACCGGACCGTGATCCACGTCAATTCAGCCAATGTTGTCGTCCCCTCTCCGGACCGGAACGAAAACCCGATGGACAACAATGCCAACCGGCAGGTTGCGGCGCTGAACCGGATAGCGGCCATCGCCAACCGGTGACAAAGTAACCACACAGTGACATGCGGATAAACACATGGAACGGCATTTTCACGCCCTTCCCAAAGTGCGGCGCGCGGAATAAACCATGGACATGACAGCGACATTTCCCTTTCTCAAAATCGATCCCGCCACGCGTCGTGTTTCACTCGATGCACGCAATCCGGCTTTCTACAACGACCCGAACCCGGTCTACGCTGCCCTGCATGCCCAATGTCCCACTTTCTATTGGGAAGAGCAGCGGCAGTGGTTTTTCACCGAATACGACCATGTCAGCGCCCTCCTGCGCGACCGCCGGTTCGGACGGCAGATCCTGCATGTTGCGAGCCGCGAGGAGATCGGTCTGGCAGAGCCGCTCGAGCATGTGAAGCATTTCGACGCCGCAGAGCAGCACTCGCTTCTGGAGCTGGAGCCGCCGGAACACACACGGCTGCGCACCCTCATCAACCGCGCTTTCGTTTCGCGGCATGTCGACAAGATGAAGCCGGAAATCGAGGAACTCGCCAACCGGCTGATCGACGCCTTTGAAGGAAACGGCGAGACGGAACTGCTCTCTTCCTATGCCGATATCATCCCGGTCACGATGATCGCGCGCATGATCGGCATTCCCGAGGAAATGGGGCCGCAGCTTCTGAAATGGTCACATGCCTATGTCGGCATGTACATGTTCAAGCGCACGCCCGAGGACGAGCTTCTGGCCGACAGGGCCGCACATGAGTTTTCAGACTATGTGCGCAGTGTGATCGCGGAGCGCCGGGCAGAGCCGAAAGACGATCTGCTGAGCCACATGATCCATACGGAGCACAAGGGCCAGTATCTGACCGACGACGAGCTGATCTCGACCACCATCGTTCTGTTGAACGCCGGGCACGAGGCGACGGTGCACCAGATCGGCAATTCCGTGCGCATCATTCTGGAAAGCGGCATCTCGCCCGACACACTTTTCCACGACGAGACGGTAACGGAACGCACGGTGGAAGAAACGCTGCGTATCTGCGCGCCCGTCCATATTTTCCAGCGCTGGGTTCTGGAGCCGGTCGAGATCGACGGCGTGGAATTCAAACGCGGCGACAAGGTCAGCCTCATTCTGGCGGCCGCCAATCTCGATCCGGCCAAGTTTTCCGATCCCCTGGCATTCAGGCCGGACCGAAACGAAGGCGCCAACGTCTCCTTCGGAGCCGGCATCCATTTCTGCATTGGCGCGCCGCTGGCAAGACTGGAGCTGAACCTAGCCTTGCCTCTGCTTTTCAAGCGACTGCCGGGCCTGAAGATTGCCGAGCCACCCAAGGTCAAGGACGTCTATCACTTCCATGGTCTGGAACGGCTCGATCTCAGCTGGTGACAGCCACGCCGGGAACAACCTTTATCCCGGCGGTGGACCAATAGAAATCATCCGGCTCCTACAACCGGATGACATAATCCTTGCGGGTCGTTTCGACGACCTCCCAGGTTCCCTTGAAGCCCGGCCGCAGGACCAGCCTGTCGCCCGGTTTCAGGTCGCGCGGGGATCCGCCATCCTCCGTCAGGATCGAGTGACCCTCGAGAATGTTAAAATATTCCCATTCGTCATAGACCACCCGCCATTTGCCGGGCGTCGACTGCCAGATGCCGGCATAGATGCCACCGGGCGCTTCCTCCAGATTCCACGTGGTGAATTTGGGGTCGCCGGAAATCAGCCTTTCCGGTGCGGGTGCACTGTGCTCCACCTCCGCCTCGACATCACTGGCCGTAGCGGTTCGTGTATCTTCGAATGCGAGAAAATTCGTCATGACGACCCCGGTCTCTCAGAGCTTCGCAAGCGATTGTTCGAGATCGGCGATGATGTCCTTGACATCCTCGATGCCGATCGAGAGGCGCACCACATCCGGTCCGGCACCCGCCGCCGTCTGCTGTTCCGGTGTCAGCTGCGCATGTGTCGTGGAAGCCGGGTGGATGACGAGAGAGCGTGTATCGCCGATATTGGCGAGATGGGAGAAGAGTTGCAGACCTTCCACCAGCGCCTTGCCGGCGGCATAACCGCCCTTGATGCCGAAGGTGAAGACGGAACCAGCGCCCTTTGGCGAATAATGCTGCTGGATTGCGTAGTTGTCGCTGTCCTCCAGCCCGGCATAATGCACCCAGCCCACCTTGGGGTGCGCTTTCAGCCATTTGGCGACGGCCAGCGCATTGTCGGAGTGGCGCTGAACGCGCAGCGGCAGGGTCTCTATGCCCGTGAGGATGAGGAAGGCATTGAAGGGTGAGATCGCAGGGCCGAGATCGCGTAAGCCAAGAACGCGGCAGGCAATCGCGAAGGCGAAATTGCCGAAGGTCTGGTGCAGCACGACGCCGGAATATTCTGGGCGGGGCTGCGACAGCGACGGATATTTATCCGTGGCCGACCAGTCGAAAGTGCCGCCATCGACGATGATGCCACCCATGGAATTGCCATGGCCGCCGAGGAATTTCGTCAACGAATGCAATACGATATCCGCGCCATGTTCCAGCGGCCGCAACAAATAGGGGCTTGCCATGGTGTTGTCGACGATGAGCGGCAGGCCGTGACGATGAGCGACATCGGCAATCGCGGCGATATCCACGAATGTGCCGCCCGGGTTGGCCAGGCTTTCGATGAAGATCGCGCGTGTGCGGTCGTCGATCTGCCGTTCGAAAGTGGCCGGATCAGCCGCATCGGCCCAGCGCACCTGCCAGTCGAAACCCTTGAAGGCGTGGCCGAACTGGTTGATGGAGCCGCCATAAAGCTGGCGTGCCGCGACGAAATTGTCGCCGTGTTGCAGCAATGTGTGGAAGACCAGCAATTGCGCGGCGTGACCGGATGCAACGGCAAGTGCCGCCGTGCCGCCTTCAAGCGCTGCGACACGCTCCTCCAGAACCGCCTGGGTTGGGTTCATGATGCGCGTGTAGATATTGCCGAACTCTTTTAATCCGAACAGCGCGGCGGCGTGATCGGCGTCACGGAAGGCATAGGCCGTTGTCTGGTAGATCGGCGTCGCGCGCGCACCGGTGGTCGGATCGGGCTGTGCGCCCGCGTGCACGGCCAACGTTGAGAACCCGGGATTGCTGCTCGGCATGATGTTTCCTCCAATGATATTTTGGAGGGATCATAATGCCTTGCCGCCAAATGATAAGTCCAATCCGTACCAACTATCGCACAATATTGAGACGCGGATACTCAATTGCGGGGCAACGGTCCATCACCACGTTCATGCCGTAGGCCTCGGCCTTGGCCGCCGCATTGTCGTCTCTGACCGAAAGCTGGCCCCAGATCACCGATGGCCGCTGCGGCAGCAATATCGCCTCTTCGACAATTGCCGACAAATATTCCGGCGCCCGGAACACATCGACCATATCAACGGGCTCGGGAATGTCGGCAAGCCGCGCATACACTTTTTGCCCCAATATCTCCTTGCCCGCCTGACCGGGATTGACCGGAAACACGCGGTAACCCTTGGACAGCAGAAAGCGCATGACGCCGTGGCTCGGCCGATCCGGATTGGGAGAGGCGCCAAGCAGGGCGATGGTCCTGACATCCGTCAGAATTTTTCTGAGGTAATCCGGTTCATAGGTATCATGCTGCATGTCAACTTTTCCCTCTGCCATATCGCGCGGTTCAAGGACCTCAAGCGCCGGCTCGACGCTCAATGGCCCAGCGAGAATTGCCTCTCCCGCATAAATCCGCGGACGAGCTTTTCGCACCGCTTTTTTGCGGCCGCTTTCCTAGATCTAGGAACCCTCATCCTTCTCTTGAACCCCTGCTCGAATGAAAATATTGAACAAGCCGGGCTCGTGATGTCACGAAAGTATACCTAGGTTCGCGCAAAATGATTTCACAAAAACACCTTAAGCGGCGTTGTGCTGAGTATTTTTATCCAGTTTTTCAAAAGCATACATTTCGATGAACATTTGCTGAAACAACATTTGCGTGCATCTTATGCGCCCTTCGTCTCCTGTTTGTTTTCATTCCGTTCACCGATGCATTAGGCGTATCTAATTTTCAGAAAGTTATTCTGTAAATCAAGTTATAGGTAAAACTGTAACGTTGTAGCCGGCCATTCAGTAATGAATTGAAACTTCTTTTCATTTTTAGCCTGCATGTGCTCGCTTGATTGATACAGTTTCATCTTCTGGATATGGGCAATTTCGAGCAGGAATAATCGCCGCAATCGGTCGCATTTTTGCGAAAAACACGTTCCACAGCAAAACCATAAGCTGTGCATCCGGCATAGGCGCGTATGTCCTGCTGATGAAATCGTGAGCACGGCCGTATATCGCCTCTCGCACAGTTACCCACTCCATCCCGCAACACGCACAAACCCGAAACTTGACACGCGTCATAATCCGCAAAGAAGCAACCGCTTACGACAGGAGGATTTGCGTCTCCCACAGCCACCACGGAAAATGGATTCCGGTTTTCAAGCCGATGCTGTAGGTTGCCTAGAATAGCCCATGAGCGAGTCTCTATCGTGACATTTGACATTCTAATTCTGGTGCTTCTGGGCGCGATATTGCATGCCGGATGGAATGCGCTGGTAAAATCCGGATCCGACAAGTCGCTGGACGCCTCGCTGATCGCGGCGGGCGCCGCAGCTTGTTCTTTACCCTTCCTGCCCTTCCTGCCGTTTCCTGCGCCGGTGGCCATTCCCTTTCTCATCGCCTCGGCCGTTCTGCAATTTGCCTATTTCCGGCTAGTCGCCGCCGCCTATACGATCGGCGATATCGGCCTCGTCTATCCCGTCATGCGTGGCGTGGCGCCGCTGATCGTCGCAGCGACGAGCAGCCTTTTTCTCAGCGAGATTTTAAGCCCGCTTGCGCTTGCCGGGATTGCCATCATTTCCGGCGGCATCCTGACGCTTGCCTTCGAGGCGCGGCGCGGCGGCGGAAAGGCGATCATTGTCGCGCTCATCAACGCCTTCGTAATTGCATCCTACACCTTCGTTGATGGTGTCGGCGCAAGGCTTTCCGGCAATGCGATTTCCTATACGCTGTGGATGTCGCTTCTGCCGCCCGTACTCCTCTTTGGTTTCGCATTTTACCAGCGCGGCGTAAGCGCGGTTACGCAGCATGTGCAGCGAAACTGGTGGCGCGGCCTGATCGGCGGCGGCGGCTCCATCCTCTCCTACGGGCTGGCGCTCTACGCCATGACCAAGGCCCCCGTCGCCGTCGTCGCGGCGCTGCGCGAAACCTCAATTCTGTTTGCGCTGGTGATCTCCGTCGTCATCCTCAAAGAACGCGCCAGCGTCTGGCGTTATCTCGCTGGCGGCATCATCGCAGCGGGTGTTCTGGTCATGCGGCTGGGATGAAACAGGTAAATCTATGGGGTAAAATAATACCACATAAACAAACCGTTGTTTTTATTGATTTATTTTTACGGTCAGCAAAATCCGTCATATTGACGCTTCATCCAGCACACCGTATAAGCGCGCCAGATCGGATTCCAAAGGGAATATGGTCATTTGTGGTCGCCTTCGGGTGACCAAACCAAGCAACAAGAAACGCCCGTATGCTCTTACTTAAAGAGCATGACGGGTCCACGTTAGAAAGTGAAATCCATGTCTACTTTCGTTCAGAAGCCTGCTGAGGTGGAGAAGAAGTGGGTCATCATCGACGCCGAAGGCCTCGTTGTTGGTCGCCTCGCCACCATCATTGCAACCCGCCTGCGCGGCAAGCACAAGGCCACCTACACCCCCCACGTCGATGATGGCGACAACGTCATCGTCATCAACGCGGAAAAGATTGCCTTCACCGGCAACAAGTACGCCGACAAGAAGTACTACTGGCACACCGGTCACCCGGGTGGCATCAAGGAGCGTACGGCTCGCCAGATCATCGAAGGTCGCTTCCCGGAGCGCGTCGTTGAAAAGGCCGTCGAGCGCATGATCCCGCGCGGCCCGCTCGGCCGTCGTCAGATGAAGAACCTGCGCGTTTACGCCGGCTCGAACCACCCGCACGAAGCACAGCAGCCCGTCGTTCTCGACGTAGCCGTGCTCAACAAGAAGAACGTAAGGAGCGCCTGATAATGGCCGATCTTTCCTCTCTGAAAGACCTCGCCCCTGCATCGGAAGCTTCTGCTCCCGTGCACGTCCGCAAGGTTGACACTCTCGGCCGCTCCTACGCGACCGGCAAGCGCAAGAACGCCGTTGCCCGCGTATGGGTAAAGCCGGGTTCTGGCAAGATCATCATCAACGGCCGCGATTTCACCACGTATTTCGCACGTCCGGTTCTGCAGATGATCCTTCAGCAGCCGATCGTTGCCGTTGCACGCACGGGCCAGTTCGACATCATCGCTACCGTTGCCGGTGGTGGTCTGTCCGGTCAGGCCGGTGCCGTTCGTCACGGTCTGTCCAAGGCCCTCACCTACTTCGAACCTGGCCTGCGCGCCGTTCTGAAGAAGGGTGGCTTCCTGACCCGCGACAGCCGCGTTGTCGAACGTAAGAAGTACGGTAAGGCCAAGGCCCGCCGTTCGTTCCAGTTCTCCAAGCGCTAATCGCTTCTCGGAACCGTTCGTTCAAAACTTCGAAAAGGCGGGGCTTCGGCTCCGCCTTTTTTCATTGCCATCCTCCTTGTTTTTTCGGCGAGAAGACAGCACCCTCAGCGCAAACCGCAATGGGGTGATCAATGCCATCAAAAACCATCGACCATGCCTTCACCGCAGCAACGCTGACATCGGCTGCGACCGACCCGACCCATGCGGGCGTCCTCTCCTTCATGCGGCGCAAATATACCAAAATCCTCAAGGGCGTATCGACGGCCGTCTGGGGTGTCCCCTTCGATGCAGCGACATCCAACAGGCCGGGTGCACGCTTCGGGCCGCAGGCGATCCGCCGCGCCTCCGCGATTTTCGACAACGACCCGCAATATCCCTTCGCCCGCGATCTTTTCGCCCATATGCCGACCATCGATTATGGCGACTGCCTGCTCGACTACGGCAATCACTGGAAAACGCCTGATACAATCGAAAAGGAAGCGCGCAAGATCATCTCCAAGACGGATTATCTGCTAACGCTCGGCGGCGACCATTTCATCACCTGGCCGCTGCTGAAGGCGCATGTGGCAAAGCACGGCCCGCTGGCGCTGGTGCATTTCGATGCGCATCAGGATACCTGGTTCGACGACGGCAAACGCATTGACCATGGTTCCTTCGTGGCACGCGCCGTGCGCGATGGTCTGATCGATGCCGATCGTTCCATCCAGATCGGCATTCGCACCCATGCGCCTGAGGATTTCGGCATCCGCATTCTCCACGGTTACGAGGTGGAGGAGATGCGGGCGAGCGATATGGCCTCGCTGATCATCAAGCACACGGCAGGCATGCCCACTTATCTGACCTTCGATATCGATTGCCTCGATCCAGCCTTTGCGCCCGGAACCGGTACGCCTGTGGCCGGTGGGCCGACAAGCGCCAAGATATTGTCCGTCCTTCGCGGACTCGGCCAGCTCGATATTCGCGGCTCCGACGTGGTGGAGGTCGCGCCCGCTTACGACCATGCTGATATCACTGCCATTGCCGGAGCGACCGTTGCAATGTATATGCTTGGCCTGCGCGCCGAACGGCTGGCGAAGGCCGGCTGAACCGACGCCCGGGCGCTTAGCAAACTGAATCCGATTACACTCGCAACCCTCTGAAAAGTCAGGACAAGGACATGACAGCGAAGATCTTCATCGATGGCGAACACGGCACAACGGGTCTGCAGATCCGCACGCGCCTTGCTGGTCGCCGCGATATCGAGTTGCTGTCCATTCCCGAAGCAGAGCGCCGCAACGCCGCTATCCGCGAGGACATGCTCAACAACGCCGACATTTCGATTCTCTGCCTGCCGGATGATGCTTCCAGAGAAGCTGTCACCATGGTGGCAGGCAACAACAATGTCCGCATCATCGACACCTCGACCGCCTATCGTATCCATAAGGACTGGGCTTACGGTTTTGCCGAAATGGACAAGGAACAGGGCGAAAAGGTTCGTTCCGCCCGCTTCGTCGCCAATCCGGGCTGCTACCCGACCGGTGCGATCGGCCTTCTGCGTCCGCTGCGCGCCGCCGGCATTCTGCCCGATGGTTATCCCGTCAGCGTCAACGCCGTGTCCGGATATACCGGCGGCGGCAAGCAGATGATCGCGCAGATGGAAGATCAGAGCAGGGACGATGCGATCAGTGCCAACAACTTCCTCTATGGCCTGACGCTTGCACACAAGCACGTGCCGGAAATGACCATTCACGGCCAGTTGGACCGCGCCCCGCTGTTTGCACCCTCCGTCGGGCGCTTCCCGCAGGGCATGATCGTGCAGGTTCCGCTGTTTGCCGCCGACCTCAAGGACGGCGCGACCATCGAGACCGTGCATGCCGCGCTCACCGCCCATTATGCCGGACAGGACATCGTCAGCGTCGTTCCGCTTGCCGAAAGCAAGGGGCTGTCCCGCATCGATGCCGAGGAACTGGCGGGCAAGGACACGATGAAGCTGTTCGTCTTCGGCACGCCGGGCGGCGAACACATCAATCTCGTCGCGCTGCTCGACAATCTCGGCAAGGGCGCATCGGGTGCGGCTGTCCAGAACATGGAGCTGATGCTCTCGGCATGAGGCTTTCTGCGTGAGCCTAACTATCCCCCTTTTTCCGGCCTCGTGGAATATCGAGGCCGCAAAACAGATTGCCGATACGCCGGCCGGGGTGGTTTACGAAGTCAGACTTGGCAATGGTTCCCTTGCCATCGCCAAGGTACTTAAACACAAGGTTCTGAAAGACAGCCTTCGCGGGGCGGATTTCATCGAATGGCGGGCAGGTGTCGGCTGCGTGAAGCTGCTCGATCGCTCCGACGACATATTGCTCATGGAACATGCCGGCAATGAGACATTGCGCGACGTGCTTTTTCGCGACGGCGACGATGATGCCACGACCGCAATCGCCGCCGATGTTCTCCTTCACTATCACCAGCCTTCAACGCAGACGCCACCAGCAAGCCTGCTGACGCTGCCGCAATATTTCGAAAGTCTGTTCCGTAAAGCCGAGCACGATCGCAGCGAAGGCACCGACAGCCCCTATATCGAAGCCGCTTCACTTGCCGAGGAGCTTATCGGACACCAAAGCAATATTCGACCGCTGCACGGCGATCTGCATCACGAAAACATCATGCGCAGTGCGCGTGGCTGGATCATCATCGACCCGGCAGGCCTGATCGGCGATGCAGCACTCGACGTCGCCAACATGTTCTCCAATCCGCTCGACCGCTTCGATCTGACACGCAGCGAGGCACGCATCGCCTCCATGGCGTCGATTTTTGCGAAAGCGCTCAAACGGGACGAACGGGTGCTTCTGCAATATGCGTTCGCCTACGGCTGCCTTTCGGCGGCATGGCACGAGGAAGATGGCAACATGCGCGAACGCGACGACGAACTGGCCGTCGCGACAACCATCAAGTCTGTCCTGAAGCAATTTTAAGGGTTTTCAGTCCCTGATCTCAACCGCGACAGGTGCCGGGTATTCGCCGAGGAAGCCTCGCCAATGGGCGACTGCAAAACCAAGTACCAGCAGCGCCATGCCCTGATGGGCGAGCGCCACATGAATGTCCACATGCATCAGAAGCGTGGTAATGCCGAGCGCCGCCTGAATGGAGATCAACACGAAGAACAGTACGGCGCGGCGGGCATGCGGCGTGCCGGGCAAGGCGCGAGCCAAGGACACCATATGCCACAGCGTGGCGGCAAACAGCGTATAGGCGCCGAGGCGGTGGACGAACTGCACCGTCTTCGGGTTTTCGAACAAGTTGATCCACCAGGGCTGTTGCAGGAAAAGATCGCCGGGCAGCAGGGAGCCGTCCATCAGCGGCCACGTGTTGTAGGACAGGCCGGCATTCAGCCCCGCCACCAGCGCGCCGAGATAAATCTGGAACAGACAGAGGAATGTCAGCAGCGCGGCAAAACGGCGGCCGGTCGTTTCATTGGCAGCATCGGCCGAATGGTGCGACAGGCCGCGCAATATCCACATGCACCCCGCAAAGATCAGGCACGCGATCGTCAGATGCGTTGCCAGGCGATATTGCGAGACATCCGTACGGTTGACGAGGCCGGAAGACACCATCCACCAGCCGACGAAGCCCTGAAAGCCGCCAAGCCCCAGAAGGCCGATGAGCGGCAGGCGCAAGCGCCTTTCGATGCGGCCGGTCAGCCAGAAGAAGGCGAGCGGCAGGGCGAAGATGAGGCCGATGGCGCGGGCAAGCAGTCGATGCGCCCACTCCCACCAGAAGATCGTCTTGAACTCATCGAGCGACATGCCCCGGTTGATTTCCTGATATTGGGGAATACGCTTGTAGAGCTGGAATTCCTCTTCCCATTCGGCAACGGAAAGCGGCGGGATGGCGCCGTGGATGGGCTTCCATTCGGTAATTGACAGGCCAGACTCGGTCAGCCGCGTGGCGCCGCCGACAAGCACGAGACAGAAAAGCGTGAAGAGAACGACGCGCAGCCAGATGCGCAGCAGGCGGCGATCCTTCTCCTGTTTCTGCAGGGCAGCCTCCACCACCATTTCCGCAGAACCATTTGCCATCGTCATGCCGCTCGAACGCATCTTTGAGGTCTCCATCATACAGTCATGTTGATTAGCCCCAACCGGCACCACAAAACAAGGCCTCGGGGTTTGCGGCATCCGGTCGCGGCGGTATAATTGCGCCAGACACTAGATCGCCCTGTCTCTGCTTCGAATCACCACGACGATCTAGATTTTTTGTTTTACGCATGTCTTTTCCCCAAAACCGATGACACTTTTGGGATACATGCTCGGTTACGGAAGATTTCATGCACCCTCGCCTCAGATCGCTCATCGGCACCATCGTCATCATCTGCCTCGTCGTCATCTACGCCGTAGCGGCGACGGCCATCGCGTCGGCGACGCTGGCGCAATCTCCATGGTGGGTGCATCTTGCCTACTTCGTGCTGAGTGGGCTTTTGTGGATACTGCCCGCCATGCTGGTCATCAAATGGATGGCCGGCTCCAAAAAACAGGAATAGGCACCTGCCTTCTACGGGACATCCAGAGGTCGCAATTTTATAAACCTCTTGTTTGCCGCTCAACGATATAGTCTCACCGAAACAACCGGAGAGCGTGGATGGCGGCTGAAGCGCCGGTCATAGTCAGCGAGGGTGAAGGACCAGCCGCCGTGCAAAACGAGCGGCGCGGCGCCGATCGACTGGCTATCGATCTCGTCGACGATGCCTCCACTATCCGCGCCGACTGGGAACAGCTGGAGAGCGACCCGCTCAATTCGCTGCATCAGGGTTACGGCTGGTGCTCCATCTGGGCGCACACGCAGGACAGACCCCTCCTCATCATTCGCGGCAGGCAAAGCGGAAAGACCGTGTTCCTGCTGCCGCTCGAAATCGTTCTGGAAGGCGGCATCCGCAAGGCACGTTTTCCCGGCGGCCGTTTCAACAATATCAATACCGGGCTTTTCGACCGGTCCTTCGCCGAAGCAGCCAGCCACAAAACGGCGGCAGCCATTGCCCGCGAAGCGCGAAAGCTGCTGCGTGGCCAGGCGGATATTCTGGCCTTGCAGAACATACCGCTGATCTGGCGTGGCAGGACCAACCCGCTCTCGCATCTGGCATCCGTCGAAAACCAGAACCCGGCTTTCCAGATTCCCTTACTGGCAAATTTTGAGAGCACGCTTCGGCAGATCAACGCCAAGAGGCGCCGGAAGAAATTCCGCATCCAGAGCCGGAGAGCCGAGGAAATGGGTGGTTACAGCCATGTGATCGCCCGTTCGCCACGGGAAAAGTGCGAATTATTGCAGACGTTTTTCCGGCAGAAGGCAGCCCGGTTCGCATCGCAGGGCATTCCGGATGTTTTTCGCGACCAATCGGTAAAAGACTTTTTCTATGACCTCGCAAATTTTCCGGAGATCGGCACAGACAGTCTTCTGGAAATACACGCCATTCGTCTGCATGGTCAAAATGAAGGTTTCATCGCTGCCATATCCGGCCTTTCGCGCAAGCAGGATCACATCATCTGCCAGTTCGGTTCTATCGATGAGACCTTCGCGGAAATCAGCCCCGGTGAGCTGCTGTTCTGGCTAATGATCGAACGGGCTTGCAGTGAAAATGCGGCGATCTTCGATTTCGGCGTCGGTGACCAGCCCTACAAGCGCAGCTGGTGTCCGCTTTTCACCGTGCAGCATGATATTTTCCTGCCGGTGACGTTGAAGGGCCGCGCGGCAGCCTCTGCCTACGTTGCTATTGCCCGGACAAAGAGCCTGATCAAATCCAATCCGGCACTCTATGCGTTCATTCAGCGTTTCCGCGCCGGTCGGCCGAGCATGGACGCAACGCCCGCTGCCGACTGACCAGTTATCGGCCGCGGCATCTCAGGCGGCGCTCAGACGGTCCGGTTTGCGCATGCCGGTCATCGGCAATGCCTGCTCGTAGCCGTGGGCAACCAGTTCTCCGAGGGTCTTTTCCAGCAATTCGCTATCATTACCGGGAACGGACACGACGATTTCCGCCGGCAGATTGCGCAGCATTTTCTCAAGGCTCGATATCTGCACCGCGCCGCATTCCACCAGAACCGTGTCATAGGCGTCGGAAAGCGCGCTGAGGATCATCGTCAGCCGGTCGATGGCGCGCATGGCCTCACGCGGCTGCGCATTGCCGCGCGGCACGATATGGGCATCGGAAAGCCGGTCGCCGTGAATGGTTTCGCCAAAGGCGGCGGCACCCGCCAAAAGGTCCATGACGCCCGGCAGTCCGGTCTCAGGCGCCATCAGGCGCGTTGGACAGGCCGACGCCGTCATATCGACGAGAACGACCGAACGGCCCATTTCGGACAGGGCGCGCGCCAGCATGACGGTGGTGGTCGAACCACTATCACCAGCTGGAGACACGACCGCTGCGACGGATTTGGCAAGACGGGTGGCGAGGAAAGACGCGACGGCGTCGATCGAGAAATTGTCGGCGTTGTCGATCTCTTCTTCCGCAGCGTCCGCTTTCGCAACCATGGCGTCTGCAGCCGGCAGGACCGGTTTGGCAGCAACCGCTGCGACCGGTATCTGCGCTTCCTGTTCGACAATGGACTGGCGGGCAGCGGCAGGCATGGAACGAACCGCAGGCGTCGCATCCTCTTCACGTGCGGGAAGCGGTTGCTCCGGCGTATCCGGTGTCTCATTCGTGTCAGCACGCGCTTTGGCGGGCGGTGGCGGATCGGACAGCGGCGGGACATGGGTCTTGCCAACCGGCTTCAACGCCCGCCCGGTGAACAGTTCCACGAGCATGACGACGATGCAGGAGAGAAGGAAGGCCGCCAGCGTGACGACAATGGTGATGGCGCCGGTCTTCGGGAAGTAGGGTTCGCGCGGCTCCACTGCAGTTGAAATCACGCGGGCATCGGCGGGCGTGGATTCGGCTGAACCGGCGCGCGACGTCGCCTCGCGGTAACGGGCGAGATAGGTTTCAAGAAGCTGGCGCTGAGCCGAAGCCTCGCGCTCCAGGTCGTTGAGGCCAACCTGCTGCTCACCGGCGCGTACGCTTTCCGTTTTCAGCACATTCAACTGCTGAACCAGTTGCCGCTCCCGCAGGCGGGACACATTGGCCTCGTTTTCGAGACTTGCGAGCACCTTGCGGGTCTCTTCCTGAATCTGCCGCTGTATGCCGTCAATTTGGCTTCGCAGCGCCTTGATACGCGGATGGCCTTCCAGCAGCGAGGAAGACAGATCGGAAATCTGGCTGCGCATGGCAGCCTCGCTTTCCTTCAGTCTCTGGATCATCGGCGAGGCGACGACGTCGGGGAAAGTATCCAGCGGGCGGCCGCTCGAAAGCGCGTTGCGCACGCCTTCTGCCCGCGCCTCCGCATTCGCCCGCTCGCCGCGGATACGGCCAAGTTCGGTCGAGATATCGCTGAGTTGCCGGGTGGCGAGCGTTTCGCCCTGCCCTGCCGACAGAATATCGGACGAGGCGCGGTAATCCGCGACCTTCCTGTCCGCATCGCGAACCTTCTCACGCAGACTGGCGATTTCCGGCTCCAGCCAGCGTGCCGCCTCCGTGCTTGTGTCCAGTTTCGCGCCGCTCTGCAGCGCGATATAGGCCTTCATCATCGCGTTGGGGACTGCTGCCGCAAGCATGGGGTCCTCGGACGAGAACTCGACCGTGATGACGCGCGAGCTTTCGACCTGGTAGACCTGCAACCTCTCCTGGAACGCTTTCAGTATCCGTTCCTCTGGCGGCACCTGCTGCGGATCTTTCTTGACGCCGACAGCAACCAGCAGCTTCGAGACAAGAGAAGGACGCGCCGCCGGGTCAAGCTCCTGCCGCTCATAAAGCTTCATATCTTTCGCGACCTGCTTGATAAGGTCGACCGATTGCAGGATCTGCACCTGGCTGGAGATGGTCAATTCATCGAGCACGGGTTCGGCGGGCGCATTCGACTGCTGCGACGCACCGAAGGAGGCCGCGCGCGATTCGATGAGGACGCGCGCCTCGCCCTTGTAAGCGGGCGACATCATGCTTGCGACAACGAAGGCGGCGCCCCCGGCAAGCAGCGTGATCGCCGCTATCCTGCCCTTGCGCTGCCATATGGCAGCGACGAGCCGCGCGAGATCGATATCCACATCTCTGTCATCAATGCGATCGCCGTTCATACGGGCTCCGTAACCGAGATACACCTCGGGCGCTCAAATATAGAGGCCAATTTTCGCGAAGTGTAAGTCTTTCCGGTAACACAACAGTTAATTGTGACGAAGCCCACGAAATAAAGCCGATATTACCATCCTTGCGACTGGCTGTTTACCGCCCATTAACCCTAACAGAACGATAAGAATGCTCATAGTTCGACTCGGAGCCAGATGAGATGCCGCTCGCCGGATCACGACATGTCACCGCACTGACGCTTGCCGTTCTAACGGCCCTTTCCGGTTGCGCGGCATATCAACCTGCGCCCAAGGCGTTTCACGAGGGCGCCCTGCAGCCCTATCATGTCGATAGCGGTGACAGGCTGCGCATCAACGTGTTCGAACAGACCGGGCTGACAAATACCTATACGGTCGATCAGGCTGGCTATGTCGCCTTCCCGCTTGTCGGCCAGGTTCCCGCCCGAGGCAAGACGCTGCCGCAGCTCGAAGCCGCCATTGCCGCCAAGTTGCGTCAGGGTTATCTGCGCGATCCCGACGTCACGATCGAGATCGATCGTTATCGCCCCGTCTTCATCATGGGCGAAGTCGGCCGTCCTGGCCAATATTCCTACGTGCCGGGCATGACGGCGCAGAACGCCATCGCCATCGCCGGCGGCTTCACGCCACGCGCCAATCAGGCCGATGTCGATATCACCCGCAAGATCAATACCGAGGTGATGACCGGCCGGATCGGGATCACCGCACCAATTCTTGCGGGCGATACGGTCTATGTGCGTGAACGCTTCTTCTGAAAAACGGAGCGGCTGACATGGCGGATGACGGTCCTCCCCTGCGCATCATTCACTGTTTCCGCTCTCCCGTCGGTGGCGTGTTCCGCCATGTCCGCGACCTGATCGAAGAACACGTCAAGCAGGGCCACAAGGTCGGCATCGTCTGTGACAGCTCGACCGGCGGCGCGCATGAGGAACGGCTTTTCGCGCAGATCGCCCCGATGCTGGAGCTAGGGTTGACCCGCCTGCCGATCAAGCGGTCGATAAGCCCCGGCGACCTGTGGGCACTCGTTAAGTCCTACAACCATATCAAAAGTTTGCGGCCGGATATTTTGCATGGGCACAGCGCCAAGGGTGGCGCTCTGGCCCGGCTGATCGGCTCACTGTTGCGGGTGAACAAGTATCGCGTAGCCCGCCTCTATTCGCCGCACGGCGGCAGCCTGCATTACGATCGCAAAAGCCTTAAAGGGCAGCTGTTCCTGCGTATCGAGCGGTTTCAGGAGCATTTCACGGACGCCCTGTGTTTCGTTTGCAATTTCGAACAGGAAACCTACGAAACCAAGGTCGGCAAACCACGCACCCGCACGGCGATGATCTATAACGGCGTGCAGGAAAGCGAGTTTGAAACCGTGCCCACCCGCGAAGGGGCAGCGCGCTTTCTCTATATCGGCATGTTGCGTGACCTGAAGGGGCCCGACATCTTCATCAAGGCATTCGCCAAGATGGAACGCAGCATCGGCCAGCCCATGTCCGGCGTCATTGTGGGCGATGGGCCGGACAGGGACAAATATGCTGATATGATCGCCAAGGCCGGACTTTCGCAGCGCATTTCCATGCACGCCGCCATGCCCGCCAGACAGGCATTTGCGCTGGCGACGACTGTTGTCGTTCCCTCACGCGCCGAGGCGATGCCTTACATCGTGCTGGAAGCGCTTGCTGCGGGGAAAACCGTCATCGCCTCGCATGTTGGAGGCATAGCTGAGGTTCTGGGAGAAGACAGCGAGGCGCTCGTTCCGGCTGGAGACGCCGATGCGCTGGCAAAGATAATGGTCAAGGATGCCGAGAGCCCGGACTGGGGGAAACGGGTGATGCCCCGCCCCGACAGCTTCAAGGCGAAATTTTCAACGCCTGTCATGGCCGACGACATGATGAAGCTCTATCGTCACCTGCTTTCGCTCTAGAAACATTTCAAAAACACGATTTTTAATTGTATATTCCGCCGTCCTGTAGAAACTCATCATAAACGTTTCTTAGCATGTTTCGGCTAGTTTCCTGCTCGTAGAGCGCACGTATCCGCACGGATGCGAAAACTGTGCTCTACCACTTTGAAGTTGCGCATCGTTCCCTTCGAAAATCGATTCCGATTTTCGGGCCGATGGGCTGGAGGGTGCGGACCAAAGCAATGACCAAGGCTGACAAGGGAAGACTTGAATTCGATCTGGCAACGTTGCGCCAGCAAATCTCCGAGCGCGATACGGGTGAGCCTTCCGCATCGGAAAGCGTTGTTCTCAATCCACTTGCACGGCAGATCGCCAACCAGCTTCGCGCCGGCAACCATTCGCCAAACATGGTCATCGGCCAATTGCGTCTTCTCGAATTTTCGATGCTGGCGATCACCGCGGCCATCGTCAATGGCATCGCTGCCCGGCAGGGGCTTGAAACCTTTCTTGCGGTTTTCGGCATTGGGGTGCTGGGCGCGGCGGTTTGCGTGTTTCTTTTGCAGGCCGGCGACTGTTACCAGTTGCCGACGCTGCGCGCGCCGCTGAAAATGTTTGCCCGCATTCAGGGCGCCGTCTGCCTGTCCTTCGTCACCGTCGCCGGCATCCTTCTCCTGTTTTTGCCAGAAGCGCTGCATTCCTGGCAGACTTTTGCCATCTGGTACGCCACCGGCGCAATCGCCATTTTCACCGGACGGCTGATCCTCGGCTTCGCCATTCGCCACTGGGGCCGCAACGGCGTGATGGAGCGTCGCGCCGTGATCGTCGGTGGCGGCGATGCCGCCAAGGACCTCATCCGCTCGCTCGAACAGCAAACGGACAATGATATCCGCATCTGCGGCATTTTCGACGACCGGAAAAGCGAGCGTTCGCCCGATGTGGTTGCCGGCTACCCCAAGCTCGGCACCTTCGCGGAACTGGTGGAATTCGCCCGCCTGACGAAGCTCGACATGCTGATCATCGCCCTGCCGCTCAGTGCCGAGGCGCGTATCCTCCAGCTCCTGCGCAAGCTTTGGGTGCTACCCGTCGATATCCGCATCGCGGCGCATGCCAACAAATTGCGTTTCCGCCCCCGCGCCTATTCCCATGTCGGCGCGGTGCCGATGCTCGACGTGTTCGACAAGCCGATACGCGACTGGGATTCGGTCGGGAAACGGGTGTTCGACATCGTTTTCAGCATTATCGGTATCGTTCTGTTGTGGCCGGTGATGCTGGGCGCGGCGATTGCCGTCAAGACGACATCCAAAGGCCCGGTGTTCTTCAAGCAGAAGCGTCATGGCTTCAACAATGAAACGATCAATGTCTGGAAGTTCCGTTCCATGTATACGGAACTCAGCGACCCCACGGCGAAAAAGGCGGTCACGAAAAACGATCCGCGCGTCACGCCGGTCGGGCGATTCCTGCGAAAATCCTCGATGGACGAGCTGCCACAGCTCTTTAACGTTCTTTACGGCGATCTTTCTTTGGTCGGGCCGCGTCCGCACGCCGTGCACGCCCAGACGGGCGACCTGAAATATACCGAGGTGGTGGAGCATTATTTTGCCCGGCACAAGGTCAAGCCCGGTGTTACCGGCTGGGCGCAGATCAATGGCTGGCGTGGTGAGATCGACCACGGCGATAAGATCAAGTTCCGCACCGAATACGATCTCTATTATATCGAGAACTGGTCGCTGCTTCTCGATCTCAAGATCCTGTTCCTGACGCCGATCCGGCTGCTCAAATCGGAAAATGCCTATTGACCCACACCGGTTACCAGCACGCACCGGATTTTGACGCACCGCTTGCCGCCATGCGGCTGGTCGGCGCGTTCTTCATTGCCTTCGGCGTCTTTCTTTCCGGCTTCGTGATTTCCGAACCGGCGCCCTATGAGCTGATGATGGTAGGGCAAGTGGCCATCTGGTTCCTGCTGGGCTTGCGCCTTTCGCGCACCGTCGTCCTGCTTCTGTGCCTGCTGCTTGCCTTCAATGTCGGCGGTTATCTTTCGCTCACCACCATGGCCAATCTTGACGAGGGGCCGCTTTATCTCGCCGTATCGACCTTTCTGGCGCTGACCTCGGTTTTTTATGCTGCCATCATCGAGGACAAGCACCAGCGGCTGCTGCTGATTTTCCGGGCCTGGCTCGCCGCAGCGTTGATTACCTCCCTGCTCGGCATCATCGGTTATTTTCACGCCATTCCCGGTTTCGAGGTCTTTACCCTTTACGATCGCGCCAAGGGCGCCTTTCAGGACCCGAACGTCTTCGGCCCCTTCCTGGTGACGCCGTCGCTGTACCTGATTTACGGCCTGCTCTCCGGCAAGGCGATGCATGCGCCATGGCGGATCCTTGGCCTGCTCATTCTGTCTCTTGCCGTGTTCCTGTCGTTTTCACGCGCCGCATGGGGCCTTTTCCTGTTTTCCGCAGTGCTTCTGGTTTTCGTCATGCTGCTGAAAGAGCGTACGGCGGCATTCCGGCTGAAAATCCTCGTTCTGTTTCTCGTCGCCGTGGCATTGATGGTGGCAGCCGTCATCATCGCTCTGCAATTCAAGCAGGTAGCAGACCTGTTCTCCAGCCGCGCCTCGGCGGTGCAATCCTATGATGGCGGCCATCTCGGACGTTTTGCCCGCCACTATCTCGGTTTCCTGATGGCGATGGAACATCCGCTCGGCATCGGCCCCATGGTGTTCGACGACATCTTTCCCGCCGCGGAACATAATATCTGGCTGAAGAGCCTGACCACGCATGGCTGGTTCGGCTTCGTCATCTATCTCACGCTGATCTGCTGGACCATTGCCGCCTGCTTCAAACTGCTGCTGCGCCAGCGGCCCTGGCAGCCGTTTCTCATCATTTCCTGGGTAACCTTTGTCGGGCATGTGATGATCGGCAACGTCATTGACACCGACCACTGGCGGCATTTCTTCCTGCTGCTCGGCATATTGTGGGGATGCATGGCTCTGGAAAAGCGCGAAAGCCTGCGCCAAAGCAGAAGTGCCACATAAAGTCCTTACCCTTACGGAACCTTACATTATTTCATGCGTTTAGCCCGCGATCATGATTGTCAAACGGGGAGACATCCTATGACGCAGACGAACAATCTCTATTTCATCATTGGCGCACTTCTGGTGGTTCTTGTCGGGCTTGGAGCCTATGTCTGGCACGAAGAAAGCAAACCGAAGGGGATCGAGATGAATATCGGCCCGAACGGTGTTTCCGTGCAGGAAAACTGAGCACTTCCAGTAAAAAATGCGTAGCGGTTTCATGACTGAAACCAAGGCATTGAGTGCGTCCAACGCTTCGTTTCATTAGAGACGCACTATATGTCCGCAAGCGTCGCGCAAAGTTCGGCTATTAGACCGGGTGCATCCCAAGCTTGAGACGGCTGGGGATACACCCGGTCTTCTTATGAGAGGAGACGAAAGGCGGGATCGAGAATCTTCGCCGAGCCGGTTCGGTATGCATGACGTGTATCGGCCTGATCATGGAAACAGTGAGCGCAATGGTCTCCTCCGTCGACCTGTCCACACGCATCAACTCCACCAAACTCGCACTCAAGGCCATCAAGGAGCAGGAGGACAATTCCGCTTCGACCTCCTCGCCACGAACTGCGATCCTCGACTCCTACGGGATCGACACCTCGCCCTCCTCCACCAATACGCGGCTGACCCAGCTTCTGGCGCAATATGCGCAAGTCTCCGGCACTGACGCGGAGACCGACGACACCAGCACGCAGGCGCCCTCCGGCGACATTACACAGGCCAGTTTCATGACAAGCCTGAAGGCGACGCTGGAAGAACTCTCCAAGGACCCCAGCAAAGCTACGCAAGCCAAGGCAATGCTGGAAGCGCTGGCCGCTGGAACGCTGACAGTCTCCGATCCTACCGAAGGCACAAAGATAAAAGCCTGGGACGTGGAGGCCGACAAGACAACCACCTCAAAACCGGCAACCGAGATCACCACGACCGGCTGGAGCGATTTTCTGAAGGACCACCTCAAGCGCGACGGTTCCGCTTATGCCAAGACCACCGGTGGCGCCTATGTCGACAGTATTTCCGGCGACAATGCATTTTTTGGCAATGTCGGCAGTCGGTATTATTATCTGACCTGGCCGCAGGCGAAAACCGGAACCCTGACGGTTTAAGCCAACGTTTCCGGCGCGGGTCGCAAAGAGCGCCGCCGCACTTTCGTAGATCTGCTGCGACATGAATCATGCCGCAGCATTGTCTCTCTGCATCGTTCAGACGGCAGGTGCTGCGGCTTGTTCCGTTCCGCCGGAAAGCGCCTTTTGCAGTTGTGCTTCCTGCTCTGGCGAAAGCGAGGTTTTGATGACCCGCCCACGAAGACCCTCCAGTTCCGCCATCACCTTTTCCGGCTGCACCTTGCGGATCAGCACGAACAACGCCGAAGAGCCATTCGGGATGGTTTCACCCAGAGATTTGATGAAATCGTCGTCGATGCCGTAATCCGTCAGCGACCCCGCAAGCGCACCCGTTCCCGCACCGATCGCGCCGCCAATCGCAAATCCCGCGAGCGGATTGAGGAACAGCAGGCCAACGAGGCCGCCCCAGAGACCACCGGAGAGAAAACCGGAGCTTGCACCGATCGCCGTCAGATTGACGCTCTGCTTCAGGTGCACCTTGCCGTTTTCATCGCGAACGACGACGACGGCATCTTCCAGATCGACCAGATATTCCTTTTTCATTCCAGCAAGTTTCAGAAGGACCCGGTCGGCCTCTTCCGTTCCGTCAAAACCGACAACGACGAGTTCGGACATGTTTCATCTCCCTGAATTTCAGTTTCGCTTAGATTGGAACGCCAAAGAACACGGCAGGTTCCCGCCATGATGGAAGGATGATGTGTCACGCGTTTGACGGGCAACATCTTCGGGAAGAAAGTCCCCTGCCCACCGTCCACAGCCTTTGTTCCTTTTTTCAAGAAAAGGCTATTTTCCGCTTGCGCCCTAACAGGCTTATATATAAACGGCTTTCAGGTTCGGAGCGTAGCGCAGCCCGGTAGCGCACTTGACTGGGGGTCAAGGGGTCGTGGGTTCGAATCCCGCCGCTCCGACCATTAAAAACAGATAGATAGCCAGTTCCCCCAGAGCTGGCTATAATTTTTTCAGCCACATTCTCGCCGGCGCCATGCGCGAATTGACAAGATGCGGTGTGGGTGTGCGTTTATCCAAGCCTGAGAACGAGGTGTGCTGTGATGGTCAAAAAAACAAAAATTGAACACTCGGAATTCTCAGGCGAATTTGAAGACGACGGTATCACGGTTCTGGTTGATATCTACCGGCCGGCTGGCACCCAGCAGGATTGGACGCTCGAGGTTATCAGCGAGCATGATGATGTCACCACCTGGGAAGAACCTTTCACGACAGACAAGGACGCCTGGGAAGAATTCCTGGCCACCTGTGAGAAAGATGGAATTCGCAGCTTCCTGGACGGCGAAGATCCATCTGTTCATTGACGCTTGACACTGCGGTGCGAGGCCGTGGCGGGCGCGAGTGCATTCAACGATAATTCCAGAAATATACTCTTATTGCAAAGCCTGTGACCGTCCAGAGACGGCACGCATTTGCCTTGTTGACTCTCTGCTAAAATTAGAACATTTAGTGAACAAACGAGAGGTCAACCGATATGCCCGATGCGGAAAAAATCACCCCTGTACGGCCTGACGACATAGCTGGATATGTCATCCAGTGTCATGATGGCGATGCGAAGGCGGCTGTTGAAACGCTGCTGGGCGAAATTGAACATTTGCAGGAACAGCTTTCCCTTGCGGTTGCCATCATGGGAAAAGGCTATACGCGTGGATGGACGCCGGATTTGGGAAGTGACTGAACCAGCCACAAGCTGCGTTTGATGCAGCTTGTGGAATATCAGTGAATGCTGCGCAGCCTTCAGGCCTTTTCAGCCAGTTCGCCGATTTCGCGGTCAATCAGATAAAGCGCATTGGGACCGTCACCGATCAGCTCGATCTTGCCCATTATCGTGCGGCACAGGCTGTCCTCCTCATGCTGTTCGTTCACGAACCATTGCAGGAAGGATGTGGTCGCATGGTCTTTTTCAGACCGCGCGAGATCAACCGCCGCGTTGATGGCGGCGGTGACACGCGATTCGTGTTGCGCGACAATTGCAAACAACCCCTTGATATCGTTTGCGGTGACCTGTGGGGCAGGCAGCTCGGTGAAAATAACTGGAGCTCCGAGATCGTTCAGAAAGCTGAAGATGCGGTGCATATGCTCCAGCTCTTCGGCAGCATGGCCAAGCAGAAACTTGTAGCAACCATCGAGATTGCGCTCAGCCGCCCAGGCGGCTGCCTGAAGATAGGCGTGGTGGGCGCGCAATTCGCCGTTGAGCAGGTCGTTCAATGTCGTTTCGACTAGTTTATTTGCCATTGGTTTATCCTTGTTATGGTGATTGCAGCCAATTTTTTCGTGTGGGCTGCTTCACACACACCCGGCGAGCGAGATAAGAGGGACCGAGCGTCCCATCCGGTCGAGCACGGAGATGGCGTCATTGCGCCGGCGTTAGCTGTGCCAGAGCCGCGTCCAGTCTTTCGCCCTTCATGACCAGTTTGGGGCGCAGCTTCTCCGCCTTTTGCCTGACCGCTTCCAGATTGACGGGCTTGCCGACCTGGATCACACCGATCATCGCCATCATCAGATGCGGCGGGCAATAATAGAGATAGACGCCTTCCTTCTCGACGGTAACGGTGAAGGCCTCATCGAGCTTGCCTTTCCACGGCGTTACGCCTTCCGGAACGGCATAGGACTGCACGTAATGGCTGGAATTTTGCGGCACGAAGGTGATGGTGTCGCCGGGCTCTGCCTTTACATAGGAAGGCTCAAACACCATGCTGCCGTCCGTGCCGTAATTGAGCATCAGCACCTTGTGTTCGGCAGCAAAGGACGGCGCGACAGAAAAGGTTACGGCCAGAGCCGCGGCAAACGTCATCAAAAATCGTTTCATGCAATTATTCCTTCAAGGGTTTTGAAATGTTCGGGCAGCGGGTCGCCAGCCGGCTGGATGACGGGATTGCCGCGCCTGTCCCGCAAAACTTCCACCGTCACCCCGTAGGTCTCGGAAATGAGTTTCGGCGTGACGATATCTCCCGGCGCGCCGGTCGCCTTCAATGCGCCATCGGAAATCACCAGCAGGTTATCGGCATATTGGCAGGCGAGGTTGAGATCATGCAGCACGACCAGCGTTACCCAGCCATTGGCGCGGGTTTCCTGCCGCACCAGATCGAGAAGCGCCACCTGGTGTTTGAGGTCCAGCGCGCTGACCGGCTCGTCCAGCAGCATCGCCTGCGGCTCGCGCATCAGAACCTGCGCGAAAAGCGCCATCTGCCGCTGCCCGCCGCTGAGGGAGGCGATCTCCCTGCCCGCCAGATGCGCTATGCCCGCCTGATGCAGGCGTGTCATGGCCAGGTTGAGCGTCTCGTCGTCAATATGCAACGACAGACGCCCGAACCGGCCGAGTGCCACCACCTCCAGCACGCTGAGCGCAATATCGGCCGTGGTGTCCTGCGGCATGTAGGCAAAGCCATCGCGCCACTGCCTTATATACCGCCCCGCCCGCTCCCCGGCCCGAAGACGGCGGTCGCCGAGGCTGATCGAACCGGCAGCAAGTGGCAGATCGCCGAAGATCGCTCTCAGAAGGGTCGTCTTGCCCGTTCCGTTTGGGCCGATGATGGCATGAATATGCCCCGCCTCCAGACGCGCCGACAGCCCTTTCACAACAGTCTGTCCGCCGCGCTCGGCGGAAATCGAATCGAGAACCATCATCGGCCGCGCCTCTTCGGAGCGAAAATCAGCCACATCAGAAACGGCACGCCGACAATGGCCGTGACGATGCCAACCGGGAACAGCGCACCGGGAACGATCGATTTGGAGAGGATCGAGGCAGCTGACAGCATCAGCGCGCCGCTCAGCACCGACATGGGCAGGAAGAAGCGCTGATCCTCGCCCACAGTCATGCGGGCGATATGCGGCGCGACCAGCCCGATAAAACCGATAACGCCGACGAAGCTGGTGGCCGTCGCGGTCATGATGGCAACGATGACGAGAACCTTCATGCGCAGCCAGCGGACATTGATGCCGAGGCTTGCCGCCCGCATCTCCCCCATTCTGAGCGCGGTCAGCTTCCAGCAATCCGCCATCAGCAGGGCGCAGCAGAGGGCGGTCACGGCAGCGGTCAGGCCAAGCGTCGGCCAGGTCGCCTTGGTCAGGCTGCCGAACAGCCAGAAAAGGATCTGCTGGGACAGCTCCGGTGAGGACAGGAACTGGATGAGCGACAGCAGCGACTGAAACAGGAAAAGAAGCGCGATGCCGCCGAGAATGATGGTTTCGGTCGTCATCTGCCGCATGGAGGCCAGCGTGAAGAGAAAAAGTGCTGCGAGCATGGAAAAGACGAACGCGCCCAGCGGAACGGCAATCATGGCATCCAGCCCAAGACCGCCAAGCGCCAGTACCAGCGCCGCACCGAAACCGGCCGCTGCGGCCATACCGAGCGTATAGGGGCTCGCCATGGGATTATTGAGCAGGGTCTGCATTTGCGCGCCGCCTGCCCCGAGTGCCGCACCGACGGCAAGCGCCATCAACGCCATGGGTAGGCGAAGGCCGCGCACGATGGAATCGGTCATGGCGGCCCGTTCGCCAAGGCCGGTCAGCGACTTCACCACTTCGGCGGGCGACAGCAGCGAAGGACCAGTGGCGATATCGAGAACGAGGCTCACTGCCATCAATACGAAGAAGATAGAGACGACACGCCAGCGACGGCGCTCGCGCAGCCGGTGCGCACCGATGGCCTCGGCGTTGCGGGCAGCAATTGTCATGAAAACCTGCCTGAAAGGACTGTCTGGAAAAGCGGACGCCGCAACGGCGGCGTGCGCGAGATTTCGCCACTGTGGCGGCGAAGAAAGCACGTTTCTGCGCCGCCACAGGCAAGCGCGATATCAATCCTTGACGGCGATGGCGAAAGTGCCTTGAGGCGTTACCGGAAGGTACTTCTTGTAATAGCCGAGATAGTTGGCGATCGGATCGACATCCTTGAACTGCTCGGGATATAGCTGCTTTGCGATGTACTGAACCATGGCGAAATCGGAGAGCGTGCGCGACGCACCCTGGTAAACACCGAACAGCTGGCCGTTCTTGATGGCGGGCAATTCGCTCCAGCCCTGACGGGCCTCAAATGCCTTGAGTTTCTCGCCTGCGTCTGCCGCCTTCACCGCCTGTCCCATGGGCAGCGCTGCCGGGTTTTTGTTGTTTTCGCGACCGGAAATGAAGATGGCGTCAGGCTTGGACGCCAGAACCTGTTCTGGATTGATCGGTCCCCACCATTCGACGAAGGGAGCGGCAATGTTGTCGCCGCCAGCCGCCGTGGACATGGCGCCCCACATGTTCTTGCCGTAGGTGAAAGAATATTCGGCCGGGCCCTTGTTGCCGAACTCGACATAGACCTTCGGTTTCGGCTTTCCGGACTTGGCGACCCGGTCAGCGACCTCTTTCAGCGAACCGGCATAGAAGTCGGCAATTTCCTTGCCACGCTTCTCCTGGCCGGTCAGGTCGCCAAAAAGCCGGGTCGAGGCGACGTGCCGCTCGACCGTCTGGGCGTTGTAGTCGACGACGACGACGGGAATGCCCTCCTCTTCCAGACGATCGGCATCGAGACCAAGCGCTTTGTATTGCCAGTCTGCCAGAATCACCAGATCGGGATTGAGGCTCAACACTTTTTCGACCGAGAAAGTCTGCGCTTCCACTTCACCGACATCGACAATGTCGGCAAGCGAGGCGCGATGCGCGAGATGCATCTTCCAGTTGGCGGGTACCCAGCCTTCCCAGGCTTCGCGAGAAATGCCGACGACGGAATCATAGGCTTTCTCGCCGCCGACCGCCATGTAGTCCTCGAAGTAGAAACCGAGAACAACGCGCTTTGCTGGAAGGTCAACCTTCACTTCGCGTCCGATGACATCTGTGATGGTCTTTTGTTCAGCCATTACATAAGGGGCGGTAAAGAGAATAGACAAGAGCGATGCGGCAAGGCCGCTCATAAATGATTTTGGTGTCATGATGCGATCCAGAAGTTGAAACAACGTCGCTCTACAAAAGATGATTAAAGGAGTCAACTTAATTGTTGGATCGCATAAGTTACTAATATATAAACAAAAAATGTGATTCCCGACGAACCCTGAGAGGGACAAATCGGGTCGCCTGATGTAAAGACAGGCTGCGTCGTTGAGAACTCAACAGTTAAGAAACCAAGCGTTTGGGCCCCGTCCCGACCGTTGCGCGATCAGAACAGAACGCAAAATCCCGCTTCAGGAGATCGATCAGCAATTTTGCGGATGTTATGCCCGACCGTTTTCAAAACTCGTTTGAAGCAATTGTGAAGTCGTCGGCGATCGACATGTGTTCGACATTTTCCCAGGTCTGGTCCATGGCATAGGTCTCAGACAGATAGGGGATGCCGATATGGCCGTAGCGGACGGAAAGCTGGCTCTCAGCCGCCTTTTCACCGAGATACGCGACGCGGCCGAGATAAAGCGCGGTCGCAAGGCCTGTCCTGTCCGCACCGGACTTACAATGGATGAGGATGGGTTTCGGCGCATCACGCATGATCGCGACCAACTGGTTCACCTTGGCCATGTCGAGTTCGTGGCGGGCTGACATGCCAAAATCGATATGGGTCAACCCAAGCTCGCGCGAGGTTTTGATCTCATCCTTGTACCAGTCCTCGGATTCATTCTCTCCGCGCAGATTGATGACCGTCTTGATGCCATGGTCCCTGGTATAGCGGACCAGCTGCTCACTGCTTGGCTGGTTGGAGCGGTAAAGCTGCCCCGCCACCACCTCGTGAAAGTTGCCGAGAAGCTGGATAGCAAGGAGATAACCGCCTGCGGCAAGCACAGCAATACCCATGCCCCCCAAGGAGCACTTCCATAATCTTCGCATAATAAATCGGTTCTCTCATTGGACGAGACAACCGATACAGCTGGATTCTGACAGTAGGCTGAAAGTTATGCGACAGTATTGTAAGAGTAGAAAAACTGCGTTTCGTCAGCGCACGAAAACGTAGACCGCATAGATGGCGATGAGCGCTGCGGCCACTGCGGCGGCGATAACACCAAGGCGTTTTTCGATGAAGTGGCGCACCGGTTCACCGTATCTTTGCAGCAACCCGGCGAGGATGAAAAAGCGCGCGCCGCGCGTGACGACAGCCGAGAGAATGAACAGGCCGAGGCTGATATTGGCCGCACCGGAGAGGATGGTGACAACCTTGATCGGCGGCAGATGCGCAAAGCCCGATGTCACCAGCAGGAGAATGATGGTCTCGTAATTTACCGAATTCTTGAGCTGCTCGAAGCTGTCCAGCTTGCCGTAAAATTCCAGAATTGGCCGCGCGATACTCTCGAAAGCATAGTGGCCGAGAAACCAGCCGGCAATGCCACCGAGAACGGAAGCGACCGTTGCCACGAGCGCATAAAACATCGCCTTTTTTGGCTTTGCCAGCACCATGGGCAGGAAAAGCACATCCGCCGGCACAACGAAGACGGAGCTTTCGACGAAGGCCACGATCGCCAGCCACCACACGGCGCTTTTGCGCGCGGCAAGCGCCATCGTCCAGGCATAGATGTTTTTCAGCATTTCATGTCCCCGGGGAAGATCGTTTTAGACCGAAGGCAAGGCGGGAGCCAAGGCATCTCAGTGGCGGTTTGTCAGCGGCGGACGGTCTGACTATCGACCGCCGCCAAATCAGGATTAGAGACAACGCAAGAGAATGGCAAATGTTGGAAGATTTATTTTTTGCGTTGCGGCAAACGAGAAAAACAAACAATTCCAGACCGCAGCGGCGGATGGTTGCTGCGATGCGAAATTTCATCCTCAGGTAGATAAACCGGCCTTTTCGCGGTAGAATAAGGTGTGGCGGAAAGAGGAGGAAGTTATCATGGACTATGTAAGCTTCATTACGTCGATCAATCCGGTCATACTGGTCATCCTGCTGATTGTTCTTCTCGCAGGCGCCTACAGCAGCTGGGTTTCCCACTGACAAAGGCGGGCAGCAGCACCGGTCCGAAAAGACGCCGATTTTCCATCGGCGGTAGGCATTCGGCCGGATGAATGTTATCAAACCCGGAGTTAAAGCAACTTCCGGGAAGCCTGATGTCGAACGAATTCGCATTCACTGATACGTCTGAAAAGCTCAGCACCACGCTCGAAAAGCTGATTGGGAAACTGCAAGGTCAGACGATCACATTGCGCGAGCTGATGGAAGCAATCGGCGAACAGGGCCTGTTGCTCATCTGTGCCATAGCTTCCCTGCCCTTCCTCATTCCGGTCTCTATTCCCGGCGTCAGCACCGTGTTTGGCGCAGCTATCATTCTCGTCAGTCTGGCCATCACCCTCAACCGTCTGCCATGGCTACCGGCCAGGATTCTCGACCGGCAGATGGAAACGGCAAAGCTGGTGCCGGCACTGCAGAAAGGCGTCGCCATAGTCTCCAGGCTCGATCGCTTCATCCGCCCGCGCCTTCCGGCGCTGACGGCGGGCATCGTCGCCAATAGAGTGAACGGACTTGCGCTGATGACCGCTGGCGTGTTGCTGATGATGCCGCTCGGCTTCATTCCCTTCTCCAACACCCTGCCTGGCGTCGCCATCCTGCTTTTTTCGGCGGGTATGATCCAGAGGGACGGCGTGACCGTTCTCGGCGGGTATCTGTTTCTCGTCCTGACGGCAATTTATTTTGCAGCACTCGCCTATGCCGCCTTCTGGGCCGGACAGGGCCTCAGCAGCTCGATGGGCGGCTGAGCCTTATTGTCCACCTCTATTGCGGGTGTTGCGGCCATTGCGTCGCGATGCCCACCAGACTGCCAGCCGCCGCCGCCTGCGGCGAACCGCCGGCAAATCGTGGGAAAGCACGATAAGACCAAGCGGGACCATCCAGAAACCGAGGATGGGCAAAAACCCGAGCGTTCCGCCCACCACCAGCGCCGAGCCGGTGGCGATCCTGCCGACGCGCGAACGCGGCATGGCAACGCTCCATTTTCCGAGATTGAGACGACCCGTTCTGTGGTCCATTCCAAATTTCATTCCATACTGCCCTTTAAGATCTGGCCTGTGGATAATTTTTTCACCGTCGATAAGCCCGGAAAATCGGGACTCCGGCGAGATAAAACAAGATGAATGCGTTTTTTTTGAAAAAAGCGCTTGGCAAATCGGAAAAGCATTTGTATTACCCCGCTCACACCGCGCCAAGCAGCGCACGTTCCCTGGTAGCTCAGCGGTAGAGCATTCGACTGTTAATCGACAGGTCGCCGGTTCGAATCCGGCCCGGGGAGCCATTTTTTCTTTCAAGCATCTGATTTGCTTGAAGATTTTGATACCGCTGAAAATTTCCCCGCTTTCCCTCCCCGCTTTTGGCGTGCACTCTTTTGTGGATAACCTCGCGTAATTAAACGAGTTGTGATTTGTGTTGTTCCGTTAGCGTATAGTGGCTCATGTCTCGTGAGCGCGATGGTGGAATGAAAACGGACAAACTCCAGAATATTCTACGCGATTTGGACGTGCGACTACGGCGCTCAGAGGGAGAGATGCGATCGGCGTCGTCAAACCCAGAGTCCATTCGAGAAATGCTGACGCGCTTTTCCCACCTTAAATCAAACATCCGTAGATTATCGTCTAAGCCGGATGCCATTAACTTCGATGAGGTTCAGGCGCTTGATCTCCAAATTGATCAACTGGCAGATGCTGCAGCCCGCACGAGATCGACGTTACTGACATCGCATCCTTTGCACAGGGTTCTCGGAGATATCGTCCACAACGGCGCAGGTCTTTCCCGGCTCACGTCTGGCATGAAAATTGGCCTCAATCAGATCACGCCTGATAATCTCCTCGAAATGACGCCAGGCCAAAAAACTGCCGCGTTCCAATTCGACTATCAGAACGATGCCTTGGTGGTAATTGATCAACCCTTGAGGTCTAGTGAGCGGGAACGAGATTTCGCTGAGGCGGCGATTGAATCGGCGGTGGAGCACGGCGCCTACGTACTCGCCGATCTCGAGGGCACAAACGTCTCACCAAGACTTCGGGCCGCTTTTACCTCACTTCAGGCAACGTTAGAGGCGCACAAAAACATCGTGCAAATTGGCCAGAAAGCGCAAATTTGCGGACGGATGGTGAATTCAGAAATCGATGAGCTCTCGTCCACCTTGGCAGCGCTATTGATTGGCCATATCGAAATGGTGACTGACGCTCTTTCACAATTTGAGGACTGGCGCATCTATTGTGAGAATGCTGCTGCTCTAAAAGTCACCCAGGGTACCATCAACGACATGATCGATGGCGCCCGCGAAATCGTTGTGTTAATTCGGGATAACCAAGCGGTAGCACCAGAAGTCGGTGATGCCTTGAAGACGGTCTCGCATTGGGCAGATGGCCCAAACCCCGACAGGCGAGACGTACTTTCCCTAGCCAGAACGATTGAGAATTTTTTCGCAGCTGTAGTTCGGTACGCATTTCGCTTTGCGAAAGACGTGGCCACGGACGTGAGAAAACAAATAGTCACTGGCGTGGCGATTCTGATTGTAACTACGATGACGGTGAACCTAGTTCCGGCTTTATCAAAAATCCCCGGTGCGGAGTGGGTGCAGCCAGCGGCCAACTACCTCCGAGCGCTCGCCACCAGCAAACTAACTCCATAAAAACCCGCCAGTTGGTGATTCTGGCGGGCCACGAGGCGTCGGCAGGCGTCGGCAGGCGTCGGCAGGCGGTCAGAGAAGGCTGGCAACGTAAACGTCGATGACTTCTACAGTCGCATCAGTCTCTCCGTTAATCAACGAGCGACCGACCTTTCGCTTCTCTCCAACAGCATAGTTCTCGGCCTGACCGCGTTTTTCAGTTTTGTGGCTGCGGCTCGTGCCGTCGGCGAAAAGCGTCACGACTTCAAACTTCTTGGGAGCGGCGAGGCGGGTAGCAATAAGGTTCGCGATTTCCGGGTTCATGAAGGTCTCCTCGGTTGATTGATTACCACCCCCGGCCCGCGCAGTGGTGGAGCGCGTGGTGCAGCTGGTGAGGCCATTAGGCCGGGGGTATAGGCAACTGGAATAAAGGACCGCGCGCAGCCCGAAGGCGCGCTGCGGCAAGGTGGCTGGCCTTGCATGTCATAAGGCCAGCTGGGAAAGTGGAGCCCCTGGCCCGATTCGAACGGGCGTCATCCTCTACGGCTTCGCGGGGTAGAAGACCCGGACCGATACAGGGGCAAATATTTAGTGCTTCTTGCGCTCTTTCGCCCACACTTCCCTCAGGACGTCCAGACGCGCCTCAATCTCCTCAATCCTTTCACCGGCGAGATCTGCCGTAGCGCATATGGCGCCTAGTGCCACAGTGCTCGCAGGGTCCGCGCCTTGCGCAGCGATTGATATCAGATGAACAACCTTGCGGACTTCGCGGAGCAAAGTAGCAGCGTCATCTAAAGCGAGTGGGCCGGGGTCAAAGTTATAGGTCATGACCGAGCCTCCGCGCGCATCGCAGCCCACTCATCATCACGGAACTTGAAGAGTTCGCGAACCGCTATCGCTGCCGCTTCTTCCTCATCACAGATGATCCCGTGCGGATCCTCAATGAGCATGGCAGCAAAGCGAAACTTCCCAGCAATGTCAGCCTCGGTCTTCACCGGTGCTTCAATAACCGACCGCCGCACTATGCCCGCCGCTTCGGTTATATGGTCCATGGCGTCGTCAGGCATGTTGCCAACGCGACTGCCAATCGTGTCGAGCTCGATATAAAGGCGGGTCATGCGGGATATGAAGCTTTCTGACATGCCTTCGGCGTTCGCCGGTAATGCGTCGTTTACCATATTCTGGATCCCTTATTGATTAATTTAGCTCATTGAGATAACTATTAATCAATAAGGTTAATGCGTCAAGCGGAAATATTCACAATGAGCGAATTTAATCAAATTTCGGGCAAACAAATTGCGGCGGCACGTGCGTTGCTTGGCATTGGTCAAGTCGAGCTTGCTGGAAAGGCGAACATTTCGGCGCCTACCCTACGCAGAATGGAGGCGAGCGAAGGCGGGGTGTCGGGCATGACCAACAATGTGGCGGCCGTTGTTCAAGCCCTTCTTGATCTCGGCATTATCTTCATCCCGTCTAACGGCAACGGACCGGGCGTGAGGCTTCGCGAGCGCACTTGACCCGCATACACGATCCCGCATAACCTACCTTCGCGATCACCAACCGCACATCACCACATCGAGGAGACACAGCGAAGCTTTCGGCATTGGTGCCGGCGGGAATCGGTTTATCGTTGTGGAGTGGTGCATTGCCCCTCAAACTCATCAAACGCAATGACAGCCCATCGTGGTGGCTTCGCGGCACGGTTCGCGGTACCCGGGTCTACAAGTCATCGCGCACAGATAACAGAGACGCAGCAGACGCCATCAGGATCATTCTTGAGCGCGAACTCCTTGAGGAATCAATCTTTGGAAAGCGCCTCACCGTCACGTTTGAAGATGCCGCGGTAGCCTACATCACCGCTGGCGGCTCGACACGCTTTCTAAAGCCTGTTCGCGAGCTTCTGGGAAAGCGCGAAATTCGCACTATCAAGCAGATCGATATCGATAGTGCTGCCCGAAAACTCCATCCGCGCGCGGTGGCGGCCACACTTAACAGGCAGGTCTACACGCCGTTCATCGCCGTTTGGAATCATGCCGCTTTGTGCGACTGGGCCGAGTTGAGGAAATGGAGGCGGCCATCGGCCCGTAAAGGCACCATCCTCGCCGAAACAATCCAGCGTGCCGGCGGCGTAGCCGTGAGTTACGAACGTGCTGAGGCGTTCGTTGCCGCCTTCCCTCCATCTCCAGCAATGATTTTTACGGCCTTATTCTACACAGGAATGCGACCGATTGAATTGCTGTCGTTGTGCAGGAAGGACGTTCTCCTCGACCGTCGCTGGATTGTGGTTCGATCGTCAAAAACCGGTGAGCCTAGGGGCGTGCCGATGCACGAGTTCCTTGTGCCACTGTTCTCTTCGCTTCTGGATCGGAATGATGGTCTGGAGCAGGTGTTCAGAAGTTTCAGGGGTCGCCCTTATCGGGCAGGAGGCAACCGTGGCGGTCAATTCTCATCGACGATCAAGAGCGCGCGCCGCAAAACTGGCATCATCGATGTTAGTGCGTACACGGCCAGACACACCGTTTCGACGCAGCTGGTCATAAATGGCGTTCATCCGCACATCAAAGACCAGATCCTGGGCCATGCGGTCGATAGCATGTCACGGCGATACACGAGTGTTCCGCAGGGTCCGCTGATAGAGGCGATCAACACCTTACCTGTGCCCGAAGCGTGGAGAAATCTGTGGTGGTGGCGTGATCCGCTCCATGCGTCGCGAGTGCAGTCGATCACGGGTGCGCGGACCTGAGCAAGATGTCAACAAGCCTAAAAGGCCTTTCCAAGGTCAAGAAGTCGCTCGCCAGCGGCAAGACCATCACATATTGCTACGCTTGGCGCGGCGGCCCGCTGCTCAAGAACGACAAGGGCGAGCCCATCCAGCCGGGCGATCCACTTCTTTCTGGTGCATTTAGGCAGGCCCACGAGCAGCGCAGATCGCCCTCACCTACCAACCTATCGGCGCTTATAACGTTCTATCGCGGCTCTTCTGATTTTCGGCGAACCAAGCTCAGCACGCGTCACGAATACGATCGATATCTCGATAAAATCCGAATGCAGTTCGGCGGCCTATCGCTTGAGGAGCTACACCAGCCGCCGACGCGCGGCGCGTTTAAGGAATGGCGGGATTCTTTCGCGAGCACCCCAAGGACGGCGGACTTTGCGTGGATGATTTTGGTTCGTGTGCTGTCATTTGCAAAAGACCGAGGAATGATCTCGGTCAACATCGCAGAACGAGGCGGCCGACTGTACCGCTCGACGAGACGCGATCAGACGTGGGCTGACGCCGACGTAGCGGCTTTCGAGGCCGTGGCGCCTGTCTACATGCGTTTAGCCATTCAGTTGGCGTTGTGGACCGGCCAGCGCAAAGGAGACCTTCTGCGGCTCTCCTGGCGCGATTTCGACGGCACCAATCTCCGCTTCACTCAGTCGAAAACGAAGGCGCGCGTTTTGGTGCCCATGGGATACCTCGCCGAGGTCCTTCGCTCCCAGAGTGACAGTGGCACCATCCTTCGAAACAGTCGCGGCGCAGCTTGGACAAGCGATGGGTTCAACACCTCTTGGAGAAAGTGTTGCGCAAGGGCCGGAATAACCAGCCTCACCTTCCACGACCTACGCGGTACGGCGATCACGCGGATGGCGCTGGCCGGTTGCACAGTACCGGAGATCGCCGCGGTGACCGGTCATAGCTTGAAGGATGTCGAGACTATCCTCGACATGCACTATCTCGGAGGGCGAGCGGAGCTGGCAGCGAGTGCTATGCGGAAGATGGTGGCTCTGAAATGTGACTGAGGCCACCGTTAGATAGTACTCCCTCAAAGGAACGCACATCGGTCGGAGTATAGTGGCCCGCGTACATACAACTTGTCTGGTCGCCTGATGACGACCAGCGGACATCAACGGCCAGCAATATCGTAGCTTGGGAGGATACATGTTTCCGCAAACTCAGCACCTAGCCGCGTGACGCTAGCTCCGACAATTGCTACGGTCAGAGGAGTTGCTTTGAGTATCCCAGATATCTCGAAAGAAAAACTACCAGAGTCCAAGATGCCGTGATACACGAGGACGTCCGTCGCGCTCAATACTTCAAACTCTCCCAGCTCTGAAAATATTCCATCAGAGAAATAAAGTATCGGCTTGGTTCCGACCGCGTCTGTCTCAAACGCGTTGTAAAAATAAATCTCATAGGTCGATACGCCCGCATTGGAAAGATTTACTTTTACATTTCTTTCTACCTCTTCCTTTCTCCTGAGGAATTCTCCAACGGTCACGTTATTCTTGAATACTTCGCGCAAAGCCGAAACAACTTCCCCGATAGGGGCTTTCCTGAATACTCCTACGCTCTCGTAAACAAAGGAAATATCAGCTTTCTGATCGGATTCATCGAAAACAATCCGATTCAAAAGTTTAGCTTCTCGTACGGTAATCTCCCGTAAAATTCTTGTGAAAATCAAGTGGTCCGATTTTAGCTCCTCGGCGGCAGAGGAAAGCAAATTGGCCCACTCATTGGTCAGGTCGGTGGAGCCGCCGTCCTCAGTGTGATCTGGTTCTAAAGAACACCCCTCCATGAACGGTAGGAAAAACTTCAGCGGTGGGCACGAGAGCGTTCCACCTCGTTTAGCTGCAATTTCCCGCGCTCTTTCGAGTGTTTTTATCGCGCTCTTCCACCGCAAGTATCGAACTTTGTCTGCGATCAACTGGCTAAGCTCTGAAAGAGGAGTCCCAAGAGTAGTTGTTATAGCCTTCCCAATTTCAAGAGCGACTTTATCTTCCATGGTCCTCTCCGGCCCGCCGATTCTCGTCTCCGTTCATATCACGGAAACCTCTACTTGACTCCTCTCTAAAATGAGAACATTTGTAGAACAAACGAGGAGTACGCGAGATGGCCGATGAAGAAAAAATCATTGTAGTGCAGTTTAAAAAAGGCCGCGCAGGCATTGTGCCTGGCGAAATGCGACCCGCCTCTAACGCCGCATCCGCGGAGAAAATGGCAGGAGCAATGGCATCGCACCACATCGGCGTAGCGGCCTACGCTGTCACCGTAGACGAGGAAAGTGGCGCTATGGCAAACCCGCGTCTGCTGGTTTCACATGGGCAGATTTCGGACTTGATGCCAGACTGATTTACCGGCGCGGGGGCGCGCGCCTTTTTCATGACAAGGGAAGTTTTTGCGGCTCTGAAAAAGGAGAATGAGGACGTGCGCCCAGAATTACAAAGGCCGAAAGCAGACCCAATTGACCACATCATCGCATGGCACGATGGCGACAGCCGCGCAGCTATTGAGACGCTTATGGAGGACATTCTGCATCTGAGGATGCAGTTGGCTTTGGCGACGGCTGCGATGGGCCGTGGCTTCACTAGGGGATGGATGCCGGAAGCAGATCGAGATGCCAATTGAGGGAGCTTATGTGCTGTCCGAATACGGCGGCGAGCCGGTGGGCGTGTTGTGCGAGGATTGCGAGCTTCTGAAGTTCATCTGCTCGGGAGAGCTTATGATCGAATATGGCGACCACTCAATGCCATCCCTGCTCAACAAGATAGCGAAAGACATAATCAAGTGTCCCCGTCCCTTCGAAGGATTTTCAGATCGATGCAGACTTAGATACCACGCCCGCGCACGCAGCCTCATCGAAACATTGAAACAAGCGCCGCCGACGGCCGTTAAGGTCAAGGAAATACGGAACTGGGAGATTGTCGTTGCCAAGTGCAACTACTGCGGTCACGTTTCGAATATCCAGCATTGGCAACTGAACCGCGTGGCTAAAACCGATACCACCGTCGACGATATTGCCAAGCGGCTAAAGTGCAAAAGGTGCAACACCAAGGGTGACGTCAAAATCACCATAGCCAAGATGCCGAGGTGAGCATGTGTAATCTATACCGTGTGAAGACCAATCAGGAATCGATCCGCGACATCGTGGGCACCATGCAGGAGCGGCTTAACCTCGAGCCTGACATAGAGATCTACCCGGACCGATCGGCTCCAGTAGTGCGAAACGGCGACAATGGCCGGGAACTCGCCGGCCTGACTTGGGGGATGCCCTCGCCGCAGTTCGTCACGCAGGGGAAGCCGGATACGGGTGTCACAAACATCCGTAATGTGACGTCGCCTCACTGGCGGCGCTGGCTTCGGCCTGAGAACAGATGCGTGGTGCCGTGGACAATGTTCTGCGAATGGGAAGATACCCAACCCCGGAAGACGAAACGCTGGTTTGCGATCAACGAAGCGGCACCGCTGGCATTCTTCGCCGGCATATGGACCGAGTGGAACGGTGTTCGCGGTTCAATGAAGAACCCGCGCGGTGGAGAACACCAGCTTTTTGCGTTCCTGACGACCGACCCGAACAGCGTCGTCAAGCCCATCCACCCGAAGGCCATGCCGGTAATCCTGACAAATAAAGATGAAATTGAGACATGGCTTACGGCGCCGTGGGAGGAAGCGAAAGTACTTCAGCGGCCATTGCCTGACAACAGTCTTGTGCTGCTGCCAGTGGAGGAAGAAAGGCCGCAACAGGATCTATTTGGATAGGAGGCAAACATGCGCATTCGTCCATACTTGCTTGAAAAACATGGCGTATACGCAAAATTCCCGCTGAATGAAGGCGACTTCGTGGGCGCAACGAAAGCCAGCCACGACGACCTTGATACGCGCATCCTCGATGAAGTCGACCGTGACTCTGACCTCACAGCCTTCACCGGTTACTTTGCCACAGAACTACTCGCTGACGATGACGACATACCGACAGGCGCAAGAACGGAGATTTTGTTCAGTCAGCGCAAGGGGATTGCTGCCATCCTATACGACCATCCGAACATTTCAGACGCATTCATCGAATGGGTCTTTTGTTCCTCCGCTGAGGACGCGTTGGACAAATGGAAAAAGAAAGTTCGCTGGCCGTTGATTGAAACATCTAACGGGCCCATAGACATCACTGGAAACACCACCATATGAGCGACCAATCCAAAAACAGCGACGGCATTCACGAGGATCACTATTGCGAGCATCCTGGCTGCAAGAAATGGGGCGGCTTCGGATATTCTCGATCGAAGGCCGAGAAATCCACCTGGCATTGCTGGGCGCATTATCCGCATAAAGAAATGAAAAACCCGCCTACCTCTCGGCAAGCGGGCTAAATCAAGCTTGTCAGTCTTTGATAACGCCCAACAATCTCTCTTGGACTTCAATCAACGCAATCGTCAGCAAGTATGAAACAAGACTTAAATTGGCTCGCTCTGCCATTATTAGCATTGCCTTCAAATGATCTTCGAGAGCAATCAATGCCGGTTTGTCCATTATGAATCTCCTAAAGTAATGGAGATTATAGTTATAGACGAAAACTACTTAGTTATTTTATCGAGATTCATTAAGTGAGCAACGCTGCAATCTTCGGCGCCAGTATAGCGGACTTGAGCTGATACGCATTTGCCGTCTGGTGCAGCTTGTCCGAAGCGAAATACGTCGTGTTGTTCGGATCGGCCAATTCGGGGATGTTGGCATAATCCACCATGTCATCAGCAAACGTTGCCCAGTTGGCGCGGATCTGCGAATTGATCGACAGGCGATAAGTTTCAGCCTGCGCCGTATAGGTCGCGTCAACAACTTGGGTATTGATGGTCGAGACGATCACCTTGACACCAAGACCACGCAGCCATGTGCAGTAAGCCACAATGGCGTTGTAGATCGTCGTGTCGGACGATCCCGCCCGAAGGTCGTTAATACCCGCGTGAAGGCGGACAACTTTCCTTGTTGCCTCGGGGTAAGCATCCATCAACTCCTTGATGCGGTTGCGGCCGTTCGTGCCGTTGATTGCCGTCATGGGGATAGACGGCTGACCACAATTGAGTATCGAAACGTCCGGCGGGCCTCCAAGCGCTGTATATAGTTGATCGAGTTCAGTGGCTGTCATGCCAAGGGTGGGAACATATATAGCAACGCTACCCTGACCTGCCGTGAGGCTGTCACCGATCCCTATCACAAGTTTAGTCTGACCAATCTGAATAGGTGCGACCGCCTCAAGCGATCTGCCGACCGATGCCATTTCCGAAGCGGTCAGAGCGCGCGGGAAGATGGCAACGGCCATGATCTCGCTGTAGCCGTTACCGTTCTCAATCGTGCCGCCCGTGAGCGTTCCTGCGGTCAAAGCACCGGCAACAGTCTCGATCACGCGGTTGTTGTAGAACTTCACGTCAGAGGCGCCGCTGGAATAGCCCATGATCGCAACGCCCGATGTCTTTGGAGCGCGGCTTTGGACCTTCGAAACGTTGCCGTTGGCTGCATCAAGGATGCGTGCGCCACCTCCAGCCGTCGCCGTATCTGGCGTTGTGGTGCCGTATGTCAGCGTCGTGCCCAGCTTGATCCACGCATAAGAAGCGCGGGCGAGGTGTGGGCGAAGAACCAGAAACACCGAGTGGTTGGCGCGATCGACGGACAAGCCGGAAGGGATCGGATACTGAATGTTCGGGCCGCAGGTGATCGGTAGAGCGGAGCCGGCAAGCTGTGAGCGCTGCACATATGCGCGGGCACCCTGCGTCGTCTGGACCAGGTCAAAGCCGTTTCCAGACTGGTCTAGAAGCGTGTCCACTCTGGCAGCGACGTTCACGCCACCGACATAGGTTTCAATAGCCGTGAGATCGAGCCGGCCGTTCGCATCGAAGCCAAACGTCTGCGGTGTCGTAGGGTTCGCGCTTCGGGCGACCTTGGCCGCGCTGCCGGCCCATCCTGCCAAACGAGCAGTGCTGGCGAAAAGAAGCGGGGCGACGGACATGCTGACGGGAAGCTTTGCGCCCCCAATCACACCCGCCCCGAAATAGCTTGCCGTTGCCCTCATGCGCGCGGCACGTGCGGCCGATGAATTTCCTTGTCTAGCCATGCTTTATCCTGCCCGCGTCGCGCGCGGCTTTGATTGATTTTCGACGATGCGGTCCACGCGTAACGTCATCTTGTCGACGGCATCCTTCACGGCGCCGATAGCGCCCATAATTTGCTCAGTCTGTTCGCGAAGGCCGGACTTTGAGACGTAGGTTTCCGCCACATGCAGACGGTGAGCCGCGAGCTCTTCCCTCGCAAGGGACGCCATTGCCGAAGCCGCAGAGGCGGCGCCAGACGCCTCCATCTTTGCGGCGCTAATCTTCGCGTCGACGTACTTCCAGAGACCGAAGATAAAGCCGAATACCAGCACGAAGAAACCGACGGCGCCCATGATCTCCGCGCCGGTCATGGCTTCACCCCACAAAGCTTCATCAGCTTCTCATTCTCGATGAGGATTTGCCGCTTTGTCTCCGGCGTCAGGCTATCCTCAAAGGATGGTCGCACCGGTCGCGCGATGTCGCAGTAGTTACCGCTTGTCGCGCATCCACTGAGCAAGACGACGATCAACATCATCGTCGCCAAGATTTTTGATTTCATGTTCGACGTCCCCGGCCTTCTTGATAGCCTTGGCATTCGCCGCAGCCTGCTCGTCCTTTGCCGCGGTGCGCCCTGCCCGCTGGCCATACAAAAAGACGCCCGCGAGGATCGCGAGCGCCGTACCGATTGCGGCTAGGTAGCCTTTAAGCTTGGCGATGATCATCAAACCTTCACCTCCTTGCCGCGCCAGCTATTCCACCGGCGTGCGATCACATCGCGGTTGCGATAGGCCACGTAGCCGACAACCGCCACAAGCACACCTGCGGCGATCCAGCCCCATGGAAGGCCAGCAGTGAAGGCAAGCAATCCAGAACCGACCGCAGAGCTTGCGCCCTTTGCAACCACGTCCTTGGCCGCGCCTGCGTCGCGACGAAGCTGTGCGATGGTGGCAGGGCCGATGATGCCGTCAGCGATAAGGTGCGGGTGTGCCTTCTGATAGGCGATTACGGCAGCCTTGGTCTTCTCGCCCATCCAGCCGTCGATAGCGCCTGGATTGAGGCCAGCAGTCGTGAGCAGCTCCTGCGCTTCCTTCACAACTGGATCCGGTAGCACCGGCGCTTCCGCCGTCACTTCTTTCGTCACGCCAACCCCGGTATAGATGCCCTTCTCGAATAGAAGCGCCTCTTCCTTGCGACGGCGCACGAGGCCAAGCAGTTTCTTGCCTTTCGCAGTGTTGTAGTTGCTTGCGAGATGAGCGGCGGCCTTCTGGATCTGGCCCTTGCGCCAGAGGTCAGCCCACGTCCAATTCATCGCGCCGACGCCGAGATTGAACGTCACGGATGCCGCAGCGTCCAGCTCATGCTGTTTGCGGTCGCTGGGCGAGCCGGCAACTACCGCTGGCACGTACTCGGCAGCAAGAACAGCGTCGAGGATGGAATCGCTCTGCGCTGCGGTGATCTTGGTCTTACCTGGCACAAGCTTCGTGATGCCGATCTTGGCCAGTTCGCGGCGAACTGAATCGCTGCGCATCGTGAAGCCCGTACCGATCGTCGGAATACCGACAGGGTCGAGGTAGCAGGTAAGTGGATTGCCCTCGTGCAGGCGCACGAAAGCCCTCCCCTGTGTGGAGATTTTGGTGATTGGCATTTGGGAATCCTTATGGGTGCCGGGTTACGCTACCGGCCAAGCGATGGGCGCTATCTCGCCAAGGAACTGCTCGACGGTCGGCTGAGGCCGCTGGCCAGCCTGCACCTTGGCAAGCTCACCGTAAGCATAGAACCAGACGTTATCGCGCCATGCGACAAAGGCCTGAGCTTCCGCCGCCCATTTGGGTTTTGTGGACGCAGTATAGGAAGCCAGCGTTACACCATCGCGGAATTGACGCTCACGAGCGGTGCTGTCAACGAGGTCTTGGATCGCGTTCTCATAGTCGGTGACGACTGGCGACGGCGGCGGCAGGTCCGGCGGCAAGAACGACCCGTCCTCCTGCCGAATAAAGCCGCCGAATACACCGGTGGCAACCTGAACCCATTCAGGATCGTCCGAACGGTCTTCAAACGAGATGGTGTCAACCACACCATCAATAACCAAAGCGAATGGCATTACACCCTCCTGAGGTAGACAGAGGAATAGATTTCGGTGGAGCCGTCACCAACGTACCCCCCAAGACCATTGGTGGCCGCAGCGACGGCGGCATACATGTCCAACCGGTAAGTTTTTCCAGCGACAAGCCGAGCGTAACCGACAACATTGTAGGAATTGGCCTGAACGTAACCGACGCCAGAGTAAGCAACTACAGCGCTATCGGTGACATTGTAGATGCGACCTTTCAGACCTGTGCCAGTCGGATGGTAGGCGTTGGTGATGTACTCACAATCGCAATCGAACGCGACGGTGAACTGGTTTGATGCGAGCGTTACAAGGTTGTTCGGATCGAACACCTCTGTGTTCAGAGTCCTTGTCTGCCACCCAACCACAGATGTGCCACCAGACACCCCACTAGCCTTTTGGTCTTGCAAGAGAGCGGAAGCCACCCTGGCGCTAATGCCCATGGTCTGAAGCATTGCAGCGCCATCTGCGTCATCGAGCACGGTCCGGGCGAAAGCTGAAAGGTCTGTCAGGGCCGCAGCCGCCGCACCGGTGAAGTAAGGCAACTTGTTTGCCGCTGGCGACAAGGCATGAAGCGCCGCAACAGGACCGGTAAGCTCCTTGATGGTTTTTCCATCGGTTCCGCTAAAGCCAACCGGAGCGTTGTTTATTGCGACAGCGGGACCGGACACATCACCGTCGATGCGCGTCCATGATGTCCAGGCGCTACTAGCCTGCTTTCTTGACCATATGACGACACCGGCAGCAGATAGGCTAAATACAGTCTGAGATGCACCGCCCACGCCAAATTGTATTTGGTGCATTACAGACGTTGCGTTCTCAGGAGCATTTGCCGGCAAGCTCGCCCCGCTTCCGTAACGATGCCAAGCCGTGACAGCCGGAAGGGTGTTCAAGTCATCGCTAGCGGTGAGAGCAGCTGGAGCGCCGCCAAGACCAAATGCGCCGACAAGCATAGCGGCGGTTGCCGTGGTGTCCAATGATCCTGTTTGCGCAAAGGGAACTTGCCGCCATGTAGACCATCCTTCCGCAAGCTGCGTCCTGATATACATTCTGGGGTTAGACGAGAAAGAATCGAAAAAGGCTTGAGTCTTACGATCGGTGTCCCGTTGGAACTGGAGGATATAACCCCAGCCATTGGAAGCCGTATTCGTGCTTCCAGCAGCGGCGAAGAACAGCCCGTTACCAACTAACGCGTTTGCATCAATAGTCGCGCTTGCCGCACCAGGTCCGAAGCTCCAGCCGCGAAACGCACCGGACGAGACACTAGATATGTCCGTTACGTCGCCAACCTGACTGGCTTGCCACGCCGTCCATACATTTGACAGCTTGCGCCTATTCCATCGTCTTCCCTGCACCGATACGCTGATGAATTCTTGCGTTGCTGCCGATGCGTCATGAATTAGCGTGAAAACGTTGCCTGAACCACCCCCGGAAGGACCATTAACCGTAGCCAGATTCGCGCTCGCAACCTTCACCCATCCGCTCTCGGTGATGTTGTCGAGAGCATTAGCCGCGGTGACAAATGATGCCGCAGCTTGCAATCGCGTCGGCAACTGCGCGTTCGGGATTGCGCCAAGCAGACCATACGCTGATGCTCCATTGAGCAACGCAGCCGCCCCGTTCTCATCAATGCCAAGAAACCTGCTTGGCGTGGACGGCAGTTGAGACAGACCATAAAGAACGCCAGAACTAAGCGAGCCCAGTATCCGGCGCATCGCCTCAACGGCTATGACATCCGGATTTGTCAGCTCGATGCGGTAAGCCGCATTAGTCTGCGCCGGACCTGGCCAATTATCCTCAAGGGTCAACTGCGTGTTGCTGTCGACCGATGCGATAATGATCGGGCGACCGACATGAATGCCAAACTTGTCACCAGCCTTGATGGCCGTCAGCCCACCAACGACAGAAAGCCAGTTCGTGCCGGTACCGGTCACAGTCTTGGAGTTGACCGCAACCGTGGCCGTACCGGTGTTGTAGTAAGCAACGCCCGCCATTATTCGGTTTCTCCGTCGATGGTATCGCCGTCACCACGCGCAAGACGCAGATCGGCTTCAAGACCGTTGATTTTGTCGAGAAGGGTCTGGTTCTCAGCCTTCTGCATGGCGAGGTGCTGGGCGAGAAACAGATTGCGCTGTTTGAAGAACTCTTCGCGCGCGTTTGCTTCTTGCAGAGCGACCAAAGGGTCGATCTGCATTGTGTTGCCGGTTGTCATGGGGTTTCCTTAGCGCTTGAAGGTGGATGCTATCAAAATCGTCCGATCCACCGAACCGATGAACGGTCCGCCAGAAACGGTGACTCTGAACGTAGTGGAAGATTGAGCGGACGCAGGCGTATAGAGAACGATATCGCTCCCAACGTAGCGGAACCCGCTGGCATCATCCGTCGAGTTGAAGATGCAGAAGTTGCTCACTTCGCCACCGTTGGTGATGTTTTGCGTAACGATCTGGGACTTCCCGTTGACCGTTCCGCCAGATATCAGCTTGCTAACGATATCAAGGCGCACCGTTGGGGAGCCGACGCCGTGACTGACGGTGACATCGAACGTCCCTGTGTCCGTTCGAGAGTTGCTATCCACCCTCGTGATTGCGCCGGGTTGGATGTTAGACGTGCCGACCTGGAGATTGCCAACAATCGCATTTTCGATATTGACGTTGCCCAACTCACCAGACAGCGCCGAAAGGCTATTAACTCGGACATCATCGAGATAGAGCACGCCATCCTGAAAGACGAAAGGACGCTTCAGCGAAGAAGGGTCTGTTCCGTACATCAGGATTTGCGCCGCCTGCATGATTATGCGGGTCGGGCTCGAAGTGCTTGAGGGCACGTCCAGCATTAGAGCTGCTGACCGGAACGATGCATCGTTCACAGCGGCAACAATTGCGTAACGAGCAGCATAGCCAGACGGCCCTGCGCTCGCTTCCCACTTCACATTGACCTGAGCGTTATTACCGCCCAATGCCGCCGTGAGCGTGTCCGTCCTCGTTGCCAAAGCCGACGTCGCGTTCGCTACCGCAAGAATGTCAGTAGACAGCCCAGCCGTCGCCGCGCCAAACTCGACCTCAATCTCGTCCACCCTGCCGACAAGCGCCTCATTGGCGTTGGCAACAGCGATGACTTGGCCGGTAAGGCTGGCAATGGAGCCGTTGAAAGATACCTCAATGGTATCCACCCGCGTTGCCACGGCTTGTGTCCCGTCGACTGCGACCTGGATCTGACTGGTGAGTGATGCAACGTTCTGGTTGACGCTGACGGTCAGCTCTTCGAGTTTGGTTCCTACGGCTGCCGTTTCACTGACCGCAACCTCAATCTTTTCGTTGTAATCCGCCCGAGCGTTGCCAAGCGCCACAGACAAACTGCGGCGGATGGATTCGCTATGCTCCATTGCAACGACAGGCAATTCAAGCTGCGAGGCAATGAGAGCCTGTATCCGGTCCTTAGCAGACCTCGCGTTGTCGTAGAGCCACGATAGCTGCTGATCGACACCAGACAGATCGACGTCAACGAACACATCCTTGTCGGAGAGCAGCACGTTCGGCGTGATGACCGGGATAAATCCCGACCACAAAACCGGCCTGTCGCCACCGGGAATGTATCGACCACGAACGACGTAGCTCTCATTCGGCAGCAACCCCTGCGAGATGAGCATTGAGCCGACCTGCGGTTGGTCTGTGCGACCTTCCGAAATCTTTTCAAGCGTCGCCTGCAGCCGCACCTCGTACTCAATGCCGATAACGTCATCGAGGCGACCATCGCTGTTATCCCACGTCAGCCGGATGGCAGGTCGCCTATCGTCACCCGCCGCGTCTTTGATTGTGGCCGGTTCTGCAAACCAGTCCACGATCGGCTGTGGCGTAGGACGAATAACGCCAATTTGCCCATCAACAGGAGGCTTAAAGTCGGCATTCGTGTTCCAATCGTAGTCGGCTGGATCAACCTCAGTGATGTCGACCATGACATCGAGATTGGCGCGGTCGGCAACGCCGTCGAGGCGCATCAGTTTCGCGATGTAACCGTTACGCTCTGACGTCCACGAAAACACAGTGCCAGGCGTGGCATAAGCCCAAAAGCGCGGAGGCAGAACGATCGTGTGCCGGCGGAAGCGGCGAGCCTCTTCCAAGGCCGATCGCATCAGGCGCTGCACCTGCTCCGCATATGGAACGAAGTTGAGATCGACGTCAGCCATCAGGCGACGGTTGCCATCGAGCGCTTCGAGGTCGGCTCTGTAAAGCGGCGGAGCGGTCTTCGAGACCCATCCATCCTCTGGCGAGGGGTAATTGGCCGACACACCATTGATGGTGTCAGCCAGCCCGAGGAACGGCGTGAACTCCTGCTCTTCGGTGGACAGGATATCATCGTCCGTGAACGCGATGACCGGAGCGCCCGGAGCGCCTGAGTGAAGGTAATAGACGCCGCCAACTTCCGAGATTTTGCCTTGGCAAGCGGTTAGCAGAGCCTCGACCGCAGAGGTCAGCGGCGCCTCGATCTGTATCTCGCCGCCGCTTCGATAGGTGTTGACCCAGCCTGTGGATTCCAGAGTGCCGGCGCGGTGCTTCTCGATCTGAGCAATCCATGCCGGAGCAGGAAGGCGCGACGACGAAAGGTTCTGTAGGCCATAGACCCACTGGCCGTTGTAGCTGATGCCGCGAAGAAGATTGTAGATTTGCACAGCAGGCAGGAAGTCGCCATCGCCGCCCCACGTTGCAGGATCGGCGTAGCGCTGGCCGCCGACACCGCCAACAGTGCTGTCGCGCGACGGGTCGTACAGGCGCATGCCTTCCAGCACGAACTTGAAGGACGGCACGCCGGAGAACATGTTCTTGGAGACCCGCGCAGTAACAATCGCGTAAGCAACGCCCCTGCCAATGCGGTCGGGGTTCCACCACCTGTTGCCATTAGACACCGACGTGAACAGGAAGCTGTCGGCTGTCGTTTGTGTGCCGTCGTAGAATTTGACCCAAAGGCTGTCGGGGTATTCGTTGACCGCGTGTCCCCGGTCAGTCAGTCCACCAAGCGTCACCAGTTCGCCATTTACCCAGACTTCGGCAAGTCCACGTATCGGCATGTCAGACAGGGCAATAACCTGCGTCAGGTAGGCGTTGGGCGTGTCGCCATCCTGCCCCCACGTATTGACGAACACGAGAGATCCAGCAGTCGCAGTACGACCGAGGATAAAGGAGCGCGAGATATCGCCGCCGCCTTGCAGTGTGCCGTTGATGGAGAATGTCGGATCTTTGGGCTTGCCGGCGAGCGACTGGGCGAGCAGGCTTACGCCAACGCCTACGGCCGTTTTCAGCAGGAAAGAGCCAACGACGCCGAGGCCACCAATAAAAGTGGAGACAGCCGAGATCGCGCCGGATATCGCGGTCGCGATACCAGAAAAAATAGCCATCGATTTTCCTTGGGATGCGCTGCGCTATCCGCGCGCGTAGCCGCTAGAGCGGCTTCATGAAGTGTGTTTCGACAGCGCTGTAGCCGCGCCGCTCGTAGAGGCGGGAGACGTCATTTGTGGTGAGAGACGCCATACCGACAGAGACGCAGCCGACCGATCGCGCCCACACCTCATAGGCATCGAGCATCTTGATCGCGCCACGTCCGCGGGCCTCTGGCGTCACAAACCAGACCGTTTCCTTGGCGATGCGACCAGCGCCGAACGGGTGATCAAAAGCACAAGCCATCAGAACGCCCTGCGCTGGTTGACCAGCAAGCAAGACGCACGCCATCGGCGAAGCCAGATGCTGCTGAAAAAGCCGATCGGCATGTGCCGCCTGAAACGGAAATGTGAAGCCAGCGGCCTCATGGCTTTCGCGCAACAACGCGACCACGCGGTCGCGGTCCTTAGCTGTGGCGGGGCGGACGTCCATCAGAAGATCCCAAGAAATTTCTTGCGCTTCGGCTGCGTCGCGACCTTGCCCTTTTCGGAACCCCAGAAGAACTCCCACTCGGACGAGGTGTCCGCATCGGTGTAGAATGCATCACCGGCCTGCCGCAGAACCTGCGTAGCATGGCTGCGCGTCGACGGATTGGAGCGCGTCATTTCCTGAGTATGGCTGGCGCAAACCATCGTCACGCTGCCCTCCTCGTTTTCGCTTGGCGTCGTGATGGTGACTGTGTCGACAAAGCCTACGAAACGGCACTCTGCCGGCGCGACCATCTGGCGGCTATCCGGATCGAACAAGCCGCGGTAGATCTCGACGCGAGCCTGTTTACAGTCGTACAGGCGGACCAACGTCTGAACGTGCTCGCTAACCTGAGACAGGCGGATGTTGACGTTCTGCACCGACAGGTTGGCGACGAGCGGAATGTCATCGATCTGCACCAGCGTCCCGGAGCCATACCAGTCACGCGTGACAGGCAGGCCTGTGTCCGGGTGGACCACAGCCGCCGACACGTTGCCGACGTCCGACCACATGCCATCGGTGACCGGCGCACCGGTTGCTCGATCGCGCGCAACAAACCAGAGGAAGTCACGCGCCACCAGTTGCCGCGCCTCAAGCGCAGCAAGGTTTTCTGCTGAGATGTTTCTCATTGGGTTTCCCGTTGGGATCTGACACGAAAAAGCCACCTGAGGTGGCCTAGACACAGACTTAAAGTTGAGCATTAATCCCGCCGTCACTGGGGGATTTCATGAAGTACTTTTTTCTAGCCATTGCGGCTTTGACGCTCACCGCATGCCAGACCCAAACGCCTACGGAATGGAAAGCGCAGAGGGCCATTGAAGACGGCGCCGATCGCTACTGCCGCACCACGAAAGGGAAGGAGCAGTTTGCTACGTGTTACGAGCGAGAAGTTCGCGGCCGTAAAAAATTCTATGACGGCATCATGGCTCGTTACGCACACGTGCAACCGCGTTGAGATTTTGCTCCGGAGATTTCATGAAGTACTTAATCGTCGCGCTATTGGCCGCGTGCCTGACTGCCTGCCAACAAGGCCCCATCGTAAAGTCAGAGCCGTTCGATTGGAAAAAAGCGGTCCACAGGAATGCCGAGCGCGCCTGCCGCGACAAGAAGGGTTCCGATCTCTACGCGAAATGCTTTGATCGTGAAGTTGCCAAGGGCACGCGTGAATCGAAGATGATCGCCGCGCATTTCGGGGTGAAGATTCAATGACTACCGGGCCTCAATCGCCTGAAACGTGACAGTGCCGCGACCAGTAGCCATGTCGGCCGTCGTTGAGATCGAACCAGGCACGATTGCCATGATGCAGGATGGTTTCACCAGCGTAGCGGCGACAGGCGCCACCACACCGGGCCACAGATGCGGGCGAACCTCAAACTGCGTTGTCACGCCGCCAGCGCTGGCCGTCATTGACTCCATCACCATGTGCAGGTCTTTGTCGCCGATCTGGATGTAATCGCCAACCGAGACCTTGTATGCGGCAGGAAGGCCCGAGAGTGAAATAGCCTTGCGGTTAGATGCAATGGTTGCCACCTGCCCCACGCCGCTGAACGCGCCGCCGGTCGGCCAGCTGCCGTTCGGATATGCAACCGGGAAGCAGCGCGATTTCGGGAATGCGCGGAACGTCTTTAGGCCATTCTCGAGGCTGGTGAGCCGCGCGCGCCAGTGGTCCAACTCATTTGGCTTCATCGATCGCGATTGCGCTGTCATCTGCCAGAGCGGAGACCCCAAATCCTTGACAATCGTCTGGCCGCCAGCTGTACGCGACTGCTCTTGCCGCCAAAGCAGGTTGAACTCGGTCGACCAGCCTGGGAACTCATCGAAGAAGGAAGTTGGGAGCGGGTATGTGATTGTCATGCCTTACCCCAACTTCACGTTTCGTTTTTGAGCCGATCGCACAGCCGCCTCAACACGGCCCTGCATTTCGGCTCCCTGCTTTGCGACAACCCTTTCAAGTCGAGCCACCGCCTCAGCATCAGTTCCGCGCGCATCAATGACGGGCGCGTAGTTGACCTGCACAGCATTGTCGTTTGCCGGACGGAGTGACGGGATTGTCGGGACAGAAACGCCCACGGCACCGCCGTTTGCGTAGCCCTTGCGAAGAGCCTCAACAGCGCCAACGCCCCCGGCGCGAGCCACGTCAGCCTGTGACCACACGACCTCGCCTTTGTGGACGGTACCGGCAGGCTGATATTTACCACCGGGGCCAGTGTAGCCGCCATCTGCGTAGAGACTGCCAGTCGGTGCCGCAGGGAATGCTCCCTTCCCACCTCCCCCACCAAAGATGCCAAGGATGCTGCTCAGCAATCCTCCGCTACTTCCAGCGGCGCCATTCACCTTGAAGATGCTGTCTAAGACGTCATCAATAAGCGCGTCACCAATGCGGCTTAGCGCGCCAGCAAATGCGTCCGCGGCACTCTCGCCTTGAATCAGGTCGTCGATAAAGCCGCGCGTTGCATCTCTCGCGACGTTGTTCCATTCATTCAGCTTCTGCTGTTGCTCTTGCGCTTGCCTAAGCGCCTCAGACTGCCGAGCATATGCCGCAGATTCCTGCTCGATTGCGGCAATCTTGTCGGGCGAAAGCGTGATGCTTTCCAGATCCTTCTCGCCCTTCTTGCGGGCCTCTTCTCGAAGGTCGGCGAGTGCCTTCTGCTCTAGGTCAAGAGCAGTGCGGCGCTTGGTCTGAGCCTCGTTAGACAGGCCTATTAGGCTCATCTCCTGGCGAAGCGCTTCGGTTCGATCGCGAACTGCCTGAAGGTCTTCCGCGAAGCGATCGGATGCAGTCTTTGTCGGCGCCCTCGCCCGCTTTGGTGTACCGAACCCTCTATTTTTGTCCGTATCCAGGTCAGATGGGCGTCGATCTGGTGTAGGGCCGAACTCTGGCGTCATAAAACCAGGATTCTGAATGTTATCAGCCCATGGGTCGGCGTTGGTCTCCAGCTTCCCGCTATTGGGATTGTAGCTGCGCCAGGTTGTGATGTCAGTCATTCTTGACGTGGCATCATTGACCTTTTGAACGTTGCCGGCAGCCACGAGTGCAGCAGCAGCCAGATCATTGAACTTGTCAGCGAAGTCAGACGCAGCTTGCAGACCCGTACCGTTGATAGCGGCCACCAGCGCATCCTGTACGCGCTTAACTTCTTCGGTCTGAACCTTCCCTTCTTCAGCAGAACCGGCAAACTTGTCGAACGCCACCTGAAGGTTAGTTATCGTGTCGGCCTTTTCACCCGCCAGTCTTAGTAGGTCGAGCAGATCCGCGAATGAAACAACTGCCTTGTCGACCTCTGCCCTGACGCCCTCGAGTGTCTTCGCATTGACGATGTCCGCGCCCTTGGTGAGGTCGGAAACGTTTTGCGCTCGCTTTAGCTCGTCAGCGTACTCGCGAAGCGCCGGGATCGCGTCACCCCACCGCTCGGCGACAGACGAAATGAGCGCCGCTTGCTCTTTCAGAACCTCGGCGGACTTATCGCCTTCATTCATTATGGTGGAGAAGTACTGAAATGCCGCCGTACCCGCGGCAATTACACCGATTGTCACCAGAGACAGCGGAGAGATTACGGAAGAGAAAGCGGCTGCAAGACCTTGTCCGACACCCTGGCCGCTGTCCTTTATCTGCTGCAGGACAGCCGAAAGCTGCGTGCCTTGTTGCAGGGCGATCTGGATGGGAGACATGCCCATCGCTGCCGTCACGCCGATGTCCTGAAACTGCGCTGCGATGTTCGCGGTATTGAAGCTGTTGCCGCTACTCGTCGTGACCGTTGCCTTCAGTGCGGCGTTACGCCCCTTAATAGCTGCGGTCGACGCAAGCGCCGCCTGTCGCTCTCTCTGGATCGCCGCAGCCATTTCGTTGGCAGAGATCGCGCCGGCGGCATGGGCCTGCCGGATCTCGGCTACCGCGTTCTTGTAATTCGAGATTGTTGCGAACAACGGGCTGTATTTGGCGCGGAGGCGATCAAGCTCTTTCTGCTGATCAGCGAGAACACCGTTCCATTCTTTTGCTGCCGTCGTACCGATGCCCACCATGCTGTTGATGCGATCCTGCATCGATGTGGTGAGCGAGTTGTTGATCGACTTACCGGCAGCGGCAAAACGTTTCTCAATGCCGTTGGATGCCGCGCCTACGTCCGACACCAGCCGATTTAGCGCACGCTTCACGGTTGCAAGGTCGGTGCTGATTGAGATAATCAGATCATCACTGTTGTTGCCGGCCAAGTCGGTGTCCTAACGTGAAAAAGCCCGCCAATGGCGAGCCGAGAAGGATGGATATGGTGAAATATTTGCATTCTGGAGTTGCGGCGGCGGCACTGCTCTTGGCATCACAGAACAGCGTCGTTGCCCAGGTTCGGACGCCACCCAGCGTCCCCGCTGCGGGGGACACTGAGATAGTCAAGGAGGAGCGTTGCAAGGAGAGCCTGAGCCAGATTTATGCGTGGCAACTGGGCGATGCAAAGCGCCTGCGCGATTGGTGCCGTGAGAAGGGATACATTACGTACAAACAGCAGCTTGCTGCTGAACGTTGATCAGCCACCATACTTCTTCATCAACTCGTCCATCTCGGCGTCTGACGGAGGAGCCACGGCTTTCTTGCCGCCGTTGGCTTCTGCCTTGCCTTTCACCGCAAGGGTGAACTCGGTCAAGCTAGACGCCCAGAATATTCCTGGTGTCCAGCCGAGGCCGCCGAAAGCGATCTTTTGCCAGTCGCGCCAAGGGAATGGCTCTTCTATGCCGCCTTTTGAGCGGCTTCCCCGTTTCCCTCGTCTTCCTCATCAAAATGATGAGACAGCGCCTCGGAAATCGCCTTGGCCACGGCGCCGAAGTGCTTCAGCTTCAGCGCGCCGATGGCCGAGATCTTGTCGCCACGGACGGTAAGCAGATCGAGCGCGGCCACTGTGGCGGCAGGCTCGACGCCCGACAGGCGAAGGAACAAATCGGACATACTTTTGCACGACAGGCGCGAAGACACGGCAGCAAGGCCACCCATCTCAGCGACGATGACCAGCGGTTCCTTGCCGACCCACAGGCCGACCTCCCCCCGAGCTCCGTTTACTTCCAACGGAAAGGGTTTTTCAGCATCAGCCAAAATTACACCTCCGCGACGAATGCAAGAACACCAGCAGCAACGAACGTGGCCGTGAATTCCATATTGCCTTCCATTTCGCCGCTGAACTCGAATTCAGAAACGAACCAAGGGCCGGTGTAAGTACCAAGACCGGGAACGATTACCTTGGCGTTGAACTTCGTGGCGTCGTTGACGTGCGTCATGAACGCGGTATTGGAAGCGCTCTTCACGAACTTGCCGGAGCCGGAAAAGGTGCGGTTCTTGATGCCAGGGTCAGCGGTTTTCTGCGGTGTCAGCGCCGGATTGGCACAATCCGGAATTGTCGTGTCGACTTCGTTAGCGGACATATTGAAGCTGCGGGTCGTCAAACCGCACAGATTCGAAAATACTTCAGGAGTTTCGCCGTCACCAATCTGGATGAGCAGCGTACGACCAATCTGTTGACCGTCGGCCATTTGTGAACCTCAAAAACTAGGGGTTGGTGGCCATCAGGCCGGTGTCTCGACGCGCGCGACAAATTCGACGACACCATGCGTCGTAACTTCATCCGGGTCTTTGAAATGACGGGTGTCTTGCCGAGTGATCGATATCAATCGATGTGAGGGCAGCACTAAGGGTGCTTCATCCAGAGCCTCGACGACTTCGTGAATGATTTCCTTCAGCTCCTTGAAGCCTCCGGAATATTGCGACCAAACGTGGATCGTGACGTAGATAAGGTTCGACTTCAGACAGGCGACATCATCTCTAATCGATTGGCTTTCGCCGTACTCGACGTAGGGAAACGGCGCGTTGGTCGGCGGGCGGTCGTAAATGCGCTGTGCGACAATGGCCGTTAGCGATGAACGTGCCTTCAGCCTTGCGACGATGGCGCCCTGTAGCTCAAGATCGGGACTAGCCATTAGTTCTTCATGGCCTCCCTCACTCCGCGCGATATGGCATCGCTAATCTTCTTTTTTGCCTTGGCTTTCATCGATCGCCATGTCGGAAAGACGTGTGGCTGCGCCCTTGTGCCGGGATGCATTCTTGCGCCGTCGCGCTGCTTCCTGCCCGCAACAGTGCCGCCGCCTTTGGCGACATTGTGCGGCCGCGTGCCAAATTCCAAAAAGTGCCAAATCCATGCGGCGAAAACTCCAGTGGCATCCGGATCCTTGCTGGCCGATGCGCCCACAAGCGCTTTCGCACTCGGCCTGTCAGAAATCTTGCCGCCCTGTATCGAGGCAGCATAGTCGCCAGCCGTTGCGCTGTTACTTATCGGCGCCCGGTCGGAGATTTTGTCGGCGGCTTCGGTAGCGATCTGAAGTTTCGCTTCGGCGGCGTACTTGTTGGCGAGCGGAGCTACCTGATTGAGCTTTTTCGTCAGCGCCTCGCGGCCCAGAACCTTTGCTTTAATCACGAAGCCTCCCCCTGCACCACAAGCAGCTCGATCCACTGGTTGCGTTCGTCGATGTTGACCGCAGCCTTGATTGCGTACACCACGCCAGACCGCTTATTCCGCGCCCGCCAAGCTGGCGTGATGGCGCGCGTGCGTTCGTTGCTGCGCACGGTCATGGTGTAGGGTTGCAAACCCTGTAGGCGGCTTGCAATGACAGGCTCGCTGCCGACGCGCGGCTCAAGACGTGCGGGCTTTACGAATTGCTCCGCGAAGCCGACCACCACGCCGCCATACCCGTCATCACCCTCGACCTCGGCCTCAAAGCCGATGCGCTCACTGAGCGACCCCGCTCCGGATCTCTTGCGTTTTGGCATTTGGTCGATCCTTGGTGGGTTCAGCAGCCTTAGCAGCTATTGCAGCCGCAGCGCACTTGCGTGTGACGTTGTAGAGGCCAGCCTTATAGGCGATGGTGAAGCCTGGCTGGCGCCAGTCGAACGGTTCATGGAATCGGAGCCACATAGTCGTCCGCCACTGTTCGCCAGACACGCCATGGAGCCAGAAGCATCCGTACCGCTCGCGGAAGAACCGCGTCGCCCGTTGCCTTCGGGTCAGGCTCGCGCTCCTCGTAGAGATCGCCGGTCACGAGAAGGATCGCCGACACGATTGCGGGCGTCGCAGCGATGCCGTCGGCGGCCGTGGGCGTTTCGCCTGCGGCTACGACTTCGCGATCAAGATGCTCGGCTATGATGCTTTCGGCTGCATCACGGTAAAGTCCGATCTCCGTATCTTCATCTTCATGAAAGACACGGAGATGCTTCTTTACGGTTTCAAGATCGACGATGCCCATATCAGGCCGCCACTACTGCGGCCGTAGGCGCGCTTGTGACGGGCACACTGCCCTTGTCATTCGTTGCCGTGACGCGGACCGTGATGGCCTTTCCAACGTCGCCCGCAACGGGAACATAGGTGGCCGCAGTAGCGCCAGAAATCGCGACGCCAGCAGCAAACCACTGCCGCGCATAAGTTGGGGAACCAGACCACGTGCCGGTTGTTGCCGTAAGCGTCTGGCCAACCTGCGCGGTGCCCGTGATGGCAGGTGCAACAGAATTCACCGGTGAGCCGATACCGTTGACGATGCCGGCGCCGATATAGGACGAGACCCTTTCTTTACGAGCCTTCGTTGTCAGCATCGGGTTTTTCCTTTTTCTTCGTCGAGCGAGCAGAGGAGATCACCGGCTTGTCAGCGGCTTCATCCGCGGCGTCGTCTTCAACAGAGGCGTCAGCCTTAACCTCGCCGATGATGTCGACCAGGCCCAGCTCATCGAGCTGCTTCGCCTCGCCCGCCTCGATCTTGAATGTATCGCTCTTTTTGGTCTTCAGTTCTTTGCCAACGGCGAACGTGCGCTTGGCCTTCACTTCTAGAAAATCGGTCATGTTCACTCCCTTTCAAGGAAGGGGAGCCGAAGCTCCCCTCAGATGAATCAGGCGCCTTCGACATCGCCAGTCACGAAGGACTCAGGGCGATAGACTGCGAACGCCAGACGCTCTTCAGCGCGGATCGTGAAAAGGTTCTTCTCAAAGTCGTCGACGTTTTCGCTCGAGAGCAGAACTTCAATATCCATGCGGTCGAAGATCTGGGCTGCGAAGCTGAACGCGCCGGTGAGGAACTCGCCTGCGGCCATCGCCTGCGTCGAAACAACCGGTAGGTTCCAGAGCGTCGGAGTGAGCGAGCCCTGCGGGTTGCCGATGATGTAGTTGCCGCCGGCGTCCTTGGTCAGCTCGATCTTTGCCCAGTCGATCGGGTTAAGAACGAACGCAGTGGCCGGATACTCAGCGAGAACGACCTGCAGAACAGCCAGACGAAGGCGGTCGATCGCCGTTTCGTCTGCGGCAGCGAACGCCGGGTTGAACGCGGTCGCCTGCGGAACCAGACCGTGAAGGTTCTGACCGGTGCCAGAGCCATTCAGCAGCTGGTTTTCCTCGACGAAACGGAGACCGTAACGAGCACGTCCGTCGATGTAGGAGCGAAGCGCTGGCGCGTCGTCCAGGATCTGGCGGGAGGCCTTGAAGAGATGGGCCAGCACGCGGACCGGCGAGGACGTCATGTCAAACGTCAGATCCGAATACGGCTTGGCGGTCGTTTCGGCGACCGGAGCAGCGTTGTTAGTGAAGCCGGTTTCCTTGACGTACTCGATCGTGCTCGAAGCAGTCTGCCCCGGCATAACCAAGTCGCGGATCGTCAGCTGTCGCTCAGGCAGGCCGAAGATGCCGGGAACGCGGGCGCCGGGCACCAGAGACGTTCCCTGAGAGCGGCCGGCGCCAACGGTAGTATTGGCAGAGGTGATGGCAGCACGGTCGGCCTTTACCTTGATCATTCCCCTGTAGGAAGAATCGAACGACTGCGCGCCTGCGGCTTCGACGACGATATCGCCCAGCGATTTTTCGTCAGGATCACCGCCAACCCGCTCGCGTGCAGCGCGCTTTTCCATGTCGGAAAGACGGGTCGTTACGTCGCCGAGTTCGGAAAGTGCCTTGTCGGTCTTTTCCTTCAGCTCTGCGGAAACTTCACCGTTTGCGACAAGCTTGGAGGTAAAGTCGGTGGCGAGATTGCCAACCTGCTCTTTGATGGATGCGAGGGAGGCGCCAAGTTCGCCAATTTTTTCTGCTAGTTCGGCCATTTATTGGCTCCTTATCGAATGAGTGGTGATTTTGCTTCGGCGATAAGCCGTTCAATGGCTGCCAAAGCAGCAGCATCCGTCTCGACGTCAGGAGCCCCCTGACCATCTTTGAGGTAGAGCCGAGCGGCCCGCTCTGCCTCAGAGCCCGACAACCCCATCAGTCCCCTGATGCCGTTCTCGAACTCGCGTTTTGTGATTTGCTCGCCGGCGGACATCTTCGCGACCAGCGTCTGCGCTGCCTCAGCCTTCGCAGCGTTTGCGGCCTTGATGCGCTTTACCGGCGCAGGTTCCGTGTCCGCGCCGTAGCGGGCCAAGGTCTCGTCAAGTGTGGCAACACGGTCGACCATGCCGCGGTCCATGAGGGCTTCTGCGTAAAACACGCGCCCCTGACCGTAGCCGTCCTCAACCTTGCTGACCGTCACACCGCGCCCTTCAGCAACGGCTGCAACAAACCGATTGTACGAGCGGTTCACACCGTCCTGCACGTGGGCCAGCGTGTCCTTGCCGAGCGGCTCGGTCTCGTTACCCTCAACCTTGTGCTTGCCGGCTGAAATGTACGTGCGTTTGATGCCACGCTGCTCAAGAGAGGCGGATAGGTCATCGTGGGCGGTATAAACGCCGATCGAACCGGCGCGGCCAGATGGCGTCACGACTATTTCGTCGGTCGACGCCGCGATCCAGTAAGCCGCGCTTGCAGCCAGGCTGTTGACCTGAGCAATGATCGGCTTCTCGCCGCCGCGAAGCTTGCGGATTTCGGTCGCCAGTTCGTCGGTGCCTGGAACCGTGCCGCCTGGGCTGTCAATATCGAGCACAACAGCCTTGATGTCGGCGTTAGATAGCGCCTTGTGCAGCGCTTTCTTGATGCCGGCATAGGAAGTGCCGCCGCTCATCGCGGAAAACAGGTCCATTTTGTCGGCCAAGACCCCGTAAACCGGGATAATGGCCACGCTGCCGCTGGATTCTGCGATTTCCTTGGCTCGCGCCTCATCGATAGAGGCTGCGAACTCGGACGAAAACAGCTTCTCGCCTTCGGCTCGCGCGACCAAAACATCAGCCAAAACGCCCAGTTTTTCGCGCTGAATAGCCCAAGGTTCGGCCAGAAAGGCCGAAATCAGGTGTTCAAACTTCATGATTTTTCCTTATGCAGCGCGTGCTGCTGGCGTTGGTGGCGCGTTGTCATTGGCCTGACCAACCTTATCGAGCGGGGTCATGGTGCCGTTGACGATTGCCTTCTCGCCGCCGTCGACTGGAGCCTTGTTCTCGTAAGAACGGGCCTCGTTTGGCGTGTAGATGCCGTTGGTGACCATCTTCGACAGGAATTCTGCCCTCGCCGTGCTATCGCCGCGAAGCAGACCTTCCATGTTGAATTTCACGATGGTGGACTTGCGCGTTTTCTCGTCGAGAAGGTCTCGATACACGGCAGATTCAATGCTTTTGACCAGAGGTCCAAGGCAAGTCTTGATGAACTGTAGGATCAACTGCTCGATGCCGCTGCCCCAGGTCGTCGTGCCGTTCGAAGCATGGCCGATCATCACCGGCGGAACACCGAAGATGCGGCAAATCTGCTCGACATTGAACTGACGCACCTCAAGCATCTGCGCGTCTTTAGGATTGATCGTCAGCTGCTGGTATTTGAGGCCAGCTTCCAGAACTGCAATCTTGCCCGCCTTATCAGAACCGGCAAACTGCCCAAGGATCTGGCCGAGCTGATCGCGCTGCTCTTTCTTGAGGATCTGGTCGGAAGACAGAACGCCCGCGACCTGCATGCCATTGGCAAACATCTTGCCAGCGGTCTTTTCACCCGCCAGTGCATTTCCCACAGTGTTGCGGACAACGCCGATCGGTGACATCCCTCGATCACAGCCAGGCAATACAGCCCCGCGAACGTGGAACATCTTGTCTTCAGCGACCCTGCGCTTCTTGCCGTTCTCCGTCACCTCGTAGTAGCGCGCGTTGCGACTATCGCGGCACACGTTCACAGCGAGAGGTGGCAGCGGGTTGAGCGCCACCAGCTTGCTGCCGTTTAGCTTCTTCTCTGCAAAGAAGTTGCCGTCGAGGCACAAGCACAAGACGACCATCGCCCAGAAATCTGAGGCGGTATCGTCCATGTTCGGCATGTCGTGGAGCAGATCGTAAAGCGGTGATGCCTTGTCGATCGTGACGCCGTCGTCCTTGTAGACGTTGCACGGCAACATAATCACCGCGTTACGGATGAGGTTGACGCACGCCCACACAGTATCAAGCTGGAGTGCCGTTTCAATCGTGACCGGCTCACCGGAGGTAGTGCCCAGCCCGAAGAACCCGCGCCAGAACTCACCGTCAGTGAGCTTGATGGGTACTCCGCGCCATCTATCGAAGAGACCCATTAGATCACCATAACCATATTGTTGATAAAGTCGTCCAAGTCACCGCTATCGCTGCCCTCGTAGGTGCCTGCCATCGCCGTTGCCATTGCCAAGGCGACTGCGCCGTCGATGCGGCGTTCGCGGTTGTGTTTGACGAGCTTTCGATTGCCGGCAGGATCCGCTTTGATGGTGGCATTCATCATGCACATCGTCAGCACTGGATGGTCGCCGTGGGCAAGGTTGCCGTTGAGGATGATGCTTTCGAGCTCGCGGAGAGCCGGCGACATCGACTGGAAGCCCTGCCCAAACGGCTGGAATACAGCATCGTCGCCTTCAAGTTGATCGTCAGTAAAGCCAGCCTTTTGCAGCCATGGCTTCAGGTGCCTGAAATTCCAGCGGTCGAACGCGATCTTGCGGATATCCATCTCTTCGAACCGCTCGCGCAGGTAATGCGCAACAAACTCGTAGTCGACGGTTCTACCAGGAGCAGCTTCGAGATGGCCGTCCTTGTGCCAGATGTCATACGGAACGCGGTCGGCCTTGGCTTTGGCTCGGATGCCGTCTCCCGGCAGCCAGAACGTCGGCTTCACATGCCAGACGGTCTTACCCTCCTGCTTATTCGGCGCCATGAGCACCAGAGCAGTCAGGTCGCTCACCTCAGAAAGGTCGAGCCCACCAAAGACAGGGAGACCATCAAAGTCCACAACTCGAGCGTTGCACGCTCGCCAAATAGCCGGCGACACAAACGGAGCATTCGCATCAATCCTCTGATTGAGATGTAGCCAACGAAAACTGGCCTCTTCTGTCGGCATACGGGACGCGCGCTCTGCGTCGTCGCGCACTGATGAAACGGACTTGAACTTGCCAAGTGCCGGGTTTGCGGCCTTCCACGCTTCCTCGTCGAGGACGTCGCAATCAGCCGGAGCCGTGTAGAGGTGCGAAACCGTTCGTGGTGCTTTTGATGTCTCGGCATCATCAAGCCATCGCGAGAAAAGGTCGCCGTCAGTCGCTGCCTGCGTCGAGATAGCGAAGATCATCGCCTTGTCGCCGTAGGCGCCTTGCGACGTCACGATCGCTTCGACAAAGTCGTCGTGCGGGCCCTTGATCTGGCCAACCTCGTCGAGGATGGCGACCAGTGGCGAACCGCCGTGCGCGCTCTTGGCTTCCGCCGAACTGGCGCGGTAGACGACGTTCTTGCGCAAGCCGACAATCATCTTGCCGGACGGGACGATGCGATACAGCCCTTTCAGGCGCGGCGACATCATTAGCATCTTACTGGCGTAGTTGAAGACTTCCGCAGCCTGGTCGCGAGAACGAGCGCCCGACATGATGCGGCTGTTCGGAAACGCCTCAGGGCCAATCACGTGACCGAGCAAGAGGCAGGCGATGGTGGCCGTCTTGGAGTTCTTACGTGCGATCGACAAATACGCTCGCGACGTGCCGTTCGGGTTGTCATAGACTGACAGGATGAAGGCCACTTGGAAGTCCAGCAGCCTTATCGGCTGCCCGACCAGCGCGCCTTCTGGCACAACCAAATATTCTTCGATGAAGCGGCACATCTTCTCGCCGCGGGTTAGCTCCGACGTCGGCAGTCTGCGCCAGTCGCGCAGAACCGGGATCGGGCCGCACTTGATGGCGCCGACCACGGCCTCAGAAAGCATTCACAACCTCGATTAGGCTAGGAGTTCGTCATCCACGCTCGCGCCTGCCTCGATCTCCTTGGCTTGGTCTCGTCGCTTGGCCGCGTCCCTCGCCTCGCCTTGTACGGCGCGCGCATGCAGTGCCAGTGATCGGCGAAACGAAAGGATGGAAGAAGCGTGCATCTGGACTACGGATTTCCGTGGATTGGCTACGGGCGTCCCTTTTTCAGTGACTGCGACCGAGCCCTCAGTACGAAGCAGGTCTTGCTCCCTCACTAGGTCGGCCATCGTGCGGGCAAGCATCGCGGCAATTTCAAGCTGGTGCGCCGACCAATCGGCGCGGGCATATTCGGCAATGACATTCTTGAAAAATGGGACGTCGCCGTCGTCGAGCGGCACGTTTTCAGGAAACTGGATCTCCTCAGAAGCCGCAGAGGCAATCCTCACGGCCTCATCAACGCTGTCAACGCGGCTTTTCTTATCAGACATACGGAATCCCCTCGCGCACGCGCGCTTGCGCACGCGCTAGGCAAAAATCTGTGTTTGCATATGCGTTGCGTTACCCCGGCGGTCCTTGGCTGGGGCGATCGTCGACTTTGCGACCACCCCCCCCGATCGGGCAAACTCTCCATTTTATCGCATATTCGAGTAAATGTCAACGTTCATTTTCGATATTATCTAATAAAATCAAATGTTTTTCGATGTTTCTTCTAGTGTTACGTTAGCTCCACCGGATAGCCATCAACACCAATGACCACTGCCTGCTGGCCTCGCTCGAGGCGAGCCTTCAGCTTGTCGTGGCATGGAGCGCAAAGTGATTGCAGGTTGTTTGGGTCGTAGAACAAAGCCTCGTCGCCCTTGTGCGGCTTGACGTGGTCACACGTCGTTGCCTCGGTAACATCCTCGATCGCCAGGCAGAATCGGCATAGCGGCTCGGCAGCAAGCTGCGCCAAACGTAAGCGCTGCCATCGTGCCGTCTTGTACATTCGACGGTAGAGCGCAGCTTCCGCTGAGCGGCCGTAGGGTTTTGGCATTGCGCTACACCCTTATGGCGTGCATTCTTGCCCCACCGATATTGGTAACCGATGGGGGATTGGATGAGCAGTTTCACAGAGGACGAGATTGCCGCCGAACTGAATCGGCGCCGCAATGCGATTGAAAACCGGGACGCGGAGAACCTTGAAAACATGCGCAGGGCTGAACGCATTGGATGCGACACCGTCTGCTTAAGCTGCGGTACGCCGGTTAAGTCCTACGTGGTTTCCGATCCAGCAAATCCACTCTGCGATACATGCCTTGGTAACTGACCGCCCTTACTCAGGGGTGGCCGTGGCGGACTTCTTCAACAGAAGAACAGCCTGCGCTATCGCCAGTGCCGCTTGCGCTTGGTGGAGAGCCTTCTCGGTGTAGCCATTGTCAGCGGATCGCTTGGCCCAGCCAATCAGTGTGAAGGCATGACGTTCTGCAGCCAGCACCTCAGCATCGTGCTCTTTGGTGTCCATGGTGGATCCTCGACAACTGGTGCCGGCAGCAGGAATCGAACCCACGACATCCTCGTTACAAAGGAGGCGCTCTACCTACTGAGCTATGCCGGCGTAAATGGTGGAGCGTGTCGGAATCGAACCGACCGGCAGCAATCTTGCAAGGATTACCCGCTTACCCAGAGCACGTCCCATTGAAAAAACAAAAGCGGCTGGGAGCGTGCACTACCTGCTAAGCGTTAGCTAACAGGGTCACACTACAACCAGCCGCACGATCACCATGCAAGCGGAGGAGAACGCGCATGGGATTGAGATGAGGCTGACCCGGCATCGCGGCGAGTTTAAAACGTCCGCGCGAATTCAGCGCCTCAAACTAAAACGGCACCCGAAGGTGCCGCTGGGTTTCTAGCCCTTTCATACAGATACGGTTTGGGAGCGACGTTTACCGGACATCATGCCGCAAATTTATGATCGTTGATATCTGACCTTCTCAGTTCAGCATTGAGCGCGTCAATTGCCGCCTCAATCAAGATCGGGCCGCGCTTTTCTGCATATGACGGAGCCAAACCCATCGCCACGCCTATATTTCTTGCGTTCATGTCCGTTATTGCGAGATCAAGAACCTTGGCATGCTGCCCGAGTTTTTCCACGAGATAGTCGATGAAGTTGTCGGCCTCGATGCTCTCCCCCGCATTGTGATCTCGTCCCGCTGGCCGCGATGCCGTCGGCTTTGGTTTCTTTACGCCACCCACCCACTGCGGTCCGGTCACAATAGCGTCTGGCCCTCTGGTCGCGGCGTGTCGCAGCTTTTCAAACGGAACACTTCCGTCGACGCCGAACTCTTGCAGCACGCGGCGGGCCTCTTCTGCTTCAGGTGTCGGCGCACACGCCTCTCGTTGTTCGCCAAAGAACGGCCGGTGCAGATGCTCGGAGGCTAACGGTGACACCGCTCCCTTTAGGCGGATATATGACCAGATTTCAGATTCAGATCGACCGCTTGAGATGGCACCCCCCTTCTCTCCGCGCCGCCGCTCATCAGGCTGAAGCTTTCTCCCTTTGGCGGTTACACCCCAGAACTTGAGCGCACCATCAGCGAATGTCAGACTGCCTATCCTTGCTTCAAGCGACGGGCGTATCGCAGCAGGACCGCCTACAGCCTTCACGGTGTATTCCGTCTTCGGCTCCGGGCTGTCATCGTATACGTTTGCCATTTCGCCAGTGTGTTCCCACCGCTCGCGGTCGACGACCTTGCGCCCGACGGCAGCAAGCAATTCTGCTTCCGATGGCCTGGTTTCGATCGTTAATTCGGGTTCATACTGATCTTCCTCGTCGGCGATGACCATGTCCTTCGGATGCCGAAAATCCCGCCATCTCTGCAAGCCTTGGACGCGGGTCAGGTCGCCTCGATACGCAAGTCGCTCGAGCGCAGGCCAGGCAAGAACATCTGACGCAGGCTTGTTGTCGTTCGCGGCCTTGTGGATTTTAGCGGGCTTCTGTTTGGCCGGCTCGGTCGTGTATCCAGTCAGCAGGTCAGCTAATTCCGAAAAGTTCTTCGCCTTCAAGCTGCGCGCTCCTTTTTGTCGGGATGATTATCGTTGGCTGCCACAAGACTGCCTGCGTCGATAACGGTTCCGCGCATTGCGGCCTCATCGTTCAGCCGTTCGAAAGCTGCGCGGCCATCCTTTGGTAGCCACTTGTCCCGTACCATTGTCGGCGCCGATCCAACGCCAGGGAACGGGCCTCCTATATTCTGGATGCGTGTTCTAAGCATGTAGCCTCCATTTTTGGTCGGATGCGCTCCATACAGAGCAATAATATATAGTGTTTTTCAGCAGCTTCTGCGATCCACGCCTACAAAATATAGGCACCACGGCGTGAACCTCCCCATTACTTTCACCAAGAGGAGCGAAAACGGGTAGTGGCTAAGTGAAATATTTTTTGGGAAGGTGAGACACGACGAAAAAAGCCCCGCTTCGCGCGGGGCTATGTAGCTAGCCAGTTGCCTGAAGGTTTTGGCTGTGCTCGCGCATTGGCGCCGGATTTGTGGATACCATCGGCATTCCCGCCTCAAGGCACGCCGCAACGAAAGCTTCTCGGGCGACTTCAGAAGATGCCGACCAGATGAGAGCAGCCCTGCATCGGTTCACTGCCCTCTTGTATCGTTCTCCGCGGCGGAGCGGCCACTCTGCTTCCAAAAAATCGAGCGCGTCATAAACGCTGAGGAATGTTCTCTCGAGTCCGCATTGTAGCCGGACGCGAACTGGCGCTCGAAACAAAACGTCTTGGCTGTTCATTTCTTACCTCCAATCCAAACAGATCAAGAAGCACAAAAAATATTGGTGGCAGCCAAGGCGGGTTCAAGACAGGAGCCGCAAAAAAAGACCGGCCTCGGTCATTTGTGTTCGTCCCCATCCCGGTGCGGACATCGCTTCATGAACTTGTCGATCTTCGACCGGTCACCACCGAACCGCTCCAGCACCTCCACTGCCACATGCAGGCTCACAGCATACTGCTGCTGCAGCTGCTCGACGGTGTATGGCTGTATTTCGTTCTCGCGCATTTGCGTTCTCCTCATCTGCGAAAATGCGACCGCACTGATTCGAGTTCCGCAGGAAGCGGGAACATCTCGCTGCCTCCACGGTTCGCCTAGCGGAAGGAGAAAAACATGCGAGACCTCAACAAGAATATCATCGGCAGACCTGACGATCCGAAAGCGACGCGCGGATCAACGTGGCGACCAAGGGCCAAGGATGAAGACATTGTCACGATCAACGACGAAGGCGCGCCACCTGTGCCGGTTGGTCAGCCAGGTGATCGTGAGCAAGGCACCGAAAGTGACGGTCCAGTTGGTGGACAGTAGGTTGGAGCCAAACTGCCATAGCCGCCCATTGCCAACCCTACTTACAGGGAATGGCGTTCCCAGACGCCTTCCCCCTACGTAGTAGGGGTAAAGAGCGGGAACGCGGGAACGTCAATGATTTCATATAGTTACGCCATTTCCGGAAGCGCTGGGAACGCCGGGAATGGCAACGTGTTTTTTAATGATATCAATAACTTACCGTTCCCGTTTCCATGGGAACGGCCATTTCTGAAATTTCCGGGAACGGGTTGAACGCAATAGGCTGAAAAATCAAAGCCTAAGCCTCCTTCGCTTTCCCTCCCTCGGCATTCTCTTTTTCGGCATCATAAACTCGCTGCAGTGAATCTAACAGACGACTGCCAGCTCCAACAATCTTCGAAAGAACACGCAGTTGCTCGCGACAAGCGATACTGCTCGATGGAACTGGGTAATTTATCTTGTGATCCACCTCTCCCCATATTTCTTCGAAAAGAGTGCGCACTTGCAGTTCACAGCAAATTGGAGACTTTTCTTTCGGACGGATGAGATAGTGTACACTGGTGTAGGCGGTCGACTTCTCTTGTACGTCTAAATCAAATTCACGAAAATACGTCGCGGCTTCTGGGTCCCAAGTATAAGCTTTAGGACGTTCACTCAAAAACCAATCTCCATCTGCAACACGACGACGCACGACAGCATCAATTTTCGCGAAGTCACCTTGTACTAAGTGCAATATGCGAACGCCTGCCAAGTCGGTAACTTGCTCAAAAAAATTCTCGGGAGTTATATTTCGTCCATCCTCAAGTTTTCTTTTTATTTTTTTCCTGAGATGCTCTTGATCTTTAAGCCGCGACTTAAACGAATGGACGACCCGTTCGCTATCTCTGATCAAAGCAGGATGATCACCGATGTACTGAACTATGCCCTGCATGAAAATTCTGAATTCATGCTTCCTATCGGCGTCGAACAGGCTAGCGAGATCGATAGACTGATTGTCGACAGATGCTAGCTGGTCAGACATCCAAGAACCTCAACCTGTAAACAACATCGTCGGCAAACTGTAAATAAGCTTGCTGCGTATCGTAAAATTTCTCCTTGTTCGGAAGGATCGAACCTCTATCGCTCTTTTCAAGATCTTGGTGCTCAGGCAGACGCCACATCGGAACATGATATTTCTGAGCCATACTAGGGAAGGTATTGTGGGTGTGAACAACCGCGTTATCCCCAATTGATTGAGAGCTAACATCGTTGTTTGGTAACAGAATGCGATTTACGGGATCGATAAACTCTTCGATCACCTGCGGAATTTGCTCCGCGTAATTTGAGTGCGCTCTCGCGATCTTGAGCATGCTCTTGCTGTCAGATCGAGGTCTTGCGTTATATATTGTGTAGCCGAGAAACCTCACGAATTTCTTTGGAAAGGCATCTCGTTTCGCACCAGACAGAAAATGAAAAATACTCTCAAACTGCTTTCTCCAAGTCGTCAGCGCCGCGCCAATATTCCTGATCCCATAAACTGAAAAAAGATCCGGAGCGCAGGGAATTAGGAAGCCGTCTGCAAGAGAAAGGAGATCGCGATTCAACGCGCCCAAGCTAGGTGACGTATCAAATATTACTATGTCATAATTGTATTCTTCGGCATATTGATGGACTAAAGCCCTAACTCTAGTTGCGGTTCTTATTGCCAACGGATCACCTTGATAAATGCCGCTCCATCGTTCTGCGAGTTTTGCCTCAAACAAATGAAGAGTCAGCCTGCCAGGGAGAAGATCTACATTTTCTCCAATTTCAAGTGGGGGTGGAAGCACATCGATTTCGCGGGTGCCGTCCTCAGCAGGCTTTAGTAGAAAATGAACAGACCTCGGGTGCGCGGTTAACTGATCGAATTCGACTTCCCCGGCATTCTCACGAGCGGCATTGAAATCTTCAATAAAATTGTCCTCCTCCTCCCAAACCGCATGAATATCCTCCATCTCCATTGCATAGATGGTCAGGTTGCATTGGGGATCCAAATCCACCAGAAGAACCCTGTTCCCCATTTCACCAAGTGCGTGTGCTAAATGGAACGTAAGTGTTGTTTTACCAACGCCACCTTTGTTATTGAATACTGTGACAATCTTTGGTGCCAAGGTACGCGCTCTCTTCCATCAACAAGACATGAACTCAATCGTAAGGCGTATATAACTTCTAGTTATTTAACAAGTTGCAATTAGTTCATCTAGCTCCAAGGTTGGCTTGTCTGATCGGGAAGCTTGTAAAGATCGCGCAATAAAAAAGGGCGGCCTCTCGACCGCCCTCCTACTTCAAATCCGCACCGCACCCGTCGTGAACGTCCCCAGCCCGGTCGCGAAGTAGCCGCCTGGCACATCGAGCCATTTGGCAATCTTCTCGCCCTTCGCTGCGGTCCTGACAATCATGGTCTTGCTGAGAGCGTCGTCCACCAGACCGTGAAGCCGTGATTTCGAAAGGGCCTTTAACTCGTCTGGAAGCCGCTCCCTCATCTCATAAACGCCACTTGCACCACTCTTTGTGAACGGCGAGCCGGCATTTGCTGCCGCTTCGATTGTGACCACCAAAGACCCAATGAGATCGCCTGTCGGCGGTGTGGATGAACCGAGCAGAGCAGTCTTGTCGACAAGTAGTCCGTGCTCGTTTCTAACGTAAGTAGAGATGACGCGCCGAGCGGCTCCATTGGCCTTTACGACCCCGCCCAGCACCACTTTCCCTGGGGTGAAATCGACGCCGACAGTCTTGCACACCTTGCGCGCTCTTCCCTCTTCTGCCGGCCACATGGCGTAGGCTAGCCGCAGGCCATCGACCAATGCCGTGCTGCCGCGGATGCTGTCGCGCGCATCGCTGAGCGTTTCAATCGGTTTCTGTGTCTTCCGCATGTGGTGGGCAACCAAGACGGTAGCGCCTGTCTCGGTCGCCAGTCGAGAGAGCGATGTGCAAACGAACTGCCCTGCGGCTGGGTCCTCATTGAGCGGAAGGTGCGCGAAGCTGGTCAACGGATCAAATGTCACCAACCGGAGATCATCGATTTCGGATAGCTGATCGCAGATGCGATGATAGTTGTCCGTCTCTTGCAGTCCCCTCTTTTTGTCGTCCTTCCAGAAGGCCTGGGCGCCACCTGCAGACGGAAGCGGGACGACGATCATCTTCCGACCGAGTTCGGAAAACCTGTGCTCCTTATGGTCCAGAGCAGCGATGCGGCGATGAACTTCACTGGCGTCGTCTTCGCTTGTGATCATCACCGATGTGCCCCGCGCCAACACCCTGCCGCCGAATATCGGCGCGTCGTAGACGCCGGAGCCGAAGGACACGCGTCGATGCAGTTCGAGCATGGCGTACGATTTTCCGGTGTCACCCATCGCAGATACCATTCCAGGCACGCCCGCGGGCATCACGCCCTCTACCAAATACTCGACCTTCGGCGGCTCGCCTTTGAAGCGGTCGACGGTCCAGTCGAAGATTGAGAACACCGGCCCACTAGGGACGTTGTCGTTTGCGGCAATGAGATCTTTTCCCATCCGCTTGGCCACCAACCCCGCAACCGCCACGGCTCCCGCTCTACGCTTCTCCGCATGATGGGCGCCATACTTGCCCCACAGTCGGGCGAAATCCGCCGTCGCATCTTTCCCTTCGTAACGAGCGAACCAATCTCCTGTGGCCGTGAGAAATGCCGCACACGCCTGCTCCGCTGTCAGACTATCGAACGCTAATTGCTCAACTACTTTTGCGGCGTGAGCCGAACGATCTCCGACATCGTTGGCGGCCAGCATTTCTATCGATGTGTCGCTGACATTGACATCCGCCAAGGCAGGTAGCGCGCCAATGGTTACAGTCGATGATAAAGTTTCTGTGATCGACCACGCTTGCAGCGCAATTCGAAGGGCTTCGACGTTTGTCACCTCGCCGTCCCACAACTCCGCGATCATGACTGGCGCCGGCTCGCAAGGCCGCCCACGTGCTAGCTTTTTTGCGTTGGGCCAATTCAAAGTGCCAGGCACGCGCCAAACATGTGCCATGTCGACGGTGCAGTGATCGGCATTCGCGGCGACCTTTAGCGACCGAGCAAGAGGCTTTGCGTCAGCAACAGACAAGGGCGCGTCGAGAAGTAGGAAACATTGATAGTTTCCCGGCGAGCTCTCGACGACATAGTTCGGGTCAACCGGCATAGTGCCGGATCTGCCCGTGTCATCGTCCATGTCTGCCACAAGTGTCAGAACTGCGACTACGTCGCTTTCGCCGCCCTTCTTGCCTCGCTCAAGTGTCGGTCGCATTAGGTTCGGGCAAATGTAGGTGTTCGCGTTCGGCGTTGCAGCGTGCGCCATCACAGCGTCGACCGTGCCTTCGACGTCACCGACTACGTGGTGACTGATGACGCCACCAGCCTTGTCTTCGCCGGTCGGATTCGCGAAGAACGTGGAGACGACAAATTTTCCAGATAGACCGGACGCCAGTTGATGTAGCACCATGACGTGCTCGCGAACTGCGACCTCATCGAATGAAGGCGTAGTATCAGCGATTTGTATTTGTGGAAGTTTCGGCAATTCGGCCTCCCTTAAGCGCTGCCGTAGCGGCGTGTGTCAGTTGTTCAGCGATATCGCGGCGAAATGTCATGGAGTGCTTGCCGCCAATGTTAGGCGCGACAGTCACTCGAGAGCCGTCGGCGCGCTCGCGAAGCAAAAGGCCAAAAAGGCGCACGCCATCGAGATCGACCGTAAATTTTGCGATGGTCCGCGGTGCACCAGGGAACGAAACTGGCCTTTCGACCGGCTCGATGGCTTGAATGGAAAGGCTTGTCACGCAGCCACCTCCCGCAATCGATGGGGATGCCATTGAACTTTGTTTCCCGCCTCTCTCCATAGATCGCTAGGGCCATCGCCACCGACCGGTCGAATGTGATGATCGCCGTCGTGCTGCCCTCCAATGCGATACTGGAAGCTGCCGCATCTTGCTGCGTAATCCATGACATACGGACCATAGCCGTTGTGAAGCTCTGCGATGTCAGCGCCAGAAAGCTGGTGTTCCAACGCCATCACGCCCAGAGCCCAGGTTCCTTCGCTGACGAATGGTCCGGCACCAAGTACCATTACTTCGAATTGCGGAAACATTCTGCGGTTTGAGGCCGTGCGGAATGCTTTTCCAGCTGCGACCTTCGCCTGATTGATCGATAGCGTTTCAAATCCAGCGAAATAGAGCGGCTTTACTTCCACCAGAGCAGGCACCTTACCCTTGATGAGAAAATCTGGCGTCCACCCTTCCAAGTCGAACGGTTCGTAGTCCCACTTCCAGCCAGCCAGGTCGAAAAAAGCTGCCCACCTAGCCTCAAGACGTGAGCGGAATTGAACGCTGTTGTAGCGCGTCGGAATCGCAGCGATGTCGTAGATCATGCCGTAGCCCTCGCGCGGGAATCAATTTTGTCCTGTACCCACGCGGTGACTTCACTGCGAACGAACGCCACGCGGCGATCCCCAAGTTCTACGGCGACAGGGAAGCGTCCCTCGGAGCGATATCGATTGAGCATTGTCCGCGACATCGATGTCATTTTGCACGCATCATTTAGGGAAATGAGCGCGGGGGTATTATCATTTTGGTGCTTCACGGTTCCTCCTTCTCGGTTAAAAACATCTATTAATGTAATATGCGCATTATTGACAAAAAAGTCAATACGGTATTGTGCGCATTAATTAAATATGCCAGTACGATGTGAAGGAGACATCGGATGGTATCGCAAAAACAATTAATCGAACTCGTGGCTGAAACTATGGGTGCGCCGGTTGAGACGGTGACCGTCATCGACCGCTATCTCGCGGAGGCAGGGTTTCGCACCAGGGCTCTTCGAGGGCGAGGAAGCACGCCCATGACGTATCAGGACGCTGCGAACATGATCATCGCTACAGCGTGGGATGCCAATCCAAAAGACGCGGTAAGCATAGTTAAAGCTTACCGCGGCCTTCCGCCTAACCGCGTCGCGGAAACAGCGCATATAGCTAAAGATGCGTTGGGCTCCACATTCGGAGAAGCGTTAGCCAACATGTTGGAATCGGTCCCAAAGGACCGAATATCATTTAGCTCGCACGAGGATGCGCCGGGGCACCTGTCTCTGCGCGTGAAAATGTTTGGCCCAGAACCTCGGGCGACCATAACTCTGGTGAAGGTAGGTAGAGCCAACACGTTTGAGTTCGGCCCCACAGCTCCTGGTGCCACAGATCTCCGTCGGACAGTGGAATTCAGTCAGATTACGGTCGGGTTCGTAGGGGAAGCGATAGCCGAAGATTTGTAAAGATAATCTGCCCACTGCCCCATCAATGCGCGTCGTCGCTCAAGAGCATCCGATCTCGCATAAGACCGCTCCACCGCATCACCGACTGCGTGCGCAAGGCACGCTTCCGCGATCTCTCGGGGCGCGTGCGCGATCTCAGTTGCCCAGTCTCGGAATGAGGATCTAAACCCGTGAACGGTGAACGCCCCTGCTCCCGCCGCCTTAAGAGCTTTGGTGAGAGACATGTCTGAAAGCGGCCGCTTGTCTCGAACACCAGGAAAGACGAGATCGTTCACAGCTTGGGCTTTCATCGCCTTGAGAAGCGTAACGGCTTTTTCTGAAAGAGGCACGCGATGCAGCTTGCCACCCTTCATTCGCACGGCGGGCACAGTCCAGATCTTCGCAGCGAGGTCGAACTCATCCCATACCGCTCCGCGAGTCTCCCCAGATCGCGCTGCCGTAAGAATTGTAAACTCCAGAGCTCGGGCGCCGACACCCCTCACCTGAGCCAGCTTCTTCCAGAATGCAGACGCGTCGGCATGCGGCATGGCGGCATGATGATTGCGATTTGAAAGCTCGTTCGGCTTGTGAAGTACGTGCTCCAGTGCGCCCTTCCATGCCGCGGGGTTATCGCCAGACCTGTGACCCTCAACCTTCGCCGAGTCCAGTACCCGCTCAATCGCCTCACGAAGCTTTTCGGCTGTCTCCTGCTTATCACCCCATATCGGTTCAAGCACCTGTACGACATCACGAACGCGGATGCTGGGAAGCGTTTTAGCGCGGATAGGCTTCGCGTGGTTGGTTAGAAGGTTGCGCCACCGTGCCTCGGTCTTGGCGCCTCGCCAGCGACCTGCCTTCACAGCTGAATCGATGAATGCGTCAGCATAAGCTCCGAACGTCGTCGCCTTAGGTGATTGTTCCTCGGCTTCTCGTTTGGCTGCGAGTGGATCTACACCTGAACGAACCAGCTTGCGGGCTGCCTCAGCCTTGCCTCTTGCGTCGGCTAGCCCGACAGTGTGCAATGGTCCAAGACCCATCTCGCGACGTAGGCCAGCAAATGTGTAATTGAAAATCCAATAGCGACCAGTTCCTTTTGAGATTAGATACAGACCACCACCATCACGTAGCTTCGCAGCCTTACTTGCCGTGATCGCCTTAACTGTCAGGACGTTGCGAGTATGGCTCCCCATTATCTTTCCCCACAATTTCCCCGCTATTGGGGTACGCGCTAATATTCCGTGTTGTGGGCGTTATGGTCAAGTATACACATGAAAATAAACAGCTTTCCGTCACATAGGTTTGCGCTATGGGCGGAAAAGCTATGCAAAAATCTCCGGCCCGGGGAGCCATTTTTCTCTAGAGGAGAAAAGTAACATACCGCAAAACAACCATGCAAAAACAATTGCTTACAATTGACCGCTGCTTTCATGGGCGCCAGCGCCTACTCCCATTCTTGCTATTTCGGATACTTTTTGGCTACATTTCCGTCTGCAGGCGGGTAAACGAATGAAGTCAGAAGATGTTTCAAAATATGTGCTGAGAGATCCATCGAGTGGCATCTATCGGTATTACCGGCGCGTCCCTACGGAGGTTTCTCACCTCGACAAACGCGCGCATGTGAAGAAAAGCCTGAAGACGAAAAATCATAAAGACGCGCTTGAACGAGCCGAGTCTGTTCACAAGGCCTCGGAAGCTTTCTGGCGTGCCCTACTTGAGGGCAAAAGCGCCGTTGGTGCAGTCGAGGAATATGATGCGGCTGTGCGAGCTGCACAGTCAATGGGCTTCACATACAAGCCGGTGGGCGAAGTTTCCCAGATTGACATTGCCGAACTGGAGCGCCGTTTCAAAATTGCCGAGCAGAATTTCGACATATCGCGGACCATTGCCGACGGCGTCCTTGGAACCGCCCCCGAACCTAGACCACACATAAGTGACGTGTGGAAGCTCTACACACATCACAAAGAGGCCGGGCGGACCGGAATGTCGCCAAATCAGCTAGCCGAGACAAGTAAATGAGTTTGCTCCTGCGGCTGTAGGACGCTACCCGATTTAGCGTCCTGTGACCCTAGGACGATTTCGTCCTGTGGCTGTAGGACGCTTGATTTTGTATCGTCCTGTGACGGTAGGACACTAGTAGTGTCCGGCGACTGTAGGACGCTAAAATTCGGGTGGTATTCGGAGGGCCGTTTGCCAGAACCCATCACGCGGGTGAAATAGCCCCACGCTACAAGATCCTCTGTTGCGCTTGCGACGCTGCCCCTTGTTAGGCCGGTGGCTTGCTGCAAGAAACTAACACTGGCGCGCGCGTTGCCATGCTTCTGGTAATAGCGCTTGAGAATGTGGCGCGCGGTCTTGATGTGGATGAGCCGCACGGCTTCACCTACACGCCGGCCGGCGACGTCTCCCAGATCGATATCGTGGAGCTGGAGCGCCGCTTGCCACCATCGCTACCGAGGCAACTCGTCCTACAATCGTCGTGCGTACTAGAAATGTCCTCGACCGTCGCGAGCCACAATTGAGCATTCACCCCTGGTTAAGATCGCAAGCGTCATTGTCCATGGAACTGCGACGCTTTGTCGACGTTAAATCACTCATCGGGAGTCGAAATCATGAGACTATTAAGCGTAGCAATTGGTATGTTGTCCGTCGGTATCCTCTCTGGATGCGTGGATGACAGCGGATATCAATCGGGCGGTTACTACGCGTCGAGCGTTCAGTATCGTTCCAATGAGCGTGAACGATACTACCGCGACTATGACCGGCGCAATTACAATCGTCGCGACTATGTGCGTCGTGACCGTGACCGCCATGATTATGTTCGACCAGAGAGGGAACCGCAAAGAGATCCTTCCGGAAACAGCAGAGAATGGATCGATCAAGGCGGTGGCAGAGGGTACGAGCGAGCCGTCGTCAACGGGCAGGTCATTTACAGGACGGGGAAAGACGTCCAGTAGGGCAACTAAATGCACGCCGCCAGGTGCTGCAGATCGAAGGGCGAACCATCGACTTGGCGCTTTCTGCTCACTATCCTCACAAGCAAATAAAAACCCGCCCACCTCTCGGCAGGCGGGTTGAATGCCTTGGCCATTGGTTGGGGGTAATGTGCGGACTAGTTTTTTTATCCTGCCGGCTAACCGGTTTTGTACGTCCATAAGGATCATATTCAACAATTATATTAGAAGGCCAATATTCGCTTGCTCCGCCAAAAACAGCGAAACCTTCAAGTGGTCCTCGATATAGATCAGTTTCTATCTTTCCATAATCAATTCTCCTAAAGTATTGGAGATTTTAATTATAGACAAAAACAAAATACGTTTCTTTATCGATTAGACTACTTACTCCTGCTCACCTCAACAGGGCATAAATGCTTGAGACCTCAATCGAGAAAGAGCAACATGTATTTTCAATCATATGATCGCGATGCCGAATACTTCTACTGGCTAGAGCGCGTTTATTGCTGCTGTCCGCACAGGTACTCTGGTTACTGGCGGCCTTGCTGTCGCTCTCGGTCCCATTGGTTTGATCGCTGGGAGGCTTCTGCTGCACTGTGCCTGCTCATCGACGGTGCCAACGCTACCGATACCGCAACCACAAACGCCAACGCCGCTATCTATAGTAATCCCTCGGCCCTAGATCAGGCAAAGTTTTCTTCAAACGGCTATACCTCTGCACTGCGCGATCAGATTCAGATGCAATATACCGCAGCTTTTGCCACCGGCCCGGGGAGCCATTTTTTCCAAAATATGGCATGATGAGCGAGATGCCGCAGCATTCGCTCTATATCGATCTTGGCATAGGCGCGTAGCTGGGCGCTATTGACCTCAGGTCTTCTTCGCCACACGCTTCGTCGAAGTGGATGCGTTGGTGAGTGCCGGCGGATCGCTTGCCGGGAAACTTTCCTCCAGGCTTTCGGTCAGGTCGTCGTCTTTTCGGCTGGTCTCAGCTTTTTGCTCTTTCTGAAGAGATTTTACCGCTGGTGATTTGGCATTTTTTGCCGAAGCCTTATCCGCAGTCACCTTCTTCTGGACCAAGGACTTGGCGGCAGCGGGTTTCTTCGCGCCATTTTTGCCATTGGTCTTTCCGGTTTCTGTGCTTGCCGAGACCTCCAGTTCCGCCTCCATCCAGTGGCGTTCGTGATGTCCCTCCGGCCTGCCTTCCCTCTCCCATATTGCGCGGGCTTTTTCGCGGATTGCTGCTTCGCGATCATGGTTCATAACGTCCTCCTCTTTGCGTCGCATCGGCTTTGACTGCGCCAATTGAAAAACAGAAATGGCCGGAAATTGTTCCGCGTCCGGAGATTGCGCATGCGCATTTCCCTGAAAAAAGGGAACCCTACTCACTGCAGGATCGTTTGTCCGGCAGGAACCCGCAGGAGGACCATCCATGAGCGATCCGAAACAGAAGAAAAACGAACCTCTCGATATCGAAGACGAAGATTTGCCGCGTTTTGAAACCGACAGCGAACTCAAATCGAAAGAAAGTGAGATTTACCCCGATGAATCGATAAGCCTGCGCGCACGCCGGCAGGCAGCGCGGCAACACGAGGATGCCTTCATCGTCGCCACAGACCTTGAGGACGATGACCAGCGCGATGCGGCACCCGGCACAAGGGAACAGCCATAGGGGCCTTAAAACGCATAAGGCGGGCCACAGCCCGCCTTTATAAGGATCGTAGTAAGTTGGTCCGGTCTTCAGCGACGCACGGAAACGATGGCCTTGCGGTTGAAGTTCGACACCTGCACCCGGCCGGACTGATTGCCGCCGAGAATTTGCGCTGTCTTGCCGCTCATGCTCTTCAATATTCCGGCGTGATAACCGCGGCCGTTGCGAATGACGACAACATCGCCCGGTTTGGCGGCGGCGACGGGAACGGCATAACCGAATGACGTCCAGGATTTTGCAAATCCGTAGGATTTGGGCGATGCGCGCCCGGCCTTGCTGGCAACGGCATGAAGGAACAGGCCACACCACGGTGTGCTGCGGGGATTTGCCCCAAGAATATTCTTCAGGCTCTTGTTGTTTTTGGATTCATGCAGTCCGGTGTATTTTTCAGCTTGGTTCAGCATGCCAGCCGACGCGGGTGCCACGACTGTAAAAGCCAAGGCAGCGGATAGAATTAACGCGGATACTCTCAAACGTCTCGCCCTTATGTTAGAGGGCGTCCGTGTATTGTGACAATTTAGCGACAATTTGACGAGAAAAGGGCAGAAATCAGACGGATATTCATGCGGACTGATCTGTCATTGCTTTAAAACAGGCTGCCCTGTGCATCGTCAGCGCGGCTGCGGCCGGCATTTTCGAGATCCAGCATGCGTAATTTGGTGTTCGTTCCGCCCGGCGCGGAAAAGCCACCCAGCCGGCCGCCAGCCGCCAGAACACGGTGGCAGGGAATGATCAGCGGCACGGGATTTTTCGCCATGGCCTGCCCGACGTCGCGGGCCTTTTCCATGGAGAGGCCCAGCGTTTTTACGATACCGCCATAGGTCGTCGTGCGGCCCCAGCCGATATGCCGTGCCACCTCATAGACATCTAGAAAGAACCGCTCCTGCCCGGAAAGATCGAGTTCCACGGGCGTAAAATCAATCTCTTCACCATCGAAATAGCGGCTAACCATCGCAATCGCCTCACGGGCGCGTGTGTCGGGTACAGCAACGGAAGATGACGGCAGGCGTTTCTGGATTAGTTTTTCGGTTTCACCGGCATCTGCGCTGGGCAATTGCAGACGGGCGATACCGCGCTCTGCCCATGCGAGGCCGCAATGGCCGAGAGCTGTCGGGAAAACAATATAGCCGTAGTGGTTGGTCATTGCCGTATTCATCCGCTTTGCACGCGCACGATGCCATATCCTGCGTTCGACACAACCCGTTTCTGGCGGCGGATAAAACAAGGCCACCCGGCTTTACGGGTGGCCTTTCACATCTTAATCCCGGAACGCTGTCAGGATGCAAGTTTACCCTGATCTTCCACCTTGTTTCCGGCCTCCAAGAGGCATTGCGCCTGGCGGCTCGCGGTAACGAAGGCGGCGCGCGCAATCTCTCCCGCCACGTCCCCCATCAGCGAGGCGCGGCACAGACGCAGGGCCTGCTCATGCGCCTTGTCACCGCGTTGTGGCCATTCGTGCTGGAGAAAATCGAAGGCCTCGTAAACGCCGTTGAAAATCCGGGGAGCACCGTTTTCCAAGGATATGGTAACAGGCTTTTCCCACTTAACGTCTTTCAGCAACATTGATTGTACTTCCATGCTCTATTAACCAGCGAAAAACGCTGGCTCCTCCAGTTGGTTCCCTTCACTTTCGGTTTCAAGGTCGAAAAAATAGCCCTCGAAAAACCATGTGCCTCCAGCTTTCCATTCTACGCGATTTGAGGAACAAAGCGTTTCAACACTCGTTCAAGCGGAAGTGAACCGGATCCCTTCATGCCAACAAAATCCTCTCCTGTTATCGTCTGGTTCCGCAAGGACTTGCGCCTTGCGGACAATCTCGCCCTTCTCGCAGCGGTGGAGCATGGCGGCCCCGTCATACCGCTCTATATCCGTGAGACATCCAGCGGCCCGCTGGGCGGCGCGCAGGAATGGTGGGTTCACCATTCGCTTGCCTCTCTTTCCGCGGCGCTGGAAAAATGCGGCAGCCGTCTACTTCTCAGGAGCGGCAACGCAGAGGAGACGCTGCGCCGGCTTATAGCCGAGACCGGCGCGGATGCAGTCCTCTGGAACCGTCGTTATGAGCCGACCGGCATGGCAACGGACAAGACACTAAAAGAGGCGCTTGGGGACGACGGCCTGACAGTTCGCAGCTTTGCCGGACACCTCCTGCATGAACCATCCCGGGTGCAGACCAAATCCGGCGGCCCCTACCGGGTCTATACGCCCTTCTGGCGGGCTCTGGAGGGCGGCGAGGAGCCACATACGCCGGCGGATGCACCGCAGAGCCTGAAGGCACCTGAGACATGGCCAAAATCGGAGAAACTCGATGATTGGAAGCTTCTGCCGGTCAAACCGGACTGGGCCAGGGGTTTCAGCGAGATATGGACACCCGGTGAAAATGCCGCGCGGGAAAAACTCGATGATTTCATCGATGGTGCCTTGAAGGGTTATGAGGAAGGCCGCGATTTTCCGGCGAAGGACGCCACGTCGCTTCTTGCGCCGCATCTGGCGCTCGGCGAAATATCGCCCGCCGCCGTGTGGCATGCGACGAAGGGGCTATCACGCCATATCGCGTCCAACGATATCAGCCGTTTCCGCAAGGAACTCGTCTGGCGGGAATTCTGCTACCATCTGCTGTTCCACTTTCCCGAGCTGGACGAGAAAAACTGGAACGACAGTTTCGACGCCTTCGGCTGGCGGGACGATGACACATCCTTCAACGCCTGGACGCGTGGCATGACGGGTTATCCGATCGTGGATGCCGGCATGCGGCAATTGTGGAAACATGGCACCATGCACAACCGGGTGCGCATGATCGTGGCATCCTTCCTCATCAAACATCTACTTATCGACTGGCGCAAAGGAGAGAAGTGGTTTCGCGATACGCTTGTTGATGCCGATCCGGCCTCCAACGCCGCCAACTGGCAGTGGGTGGCGGGTTCGGGCGCGGACGCCTCGCCGTTCTTCCGCATTTTCAACCCCATATTGCAGGGGGAGAAATTCGATGCCGAGGGAGACTACGTGCGCCGCTTCGTGCCGGAGCTTGAAAAGCTTGAGCGAAAATACATCCACAAGCCGTTTGAAGCACCGAAAGAGGTGCTTAAAAAGGCGGGTATCGAGCTCGGCAAGACCTATCCCCTGCCGATCGTTGACCATGGGAAGGCACGGGAAAGAGCACTTGCAGCCTATGCCGCAGTGAAGAACAACGCATAAAATTGGGTATCGGCAAAATTTTGCGTGGCGAAGCCTGAGGCGGGAAGATAATTTCTTGCCTTGAGGCGGTTGTAACGGGACATAACGGCACCTAATTTCCGCTCAGACAAGAAGGCTCAATCATGACCATTCATCCCTCTGCGCTCAGTGCTATCGGCAACACGCCGCTTATCCGTCTGAAAGCTGCCTCTGAAGCGACGGGGTGTGAAATCCTCGGCAAGGCGGAGTTTCTCAATCCCGGCCAATCGGTGAAGGATCGCGCCGCGCTTTACATCATCCGCGATGCGGAACGGCGCGGACAGCTGCGGCCGGGCGGCACCATCGTGGAAGGCACGGCAGGCAATACCGGCATCGGCCTGTCGCTGGTGGCCAATGCGCTTGGCTACAAGACTGTCATCGTCATTCCCGAGACGCAAAGCCAGGAAAAGAAGGATGCGCTGAAGCTTCTCGGCGCAAAGCTGGTCGAGGTTCCGGCGGCACCCTATTCCAACCCGAACAATTACGTGAAGGTTTCCGGCCGCCTGGCAAAACAGCTGGCCGCGACGGATGAAAACGGCGCGATCTGGGCCAACCAGTTCGACAATATCGCCAACCGTCAGGCCCATATTGAGACAACGGCACCGGAAATATGGGACCAGACGGACGGCAAGGTCGATGGTTTCATTTGCTCCGTCGGTTCCGGCGGAACGCTTGCGGGCGTAGCTGACGGCCTGCGCGATTTCAATCCCGATATAAAGATCGGCCTTGCCGACCCTGAGGGGGCCGCCCTCTACGAATTTTACAAGCATGGCGTCCTGAAGTCGGAAGGCTCCTCTATCACCGAGGGCATCGGACAGGGGCGCATCACCGCCAATCTGGAAGGCTTCGCGCCGGATTTCTCCTATCGTATTTCGGATGCGGAAGCCCTGCCGGTGCTGTTCGATCTGGTCACGAAAGAGGGTCTTTGCCTCGGTGGCTCCTCCGGCATCAACATTGCCGGCGCAATCCGCCTTGCCCGCGAGCTTGGTCCGGGGCATACAATCGTGACGATACTTTGCGACTACGGTAATCGTTATCAGTCGAAGCTGTTCAATCCGGATTTCCTGCGCTCCAAGGGGCTTCCGGTTCCGCAGTGGCTGGCAACGAAAAGCGAGATTGCGGTTCCGTACGAAACCGTTTGAGGACATGCCGAAATGCCTGTGAATGCCCTGTTCCGTGACGATTTTTATCTTTCCACCGCAGAAGCGATCGTCACGGCGGTGCATGAGGATGGCGGCATCGAGCTCGACCAGACCTGCCTTTACGCCACGTCCGGCGGCCAGCCGGGCGACAGCGGCTTTCTCGAGCGGGCCGATGGTTCGCGCATAGAACTCGGCATTACCAAAAATGGCGCCGACAAGAGCGTTATCATCCATGTGCCGCTGGAAGGTCAGCCTTCCCCCGAGGTCGGTGAAAAACTGACCCTGCACGTAGACTGGCCGCGCCGTTACAAGCTGATGCGCATGCACACGGCCTGCCATCTGCTATCAGTCGTCTGCCAGTGGCCAATCACCGGTGCTGCCGTCGGCGAAGACGAATCGCGCGTCGATTTCGACATGTCGGAAACCATCGACAAAGACGAAGTGACGGCAAAGCTGATGGAACTGGTGAAAGCCAACCATCCCGTTTTCCTGCAATGGATTACCGACGAAGAACTTCAGGCCAATCCGGGCATCGTCAAATCCAAGAATGTGCGCCCGCCAATCGGCCTTGGCCGGGTCAGCCTTGTCTGCATCGGCGAAAATTCTACCATCGACAGCCAGCCCTGCGGCGGCACCCATGTTTCCGAAACGCAGGAAGTGGGCGATATTCACATTGCCAAGATAGAAAAGAAGGGCAAGGAGAACAGGCGGTTCCGCATTCGTTTCGGCACGCCTGAAGCTGCTGCCTGAAATCAGGAGAGACATCGTGAGCACGGATAAGAGCCGTTTCGTCGTTTCGGCGGACTGGGTAGAAAAGCAGCTCGGCACGGCCGGGTTTCGTCTCGTTGATGCCTCGTGGTATCTGCCGGCGCATAAACGCAACGGTGCGGAAGAATTTGCGGCGGGTCACCTGCCCGGTGCCGTGTTCTTCGATCAGGACAAGATCGCCGATCATGCAACCGGATTGCCGCATTCCCTGCCCTCGCCAGAGTTCTTTGCGGAACAGGCGGGAGAGCTTGGCCTCAGCGACACCGATACCATCGTGGTCTATGACGGCCCCGGTTTCTTTTCCGCACCGCGCGTGTGGTGGATGCTGCGGGTGATGGGCGTCCGCAAGGCCTACGTGCTGGATGGCGGTCTTGACGGCTGGAAGCGCGAAGGCCGGCCGCTAGAAACCGGCACGCCGGAAATCGAGCCTGCCACCTTCACACCCGATTTCAACGAAAAGCGCGTGACCTCGCTATCGACCATGCGCGGCATCGTTGACAGTGGCGAAAAGCAGATTGCCGATGCCCGCGGCGCGGGACGTTTCACCGGCGACGAGGCCGAGCCGCGTGCCGGCATGCGTTCAGGCCATATGCCTGGTGCTCGCAGCCTGCCCGCCACCGCATTTTCCGAGAACGGCCACTTCAAGGACCTCACCGCCATCCGCAAGATGGTGGCGGATGCCGGTATCGATCTTGGCAAGCCGGTGGTGACGAGCTGCGGCTCGGGCGTTACCGCCGCCGTCATTACGCTGGCGCTGGAATCGCTCGGCCACCAGGATAATTCGCTCTATGACGGTTCGTGGTCGGAATGGGGTGGACTGGAAGACACGCCTGTTGTCACCGGCCCTGCCGAACCTCTTCCCGTGGTGTCACATGGGCCGTTGAAGGCGCATGTGACGCAGCTTGAAATGACGGCGCCGCCGAAGGTCAGCCTTGCTATCCCCGTCAACATCCAGACGGCACTGATGCGGGTCACCGATATTCCCCTGCACTTCTACCGTTACATGTACTGGCGGGTGGGAAAACGTTGGCACTGGCAGAAACGCATGCGCATGAGCGATGCGGAACTGTCCGCCGTCCTCAAGGACCCGAAGAACAGCGTTACCGTCCTTTATATGAACGGTGCACCCGCCGGTTTCTTCGAGCTGAACAAGGCAAGCGACGAGGTAACCGAGCTTTCCTATTTCGGGCTTCTCGAAGAGGCAATCGGTGCTGGCGTCGGCAAGTGGTTCCTGTTGCAGGCGCTCTACGCCGCCTGGCAGGACAATCCCAAGCGCGTGACGGTGACCACCAACACGCTTGACCATCCCCGCGCGCTGCAACTCTACCAGATGATGGGATTTTCGCCTGTTGGTACCTATGAGGCCTGGGTAGAGCCGCTGTCCGATACCGAGCTTCTGGAAATCTCGTTGCGCAACTGAGTTCGTCACGTCGGGGATGGCCCGCGCTATTCCCCGACTGTAGAGCACATCCGACTACTCCTCCCTCATTCCTTTGCTTGTCACAGGAATGAGGGAGTGGGAGGCAACCGCACATGAAACCATTGTGTAGTTTGCGACTCAGGCTTTATCGATAATCAAATGGGTCGCGCCCTCACCCGCCGAGGTCCCGGTGCAGCGATAACCAAGCGCAGGCAAATCCAGCCCCTGGAAGAGGTTTTCGCCCTTGCCGAGAAAGACCGGGGCCAGCGCCAGATGCAGTTCGTCGATCATGCTTCCGGCCATATATTGCCGAATGGTCGAAACGCCGCCGCCGATCCGGACATCCCTGCCGTTTGCCGCCTCCAACGCCATGTCAAGGGCGGCCTTGATGCCCGTGTTGACGAAATGAAACACGGTGCCGCCCTTCATCGCAAAGGAGGCGCGCGCATGGTGCGTCAGCACGAAAACCGGCACGTGATAAGGCGGCTCTTCCCCCCACCAGCCCTTCCAGTGTTCATCCCGCCAAGCACCGCGGATAGGGCCGAACATGTTGCGGCCCAAGATCCAGGCGCCGATATTTTCGAAACTCTTCTCGGAAAACTGCTCGTCCGTGCCGGTCGAGCCGCCTTGCTTGCCGAACATGCGGTGAAAGGTGCGGGTCTTGAACGCCCATTGATGCAGCATTTCGCCATTCACACCCAGCGGGTTCTGAAGACTTTGATCCGGCCCAGCACCGTATCCGTCAATCGAAATGGCGAAATTTCGAACGACAACCTTCGGCATGGCAATATCCTCCCGTTTCAAGAGGACAGGTTGCCGTGCATCCGGTAACTGGCCTCAGATTTCTCTTTCCAGAGTAACGGCCGTCGGGGTATGCCCGCCGGCGGAACCTTTGTCTTCGGTAACGCTGTTGAGGAGATGATCGGCAATCAGCTCCGCCTGGAATTTACCCAGCTCGTAGCAATAGGTGATCTCACGTTTTTCGGCCGACCAGTAGACATCGGGACGCCCGCAGGACTTCGCCGTCAACTTGACCTCGCCTTTCAAGCCGTAAACGCCGAAACTGCGGCTGATAAGATCGAGAACCTTCGATTCCTTGACCATGATGGCGTAAGGTTCCAGCTCCGGATCGCGCGGCGGCACGTAGCTCACGGTAAATCTGGATGGTGTCTGCGCGCGGTGGGGCGTCAGAAAATCTTCCCATGCCGATGCGATACGCGGATAGGCGGCGCCACATTTGGCAAATTCATCATTGGCAAGCCCCATCATGGTGGCGAGATCGCCATAGCCGTCCTTGTCGCGGCCGACCATCAGGCAGGCCATGTTGCGATCGCGGCTCCTGTCGGGAACAAGCGCCGAAAACACCGGTGCGTCGTGCTGGGGCAAAGCCTCCGTTTCGCGCGCCAGATACCAGCTGTCGGTAGCATTGACGAGTGCGGTATCAAGCCATTCCTCGTTGGCCTGAAGGATGAGCGTGCCCGCCAGCTGATCGGCAGGTGCTTGCGCGCTGCCGGTCTCCGGCGCGCCGAAATCCGAGATCAGCATGCGTGCACCCTCGTGATAAAGCGAGAAGATCGCATTGCCGATGACGAAATTGACCGCCTGCTGGAGCTGATCGTCGGACAGGCCATCGAGACCGGAGGCGACCTGCGCCTGCGTGTCGATCGGAACCGTCAAAGAAACGAAAGCCAGCGGAACGGCGGCCAGAAAACGACGGAACATAAAATCAGACCTTCCGGGATCGAGGAGCGCCACTGATTCCCGATGCTAACGAGTCACGCAATGGGCTGGTTGCATCACCCGTCAAGAATCGGGTGGATAGAGGTCTGTTTCGGGATCATAGCTGCAAAGAAGCAACGCCGATCCCAACAGAAGGACCTCGCCATGACCGATCTCGTCTTTACAGCAATGCCGGCTAAGGAAGCTGAGGCTTTCCGGGCGGGAGCCGCCGACGCCTATGGCAACCCGCCGGAAAAGGCCGTTTCTCCAGGCGGCATGCCGTGCCGCCATTGCCTTTCCCAGATTAATGAAGGCGAAGGAATGCTGATCCTCGCCTACCGGCCCTTCCCTTCGCTCCAGCCCTATGCGGAAACGGGGCCAGTCTTTCTTCACGCTGAGGCCTGTGAGCACTATCCGCAGACGGATGCCCTTCCCCCGATGCTCAACAGCCCCGATTATATCGTTCGCGGTTATGGCACTGACGACCGCATCGTCTACGGCACCGGCGCGGTGACGGCGACGGACGAAATCCTTTCACGCGTAGCACATCTTCTGGAGCGGGCAGACGTCGCTTATGTGCATGTGCGCTCCGCCCGCAACAATTGCTACCAGTGCCGTATCGACACAGCATAATCGCGCGATTACTTGCAATTTTAAGCAAACGGCTAAACGGCTCTCAAACTTTCTACGTCATGATGCAAGCATCGGAAACAATTGATTTGAGTAGCGAAATGACAAACAACCTCAATATGGCGACCCGCACTGCGACCCGTAGCAAGACCCGGATCTACGCGACCGTGCACTATTTCAGCCAGTCGACCCGAGGCCGCGTGGTGGACCTGTCCGCCACCGGCATGGCGCTCGAACTGGACGGACCTTTCGCTGCCGCCAAGGGAAGCCGGGTGAAGGTGCAGAGTGAAGATCTGGGTTTCATCGAGGGTGTCGTGCAATGGCAGCACATGAACCGGCTCGGCCTGCAACTCAAACTTTCCACCAACACGCTGGCACAGCTGTCGTCTTATTTCCGCTTCTTCCACGAAGAAGTAAAACCGACTCTCGCCCGCTAAGCAGACGTTTCCGACAAGGGGAATGCGCAGGCCGGACAAAGCGCATTCCCGAAGCGCACCATGCGCGCGCGGCCACCTTGTGACAAAAAATTTATCAAACGGTTGAAAACTGGCCCGTCCGTCACGGGCTTGTCATTTTGATGATGGACTCCTCGGGGATTGCTTCTACCTTGTCGTTTTCCTGACAGAGCAAGCTTCATACGAAGGAGTTCCCATGTCGTCGCTTCTCGCTCTCCACCCCATCACTCGCCGTTCGCTTCTGGGTGGCATCGCCGCCTCTTCGGCTCTGGTGCTGTTGCATCCCTTCGCCGCGCGCGCCGCAGCCAACCAGGCGCATCTGCGCATCATGGAAACGACTGACATCCACGTTCACGTCTTTCCCTATGATTATTACGCCGACAAACCGAACGACACGATGGGTCTGGCGCGCACCGCTTCGATCATCGGCGCCATCCGTGCCGAGGCCGGAAACTCGATGCTGGTGGATAATGGCGACTTCCTGCAGGGCAATCCGCTCGGCGATTACATCGCCTATGAGCGCGGCATGAAGGCCGGCGACAAGCATCCCGTCATCAACGCCATGAATGTCCTTGGCTATGATTGTGGCACGCTTGGCAACCACGAATTCAATTACGGCCTCGACTATATGTCCAATACGCTGGCGGGCGCCGGTTTCCCTTATGTCTGCGCCAACCTCACCAAGGGTCAGCTGGCTTCCGATCCCAAGCAGGATGAGCTGTTCTTCAAGCCTTACGTCATCCTTGAGAAACAGATCCGCGATGGTGCAGGCGTAACCAGCCCGGTCAAGGTCGGTATCATCGGTTTCGTGCCGCCGCAGATCATGATGTGGGATTCCAAGAATCTGGAGGGCAAGGCCCAGACGCGCGATATCGTCGAGGCGGCTAAAGCCTGGGTTCCGGTCATGAAGGAAGAAGGTGCCGATATCGTCATCGCGCTTTCCCATTCCGGCATCGATGGCAAGGGCCAGACCGATCGCATGGAAAACGCCTCGCTTTATCTGGCGGGCGTGGAAGGCATTGACGCCATCTTCACTGGTCACCAGCATCTGGTCTTCCCCGGTCCGAAGACATGGGACGGCATCGAGGGTGCGGATGCGGTCAAGGGTACGCTGATGGGCAAGCCGGCCGTGATGGCCGGTTTCTGGGGCTCGCATATGGGCCTCATTGACCTTCTGCTCGAAAAGGACGGCAAAAGCTGGAAGATCGTCGATTTCACCTCCGAGGCCCGGCCGATCTACCACCGCGACGACAATCGCAAGGTCGTTGCAGATGTCACGGACAAACCGGAGGTCATAGCAGCCGCCAAGGCAGATCACGAAGCGGCGCTCGCCTATGTGCGTCGCCCGGTCGGCAAGACGTCGGCGCCACTCTATTCCTACTTCGCGCTGGTGGCCGACGACCCGTCCGTGCAGATCGTCTCCAATGCCCAGACGTGGTACATCAAGGACATGCTGAAGGAAGGGCAATATAAGGATCTGCCCGTGCTTTCGGCAGCAGCGCCCTTCAAGTCTGGCGGTCGCGGTGGTGCGGATTATTACACCGATGTCCCTGCCGGTGACATCGCCATCAAGAACGTCGCCGATCTCTACCTCTACCCCAACACGGTGCAGGCGGTGCTGATCAACGGTGCGCAGGTGAAGAACTGGCTGGAAATGTCCGCCGGCATGTTCAACACGGTCGAGGCCGGCGCAAAGGATGCGCCGCTCCTAAACGCGGATTTCCCGTCCTATAATTTCGACGTCATCGACGGTGTCACCTACCAGATCGACATTTCCAAACCGGCAAAGTTCGACAAGGACGGCAAGGCCGTCAATCCCGACAGCAACCGCATCGTCAATCTGCAATTCGACGGCAAGCCGATCGACCCCGAGCAGAAATTTGTGGTGGCGACCAACAATTACCGAGCAAGCGGCGGCGGAAAATTCCCCGATATCGCCGCCGACAAGGTGATCTTCGTGGCGCCCGACACCAACCGTGACGTGATCGTGCGCTATATCATCGATCAGGGCACCATTAACCCGTCGGCGGATGCGAACTGGTCCTTCGCCCCAGTTGCCAATACGACCGCCATCTTTGAGACTGGCCCGAAGGGTCGCAATTACGCGGCTGACATCAAGGGCGCAAAAATCGAGGATGCCGGCGACGGCGCCGAAGGTTTCGCAAAGTTCCGCCTCGTTCTCTAGAGCTTGCAGCCCTCCCGGCGTTTCATCGGCCGGGAGGGCATTTACTCAATTGCGGTCACTCACGATACGCAACAGCAGTGGCAGTTCCGGCGGTGGCTTCTGCTCGATGCGTTGATAGTCGCTGCCATCGCGGTTACGGCGGATGAGCCGGAGACCCGCCATGTCACGCCGCAGCATCGCGGCATCTCCAAACAGATGCAGACCATCGAGAAAGCTGCTGAATTCGCGCTCTGAGAAACTGCGACCGGCTGGTATTCTTGCCCAAAGATACCAGAGGCACAGTTCCTGCTGGGAGCGGCGGGCCGGCCACTGCACCAATCTACCGGCAGCATCGAAAGTCCGCGCGGTCTTCAGCACCCTGCCCTCATTGACAGGCATTGTCTCCGGTCCTCTCTGCGGTGGCGGCGAGCCACTTGCTACGGGTGGCGTGCGCGCGGCGCGCAGATGCTGAAAGTTGCGAAACCCGGCAGCCCGGCTTAGGAGATTGAGCATCTCCACATGGCTTGGCTGGCGGTCCAGCCTGCCGATTTGTTCGCGTAGCGATTTGGCAAATGTGGAGAGGTCGGCGATATCAATGGAAAAGATCGAACGTGGCATGACTTACCCTCGAGTGCCATTCCGAAGAGGTGTCGCTGATCGCCGGCTTCCGACTAGGCACGGGATAAGTGCTGTCAATCTTTCAAAATGCAGGTTTAGCTTCCCTTGCGGGACGGCGATGCCTCGGTGAACTGCTGACCGTGTTTCCTGTATAAGGCAGGCCATTCACCTTCGTCAATTGGTCACTCAGTCAACCCATATCACTCGGCGGCGACAGAAATAGTCCGCTGTTTGCCTCCGGCAATTATCCTGTTGAAATCCTTCTGGTTCGGGCATGCCGACAGACGCTGCTGAAAGGCCGTGGCAAGCCACTGGCCAGCGGGACCGGCGGGTGAATCCACCCGGCGCAGCGCAAAGATTGGATATTCGCCCTGCTCATAAGCTTCAAGATCAAGTGCCTTCAGGCTGCCATTGGTCAGGTCGTTGCGCACGATCGATGCGGGCAGACCGCCCCAGCCGAGACCGCCCTTGATGAGCTGGTATTTCGTGGCGATGTCGCTGACCCGCCATGTCTTGTAGGACAGCACGTTGAAATCACGCCCCTTGGTCAGCCCCGACGCATCGGTGACGACGAGTTGGACCTCCTCGCGGACATCGCCCAGAACCAGCGGCCTCTGGATCTGTGCCAGTGGATGATCGGCGGCGACGACCGGCAGCATGAAGGAATGGCCGACCTTTTCGACGACGAGTTCGTCATCCTGGCGCAACAGCGCCCCGCCGATGCCAATGCCAGCCTTGCGGGAGAGCACCATATCCATCACCATGCCCAACTCACCCACATTGAGGCTGAGGGTAACGGTGGGGAATTCCTTGCGAAAATCGCGAAGCACCGCAACGACGGCTTCCGCCGGCACCATGGTGCTGATGGCGACAGAAAGCTCGGCCTCCAGCCCCTGCTTCAAACCCTTGGCGCGCGCACGCATTTCCTGCAGACCGGCCACGATGCGCCTTGCATCTTCCAGCATGGCGCGACCCTCGTCCGTCAATCGAGGCTGGCGTACGCCATTGCGCTCGAACAGGCTGACTTCAAGCTGCGCCTCGAGATTGGCGATGGTGTAGCTGACAACGGACTGGGCGCGATTGAGCGCCCGTGACGCGGCAGAGAAACTTCCGGTTTCGGCAACCGTCAAAAACACCTGCAATTGGTCGAGCGTCGGGTTCGCGTCCATGTTCCATCCATTTCATCGATAGGTCGCTTCCACATTATCACAGTTTTCTTGATGGCATCAATTGGTCATATAGGGGGCAAAGGAAGGGCATCGTGCTCTCCCGCCCTCCCAAGGCGCCCGTCAATTCATCGCTTATGCAAGGAAAGACCATGTCCAACATTCTGCTCATCACCTCCAGCCCGCGTGGCGACGAGTCGGTTTCCAACAAGTTTTCCGGCGAACTCGCAAACAAGCTGAAGGCCAAGTCGGCTTCCAACACCCTTGTCCACCGCGATCTTGCTGCCGACCCCATTCCGCATCTCGACACCGTCAAGACCGCTGCGATCCGCAAGGCTCCAGACCAGCGCACGGCTGAAGAAGCGGTTGCAGCCGATTATTCCGACAAGCTGGTTGCAGAGCTTATGGCCGCCGACACTGTCGTCATCGGCACCGGCCTCATCAACTTCAATATCTATTCCGGCCTGAAGTCGTGGATCGACAACGTCGCCCGCGCTGGCCAGACCTTCAAGTACACCGAAACCGGCCCGGTTGGTCTTGCCACCGGCAAGAAGGTCTACATCGTGCTGGCCGCCGCCGGCGTTTATTCCGAAGGCCCGGCTGTGTCGATGAACCACGCCGTTCCTTACCTCAAGACTGTTCTTGGCTTCATTGGCATGACGGATGTTGAAGTGATCTATGTCGAAGGTCTGGCATTTGGACCGGAAGCCGTTGAAAAGGCCGTTGCGGCAGCCGAAGCAAAGGTTGCCGAACTGGCGCAGGCCGCCTGAGGCGCCGTTTGACACGTGGTGATGCCGGCTCGATTGCCGGTATCAGCCGACCCACATTCCGTAACGGCCGTGCACCTGATCGCGGCCGTTATTTTTTGCCGCATAGAGCCGCGCATCGGCTTCCGATAGCAGCGCGCGGAAAAGCTGCCCGTCCTCGAAAGCCGTGGCGACGCCGATGCTGACAGTCAGCGGCGAACCGTCTGGCCGTTGCAGATCCTTCAATATCGCCGTCCGCAGACCTGCTGAAAAGGCAAGTGCCCCCTCATGGGTCATCGTCGGCAACAGGGCCACGAACTCCTCGCCGCCGAACCGGTAGAGATGGCCGTGCGGTTGCACGATGCGTTTCAGAACGGCGGCGAATTCCCGCAACATCTCATCGCCCTGCAAATGCCCAAAGGTATCGTTGACGGTCTTGAAGTGATCGATATCGACGATCAGCACGCTGACGGGACGTTTCTTTTCCAGACATTCCACGACGACGGACGGCGCATCGAGTTCCATGCGGGCGCGGTCAGACACACCGGTCAGCATGTCGCGGCCAGACCGGGACAAAAGCTCCTCGTAGCGTTCCCTGAAGGTGAGGTCGTTGAAGACATCGGCAACGCTGCGGCGCGTCAGGAAGCGGCCTTTCGCCGCCGTCAACTTCAGATAAATGGCAAAGAGCAGAGCATAGATGGCAACGGCCACCATCTTCGCTTTCCAGCCATCGTAAAAGACATCGACCGGCGCGTTCAGCATATATCGCAACGCCGCGTAAAAGCCTGCCTGATCCAGGCTCAAAATCACCACGCCACAGATTGCAAAGCGCAGGACAATATGGCGCTGCAAATAGCGTCCCAGCTTTTCGTAAAACAGGATGATGGCGATGGCGTCGATATAAAGCAGGCTGGTTCCCCAGACCATCAGCACGCCCATCTCATCCAGAAATCCGGTATCTACCGACTGTCCGGGGACAATTGCCACCGTCGGATGGAAGCGGATGATCTGCACCATGATGATGGTGAGTATATTGCCGAGAAACAGGCCGTAGATCGGCTGGCGGACGACTGCCGCATCCTCGCGCATATAGAGCATGAGGATCATCATCAGTTTGCCGGCAAAAAGGATCGAGGAGCCGGGTGATACCACGCCAAATGGCAGCTCGACGTAAAAGACCGCCGCCAGGTAGGTTTCCAGGAAATGCATGACGCCCAGCGCGGTGAGAAAAACACCGATGCCGAGAATATGCCGGTAATGAAGGAATGCCGTCATTACCGAAAAATAGACGATGGCTTCCGCCACGAAGAGGGCCAGATTTGCCCATTGCATCGGCATACGCCCTATCGATCCACATCGCGCCGGTTCATCGGCGCGACTTCATGCCCTCTGAAGACGATAGGCCGAAGCAACCAACGGAATCTTAATGTCCAGCAGAAGAAACCGCCATCATTTTCCTGGGAAAAGCGATGCACCGTTCTGGTCGATGATCAGCTTTGCCTTACGGATGGTGAACTCAACCGCATCGTCCATGCTGGTGAAGACATCGGCGCGCACGAATTCATGCACGAACGTTTCCTCGCCGTCCTTTTTCTCGATGCGGCCCGCCAAACGGAACTGGCCGCCTTCCTTCAGCGGCGTCGCATAGATCAGATAGTCTCCATGCACATGCGGTTCCGACTGCGCTGCCTTCTGCGGCGCATCCGCGGACTGGCCGGAGCCGAAGGCCGAAAGGATTTTGGAAAAAAACGATGCCATGGCTTTCACTCCCTTAATCTGTCTCGCATTTCGAAGGGCGGATATGCTCCGCCCTTCCCGTCGCTCTTATCCCGATCAGATGATCAGGTTCGACAGGATCTCGTTTTCGGTAATATCCTCATAGCCGAGGCCCGCAGCCTCGAAACGTTCAAGAAGCCCTGCGAAGTTTTCCTGAGCGTTGGTTTCGATGCCGATCAGGATCGAACCGAAATTGCGGGCCGATTTCTTCAGATACTCGAAACGGGCGATATCGTCGTCCGGGCCAAGCAGATTGAGGAAATCGCGCAGCGCGCCGGGGCGCTGCGGCAGGCGCAGAATGAAGTATTTCTTCACGCCGGTGTAACGCATGGCGCGTTCCTTGACGTCAGGCAGGCGCTCGAAATCGAAATTGCCGCCGGAGACGACGACGATAACCGTCTTGCCTTCCAGTTTCTCGCGGCCGAGCTTCTCCAGCGCGGCAATGGACAGCGCACCCGCTGGCTCCAGCACCACGCCTTCGAGGTTCAGCATCTCGATGATGGTCACGCAGATGGCGTTTTCGGGGATGAGCAAAACCTGCTCGGCCGGAAAATCCTTCAGCGCCTGGAAGTTGAGATCGCCGATGCGGGCAACGGCGGCGCCGTCGACGAAATTGTCGACCTTGGGGAGCGTTACCGCTTCGCCGCGCTCGAGGCTCCTTTTCAGGCTCGGCGCGCCTTCCGGCTCGCAGAACACGAAGTTGCCCTTTTCAACGGTGCCCGCCAGAAAGCCGGTAAGGCCTGCCGAAAGCCCGCCGCCGCCAACCGGCATGACAACCATATCCGGTTTGGTGCCTTCGGGAAGCTGGTCCATGATTTCGGCAGCAACCGTCGCCTGGCCTTCGATGATATCCTGATGGTCGAAGGGCGGCACCATGTAGGCGTCATTGTCTTCGACGTATTTGCGCGCGGCGGCGTAACATTGGTCGAAAATATCGCCCACCAGACGGATGCTGATGAATTCACCACCGAAGATACGGGTCTTGTCGATCTTCTGCTGCGGCGTGGTCACCGGCATGAAAACAACACCGTGAACGCCGAAATGGCGGCAGGCGAAAGCAAAGCCCTGCGCATGGTTGCCGGCCGAAGCACAGACGAAAACCTTGTCCTTGCCAGCCTTCGCAACAGCCTTGCGGAGAAAGTTGAATGCGCCTCTAATCTTGTAGGAACGAACCGGAGACAGATCCTCACGCTTCAGCCAAATCGACGCGCCATACCGACGGCTGAGATGTTCATTCAACTGCAACGGCGTTTCCGGGAATATCTCCCGCACTTCCCGCCGCGCTGCCTCCACAAGCTGCTTGTCCACGATTGTCAATCCATTGAAATTCATAATGGCACCCGCTATGCCATAGGAAGGCGTCAGAGACAAAGACTCATTTCACGCTGCCACGAACCCTGGGTTTCATTTCTTGAACAGCAATCTTCTGCGCTCGGTCATATATGTGGCGTCCATCTTCGGGCTCTATCTCGCGACGGCCATGTTCCTGCCCGCGCTGACGGACCTTTATTACGGCAATGACGACTGGACGGTGTTTGCGCTTTCAGGCTTCATGTGCGGCGGCTTTGCACTTGCCTGTGCGCTGGCCACGCGCGCACCGATCGCGTCCTTCAACAAACGTTTCGGCTTCCTGCTCGTCAACGTGCTCTGGCTTGTATTTTCCATTGTCGGAGCGGTTCCGCTCTATCTGTCCGAGCTTGACCTGACGCCCGGTCAGGCCCTTTTCGAATCGGTCTCGGCCATCACGACGACGGGATCGACCGCGATATCCGGCCTCGATAATGCGCCGCAGGGCATTCTTCTGTGGCGGTCGTTGCTCTGTTGGCTCGGCGGCATCGGTATTGTCGCGCTTGGCCTCTTCATCCTGCCGCTCTTGCGCGTTGGCGGCATGACCTTCTTCCGCATGGAATCATCCGACACCGGCAATGACCGGCCCTTCGCGCGGCTGGCAAGCTTCACCCGCGCTTTCGTGGCGATCTACATCATCATGACCATCGCCTGCACGGTGGCTTTCGATTTTGCCGGCATGTCGCATTTCGATGCCCTCAACCATGCCATGTCGACGGTTGCGACCGGCGGTTTTTCCACCCACGACGCCTCGTTTGCCTATTTCAACAACACGGCGCTGCTTTGGATTGCCACCATCTTCCTGATCTTCGGCAGCCTGCCCTTCTCGGTGATGATCCTGCTTGCGGTGCGCCGCAGGCTGGAGACGCTGCGCGACCCGCAGATAGCCGTCTTCCTTGGCTATCTCTGCGCGATTTCCATCGCTGTCGGCGTTTATCACCACCTTAGAAACGGCGTGCCGCTGGATACTGCGCTCAGCCACTCCTTCTTCAACATGACATCAATCCTCTCGACCGGTGGCTTTGCGAGCGACGACTACACGCTGTGGGGTCCGTTCGTTGTCGTCGTTGCATTTTTCGCAACCTTCATGGGCGGCTGCTCCGGCTCGACGGCGGGTGGTATCAAGGCCTATCGTTTTCTGATCATGTTCAATGTCGTTCGGGCGGGCCTCAAAAAGCTGATCTATCCGAACGCGGTTTATTCGGTCCGTTACGGGCAGCAGGTGGTCGATCCCGACACGATCCGGACGATCTTCCTTTTCGTCAGCTGTTTCATCGCGCTCTGGATCGCCGGCAGCCTTGCCATGAGCCTGATGGGTTACGATTTCCTGACTGCGACCTCGGGCGTTGCGACCGCACTTGCCAATGTCGGCCCTGGCATCGGCCCGATCATCGGGCCTGTCGGCAATTTCTCCACGATCAGTGATCCGGCGCTCTATCTCCTGTCTGTCCTGATGCTGCTTGGACGTCTTGAAATCCTCACCGTTCTCGTGCTGCTGATGCCGATTTTCTGGCGCAACTAAAATGCCGGTGCGCTTATTTTGGCTGCCTTAATAAAGCGCTTGACCTTCCCACGTTGGAATAGTCCAGGCTCCTGCTGTTACGAGTTCCAACCCAAGGAGAACCGCCTATGTGCACCGCCCACCAGCATCACCCCGAAACCGCTGCCGCACCTGTTGATGCCGACCTTTCTTTCCACGTTGAAGACATGACCTGCGGTCACTGCGCCGGTGTGATCAAGGGCGCAATCGAAAAGACCGTCCCCGGCGCCGCCGTTCATGCTGATCCGGCAAGCCGCACGGTTGTGGTTGGCGGCGTCTCCGACGCGGCACGTATTGCTGAAATCATCACCGCTGCAGGCTATACGCCAGAAGCGCGCGCCTGATTTGACGAGATGCCGGCGGCGGCCTTCATCCCTGCCGCCGGATCGACCTGCCTGCCCCCGCTTCACGCCGAGCTTGCGTGACAGCCGCTGGACGATACCAACGTTCGTCCTTCTCCATACCTCCCGCGGCAAGTGACTCTCCCTTTCGACCGGGGATGACAGTGGAGGTTTTCCCGGTTCCTGAAATTCATATTTTCAACGGCTGACAAGGTCTGAAAACCTGTCCTTCATCATGCTCGGGCCTGTCCGGGCATCTGATACCTATTGATTTTACGATAGGTGGAAAGATCCTCAGGACGAGGATGACGTTGAGTGTGGGCGATGGCCTGTCAACAGGCAAAACCCGGCTCTTTCGAGCCGGGCCATATCTCGTCAGCAATGTCACATTGGCCTATTTCACTGCCAGATCCTTGGTCATGATAAAGTAGTTGATCGGATGCGGCTTGAAGTTTTCGACCTTGTCCGAATAGGCATCGAAAGCGGTCTCATGGACGAGGTAGACGGTGACGGCTTCGTCGTAAATCCGCTTCGCCGCCTCGGCATAGATGGCGTAACGTTTTGCCGGCTCAGCCGCCATATAGGCAGATTTGATCAGCTTGTCCGTCTCCTCACTGCAATAATGCGAGATGTTGTAGCCGCCTCCGCAGGTATAGTCGGCGTTGAGGAACCCGATCGGTTCTGCAACATCGGTGGCATAACCGCGTGACAGAAGGACCATGTCGAAATTGCCGGACAGGAGATCGGGCTCGATCGCAGTGTAATCAGCAACGCGAACATCGACCTTGATGCCGATTTCCTGCAATTGGGCCTGAATAACGGCGGCAACATCCTTGAGTTCGGTTCTTTCAGTATAGGCCAGAAGTGTCAGCTTGAGGCTGCCGGGGGCAATGCCCGCCTCTTTCAGCAGAGCCTTTGCCTTCTCTACGTCATAAGCGGGCGTGACGTTTTGCGGCACCCACGGCTCTCCCGGTGCGAAGGGCATCGTTGCGGGCTTTACCATGCCTTCATAGATGCTGTCGGCAATACCGGCGGTGTCGATGGCGGCCCGGATCGCCTGCCGAACCTTGATGTCCTTGAACGGCGGCTTCGAATTATTGAGCAGCATTTCCGTAATCCGGGGCACGGTAATTGGCGCAACCTTGACACCCTTCGTGGCTACAATGGTCTTTACCGCCCAAGGTGGAATCACGCGCGAAATCTGCACTTCACCGCTTCTTATCTGGGTGGCGCGGGTATCGGCATCCGGAATAAAGTTCACACGGCCGCCCGAGAGCTTCGGCATACCGTTCCAATAGTCATGGTTCGCCGTCAGTTCCATATATTGGCTGGCATCGACCTTGGTGATCTTGAACGGTCCGGTGCAGGTTCCGATCGGATCGACCTTGCCGTCCTTATAGGCGGATGGCGCGAGGATCGAAGTCGCCGGGCTTGCCATTTGCGCCGGCAGCAGCACCGATGGCTCGATGGTCGTGATCTTCACGATATCGTCGCCACCAACCTCGACGGCAGCGACCAGCTTAGGCGAAAAGGCCCGGGCCGGAACGGGCGCTTTCAGAAGATTGGTGAGCGCATTGACCGCGGCTTTTGCATTAAGCGGCTCGCCGTTCTGGAACTTCACGCCCTTGCGCAACTTGAACTCCCAAACCTTCGGTGAGGTTTGTGTCCAGGATTCGGCCAAGCCCGGCTCCAGTGCGGTGTCATAGCCGACGCGGACCATGCTTTCGAAACACCCTGCGCGCGAACCGAGATAGGCATCGTCGGAAGCCATCTGCCAGCCGGTCTTGACGCCGGTATAATCGTCATAGGTGATCGTTCCGGCCGTTGCCGCTTGCGTTCCAAAAGAGACCACAATGGCGCTTGTCGCCAAAAGTACGTGCTTTATCATTGAATATTCCCCTTTTATTTTTGATGACAATGCTCAAAATTCAGTCGTCTCACGAGATTTAAGATCTTCATAAAATAGATCTCGAAAGACATAAGAATATCCTTCGGACGCTCCACGAGCATCCGCCTGAATATAATTCATTTTATGTTTTTATACTCGGAATTTAATTCCGATATTAATTCACAAACGCACAATTCATCTGTTTTTACAGAACCAGAAGACTGTAACTGCGCTGCTCCTCAGCCCCATTCGCGCCAGTGATGGCAACGAGCGAAATGCTCCCCGGCAACGTCTTCCAGAACCGGTTCCTGTTCGCTGCAAATCTGCGTCGCATATTTGCAGCGGGTGTGAAACTTGCAGCCACTTGGAGGATTGAGCGGGCTTGGCAGATCACCATCCAGAAGCATTTCCGGCGCATATAATCCGGTTTCATCAAGCATCGACGAGGCAATAAGAGCCTTCGTATAGGGATGCTTAGGCGCCCGGAAAAGCTCATCCCGGTCGGCGATTTCAATGATCCGCCCGAGATACATCACCGCGATACGGTCGCAGAGATAACGCACCACGCGCAGGTCATGGGAAATCATCAGCACCGTCAAACCATGACGACGCTTCATGTCCATCAGCAGGTTCAGGATCTGCGTGCGCATGGAGGCGTCGAGCGCCGATGTCGGTTCGTCGCACACAAGGAAACTTGGATTGAGAAGAAGCGCGCGTCCTATGACCACGCGTTGCAACTGCCCGCCGGAGCACTGGCTCGGATAACGGTCATAATAGGAGGCATCGAGGCCGACCTCCTCCAGCATCTTGAACACGCGCGCGATGCGTTCTTCGCGCGTACCGATGCCGTGCTGGGCAAGCGGCGCTTCCATGCTTTGCCCTATGCGCATGCGCGGGTCGAGCGCGGAATAGGGATCCTGGAACACCAGTTGCACGACACGGCGCATGCGCCGCAGCGTCTCGCCCTGCATGTGCAGAATATCGTGGTCTCCGATGCTGACCTCGCCTTTCGTCGCGTTGGTCAACCGCGTTATCAGCCCGGCGACAGTGCTTTTGCCGCAGCCGGATTCGCCAACGAGACCAAGAACCTCGCCCTCGCCGATCGTGAGGGAAACATCGTCCACGGATTTGACCACGCGATTGCCGAAACCCGATATCGGATAATATTTGCACAGGTTGTTTGCGACCACATAGGGCTTGATCTTGCCATCCTCCTGAGGCTGGTTCGGTGTTTTGACTGTCGATAGCATCGCAACCCTCCTTCAGCAGACTGTGTGACTGGCATGGCTGCCGGCATGGTCGTCGTCGACCGCCCAGCACCGCGCCTTGCGACCTTCCGGCAAGGCATTCAGATCCGGCTCCGTTGCCATGCAACGGCCGCCCATGCCGGCCGACTGGGCAAGCGCGCAGCGGGGATGGAAACGGCAACCGCAGGACATGTCATGGGCCTGCGAGCTGGAGCCGGGGATCGTCAGCAGCTGCCCCTCGCTGTCGGTCGTCAGAAGCGAGCAGCTGATGAGCGCCTTGGTATAGGGATGTTGCGGCGCCTTGAGGATTGCCTGCGTCGGCCCTTCCTCGACAATGCGACCAGCATACATCACCGCAATCCGGTCCGCGAAAGCGGCAACGACCGAGAGGTCATGGGTGATGAGCAGCGTGGCGAGCCGCCGCTTCCGACGCTCATCGTCGAGCAGGCGCAATATTTGTGCCTGGACGGTGACATCGAGTGCCGTCGTCGGTTCATCGGCGATCAGCAGTTGCGGATTGCCGGAGAGTGCCGCAGCAATCATGACGCGCTGCGCCATGCCGCCGGAGAGTTCATGTGCGAAGCATTGCGCCCGCGCCGACGGATCGGGAATTCCAACATCCGAGAGCATGCCGACAACCCGGCCCAGTGCCGCATGCCGACTCATCTTGCGGTGGACCCACAGTGGCTCGGCGACCTGCGTCCTCACCCGGCTGGTCGGATCGAGCATTGCCTGCGGTTGCTGAAAAAGCATTCCGATATCGGCGCCGCGCAACGCATCAAGCTCGGAGGGCGAGAGAGCGAGAATGTCGCGCCCGGCAAAAGAAATGCGGCCGGAGTTGATTTCCGCGCCGTGCGGCAACAGCCGCATCAGCGACAGAGCCGTCATGCTCTTGCCGGATCCGGATTCGCCGACCAGTGCAACGACCTCTCCGGCATCGACGGAGAGCGTCAGACCGGAGATAACAAACTTGCGGCCCTTTCCAGACGGCACCGAAACGTGCAAATCCTCGATTTCCAGAAGCGGTGTCCGCTCCGGGGCGATGGCCGTATTGGCATGCGTGTGTCCTTCGATATTCATAAGAGTTCCCCTTATTATTATTGCATCGGAGGCATGGGCGTATTTTCAAGCGGCTTCAGACGATAATACCCTCCTTAGGGCTATCGTGCCCTGTGTATGTTTGATCTGCGCGGGCGCCGGTCATTGCTCTAACCGCAGGCGTCAATGGCCGTTCGGTTTCCTGGTATCCATGTTCAGGCCGTGGCCGATCCATGTCACGCTCAACGCCGACAGGAAAATCGCCAGACCCGGTGCGATCACGAGAATGGGCATACGTTCCGCATAGGCCTGCGCATCGGCCAACATCAGCGCCCAGTCTGCGGCAGGCGGCTGCACGCCGAGGCCGAGAAACGACAGTCCGCCCACCGTGATCAGCTTGTGGCCGAAGCGCAGGAAGGCAACGGCTGCGATCGGCCAGATCGTGTTGGGAATGACATGCCGGAAAATAATGAAGCGGCGTGTGCATCCAAGCACCTCGGCGGCGCGCATATATTCTCGGGAATTGATCGAAAGCGTCAGCCCGCGTGCCAGTCGTGCAAAAGGTGTCCAGCCGACGATCGTCAGCGACGCGATCAACGTTCCATATCCCGGGCCGAAGATGGCGACGAGGAAAATGGCGATCACCACGTCAGGGATGGCGATGAGCAGATCCACCACCCGCATCAGGACTTCATCGAGAACGCCGCGGCTGCGACCGCTGATGATGCCGATGAATGTTCCGATGGCGACCGACAGAATGACGGTGATGGCGGCAATCGTGACCGTGAAGCGTCCGCCGATCAGCAGCCGGCTCAAGACATCACGCCCGAGATGGTCAGTGCCCAGCCAGTAGGCAGCGCTTGGCGCATTCAACCGCAGGCGAAGGCTTTGCTGCGCGGGATTATAGGGCGAAATCCACGGCGCGATGACGAGCAGCAGGATGATGACGAGAAAAATCGCCGAACCCGCGTAGAACGTCCAGTGCCGCCGGCGGATGAAATCCGTGAACCGGAAAAGTGTCGACGGGCGCTTGGGCAAGGTCATTGGCATGGCGGCTACCGGCGCGCTCGGGAAGTGACTAATGGTCATGTTGACCTCGCATTGCTGGATTGATCAGGACATAGAGGCCATCGGCCAGGGTATTGATCATGATGGAAAGGGCGACGATGCAGATGAAACCGCCCTGCAGCATGGGGATGTCCCGATTGACCACGGCGTCGTAAAGAAGCCGGCCCATTCCGGGGATGGCGAATATCACCTCCACGACCACCGATCCGCCAAGCAGGCCCGCAAGCCACAGGGCAAAGAAGGTGACGATCGGAAGCGAACCGTTGCGAATGCCGTGGCGCATGACCGTGCCATGCATGCCGAGACCGCGGCTGCGGGCCGCCGTGATGTAAGGCGCGCGCAGAACCTCAGCCATGGCGGCGCGCGTCACCTGCGTGAAATAGGCCAGTGGGCGCAGCGTCAACGTCAAAGCGGGAAGCACCAGCGAGCGCCAGCTATCCCAGCCCGCGGACGGCAACCAGCCGAGATAAAGCGCAAAGACGAGCGCCGACATCGGCGCAAACCAGTATTCCGGCGTGGCAACGAAGGTCTGGATCATCAGCGTTGCGAAATTGTCCAGCCGGCCACCCGGGCGCATCGCCGCCAACGTGCCGAGCGGCAGGGCGACGGCGACCGCAATCGCCAGCGCCGTCAGTGCCAATGTCACGGACACGCCGAGAGAGCGCAAAAGCTCACCCGCCACGGGCTGGCTGCTGGTGAAGGAAAAGCCCAGATCACCGCCCAGCGCCCCCGACAGCCATGCGAAATATTGGACGTAAAGCGGCCGGTCGAGCCCGAGGCTTAACCGAAGGGCCTCGACTGCATGCGGATCGAGCGCCGTATCGCGCATGCGCGAAAACAGAATGGTGCGAGCAGGATCGCCACCGGCCATGTAGGGCAAAAGAAACGCGATGACGGAGACGATCATCAGCATAAGGCACAGAATAAGGAAGCGTTGTATTATCTGTATCCACATTGCCTGTTCTCCTTCGCCGAAAATGGCCATTGCACTGCAATTGATGATCGGTCCCCGCCGGGGAAATGCGGTTTATTTCATGAGGCGCGGCAAATCCGTCACCACACCGGACGTGCCTTTCAGCATGCCGGAACGCTTGGGTAGGATCGCCACCGGCGTAAAATCGGGATCTTCAGATTGGGCAAGATCCTGAATGATCGGGCAATCCGGCTCACCATTGTCAGGGCAATAGGTCGCGATATTTCGCAGCGTGTCGGCCATCTCCCGAAGAGCATGCATCTTGGCCTCGAGATCTACGACATGTTCCATGACGATGCGCTTGACGTCGCAGGATGCACCGCCGGGATCGCGCCACAGGGTCATGAGCTGCCTGATCTTTTCGATCGAGAAACCGAGGTCGCGGCCGCGGCGGATGAAACGCAGCGTCTCCAGATCGTTGGTCGTATAGACCCGATAACCGGATTCCGTGCGGTTTGCGGATTTGATCAGCCCGATCGTCTCGTAGTGGCGGATCATCTTTGCGGAAACACCGGATGCGGTGGCGGCTGTACCAATGTTCATCGATCCTGCTCCTATCTTTCCGGGGTGAAAAACACGTCTGCATGAATGTCGGCGGTGCGGATGCCCCTTGCCAGGAGCTGCGGCACCGTTGCCTCGATCATCGCCGGCGGTCCGGCCAGATAGGCTTTCCAGCCATCGAGATCGTCGAAGTCGTCCGCCACGGCGGAACCGACATAACCGCGCCGCATCTGCGCATGGTCTTCATTCGAGAGAACCGGAACGAAGCTCAGATTGCCGTGGCTTACGGCAAGTTCTTCGAAACGGTCGACCATATAGAGGTCACGCTCAGCGCGGGCGCCGAAATAGACATGGATCGGGCGTTGCCGGCCCGTGGTCCGATCAGTGGCAAGCGCTGCCTCTACCACCGCCTTCACCGGCGCCAGCCCCGAACCGCCGGCAATGCCGAGGATCGGTCCGCAATGCTTTTCCCGCAAATACGAAGCCCCGAAGGGACCGACCAGCACGACAGGGTCACCCGCCTTGGCGTTCGCGAAAATATGGCCACTCGTGACGCCGCCGGGGACATGCCGGATATGGAATTCGATCAGGTCCTCATCGATGCGGCTGGCAATGGAATAGTCACGCGGCGAACAGTCCGGATAAAGCAGGCGCACATATTGGCCGGCCTTGAAGGTAAACAGTTCGCGATCGTCGAGCCTGATGCGAATGAGCTTGATATCATGCGTCGCATCCACCGCTTCCGCGATGACGCCATCAAAGCGGCCGGCCGGAATATCGGCAAACTCATCCTCACCGTCGAGCCAGCCGATCGTCACGTCGCTCAACGGCACGGCGCGGCAGGCGAGTGTCAGTCCTTCCGCCTTTTCCTCTTCAGTCAACGAAAAGGGCGTATGCTTGAGAAGGTCGATCTCGCCCGAGACGAGGTGCGATTTGCACGCCCCGCACCGGCCCATGCGACAGCCGTGCGGATAGGAAATTCCGGCGGCAAGGGCGGCCTGAAGGACGGTCTCGCCCTGCGCTGCCACAATGCTGCGTCCGATACGTGGCAAATAGACTGTGTTTCCAGGCGTCATCACATCCGCCCCCTATTCTGCCGCTGCGAGTTGCATGCCGGACGATCTGTCCAGCAGCGGCGGGCGGAAGCTTTTGAGACGCAGCGCGTTGGTCAAGACAAACACGCTGGAAAGCGCCATGGCTCCGGCAGCAAGAACAGGCGACAGCAGGACACCGTTGGCAGGATACAATATTCCGGCCGCCACGGGAACGAGTGCGGCATTATAGGCAAAGGCCCAGAACAGGTTCTGGCGGATGTTGCGGATCGTCGCCTTGGACAACGCAATGGCATTCGCGACACCGCGCAAATCGCCAGACATCAACACCACATCGGCGCTTTCTATGGCGACATCCGTACCCGTGCCGATTGCGAGACCGACATCGGCCGCCGCAAGGGCCGGCGCATCGTTGATGCCATCACCGACGAAGGCCACCCGCCGGCCATCGGCCGCAAGTCTTTTAACGGCCTCGACCTTGCCGTCAGGCAGTACTTCCGCCACCACTTCGTCGATACCAAGACGGCGGGCAATGGCTTCGGCCGTGCGGCGGTTATCGCCTGTTATCATCGTGACCTTGAGACCAAGCGCATGCAGCGCTGCTATCGCCTCCGGGGTCGTCGGCTTGATCGGATCGGCAACAGCGATAATGGCGGCCAGCCGGCCATCGACAGCGGCATAAAGCGGCGACTGCCCTTCCCTGCCGAGCCGGTCGGCATCGTTGGCGAACTTCGCAATGTCGTAACCGAGCTTCACCATGAAGCGGTCGGCGCCCGCCTCGACCTTGCGGCCGTCAACCGTTGCCGCAACGCCGAAACCGGGGGTCGCCTCAAAGCCGGCCGCGTCGGCAAGCGTCAGGCCACCATGTTTTGCCGCCTCGACGATCGCTTCGGCTATGGGATGTTCGGAACGGCTTTCAAGCGAGGCGACAAGGCGCAACACCTCATCCTGATCGAAGCCTTCTGTCGTGGTGAAATGCACCAGTGTCGGCTTGCCGAGCGTCAGCGTGCCGGTCTTGTCGACGGCGATGACATCGGCGTCACGCAAAGTCTGGAGAGCATCGCCGCGCCGGAACAGCACGCCCATTTCGGCTGCACGGCCGGTTCCGACCATGATCGAGGTCGGGGTGGCAAGGCCCATGGCGCAGGGGCAAGCGATGATGAGGACAGCGACGGCGTTAACCAGCGCAAAGGTCAAGGCCGGGTCCGGTCCGAGAATGAACCAGACGATGAAGGTGACGAGTGCAGCGAGCATGACTGCAGGCACGAACCAGTTGGTCACCTTGTCCACCAGCGCCTGTATCGGCAGTTTGTCGGCCTGCGCTTCCTCGACCATGCGGATGATCTGCGCGATCAGCGTGTCGGCACCGACCTTCGTGGCGCGGAACGTGAAGGAGCCGTTTCTGTTGACCGTACCGCCCACGACTTCGGACCCAGCCGTCTTGGTCACCGGCACCGGTTCGCCTGTGATCATCGATTCGTCGACATAGGAAGAACCATCAAGCACCAGACCATCGACTGGCACTTTCTCGCCGGGACGGACGACGATGACATCGCCAGTCGCAACATCCTGAAGTGGCACATCGATGGTTTCACCATTGCGCATCACACGGGCCGACTTGGCCTGCAGGCCGACGAGCCGCTTTATCGCCTCGCTGGTGCGGCCCTTGGCGCGCGCCTCGAGGAAACGGCCGAGCAGGATAAGCGTGACGATCACCGCTGCGGCCTCATAATAGACATTGGCCGTGCCTCTCGGCAGGATCTCGGGCACGAAAGTGGCGACGACCGAGAACCCCCAGGCGGCGGAAGTGCCCAGCACCACCAGCGAATTCATATCCGGCGCCAGCCGCAGAAGTGCGGGGATGCCTTTTTTGAAGAACCGCAGGCCCGGCCCGAAGAGGACAAGCGTGGTCAGCGCGAATTGCAGATACCAGCTTTCCCGCATGCCGACGGTTTCCATCACGAAATCATGGATGGCGGGCACCAGATGCGAGCCCATCTCCAGAATGAAGACCGGCAGCGTCAGGGCAACAGCGGTGGCCAGGCTGATTTTCAAACCGCGCAATTCGGCTTCGCGCCGGTCCGGCTCGTCACCCTTGGCCTTGTCGGCGACGATCTCGTTTGCCTTGTAACCGGCTTGGCTGATTGCTTCGGCCAGCCTGGCGGCAGAGACGGCATTGCCGGCGACACGCACGGTGGCGCGCTCCGTTGCGAGATTGACACTCGCGTCGGAGACACCGGAAACGGCCTTCAGCGCCTTTTCGACACGGCCGACGCAGGACGCGCAAGTCATGCCTTCGATATCGAGTTCGATGGTTTTCTCGTCGACGCTATAGCCTGCATTTCGCACGGCATCGACAACGGCCGAAACGTTGGGCGCTCCTGAAAAAGCAATATCGGCGCGCTCCGTCGCAAGATTGACCGAAGCCTTGACGACCCCCGGCACCTTGGCAATAGCCTTCTCGACACGACCGACGCAGGAGGCACATGTCATTCCCTCGATGGCTATCGAATGGTTCGCCTGTATCTGGATTTGTGACATGCGCATGACCTCTTTTTCTCTTTACAAAAAAAAGATAGGGCTTCCCATCGTGGCAAGGTCAATAGGCTCTTTTGGATGATTTTCACGGAGAAATGCCGCGAGCGTGAACAAGCCCATTTTTTAGGCTGACTCATGCATCATGATGCAATCGATTGCCCGGATATCGACTATCCCGGCGCAGAATCCATCCTGAATGCCCGCATGTCGCAGGAAAACGGCAGAGAAATCTTTTAATTGGAGATGGAAATGGTGCGGACGGCGGGACTTGAACCCGCAAGACCAATGGTCGGCAGATTTTAAGTCTGCTGCGTCTACCGATTTCGCCACGTCCGCATTGTCGCACCGCGTGCCAACAGGCCCCGGCGCTACAAAATTGCCTTGGCATTCCTCAGGCGCAGGATCGAACGAGACCCTGACCCCAAGCACCGACAGCGCCACATCTACACAGGCTGCACCGTTTCGGTCAACCGGGCCTTAGCCACACCAGGACTGATTTTTTGCCGAGACCGGATGAGCCAGGCCTTCCCGCACGAGTTGATCGGCAAAGGATACGCCCGAACGTGAAATCCGTTTGCGTTCCATGGCTTGCCCGCCGGCTGTTGCCGACGACGCCACATCGAATGCGCCGGCATTCAGCATATCCCGCAACCGCACCTTGGCAATGAAACCGCGCTGACGCTCTTCCATGCATCGCGCCCGGTCGATCTGCGGGACCTCGATGCCGGCGAGCTGCATTTTCACGCCCTTCATCCAGAAGGTATTGCCATCGGCCACGCAATTGGTGAGACCTGAGCGACCACAAAAGGCAAAGGCGCCGCTTTTTTCTCCCAGCGAGACTTTTTCGACCGAAGGGCGTGTTTCCGGCAGGATAGCGGCAACCTGGCTCTGCTGTGCCGCAGGCGGCATGGCAATCGAGCGGGGCGGCACCGGACCATTGATCGGTGAAACCGGCGATGCGGGGCGGATGGCCGCCATCTTCTCCGGTGCGGCCGTCTCGCGTTTGGCGGCTACGGCGATCTTGGGGGAATTTGTCGTGGTGGATGTTGCCTTCGCGACATGCCGCTGCGGCATAAGACTGTCGCGATGTTCGTAAGCCTGAATGCCACCAGCCACGACGCCCAGCATCAGCACCCAGGGCCAAACGCTGCCGCCGGCCGATTTCTTCGCCGTACGGCGTCGCGTTGTCGGTTTTCGATTGCTCACGATCAGACTCCTTTTTACGGAGCCGCATTATCGGTCAAGAGAGTTTCTGAAAGGTTGGCATTCCAGAGCGCCTTCGCTTTTCCTGAAAATGCTCGAACAGAGTTGTGGAAAAACGATCAGCGAACCTGATCAAGCAGCCGCTTGCATTCGAGAAGATCGAACAGCGCCTCCTGCAACAGCGCTTGGTCATCCTTGCCGATGCCAGATTTGCCGACCGATATCTCGGTATCGCTGTTACCGCCACCGAAGCCGAAAAATCGGCCGCTCGGCTTGGCTTTCGGGCGGCCGACGACCTCGTCTCCGTCCGGATCCAGCACGCGCGGTTCGGCAACTTCCTTTTCGCCGCTCGCTGCCATGATGGCTTCCATGGTAGCAAGATCGCCCGACGCGATTGCCGCCACGAAACGGTTTCCGTTGGTTTTCAGAAGTTTCTGCACGCCTTTGATGGTGTAGCCGTGGTCGTAAAGAAGATGACGAATGCCCTTGAGGAGATCGATATCATCAGGGCGGTAATAACGGCGGCCCCCACCCCGTTTCATCGGCTTGATCTGCGGAAAGCGCGTTTCCCAGAAACGCAGCACGTGCTGCGGCAGGTTCAGCTCATCCGCCACTTCACTGATCGTCCGAAACGCGTCGGGGCTTTTGTCCAAACTTCCACTCCCATCCGGACCTTGAGCGCCATGCACCCAGCCGGACACTGAACAAGAACGCTTTTCACCAGCCGATACCGTGCATCATGTATTGCGAAAAATCGAACCCGATCCTCGCACCGATGCCCGTGGCGGCAAGATACCATTTATCTAAAATTGATTATGATGTGAGTCGACCAGATTTCAACGGCTTGCACGTCGAAATTCAAGCATGTTCACAAGAAGAATGGGGATAAAGGCTTGCCATGCGGCAAAAAACCCGTGTTACAGCCGGCTTACGCCCCGGCTTTCTGACCCTTTTGCTTGGTCTTGCGAGCCGTATGCGCCTTCAGGATTCGCTGTTTCAGCACGTTTGACGCCTTGAAGGTCATGACGCGGCGTGGCGAAATCGGAACTTCCTCACCCGTTTTCGGGTTGCGGCCGATACGCTCGTTCTTTTCCCTGATCTGAAATGTCGCGAAGGACGAGAGCTTGACGACCTCGCCGCGCGTGATCGCATTACAAATCTCGTCGATGATCGTTTCGACCAGTTCGGCGGATTCGGTGCGGGACAGCCCGATTTTACGAAACACAGATTCTGCAAGATCTGCGCGTGTCACTGTCTTCCCGGCCATTTTTCCCCACAAACCGTGTCTGAATTTTTCTCTAGGAGCCGCCGAGATTATTTCCCTTGTGGCGACCGGTCAAGGGATTGTTCCAGATTCATTTGAGGCTTTCGGCAATCAGTGCAATGGCTTAGAGCGACTGACGCGGTTTTGCCGCACGCGGGGGTCGCTTCAGCGCGTTTGAACGGGGTACTGCCGCAAAAATCACAACCGATTTTGTGCCAGCGCCCCGGTAAACGCTAAAATTTTCCGTTACCAGCGCAGCAGCACTGCGCCCCAGGTGAAACCGCCGCCCATGGCTTCCAGCATGACCAGATCGCCTTTCTTGATGCGTCCGTCACTGGCCGCAACGGCAAGCGCCAGCGGAATGGATGCGGCCGACGTATTGCCGTGCTTATCGACGGTGATGACGACTTTTTCCGGATCGATATTGAGCTTTTTTGCCGATCCGTCGATGATGCGCTTGTTGGCCTGATGCGGGACGAGCCAGTCGAGATCATCAGCCGTCGTGCCTGTCGCCTCGAAAGCCTGTTCGATGACGTCGGTGATCATGCCGACAGCGTGCTTGAACACTTCCCGGCCTTCCATGCGCAGATGGCCGACCGTGCCGGTCGTGGAAGGTCCGCCATCGACGTAAAGCTTGTCCTTGTGCGAACCGTCGGAGCGCAGCTGCGAGGTGAGGATGCCACGATCGCTGGAAGTACCCTCGCCTTCGCCTGCCTCGATTACGAGTGCGCCTGCACCATCACCGAACAGAACGCAGGTGGTGCGGTCCTTCCAGTCGAGAATGCGCGAGAATGTTTCGGCGCCGATCACCAGCACGCGCTTGGCCATGCCGCCGCGAATGTAAAGATCGGCGGTGGCAACGGCATAGACGAAGCCGGAGCAGACGGCCTGCATGTCGAAGGCGAAACCGTGGGTCATGCCGAGACGGTTCTGGATGTTTACCGCCGTTGCCGGAAATGTATTGTCCGGTGTCGAAGTTGCCAGAATGATGAGGTCGATATCATCGGGCGTCAGGCCGGCATTGTCGAGCGCCGCACGCGCCGCAGCCTCGCCGAGCGAAGCGGTGGTCTCGCCTTCTCCCGCTATGTAGCGCTGACGAATGCCCGTGCGCTGCACGATCCATTCATCGGAAGTCTCTACGACCCCTTCGATTTCACTATTGGTCATGACACGCTTCGGAAGCGCTGCCCCGAAACCACGTACGATAGAGCGGATCATTCCCTTATTCCTCGTCAGCCACGAGAGCTTCGGGCGCCGGGGGCGGAAGCCGTCTTGCGTGGTAAATCTTCAGATCGTTTTCAATTTTTGCCGTAAGACCGTTATGGACCATGTCGTAGCCGACATCGACCGCGGAGGCAAAACCGATGGCATCCGTGCCGCCATGGCTTTTGATGACAATGCCGTTCAGGCCGAGAAACACGCCGCCATTGACCTTGCGCGGGTCCATTTTTTCTCGCAGCACATCGAAAGCGCTTTTCGCGAGAATATAACCGATCTTGGCAAAGAAGCTGCGGGAGATCGCCTCACGCAGAAGCGTGGTGATCTGGCGCGCCGTGCCTTCGGCTGCTTTGAGCGCAATGTTGCCGGTGAAACCTTCGGTCACCACCACATCCACCGTGCCCTTGCCAATGTCGTCACCCTCGACGAAACCGCGGTAATCGATGGTGCCTAGATCGGCCTCGCGGATCAGCCGTCCGGCTTCACGGACCTCTTCCTGACCCTTCACCTCCTCGACACCGACATTCAGCAAACCGACGGTCGGACGGTCGATATCGAAAAGCGCACGCGCCATGGCGCCGCCCATCAGGGCAAAATCGAGCAATTGCTGGGAATCGGCGCCAATCGTCGCGCCAACATCGAGTACGATGCTTTCGCCTTTCAGCGTCGGCCATATGCCGGCGATGGCCGGGCGTTCCACCCGCGCCATGGTGCGCAAACAGAATTTGGCCATGGCCATCAGCGCGCCGGTATTGCCGGCAGATACGACGACGTCCGCTTCACCGAGCTTCACGGCCTCGATGGCGCGCCACATGCTGGAGACATAGCGGCCACGACGAAGCGCCTGACTTGGCTTTTCGTCCATGGCGACCGAGATTTCACAATCGTGAAAGACCGATTTTTCCCGAAGTGCGGGATATTGTGCCAGAATGGGGTCGCACTTGCTTTTCTGCCCGTAGAGCAGAAAAGTCACATCGTTGTGCCGTTCAAGCGCCTTGGCGGCACCGGGTATGGCAACATCAGGGCCGAAATCGCCACCCATGACGTCAATCGCTATTCTGATCACTCGTCCCTTATCCTTTTTGCCGCCACTCAAGCGGATTTTGCGCGAAAATACCTGTTCCGGCCTGTGTTACAATAAAATTATTTCAGCCCGGCGGCGCATTCAGTCTTTTTTCCAGTCTTTCAACACGGCGAAAGGCGACGGACGCTTTTCTTCTTCAGGCTCATTTTCGGTCGTATCGGTAAATTCGATATCCGATTTGCGCGGATAGGGATCGATCGCAAGGGCTGCGAATTCCGCAACAGTCGCGCCAACATCAATGCTGTCGCCGGTGAACTGGTCGGGAATGTCAGGGCCATTGGGGTCGAGTACGATCTCCCCTTCCTCATTGGTGACCATCCGCGCCAGCTTCGATCCTTCCGGCACGAAAATATGCTCGACGCTCTCGTCGATCTTGCTGGAAACCGGCGCCAGCGTCACGACGCAGGACTGGGTCACGGCCGCATGCACCTCGCCCTTGATCTTCACGCCATCCCTCTTCCAGCGGGTAACCTGCAGTTCCGCCTTCAGATATTCGACGGAAACCACATCCCAGAATTTCGCCAGCGCCTTCAGTTCCTCGGCATTGGCTTCAAGACCAATCCTCACCGGATTGGCGGAAATATGGCCTACCTTTACGGGGTAGGAAAAAGGCAGATCGTCATTTGCGGCGTGTCGCGCGTTCATCGTAAACCTCATAGTCCAGGCAAAGGCAGCTTCAGGCTTCCGGTTGCTATCGTTTCTTCGGAGCCTGCGGAAAGGTTGGAAGACGCCTCCATCATCCAGCCCGCAAGCCCGTCCAGTTCCGGTGCCTTCTCATCTGTCTGGGGGTATATATTGCGCCGGAGCGCTGCGGCAAGGGCAACAGGGTCGGATGCATCCAGCGCCGCCGCATAGGATTCGAGCCGCCCGTAGAACATGCCGGCAAATTTCTTCATGCGCTTCGGCACGCCCTGGTCGCCAATGCCGAGCTCACGGATGGAATGGTCGATATCCTGAAAAAAGGCGTCGACGATCTCCTGCGCGATTTCCTGCCCGCTCACACCGGAGGATTTGGTGCGGCGGAAATAGAGAATCATGACGATCGACAGCATCTCGAAGCGGCCCATCACCGTGTCTGGAACGCCGAGATCAAGATAAAAAGCGGGCGTGCGGGCCGCAGCCGTCAAGATCGCATATTGCCGGTCTACTATGGCGCGGTTGTTGTTTTTCTGTCTGAACAGCCCGAATATCATCGTTTTTTTCCGAACGGGGCTGGTGAATTCGCTCACCCGCCTATCGCACTTGTTGCATGATCGCCAAAGCTGGTTTACCGAAGCATCCACGAATTGCAATGCTGTCGCGGTCACGTTCGTCTTTCGGCTGAAACAGTCTAAGAGACCGGAAGAGTTTCCAAAGGCCGTGAAAGCGTTGAATTTGGGGGGTGATCGGGATTTTCCGTCCCCGGATTGACACAATCATGTGCACAGACACTGTGCACCACGCAATGCCGGAAGGTGCCATTCATGATCGCAGTCGGGGAAAAGCAGTTGAGCAAGCAGAAATCCGCAAGTCACGGCAAAATTCTGGGCAAGACCGCCATCGCAATCGTCGTCGCGTCCACCCTGCTTTCCGCCTGCACCAGCACCACCGATGTGTTCCACAACGGCTACGTCATGGACGAGCAGTCGCTTCAGCTGATCCCGGAAGGTTCCAGCCGCGAGCAGGTTCTGCTGACCATGGGCACGCCCTCCACCACGGCGACGTTCGGCAACGAGGTTTTCTATTACATCTCGCAGAAGCGTGTGCGCCGCGCCGCTTTCATGAAGCCGACGTTGGTCGAACAGAACATTCTCGCGATCTATTTCAACAAGGACGGCGTAATCGAGCGTAAGGCCAATTACGCGCTGCAGGACGGCAAGGTCTTCGACACGATTTCGCGTACCACCCCGACAGGCGGCAAGGATCTCACCTTCCTGCAGCAGCTGCTGTCCGGCGGCACCTCGGGCGCCAACATCGCCAAGAGCATTCTTGGCCAGGGCGGCAACACCCCCTGATCTTAGAAGAACGGCAAAATCAAAGGCCCGGGGATCGCTCCCCGGGCCTTTTTCATTCGTCGGAACCTAAGCCTTCAGTGGGCAAGAACCGCCAATAGCAGCAGCGCCACGATATTGGTGATCTTGATAGCCGGGTTGACAGCCGGACCGGCGGTATCCTTGTAGGGATCGCCCACCGTATCGCCCGTAACCGACGCCTTGTGGGCGTCCGAACCCTTGACGTGGCGCACGCCGTCCTTGTCGATGAAGCCATCCTCGAAGCTTTTCTTGGCGTTATCCCACGCACCACCACCGGAGGTCATGGAAATCGCCACGAACAGCCCGTTGATGATGACGCCAAGCAGCGATGCACCGAGTGCGGCAAAGGCAGAGGCCTTGGAACCTGAGATAAGCAGCACGCCGAAATAAACGACGAGCGGCGCCAGAACCGGCAGCAGCGACGGAATGATCATTTCTTTGATCGCCGCCTTGGTCAAAAGATCGACCGCCTTGCCGTAGTCCGGTTTTTCCGTTCCTGCCATGATGCCAGGCTTTTCGCGGAACTGGCGGCGAACTTCCTCAACGATCGAGCTTGCCGCCTTGCCCACCGCCGTCATGGCGATGCCGCCAAAGAGATACGGAATGAGGCCGCCGAACAGCAGACCGGCAACGACGTAAGGATTGGCAAGGCTGAAGGATATTTCGCCGATATCCTTGAAGTAAGGATAGGTATCGCCATTGGCAGCGAAATAGGACAGGTCGTTGGAATAGGCGGCAAACAGCACCAGCGCGCCGAGACCGGCAGAACCGATGGCATAGCCCTTCGTGACGGCCTTGGTAGTGTTGCCGACGGCATCCAGCGCGTCGGTCGCCTTACGCACATCCGGGTCGAGACCGGCCATTTCAGCAATGCCGCCGGCATTGTCAGTCACCGGACCGAAGGCGTCGAGCGCCACGATCATGCCCGCCAGACCAAGCATGGCGGTGACCGCGATGCCGGTACCGAAAAGGCCACCGAGCTGGTAGGTGCCGATGATGCCGCCGACGATGACAAGCGCCGGCAGCGCCGTCGATTCCAGCGAGACTGCAAGACCCTGGATGACGTTGGTGCCGTGGCCCGTGACCGAAGCCTGCGCGATGGAATTGACCGGGCGTTTGTTGGTGCCGGTATAATATTCGGTGATGACGACGATAAGCGCTGTTACCACAAGGCCGACCAGCCCGCACAGGAAGAGGTTTGTGCCGGTAATCTCCATTCCGGCAACCGTGCCGATGGTACCCCAGCCCACGGTCGCGTAAGTTGCCACGGCAAGCCCCGCAATCGAGAAGACGCCGGTGGCAATCAGCCCTTTATAGAGAGCGCCCATGATGGAGTTGTTGGTGCCGAGCTTGACGAAGAAGGTGCCGGCAATCGAGGTCAGGATGCAGGCGCCGCAAATGGCCAGCGGATAGACCATCGCGCTTTCCAGTATCGGCGTTCCGGCAAAGAAGATCGCCGCAAGCACCATGGTTGCCACCACCGAGACGGCATAGGTCTCGAAAAGGTCGGCCGCCATTCCGGCGCAATCGCCGACATTGTCGCCGACATTATCTGCAATGGTTGCAGGGTTGCGGGGGTCGTCCTCGGGAATGCCTGCTTCGACCTTGCCGACGAGATCGCCGCCGACATCTGCACCCTTGGTGAAGATGCCACCGCCGAGACGGGCGAAGATGGAGATAAGCGAAGCGCCGAAACCGAGCGACACCAGCGCGTCAATCACCTCACGCGATCCGGGCGCATGGCCGAGCACCGAGGTGAGGATGAAATAATAGATGGAAACGCCAAGCAGCGCGAGGCCAGCCACCAGCATGCCGGTGATGGCGCCTGACTTGAACGCGATGTCGAGACCGGCGGCAAGGCTGTGGGATGCGGCTTGTGCGGTGCGCAGATTGGCACGGACGGAGACATGCATGCCGATGAAACCGGCAGCACCCGAAAGCACGGCGCCGATGATAAACCCGATGGCCGCAAGAGCCGACAGCAGATACCAGGCGAGAACGGCGACGATCAATCCGACGATGGCGATGGTGAGATATTGACGGGTGAGATAAGCCTGCGCACCTTCACGGATAAAACCTGCTATTTCACGCATACGCTCGTTGCCCTGATCGGCAGCGAGAACGCTCCTGGTCGTCCATGCCGCGTAAACCACGGACAGGACCCCACATAAAATCACTATGGGTATTACGGTCATGCGCACTTACCTCCCAAAAGGCCGGGTCTCACTCCCTCCCCGGCGTGGCGAACCATGTGCAAGGACAGGGGCGATCAAATGCGCGGCCTGTCCTGTCGTGGCCATTATTCCCCTCCCAAGGAAAAATGACCTGCGCGGCAAGATTGCGTTGGCGACAGGCGTGGCGTCAAGCCCACAAATTTGCCTGAAACATGAAAGGGGTAGAGATCGAAGGCGATCTTACGCGGCGTTTCTGCGCGGGGTCAGCAACAGCGACGCCACCAGCACGAGGCATAGCCCCGCAACCGGCCAGATAACGAGGTTCATGACCGACCAGCCCCAGGCTGTAAACACCTTGCCGGAAGAGAACGACGACAGCGCTACCGTGCCGAACAGCACGATATCGTGAAAGCCCTGTACCTTGTCTGCCTCATGCGGGCGGTAGCTGGAGGTGATGATGGCGGTAGCGCCGATGAAGCCGAAGTTCCAGCCGAGACCGAGGAGAATGAGCGCCGCCCAGAAGTTCCATAATTCGATGCCCATATGGGCGACGATGGCGCAGGCCATCAGCACGACGAGACCGGCTGCAACGATTTTTTCCGCGCCGAATCGCGCAATCAACATACCGGTGAAGAAACTTGGGCCGAACATGGCGAGAACGTGCCACTGGATGCCGAGCGTCGCAAGTTCGGTGGGAAACCCGCAGCCGACCACCATGGCGAGCGGCGCGCCGGTCATCATGAAGGTCATCAACGCATAGGAACCGATGCCGCAGACCATGCCGGTGACAAACCGGTGCGTGCGCACGATTTCCGACAAAGGCCGTGCCGCCTGCGCGTGGATAGAGGCGGCCTTCGGGTCCGGCAATTTCAGGAATGCCAGAATGGCAATCGCGATGATGCCGAGCGGCACCAGCGCGATGAAAGCACCGGCGAAGGTGACCGGTGCGAAGACATCCTTGCCGAAAATGGCAAGCTGCGGCCCGATGATCGCCGAGACGATGCCACCCGCCAATATCCAGGAAATGGCTTTCGGCTTGTAAAATGAGGGGGACGCGTCGGCAGCAGCGAAGCGGATTTTCTGCGTGAAGCCGCCGGAAATGCCGATCAGCAGCAGGCCGATCGCAAATAGCCAGAAGTCGGAGCGGAAGAGTGCCACGGCAGCAATGCCGCCGCCGACGGAGCACATCAGCGCGCCGACCATGAAGCCCGCCTTGCGGCCGAGAAAACGCGATGCTGCGGCAACGCAGATGGCGCCCAGCGCCACGCCGATGTTGAAACCGGTAAGCGGCGCCGTTGCCAGCGACTTGTCAGCCCCGAGCAACTGGTAACCGGCAAGCGCGCCAACCGAGAAGCTCATAGGTGCTGCCGAGCCCATGATCGCCTGTGCGGCGGTCAGGAGGAAGACGTTGCGCTTCGCCTCGTCCAGTTGAACTTCAAGTCCGGGGACGGAAACGGCGCTCATATCTTCCTCACCTAACGTATTTCAGCGTTTTGCCTCGCCGCGTACCTGCTTGGCAATGCGGTCCAGAACCGCGTTCACCAGCTTCGGCTCGTCATGCTCGAAGAAAGCACGGGCGATTTCGACATATTCCGTAACGATGACGGCGACCGGAACGTCCTTGCGCTCCAGAATCTCGAAAGCGCCGGCACGCAAGATAGCGCGAACGGTGGCATCAAGACGCGACAGCGGCCAGTCTTCCAGAAGTGCGGAGCGCACCAGTGGGTCGATCTTCGTCTGATCGCGGACGACGCCGGACACGATGGAACGGAACCAGGAAGGATCGGCCTTCAGATAGGTATCGCCATCGACTTCCTGACCGAGACGATGTGCCTCGTATTCCGCCACGACTTCCATCACGCCGGTGCCGCCGACATCCATCTGATAAAGTGCCTGCACGGCCGCGAGGCGCGCAGCGCCACGCTGGTTGGCGGGCTTTACCGAAGGCTGGCGCGGTTCGCCGCCATTTTCAACATCCGACATGCGTTCAGCCACCCAGTTTTTTCTTGAGCTCGATCATCGTCAGCGCGGCGCGGGCCGCAAAACCGCCCTTATCCTTGTCAGAACGGCGAACACGTGCCCATGCCTGATCGTCGTTTTCGACGGTGAGGATGCCGTTGCCGATGGCCAGCGATTCGCTGACGGCGAGATCCATCAGGGCGCGGGAGGATTCGTTGGAAACGATGTCGAAGTGGTAGGTCTCGCCACGAATGACCATGCCGAGCGCTACGAAACCATCATATTCAGTGCCTTCGTTGTCGCCGCCATCCAGCGCCATGGCAATGGCAGCGGGGATTTCGAGTGCGCCGGGAACGGTGATGACGTCATAGGTTGCGCCAGCCTCATCCAGCGCGAACTTCGCGCCTTCGAGAAGAGCGTCTGCCATATCGTCGTAAAAGCGTGCTTCCACGATAAGAAGATGGGGTTTGGACATGGGATTTTCCTGAAAAGGTTCGGGCCGGATCATACCGGCTTTTGCGGCGGTCAAACCACGGCTGGCCGTTTTTGGCAAGTAATTTCATGTGTCACCCGCGCAAGAGGCCCCGTTTACCAGACAATTGCGCAGGTTTTCGCCTTATCCGGCGAGGCTTACGAAAATCAGGTTTTCTGGAAAGCCAGATGCACGCCAAGCCCCATCAGCACCGTTCCCGCAGTGCGACGGGCAAGCACCTGCACCCTGCTGGAGCGCTTGAGCCGCCCGACCATCGCGCCCGCCAGAAGCACGCCAACGAGATCGGCGGAGGAAAAGATGAAATTGACGGCAATACCGAGGATCAGCAATTGCAGCCAGATCGGAAAGGCCGCCGCCGGATCAACGAATTGCGGCAGAAACGCCAGAAAGAACAGCGCCGTCTTCGGATTGAGCACGTCGACGATGATGCTGTCGATGAAGGCACGCCTTGCCGATTTCGGTTCGATGGTCAGATTGACGGTCTCACCTTCAAGCTTGCTGCGCAGCATCGAGAAGCCGAGCCAGATGAGATACAGCGCGCCACACAGCTTCACGGCCAGATAAAGCCACGGCACCGCCTGGAACAGCACCGAAAGCCCCGCCGCAGAGGCGACGATATGGAAATAGCAGCCGACATGGATGCCAAGCACCGCCATCAGCCCGGCAAAACGGCCGCGCGCCATGGTCTGCGCCGCCGCATAAAGCATGGCCGGGCCGGGAATATAGGCAAACAGGGCGGTGGTGATGAAAAAGGCTGTCAGCAGTTCGAAAGACGGCATGTCGTAATCCCCCTACCCCGTTTGGGCCTAAAGACGTCTTTATAGTGTTTGCGCGTCAATCGAAAGCGGAGTGCGGGACAACAACTGATCTGTCGCGATGGCGGAGGACTGTAAAGTCTATCCGGCATTCTGGCCTTGAGAGGTAATCCAGTCAACGCGCGTCTGCGCGACGGCAAGAGTCTTTTCAGCCCAAGGATTTGGGCTGGCTGGATACCGGCTCAAGGCCGGGAGTGTATTTCAGCACAATAGATGCCGAACGGTGTTACGCCGAGGGGAACTCCGCAAGCCTTGCGGCATATCGCGCCATGGTGTCGACTTCGAAATTGACGAAATCACCCGGTTGGCGCTCACCCCATGTGGTGACTGTGAGCGTATGGCGGATCAGGAGCACGTCGAAATCCGTTCCGTCGACCGCATTGACGGTCAGAGAAGTGCCATCGAGTGCAATGGAACCCTTGGGCGCCACGAATTTCGCCAGATGGTCGGGCGCGCGCAGGCGGATACGGACCGCCTCACCTTCCGGCTCGACAGACAGAATCTCCGCCTTGCCATCGACATGGCCGGAAACGATGTGACCGCCAAGCTCGTCGCCAATCTTCAGGGCGCGCTCCAGATTGACATGCGTGCCCTTCTGCCAGCCCGCAATCGTCGTCAGGCGCAATGCCTCTTCCCAGGCTTCGACCTCGTACCAGCGCTCGTTGCTGCCGTCTTCGGGCAGTTTGGTCACCGTCAGGCAGACGCCGCCATGGGAGATCGATGCGCCCATATCGATGGTCTTGGGATCGTAATTGGTCGCCACCCGCAGACGAATGCCTTCCGCCAGAGCTTCAAGCTCGGACACGGTTCCAACATCGGTGACAATTCCGGTAAACATCAAAGCGGCCTTTCATAATCGAAGCAGCGATCCGGCCCGTAGGCGGTTTCGCTGACCAAAACATAATCGCCCGGAATATCGGCACGGCTGAGCGGCGTTTCAATCCCGCCTTCACCAACCACGACCGGGCTTTCAAACAGCATGATACGGTCCACGAGATCGGCTTCAAGGAACGATTTTGCGGCAAAAGCGCCGCCTTCGACCAGAAGTTCCGACATGCCGCGTTCAGCGAGAATGTGAAGGAGGTTCTCGAGGGTTGGTGCTTCAAGGATTTCGACGCCTGCGTCGATCAGTTGTTGGCGGCGGTCGTGGCTACCCCCCTCTGCCCTGCCGGGCACCTCCCCCCTTGAGGGCAAGATACCCGGCAGGTCAGAGGGGGATAACGCCGCGACGATTACCGGCACCTCGCGTGCACTTCCCACCAGCTTAGACGTCAACGGTAGTTCAAACTTGCGATCAAGCACGATTCGGACCGGAGAACGATCTTCGAGACCTGCAATTCGAACGGTCAGTTCCGGATCGTCCGCTATCGCGGTGCGGATGCCCACGAGGATGCAATCGCAGCGCGCTCTCAGTTCATGCACGGCGTGCCTGGCCTGCGGACCGGTGATCGCTAACTGCCCCTCCCCTTGTCTGCCGATCATGCCATCGGCAGAAATGGCAAGCTTCAGAATCACATGCGGGCGTTTTTTCACCTGGCGTGTGAGGTAACCCGCAAGCGCTCTCTTGCCTTGTTCGCGCAGCAGGCCGGTTTCCACGACAATGCCCGCCTCCCGCAGGATGGAGTAACCACGACCGGAAACACGCTCGTCCGGGTCGTCAACCGCCACAACGACACGGGCGACGCCGTATTCGACCAGCGCATTGGCGCAGGGCGGCGTCTTGCCCCAGTGCGAGCAGGGTTCAAGGGTGACATAGGCTGTTGCGCCGCGCGCTGCTTCTCCGGCGATTTCCAGCGCCTGGCGTTCAGCATGGGGGCGGCCGCCAATGGCGGTCACCGCTTCGGCGATGATTTTTCCGTCCTTTACGAGAACGCAACCGACGGAGGGATTGGTCTGGGTTTGACCCTGATGGCGCAGGGAAACCTCGATTGCCCGGGCCATGAATTTTTCGTCATCGGCGCGGCTCGTCACGTCTATGCTCCGGCGTCTGTATCTCGGGCGATCTTGGCGTTGATTTCGGCAATCACGTTCTCGAAATCCTCGGCATGACTGAAATCGCGATAGACCGAGGCGTAGCGTACGAAGGCCACGTCATCGAGGCTCTTCAGCGCTTCAAGCACCTGGAGGCCGATTTCTTCCGAGGGGATTTCCGTCTCGCCGGAACTTTCCAGACGGCGAGCAATGCCCGAGACGGCCCGCTCGATCCGGTCCCGGTCAACCGGGCGTTTGCGTAGCGCGATCTCGAAGGATCGCACCAGCTTTTCCCGGTCGAAGGGCAGCTTGCGGCCGCTTTTCTTGATGACCATCAGCTCGCGCAGTTGCACGCGCTCATAGGTCGTGAAGCGGCCGCCGCAATCGGGGCAGATGCGCCGCCGGCGGATGGAGGTGTTATCCTCCGCCGGACGCGAGTCCTTGACCTGTGTGTCTTCGGAACCGCAAAATGGGCAGCGCATCTCTTTACGTCCTTACATGTACGGATACATCGGGAAACGGTCAGTCAGGCCGACGACCTTTTCGCGCACCGCAGCTTCAACGGCAGCGTTGCCCTCATCCGAATTGGCGACCTTCAGACCATCGAGAACGTCGACGATCAGCTTGCCGATTTCGCGGAATTCCGCTTCCTTGAAACCGCGCGTCGTGCCGGCCGGCGTGCCGAGACGCACACCCGAGGTGACGAAAGGCTTTTCCGGATCGAAAGGAATGCCGTTCTTGTTGCAGGTGACGTAGGCGCGACCGAGAGCTGCTTCAGCACGCTTGCCGGTGGCGTTCTTCTTGCGAAGGTCAACCAGCATCAGGTGGTTGTCGGTGCCGCCGGAGACGACATCAAGACCACCTTCGATCAGCGTTTCGGCAAGCGCCTTGGCGTTCTTGACGACCTGTGCGGCGTAATCCTTGAATTCCGGCTGCAAAGCTTCACCGAAGGCAACTGCCTTTGCGGCGATGACGTGCATCAGCGGGCCGCCCTGCAGGCCGGGGAAAACGGCGGAGTTGAACTTCTTGGCCTGATCCTCGTCATTGGTGAGGATCATGCCGCCACGCGGGCCGCGCAACGACTTGTGCGTTGTCGTGGTGGCAACGTGGCAATGCGGGAACGGCGACGGATGCTGGCCACCGGCGACGAGACCAGCGATGTGGGCCATATCGACCATCAGATAGGCGCCGACTTCATCGGCGATCTCGCGGAAGCGCTTCCAGTCCCAGATACGGGAATAGGCGGTGCCGCCGGCAAGGATGAGCTTCGGCCGGGTTTCCTTGGCCTTGCGCTCCACCTCGTCCATGTCGAGCAGGTTGTCGCCTTCGCGCACGCCGTAAGACACGACGTTGAACCACTTGCCGGACATGTTGACCGGCGAACCGTGCGTCAGATGGCCTCCGGAGTTCAGGTCGAGACCCATGAAGGTGTCGCCCGGCTGGAGCAGCGCGAGGAACACGGCCTGGTTCATCTGCGAACCGGAATTTGGCTGGACGTTGGCGAAGTTGACGCCGAACAGCTTCTTGGCGCGCTCGATGGCAAGCTCTTCAGCAATGTCTACGAACTGGCAGCCGCCGTAATAACGCTTGCCCGGATAACCTTCGGCATATTTGTTGGTCATGATCGAACCCTGCGCTTCAAGCACAGCGCGGGAAACGATGTTTTCCGAGGCGATCAGTTCGATCTCGTGGCGCTGGCGACCCAGTTCCTTCTCGATCGCGCCGAAAATATCCGGATCGACTTCGGCAAGCGGACGGGAGAAGAAAGCATCTGTGTTCGACATGGTGAAGGCTCCTGAAACAGTAATGCGATGGCGTCTTAGCGCCCTGCCCGAACAAGAGCAATACGGGCAGCGAGATTTGCCCGTCAAACTGCGACGTTGCGACAAAAAACGGCAGCTGTTTTTTCAAAACCAGCAGCGAAAATGAAAAAAAAGCCGCACCCGACGGGGTGCGGCCTTTCACTTAAATATAAAAACCTGATGGCAGCGCCGGATCAGTTGCGCGGCAACAGGTCGTCGTCGACAGGTCCAGCCGGCTGTTCGATGCCGGTGGTGGTGTTGAGCGCCAATTCGGCGTTGCCGTCCTTTTCATAGATGTCGTCGCGGAACTGCACCACGCCGTCCTTCGCCGACCATGCGGTGATGTAGACGAAATAGACAGGCACTTCCTGCGCCAGCTTGATCGGTGTGTTGACGCGGGTGGCGATGACGCGTTCCATTTCCTGACGCGACCAGCCGGGCGTGTCGCGCAGCAGCCAGCTTGTGAGGTCGCGCACGTTCTGTACGCGCACGCAGCCGGACGATTCGAACCGCATCAGCTTGTTGAACAGACCCTGCTGCGGCGTGTCGTGCATATATTCGTTGTTCGGATTGTGGAAGTTGATCTTCGTCGAGGACATGGCGTTGATCTTGCCGGGGTCCTGGCGGAACATCAGGTTCGGTGCCTTTGGCGCAAACCAGTCGACCGCCGTCGGCGAAACTTCCTGTCCCTTGCCGTCGATGAGGCGGATGTTGTTCCGCTCCAGATAGGTCGGGTCCTTCTGCATCAGCGGCACGATGTCCTTTTCGACGATCGAGCGCGGCGCTGTCCAGTAAGGGTTGAGGATGACTTCGTAAATCTTGGAATTGATGACGTGCGTCGGGCGGCTGGCGCGACCGACGACGGCGGTGTTGCGCAGGACGACGCGCTCATTCTCAACCGCTTCGATGGCAGCGGCCGGAATGTTCACCATCAGGTGACGCTGGCCGAGATCGCCGGACATGGACTGAATGCGCACGAGGTTGGTCTGCAACTGGGCCAGACGGATCTGGGCCGCAACATTGAGCGCCTTGGTCGTATATTCGCCGCTGACACCATCGGCGGGAAGGCCGTGGCGGGCCTGGAAGCGCTTCAACGCACCATCGACGTAAGAGTCGAAGGCGCTGGAAATGCCAGCTTCGCGCGGCAGGTCGCCGGAAACCATCAGTCGCTGGCGAAGCGCCTGAACGGAAGGATCGGAAACGCCGATCTGGAGACGCTGCTGGGTGACGGGCACGTCCGGCCAGCCGCCATTCTGCACGATCTGCTGATATTGCATGATCGCCTGCTGCATGTAGACAGGCGCTTCCCGTCCGAGAACCGGGTTGTTGGAAACGACGCCAACGGCGGAACGCGACGAATTCGCGTCGAACTGGTCATCCCAGTTGCCGCGGCGCGACGAGCCCATGAGATCGTTGAGCGCATTCTGCGCCAGGGCCGGCGCGGCAAGCGCGGCAACACCAACGGAAACAGCCGAGCGCAGAAGCGCACGGCGCGATACGGATTCGGAAACGGATTTTTTTGTCATTCTACCTACCAGCCACTCTCTTCGGCATTCTCAACAATGCCTAAATCAATATGATTAACAAACACGTACAACGTGTCTGCCGGCCGGTAATGCTCAATACCCATGGTCTGGGCGCTATTGTCTGGCAGAACAGTCGGGACTTGCCACGACAGCAGGAGAAACCGCCGGCTCCTTCACCTTTGCGGGTCCCATATCAATATGGCCAATTCGTGTCACGGGCCTTTTCTCACGAAGCTGTGTATGCCTGCAAAACAGGGCGAAAACGCACCTAGTAGACCGGGCTTGACACGCCCAGGTGAACGGCGCCTCGAACACGAATCCGCAAGCCGGAGGCAAACCGATGCCCCCGACTCTAACAGTGAAACCGCCGCGGAATTAGAGGCGATAAGCGATCGAGTCGTTCCAAAAGCGATCGAGGCGCTGCAGCAGCTTGTTCATTTCGGAGAACTCGCCGGTGCCGATGCCGCCGACCTTTTCGATCGAGCCGACGTGGCGCTCGTAGAGGTGAGCAACCGTTTCGGCGATTTCCTGGCCTTTTTCAGTCAGGCTGATGCGGACCGAGCGGCGGTCGACACGCGAGCGCTGGTGGTTGATGAGACCGAGGTCTACGAGCTTCTTGACGTTGTAGGAGACGTTCGATCCGAGGTAATAACCACGCGAACGAAGCTCGCCGGCCGTCAGTTCGGAATTGCCGATGTTGAACAGCAGGAGCGCCTGAACGGCGTTGACATCATCGCGACCCTGACGATCGAACTCGTCCTTGATGACATCGAGGAGGCGGCGGTGGAGACGTTCCACCAGGTGCAGCGACTCCATGTAGAGCGAACGGATGGTATCTTCATGTGCGTCGGCAACAACGGCCTGCGGCTTTGCTTTGCTATTGATCATGACTGCCTCACTGTTTTGTTTGGCGGTGTGTTTGTTTGTCTCCCGCCTTGAGTGAGAACCTAATCAATGCGCATAAAATTCTACTTAAAAGCTACGATTAACAAATGCTTACCTGCATTTTCCCAAGTGGGTCAAACTTGTGGCGAAGCGGGACTGGCTTATCACCATGCATTACAAATCAAAGACTTAGCAATAAAATTCGACCGAAAACCAGGCTGAATTGCTTTATTCTTATGGTAAATCAATTCTTGCGCGCTCTTCATTCTGGCGCTGATCGAGCCAAAAAGCGACCAGGAATAGTATATAAATGGTTGCCACGAGACCGTGCATGACGGGTACAAGCGTGTTGGCGCCGAAGATATATGGCCACACCTTATACATGGCGATCTGGGTGCCGGCACCCAAGACCCACATGACTGCCCCCCAGGAGGCGCCGAGCCAGAGACCGAGCGCCGCGACCGGGAAAATCACCGCAAGCGCACTACCCGCCACTCGCCATGGCAGGTTAAGCATATCGAACCGCCCATGCCCGCCGAGAGAATATCCCGTCAGCATCGCCCAATATTGCAGGCCGAACCAGAAACAGGAAACCGCGACCAGCCTCATGAAGACCAGAAAGAGGATTTCCGTCAGCGGACGTTTCGGCAGAGGTTGAGAATCAGGTTCCATGGCCGGAAGATACGGTTTCGACGGGCGGGCGACCAGCCCATATTGAATTCGGCGGCTTGCCTTGTCAAAGCACCCTCGCCCACCGGGGAAGTCCAGGGGGAAACATTGTCGCATTCGCATGGCGCTTGCTTCGTGTTATGCAGCTTTCCTGACTTGGGTGGGATACGAAGGACATTCTTACATGCAGGACAAAACGCATCTGGTCGACGCGATCACCGGCCATCGCCGCATGCGCCGCAATCGCAAGGCCGACTGGACTCGCCGTCTGGTTCAGGAAAGCCGCCTGACCGTCGATGATCTCATCTGGCCGGTCTTCATTGTACCGGGCAGCAATATCCTCGATCCCATACCGGCGATGCCCGGCGTAAACCGCATGAGCGTCGACAAGCTGGTCGAAGCGGCGAAGGAAGCCGCCGATCTCGGCATTCCGGCGATTGCGACCTTCCCGAATATCGAGATGGACTTGCGCGACGAGACCGGCTCGAATGCGCTCGAGGCCAACAACCTCATCAATCAGGCGACCATCGCGGTCAAAAAAGCGGTTCCGAATATCGGCATGATCACCGATGTTGCGCTCGATCCCTTCACCAGCCATGGGCATGACGGCATTCTGCGCGGCGATGAAATCGTCAATGACGAGACCGTGGATCAGGTCGTTCGTGCTGCAATCCTTCAGGCCGATGCCGGTTCGGACATTATTTCTCCGTCCGAGATGATGGATGGCCGCATCGGCGCCATCCGCCGCGGCCTGGATGCGGCCGGGCACCAGAACGTCGGCATCATGGCCTATGCCACGAAATTCTCCTCCGGCTATTACGGTCCGTATCGCGAGGCCATTTCGACGGCCGGACTGCTGAAAGGGGACAAGAACAGCTATTACATCAGCCCCGCCAACGGCATGGAGGCAATCCGCGACGCAGCGCTCGACGTGGAAGAAGGTGCTGACATGCTGATGGTCAAACCGGGCTTGCCCTATCTCGACATCTGTTGGCGGCTGAAAGAGAATTTCGGGCTGCCCACATTCGCCTATCAGGTGTCCGGTGAATATACCCAGATCAAGGCAGCGGCCATGCATGGCTGGATCGACGGGGAGCGCGTGATGATGGAAACGCTTCTCTGTTTCAAGCGTGCAGGCTGCGATGGCATTCTGAGCTATTTCGCAGTGGAAGCCGCGCGCAAACTCGCGAAGGGCTGACAGCCGACGCTTATTGTATTCGGTCGTTTTCTTCCCATATTGTTTGCTGACACGGAATGCTGCCTGACGAAAAGCGCGTTTCGAGCTGTCATGTCTTCTCAGGAGAAAACGACCGATGAACCTCGACCAGAACCCTACCTATGTCGCACCGGACGACTGGCGCGCCTATAGCGGCGTACTGAGCCGACGCATCTTCGCTTTTCTGATCGATTACGCGATCGTTCTCCTGCTGTGCATTCCAGCCGCCGTGATCGTCTTCTTTCTCGGCGTGATTACGCTGGGTCTCGGCTTCTTCCTCTATCCGGCCTTGTTCGTCATCGTCGCGGTCCTTTATTTCGGCGTAACGCTCAGCGGCCCGTCGCAGGCCTCACCCGGCATGCGGGCGATGGGCATCGCGATGGCGCGCATGGACGGACGGCGAATCGATTTCCTTCTGGCCACCGTGCACATTGCGCTTTTCTGGATCATCAACTCGGTTTTGACGCCGCTTATCCTGCTTGCAGGCCTGTTTACGGAGCGCTCGCGCCTCGTTCATGACTTCCTGCTCGGCACCATCATGGTCAGAACCTACTGATATAAGGGAAAGCCACGAAAACGTGGCTTCCATATCAGGCAAATACCGCATGGTGCAGTTGACGTTTTCCGTCATTTTGCCATTCTGTGACATTATGCATGTCGCTTGAAGCGTCGCCGCACCCCGTGAAATCGCGGCGCGCTTTCACAACAGACGCAGGAGGCGATCACGGTTCGATGAACACGCAGGCGACGCCCTCTCCCCAATTCTATCTTACGGCACCGGCCACCTGCCCCTACTTGCCGAACCAGATGGAGCGGAAGGTTTTCACGCATCTGGTCGGCCCGCGTGCGTCGGAAATGAACGACCTTCTGACCCAGGGCGGCTTCAGGCGTTCACAGAACATCGCCTATCGTCCGGCGTGCGAAACCTGTCGAGCTTGCGTTTCCGTGCGCATCCTTGCCGAACAGTTCCAGCCGACGAAATCGATGCGGCGCGTTCTCTCCATCAACAAGGATGTCGTCGCTACCGTTCATGCCGCTGAGCCATCCACCGAACAGTTCTCACTGTTTCGCCGCTATCTCGACCATCGGCACCAGTCAGGCGGCATGTCCGACATGTCGGCGCTCGACTATGCGATCATGATCGAAGACACGCACGTCAACACCCGCATCATCGAATACCGTGTGCGAGAGCCCGGCTCCGGCATCGATTCCAGCAAACGAGGTGAACTTCTCGCCGTAGCGCTGAGCGATGTGATGAGCGACGGGCTGTCGATGGTCTATTCCTTCTTCAACCCCGATCTAGAAAAGCGCTCGCTCGGCACTTTCATGATCATGGATCACATCACCCGCACACGCGCGCTCGGCCTGCCGCACGTCTATCTTGGCTACTGGGTCGATGGTTCTGAAAAGATGGGCTACAAGACGCGCTACCACCCGCAGGAGCATCTGACACCGCGCGGGTGGGAGGTTTATAAGCCTACGGTAGAAGAATAGTTCGCCAAACAGTCAAAACCGTATGCTAAACTCCATTTAAACTTTGGAGTACTTCAAATGAAAGCAACGATTTGCGAGATTGGCGAAGCCGCTGGTATTGTTATACCAAAGGATATGCTTGAACGGCTTGGATGGAAGACAGGCGACGTTCTTGATCTAAGTGTATACGGCAACATGCTTGAATTGCGTGCTGCCGGTGGTCTTGATGAAGAACTGACGGATGATTTTAATCGGCAGCTCGAACACGCGCGGATTGCGATGCGCAAATACCACGTTGCGCTAAGAACGCTCGCCAAGTCCTGAAACAGCGACCATCAAAGACGTCCCGAGTAATCGCTCGGGACGTCTTTCAGCTGTTACCCGCCAAATTTCCCGCTACGCGGAAAGCCCTTCGGTACGGTGCGGCCAACGGTGGCGCGGTCTGCCAGCCATTCGCGCAATTCCTCACCGACCTTGGTGAAGAGGCGCCCGGCCGTGTCGGACCAGCTCAAGCCGTCTGCGAGCGCGAAACATTTCACATCAACCACGCCGCCGTCCTTGTAGCGTTGCAGGCGCACGCCCTTGCCGCGTGACATTTCCGGCACCTGCGACAGCGGGAAGGCCAGAAGCTTGCGGTTTTCGCCAACGACGGCGACATGGTCGCCAGTAACAGGTACGGCGAGCTTGGCTTCGTCAGGCATGGCGACATTCATGATCTGCTTGCCCTTGCGGGTATTTGCGACCATTTCGCTTTCGGCCACGATGAAGCCGTTGCCGCCAGTCGAGACGAGCAGAAGCTTGCGCGACGGATCGTGAACGAAGGCCGTCAGGATGTCCTGATCGTTCTCCATATCGACCATGATGCGGATCGGCTCGCCATGGCCGCGACCGCCCGGCAGCTTGTCGGCGCCGAGCGTGTAGGCCTTGCCGCCGGTGGTCAGCAGCAGCAACTTGTCGGTCGTCTGCGCCGGGAAGGCGAGCTTCGGGCCATCGCCCTCCTTGAAGGTCAGAGCCGACGTATCGGACATATGCCCCTTCAGCGCCCTGATCCATCCCTTCTGCGAGATGACGATGGTGACCGGTTCCTTTTCGATCATCGCCTGCTGGATGGCCTCGATGTCGGCATCCGGCGCATCCGCAAACTGCGTGCGGCGACGGCCGATCTCGGTTGCCTTGGCATATTTCTTTTTGACCTCGCCGATTTCCCAGGCGACGGTCTGCCATTGCTTTTCATCGGAGGCGAGCAGACCCTCGATTTCAGCCTTCTCGCTGCTGAGTTCGTCGAACTCCTTGCGGATTTCGAATTCCTCAAGCTTGCGCAGATTGCGCAGACGCATGTTAAGGATGGCTTCGGCCTGATTATCGGTGAGCGACCACTTGGCCATCATCACCTGTTTCGGCTCGTCCTCCTCGCGGATGATACGGATCACCTCATCGAGATTGAGATAGGCGACCAGCAGGCCGCCCAAAATCTCGAGCCTGCGATCGATGGCCGCAAGACGATGGCGGGAACGGCGGACCAGCACGTCCTTGCGGTGTGCCAGCCATTCGCTCAGAACCTCGTTCAGCGCCATGACCTTCGGCACCCTGCCAAGCGACAGTACGTTCATGTTGAGCGGCAGGCGGCTTTCAAGGTCGGACAGACGGAACAGCGATTCCATCAGCAGCGTCGCGTCGACGGTGCGGTTTTTCGGAACCAGCACGATACGCACGTCTTCGGCTGATTCGTCGCGGACATCCTCAAGCAGCGGCAGTTTGCGGGCGAGCAGCAGCTCGGCGATCTTTTCGATCAGCCGCGATTTCTGCACCTGGAACGGGATTTCGGTGATGACGATCTGATAGCCGCCACGTCCGAGGTCTTCCGTTTCCCATTTGGCGCGCACGCGGAAACCACCGCGCCCGGTCTTATAGGCTTCGAGAATGTTCTCGCGGCTTTCGATGATCACGCCGCCGGTCGGCAGGTCGGGGCCGGGAATGAATTCCACCAGCTTTTCAACCGTGGCATCCGGATGCTTGATGAGATGCAGAGCTGCGTCGCACAGTTCATGGGCGTTGTGCGGCGGGATGGACGTCGCCATGCCGACGGCGATGCCGGAGGCACCGTTGGCAAGCAGATTGGGGAACGCGCCCGGGAGGACGACCGGCTCCTCATCTTCCTCATTATAGGTAGCACGGAAGTCAACCGCGTCCTCGCCGATGCCTTCGAGCAGCAGCGCTGCCACATCGGTCATGCGTGCTTCGGTATAACGATAGGCGGCGGCGCCGTCGCCATCGATATTGCCGAAATTGCCCTGCCCGTCCACGATCGGATAACGCTGCGAGAAATCCTGCGCGAGACGGACCAGCGCATCGTAGACCGACTGGTCGCCATGCGGATGGAACTTACCGATAACGTCACCGACGATGCGGGCGCATTTCTTGAAAGCCGAGTTGGGGCGGATGCCCATTTCGCTCATGGCGTGGATGATGCGGCGGTGAACCGGCTTCAGTCCATCGCGCACATCCGGCAGCGCACGATGCATGATCGTGGACAAGGCGTAAGCGAGGTAGCGCTCTTCAAGCGCCGCCTTCAAATCGACCGGATGAATGTTATCGTCTCCGCCTGACGGAGGTACAAGATTTTTTCCCATGGTGCTTGACTAGCGGAAATGCCGATTCCCGGCAAGGAATTCGGGGGTCTCGGCTGTGGACGAAACGACGCCTTTTGTGAGGATTTTTATTAACTGCGTTGCGAATGCCGCAATGCCGCCGTCATACGAATCGATCTAAATCCTGTAGACCTTTGAATAATCGCGAATATAAATGTCACCATTCACATTTAGAACACGGTGCACATCCGCACATTGAGGGAAGAAACACTATGAGACTGAAATCCACCCGGCAGATTCTTTTCGCAAGTGCCGCGCTTCTCGCGCTTTCCGCACCGGCATTCGCACTGGATGGCAACGACGTTCTGAAAAAGATCAATGCCGCCTACGCCGCGCAGGGCGGTGAAATTGCCGCCGGATCCGTCGCCGTCAACGGCGACACGGTGACGCTGAACGGCGTGACCTTTAATGCGGCTGCCGATCCGGCCAAAAAAATTCCGGTCGGCAACGTCACCCTTGAAGGCGTCGAGGAAAACAACGGCGGCTACAAGATCAAGAACGCGCGTTTCGACAATGTCGATTACAAGCAGGAAAACGTGGAGATCAAGGCCAACGACATCTACATGTCGGGTCTCACCATCCCTGCCGATGCGACGACGGGCACGATTGATGCGCTGATGTTCTACGACGAGGCGCATAGCGGTCCGATTTCCGTCTCCATCGATGGCAAGCAGGCTTTCTCGCTCGAGGAAAGCAGCGCAACGATGTCCGTCAGCGACGACAAGGCCTCGATCGGCTTCGATCTCGACGCATCCGGCTTCAAAGCCGATCTCAGCGAAGTCAACGATCCGGCCACGAAAGACGCAATTGAAAAGCTCAATCTGCAGGCCCTTTCCGGCAACATGACCATGAGCGGAAGCTGGGAAGTTGCCTCCGGCACCGTAGACGTCGAGGAATATGCCATCGACCTCGACAAGGTCGGCCGTCTCAACATGTCGTTCGGTTTCTCCGGTTACACACTCGCCTTCATCAAATCGATGCAGGAGACGGTGAAGGCGCAGGCTGCAAATCCGAACAAGGAACAGGCCGAACAGGCAGCGGGCCTTGCCATGCTCGGCCTGATGCAGCAGCTTTCCTTCGTTAATGCCGAAATCAGCTTCGAAGATGCCAGCATCACCAAGCGCGCCATCGACTACGCTGCAAGCCAGCAGGGTATGACCAGCGATCAGCTTTCCCAGACCATCAAGGGCATGGCGCCCATCATGATGGCTTCGCTCAACGTTCCGGAATTGCAGAACATGGTGTCGGCTGCGATCAACGCCTACATCGACAATCCGAAGAGCTTCTCTATCTCGGCCGAACCGGAAAAGCCGGTTCCCTTCCCGATGATCATGGGCGCCGCCATGGGCGCGCCGAACACCCTGCCGACAATGCTCGGCGTGACGGTGACGGCAAACGAATAGCACAACAAAAAGCCCCGGTTACGCCGGGGCTTTTTACTTCCGGTCAGTGGATTGAGGCTGTCGCTCCATCCTGCTTGTCGTGCAGGGCGAAACGGTCGATCATATGGGCGCTCGCTTCGTTGACGCCGATCACCTCGACCGTCTTGCCGGTCTTGCGGAATTTCAGCACGACCTTGTCCAGCGCACCGACAGCCGAAATGTCCCACAGATGCGCCTGTGTGACGTCGATGGTGACCGTTTCCACGTCTTCGGCAAAATCGAAGGCGGCAATGAAGCCTTCCGTCGAGGCGAAGAAAATCTGCCCATCGACGCGGTAGATGCGGTGCCGACCATCCGCGACAAGCTCTGGACGAACGTGGAAGAGTTTTGAAACCTTCCCAGCGAAAAACACGCCGGAGAGAAGCACACCTGCGAGCACGCCTTTTGCGAGATCATGGGTCGCCAGCACGGTCCCGACCGTTACCAGCATGACGATGCTGGAAGACGGTGGATTGCGGCTGAGATCGAGAATCGAACGCCACGAGAAGGTGCCGATCGAAACCATGATCATGACAGCCACAAGAGCGGCCATTGGAATGATGCGGACAAGATCATCCAGCACCAGAATGAGGAACAGCAGGAAGGCGCCCGCCACAAAAGTGGAGAGCCTGCCCCTGCCGCCGGATCTGACGTTGATGACCGACTGGCCGATCATGGCGCAGCCGCCCATCCCGCCGATCAGCGCGGAGGCTATGTTGCCTGTCCCCTGCCCGATGCATTCCCGGCTCTTGTTGCTGCCGGTATCTGTCATGTCGTCAACGATCTGTGCCGTCAGCAGGGATTCCAGGAGACCGACGGCAGCCAGCGCTGCGGAATACGGAAAGATGATCTGCAGCGTTTCGAAAGTCAGCGGCACCTGTGGCAGGGCGAAGACCGGCAGCGTCGAGGGCAGCTCGCCGAGATTGCCGACGGTGCGGATATCCATGCCGAAAAACACCGCCACGCAGGTCAAAACGACGATGGCGACCAGCGGCGACGGGATGATTTTAGTGACCAGCGGGAAGAGATAGATGATCGCAAGACCAGCCGCGATCATGACGTAGGTTGCGATAGGCACGCCTATCAGCTCGGGCAATTGCGCCATGAAGATCAGGATCGCCAGTGCATTGACGAAGCCGGTCATGACTGAGCGAGAGACGAAGCGCATCACCCGCCCGAGCCTTGCAAAGCCCGCAGCGATCTGCAGCACACCCATGAGGATGGTCGCAGCAAAGAGATATTGCAGGCCGTGTTCCTTCACCAGCGTCACCATCAGGACGGCTGTGGCGGCGGTTGCCGCGGAAATCATGCCCGGACGGCCACCGGTGAAGGCGCAGACGCAGGCAATGGCGAAAGAAGCGAACAACCCCACCTTCGGATCGACGCCGGCGATGACGGAAAAGCCGATTGCTTCGGGAATGAGCGCAAGTGCGACGACGATGCCGGAAAGCACATCGCCGCGAATATTGGAAAACCACTCACGTCTGTAAGTCTGAAATCTGTTCATTTGATTTTTTCGCAAAGTATGACGCACCGGCCGGAAGCATGTCCGGTAGATTGAAAAAGAATGTCGGTGCTTTGCGTTGTCTGGCGGATCGGCGGCCAGAAGAGCCACCCGGAATTTCACCGGGTCCGTGGTGAATGCTCCACCTATAGACGGCAAAAAAGCGGGCAGCAAGTTGTCTGCCCGCCTTTCGATGCTGGCGATGCGCCTTACGACGCTTCGCTGCGACCAATATTGGTGTTGTGCTGGGTTGGGCCGGTTCCCGACCAGTCGACCCTGCGGGTTGCGAACATGGTGGCAGCAATGGCGATGAAAGATATCAACGCGCCGGCCAGCAGCGCATATTCATCCTCATTCAGAACCAGATACATGACCCCATAAGCCACCGCCAGAACCGTAAACAGGGCTACCCCGTTCTTGCGGCTACGGGTTGCGCTTCCGAGATAGGAGGAGATCAGGAGCGCTGTCAGAAGCGACGCCGCAGCATAGGCGATGGTGAAGCCCGTATGTTCCGCAAGTGCGAGCAGCAACACGTAGAAAACGATCAGCGCCAGCCCCGTCAGCACGTACTGGATCCAGTGCACGTTGCTGCCGCCCCTCAGTTCGACGATGAAGACGGCCAGGAACACCAGAGAGATGAAGCCTATCGAATATTTGAGTGTCCGGGCGATGATCTGGTAGAATTTCACGGGCTCGACGAGGTTGATCCTCATCAGGCTGTCGGTCAGCGGCAGGCGCGAACTCTCGACCACGCGGTCTATGCCCCTTGCGAGATAGGGGATTGTCCAGTTGGCCGTGAAATCCGAGGCTGTGACGGTCTTTTCCTCCGGCAGGAACAGGCCTTCAAAGCCGGGATGCGGCCAGTTGGCCTTGGCCGCCAAACTGGTGGTCTGGCCGGCGGGCGCGACGGCAAAGCTGCCGGAACCATTCAGGGAGAAGGCTATATCGAAATCGAAGCCTTTCTCGACAAGGCCTCTTTCGATCGATCTGTGCACGCCGGCATCGGACCTGATGGACATGTCCTGCGCACCCGTGCGGGGCGCTATGACAGAGATATCACGCATGCCGGGATCGAACGGCAATACGGAACCGCCATCGATCCTGACACCGGCGCTCGAGCGAATGCCGGTCATATCCTGTATGCTGAGAACGAGAATGGCGCTGTCGAGGCGGGGCGTGCCGGAGAAGCGGGCGAGATCCTGAAGGATGCCGGCACCGAACCGGCCTTTGAGGACAAGGTCGCCATTATAGACCGGCAGGCTGTAGATCGACAGCCGCTTCTCCTCGGTCTTCAGATCGGCCGTGACATCAAGCGTTTCCGGCATGACCAGCGCCCATTCGGTCGTGCGATCAACGATGCTCTGGCCGTTCACCTCGCGGCGTCTTTCCACGTCGAAAGGCACGGCGAGATAAGGGCCGTTCACCACCTGATCGCCACCCCAGCCGCTGGCGATACGGCCCGAAACATCCTCGGCCCGCGAGGCGCGCTCTTCCGTCAGCGCCCAGACGAGAAGCAGCGGTACGAGCAGAACCATCGATATGAAACCGATCATCAGAAACTTGGCGCCCGGTGAGCGCAGGCTGACGGCGAAGCCGTTGCGAGGCGGGGCTGGCGGCATCTGCCCACCGGCCGGGGCGAGGTCTTTTTCCGATTCATGTGCCATTCTGAAATCCTTATAAATATGATCGCGCCGCAACCCCAAGCGAAGTTCGGCCGGCGCTGTCCCAAGTTTAAAATCCCTGATAGTCTTTGCGTCCCCAGAATGAGCGCAAAACTATACTGGGATCGGATTCCGGCTGATTACGTTCGGAATTCCGTTAAACTCGCGGTAAAATTGTGACTTTCCCACGTTCGTTGCAGAAACAGAAAGGGCCGGCGTCGCCGCCAGCCCTTTTGTTCAAAACCCGTGGCGGTTGAGATCAGTCCTTCTTGGACGGAACCACGCGCAGCGCCAGCTCGCGAAGCTGGGTCGGCGTTGCCGGCGACGGCGCGTTCATCAGCAGGTCCTGCGCCTGCTGGTTCATCGGGAACAGCGTGATTTCGCGCAGGTTCTTCGCACCAACCAGAAGCATGACCACACGGTCGATACCGAAGGCGCAACCGCCATGCGGAGGCGCACCGTACTGGAAGGCGCGGTAGAGACCGCCGAAGCGCTCTTCCACGTCGCTCTGCGACAGTCCGACCTTTTCAAAAGCCTTGACCATCAGCTCGGGCGACTGGTTACGGATGGAGCCGGAGGCGATTTCGAAGCCGTTGCAGACCGCGTCATACTGGAAAGCCTTGATGGAGAGCGGATCCTGCCCTTCCAGCGCTTCCATTCCACCCTGCGGCATGGAGAAGGGGTTGTGGGCGAAATCAATCTTCTTTTCTTCGTCGTTGTATTCGAAGAAGGGGAAATCGACGATCCAGCACATTTCGAAACGGTCGCGGTCAATCAGATTCAGCTCGTCGGCGGCACGGGTGCGCGCCTCGCCGGCAAACTTGTAGAACTTGGCGGGATCGCCCGCGACGAAGAAGCAGGCGTCGCCCGCCTCAAGGCCAAGCTGCTGGCGCAGCGCCTCGGTGCGTTCCTCGCCGATGTTCTTGGCAAGCGGACCGGAGCCGGCAACCTTGCCTTCTTCTTCCTTCCAGAAGATATAGCCGAGGCCCGGCTGGCCCTGGCTCTGCGCCCAGGCGTTCATGCGATCGCAGAATGCACGCGAACCACCGGTCTTGGCCGGGATAGCCCAGACCTGCACCTTGGGGTTGGAGGCGATCATGTTGGCGAAAACCTTGAAGCCCGAGCCATCGAAATGTTCGGTCACGGCTTCCATGACAATCGGGTTGCGCAGGTCCGGCTTGTCGGAGCCGTATTTACGGATCGATTCGTCATAGGGAATGCGCGGCCATTCTTTCGTCACCGGCTTGCCTTCGGCAAACTGTTCGAAAACGGCCGTCATCATCGGCTCCATCGTGGTCCAGACGTCTTCCTGGGTCACGAAGCTCATTTCGACGTCGAGCTGGTAGAATTCGCCCGGCAGACGGTCTGCACGCGGGTCTTCATCGCGGAAGCATGGAGCGATCTGGAAGTAGCGGTCGAAACCGGCCACCATCAGAAGCTGCTTGTACTGCTGAGGGGCCTGCGGCAGCGCGAAGAACTGGCCTTCGTGGATGCGCGAGGGAACGAGGAAGTCGCGCGCGCCTTCCGGCGAGGATGCGGTGAGGATCGGCGTCGTATATTCGGCAAAGCCCAGATCGCCCATACCCTTGCGCATGGAGGAGATGATCTGCGTGCGCTTGACGATGTTCTTGTGCAGGGTTTCGCGGCGCAGGTCGAGGAAGCGATACTTCAGGCGAACATCTTCGGGATATTCAGGCTCACCGAAGACGGGCAGCGGCAGTTCCTTGGCAACGCCCAGAACCTCGATCTCCTGCGCATAAAGCTCGATCTCGCCAGTGGCCATGCCCTTGTTGATGGTGTCTTCGGACCGCGCCTTGACGAGACCGTCAATACGGATCACCCATTCACCGCGCACCGTCTCGGCAACCTTGAAGGCCGGGCTATCGGGATCAGCCACGACCTGGGTAATGCCGTAGTGGTCGCGAAGGTCGATGAAGAGAACGCCGCCATGATCTCGCACGCGATGAACCCAACCGGAAAGGCGAACGGTTTCGCCGACGTCGGACTTGCGGAGAGCGGCACAGGTGTGGCTGCGGTAACGATGCATTTTAATATCCTGGAGCGTGTCGTGGGCCAGATGGGCGGCACTGTCGAAATTTGCCGGAAAAGCGCATGACCAGCCCGATTTGTCAAGGCAAAGCACAACAATGTCGCGTTCAGCCTGTCCTTTCGCGCACCTTCGCTTTAGATAGTGCTTATTCAGCCCGCCAAACCGAGTCGGCCCGCAATGAGCCAGATCAGACCTCTTATCCCGCTTCTCGTCACCGCCGGCATTCTGATTGGCGGCAACGGTCTGCAGGGAACCTATATCGCGCTGCGGGGCCTGTCCGAAGGGTTTTCGGCCAGCACCATCGGCCTCATCAGCGCCGCCTACAGCATCGGATTCGCGCTCGGCTGCATTTCGGTGACGCGCCTTCTGCGCAAGATTGGCCATATCCGCACCTTCGCCACCATGGCGGCGGTCGCATCGGCCGCCTCGATCGCCATGCCGCTTGTCCTTCATCCCTTGTTCTGGATGTTGATGCGCTTCGTCATCGGTATTGCGGTCGCCTGCCTTTTCGCCGCGATCGAAAGCTGGATCAATGCGCAGGTGACGAATTCCAACCGTGCGCGCACGCTGTCCATCTATCGTTTCGTCGATCTCGGTTCCGTGACGCTCGCCCAATATATCATTCCCGTCGCCGGCATTGACGGGCCTGTGGTGTTTTCGCTGATCGCCATGGCGCTCACGCTGTCGCTGGTGCCGATCTCGATTGCCGACAAATCCAACCCCGCGCCGCCGAAACAGATCCCGTTCAATCTTTTCGCGGTGTGGCGCATCTCACCGCTTGCCGTCGTCGGCTGCGTGGCTGTCGGCCTCAGCATGGCGGCGTTTCGCAACATCGGGCCAATCTATGCCGAACAGATCGGCCTTTCCGTAACCGCCATCGCCACCTTCATGAGTGCGGGCATCATCGGCGGCGTGGTCTTGCAATATCCGCTCGGCGTCTATTCAGACCGTTACGACCGCCGCATCATCATTCTCGCCACCACGGCGTGCTCCGTGATTGTCGGTCTGTTTCTCGCCCTGTTCGCCGGCTCGGACGAATGGAGCAACATCATCGGCGTCTTCGTGTTCGGCGCCTTTGCCCTGCCGCTCTATTCACTGAGTTCCGCCCATGGCAACGACCATGCCAAAGAGGGCGAACATGCGATGGTGTCTGCCGGGCTGCTGTTCTTCTGGTCGGTGGGTGCAACCGTCGGGCCGCTGCTCGCCTCCGTCCTGATCGACCAGTTCGGTCCCAAAGCGCTGTTCAGCTACACGGCCGCGATCCAGATCGTTTTCATCGCCTACACCATATACCGGCTACGGGTGCGCGAGGGAGTACCCGTCGAGGAGCGGAACTGGGGGTTCCGCCCGCTTTTGCGCACCTCGGCCTATTTTCAGAAGCTGGCCGCCCCTGCACCACCCAAAAACGACGGGCCGACGCCAAAACCACCTGAGAAAAACGATCCTTGAGCCTTCAAAAGCGGGCTTTGTATTGACATGCGCCCGGCAAAGGGAAAGTAAGACGGATAATTTTCACGAGTGGCCATTTGCAATGATTGAAACGACTGCCGCCCTCGCCGAAGCCTGCACGGAACTGGCGAAATCGGAATTCATTACCATCGACACCGAGTTTCTGCGTGAGACGACCTTCTGGCCCGAGCTTTGTCTCGTGCAGATGGCGAGCCCTACCCTTGAGGTACTGGTCGACCCGCTCGCCAAGGGTCTCGACCTTACGCCGCTGTTCGAACTCATGGCCAATCCCGATGTCGTGAAGGTTTTCCATGCGGCGCGTCAGGATATCGAAATCATCTATCATCTTGGCGGGCTTATTCCGCACCCGATCTTCGATACGCAGGTCGCGGCCATGGTGTGCGGTTTCGGCGATTCGATCTCTTACGACCAGTTGGTCCAGAGGATCAAGAATGTGCAGATCGACAAATCCTCACGTTTCACGGACTGGAGCCGCCGCCCGCTGACGGAAAAGCAGCTGGATTATGCGCTGGCCGACGTCACCCATCTGCGCGATGTCTATCTGGCGCTCAAGGCGCAGCTGGAGCGTGAAGGCCGCTCGCTTTGGCTGACCGAAGAGATGGACATTCTGGAATCGCGCGAAACCTATGACATGCATCCCGACGATGCCTGGCTGCGGTTGAAATCGCGCCTGCGCAAGCCGACTGAACTCGCCATCCTCAAATTTGTCGCCGCATGGCGTGAACGTGAGGCGCGGTCGCGCAACGTGCCGCGCTCACGCGTGCTAAAGGACGATGCGATCTTCGAAATCGCACAGCAGCAGCCGAAGGACACCGAGGCGCTGTCGCGGCTTCGCACCATCCCGAAGGGCTGGGAGCGCTCTTCCTCCGGCACGGCCATCATCGAGACCGTGAATGCGGCGCTGGCACTTCCGAAAGAGGAAATGCCGAAGGCGCCGCGTCACAGCCACGCACCGGAAGGCTCCGGCGCTGCCGTGGAGCTGTTGAAAGTTCTCCTGAAGCTGACGGCAGACAAGCACGGCGTCGCAGCAAAGGTCATCGCCAACAGCGAAGATCTGGACAAGATCGCTTCCGAGGGCGAGGCTGCCACCGTGGCAGCGCTGACCGGCTGGCGGCGCGAACTGTTTGGCGATGTGGCGCTGAAGCTCATCAATGGCGAAGTGGCATTGCGTTTCGCCGGCAAGAAGGTCGAGGCGGTTGATGTGGCGGTGAGCGAGGCCTGATCGCCCGCGCTTCGCGCAATTTTGCGCATTGTCCGGACGCGAAAGCGCTTCTGCTTTTACCGGACCTGCGCCAACCCAAATTTTGCCCGCATCGCGGTCCATCTCTTTGCAGATGGTCTCGCTTTGAGGGTATTTCCATGAAACCTGCCCGTGCTCTGCTGTTGGCCGCATCTATCGCGGCCGCAGGCATTTTCCCTACTCTTTCATCCACGTCAGCGCGCGCCGATGACGGCAAGGTCGATCTTCAGGGCGAATGGACGACCGATTGCCTTGAGATCGGCAAGAACGACCGTCACGGCATCGTCACGCGCATCACCATACGCGGTGGCCGCATGCATGCTGTCTCACAGATTTACGCCCGCAGCAGCTGCCAGCAGCCCACGGTGCAGGTGCGTTACGAAGGCACGCTGGATGGTGGCCTGAAGGACAACGACAGCATGCTCTTTGCCCATACCGTCATCTCGATCGCCATGACACCCAACGACCCCGCGGTTGTCGAGCATTATAATGGTGACCCGAAGGGTACCGGTTGCGGGTTGACTGGCTGGAAAGAGAATATTCCCTTCGATGTCGATGGCCGGACCTGCGCGGCCATCACCTTTGCCAGCAAGGGAGAAACCCTGTTCGACCGGGCATGGATAGACGGCAACCGGCTGCGCTTTGCCGCCTTCCCCGTCACATGGTCGAACCGCTCGCCGGACGACCGCCCGCAATCGCCGCTTGAAACGGTCTATTACAGAACATCCTATTAAGTAGTAGAGCCGGGTGCACAGCCCTTTTGCGGCAACGGGGCAACAGCCTTTCCAATCCTTCATGTGACCTTACCGAATGGTCACTTTTTGCAGCGCATTTTCCACATTAATGTCGCATATGACCTGAACAGAAGCTTCGCCTGACGGGGGCACGACGCTTCCCTTCCCCGAGATCAAGAACCGACATGAGAAAATTGCTGCCCATTCTGGATTACGTGGTGCTCTTCGTTGCCGTGGCCGGCAGCGGCGTGGCCTACGCGTTTCTGGAATATGGCGGCGGCGCGCTCATTGGCGCCACCTATGCGCTGTTCGCCTGTGCGCCCATCCTCGCCTTCGAGCGTGGTTACGTGCTGCCCGGTCTGTCGCGGCAGGTAAGCGCATTGCCGACACCGGCCTATATTGCCGTCGGCCTCATCATCTATGCCGTCCTCGTCTTCTGTGGCTTCGGGCTTGGCGGTACCATTCTGTGGGTTAGCGGCATATTTCCCGGCACTTGGAAACGGGCGGTGCATGCCGAGGTGCAGACACTGATCTTCACCCTCATCGTCTGCGGCATCATCGTTTTCATCATGCGCGTGCGCGAACTGCTGGGCCGTGACATCTTCATCGATCTCATCCTTGGGCGCTATCGCCGTCCAGTCAGCGAAGACCGCGTCTTCATCTTCATCGACCTCGTCGGCTCCACTTCGTTTGCCGAAACCCATGGCGACCTGAAGGCGCAGGAGTTTCTGGGCGAAATCTTCGCGAGCTACGCAGCCCCCGTCAGAAGACATGGCGGCGTCATTGACGACTACATCGGCGACGCGGCCATCATCACCTGGCCCTATCACATGGCGATAAGGCGGGCAGCCTGCGTGCGCTGTGTTTTCGATATCCAGGCGACCATCGAGGACAAGCGCGACATGTGGCTCGCCCGTTTCGGCGAAGTGCCGCGCCTTCGCTTTGCGATTCATGGCGGGCCGGTCATAACAGCCGAAATCGGCGTCGATCACCACAAGATCACCTATTTTGGCGACACGGTGAACACCACTTCGCGGCTCGAATCACTGAGCAAGATGCTCGGCCATCCCGTGCTGATTTCTGCCGATCTCGCCCATCAGCTGGTGCTACCCAAAGGTGTGCGCAGCGAATATCTCGGCGAACATGCTGTCAAGGGACGCGGGCAGACGCTCGGCGTGTGTACGCTCAGCCAATATCAGGCCCCAGCCGCCTGAAAAAACCCCTGAAAACAAACGGGTAGCCTCGTTTCCGAGGCCGCCCGTCATCAAAATTCATCAAAGCTTCAAACTGCAATCACCTGCCTGTCATGTAGCGCCCCTATCGCCTCAGTCCTGTCTTCAACAGGCATTGAGGGGTCTCCACCATGAAGCATATTCTTTTCGCACCTTTCGCCGTTCTTGCGCTCGCAACCGCATCCCATGCAGAGCAGGAGTTTCCGGCAAAGCTGGTCTCGCACGCCATTCTGCCCGCCAACACCATCATCGCAGCACCTGCCGATGCGCCGGAATACCTCAAGACATCCGCCAAGTTCACGACGGCCGACCGCAAGCGCGCCGAGGGTCTCGGCGCCGTACCCGGCAAGGATGGCGTTCGCCCGACCGGCCTCTCCATGCCGTTCAACGGCCAGGCCATGCAGGGCTTTTCCGGCATCAAGGCCATGGAGGACGGCAGCTTCTGGAGCCTTTCCGACAATGGTTTCGGCTCAAAGCTCAACTCCAGCGACGCCATGCTGATGCTCCACCACATCAAATTCGACTGGGATGCCGGCAAGGTCAACGCGCTGGAGACGGTGTTCCTTTCCGACCCGGACAAGAAAGCTCCGTTCCCCATCGTCATGGAAGGTTCGACCAAACGTTACCTGACGGGCGCCGACTTCGACGTCGAATCCATTCAGCCCGTTGCCGACGGCTTCTGGGTGGGCGAAGAGTTCGGTCCCTACATCCTGAAATTCACCCGCGACGGCAAGCTGACCGACGTCATCGCCACCAAGGCCGGCGATATCGAGGTGAAGTCCCCGGATCATCCGACCCTGGCACTGCCCGGCAACCCCACGCAGAAAATGCCCGCTTTCAACCTGAAACGATCAGGTGGTTATGAAGGCATGGCGCTCTCCAAGGACGGCTCGAAGCTTTACGGCCTTCTCGAAGGCCCGCTCTACACCGCCGAAGGTCAGGTCGAAAAGACCGAAGACGGCTCAACCGCCCTTCGCATCATCGAGCTCGATACCGCCAAGAAGGAATGGACAGGCCGCACCTGGCTCTACCCGCTGGCGCAAGGTGGCGAAGCCATCGGCGATTTCAACATGCTGGACGAGAGCACCGCGCTGGTCATCGAGCGTGACAATGGCGCCGGCACCGCCGACAAAGCCTGCGCCGACCCGAAAAAGCCGGACGTAAACTGCTTTGCCGTGCCTTCCAAGGTCAAGCGCATCTACAAGATCGAATTCAACGACGCCAATGCCGGCAAGGCGGCGCGCAAGATCGGCTATATCGATCTGCTGAAGATCTCCGATCCTGATAACAGGAAGCGTCAGGGCGGCGGCAACGGTTTCTACGACATGCCGTTCGTGACCATCGAGAATGTCGACCGTGTCGACGCCACCCATATCATCGTCGGCAACGACAACAACCTGCCCTTCTCGGCCGGTCGTGCGCTGGACAAGGCTGACGACAACGAGTTCGCCCTGCTGGAAGTCAAGGACCTTCTCGACGCGAAGTGAGGAAAAGGGTGCCGGAATTCGTTCCGGCACCGTCAGCGCATCGGCGCAATCTCAACTGAACGGAGCGTTCCTGCGGCCTGAAAAAGGAAGCGAGGCGCTCCGTTATTGTACCGACCCAACCTGACCCGGAACCCGGTTCCGAAACAGGAAAGACCCGTCATGCAGGACAATGCCGAACGACTGTATTACGCCCTGAGGAAAAGCTGGTCGCTCGAAACCAGCAGCCTGTGGTCGAGAGAAAACCCAGCCAGGGGGCAAGGCGGCGTTACAGCTCTTGTGGTGCAGGATATTTTCGGTGGCGACCTCGCCAAAACCGTCGTTAGCGGCGCCGACCATTTCTACAATATCGTCAACGGCACCCGCTGGGATTTCACCTTCACCCAGTTCGATATTCCGGTCGGTTACGAGGACAGGCCCGCCACCCGCACGGAGGCGATGGCAAGGGCCACGCCCCTGCAATATGCCTATCTCAGCGCCTGTATCAGGAAGGCGCTGGGGCACGGTTGAATAATAACGGCTTGTAGCGAGGCGACCGGTTTGTCTCGGCGACAAACCGATTTCGGTCTGTCGTGTTTTTCGTTTGCGGTTTCAAATCCACAACTTCAGCTTCTCCTCTCAAAGCAGACACAATCCATGGCATAGTACCGCAGGTAAACGAGGCGTGCCGAGAGGAGAGTTGTGCGATGAGTGAGAGCTGCCCGGTCCTGACGCCCGCCGAACGGCAGGTTCAGGATATATTGCAACGGACAGAATCGGCGATGGTGTCCACTATTTTCGCAGCGCTTGAGCAGGCAAGCAAACAGGCTGCTGACGAACTCCAGTCAATCGGGTCTGAAATACAGCCACCGCCTCATGACTATTTTGCCGCTGTCGCACACCAGCAGCTTTTCCTGCTGTTATGCGGAGCCGACCTGGAAACATTCGAGGGCGGAGATCCCGAAGTCGCGCGTCACATCATTCAGAATGCCCAAAACATATCCGACCATTACTGGAAGTAAAAAAGCTGCGACCGCGGATGGTTCCGGCGGCTGACCGCGCTGTATGAAGCCAGATTTCGTTCCACGCAAAGCGCGCGCACACGATCTGCATTTCAAACGGATATCTGGCCTAATCGGCTTGCCTTCGCAATTTCACGTCATACGCCCTTCATAGTCCCCGGTTACGCAGGCCGAAATCCGGAGACAGGCATGCACTCAACCGCACAACTCAATCGCCCCAAGCTCGCAGAGACAGTCATCCATTCGACGGCAAGCATAAGGGACTCGAACATAGGTAGCTGCTGCGAAATTTTGGCCGATACCTCTCTGCACAACGTCGAACTCGGGAATTACTCTTACCTCGGACCCCGTTGTATTGTCGGTGATGCGACAATCGGGAAATTCTGCGCTATTGCCGCGGACGTCAGGATTGGCGCACCGAACCATCCAATGGACCGACCGTCCATGCACCGTTTCAGCTACTGCCCGGAATATTACGCTACAGAGGCGGTGCGCGACGACGCTTTTTTCGATCGCCGCAAGGAGGATCGCGCCGTCATCGGTCACGATGTCTGGATCGGTCACGGGGTCATCGTGCTGCCGGGCGTGAAGGTTGGAGACGGCGCCGTGCTCGCAGCAGGCGCGGTCGTCACCAAGGACGTGCCGCCCTACACCATCGTCGGCGGTGTTCCCGCGAAGATCATTCGCGAGCGGTTTTCGCAAACCGTGGCGGGGAAGCTTGCCAAAATCGCCTGGTGGGACTGGCCCTTCGAGACGATCATGGCGCGGCTAGCCGACTTTCAATCAAGCGATATCGACGCCTTTTGTCAGCGCTGGTCCTAGTATAGCTCCACAACTGTCTGCGGTGCCAAATGGCCGGCGTCTGCCCCTTACTCGAACACAAACGCCAACCGCTTGCCCGTCAGCTTCGCCAGTTGCTGCAGGCGTCCGTCCAGACGCTCGCCGGCAAAATCGCAATAGGCGTGTGGTACGACGAATTCCAGATCCAGATCCGGATTGGTGGATTTGCGGAATTTCAGGTGATCGACGACACCGGGCATGGAGGCTGAGAAGAGGTAAACGACGCGCAGCAGGCCGCCGAGCAACTTGCCTAGTTCCAGCAGGCGGTCACCCGCCATGGCGGCGAGCGGCTGTGTGGTGCCGTTGTCGTTCAACCCTTCGAAGCGGTAATAATTGGCAAGCGCAATGTAAGCGCGGCCCGGATGGGTGATCGCCACGAAGGAGGAGTGGGCGATGATGTTGAGCGCCTGGAGGCCGCGATAGTCCGGATGTGCACGCCAGCTGATATCGGCCAGAAGGCAGGCCGCCTGCCGGTAACGGCTTTCCTCTTCCGTCTCCTCGATGCCGAAGACCGGAAAGGTGCGGCCGCTCCAGTCGGCCAGTTCGCGCGCATGTTCGGGCGAACGGGCACGCAGAATGGCAAGCTCGTCGGCCGTGACCAGCAGCGGGTCGGTATCCCGCTCCGCTTCCGTCAGCAGCGAATAAAGATAACCTTCGCGCACGCCCTGCGCCGAGAAGGCGATCGTTGCCGGCTTCATCGCCTTTAGAACTTCACGCATGGCGATGGCGCCGAACGGCAGAAGCGAACGGCGGTTCTTGGAGACCGCCTGCCAGGCCGGGTCCTTGCTGTCCCTGGAGACGATGACTTCTTCCAGAAAATTCAGCATTTCCGCCAGCGGCAATTCATATCCCTGCATCATGTGCAGCGGATAACCCGTGATCTCCATGTGCAGCTTGGCGATGTTTCGCCACGTGCCGCCCACGGCATAAAAGGTACGCCCCTCGCCGGCCGCCAGCAGCTTTGCGAAGGATTTGACGTGCTTGCGGGCAATGGTCGTCGCCTTCTCCAGCGAGCCATCCGATTGCTCCGACAACCGAAGGCCGCCGAGCGGCAGGGTGATGCCCTCGCCACAGTTCTTGCCCTTGATGTCGATGAGTTCCAGCGAACCGCCGCCCAGGTCGCCTGCAATGCCATCCGGGTCGTGGAAACCGCTAATCACGCCATAGGCGGAATAAAGCGCTTCCTTTTCGCCGGACAGCACCTCGATCTCGCAACCAAGTATGGCTTCGGCTTCACGGATGAAATCCGGGCCGTTTTCCGCTTCACGCGCTGCCGCTGTCGCCAGTACGTAGAGTTGCTGCGCCTGCGCCTGTTCGGAAAGCGCATGGAAGCGACGAAGTGCCATCAACGCCCGGCTGACGCCTTCCTCATGCATCCGGCCCGTGAGGGCCAGTCCCTTGCCGAGACCGCAAAGGACCTTTTCGTTGAACAGCACGGCGGGCGCGCGGGAAAGACCTTCATATACGACGAGACGAACGGAGTTCGAACCAATATCTATGACGGAAACGGGGGCAAGGCCGGTCAGCCGCCCCTGTGCTTCTGATCGAGTCATTCAGCCTGTTTCTTGCGGGAAGAAATCAACCCGGCAATCAATTTGGGCGCACTTGATTTCAGGGCTTCACCACGTCCGGAAAGGCTGGGATTGGTCATGAAATAGTGCTGCGCGTTGAACGGTTCTTCGCCTTTACGCACCTCGATGCGCCTCGACGTTCCGTCCGCAAGTATCTCGTAGCTCTGCTGGTTGTCAATGAGATTGCCCAGCATAATCTGTGAAAGAACCTGCTCGTGCACGGTGGGGTTGGTGAGCGGCACCAGCGTTTCAACGCGGCGATCAAGGTTGCGCGGCATCATGTCGGCGGAGCCGATATAGACCAGCGCCTTGTCGGAAGGCAGGCCGAAACCATTGCCGAAGCAGAAGATTCGGCTGTGCTCGAGGAAGCGGCCGACAATCGACTTGACGCGGATATTGTCCGACAGACCCGCAACCTGTGGGCGCAGGCAGCAAATGCCGCGCACGACGAGATCAATCTCCACGCCAGCCGCACTGGCGCGGTAAAGCGTATCGATAATCTCGGGATCGACCAGCGAGTTCATCTTCATCCAGATCGCCGCCGGCGCACCGCGCTTGGCGTGCTCGATCTCTTCGTTGATGTGCTTCACGATGCGCGCACGCAGCGTATAGGGCGAAATGGCGAGCTTCATGCCCTCTTCCGGTTCGCCGTAACCCGTGATGAAGTTGAAGATATTCGCCATGTCGTGGGCGATCTTCGGGTTGCAGGTGAAGAAGGACAGGTCGGTATAGATCTTGGCCGTGATCGGGTGGTAGTTGCCGGTGCCGAGGTGGCAATAGGTTCTGAGCTTGCCGTCCTCGCGGCGCACCACCATCGACATCTTGGCATGCGTCTTGAGTTCGATGAAGCCGAACACCACCTGCACGCCGGCCCGCTCCAGATCGCGCGCCCAGCGGATGTTCGCCTCTTCGTCGAAACGCGCCTTCAATTCGACCAGCGCGGTCACGGATTTGCCGGCTTCCGCAGCGTCGATCAGCGCGCGAACGATCGGGCTGTCGTTGGAGGTGCGGTAAAGCGTCTGCTTGATGGCGAGCACTTCGGGGTCGCGCGCAGCCTGCAACAGGAACTGCACAACCACGTCGAAGCTTTCATAGGGGTGGTGAACCACCATGTCTTTTTCGCGGATGGCGGCAAGGCAATCGCCAGCATGTTCACGCACGCGCTCGGGGAAACGGGCGTTGTAAGGCTCGAACTTCAGATCGTCGCGCGGTGCGCGCACGATTTCCGAGATGGTGTTGAGCGCGAGCAAGCCGGGCAGAACGGCAACGCGATTATCAGGCACGCCAAGCTCGTGCACCACGAACTGGCGGAGCGACTGCGGCATTTCGCTGTCGGTCTCAATGCGGATAACCGAACCGCGGCGGCGGCGCTTCAGCGCGCTTTCGAAGAAGCGGACCAGATCTTCCGCCTCTTCCTCCACCTCGATATCGCTGTCACGGATGATGCGGAACGTGCCGAATCCACGGACTGTATAGCCTGGATAAAGACGGTGAATGAACAGACCGACCACATCTTCAAGCGTGATGTAGCGGATGGCGTTTTTCTCATCCGGCAAACGAACGAAGCGGTCGAGCGCCGTCGGGAGACGCAACAGAGCTGTCATCGGCTCGCGGCCGTTGACGCTGTCGAGCTGCAGGCCCATCGAGAAACCGAGGTTCGGAATGAAGGGGAACGGGTGCGCAGGGTCGATGGACAGCGGCGTCAGCACCGGGAAAATACGTTCCTCGAACTCGGTGCCCAGCCAGGTACGATCCGCTTCGGAAAGTGCGGCAGGCCGCACGATGAAGATTTCTTCCTTGGCGAGATATTGCTGCAGAACGGCAAGCGAGGCCTGCTGCTCCATCTGCAGGTTGTCGATTTCCTTCAAAATGTCTTCCAGCTGCTCGGCTGGTGTCTTGCCGTCAGGTGTCTTGACCGTAATCTTCTGGCGCACTTGGCCTTCGAGGCCGGCGACGCGGACCATGAAGAATTCATCGAGGTTGGCGGCGGAGATGGACAGAAAACGCAGCCGCTCCAACAGCGGATGATCCGTGTTCAGCGTTTCTTCCAGAACACGCCGATTGAACTGGAGCCAGGAGAATTCGCGGTTGATGAAGCGCGCGGGGCTGTCCCAGAGGTTCTCGCCCTCGGTCATCGGCTGAACCTTGTTGAAGTCGTCCTGCACAATAGCGTCCATGTCCTGTACCATCCCCTGACTTTCCGTCCCGTGATCCTGCTGCATCCCGCGATCGTCCCTCTTGCCCGTATAACAGTTTGACGACGGAACTGTGACAGTCAATCGACCTCCAGCCCGCTACCCCTTGTCCCTTCGCCCATCGCGTTGAGGACTTCCGCCGCCAAGGGACGGGTTATCCTTGTTCCACGCGAGAGCGCCAGCCTGTCGATACGGTCCACAATCGTCTGCGCCGTATCGAGTGAACGCTCCATTCTGTTGACGATGTAGCCTATGAGTTTGTCATCCATATAAAGCTGCCGGTCGGCGAAGAGTTTCACCAAAACCTGTGCCAGAAGACCCTCGTCGGGCTCGCCTGTCTCCACCACAGTCACGGCTTTCAGGCGTGAGCGCAGGTCCGGCAAGGTCACCGGCCATGCGGCCGGCCATTGCCGGCTGGTCATCAAAAGCGTGGTGCCGTGCTGGCGCACGCTGTTGATGACATGGAAAAGTTCGGTATCGTCAAAACCGCGGCGATCGGCATCCTCGAACAGAACCGCTCCGGTTTCGGCAAGACGCGCAGCGCCAACACCGGCTTGCGGGTGGATATCCTGCGCGCTGCTGATATTTTTCCAGATATTGGCGAGATGCGATTTTCCCGAACCCGGAGGCCCGGCCAGCACCACCACGGGCGAAGGCCAGTTCGGCCATTCATCCAAAAGGCTGACGGCAGCCTTGAGCGAGTCGGACACGAGAAGATCGTCCCTTCCGGAAGCGGACTGGTGTGAGAATGCGAGCGGCAGCTGCTCGGCCTTCGACCGGGCGTTGTCGTTTTTGATTTGGTCAGTCATCGTTAGCCCTGAGAGTCAACCTTGCCGGAGGACGTTTCCTGTTCTTCCCAGGGAAGGTTGGCGGCGTGCCCATGATAAAGATCGCTTTCAAGATATCGCGACAATGCAAAGCGGACAAGCACGCCAACGGCTGCCGCCGCCGGCACGGCGACCAGAAGGCCGACGAAACCGAAAAGCGCACCGAAGGCGAACAATGCGAACATCAGCCATACCGGATGCAGGCCGACGCTGCTGCCGACGAGCTTCGGCTGCAGGATGTTGCCTTCGATGAACTGGCCGGAAAAGAACACGGCAAGTGTCAGAAATACATAGATATAATCAGGCCAGAACTGCACGATGGCGACGCCGACGGCAAGGATGAGGCCGACCATCGAACCAATATAGGGAATGAAGCTGATAAGGCCGGAGAAAAGGCCGATCAGCAGGCCGAAATTCAGGCCCACCAACGACAGGCCGACAGCGTAATAAACGCCGAGGATGAGGCAGAGCGACCCCTGCCCGCGCACGAAGCCGGCAATCGTCCTGTCCATGTCGCGGGCGATCTGGCGGACCGTATGCACGTAGTCGCGCGGTATCCAGCTATCGACCTTGTCGATCATCCGGTCCCAGTCGAGCAGCAGGTAGAAGGCGACGACGGGTGTGACGACCAGCAGCGACATGACATCGACCAGCGATTTACCGGAATTCCAGATCTGCGTCAGCAGGGTGCCGATGAAGCCCGCGCCTTCGGTCAGCAGCTTGGAAAAATTCTCCTTCACTGCATTGATCTGGTTGCTCACCCAGTCAGGCAGCAGATTGGCGTCCGCACCGGCGATCAACTGCTGCAGGGACGAGATATATTGCGGGATGCGCGTGATGAATTCGGATGCCTGGGCGGCAATCAGCGGAATGATGATAATGAGCGACAGCGCGAAAATCAGCACGAAGGTGACGAGGATAACGACGGTGGCCATCAACCGGCTCAGGCCTCGGCGCTCCAGCCAGTCGGCAACCGGATCGAGAAAATAGGCAAGTGCCATGCCCGCCACGAAAGGCAGGAGGATGGAGCTGAAGACCATCAGGAAAAAGATAAAGACGGCAAGCACGCCAATCCAGAAAAAAACCTGCCGGCGCAGGCTCGTACCGCTCACATGGGGTTGCATCCGTTCATCCTCTTGTCGCCGTGCCGTCATTGCCCATGATGGAGATAGGATGCGCATATGCACATGGTCAAGGCCGGTGGCCCGGTAGCGATAGACACGGCGGTTACCAGGTCTGTGCAACGACGACGGGTTTTCAAGTATGCGCTGCGCATATCGCTGTCGAGAGGCCCGAGGCACACAAAACGTCAAACCGTCGCAAAGCCGTTAAAAACCGGAGCTTTTGCCACTCAAACCCTTGCATCAGGCCCCGTCCCGTGCGAATGGCGACGCCAAAGGAACCAGCGGAGACGAGAGCGATGAGCCAGTCGGGCAAGAACGGTCTTACCTATAGTGACGCAGGTGTGGATATCGACGCCGGCAACCTGATGGTCGAAAAGATCAAACCGGCGGTGCGCTCGACGCGGCGTCCCGGCGCGGATGGCGAAATCGGCGGCTTCGGCGGCCTGTTCGATCTGAAGGCCGCAGGCTTTAACGATCCGGTTCTGGTGGCCGCCAATGACGGCGTCGGCACCAAGTTGAAGATCGCCATCGACGCGAATTTCCATGACACCGTCGGCATCGACCTCGTAGCCATGTGCGTCAACGATCTCGTCGTGCAGGGCGCAGAACCACTGTTCTTCCTCGACTATTTCGCGACCGGCAAGCTCGACCCGGATCAGGGCGCTGCCATCGTGTCCGGCATTGCTGCCGGCTGCCGCGAATCCGGCTGTGCGCTGATCGGTGGTGAAACCGCTGAAATGCCCGGCATGTATTCCGATGGCGACTACGATCTCGCGGGCTTTGCCGTGGGTGCTGCCGAACGTGGCCAGCTTCTGCCCGCCGGCGATATTTCCGAAGGCGACGTCATTCTCGGACTTTCGTCCTCCGGCGTTCATTCCAACGGTTTTTCGCTGGTGCGCAAGATCGTTTCGATCTCCGGCCTTGACTGGGACGCCCCGGCACCCTTCGCAGATGGCAAGAAGCTTGGCGAAGCGCTGCTGACGCCGACGCGCATCTATGTAAAGCCGCTTTTGAAGGCAATTCGCGAGACCGGCGCGCTGAAGGCGCTGGCGCATATTACCGGCGGCGGCTTCCCGGAAAATATTCCGCGCGTTCTGCCCAAGCATCTCGCCGCCGAGATCGATCTCGACGCGATCGAGGTTCCGGCTGTGTTCTCGTGGCTTGCAAAAACCGGTGGCGTTGAAGCCAAAGAAATGCTGCGCACGTTCAACTGTGGTGTCGGCATGATCGTGGTCGTTTCGGCTGAAAATGCCGCCAAGGTCACCGATGCTCTGACGGCGGAAGGCGAGACCGTGTTCCCGCTCGGCCGCATGGTCGCCCGCGAAGAGGGTGCGCACGGCACGATCTACAAGGGCGCCCTCAGCCTATGATGAGCGCCGCCTCTCGATCTGGCCGCGCACGTGTCGTCGTTTTCATTTCCGGCAGCGGCTCCAACATGGTGTCGCTTGCCAAGGCCTGTCAGGAGACGGATTTTCCGGCCGAGATCGCCTGTGTAATTTCGGACAAGGCGTCGGCAGGCGGGCTGGAAAAGGCGCGGGCGTTCGGTATTCCCACGCTCGTTTTCGAGCGCAAGACCTATGCCAGCAAAGCCGAGCATGAGGGCGCCATTCTGGCCGCACTTGGCGAGATTGCGCCTGATATCATCTGTCTTGCCGGTTACATGCGGCTGATCTCCGGGAATTTCATCGCCCCCTATGAAGGCCGCATCATCAATATCCACCCTTCCCTGCTGCCGCTTTTCCCCGGCCTGCACACCCACCAGCGCGCCATCGACAGCGGCATGAAGATTTCCGGCTGCACCGTACATTTCGTCACCGAAGGCATGGACGAAGGCCCGACGATCGCGCAGGGCGCGGTGCCGGTTCTTTCCGACGACACGGCCGAGACGCTGGCGGCGCGGATACTCACCGTCGAACACCAGCTTTATCCACTTGCCCTGAAGCAGCTTGCGGAAGGCAAGGTGCGGATGGAAGGTGGGAAAGCCATTTCCAGCGGCGACGCAAGTAAATCTGAGTATTCCAGCCTGATTTCTGCTTACTGACAAATATTTCACTAAAGTACAAAGATACTTAAAGTGGTATTTCCTCTAAAATAAACCGAACGTTTACCATAATCACCTTTAATGCCCGCAACGGCCCCGCATTTTGGAGCCCTCCGGTCATTCAGGAGCGATTATGCTAATTTCGAAGTTTTCCCTGCCGCTTTCGGCCGTTTTACTGGTGGGTACGAGCCTGCCGCTCGCCGCCGAGCAAAGCGGCATCACCGCTTCGCTCGATGCCGGTGTTCTAAACATCAAGGCCACAGAGACCTTTTACAACGGAAGCCACAAAAACAGTCAACTCGACTGGAAAACAACAAATGCCATGGCGTTACGCGGATCGCTTGGACTTGAGCTGTCACCCGAGTGGCGCATAAAAACGGAAGGTCGAATCGGCTTTGCTGGCGATGGCTACATGACCGACTACGATTGGCTGCCTCCCTATTACAGGGATACATCGAAAACTGGATGGAGCGACCGCTCACAGCACGGCGACACTCGCCTCGACCACTACCTGACCGGAAGCATCGAAATCAACAGAACACTGCTGGAAGACCCGCTGCAGCACCTCAGTGCCGGTATCGGCTTTCGCTATACCGACGTGCAGTGGTCCGCCTATGGCGGTGACTACATCTACAGTTGGAGAGGATTTCGCAATAATGTCGGTGAGTTCAACAATAGCGAAAAAGCCATCACCTACCGGCAGCAAATCCCCGTATTTTACGGCAATGTGACCGGTGGGCGCAAATTCGGGAACTGGTCGCTGAATGCCGGCCTCGAAGGCGGCGCAATGATCTATGCGAAAGCCACGGACGATCACTGGATGCGTTCGATCCGCTTCACCGACAAATTCCATGTTGGCGGCATGTTCGGAGCAAAAGCGGGCATCGCCTATGCCCTGACTGAGAATGCCTCCCTCTACCTGGATGGCGCATACGAATATACGAGCTTCGGTCGCGGTGACAAAACCCTCACACCGACTGGCGGAACTACCGGCCTGTTTTATAAAGATACGGCGGGCGGCGATATGCAGTCGCTTTTCGTTGGGGCCGGCGTAAAGGGCAGATTCTGAGTTGAAGGCTTCCGGTTGAGGCGGGAGAAGATGTTATTATCGCACGCAGAACGAAGCTGTGGCATGCCTCGTAAAAGCGATCGATCCTCAATCTCGTCGACACCTCATCTCTGCGATGCGGACAGAACGGTCGCAACGAAAAAAGACAACTCCGGATGAGGTCAAGGCGTGGAAAGAAGAAGGCCGCAAGTAATGGCCTTTGTCGTGGACGCCTCGGTAGTCGCGGCTTGGTTCCTGTCTGACGAGGACGGCACAATCGCCGATCACGTCTCTATCATCCGCCTGGCACGAAACATGCGCTTCCCGCCTATGATGCTGCCTACCTCTCGCTTGCGATTTCGCACAATGTGCCTTTAGCAACACATGATAGGAAGCTTGCGGCTGCGGCAAAGTTGGAAAACGTTGCGTTCGCTTAAGGTTTGCGTAGAGCCGCGCGATTCAACATGGCCCACTGCAACAGAATAATCGTCTTGGAATCGGTGATTTCGCCGGACGCGATCATCGCGAAGGCTTCGTCGAGGCCGTAGGTCAGAACCTCCAGATCCTCGCCTTCGGTTTCCAGACCACCGCCGCTGCCGGCCTGCACGTCGAGATCGATGCGGGCGACGAAGAGGCTGACTTTTTCGGTGAGCGTTCCCGGGCTGGCATACATGTCGAACAGGTATTCGACCTTTTCCACCGCGTAGCCAGATTCTTCCATGGCCTCGCGGCGAATGGCGTCGGCGGCGTTGTCGTCATCGAGGAGCCCCGCTGGCACTTCGATCATGAAGCTTGGATCGCCGTTCACGAAGACGGCAGGGCGGAACTGGCGCACCATCACCACGCTGTCGCGTTTGGCATCGTATAGAAGGATGGCGGCGGCGCTGCCATGGTCATGCACTTCCCGCACGATGCGCATCGTCCTGCCATCCGGCATGCGCTGGTCGAAAATGAGCTTCTGCATATGCACGAAGCCCTTCCACACCGTTTCCTTTTCCACCAGCCGGACCCTGCCGGAATCAGTGTCGGCCGGAACGTTTTTCGCTTGCGTCTGTGTCACCGGATATTCCCTTGCCTGTCGCGGAAGTGTTCAGCTTGGCCCTGTTGCGGTGCAATATCAAGCCTTTCAGGCTTCGTCGTCGCGGTGGAGCCACACCTTATTGTCGTGGAAAGCCGCGCCGCCATAGGGGGCGACGGCATCGGCGCCCGTCAGAACATTGATACCCTCGCCGTCCAGATGCGCCTTGTTGGGCCACAACCCTTCGGCAACCAGAACGCCGGGCCTCGCACCCTCCACGATTTTCGCATGGAGGCGCACTTCGCCGCGGCCATTGCCGATACGCACGATGTCGCCATCGGCTATACCGTTGCGGGTGGCGTCCTCGGAACAGATCATCACTTCCGGACGTCCTTCCTTCTGCACGGAGGTTTTCGTTTCCGCGAAGGTGGAGTTGAGGAAGTTGCGCGCTGGCGATGTCGCCAGTCGGAAAGGATGCTCTCCGTCGGCGGTTTCGATGACATCTACCTGATCCGGGAATTTCGGAAATTGCGCAACCGGCCCCATAACGCCGATATTTTTCGGCGGTTTGTTTGGAGACGGCCCTGTCGCCCATTCGGGGCTGAAACGGAATTTTCCGTCACCATAACCAAAACCCTCGAGATAATGCGCCACCTCGAAAGAGGGCTGCGCATCGATCCATTTTTCTTCCGCCAACGTATCGAAATCGCCCCAGCCGCTGACTTTCAGCATATGATCGACATGGTCGCGGGCTGAAAGACCGAAGCCCGGCATATGGTCGATACCAAGACGTTTCGCCAGTTCTTCGATGACGAAGAGATTGGTGCGCACGGTTTCCGGCGGCTCCACCAGCTTGGGGCCAAGCAGAATGTGGTTCTGGCCACCGGCGCGGTAGATATCGTCATGTTCAAGGAACATGGTGGCCGGCAGCACGATATCGGCCAACTCGGCCGTCTCCGTCATGAATTGCTCATGCACGGCAACAAAAAGATCGTCGCGCAGGAAACCCTGTTTCACCAGCCGCTGCTCGGGTGCGACATTGACGGGGTTGGTGTTCTGGATGAGCAGCGCCGTCACCGGGCCACCATGTCGCAGCGCTTCCGCATCCCCCGTCAGCACGCGGCCGATCTGCGACTGGTCGAGCTGGCGCACGTTGGGGTCGGCATAGGCTGTGCCCATCAGTTCCGCCTTGTTGAGCCGGAAGATATCGCCGTTATTGTGGAAGGCGCCGCCGCCTTCATATTGCCAGGAGCCAAGAACGGTGGCGATAGAAAGGGCGGCATGCATGGCGACCGCGCCGTTGCGCTGGCGGGCGAAACCATAACCGAGCCGGAAGAACGTCTTTTTCGTCGTGCCCACGAGCCTTGCGAAATCCTCGATTTCCTCCACGGAAAGACCGGTGATTTCGGACGCCCATTGCGGCGTCTTCGATTTCAGATGCTCTTCAAGTCCCGCCGGATCGTCAGCGAAGCGCGCCATGTAATCGCGGTCGGCATAACCATCGCGGAAGGCAATGTGCATGATGGCGCAGGCGAGCGCCGCATCGGTGCCGGGACGCAGGACGATGCGCATATCGGCCTGTTTCATGGTTGGATTGTCATAGATATCGACGACGACGATCTTCGCGCCACGTTCCTTGCGGGCTTTTACCGCATGGGTCATGACGTTGACCTGCGTGGCGACAGCATTCGTGCCCCAGATGACAACGACATCGGCCTTGCCGATTTCGCGCGGATCTGGCCCGCGCAGCGCGCCTGTACCCATCACATAACCCGTCCAGGCCATGTTGGTGCAGATCGATCCAAAAAAGCCGGAATATTTCTTGGCGTGACGCAGGCGCTCGATGGAATCGCGCTGAACCTGTCCCATGGTTCCGGCATAGAAATAAGGCCAGATGGCTTCGGCGCCGTGCTTTGCCTCGGCTTTGACGAAGGCGTCAGCAACCTCGTCCAGTGCCGCTTCCCAGGATATCTCCTGCCAGTCGCCGGCACCCTTCGCACCCTTGCGGCGCTTCGGGGTCAAAAGACGGCCGGGATGATAGATACGCTCTGAGTAACGCGCCACCTTGGCGCAGATGACGCCGGCAGTGTATGTATTGGCATTGGCGCCGCGCACACGGCCGATGCGGCCATCGGCATTGATGTCCACTTCCAGCGCGCAGGCGCTCGGACAGTCGTGCGGACAGACCGTGTGGCCGATGCGCGTGGCACTTTCGGCTTTCGGGGTGGCGTTTTTAGCGGAAATCGGGGTCGCAAGGTTCATGTCTTTTCTATATTGCATCAGCGACGCGGCAAAAAGGCCGAAGTGACGTCCATCAAGAATATTCATCATCCCCATCGGGAAGCGAGACACATCCCATGAACTATCGCCACATCTACCACGCCGGCAATTTCGCGGATGTTCTCAAACACGCCGTTCTCGCCCGTCTCGTCCGTTACCTGCAGAACAAGGACAAGGCGTTTCGGGTGCTGGATACTCATGCCGGCATCGGCCTCTACGATCTGTCATCGGAAGAGGCGCAGAAGACAGGCGAATGGCAGACCGGCATCGGCAAGCTGATGGACGCCGATCTGCCGGCCCCTGTCGCCGAATTGCTGGAACCCTATCTTTCCACCGTGAGAGAGCTTAACCCCGAAGGCGGCATGCAGTTCTACCCCGGCTCGCCGAAGCTCGCGCGCATGCTGTTCCGCCCGCAGGACAGGCTTTCGGCCATGGAACTGCACCCGGACGACGCACGCGCGCTGGCGCGTCTGTTCGAGGGAGATTATCAAGTTCGGGTGACGGAGCTCGATGGCTGGCTGTCGCTTGGCGCGCATCTGCCGCCGAAGGAAAAACGCGGCCTCATCCTCGTCGATCCGCCTTTCGAGCTTGAAAATGAATATCAGCGGCTGGCGGATGGGTTGAACAAGGCATATCGGCGTTTCTCCACCGGCACCTATTGCCTGTGGTATCCGCTCAAAAAAGGCGCACCGATCAAGGATTTCCACGAGCGGCTGCAATCCTTCGACATTCCGAAGATGCTGTGCGCGGAACTTTCCGTGAAAAGCGACCGGCTGGAAGGCTTGAGCGGCTCAGGCCTCATCGTCGTCAACCCGCCCTACACGCTGAAGGACGAGCTGCACACGCTGCTGCCATTCCTGAAGACGGTGATGGCGCAGGACAGATACGCCTCGCACCGCGCCTTCTGGCTACGCGGCGAGGAAAAGCCGGAAGAGGATTGAGGGCTTACCTCACCCCTTCCGCGCCTGTGCAAGCTGCGATCGCTCAAAGAACAGGATCACGAACAGCGCCATGATGAACGGGATGATGAGGTAGAACAGCCGGAACACCAGCAGCGCCGCAATCACGTCAGCCGGGTTCATATCAGGCAGGCCGGTGACGAACACCAGCTCCAGCACGCCAAGCCCGCCCGGCGCGTGCGAGATGAGCGCCGCGGAAAAGGAAATCAGGAAAATCCCGAGAATGATCATGAAACCGGGATTTCCGGCTTCCGGCAGCGCGAAATAGATGATGCCTGCAGCTCCGATCAGTTCGATCGGACCGATGACCAGCTGTTGCGCCACCAGTTTCGGCACGGGATATGGCAGAAAAAACGAACCGATTTTCAGCGGCCGCAGCTTCAAAAGACTGCCGAGCACATAAAGTGCAACGATGGCGAGCAGCAGTACGCCGGTTGTCGTTGATGCTTCCACGGGCAGGATGCCAGTAAAGCGCTCGGTAATGTCCGGTTCGTAGACCAGCACCAGACCGATGAGCATGATCGTTCCGATGATGAAGGTGAAGGAACAAAGGCCGACGAGAATGCCGACTTCGGCAGCGCTCAACCCTTTGGACGTATAGGCCCGGTATCGGACGACGGCACCGGAAAACACGGATGCCCCGACATTGTGGGAAAGCGCGTAGGTGGTGAAGGAGGTGAGCGTGATGAAGAACCAGTTTACCTTCCGGCCGAGATGCTGGAGAGCGATGCGGTCGTAACCGGCAAGGGCGGCATAGGCGACAAGCGTCGACAGGCCGGAGCACACCCAGTCCCGCGCGCGAATGGCCGTGAGGCTTTCCCATAGATCATCGAGTGAAAGACCGCGCAGCTCGTGATAGAGCAGCCAGGCCGAAAAACCGATCGTTGCCAGACCAATGATGGGCCAGATGTATTTCTTGAATGTCATGCGGTCATGCCCGCCTATTTCCCCCAGCTTCACCCCAACCCGATTTCCGCACTCCGCAGAAGATTCGTTCGACTCTATTCGTTATGCGGCGAAGCTTTCAACCTTTTTGCCCGTTTGCCTCGTTCACAAATTTATGTAAGACCGCTTTGTCGTCTGCGGGCGATACGAGGTCGTCCATTTTCCGGAGAACGTGCACGAAATGAAGCGTTATGCCGGTTTCATCGCCCTCGGTCTTCTGTCGCTTGCGGCCCTGTGGTTTTCGCGGGAAAATCCGGCCCCGACCGGTTCTGCAACCAACCGGCAGACCCAATCCCAAACGCAGCCCGCCGGCAATTCCAGGCCCGAAACATCCCAGCCGGAAATTGCCCGACGAGACACGGGCAAAAACCCTGTGCCCGCCGGAACAGGCTTCGATTTTTATGTGCTTTCGCTCTCCTGGTCGCCGGCGTTCTGCGCCAGCTCCGAAGGTTCCGGCAATCGCCAGCAATGCGGCAGCAACAGGCGGTACGGTTTCGTCGTACACGGGCTTTGGCCGCAAAACGAAACCGGATACCCCGAATTCTGCACGAGCAGCGAGCCGGACCGTGTGCCCGACGCAATCGGCCGCACGATGTTCGACATCATGCCCTCCATGGGCCTGATCGGCCACCAGTGGCGCAAGCACGGCGCCTGCTCCGGCCTTTCGCAGAAGGATTATTTTTCGGCAACACGAACCGCCTTCGAGGCGGTCAAGCTGCCGGAGACGATTGCCTCGGGCGCTAAAGGCGCCACCCTTTCCGCCGAAGCCATCGAAACCGCCTTCACCGACGCCAACCCCGGCATGTCGAAACGCGGCGTCTCGATCAGCTGCGACGGGAAACGCCTTGAGGAAGTCCGTATCTGCCTCAACAAGGACATGACATTCCGCGATTGCCCTGAGCTTGACCGCAAGGGCTGCCGCGTCAGCGCTACCGAAATCGTCCCCATTCGCTAATACCCACACATCAACATATGTCAGGACCCGGCTATGGAACTGCTTTACTCCGTCACTTCCCCCTACTCCGCCAAGGTGCGCATGGCCGCCCGCCATCTCGGCATCGACATTACCAACGTCGCCGTCGACACCAATGCCGAGCCCGCGACGCTGGTTGACAACAATCCGCTCGGCAAAATTCCGGTCCTGCTTCTGGACGATGGCGGCTCGGTCTATGACAGCGTCGCGATCATGCACTATCTAGACCGCCTTTCGGGCGGCAAGCTCTACCCGAAAAAGAACGGCAAGCGCACCGAAGCGGAAATTCTGGAAGCGCTCTGCGACGGCATCATGGATTGCCTGCTGGCCATCGTTTACGAGCGCCGTTCCCGCCCGGAGGACAGAGTTCACCAGCCATGGATCGACAAGCAGTGGAAAAAGGCGGTGAAGGGTCTGGATCATCTCAACGCCAACCTGCCGAAAACCGGCAAGAAGCTGCATGGCGGACATTTCGCCCTTGCGGCGTTGATCGGTTATCTCGATCTGCGTTTTGCAGGTGAATGGGCCGAAGGGCACGAGGCGCTGGCGCAATGGCCGGAAACATTCAGCAAGCGTTTCGAAGCCTATAAGGACATGAGGGCTGCCGCCTGACGCCAATGTGAGCGCCATGCCTGGCCTGATCGCCGGGCATGGATGCTGTAGCTGATGGCAAAAACGAAAAAGCCGGGGCGTAAACCCCGGCTTTTGTTTACCGATCCTTGAAGGATCAGAACTTGACGCCGATACCGGCCTTGACGGAGTGGTCGTCGAAGCCGCGCGAGAACGCGCCGGAGTCCAGGCTGTAGTCCTTCTTCTGGTAGTCGCTGTAGCGATATTCCAGACGGGCAGTGATGTTGTCCGTAACCATGGCTTCAACGCCGGCACCAACGGTGTAGCCGAGGGCGGTTGCGCTGTCCTTGGAGGTCGCGTCACGTACCTTGTTGTCGGAGGCTGCGAGACCAGCCGTACCGTACAGCAGGAACGGGTTCATGTCGTAACCGACACGGGCACGCAGCGAGCCGTTGACGCCCTGCTTGCCTTCGACGGCGTTGCCACCAACCGTACCAGCGGAACCGCGCTCGCGGCCGAGGTTAACGTCTGCTTCGGCACCGTAAACGATCTGGCCGTTCTGCATGTTGTAACCGCCGTAGATGCCGCCGCCGGCGCCCTTGGCGTCACGGCCGTCGTTGCTGGAGCTGAAACGGCCCCAATCGTAGTTGGCGGTACCACCGAGGTAAGCGCCGGTCCAGTTCTTGACCGGAGCGGGCTGGTCGTAGGCTACCGGTGCCTGCGGCACGTCGTTTACGGCGTCAGCGGCGTGAGCAGCCGAGAAACCGGCGGCTGCAATGGTCGAAGCCATAATGGTTGCTACGAAAATACGCATGTTATTCTCCTTTCAGGACCGCGCCGTACTCAAAACATTGTTTTTAGACGCGGTAAATTCGTCGGGTTAATCGCCCCTCTGAAAATTGAATTTGATGGGAGAATGCGGAGATCAAAGAGCCAAAATGTGAATTGTTTGGGGCAGACACGTGACTAGAATTAGACGTTGCCTAATTGTCACAAGGGTTTTATTAACCCTACCGGAAACTTAATTTCCAATATATCGAATTTAAACTTAGTTATATTCAAATTAAATTTAAATTACATTACCAATAAAAATCCACACAATTCTTTTACGGCCCACGGACAGCTTGCGATTTGCGATTATATCCAGCAAATAGGGCGTGTATGAGCAAATGCAGGTCCGCTGTGAAAGAAAATATACCGAAGACAGTCTTGATAACGGGTGCCGCCCGGCGGCTCGGGCGGGCGATCGCCACGGATTTGGCCTCGCATGGCTTTGCGATTGCCGTCCACGCCAATGCCTCTATGAGGCAAGCCGAGGAATTCGCTAACGAAATAAGGCAAAAAGGCGGCAAGGCCGTTGCCGTTCAGGCGGATCTGACACAATCATCGCCAACAATGGCGCTTGTCGAACAGGCATCTTCGGTGCTCGGCCCGATAGGCGTCGTCGTCAACAATGCATCCATTTTTCTGGACGATTCGGCAGAAACGCCCGATCCGGCAATCTTCGACGCGCATTTTTCCGTGCACGTGCGGGCGCCTTCCCTCATCGCGGCCGCCTTCGTTCAGCAATTGCCTCAGGATAAATCCGGATTGATCGTCAACATCATCGATCAGCGTGTACTTGCGCTTACGCCGCGTTTTTACTCCTATACGCTTTCGAAATCGGCCCTTTGGACAGCCACACGGACGATGGCGCAGAGTTTTGCGCCGCGGGTGCGCGTCAACGCCATCGGGCCGGGTCCCTCCTTCAAAAGCGAAAGACAGGCGCCGGAGGACTTTCAGGCGCAGATCGACGGCCTTATATTAAAGCGCGGTCCGGAACCCGACGAGTTCGGGCGGACGATTCGCTTTCTTTTTGATACGCCGTCGATCACCGGACAAATGATCGCGCTCGATGGCGGCCAGCATCTTGGCTGGGAAACCCCTGATGTGGCGGAGATACCTGAATGAACGGAAAGAAGCTGCCTGACGGCGGTATTCTCTTCGATGAAACCGATGACGAAGACGACGATGCAAACCTTGCCGCGACAGACGCGGCCGAGGCACCGCGCGACGTTGCCGGCATGGACTGGAATGCCGGCTGGAAAAACGAATCCGGCCTGAAGGGCATGGATCTGATCGGCGAATTCGTCAAACACCTGCCGAACTCGCCGGGTGTCTACCGCATGTTCAACGAGGCGAACGACGTTCTCTACGTCGGCAAGGCGCGCTCGCTGAAGAAGCGCGTCGGTAACTATGCCCAGGGTCGCGTGCATTCCAACCGCATTGCGCAGATGGTGCGGCTGACCGCCCATATGGAATTCGTCACCACCCGCACGGAAACCGAGGCGCTTCTCCTGGAAGCTAACCTCATCAAACGCTTGCGGCCGCGCTTTAACGTGCTTTTGCGCGACGACAAGTCATTTCCCTATATCCTGATCACAGCCGACAATCGTGCACCGGCGATTTTCAAGCACCGGGGTGCGCGGGCGCGCAAGGGCGACTACTTCGGACCCTTCGCCTCTGCCGGAGCCGTTGGACGCACGATCAATTCACTGCAACGCGCGTTCTTGATCCGCACCTGCACCGACAGCGTTTTCGAAACCCGCACGCGTCCCTGTCTTCTTTACCAGATCAAGCGCTGTTCCGGCCCCTGCACACATGAGGTGAGCGATGAGGGGTATGCGGAACTCGTCAAGGAAGCCAAGGATTTCCTGTCCGGCAAGAGCCAGAGCGTCAAGACCGCGATTGCCCGGCAGATGAACGAGGCGGCCGAGGATCTCGACTTCGAGCGCGCCGCCGTCTATCGCGACCGGCTGGCGGCGCTCTCGCACGTCCAGAGCCATCAGGGCATCAATCCGGCCGGCATCGAGGAGGCGGATGTTTTCGCCATCCATCACGAGGGCGGCATATCCTGCATCCAGGTGTTCTTTTTCCGCACCGGCCAGAACTGGGGCAACCGCGCTTATTTCCCGAAGGCCGACCCGTCCCTGCCCGGCTCGGAAATCCTCAATGCGTTTCTGGCGCAATTTTACGACGACAAACCGGTGCCGAAGCAGATCCTGCTTTCCGAAACCGTAGAGGAACAGGAATTGCTGGCCGCTGCTCTTGGCGAAAAAGCCGGACACAAGGTCACGATCAACGTGCCGCAGCGCGGCGAGAAGAAAGACATCACCGACCATGTTCTTGCCAATGCCCGCGAGGCGCATGGCCGCAAGCTGGCGGAAACCTCGTCTCAGGCGCGGTTGCTGAAGGGGTTCGCAGAAACCTTCAACCTTCCTTACGTGCCGCGCCGGATCGAGATTTACGACAACTCGCACATCATGGGCACAAATGCCGTGGGCGGCATGGTGGTGGCGGGGCCGGAAGGCTTCGTGAAAAACCAGTATCGCAAGTTCAACATCAAATCGACTGACATCACTCCCGGTGACGACTTCGGCATGATGCGTGAGGTCATGACCCGCCGCTTCTCGCGCCTGTTGAAGGAAGAGGGCAAGCCCGACCGCGCACAGACGCTGACGCCCACACCCGAGGAAGCCGCGGACATGCCCTTCCCCGCCTGGCCGGACGTTATCCTGATCGATGGTGGTCAGGGACAGATGACGGCGGTGCGTGCCATCCTCGATGAGCTCGACATTCGCGACAGCGTGATTGCCATCGGCGTCGCCAAGGGTGTGGACCGCGAGGCGGGCCGCGAGCGCTTCTTTGCGGATGGCCGCAGCGATTTTTCCCTGCCGCCGCGCGATCCCGTGCTTTACTTCATCCAGCGCATGCGCGACGAGGCCCACCGTTTTGCCATCGGCTCACACCGGGCGCGGCGCAAGAAGGAAATGGTGCGCAATCCGCTGGATGAAATTTCGGGGATCGGCCCAGGACGCAAGCGCTCGCTGCTGCAGCATTTCGGTACGGCCAAGGCGGTTTCACGCGCAGGCCTCAACGATCTGATGAATGTCACCGGCATTTCAGAAGCCGTAGCGCGGCAAATCTACAATCACTTCCATGAGAGCAGTGGCGATTGAAGGCGCACTGTCGCAACGAACTGCTAAAAAAACATAATAACGTGTTGACCCTATGCGTCAGGGGCGGCATCAAGGCAGCTTATCCAGACTGACAGGTTTCCCATGGCTTCGCGCGCATACAGCATTCCCAACCTTCTCACCTATGCCCGCATTCTGGCGGTTCCCGTCATCGTTTTGTGTTTTTACATCGAAGGAAAGCTGGAAAGCTCGGATTTTGCGCGCTGGACGGCACTCTGGCTGTTCATCGTCGCCTCGCTGACCGATTTTCTGGATGGTTATCTGGCGCGTATCTGGAACCAGACCTCCAATATCGGCCGCATGCTGGACCCGATCGCCGACAAGCTGCTGGTCGCCTCAGTGCTGCTCTTGATGGCAGCGGACGGCACCATTGCCGGCTGGTCGCTGTGGGCCGCCATCACCATTCTCTGCCGCGAAATTCTGGTCTCGGGCCTGCGTGAATATCTGGCGGCGCTGAAGGTCAGCGTTCCCGTCACCCGCATCGCGAAGTGGAAGACCACCATCCAGATGGTGGCCATCGCCTTTCTTCTTGCCGGTCCCGCGGGAGACAAGGTTCTGCCCTACACGACCGAGATGGGAATTACGCTTCTCTGGCTAGCAGCAGCGCTGACCATGTACACCGGCTACGACTACTTCAAGGCGGGTCTCAAGCACATCGTGGACGAAGAATGATGGCGCGGATCGTTTATTTCGCCTGGGTTCGCGAAAAGATCGGCACGGCGGAGGAGGAGCTGGATATCCCCTCCTCCGTTACCACGGCCGGTGAGCTGATCGCCTATCTCTCAACCCTTGGTGAAAACTACGAAGCCGCCTTCGAATTTCCAGATGTGATCCGCGTTGCGGTCAATCAGGAGCATGTTGAACATGACGAGAGCATTGCCGGTGCGCGCGAGATCGGCATTTTCCCGCCCATGACGGGGGGATAACCGGATGCAGCCGACGGTCCGCGTGCAGGCACAGGATTTCGACGCTGCGGAAGAAACCCGCAGGCTGACGGAAGGCGACAAGAGCATCGGCGCGGTGGTGGCCTTCACCGGGCTTTGTCGCGATGATGGCGGCACGCTCGCGGCGCTGGAACTCGAGCATTATCCCGGCATGGCCGAAGCGGAAATGACCCGCATCGCGCAACTCGCCATCGAACGCTTCGACCTCCTCGGCCTCACCGCCATTCATCGCCATGGCAAGATCGCCACCGGCGAGAATATCGTCCTCGTCATTGCCGCTTCCCGGCACCGGCAGGCCGCCTTCGACGGCGCAAATTTCGTGATGGACTACCTCAAGACGTCCGCCCCGTTCTGGAAAAAGGAACATGGCAAGGATGGCACGAAGGGCGACTGGGTTGCCGCAAAGACGACCGACGACACGGCCAAGGACAAATGGCGGTAACGCTTTGTGTTTTCCCGCACTTCCGGACGAAAACCGGACGCCACCCCTCCTGGAAATGCTCTAGGGCGCTTCCACCCTGCTACGCATGACGATCAGCCAGCCCACCAGAAGTGCCAGAACCGCCGCATCCCGCCAGATAACCGGGCCGTAACCGACCCATAGCGTTTCCGCGAACCCGACGGCAGCAGCCCCGAGCGCGCAGACGAGCGGGCTTGCATAACCGCCCGCTGCCGAAATCAGCACGACCTTCAGGCCGAACACCAGACCGGCACCGAAATCCATGGTGCCGTAATAAAACGTGGCGAGGACGCCGGCGATGGCGGCAAGCAGACCCGCTGCACAGTAGGACAGCAGGAACACCCTGCCTGCATTTACCCCGCACAGTGACGCGGCGAAAGCATCGTCCGACACCGCCTTCCAGCGTCTGCCAAAGCCGGAACGCTGGAGGTAGAAAGTGCCTGCGAGAATGAGCAGGCAGAAGACAGCCGTGTTCAGCATCTGCATCGACGTCAGGGTGACGGCGAAGCTTCCATCGGCCCAGAATCGCACCGGTTCCGACAAAAGCGGTGGCAGCCATAATTGCCGCGTGCCGGCGGCAAGTCTGGCACTTTCGGTGAGCGCGATCAGCACGCCAATGGAGGCGACCGTCACCGCATTGGGCGAGGCTTTCGCCAGGGGCCGCATCACCGCCCTGCCGATGAAAGCCGCCGCCCACAGACCGCCGAAAAGACCGGCCCCTGCCCCAAGCGCGAGTGTTGCAGGCAAGATCAGCCACAGCCGGTTCCAGCCAAAATCGGCAAACAGCAGACAGGTCTGACCGGCGAAAGCGAAGATCGCGCCATAGGTGACATCGGCCCGTTTCGTGACCGAAAAGGCGATGGCATAGCCGAACGCCAGAACCGCATAAAGCGAGGCTACCGGTACGGCATTCAGCAATTGTTGCAGGAAATAAGCCAATCCGTCCTCCCCATCGCATTATAACTGTTAAAATCCATTTTGATAGTTATAATGTCGCCATGACATTTCGCTGGACAGAACATCGTTTCGCAGGCGGCGCATTGGCCCTCGATGTCGCCAATAGCGTCATCCTGCGCGCGGACGCGGCAAAATCGGTCGACCGTTTTGCTGTGCCTGAGCAGATCGCCACCTTTGCCGAGGCGTCGACCCGACTCGGAGCGGAGCGCGACAGGTTTCCCGCACTCATCGCGCCCGAAGCGGACATGAGGCAGGTATTTCTCGATCTTCGCGAGGCGATCGACGATTATTTCCGCTCTTCGATGACGAGTGGCGACGATGACGACGGTCGGCTGGCCGGGCTTCTCTTCGCATGCGGCACGGCACTACGGTTGTTTCCCCTGCGAGAGAGCCTTGCCAATGCGACCGCCCATTCAGCTCTGTCGCTGCTTGCGGCGGAGACGCGGAAACGGCTGCGGATTTGCGGCAATTGCGGTTGGCTTTTCATCGACCGCAGCAAGAACAGAAGCCGCATCTGGTGCGACATGACGGTGTGCGGCAACCGGCAGAAAGCCAGCCGGCATTATCACCGCAAGAAGGAAGCGCAGGCATGAAAGGAATAACCATTCCGTTGCTGGCGATCACTATGGTGCTCGGTCTTTCCGGTTGTCAGCGGGACGAGCCGCGCGATGTCGCGAAGGTTTCCGGCCGCATGTTCGTCTTTAACTACCGTGTGGCGATTGCCACCTATCTCGTGACCTTGCAGCGCATCGCCCCCATCCGCGACGGCAGCACACTGGAAGCGACCTTCGAAAATCCCCGCGGCGGCACCGAGCTGACGACCAGGGAGAAGATTTTCCCGGCAGATGAAAAGATCGCCGTTCAAAGTCCGCCGGTCGAATGCGTCAAGCAGGACCGCCCCTACAAGGTCACGATCCGCATCAAAGGGCCGGAAGGCGATGTATTGCAGACGATAGAGACCACCATCCGCTCCGACACCGACCAGTCGCTCCTTCCCGCCAAACCGCTGACGGTAGGGCCGCTCTACACACCCAATCCGGACGTGTTCAAAGCGGACGGCACGACGGATATGCGGCCTGTCGAGGGGTGTCCGGCGTCGTGACGATCGTCGGAGGAGACGAAGCGAAAATTGAACCTCCCCTCATTCCTGTGCTTGTCACAGGAATCTAGCCAGCCCACGTCCTTGGGCTGGACAGACTCTTTCGCCGCGCGGACGCGCGTCGGCTGGATTCCTGTGACAAGCACAGGAATGAGGGGGGGCGGATGCTCGGCACAGGAAACAATCTACCTGCAAATAATACAAAAAAACGGAGCCTTTCGGCTCCGTTTCATCGAGTCTTTTCAGCGGCTTCATGCCATCGCCTGAGAGGGCGATTCAAGCCGTTGATATTTTGAATCAGCCAACGATTTCGGTTTCGGCGAACCAGTAGGCGATTTCCTGTGCGGCGGTTTCAGGAGCGTCCGAACCGTGAACGGAGTTTTCGCCGATGGAAAGCGCGAAGCTCTTGCGGATGGTGCCTTCAGCAGCCTGGGCCGGGTTGGTTGCGCCCATGATTTCGCGGTTCTTGAGGATAGCGTTTTCGCCTTCCAGAACCTGAACGATGGTCGGGCCGGAGGTCATGCCTTCAACGAGTTCGCCGAAGAAGGGACGCTCTTTGTGAACGGCGTAGAAGCCTTCGGCTTCGCGCTTGCTCATCCAGACGCGCTTGGAGGCGACGATGCGCAGACCGTTGTCTTCAAATACCTTGGTGATCGCGCCAGTCAGGTTACGCTTGGTTGCGTCCGGCTTGATCATCGAAAATGTGCGTTCAATCGCCATGTGTCCGTTTCCTTTTCCTATAGAGAAAGTGGGCGGTCTTTACCCGCCCAAAGGCCCGAAAACAAGGGGGATCAACCACATTGCGACGATGGCTGCAGACATTTCACGCCGCTGTCACACTGCGGCCTCTGGCGTCGTGGAGGTCTAGGCAGCCTTCGAACCAGTCACGGACGGGGTCGTTTTCGGAAAACAGATCCGCTCCGGTGGTAATCCTTGCCCATTGCAGCGCACCGAAAACAATGTAATCCGCAAACAGCGGCGATGAGCCGCCGATGAAAGGCTGGAAGCCCAGCATGCGGCGGATCGGCGCCAGGAGCGCTGGGAAGGCCGCGATTTCCGCCTCACGGTTCGCCACCACATCCTCTAGCGTCCGGCCGAGCGCCTTCGTTCTGCTGTCGCGGAAATAAAGGCGGTCAGGCTCATCAAGCATATTGTGGATATCGAGCACGGCAATGCGGGTGATGGCCGGGTGCAGTACCGTCTGCGACCAGCTTTCAACGAAACGCGCCATCGCCTTGCCGCCTTCCCCGTTAAACAGCGACGGCCGCTCCGGATAGGCCTCATCCAGATAAAGGGCGATCTCGAAACTGTCGCTCACCAGCTGGTCGCCATCACGAAGGATCGGCACGGTCCTCGAAAAACCGTCCTCCACCGTCGGGATGACCGTGAAGGGCAAGGGACGCTCCTCGAACTCCAGCCCCTTATGCGCCAGCGAAAGCACGGTTTTCCAGCAATGGGGAGAGAACGGCCGTGCGCTATCGCTTCCGCAAAGTGAATATAAGGTTCTGGAGGTCGTCATAGGCTGCACCCTCTTCTGCTACATCGATGATGCGATATAAAAACGACCGCCGCCTGAAATCAAATCAGGATTTGTCATACTACTGATCAAAAACCGCATCCGGCGCTCAACCGTCCCCTCCACGAGAATTGGGGTCTCACGGCAATGAAAACCTCGTCAGGTTTAGCCTATTTTAAACCGTTGCTTGTAAGAATAATCGTGTTCAACAATCGGTTATCACCGGTGCATTCATAATTTATTGGTATTGGGGCTGTCAGTGACGTCAACGGCGGGCGATAAAAAACGCGAGAAGGCAAGGAACGGTCTCGTCTTTACAAAAATTGCTCAGTTCATCGACAAGATGAATATTGCTCCGCTGCCGCGAAACTACGAACTGATCTACGAAATATTGTCAGGGCATAACCCGGCGATGGGACGCGATATTCTCGCCCTTGGCAACGCGCCGCAACAGCATGAAATCGATATTGTCGGCCAGAGACACAATCTGCCGGGTTTTTCGAAGATCGAGGCCGAGCAGATGGCAGCTACGGCCTTCGAGACGCTGAAGCAGATTTCCGCGCGGCTGGAAGCCGGCCTGCAACGCACCGAAACATTTATTGCCAGTCTTTCCGGGCAAGATCACTCCGAGCTGCCTGCAACGGAGCGGCTTGCGCAATTGATGGGCGATATTCACGAGGAACAAACGAGTCTCCGGCATTTCGTTTCCATGGGGCTGATGAAAATCCGCGAGGTTGAGAAAAGCCGGACAGATCTTCAGGCGAGTTCCCTGCGTGATGCCTTGACGGCGCTTCCCAACCGGGCGGCTTTCCTCGAGAAGCTCGGCGACCTGTTTTCGGGCGCTCAGGGGGCATCAGCCACATCGCTTGTGCTGCTCAACATCGACCATTTCCGCGAAATCAACGGCAAATACGGCCCCACCGCCGGCAACAAGGCGCTGCGCCGGCTGGCAGCGCTTTTCCGCAAGGCGATCAAGAAGGACGATTTCGTTGCCCGCATCGGCGGAAACGAGTTCGCTTTTCTGTTTGCCGGCGTCTCGCAAAATACAGCTGAAGCAATTGCAGAGCGGTTGCGGCAGAACGTCGAGGCGCTGCGTTTCGTCACCAGTGAGGGCGACGGCGAGCATCTGACCGTCTCGATCGGCGTTGCGGCAGTGGACTGCACCGCGACATCAGCCGAATTTTTCAGCCATGCCGAGCTCGCCCTGCTGTCCGCACGCTGCGGCACGCGCAATTGCGTCATAGGCTACTCCCGGGACGTGGCTCAACGCAGCCGCAGCAGCTATCTGGCGCAGCTCGGCTGTTGAAGCTGCATATCTGATCTGGTGTGGCGCGCGCGCTCTTGCCTTGGCCACGCAGTTCGGCCAAAACGGCGCCATGATTACGATTACCGATCTCTCCGCCCGCATCGCCGGGCGCCTGCTTCTCGACCACGCCAGCGTGACGCTTCCGGCTGGCGTGAAGGTGGGCCTCGTTGGCCGCAACGGCGCCGGCAAATCTACTCTTTTCCGGGTCATCACCGGTGACTTTTCAGCGGAAAGCGGTTCGGTAACGATCCCGAAACTGGCGCGCATCGGCCAGGTTGCGCAGGAAGCGCCGGGAACGGAAGAATCGCTGATTTCCATCGTGCTTTCCGCCGACAAGGAGCGCAGCGCGCTGCTGGCCGAGGCGGAAACCGCAACAGACCCGCACCGGATCGCGGAAATTCAGGTGCGGTTGGTCGATATCGACGCGCATTCGGCGGAAGCCCGGGCGTCCAGCATTCTTGCCGGTCTTGGCTTCGATCACGAGGCGCAGCTTCGCCCCGCCTCTTCGTTCTCCGGCGGCTGGCGCATGCGCGTGGCGCTCGCGTCCGTGCTGTTTGCCGAACCCGACCTCCTGCTGCTCGACGAGCCGACTAACTATCTCGACCTTGAAGGCACGCTCTGGCTGGAAGACTATATCCGGCGTTATCCGCATACCGTCATTATCATCAGCCACGACCGCGATCTGCTGAACAATGCCGTCAATTCCATCGTGCATCTGGACCAGAAGAAACTGACCTTCTATCGCGGCGGATATGACCAGTTCGAGCGCCAGAAAGCCGAAGCAGACGAATTGCAGATGAAGGCGAAGGTGAAAAACGACGCCGCGCGCAAACATCTGCAAAGCTTCATCGACCGTTTTCGCGCCAAGGCCACCAAAGCGCGCCAGGCGCAGAGCCGTATCAAGGCGCTGGAGCGCATGGGCACCGTCGCCGCCGTGATCGAGGATCACGTCCAGCCGATCACGTTCCCGGAGCCGGAAAAGCAGCCCGCCTCACCCATCGTCGCCATCAATGGCGGTGCGGTGGGTTACGAGCCGGGCAAATCCATTCTGAAGCAGCTCAATCTTCGCATCGATAATGACGACCGCATCGCGCTGCTCGGTTCCAACGGCAACGGCAAGTCAACGTTTGCGAAATTCATCTCCGGCAGGCTTGCGCCGCAGGCGGGCGATCTTCGCATCGCCCCCGGCCTGAAGATCGGCTTCTTTGCGCAGCATCAGCTGGACGATCTCGTGCCGGACCAGACACCGGTCGAACACGTGCGCAAGCTGATGCCGCTGGCGTCTGAAGCGCAGGTGCGGGCGCGGGTGGCGCAGATGGGCCTTGCGACGGAGAAGATGGCGACGGCTGCGAAAGACCTGTCCGGCGGTGAAAAGGCCCGACTGCTGATGGGACTTGCGGCCTTCCATGCGCCAAATCTGCTCATCCTCGACGAACCGACCAACCATCTCGACATCGACAGTCGCCGGGCGCTGATCGAAGCGCTGAACGACTATAACGGCGCCGTCATCCTCATCTCGCACGATCGGCATCTCATCGAGGCAACTGTCGACCGCCTGTGGCTGGTGGCCGACGGCACGGTGAAGACCTTTGAAGGCGACATGGAGGAATATCGCGATCTCGTCGTCTCTTCCGGAAAAAAGAAGGAAGAGAAGACAGAAGCCGCCGCCGACCAGACATCGAAAGCCGACCAGCGCAAGGCCAACGCCGAAAAACGCGCCCAGCTTGCGCCGCTGAAGAAAAAGATCAATGAAATCGAATCTTTGACGGCGAAGCTTGAGAAAGTGATTCAGTCGCTCGACAAGGAACTGGCGGACCCTGCTTTGTACGAAAAGGCACCTGCCAAGGCCGCGCAGAAAGTCAAAGAGCGTGGCGAAGCCGCGAGTAAGCTTTCGGACGCCGAGGAGCAGTGGCTGATGCTTTCGAGCGAATATGAGGATGCGATGACGCAGTGATGCGTCATCAAGCTGGTGCGAAAATCTAAGCGCATTCCCTGCGAGGCTGCAGCCGCTCGAGCGGCACGGCCGGCGAATAAAGATAGCCCTGACCGAAACGGATTCCCATCTGCATGAGCAGCCTGCTCTGCTCTTCCGTTTCTATACCTTCCGTCACCAGCGTGGCGCCGTAACGTTCGGCGCTTTCGAAGGCGAGCGCGATGGCATCCCGGAACCGCGACTGTTCAAGCCGGGACGTCATCCAGTGATCGATCTTGACCTCCTCGAAGGGGAACCGCGCAAGCAGGGTGAGTGCCGCATAACCGGTGCCAAAATCATCGAGCGCCAGCCGCACGCCCGCTTCGCTCAGCCTGTCGAAATTCTGCTGCACGATGTCGATGGCCGGTATCCTGCTCATCTCCGTCACTTCGATCGACAGACGGTGCGCCGGGACCCCCATCTCGTTCAAAAAGGCCACAACCCGCCCTCCGAAGCCCGCAGTGGCAAAAGACGATGCGGAAATGTTCACCGCCAAATGAAAGTCCGGGTCGAGGCCCCGCAGGTCGATGAGATCGCGGACGACGGCTTCGATCGTCGACCATTCAAACTCCACCAGCAGCCGGTGACGCTCGGCAATCTCCAGCACATAATAGGGCGAAAGCGGCTGTCCGCACGCATCCACCGCCCGTAAAAGAGCCTCCGCGCCAATCATGCGGCGATTGTGCATTTCGAATTTCGGCTGATAAAATATCGGCGGCTTGCCGGATCTGATCCAGTTGACCAGCATCTGGCGCACCCCCTCGTCCCGCGTGGCTTTATCGGCAAAGGAGAAGGGGAATATCTGAACCGGATTTTCGCTTCCTCGCAGCGCAAGACTAAGCTGCCGGAGGAAGGAAGCCACGTTCTGCCGGGAGAGCTTATCCAGATTAGCGGCACCGATTTTCAGATGCGGCACCGGTTCTGGATCCGCAGACCGTGAAAATGTACTTAACCCGTCGTGGAGACGCATTATCAGCCTTGTGCTTTCCGACTTCTCGAGCGAAATCCCCGACATGACGACTGCAAGCGTGGTATCGCCGAACATGAAGCTGCGCGGTGCATTGGAACTCGACAGCAGACCGTTGTCATCGTTGCAGATTTCCTGTGCCAGCCTCGGCCAGAAAAGATCGCCCCAATCCTCGCCCTGGCAGGCGGCGACATCGGCCATATTGACGATTTCTATGAGAAGGAGAGCGTGCGGAACGGCCGGCTCCTGCCGCATCACGACTTCGATATGGTCTTTAAGGGCGCGCCTGTTGGGCAGGCCCGTCAACGAATCCGTCCGCGCCGCAGCATCGCGTTTCCTTGCCTCTTCACGCGCCCGCGCCTCGCTGCGCAGCAACAGAAACAGACAGGCGATCATCGGCAACCCGACCAACGAGCCGAAGATGCGCCGTCCGACGTTACTGAGAAAAACGTCCTGATTTATCATGCTGAGACTGTAGGTCACGCAAACAGCGAACAACGCCGCGAAAATCCTGACCGCGAATACGCCGAAGACCTCGCGGACGCCGAGTTCAGTGAGACTGCGCCGGCGCATCCAGCCATACATTGCCATCCCGAAAGCCGAGATAATGCTCATATCCAGAAAAGCGGCCCCAAAGAGTGCCGGACCACCAAACAAAAATCGCCCTGCGGAGACGAGCGCCAGGCTTATCAAGCCGCCTTGCCAGGACCCCAACACGCCAGCCAGGAACAGCAGGTCAGAGCGGATATAGGGCTTGGAAGGCAGCTTGATGAACTCGGATACCAGTAGCGTCAGCAAGAAACCGGTAACCCCGAAGATGATGCCGTAGTAGATTTTGTAACGAGCGTCATCGAGAGCGATGTTTCGCTGCAGAAGGATCAGCACCGACACCATGCCGACAAGGGCCGCAGCCTGGAGCAGCAGGAACGGCAACTCGGCGGCTGACGCGGCCGCCTGGGCGGCGATCAATTCCATCATCTCTGCATGTCCCCCGGTCATTACTATTCTTTTGCCGTGGTTCCGGCGTTTGACCTTCACAAATCCCGCGTTTACGCAGGAAAATCAGTACATATAGCCAATCGCTCCACACGACCTGTCGCTCCACCGCGGGCTGCCCTCGGCGAAATCGCCGGACAGGTGCCAACAGCAAGCGACTGACAAGACACGAGTTCGAGTACCTCCTCACCGCCGGCGTCGCACAATGCCGAGCAGGAAAATCAAGAAACGAAGCGAAGCGCCAACCAACAACCGAACGAAAAAACCATCGAGACAGTCTAACTAACGAATTTTACGTCGACACTAAAGAACTTAGCGTAGATAAAGATGCAAGAATTACGCTGTATGTATTTATTTGACAATTGCCTTAGTTTAAATAATTACAAAATACATATAAATATGTATTTTAAATTCTGACTATAATACATTTAATAATGAAATTGAAATTGATTTACATATAAAATATACATTAATATTTCGGAACTTAACTTCGAGTTCGAATTTTAAAAGCATTAAGTTATAAAAATCAATACTTTTAAATTTGAAACAATATTTTCACATTTCAAATATTAGGCAACATAAAATATGCATACCGATTTTTGCCATGCCGTTACGCACCGAAAAAAGACGAGACCTGCAAGGACGATCGCCTTGCTCCTTTGAGCGTTTCTGTTAAAAAACTCGTAAAGTCACACTTTATCCCACGCATCATACAAATGGGTCCCACTTCATGTCAGCCACCAAGCTTGCCATCGTCGGCGTCGGCAAAATCGTTCGCGACCAGCACCTTCCCGCCATCGCAGGCAATCCGGATTTTGAATTGATCTGCACGGCCAGCCGCCACGGTACCGTGGATGGCGTCGCTTCTTACGGCACCATCGAGACCATGCTGGAGGCCGTCGAGGATATCGAGGCCGTATCGCTCTGCATGCCGCCACAGTACCGTTACGAGGCTGCTTATGCGGCGTTGAATGCCGGCAAGCACGTTTTCCTCGAAAAGCCGCCGGGCGCAACGCTTTCGGAAGTTCAGGATCTCGTTCGTCTTGCGGATTCGAAGGGTCTTTCGCTATTTGCAAGCTGGCACTCGCGTTATGCGCCGGGCGTTGAAGCTGCAAAGGCGTTTCTGGCCTCGACAAAAATCGACAGCGTGCATGTCATCTGGAAAGAGGATGTGCGCCACTGGCACCCCAACCAGGCATGGATCTGGCAGGCGGGCGGTCTCGGTGTGTTCGATCCCGGCATCAATGCGCTGTCGATCATCACCCACATCCTGCCCCGCGCGCTGTTCCTGACCAAGGCAACGCTTGAGTTCCCGGAAAACCGCGACGCGCCCATCGCTGCCGAGCTGCATTTTTCCGATGTTACGAAAATGCCCGTGCGCGCCGAGTTCGACTGGCGCCAGACCGGCAAGCAGAGCTGGGATATCGTTGCCGAAACGGCGGCCGGGCAGATGGTGCTTTCGGAAGGCGGCGCGAAGCTCTCCATCAATGGCGAGCAGGCGGTGTCGGAACCCGAGCGGGAATATCCGGCGCTCTACGAGCGTTTTGCGGAAATCATCAAGGCCGGACGCTCTGATGTCGATCTTGCGCCATTGACTCATGTGGCCGATGCCTTCCTGCTCGGCCGCCACAAATTCGTGGATTCCTTCTACGACTGAGGAGCCGAAAGGCTTTTGGAAGCCTTCCGGAAGACAGGTGCATCAAAGGGCGCGGCTGACGAAACGGTCGCGCCCTGACTTTTTTGCCTGATACAGTGCCTCGTCAACGCTGCGCAAAAGCGTGGCGCGGTCAGCACCGGCCTGAGGGGCGATGGCGCCGCCAATGCTGAGACGCGCACCGACCGCCTGCCCGTCAACATCAAAGGGTTCACGGAAGGCTGCCAGAAGCCTGTCTGCCAGTCCGTTCATCACCTCAGACCTGCTGGGACGGGGAATGAAAATGGCGAATTCGTCGCCCCCCATGCGCACCACCGTATCTTCGCTGCGGATCGAATTGCGAATGCGGTCGGCGGCAGCGGTCAGCACCCTGTCACCCGCCGGGTGGCCGAACGTGTCATTGATCGCCTTGAAACCGTCCAGATCGAGATAGAGCACGCCGAAGGCCTCGTTCTCACGTAGAGCCGCGCCAAGCTGGCCATCGACAATCGCCTCCAGCGCCTTGCGATTGTAAAAGCCGGTCAACGGATCAGTCATCACCGCATCCCGCAATTCACGCTCCGCCAGACTCATTGTGAAATTGGCCTTCTGTAGACGCAGGAGTGCGGCCGCCAGCAGCGCGAAGTGCTTCAGATTGTCGATTTCGCTTTGAGAGAATTTTCTCGGCACCGTATCGACAAGGCAAAAGGCGCCGACCACAAGACCCGGTTCCAGCTCGATCGGCGCGCCAGCATAGGAACGCAATCCGGGACCGCCCTTCACATAGGACATGAAGCGGAAATCCGGATGCTGGGTCAGATCGGAAATGACCACGACATCCTGCCTGGCAATTACTCGGTTGCAGATCGACAGATCGCGCGGGCATTCCGAAAGTTGCATTCCCGCCTGTTCGGCAATATGGAGCCAGTCCTCGTCGACGATATGGACGGCCGCACGCGGGACGTCAAAGACGCCCTGCCCCAATCGAGACAGCACTTCCAGTTCCGGCATCTCGGCATTCTTGACGGACATGATTGACCGCACCGCGACCAGACGCTCTATTTCCCCGTCGGGCCGTGAAATCGCCTGTCCCATGATGATGTCCTTCTGCTGTTTCGTCTGTGGCAGCCGCCACCGTCCGTCACCTGTGGTCCGGATCAGACAGCTATGTCTGATTCGGCTCATAATGCGAAAACCGACAGGCGGCGCCACATGCGAATTTTTGCCAGTCTTTTTGTGTGGGAAACTGTGATCAGGCCTTCTTCTGCCAGCGGCCTTCCGGCGACTGCTGCCAATAGGTCAGCGCATGACCTTCGGTCTTCAGCCTTTTCCAGTGGTTCCGCGCCATTTCCAGCTGGTAGGCATCGTATCCGTCGAACATGAACACTATCCGCTCATAGCCCTCCACCGCCGGAGGTTCGGCACCGTCGACGAGAAAGCGGACACTCGCCTCGTTACCGTTCGCATTCGACGCCGTCAAAAGAATCGGCTGATTTTGCGGCGCGGCAGAGCTATCCGTTGCGTGCGGCAGAAAACTGTCGTCACGAAAGGTCCACAGATGCGTGTCGAGGAAATCGCGGCGCTCCTCGTCCACCGTCTGGATCGCGACCTTCCAGCCGCGTTCCAGCGATTTTTCGAGCAAGGGCGGCAATGCATCCTCCAGCTTCGATTCCGTCAGATGGTAGAACAGGATTTCAGTCATCTGCGGACTTGCAGCTCCGGTCGCATCAATCTTCGTAATGCGCGCGAACGAGTTCGTTCAGCAACCGCACACCATAGCCGGATCCCCAGGACTGGTTGATCTCGGTCATCGGCGAACCCATGGCGGTGCCGGCGATATCGAGATGCGCCCAGGGTGTTTCGCCCACGAAACGCTTGAGGAACTGAGCGGCGGTGACAGAGCCCGCCAGACGGCCGGAGCTGTTCTTCATGTCGGCGAATTTGGAATCAATAATCTTGTCGTAATCCTTGCCGAGCGGCATGCGCCACAGCTTTTCCGCCGTAACATCACCCGCCTGCGAAAGACGTGCAGCCAACTCGTCGTCATTCGAGAAAAGGCCAGCCTGAAGATTGCCGAGTGCAACCGTGATCGCTCCCGTCAAGGTGGCGAGGTTGATCATGAATTTCGGGTTGAAACGCTCCTTGGTGTACCAAAGCGCATCGGCGAGAACCAGCCGGCCTTCGGCGTCGGTATTGATGATCTCGATGGTCTGGCCGGACATGGAGGCGACGATATCGCCGGGACGCTGGGCGTTACCATCAGGCATGTTCTCCACCAGACCGATGACGCCGATCACATTGGCTTTCGCCTTGCGGGCCGCGAGCGTGTGCAGGAGGCCGGTCACGGCGGCAGCGCCACCCATGTCGCCCTTCATGTCTTCCATGTTAAGGCCGGGCTTCAGCGAGATACCGCCGGTATCGAACACAACGCCCTTGCCGACGAAGGCGATAGGCTCGTCCTTCTTGGAGCCGCCGTTCCACTGCATGACCGCAAGCCGGGGCGGACGCGCCGAACCCTGCGCCACACCGAGAAGCGCGTTCATGCCAAGCTTCTTCAGCTCCTTCTCGCCGAGAATTTCGACCTCGACACCGAGCTTTTTTAACTCTTCCGCCTTTTCAGCGAATTCGACAGGACCGAGAACATTCGGCGGCAGGTTGACGAGATCACGCGCCAGGACAACGCCGCCCGCGACGGCCTCGGACACGGCAAAGGCCTTTTCCGCCTCCTGATGGACTGCCGTCACGATGACGATTTCTACTTTCTTCGGCGACTTCTCATCATCGGATTTCTTCTTGGTCTTATAGGCATCGAAGCTATAGGCACGCAGCAGCAGGCCAAGCGCAAAATCCGCCGCCGCCTGCGCACCGACATCGACGCCCGGGGCATCTAGATAGACGGCAACCTTGTCCGCCTTCCTGAAATTGGCGGCAGCGGTGCCGCCGGCACGCAACCAGTCATGGGCGACAAGTTTCGCCGGCTTGCCGAGGCCAATGACGAGAAGCCGGTCGGCGCCCGAACCCTGCGGCGCAATCACGTCGAGTGTCGTCATGGACTTTGCGGAAAAGCCTGAAATCTTTGCCGCCCGTTCAAGCACGCCGCCCGGATCGGCTTCCGATGCGCCGGCAGCTGCCTGCGCCTCACCCGAGGCTTGCAGCACAACGGCAAGGGTATTTTCAAGCGAGGCGGAATTGGCGAAAGAAATATCGAATTTGGCGGACATGTTTTCCTGCTCTTCGTGGATAACTTGCGTGTGCGCCCGATCATGGCCTTTTCGGCCCCCGGCGCAACCCTGCATTTTTAAAGGCTCACATTCTTTAAAGGCCGACATTCGCTAAAGGAAAGGCATTTTTGTGGAATGGCCGATCGCGTCATGAAACCGACAGCTTGTTCCACAAAAAGACACAGGCGGTGGAAAAATCATCGTGCAAAACATATTTGTGAGCGTGCCGGAATAGCCAATTGCAAACGATGCGATTAGATAGGCGGAAATCCGGCGAGCGATCGCGCAGAAAAACAATGTCGACAAGGGCAGTATGAAGCTTCTCGAGAACTATATCCTGCGACGGACAACGCAGATGTTTCTGGTCGCGCTGCTGCCGGTGCTGGCCATCATCTGGACCATCCAGGTTCTCCAGAGAATCAACCTCGTCACCGATACCGGCCAGTCGATGGGCTCTTTCATGGCGCTGGCGACGATGATCCTGCCAACGCTGATCCCCGTCGTGTTGCCTTTCGCCCTCGTCATCGGCATCACCCAGACATTCACGGCGATGAACAACGATTCCGAGCTTGCCATCATCGATGCGGCCGGATCGTCGCGCTCTGTGATGTTTCGCCCGGTTATCATTCTGGCTGCCGTTCTAAGTGCGCTTTCCTTCACCATCACCAACTTCATCGAGCCGCCTGCCCGAAATTCGGCCAGGCAGATGGTGGCGGCTGCCTATGCCGACCTCCTCTCGTCGGTGATCGAGGAAAAGACCTTCCGCGCCGTTCAGGACGGCCTCTATGTGCAGATCGCCCAGCGTCAGGGCCGTATCCTCAAGGGCCTGTTCGTCGCCGACCGCCGCGATCCCAATTTCGATCTTATCTATTACGCCAAGGAAGGCATGATCGATGAAAGCGGCACGTCGCTGACGATGCGCGACGGCGAAGTCCAGCAGAAAACACCTGATGGCAAGGTCTCCATCGTCAAGTTCCTGTCCTATGCCTTCGACCTTTCGACCATGTCGGAAAAGCAGACTTCCGAACCGTCGCTTTCTCCGGGCGATGCGAGCCTCGGTTTCCTTCTCTCGCCAGACGAGAACAACGCGAGTTACAAGCGGTCTCCCGAAAGCTTCCGCAGTGAGTTGCACAAGCGCCTGTCGGACTGGATGTTCGCCTTCGCCTTCGCACTGATATCGCTGGTCATAGCCGCTGATGCGCGCTCGCATCGTGAAGCGCGGATGCATCCGATGGTCGCTGCGCTGGTGACGGCCTTCATGCTGCGCTGGCTCGGTTTTTACGTCACCAACCAGGTCAAGCAGAGCGCGGCCTTCATTCCGCTGGTCTATGCCGTGCCGGGCCTCAGCGGTGCCGCCGCCGCCTTTATTCTCATCACGGGTCGCAAGCCGAGAATGCCGAAGATCATCGCGGATACGGCCAGCCGTCTGCGCCGTCTTTTCTCCAGCCGGCTGGCGCGAAGCTCGGGGAGCGGTAACGCATGATTTTCAGCACCCTCGCCCGGTATTTCCTCAAACGGTATCTGATCACGGCCATCTGGTTCCTGCTCGGCGTATCGGCAATTATCTATCTTGCCGATTTCAGCGAAACGGCGCGGCGCATGTCCAGCGTGCCAGGCTATTCTGTTCCAGGCGCACTTGGCCTCACCGCGCTTCGCCTGCCGCTGATCCTGCAGCAGACTATTCCCTTCATCGCGCTCTTCGTCGGCATGACGACGCTGATCTCGCTCAACCGGCGTTACGAGCTCGTCGTCACGCGTGCGGCAGGCGTCTCCGCCTGGCAATTCATCCTTCCTTTTGTCCTTGGTGCGGTCTTTCTTGGAATCCTGTCCGTCCTCGTCCTCAACCCTATCGCCGCCTGGGGGCAAAACCAGTCGCTGTCGATGGAAGCGGGCTGGCGTAACGAAGGCAGCGGCGGCCGCCAGCAGGACATCATTCCCTGGATGCGCCAGTCGAGCGGCGGCCAGGATACGATCATCGGCGCCAAGAGCTTCGAAGACAACGGGACCATGCTTCTCGACGTGGTTCTGATACACCTCGACAAGGCCGGCAACATCGTCTCCCGGCAGGACGCGAAGTCGGCAAAGTTGGAAGATGGTTACTGGCTTCTTAACGGCGTCGCGGAAACCCGCGCGGGACATGTGCCAGTTCGGCAAGAGAGCACGCGGATCAGTACCAATCTGAGACGGGAATTCGTTCAGGAACGTATGACGCAGACGGAAACCGTTGCTTTCTTTGATCTTTCTCACAAGATCGAAGTTGCAAAGTCTTTTGGACTGTCTTCGAAAGCGCTTGAGACGCAGTATCATTTCCTGCTATCGACGCCCCTGCTTCTGGTTGCGATGACCTTGATCGCCGCGACAGTTTCATTAAAGTTCAGCCGCTTCGCCCAGTCGCGCTCCGTGATTCTGGGTGGAATCGTTTCCGGCTTCGTGCTTTATGTAGTAACCGTGCTCGTAAGGGCATTCGGGAGTGGTGGCGTTGTCCCTCCCACCGTCGCGGTCTGGGTTCCAGTCATCGTGGCGTTGGCTTTGGGGGCAACCATTCTGCTTCATCAGGAGGACGGCTAGTGGCGGTATATGACCGCGGGAATATCAGGCGGCTTTGGACGGCCCTTCTGACAGGTGCCGCTGTGTGCGCATATTTGGCATCCAGCCCGGTCGCTTTCGGCCAGGGTGGTTTGCTTGCGCCCGGAAGCCAAGACGATTCGAAACTCCTGCTTACGGCAAATGAACTGACCTATAATCGCGATTCCCAGCGGGTCATCGCGAAGGGTGTGGTTCGCATGCATTATTCGGGCTACCGTATGGTGGCCCAGCAAGTGGAATATAATCAGCAGACGGGCCGCGTGATTGCGCACGGCAACATCGAGCTGATCGAGCCCGGCGGCAACAAGATCTATGCCGACGAGATGGATGTCACTGACGATTTCGGTCAGGGCTTCGTCAATGCGCTGCGCGTCGAGACCCCGGACAATACCCGCATCGCGGGTGAAAGTGCCGAACGGCTCGAAGGCGACCGCATGGTCCTCAATAACGGCGTCTATACCGCCTGTTTGCCCTGCGCCGAACGGCCCGAAAAGGCGCCGCTGTGGCAGGTCAAGGCTGAACGTGTCATTCAGGACGGCAAGACCCATACGATCCGGCTGGAAAAAGCCCGCTTGCAGCTTTTCGGCCATTCGATCGCCTATGTGCCGTTCCTGACGGTTCCAGACAATACGGTGAAGCGGAAGTCGGGTTTCCTCTTCCCGCAAATGAGCATTACCGACAACCTCGGTTTCGGCATCGGCGTGCCCTATTTCCAGGTTCTGTCCGACACCTCGGATGTGACCGTTACCCCGACCTATTACACGACGCAGGGTCTGCTTCTGCAGGCGGAACTGCGCCAGCGTTTCGAAACCGGCATGCACACCGTGACCGTCGCCGGCATCAGCCAGCTGAAGTCCGATACATTTACTGCCGGAACCAGTGACGCCCTCAACGACAATCGCGGCATGATTGCCAGCAAGGGTAACTTCTCCATCAATCCGCGCTGGGCGTTCGGTTGGGATGCCATGGTGCAGACCGACAACAACTTTTCGCGCACCTATGGGCTGAAGGGTTACAAGAACGACGTCCAGACCAATCAGATCTATTTGGCTGGCGCAGGCGAGCGGAACAGCTTCGATGCCCGCGGCTATTATTTCAACGTTCAGGATACGGACAACAACGAATCCAACGAACGCAAGCAGGCCATCGTTCATCCGGTTGTCGACTACCGTTATTTCGTACCGGATCCGATCTATGGCGGCGAACTTTCGCTGACCACCAACCTGACCAGCATCACCCGCCAGAAACAGGATGCCTACGCGCTTGGAGGCTATTCGCGGTTCAACGGGCTTGAAGGAAACTACACGCGCCTTTCCACCGAAGCCGAATGGAAGCGCACCTTCACGATGGATAGCGGCCTGCAGATCACGCCGATCCTTGCCGCCCGTGGTGATGCGCTGTGGACGGATATGTCGGCGGCAAGCTTTACATCGGGTGGCACGTCCTATGCCTATCAGGGCATGATGCAGGACGATGCGGCGTTGCGAGGTATGGTAACCGGCGGCCTGGAAGTGCGTTACCCCTGGCTGTTCACGGCGCTTAACAGCAACCACGTGATCGAGCCGATTGCGCAGATTTTTGTGCGTCCGAACGAACAATATGCCGGCCGCTTCCCCAACGAAGATTCGCAGGCTTTCGTGTTCGACGCGACCAACCTGTTCGAACGTGACAAGTTCTCCGGTTTCGACCGGATCGAGGGCGGCACGCGCGCAAACATCGGTCTGCGCTACAACGGCACATTCGACAATGGCTACGGCATTCGCGCCATTGCCGGTCAGTCTTTCCACCTGGCGGGCGACAATTCTTTCGCCTCCTACGATCTCGTCAATGTCGGCGCGAATTCCGGTCTCGAATCCGACCGCTCGGATTACGTCGCCATGGCAGCCTTCGATGCGCCAATCGGTCTTTCGCTGTCGTCGAGCCTGCGCTTCGACAAGGACAATCTCGAGATCAACCGTTCCGAGACAGGCGTCAGCTATTCGGACCGCCGCCTCACCGGCAAGCTCAGCTATACGCAGGTCAAGGCGCAGCCGCAGTACGGCTACAATGAAGACCGCGATATCGTTCAGGCGTCCGGTACACTGCGCATGGACGACAACTGGTCGCTGTTCGGCTCGATCAACTACGATCTGAACGGAAAATTTGCCGCCGAGCGCCGTATTGGCATCGCCTATCAGGATGAATGCACGATCTTGACGGTCAGCTACTCCGACGAGGGCAATATCAATTCCAGCCGGCAGGCCGCCAATGACTGGTCGATCAATGCCCGTCTGGCATTCCGCACGCTCGGCGATGTCAGCATAGGCTCCGCAAACGAGGACTGGGCCGATATGGATATCGGCTGGAAACCGAACAATTACTGAGTTTAAAGGCAGGCCATACAGCATCGTGGCCTGCCTTTTTGCCATCCAGCCAGTAAAAGTCACGGTTTTGCCGCAACAACGCGCCAGGGTTCGTCCGGTATAGAACCATCGGGTTTCTTTCAACAAACCGACACATTGCCGTCTTGCAGATCGCGATGATATATACGTGGCAAATTCGCGGTGCGGATGCACAGGTGCAGATCTGAAAAGCCGGGGTAAGGAATATTCCCCATTGGCAGACAGAACAGATTGGCGGGACGGGGAAACAGACCCCCGCCCGACGAAAGGGAGAAGGATATGATGAATTTCGGAAAGACGGCTTTGCGTGGCGCTGCTTTCGCCTTTGCGATATTCGCCGTTCCCATGGCCGTTGCGCCCTTTGCCAGCCAGGCCTTCGCCGACAGCACGGTCAAGATCGTCGTCAACAAGACCCCCATCACCAACGACGATATTGCCAGGCGTGTCGCCTTTCTGAAGTTGCAGCGTCAATCCGGCAATCTCGCCGAAAAGGCACGCGAGCAGCTGGTTGATGAGGCGCTAAAGCGCGAAGAAATCGGCCGTGTGAAAATGTCGGTCAGCACCCAAGAAGTCGATGCGGCTTTTGCGCGCTTTGCTGCAAACAACAAGATGAACCCGCAACAGCTGACGCAGATCCTCTCCAAGGCCGGTGTCGGCGCCGACCACTTCAAAGCCTTCATTGCCGTGCAGATGAGCTGGCCGCGCCTTGTGAACGCCCGTTATGGTGCGCGTGGCAAGATGTCTAACCAGGACCTCGTCACCCGCCTGAGGGAACGCGGCGACAAGCCGGTAACGACGGAATATTTCCTGCAACAGGTGATCTTTGTCATTCCGGAATCGAAGCGTAATGCCATCACCGGCAAGCGCAAGGCCGAGGCTGAAGCCTCGCGCAAGCGTTATCCCGGCTGCGACCAGGCCATGACTTTCGCGGCCACCATGCGGGACGTGGCGATCAAGGATCTTGGACGGATTCTGGCGCCCGAACTGCCGGAAGAGTGGAAGCCTCTCGTGGAAAAGACCAAGGAAGGCGGCACCACAGGAACACGCGTGACCGAAAAGGGCGTCGAATATCTGGCAATCTGCAAGCAGCGTCAGGTTTCCGACGATTACGCAGCGGAAATGGTGTTCAAGTCCGAAGACCTGATGAAGGCCAAGGGTGGCGAAAACCCGAACGAGAAGAAATATATGGATGAGCTGCGCAAGAAGGCGCAGATCGTCAACACCTGATACGAGAGCCGGCCTTTCCGTGACACATGCATCCCTGCCGCTTGCCCTGACACAGGGAGATCCAGCCGGTATCGGCCCTGATATCGCCATTGCCGCCTGGGCCAACCGCCGGGAGAACGGCGTGGCGCCATTCATCTTCATCGGCGATCCCGATGTGGTGGCGAGCCGTGCGGCGCTGCTTGGCATACCGGTCAATATCGAGACCTGCGAAGCGGCGGATGCCGTCGGCGTGTTCGACCGTGCTTTTCCCGTTCTTCCTCTTCCCGTCGGTTTCGAGGTTCAGGCCGGCCAGCCGCATGTCGGAGCCGCTCATGCGACGATCAAGGCGATCGAGCTCGCCGTTGCCTTGACGGTCGAGGGCAAGGCTTCCGCCGTCGTCACCAATCCGATTGCGAAATCCGTGCTTTACGAAGCAGGCTTCGGTTTTCCCGGTCACACGGAATTTCTCGCCGATCTGGCTTTGCGCCTGACCGGCAAACAGGTGATGCCGGTGATGATGATTGCCGGACCCAAGGTCCGCGTCGTGCCGGTAACGATCCATATCCCAGTAAAAGACGTGCCTTCGGCGCTGACGGAAGAGCTGATCGTTACGACCTGCCGCATTATCGATGCTGATCTGCGGCAGAAATTCGGCATTGAAGCACCACGACTGGCGGTCGCCGGTCTCAATCCGCACGCGGGTGAAGATGGGGCATTGGGCACGGAGGACCGCGATGTGGTTCACCCTGCGACCATACGGTTGCGGAAAGACGGGATCGACGCTTTCGGCCCACTGCCCGCCGATACGATGTTCCACGATGCCGCCCGCAGGCGCTATGATGTCGCCGTCTGCATGTATCACGATCAGGCCCTTATCCCGGCCAAGGCGCTTGGCTTTGACGATTCCGTCAATGTCACGCTCGGCCTGCCCTTCATCCGGACCTCGCCCGACCACGGCACCGCCTTCGGCATCGCCGGCCAGGGCATTGCCAGCGAAACGAGCCTTGTCGCAGCGCTGAAGATGGCGGCGGAGATTTCTCTTCGCAGCCGGGTCGGCGCATAATGGCCGCCATTGACGGATTGCCGCCGCTACGCGATGTCATTCAGCGCCATGGGCTAGACGCTAAGAAGTCGCTCGGGCAGAACTTCCTGTTCGATCTCAACCTCACCCAGAAGATCGCCCGAACCGCTGGGCCGCTTGACGGCGTGACGGTCATTGAGGTTGGCCCCGGGCCTGGCGGCCTCACCCGCGCCATTTTATCGCTCGGTGCCAAAAAGGTTATCGCCATTGAGCGGGACAGCCGCTGCCTGCCGGCACTTGCGGAGATCGAAGCGCATTATCCCGGACGTCTTGAGGTCATCGAGGGTGATGCGCTGAAGACCGATTTCGAGGGTTTGGTTCCCGCTGGCGAACCGGTGCGGATCATTGCCAACCTGCCTTACAATGTCGGCACGCAATTGCTGGTCAACTGGCTGCTGCCGAAAGAATGGCCGCCTTTCTGGCTCTCCATGACGCTGATGTTCCAGAAGGAAGTCGGCCAGCGCATCGTGGCAGAAGAAGGCGACAACCATTACGGCCGCCTTGGCGTTCTCGCCGGCTGGCGCACGGTTTCGGAAATGGCCTTCGACGTCCCGCCGCAGGCCTTCAGCCCACCGCCTAAGGTTACCTCGACGGTCGTGCATCTGCTGCCAAAGGAAAAGCCGCTGCCCTGCGATGTCGCGAAGCTCGAAAAGGTAACGGAAGCCGCCTTCGGCCAACGCCGCAAGATGCTGCGCCAGAGCGTGAAAAGCCTTGGCGGTGAAGTTCTGCTGGAAAAGGCAGGCATTGACGCGACACGACGGGCTGAGACGCTGTCGGTCGAGGAATTTGTGACGCTGGCGAACTGCCTGTAATTGAAGGCGACGTTTCGGCACTTCTAACGCGGGTGAAAGAATTAGGGGACAAGCGCGTGGAGAGTGCCGGTTTTCACTACAAGCTCCACATGCCCGTCGGATCGCCTGATTGCGCGGTCGTGTTGCTACACGGTTCGGGAAGAACGGAGGAAGATCTCGCTTCGTTTGGCCGTGCCGTTTTTCGCAACGGCATTCTGTATGCTCCGAGAGGCATTGTGCCATGGGAAAATGGCTTTGCGTTTTTTCGCAGAAAGCCCGACAGACAACTCGATATCGACGACCTGAAACATCAAGCCGCCGGGCTTTGCCGGTTTATCGAATTCGTATTTCAGCAGACAGGGCAAAGACCCTTTCTCGTGGGATATTCAAACGGTGCGATCATCGCGGCTGAAACAATCTGCCAGAATCGTCATCTGTCGAGGGGTGCAATTCTGCTTCGACCACTATCCCCACGCAATAACGAGCATTTTCCGAAGCTCACCGGATATCCTGCGCTTCTGCTTGCAGGTGCGCATGATGAGCGGCGGCATCGCGATGATGCGCCCCATTTGGCCGATCAATTTTCGACTGCGGGCGCGGATGTGGTACTGGAGACACTCGACACAGGCCACGGCTGGGCAGCAGACGCGGCAGACGAGCGCCTGTCCCGGCAATGGCTACGTCAGCATTAGAGATAACACGCCGCTTTAACTGCCAAATCAGAGCTGCGGTTCTTCTGCAAGCAGTCCGCGCACGAAATCGAACATGCCGTGGCGGCGGTCGCGGCGCACACGTTCGGCCTTCACTATCGCTTCTACGGCCTCGAAGGCCGCCTGCAGGTCGTCGTTGAGGATGACGTAGTCGTAATCGCGCCAGTGCTCGATCTCGGCGCGGGAATTGAGAAGCCGGGTCTGGATCACCGCTTCGGTGTCTTCGGCGCGGCGGTGCAGGCGCGATTGCAGCTCGGTCATGGTTGGCGGCAGGATGAAGATCGACACGACGTCGGCCTTCATCTTGTCCTGAAGCTGTTCGGCGCCCTGCCAGTCGATGTCGAACAGCATGTCGCGTCCGGCCGCCATCGCCACTTCCACCGGCTCGCGCGGCGTGCCGTAAAAATTGCCGTGAACCTCGGCCCATTCCAAAAGCTCATCGCTGTCACGCAGGCGCTCGAAGTCGCGCTTGGAGATGAAGTGGTAGTGGATGCCTTCAATCTCGCTCTGGCGGCGCGGGCGCGTCGTCACGCTGACGGACAGGCTGATGTTCTTGTCCTTGTCGAGCAGGTTGCGCGCTATCGTGGATTTACCAGCGCCCGATGGCGATGAAATCACCAGCATCAGCCCTCTGCGGGCAATCGTAACAGGGGAATTGTTCACCGGAACCATGGGTCTACTCCAGATTTTGGACCTGCTCGCGGAACTGGTCGATAACCACTTTCAGCTCTATGCCTGCTGCGGTTACCGCACTGGCGTTCGATTTGGAACAGATTGTATTCGACTCGCGGTTAAATTCCTGTGCAAGAAAATCGAGCTTGCGGCCAACTGGCCCGCCATGAGCCAAAAGTTCGCGCGATGCCTGGACATGTGCGTGTAGCCGGTCGACCTCTTCGCGCAGATCCGCCTTGGTAGCGATCAGTGCGGCCTCGGCGTGCAGACGGTCGCGATCGAGCCCGTGCATGCCATCGCCAATAAGGGCAATCTGCTGGGCAAGCCTTGCAGCGATCTGTTCCGGCTGGCGGGAAGGATCGTTTTCGATGAGGTTCACGAGTTGCTCGATCCTGTCGATCTGCCCGGAAAGGATGACAAACAGGGACGCCCCTTCCCGCTCGCGCATGTCCTTCAGCTTCTCAACGGCGGCGGCAAAGCCCGCAAGCACGTCGGCGTTGCGCGCGGCCTGCGCCTCGGCATCATCTTCCGCCTCGCGAAAATCGACGAGCCCGCGCAGCGACAGTAGCGTATCGAAGCTCAGCGGCTTGTCGTCGACGACGTCGCCCAGTTCTTCCTTGAGAGCGAGAACTGCGGCAAGAGCATCGCGGTTGATCACCGCCTCCAGCCGGTTTTCCGCAATCGCCAGCGTCAATCCCGCCTGAATATTGCCACGGGAAAGATGCTGTGCCGCGATTTCCCGTAGGCCCGTTTCCAGCGCTTCCAGACCGTTTGGCAGGCGCAGGCGCACATCGAGCCCCTTGCCGTTCACCGAGCGCAATTCCCACGCCCAGCGGTAACGGCCGGAGGTTCCTTCGCTGCGCGCGAACCCGGTCATCGATTGCAATGTCATATTCAGAAAGCCCCCATCATGCCGTGCAAAAAACCGGGCCTCGCGATGACAAAGCCCGGTCAGAACTATCAGTTATTGGCCGGTTTTTCCGCCTCGGTGCCGCCGGGCTGACCATCCACGACAACATCGGGATTGGCGCCAGAAGCCGCTTTTTCGGCCTCAATCTTGCGCCAGCGGCGCACATTGGCGTTATGTTCGTCCAGCGTCTTTGCAAACACATGGCCGCCGGTGCCATCGGCAACAAAGTAGATGTCATCGGTGCGCCACGGGTTGGCAACCGCCTCGAGTGCGGCCCGGCCCGGATTGGCGATGGGAGACGGTGGCAGGCCTTTGATGACATAGGTGTTAAACGGCGTCTGCTTTTGCAGGTCCGACTGGTAGATCGGACGGTCGGACGGTTTGCCGTCGCCGCCGAAGAGACCGTAGATGATCGTCGGGTCGGATTGCAGGCGCATGCCCTTCTTCAGCCGGTTGTAGAACACCGAAGCGACATGGGCGCGCTCGTCGTCCTTGCCGGTTTCCTTCTCCACGATCGAGGCGAGCGTCACGAATTCTTCGACCGTCTTGATCGGCAGATCGGGGTCACGACGTTCCCAGATCATGTCGATCAGCTTCTCCTGCGCCGCGCTCATCTGGTTGATGATTTCCTCACGCTTCGTACCACGGGTAAAGCGATAGGTATCGGGGCGAAGGCTGCCTTCCGGCGGCAGGGTGGCGGGCAATTCGCCATCCAGCACCTCGTCGGCGGCAAGCCGCGCGAACATCTGCTTGACGGTCAGACCTTCCGGCAACGATACGGAATAAAGGATCGATTTGCCCGACTCCAAGAGCATCATGATATCCTTCATCGATGCGCCGGCCTTGATTTCGTATTCGCCCGCCTTCAGCGTCTGGTCCTTTTGCAGGTAGCTGCCCGTCATCAGGCGGAAGACACGGGCATTGGATACGACGTCATTGCGCTCGAGATTATTGGCGATCTCGATGAGGCCTGCGCCGTTGCGCACCGTGAAATGTGTGTTCGTCTGAAGCGGACCGGGCTCCTGGAACGCATTGATCATGTAATAGAAGGCTGCGACAGCAAGCACACAGACGGCAACCGCAAGCGTCATCAGAAAATTCAGGAAGATCACCAGCTGGCCATGGGCCTTGCGGGAGCGCTTCGGTGGAGCCGGCACTTTTTCCGGCCGAAGCGCTTCGGTCGGGGATTTCGGGATGATCGGGCCGCGATTGCCCTCACCCGCGCCGTCTCGTCCGTATGGTCCCTGGCTGTTCTGGTTCGTGTCGCTCACCGTCGGTCCTTTTCAGTTCGGCGTTGTCAGCGCTTTTTGCGCAGGTAATGCGGCAAAAACAGGTTCGGAATGCCTTCCTGCACCACATAGAGACATCGTGAAGACCTCATTGTCCTCCTTCACGAATCGTCGTTTCCGGCAAAGCCGGTCAAGGAAAGCCATCTGCGGCGGGAAATTCACCCGCAGCAGGAAATCATTCCGAAACCGGCAAACCGTCTTCCGTAAACGACTACAATATCGGCGCGAAAATCGAAATGGCTTTCGCAAGCCGCAATGCGTTCTTCAAAGAAGAGCGCTCTCAGGCACCCGGCGGGAGGGAGCCGCACCGCTTTAGGCGGTTTGCGGCGCCGGGTTTTCGTCGTGATTTATGCTTCGTAGCGACGCAGTACGAGGGAGGCGTTGGTGCCGCCAAACCCGAAGGAGTTCGACAAGGCGACGTTGACCTGCCTCTTGCGCGACTTGTGCGGCACCAGATCGATCTTCGTCTCCACGTCGGGATTGTCGAGGTTCAGCGTCGGCGGAACGATGTTGTCGCGGATCGCAAGCGTGGCGAAAATCGCCTCGATAGCGCCAGCTGCTCCGAGAAGATGGCCGGTGGCCGACTTTGTGGAAGACATGGAAATCTTCGACGCCGCGTCACCAACCAGCCGCTCGACCGCACCAAGCTCGATCGTATCGGCCATGGTGGAGGTGCCGTGGGCGTTGATGTAGTCGATATCGTCAGGCGTGAGGCCGGCGCGCTTCAGCGCCATTGCCATGCAGCGGTAGGCGCCATCGCCATCTTCAGACGGTGCGGTGATGTGATAGGCATCACCGGAAAGGCCGTAACCGACGACTTCGGCATAAATCTTTGCGCCGCGGGCCTTGGCATGTTCCAGCTCTTCCAGAACGACGATGCCGGCACCTTCGCCCATGACGAAACCGTCACGGTCGCGGTCATAGGGACGCGATGCCTTCTGCGGATCGTCATTATGCTGGGTGGAAAGCGCCTTGCAGGCGGCAAAGCCGGCAAGCGCGATGCGGCAGACCGGCGATTCGGCACCACCTGCGACCATGACCTCGGCATCGCCGAACGCAATCATCCTGGCAGCATCGCCGATGGCATGCGCACCGGTCGAGCAAGCCGTCACTACGGCGTGGTTCGGACCGCGCAGCTTGTGACGGATGGAAACGTGGCCGGAAACCAGATTGATCAGACGGCCGGGAATGAAAAATGGAGAAATGCGGCGGGGGCCCTTGTCGCGCAGCGTATAACCCGCCTCGACAATACCTTCCAGACCGCCGATGCCGGAGCCGATCAGAACGCCCGTGGCGATCTGGTCTTCGTCCGTTTCGGGATGCCAGCCGGCGTCCGCAAGCGCCATGTCGGCAGCGGCCACACCGAAAAGGATGAACGGATCGATCTTGCGCTGCTCTTTGAGTTCCATCCAGTCGTCGGCATTGAACGTGCCGTTGGAGCCATCGCCGACGGGAATGCGACAGGCAATCTTTGCGGGCAAGTCTTCGACTTCGAACTCAGTCACGAGACGGGCACCGTTCTGGCCGGCAAGCAGCCGTTCCCAGGTGATTTCCGTTCCGCATCCAAGAGGAGATACCATGCCGGTACCGGTGATAACGACACGCCTCATCGCCAACGCTCCGCCCTTATCCAAATCATCGGTCTTTTTGCAACGCCACACACCATGGAATGGCGGGAACAGGCGCTGCGCCATTTTGAATGTCCGCATAATCTTCCGCAGGCCGGAGCCGGTTCGGAAACTTATGCATTCGTCAGGACGCACGTCTTTCGGGCGCGTTCTGTTTCACGATAAAATATTGGCCCGGACAAGCCGGGCCAAGACGGGAGGTTGTTACACCTCCCCAATACAGGTCGATCAGGCCTGGGCCTTCTCGATGAACTTGACAGCGTCGCCAACAGTCAGGATCGAGTCAGCTGCGTCGTCTGGGATCTCGACGCCGAATTCTTCTTCGAAAGCCATGACCAGTTCAACGGTATCGAGCGAATCAGCGCCCAGATCGTCAATGAAGCTTGCGCCTTCAACAACTTTGTCGGCGTCGACGCCCAGATGATCAATTACAATTTTCTTTACGCGTTCTGCGATATCGCTCATGTCGGTTTCCTCGACCTTTATTTTGAAGGGAATGCCTTACGGCACCCTGCCCTGTTAGAAGCCCTCATGCGCCGTTCAAATCCGGCACTGCTGGCAAACCCGTTCAACCCGGTCCAAGCTAGACATCGTCGCGCAAAATCGCAACGGCTTCCTGTCTCTCCGGGACGACTGTTCACAGTCTTGGCCCGATTAACACGGTTTCAACCGGTCGAAAAGCCTGAAAACGCGCTAAGCACAACGTATGACAGGCAATTTCGCCGGAAACCGGCATGGAGGGTCTTGCGGCGCCCGACACCAAACAAGGTGCAGAAACAGCGCCGCAATCGTTTCAAGACGCCTTTCAGGTGGCGTCAGATCATCGCCATGCCGCCATTGACGTGCAAGGTCTGGCCGGTCATGTAGGCAGCTTCATTGGAAGCCAGATAAAGTACGGCCGAAGCGACTTCGGCGCCCGTTCCCATGCGCTTCATGGGAATGGCACCCATGATGGCGTCTTTCTGCTTGTCGTTCAGCTTGCCGGTCATCGCGCTTTCGATGAAGCCGGGCGCCACGCAGTTGACGGTGACGTTGCGGGTGGCGATTTCCTGTGCCAGCGACTTCGAAAAACCGATCATGCCGGCCTTGGAGGCGCAATAGTTCGCCTGGCCGGGATTGCCGGTGACGCCGACGATGGAGGTGATGTTGATGATGCGGCCGAAACGGCGGCGCATCATCGGATGCGTCAGTTCACGCGTCAGACGGAACATCGCGGTCAGGTTCACCTCGATGACGTTGTCCCAGTCCTCGTCGCTCATGCGCACGAACAGGCCGTCCTTGGTAATCCCGGCATTGTTGACAAGAATGTCGACGCCTTCCAGCTCGGCCTCGGCCTTTTCGCCCAGCGCCTTGACCTCGGCACGATCGGCAAGGTTGGCCGGGAAAATCTTGACGCGGTCGCCAAGTTCCGCCGCCAGGGCTTCGAGCTTTTCAACGCGCGTGCCGTGCAGGCCGACGGTTGCGCCCTGGCTGTGCAGAAGGCGGGCGATTTCCTCGCCAATGCCGCCGGTCGCGCCGGTTACGAGAGCCTTGCGGCCTGTCAGATCAAACATGTTCCGTTCCTTCTTTAGAGCAATTCCGCAAAAGCCTTTTAGCGAAATCGCATCGGGAATTACCGTAAAACAAAAAGCCGATGCGGGGCGAAGCCCGTCTCAGCCGATAAGAGTGGCGAGAAGCTGGTCGATATCGGCAGCGCCGTTGACGGCAACGCCGTTCACCGTCTTGTCGATGCGACGGGCAAGACCCGTCAGCACCTTGCCGGAGCCGATCTCGTAAAGCTGCGTTATATTGTTGGCGGCGAACCATTCCACCGTCTCGCGCCAGCGCACCTGGCCCGTCACCTGCTCGACCAGCAAAGCGGCGATCTCATTGGCGTCGGAAACCGGGGCGGCACGCACATTGGCGATAACAGGCACGACCGGATTATTCTTTTCGACAGCCGCCAGCGCCTCGCGCATGGCTTCCGCCGCCGGCGCCATCAGCGCTGAGTGGAAGGGCGCGGAAACAGGCAGCATGATGGCGCGCTTGGCGCCCTTTTCGGAAGCGATCGCAGCCGCCTTCTCGACAGCCGCCTTGCCGCCGGAAATGACCAGCTGGCCGCCGCCATTGTCGTTGGCGATCTGGCAGACGCCGAGAATGGAAGCCTCTTCACAGATTGCCGAAACAGCATCGTGCTCCAGCCCGATGATCGCTGCCATCGCGCCCTCGCCCACCGGCACGGCAGCCTGCATGGCATTGCCGCGGATGCGGAGAAGCCGTGCGGTATCGGCAATCGAGAAGGTGCCGGCAGCACAGAGCGCGGAATATTCACCGAGCGAATGGCCAGCGACATAAGAAACGGCGTCGGAGAGCTTCAGACCCCGCGCTTCCAGAACCCGCATGACCGCCATGGACACCGCCATGAGCGCCGGCTGGGCATTGGCCGTCAGCGTCAGCGTTTCTTCCGGGCCATTCCACATGATGTCGGAAAGCTTCTGGCCGAGCGCGTCATCGACCTCCTGGAACACAGCCCGTGCTTCCGGATAGGTATCGGCGAGTTCCTTGCCCATGCCGATGGCTTGGCTTCCCTGACCGGGAAATGTGAATGCAATACCCATGGGATGTGGTCCTTCTTGTCTGGCCTTGCCTTTATTCTTTTCGACTTCCATTCACATTCCGGCCTGCGGAGTCAAGGCTTGAAGCCCTTCGGCACCCCATCGACGCGGTTTTGCCGATCTATTTTCCCCTTTCTTTTCATCATATTTTTTCTTGCACTGCGGCAATTCCCCATTACTTTCATGCCACCTTTCAAATATCTGGCCAAGCACCGGGACATTTCCATGAAACAGAGACTATTGGGCCGCACGGGCATTTCCGTGTCCGAAATTTGCCTTGGCACAATGACGTGGGGCACGCAGAACACTGAAGCCGAAGCGCATGCGCAGATGGATTACGCGCTGGAGAACGGCGTCAATTTCTTCGATACTGCCGAGCTTTACCCCACCACCCCCGTTTCCGCCGAAACGCAGGGACGGACGGAAGACTATATCGGCACATGGTTCGAAAAGACCGGCAAGCGTGACCAGGTCGTGCTCGCCACCAAGGTCGCCGGTTCCGGGCGTGACTATATTCGCGGCGGGCGCGATATTGATGCGAGCGCCATCCGCGAGGCAGTAGATACCAGCCTCACGCGCCTGAAGACGGATTACATCGACCTCTATCAGATCCACTGGCCGAACCGCGGCACCTATCACTTCCGCGGCGCCTGGAGCTTTGATGCTTCCGGTCAGGAAAAGGAGCGCACGCTTGCCGAGATAACCGAAAAGCTCGACACGCTCGGCGAGCTGGTAAAGGCCGGCAAGATCCGCGCTATCGGCCTTTCCAACGAAAGCGCCTGGGGTACACAGAAATATATCGATATTGCCGAGGCCCGTGGCCTGCCGCGCGTCGCAACCATCCAGAACGAATATAACCTGCTCTATCGCAGCTTCGATCTCGACATGGCGGAAGTCGCGCATCACGAAGATGTCGGCCTGCTGGCCTACTCGCCGCTGGCGGCAGGGCTGCTCACGGGCAAGTATCAGAACGGCGCACGCCCTGCGGGCTCGCGCGGCACCATCAACAAGGACCTCGGCGGTCGCCTGCAGCCGCATCAGGAAGCGCCGGTCAAGGCCTATCTTGAGCTAGCCGCACAACACGGCCTCGATCCGGCACAGCTCGCCATCGCCTTCTGCCTGACACGCCCCTTCATGGCCTCCGCCATCATCGGCGCAACGACCATGGAGCAGCTGAAGGTGGATATCGCAGCAGCCGATGTGGCGCTATCGGAAGAGGTGCTGAAGGGTATTGCGGCGATCCATCGGCAATATCCGATGCCGATCTGACGACAGCGCAGCGCGCTTTTTCGCCTCCGGTCCTTGCATTCCGGGCAAAAATGGGTATAAGCGCGCTGTTCACAACACCCGGTCCAATTGGCTGGTGGCTGAACGGAGGGCTGGTTTCGGTAACGAAACAGCAGGAACCATAAGGTTTTTCCGGCCTCCCGTGTCTCCGCTCTCGACCGTCTCGAACAACGCTTTTCTTGCTTTAAGGCTTCGCAGCCTAACCAGGAGCAGTCGTTGAGGCTTAGCGCCGTTGCCGGGTGAAGGACGAAACGCAAGAAAGGCAAAGCTTAAATGGCTCTTTACGAACACATCTTCCTTGCCCGGCAGGATATTTCTGCCCAGCAGGTCGACGCACTTGTCGAGCAGTACAAGGGCGTTATCGAATCGTTCGGCGGTAAAGTCGGACGCGTCGAGAACTGGGGTCTGAAGTCCCTCACCTATCGCATCAAGAAGAACCGCAAGGCTCACTACGCTCTCATGGACATCGACGCTCCGGCGCCTGCGATCCACGAAATCGAGCGCCAGATGCGCATCAACGAAGACGTTCTTCGCTACATGACCATCGCCGTCGAAGCCCACGAAGAAGGCCCGTCCGCGATGATGCAGAAGCGCGACCGTGACGACCGTCCGCGCCGCGATGGCGACCGTCCGGATCGTGGCCCGCGTGAAGATCGTGGTCCCCGCGCACCGCGCGAAGGTGGCTTCGGCGACCGCGAAGACCGTCCGCGCCGTCCGCGCGAAGACCGTGCATAAGGAGAATTGACCAATGGCTGATACATCCTCTTCCCAGGCACGCCGCCCGTTCCACCGCCGTCGCAAGACGTGCCCCTTCTCCGGCGCAAACGCTCCAAAGATCGACTACAAGGACGTTCGTCTCCTGCAGCGCTACATTTCCGAGCGCGGCAAGATCGTTCCTTCCCGCATCACGGCCGTTTCCCAGAAGAAGCAGCGCGAACTCGCCCAGGCGATCAAGCGCGCCCGTTTCCTCGGCCTGCTGCCTTACGTCGTAGCGTAATGATTTGAAACGAGGCCGCGCTTTGGCGCGGCCTCGTCTTCCACGATGCAACTGACTTTTAATCAGTAGGTTGCGAGTTCAAATCCCTCCGCGTTGGGCGCGGATCGATACCATAAAACCCATGTTGGGGACGACGATCCTGATTGGAACGGTCCTCTAACTGCTCAAGTTTCCAGCAGGACAGCGAAGTGCAAAAGTTGAACCAGACAGTGCTGATCACCGGCGTTCTCGCCGGCATATGCGCCGCGTTTCTAACGCTTGGCGCAACGGCACAGTCGTCCTTTTCCTTCCTGCTTTACGCCGGTTCCGCCATGCCCATCTTCATCGCCGGCATGGGCTGGGGCAACCGCGCAGCCGTCGTTGCGATCATCACCACGGCTATCATCGGCGCGCTCGTCATATCGCCGCTTTTCTCGCTGACCATTGCGATCTTCACGCTGATCCCGGCGGGCTGGCTTTCGCATCTTGCCAATCTGGCGCGCCCGGCCTCGGAACTCGGCGGCCCGGATGACCTGCTTGCCTGGTATCCGCTGTCCGGCATCGTCCTGCATCTCTGCCTTCTGGTTTCGGTTGCCGTCGTCATTCTCGGCTGGATGATCGGTTACGGTCCCGATCTCGTCGCGCGCATGGTCGATCTGATGATGACCTCAGTGCAGAGCCGCGAACCGCTGTTCGAACCCAATGTCGAGGCACTGGCGCAGACGAAGTCGCTGCTGGTTCTGATGCTGCCGATCGTTCAGGGCGGCCTGTGGGTCATCCTTTTGTTTGCGGCGTATTATTTCGCGGCCCGGCTGGTCGGTTCCTTCGGCAAGGGTCTTCGCCCACGCGAGGACATTCCTTCCGCACTGCGCATGCACCGCAACGCCATCTTCGTTTTTCTCTGCGGCATCGTCGCCATGTTCTTCGGTGGCGTCGCCGCGATGGTCGGCGCAGTCGTCTGCGGCACCTTCGGCGCGGGCTTCCTGATGGCAGGTTACGCCTCGCTGCACAAACGCGCGCGTGGAAAGGACTGGCGTCTGCCGGTTCTCATCCTCGCCTATCTCTCGGCGGTCTTTGTCTTCCCGCTGCTTATCATTCTCGTTTTGGGATTGAGCGACGTGCGCAGCACGATCTCCCTCACCCCAACGCGGAAAACTGACAATACGAACGAAACCAACACATAGAAAGGATCAAGAAGATGGACGTTATTCTTCTCGAACGCATCAACAAGCTCGGCCAGATGGGCGAAACCGTAAAGGTTCGCGACGGTTACGCACGTAACTTCCTGCTGCCGCAGGGCAAGGCGCTGCGCGCCAACGCCGCCAACAAGACCCGTTTCGAAACCGAGCGCGCAACGCTTGAAGCCCGTAACCTCGAGCGCAAGTCGGAAGCCCAGAAGGTTGCCGAAGCACTCGAAGGCAAGTCCTTCATCGTCGTTCGCTCGGCTGGCGAAACCGGTCAGCTTTACGGTTCTGTTGCTGCTCGCGACGTCGTTGAAATCCTCGGCGCCGAAGGCTTCAACATCGGCCGCAACCAGGTTGAACTGAACACGCCGATCAAGACCATCGGCCTGCACAACGTTACCCTGCACCTGCACGCCGAAGTCGAGCTTCAGGTAGAGCTGAACGTTGCCCGTTCTGCCGAAGAAGCCGAGCGTCAGTCCAAGGGCGAAAGCCTCACCTCCGCCGACGCCATCTACGGCGTTGACGAAGACGCCCTGCGTCCGGAAGACTTCTTCGATCCGGAAGCTGACGGCAACGACGACGACGAATAAGATTTGGCCTTGTGGTCATAAGGAAAACCCCGGATGGCGACATCCGGGGTTTTTTTGGTTTTGTGACTGGAGTGTGCGGAGAGGTTACCCCCCCTCTGCCCTGCCGGGCATCTCCCCCACAAGGAGGGAGATCAGCCGGGCGATCCCACATCGCTAATAGCCGCAACGTTGAGGTTGTCGAGCGCAAGCCACAATTCGATCTCCACCCTTGTGGGGAGATGTCCGGCGGGAGAGAGGGGGGCCTCTAGATAGCCAGACTACCTCGCCGCCGTCTCCGCCCCCTCCGGCGCCACGCTCTTGTCCACATGCACGACCACCGACATGCCCGGCGACAGATCCGCTGCCAGCGGCTGGTCGGCGTCGATTGCGATGCGCACGCCGAGACGCTGGGCGATCTTCACGAAATTGCCGGTGGCATTGTCGGGCTTGATGACAGCGAATTCCGATCCCGTTGCGGGCGAGAACCGCTCGACGCGGCCGTTGAGCTTGCGGCGATGCAGGGCATCCACCGAGATCGTCACCGGCTGGCCGACCTGCATGCCCGCGAGCTGGGTTTCCTTGAAATTGGCGATGACCCAGACATCGTGCGGCACAACCGCCATCAACTGCGTTCCGGCTGTCACATACTGACCGGTGCGCACGCCGATTTCGCCGAGCCTGCCGTCCACCGGCGCGTGAATTTCGGTATTGTCGAGATCGATCCTGGCGAGTTCGACCGCAGCCTCGGCATTGGCGACAGCGGCCTGCAGGGAACTGCGGTTAACGATGATCGTCTGCAAATCCTGCCGCGAGACCTCAAGTGCCGCTTTCGCCTGCGAGAGCGATGCCCTCGCCTTTTCAAGCGCGGCATGCGCCTCTTCCTGCAGGCTGGAGGTGCCGGCACCGCTTTTGATGAGGTTGTCCTGACGGTCTGATGCCAGTTGCGCCTGTTTCAGAGATGCCTGCGCGCTATCGACAGCCGCCTCGCTGGAACGGATATTGGCGTTGGCGGCGTTTTCCTGCTGGCGGGAATTGTCCAATGCCGCCTTTTGCGTATCCAGCGCGGCTCCCGCCTGCGCCTGCTTCTGGCGGTAGATGCGGTCGTCTATCTTCGCCAGCAATGTGCCCTGTTTGACCTCCTGATAGTCCTTCACCGGCACATCCACGACATAACCGCTCACCTGCGGGCTCATCGTCGTCACGTAACCACGCACGAAGGCGTTGTCGGTCATTTCGACGGTGGAAAGGAATGGCGGCAGGCGCCATGCATAGAGCACCAGCGCGACGCCGGCGAGGCCACCGAGCAGAACGAGAATGGAAACGGGGGTAAAAATCTTCTTCAGCATATTATCACTCTTGGAGGTTCAAGACTGTGGCGCCGGCGCGGCATCGACATTGTCCCGGAAAAAGCGGGGACGGATGCGCAGCCATGCAAGGTGGAGCAAAAGCGCCATGAGCGCCAGCGCCGCAACGGTGGAAATCAACAGGAACGTATCGTTATAGGCGAGCACATAGGCTTCCTTGGTAACCTGCTGGCCAAGGAGGGAAAGCCCCTCGGCCTTTAGCAACGCCGGATCGGTGATGACGTGGCTGTAGGCGCCGGAAAGCTGCGACACGCGCTGGGCGACCAATGGGTTGGTGAGCAGGATATTTTCCACCAGAATATTGGAATGGAATTTTTCGCGCAGCGTCACGAAACTGCCGAGCAGCCCGGTCATCAACATCGATCCGGTGATCTGGGTGAACAGGAAGATGGTGATGAAATTCACCAGATAGGGGGCACCGCGCGCAAGTGCGGCAGCGAACCCCTTTGCCATAACGGGCGGCAGGAACATGGCCGCACCGAAGGCGATCATCATCTGGCTCAGATACATCTGCGCTGGCCGCGTCAGGTTGTTGGACTGGCTGTCCAGAAAAGCGCCGGCCGCAATCAGGGTAAGCGCAATCACATGAGCGGTATCGACATATTTCGTCAGCATCAGCCAGGCACAGGCCGCACCGCCAAGAACCGTCGCCAAAAGCACCAGAGCATAAAGCGTGATCGTCTGGTCGTTCAAAAGGCCAAGCTGCTGGTAGAAACTCACCGCCGTCGAGGATTGCTCGGAGGAAACTGCACGGTAGATGAGCAGGACCGCTATGACATGCAGGTTGGTTTTCGAAAAAATCCAGCGCAGGTCAAGCAGCGGGTTCTTGCGCGGCAACTCGATGACGACCATCAGCGTGAGAAGCGTGATCGACGTGGCCAGAAGCACGCCCAGCCACCATGTTTCGAACCACCAGTAAAACCGGCCAAGCGTGAGCATGACCGCAAGACAGCCAAGGCCACCCGCGAACAGAAGGTAGCTCAGAATATCCGTGCGCTCGATGACTTTCGCCCGCGGAGGCGGCGTGACTTTCAACAGGTAGATCAAGGCGAGCGAGATCAGCGCGAAGCCCATTTCCATCGTGTAAAGGGCATTCCAGCCGCCTATTTGCAGCAAGGAAGGCGAGACGATGCGCGCGAGCGGTGCAGACAGCAAGGTTCCGGTGAGTGCGATGCTGAAGCCCAGCGAGAATTTCCGCGCCGGCGGAAAGGCCTCCAGAATGTAGAGAAAGCCGAGCGAAGAAAGAGGCGCCGCCGCCATGCCGCTGAGGAAGCGGATGACGATCGCCGAATGCAGGTCTGTCACGAACAGGTTTAGGCAGGAGGCAACCACGAAGACGATGATCGAAAGTTCGGCAAAGGGCCGCAGGCCATATTGCGTTCGCACCTTGAACAGCGCGATGGAAAACGTGGCATAGGGGGCCATATAGGCGGCGGAGAGCCAGGCGACCTCAGCCACCGTGGCGGAAAATTCGCCCTGCAACTGGTATAGATTGGCCATGACGAGGTTCATGCCCAACCCTTGCGTGATGAAGAACGCCAGGCCCGCGAAGATGAAACACAGCCGCAGCCACACTGGCCGCTCCACCGGTTGAGGCGCGGCGGCCGCAGCAGCAGATTCCGGCACGTTCGCCGGCTTTACCGTAACGTCGGCATTTTCAGAGGCGGTCTCATCTGCCGTTTGCGGCACCACGGTACTCACGATTGCGCCCTCCCGCTTGCCAGATTTTGCAGATTGGCCGAAAGCCTGCGCATGACATCCAGCGCCATCGCCAGATCCTGCGAGGAAACATCGGCGGCGATTTCAGAACGGAGCGATTTTGCCACCGCCTGCACCGTTTCGGAGGTTTTCTCGCCCTCCTCCGTCATGTGGATGCGTTTGGCACGGCGGTCGGTTTCGTCGGAGCGGCGCTCGATGAGGTTCTGTTTCTCCATGCCGTCAAGCACGCGCACCAGCGTCGGCGTTTCGATTTCCATTTCCTCGGCAAGCTCCGTCTGGGTCAGCGGCCCACGTCGCGACAGCGCGAAAAGCGCACGCGCACGCGCCAAAGTCAGGCCGCTTTCCCCTACCCGCGCGTCAAAAAATGCGCGCAGCTTGCGGGTGAAGGCGGACACCTCGTCCAGAAGCTGTTCCTTGTCGGTTTCGCGGGACATGTCAGCAAGCCTTATAATTAGCACACTACTTATTTTCTGCCTATTTATTTGGAAGCCTGCCGATTTTCAAGTTTCTTTCACGTCGGGTCTGCCATGCGATAAACTCATGGCAGCGAATCACGTTGCCGGGAATTTCCCGCCCCTTGTCCCCACCCGCCTGTGGATTGCTGGGGACAACTGAAGATGTGATCCAGCTTCGCAGACAGGACGTCAGGCTACCATAGAGTGTTGCAACAATATCATTGACTGCCATGGCCAAGGAAGCCAAACCCGAAGTGTAGTGGCAAGGCAAAGGGAGATCGTGCAAACCATGAACGACGCTGTGAGAAAGATCACCCCCGCGCAACCGGCGGAACCGCATTACCGCGAGGCGCCGAACAATATCGAGGCCGAACAGGCGCTGCTGGGCGCCATCCTCGTTAACAACGACGCCTATTACCGCGTGTCGGACTTCTTGAAGCCCGTGCATCTTTACGAACCGCTGCACCGCAAGATTTTCGAAGTGGCGGGCGACATCATCCGCATGGGCAAGACCGCAAATCCGGTGACCATCAAGACCTTCCTGCCCGCAGACGACAAGGTCGGCGACCTGACGGTGGCGCAATATCTGGCGCGTCTGGCGGCAGAAGCCGTTTCGATCATCAATGCGGAAGATTACGGCCGGGCGATCTACGATCTGGCGCTGCGCCGCGCGCTGATCCAGATCGGCGAGGATGTCGTCAACATCGCCTATGATGCGCCGCTGGACATGCCGCCGCAGGCGCAGATCGAAGACACCGAGCGCCGCCTGTTCGAACTGGCGGAAACCGGTCGCTACGATGGCGGCTTCCAGTCGTTCAACGATGCCGTGGCGCTGGCGATCGACATGGCGGGCGCCGCCTTCGAGCGTGATGGCAATCTTTCCGGCATTTCCACCGGCATCCACTCGCTCGACGCCCGCATGGGCGGCCTGCAGCGTTCAGACCTTATCGTACTTGCCGGTCGTCCGGGTATGGGCAAGACCTCGCTTGCCACCAACATCGCCTATAACATCGCGGCCACCTACGATCAGGAAGTACAGCCTGATGGTTCGTTCAAGGCGAAAAACGGCGGCGTCGTCGGCTTCTACTCGCTCGAAATGTCGTCCGAACAGCTGGCGACCCGTATCATTTCAGAGCAGACGGAAGTGTCTTCCTCGAAAATCCGCCGCGGTGACATTACCGAGGCCGATTTCGAGAAGCTCGTCGCCTGCTCCCAGATGATGCAGAAGGTGCCGCTTTACATCGACCAGACCGGTGGTATCTCCATCGCCCAGCTTTCCGCCCGTGCCCGTCGACTGAAGCGCCAGCGTGGTCTTGACGTCTTGGTGGTCGACTATATTCAGCTGATGACCGGCGCCGGCAAGAGCGGTGAGAACCGCGTGCAGGAAATCACCCAGATCACCACGGGCCTTAAGGCGCTCGGCAAGGAACTCAACGTTCCCATCATCGCGCTTTCACAGCTCTCTCGTGCGGTGGAAAGCCGTGAAGACAAGCGCCCGCAGCTTTCCGACCTGCGTGAATCGGGCTCGATCGAGCAGGACGCCGACGTGGTGCTGTTCGTGTTCCGTGAGGAGTATTACGTCAAGAACATGGAGCCGCGCGATATTTCCGATCCGAAATATGCCGAGTGGGAGGCCCTGTTCGACAAGGTGAAAGGCACCGCCGACGTCATCATCGCCAAACAGCGTCACGGACCCACCGGCACGGTGAAACTCGCCTTCCAGTCCGAATTCACCCGCTTCGCGGATCTGGCCGACCCGAGCTTCAGCCAGTACGAAGAGCATTGATCTAAACCGAGGGCGGAACCGGGTCAGCGTTTCGCCCTGCCTGCTCTAAATCGAAACTGGGGAATCTTTTCAGAACTTTGGCGGGATTGCCTCACAATCCGATTCCGCGCAAAAGCGCCACGGTGACGACGCCGAGCGTTGCGGCTGGCAGCAGGCTGAGGCGGAGCGCCGCGACTGCCGTCACCGCGCAGGCGATTGTTTCCGCCATTCCGCTTGAGAATGCCGTTGGCGTCACCACAGCCATCAAGACCGCAGGCGGAACCACGCCGAGCGCTTTTTTCAGACGCGGCGTCAGGGTGAAATGGTTGACCAGCAGCAGACCCCCAAGACGCGTAGCGACGGTGGCCGCCATCATGGCGAGGATCGCCAGCAGGGTGTTCGTATCAAGCGTCATGCAGGCTGCTCCACCTCGTCCTCGCGGCCGAAGGCTGCGACGGAAAGTCCCGCAAGCGCACCGGCGGCTATGTACCAGGCGCCCGGGACCAGCGCGTGCGTGACAAAGGCGGCGGCAGCGCTTGCCAGCAGCACCAGGCCCGTTTCCCTGCCCTTCCAGAACCCCATCAGCAGCACGATGAACACGGCCGGAAAAGCGAAGTCCAGACCGATGACCGTCATGTCCCCCATCACCGAGCCTAAAAGTGCGCCCGTGAGCGTGGCGATGTTCCAGACGAGGTAGATTGACAGCGCAGCGCCGGTGAAAAATGCGGCCGTCAGCCTGCCGGCAACTGCCCTGAATTCCGATAGCGCCCAGGATTCGTCCGTCAGCACCAGCATGGCAGCATATTTTCGCCAGCCGGTAAAATCATCGAGCTTGCCAGCGATGGAAGCGCTCATCAGCACATGGCGAAGATTGACCAGCAGCGCGGCAAAACCGAGCGCGCTCCAGCTTGCCGGATGCGTCCACAGATCCATGGCGACGAATTGCGAGCCACCTGCAAAGACGAGAATCGACATCAGCGAGGCTTCCAGCGGCGACAATCCCTTGCCGACCGCGACTGCACCGAACACGGCGCCGATCGGCACCATGGCGACCAGCAGGGGTGCCGCAGCTCTCAGGCCTGCGCCAAGCTCTGCACGTTTTTCCAGCACGGACATTGCATTCTCCTTTTCAGAGACATGCGATTACGCCTGCAAGTTTTTCCAGTCTTGAATGAAAGTGACGTTGCGCTTCGGAATGGCCACCAAAATCACGCTGTCCGGAATTGTCCCGGCGTGACGCCGGTGCGCGCCTTGAAATGCCGCGTAAAATGCGCCTGATCGGCAAAACCGCACAGCGCAGCCACCTCGGCCGGCATTTCGCCGGAACGCAGAAGACGGCGCGCCCGCCTTATGCGCACATCTGTCAGATAGGCATGCGGGGTGATGTGGAACTCCTTGCGGAAGGCCCGGATGAGATGCGCGCGGCTGAGACCAGCGATGGACGCCAATTCCTCAAGGCCGATATCGGTCTCGTAATTATCGGAGAGATAGTCGCGGGCGGTATGGACCGCCGTCTTCTCGCGGGTTTCAACGGCCAGGATAATGGCGCTGCCATGCCTGCCGAACAGTGCCGCCAGAACCGAGAACATGCCCTCGTCTGCCTCAAGAGCGCCGGACTTGGCCTCCAGCCTGCGATGCGCCATCTGAAAAGCAGCGGCCATCTGCGGATCACGCGGCAGAAACCTTGGAAAGGACGGCATTCCGTGGAAAGCCCTGCCCGTCACATCCTCGATGATATCACGCAGCAGCGCTGCGTCGGGATAGATCATCCGATAACGATAACCGCCGCCACCCGGCGCACCATCGTGAATCTCGTCCGGATTGATGAGATAGAGATGCCCCGGCCCGGTCTGTTCCCTGGTGCCCTGAATGGTGGAAATCTGCGAGCCGCTTTCGATCGCGCCGATCGAGAAGGTATCATGTGCGTGCGGCGAATATTCATGTGTCAGGAACGTCGCGCTCAGACATTCCATGCCGCCAAAACGCGGGTCGCGCCAGAAACGCGTCGTTTCCGTCGCTGCAACCGGCATGACGTCTATGGCCTGTTCCTGCGAAACATTGTGCATAGAACGACTTTAAACCAATCGGTCATTACCGTCTTGAACAAAAGTGCTAGGGTCCGAACCGGTTCCAAATCAACCGGACGCATGGCATGACAGACGACTTCGAAGACACATTTCCCGAACACGAAACCGACGCTTTCGAACATGCGCCGCTGAGGCTGACCGTCGATCTCGGCGCGCTTGCCGACAATTGGCGCGACATGAAAAAGCGGTCCGGCAAGGCGCGGACGGCGGCTGTCGTGAAAGCAGATGCCTACGGGCTCGGTATCGAGGATTGCGGCGCGACGCTCTACCATGCCGGCGCACGCGACTTCTTCGTGGCAACGGTGTCCGAAGGTGCGACCTTGCGATCCTATGCACCGGAAGCGCGAATCTTCGTGCTGTCAGGCATCTGGCAGGGCCAGGAGCGTCAGGTCTTCGATAATGATCTCGTGCCGGTTCTGGCCTCGGAGGAACAGCTGTCCTTCTGGATGGCGACGGTTGCCGAACGCGGCGAACACCCCTGCGCGCTGCATGTGGATACCGGCTTCAACCGGCTTGGCCTGCCGCTGGACGACGCGCTGTTTCTGGCAGACGACGTGACCCGGCCTGCGAGTTTCGATCCGGTTCTGGTGCTCTCCCACCTCGCCTGCGCCGACACGCCGTCTTCGCCCATGAATAAGGTCCAGCTCGAATCATTCCGCAAGGTTAGCGCCGCTTTCGAAGGAATCGAATCAAGCCTTTCCGCTTCTGCCGGAATCTTTCTGGGGCCGGATTATCATTTCGATCTGACCCGCCCCGGCATTGCCCTTTACGGCGGCGAGGCAATCAACGATGTGGCAAACCCGATGCGGCCCGTCGCAAAGGCCGAAGCGCGGATCATCCAGATTCGCGAGGCCGGCGAAGGCCAGACAGTCAGCTATGGCGGCACCTATTTGCTGAAACGGGCGAGCCGCCTTGCCATCGCTTCCGTTGGTTATGCGGACGGCTACCAGCGGTCGCTTTCCGGTTCCGGCATTCCATTGCGCGAAATGGGCCATGGCGGTGCTTACGGCATAGTCAACGGCCACAAGGCGCCGGTCGCCGGTCGTGTGACCATGGATCTCACCATTTTCGACATCACGGACATACCGGCAAACGCTGTCCGCACCGGCGATTATATCGAGCTTTTCGGCCCGAAAGTGCCGCTCGATGAGGTGGCGCGCGCCGCCGGCACCATCGGTTACGAAATGCTGACGGGGCTTGGTTTGCGCTACGAGCGGCAATATCTGATGGCTGACGACTGAACCACGTCTTTAGCTCTTGGAAAGCGGAAGCGACCTGTGCTAAAAGAGAACAAAAGGAGATCGAAATGCCCGAAATCCATTTGAGCGAGCAGGACGAAAGGTTCATCGAAGAGCAGGTGGCTGCGGGTGTCTATAGCGATGCGGACGCCGCTATTCATGCGAGCCTGCAATTGCTGAGCAGCGATGAAAGAAAAAGAGTCGCGCGTAAATTGCTGATACAGGGCATTGACGACGCTGAAGCAGACCGGGTTCACCGCTATGCCTCACAAGACGACTTCCTGAGCGATATCAAACGCGTTTCCGTGCAGCAAAAAACGGGGACCGGTCATTAAAATCCGGACCCCAATCTGGACCACGCGGGCAAGGCGCGATCTTGCCGAAGACCATGGGCCGGGCTTCGCAGTATTGCCTATCGTGAGCGCGTCATCTTCTTTCGCGTTGACGAGGCCGATCTAACCGTTCTGCGCTTGCTGCACGGCCACCAGGACAATTCCGCCAAAGATTTCAAACAAGAAGAAAACTGACATAGATGGCCAAAGCCAAGACCCAATTCGTGTGCCAGAACTGCGGCACGGTTCATACCCGCTGGGCGGGAAAATGCGAAGGCTGCGGCGAGTGGAATACCATCGTCGAAGAAGATCCGATGGGCGGCATCGGCTCCGGCCCCGGCAAGACGCCGAAAAAGGGCCGGGCGGTCGCGCTCACGGCGCTTTCGGGCGAGATCGAGGAGGCGCCGCGCATTCCGACCGGCATCAGCGAACTGGACCGGGCAACCGGTGGCGGTTTCGTGCGCGGTTCGGCGGTGTTGATCGGCGGCGATCCCGGCATCGGCAAATCGACCCTGCTGATGCAGGCGGCGGCTGCCCTTTCACGGCGCGGACATCGCGTCATCTATGTTTCTGGCGAAGAAGCGGTAGCGCAGGTGCGTCTGCGGGCCCAGCGGCTGGGTGCGGCGGAAACCGACGTGCTGCTGGCGGCAGAAACCAATGTCGAGGATATTCTGGCGACGATTTCCGAGGGCAAACGCCCCGATCTCGTCATCATCGATTCCATCCAGACGCTATGGAGCGACACGGCCGATTCCGCTCCCGGCACGGTAACGCAGGTGCGCACCGGCGTGCAGGCAATGATCCGTTACGCCAAGCAAACGGGCGCGACCATGGTGCTGGTGGGCCATGTGACCAAGGAAGGCCAGATCGCCGGTCCGCGCGTGGTGGAGCACATGGTCGACGCCGTGCTTTATTTCGAAGGCGACCGCGGCCACCATTACCGCATTCTGCGCACCGTCAAGAACCGCTTCGGGCCGACAGACGAGATCGGCGTGTTTGAAATGTCCGACCGCGGATTGCGCGAGGTCTCCAACCCGTCCGAACTGTTCCTTGGCGAGCGCAACGAGAAATCTCCCGGTGCCGCGGTCTTTGCCGGCATGGAGGGCACCCGTCCCATTCTGGTCGAGGTGCAGGCGCTGGTCGCGGCCACCTCGCTCGGCACGCCGCGCCGCGCCGTGGTCGGCTGGGACAGTTCGCGGCTCGCCATGATCCTTGCCGTGCTGGAAGCCCATTGCGGCGTGAAGCTCGGTCAGCACGACGTTTATCTGAACGTCGCCGGCGGATACCGCATTTCCGAACCGGCTGCGGATATGGCGATAGCTTCTGCGCTGGTTTCCTCGCTTGCCGGTCTTGCCCTGCCCGCCGATTGCGTCTATTTCGGCGAGATCAGCCTGTCGGGCGCGGTCCGGCCCGTCTCGCATACGGGCCAGCGTTTGAAAGAAGCTGAAAAACTCGGTTTCTCCGCCGCACTTCTGCCGTCTGCTTCGGCTGAATTGCCGAAAGCGGGCAAGGGGCGCTGGACGGAAATAGAAAGCCTGCCGGACCTCGTGGCGCGCATTGCCGGTTCCGGCAACCGGTTCAAACAGGTTGAGGACGACTAAGATTGATCCTTTCGCCAAGGGAAACAGTGGTGTAAGAGGATCGCACAATTGGCAAGGCAGCGCCTGACAGGGCGTCGCACCTCCGGAGTTGGTATATGCCCATTACAATTTTCGACGGCATCGTCATCGCCGTTGTTCTTTTCTCCGCCATTCTCGCGATGGTGCGCGGTTTTTCCCGCGAGATTCTGTCCATCGCGAGCTGGGCCGGTTCGGTCGCCGCCGCCTATTATCTTTTCCCGATCCTGCTGCCCTATGCACGCAACTATACCGATGACGACAAGATCGCCATCGCCGGTTCGGCAGGCGTCGTCTTCCTCATCTCCCTTGTCGTCATTTCCTTCATCACCTCGCGCATTGCCGATTTCATCATCGACAGCCGCATCGGTGCGCTGGATCGCACGCTGGGTTTCCTGTTCGGCGCAGCGCGCGGCATTCTCTTGCTGGTCGTCGCGGTTGCCTTCTGGAACTGGCTGGTGGATGTGAAGACGCAGCCGCAATGGGTAACCCAGGCCAAGTCCAAGCCTTTCCTCGACGGGCTGGTGGGCAAGCTGGAAGCGGTTCTGCCTGACGATATAGAGCCGCAGATCCGCGCCCGTATCCTCGGAAAACCGCAGGAACCGGCAGCCGCGCAGACGCCTGCGGAAGATGTACCGGCGACAAATCCGCCGGCAACGAATAATTGACACAGTGTCGCGCCTTGCAATGCATGCAAGGCGCGCTATTTGTGCTAAATATCAAGCACGACACAGACTGGCCGACCGGGAGACAAGCTCACCGGAGAGGTCTTTCGTTTTTCTCGGTAGAGAGCAAGGGCAAGCCGGATGATTGAGCCGCTTTCGCATTCCACTTTCAATGAAGAGATCGACGGCGACACGCTGCACGAAGAGTGCGGCGTGTTCGGCATTCTCGGCCACGCCGATGCCTCTGCCCTGACTGCACTGGGCCTGCATGCGCTTCAGCATCGCGGCCAGGAGGCAGCAGGCATCGTCTCCTTCGATGGCAAGCGCTTCCATCAGGAACGCCATATGGGCCTCGTCGGCGATCATTATACCGATCCTGCAACCCTTGCCCGCCTGCCCGGCTCCATCGCGATTGGCCATACCCGCTACTCCACGACAGGCGAAGTGGCGATGCGCAACGTGCAGCCACTGTTTGCCGAGCTGGAAGAAGGCGGCATTTCGATTGCCCATAACGGCAATTTCACCAATGGCCTGACGCTTCGCCGACAGATCATCGCCACCGGCGCCATCTGTCAGTCGACATCGGATACCGAAGTCGTGCTGCACCTCATCGCCCGTTCGCGTCACAGCTCCACTGCCGACCGTTTCATCGACGCCATCCGTCAGATGGAAGGCGGCTATTCGATGCTGGCGATGACCCGCACCAAGCTGATCGCAGCCCGCGACCCGATCGGCATCCGCCCGCTCGTCATGGGCGAGCTGGACGGCAAGCCGATCTTCTGCTCGGAGACCTGCGCTCTCGATATCATCGGCGCGAAATTCGTGCGTGACGTCGAAAACGGCGAAGTCATCATCTGTGAAATTCAGCCTGATGGTTCGATCACAATCGATGCACGCAAGCCTTCGAAGCCGCAGCCGGAGCGTCTCTGCCTGTTCGAATATGTTTATTTCGCCCGCCCCGATTCCGTCGTCGGCGGCCGCAACGTCTATACGACGCGTAAGAACATGGGCATGAACCTTGCCAAGGAAGCGCCGCTGGAAGCTGACGTCGTCGTTCCGGTTCCCGATGGCGGCACGCCGGCAGCGCTCGGTTTTGCGCAGGAAAGCGGTATTCCGTTCGAATACGGAATCATCCGCAACCACTATGTCGGCCGTACCTTCATCGAGCCGACGCAGCAGATTCGCGCTTTTGGCGTCAAGCTCAAGCACTCCGCCAACCGGGCGATGATTGAAGGCAAGCGCGTGGTGCTGGTGGATGATTCGATCGTGCGCGGCACGACTTCATTGAAGATCGTGCAGATGATCCGCGAAGCTGGCGCGAAAGAAGTGCATATCCGCGTTGCCAGCCCGATGATTTTCCATCCGGATTTCTACGGCATCGACACGCCTGATGCCGACAAGCTGCTCGCCAACCAATATGCCGATGTGGACGCCATGGCGAAATTCATTGGCGCCGATTCGCTTGCCTTCCTGTCGATCGACGGTCTTTACCGCGCCGTCGGTGGCGAGAACCGCAACAATGCGCGTCCGCAATTCACGGACCATTATTTTACCGGCGACTACCCTACCCGCCTTCTCGACCAGAACGGCGAGGCGATGGGCAGCAAGATTTCCGTGCTGGCCAGCAACGGCTGATAATCTTGAAATAACAAGCGGCCACCGGCTTCCGGTGGTCGCTTTTTTGTGGCGGGCGATTGAAACCGTGCCCGCTGCGGCGTTTTGATCGCTTGCGGTTGGCGTCAGGGGCTTCATAAAACAAGCGGAATGAATTTCGGAGGGGGCAAAATGACCATCAATCTCAAGGGCAGGATCGCGCTCGTCACCGGCGCGTCGCGCGGTATCGGCTATTTCACGGCGCTGGAACTTGCCAAGGCCGGTGCGCATGTCATTGCCTGCGCCCGCACGGTCGGCGGCCTCGAGGATCTGGACGACGCCATCAAGGCCGTCGGCGGCACCGCGACGCTGGTTCCCTTCGATCTCGCCGATATGAACGCCATCGATGCGCTGGGCGCCAATATCTTCGAGCGCTGGGGCAAGCTCGATATTCTGGTCGCGAATGCCGGTGTTCTCGGCGTCATCTCCCCGGTCGGCCATATCGAGGCGAAAGTCTTCGAAAGGGTCATGACCATCAATGTCACCGCTACATGGCGGCTGATCCGCTCGGTCGAACCGTTGCTCCTGCGATCGGATGCCGGGCGCGCGTTGATCCTGTCTTCGGGTGCTGCCCATAGCTGTCGTCCCTTCTGGGGCGTCTATTCCACCTCCAAGGCCGCCGTTGAGGCACTTGCCCGGACCTGGGCTGCGGAAACAGATAAAACCGCCCTGCGCATCAACAGCATCAATCCCGGCGCGACACGAACAGCCATGCGTGCGCAGGCCATGCCCGGCGAAGACCCCGCAGACGTGCCGCACCCTTCTGAAGTTGCCGCCGCCATTGTTCAACTCGCCTCGCCTGAGCTTACCGAAACCGGCAAGCTCTTCGTGGTGCGTGAAGGCAAATTCCTGGATTACCGCCAGCCGGAATAGGCTTTTGGTCAAGGCGGTCTCTTAAGGTGCTTCTGGCGTCTGCGAGAAACGCTTGACCGCGAAACACCGGCACGCCATAAGGCAAGGCATGAAAACAACGATCTGCACCTGCTGCTGAATAATTTTTGCTGGTTCACCACCGGCCAGATCGTTTTCGTCTCCCCGCAAGGTCCAACAGACAAACGGTCCGGCCAGGACAATTGACTGCCTTTAGGGAACGCCCGCATGTCCTTGCGCCTGAAACTCCACAACACCCTGACACGCGAAAAGACGGAATTTGCGCCGATCGACGCCGACAACGTGCGCATGTATGTCTGCGGACCAACGGTTTACGATTTCGCCCATATCGGCAATGCGCGCCCGGTCATCGTTTTCGATGTTCTTTACCGGCTGCTGCGCCACGTCTATGGCGAAAGCCATGTGACCTACGCCCGCAACATTACCGATCTCGACGACAAGATCAACGCAAGGGCGCTGCGCGACTATCCGCATCTGCCGCTGAATGACGCCATCCACGCGGTGACGAAAAAGACCGCCGACCAGTTCCATGAGGATGTGGCAGCACTCGGCTGCCTGCAGCCGACCGTTGAACCGCGCGCCACCGACTACATCGCCGAGATGATCGACATCATCGAGAAGCTGATCGCACGCGGCCATGCCTATGCGGCGGGCGGCGAAGTGCTGTTCGACACCCGCTCGATGGCCGATTACGGCCAGTTGTCCAAACGCCCGCTGGACGAACAGCAGGCCGGCGCGCGCGTGGCGGTGGAAGCACACAAGAAGACCCCCGGCGATTTCGTGCTGTGGAAACTTTCCTCTGATAATGAGCCCGGCTGGGAAAGCCCCTGGGGCCGCGGCCGTCCGGGCTGGCACATCGAATGCTCGGCCATGGCCGGTCGCTACCTCGGCGAAGTGTTCGACATTCACGGCGGCGGGCTCGATCTCATTTTCCCGCATCACGAGAACGAAATCGCGCAATCCCGCTGCGCCCACGGCACGCAGGTGATGGCCAATGTTTGGATGCATAATGGCTTCGTGCAGGTGGAAGGCCGCAAGATGTCGAAGTCCGAGGGCAACTTCGTGACCATCTATGAATTGCTGCACACCGAAAAATTCGGCGGCCGCCAATGGCCGGGCGAGGTTCTTCGCCTTGCCATGCTGATGACGCATTACCGCGAGCCAATCGATTTTTCGGTGAAGCGTCTCGAAGAGGCCGAACGTCTTCTCGCCAAGTGGCCGGCGGCCGAAGCCTCCGACGCGGCACCGGACGAAACCGTGCTTGATGCGCTTGCCGACGACCTGAACACGGTTGCCGCCGTGCAGGCGCTTCACGCGCTGGCACATGCCGCCAATACCGATCCTGCCCGCCTGCCCGCCTTTGCGGCCAGCGCCGCCCTGCTCGGCGTATTGCCGAAGAAAGCGGAAGTGGACGAGGCTATCGTTTCGGCAGTCGATGCCCTAGTGCAACTGCGTCTGGAAATGCTGAAGGCGAAGAACTTTGCAGAGGCGGATCGTTTGCGCGACGAGCTTTCTGAAAAGGGCATTCAGTTGAAGGATGGCAAGGATAAGGAAACCGGGGAACGGACGACGACCTGGGAGTTGAAGCGGTAATTTGCTGCTGCGGCTTGGGACTTACCTCCCTCTGCCCTGCCGGGCATCTCCCCCTCAAGGGGGAGATCAGATGCCGCGCGCTAGTGCGATAAGTCCCCGCGCATTCCATAGGTAGGGTGCTAGCCGCTTGTCGATCTCCCCCCTTGAGGGGGAGATGCCCGGCAGGGCAGAGGGTGGTGATGCCCCACGACAGGCCCTTGATTTCGTCCACACCATGCTACAATCTCGCGGCAACCGATCAAGTCGCGAGCATCCCGATGCCCCATGCCAAGGTCAGCCCCCGACATCGGAAACATGCTCGGCAGATGCGCAAGGTCATGACAGGCGCCGAACTCAAGTTCTGGAACGCCGTCCGTGCCCATCGTCTTGCAGGTCTGTCTTTCAGACGCCAGCTGCCTGTCGCAGGATACATCGTTGATTTCACCTGCCCGTCGCATAAGATCATTGTCGAGTTAGACAGGTTTCAGCATGCGGAAGATGCTGCGGCAGACTATGATCGGCAACGAACGGAGACGCTGGAGCAGTGTGGCTGGCGGGTTCTGCGTTTCTGGAACGAAGATGTTGTGAAAGACATCGACAATGTCTGTCTCCACATTATCCGGACGGTAAAGGAGAGCCAACCATGACCACCTACACCGGCGGATGCCAGTGCGGCGCGATCCGGTTCCGCGCGACCGGCGATCTCAAGGACAGTTCCATCTGTCATTGCCGCATGTGCCAGAAGGCTTTTGGGGCCTATTACGCGCCGCTGGTTTCGGTGCGCGGCGTCGATTTCGAATGGACGCGGGGGGAGCCGAAACGTTTTCAGTCCTCCAGCGTCGTCAAGCGCGGCTTCTGCCCCGAATGCGGCACGCCGCTGACCTATGAGGCGCCGGATGGCATGGCGGTTGCGGCCGGTGCTTTCGACGATCCCGCCGCCTTGCCGCCCACCATTCAGTGGGGCGTGGAACGCAAAATCGATTTCGTCGACAGCATCCACACGCTACCCGCCGTCCCAACGGAAGACGATCTGACCTCGGTCGACTATCTGACCAACCTCGTTTCCTACCAGCACCCCGACCATGACACCGAGAGCTGGCCCCCGGAGAATAAACGATGAGCGAAACAGGCTTTTCCGGCGGCTGCCAGTGCGGCGCCGTGCGGTTTCATGCGGGCAAGATCGGTCGCCCCTCCATTTGCCATTGCCGCATGTGCCAGAAGCATTTCGGCAATTTCTTCGGTGCACTCGTCACCGCCGATCAGGCGCATCTGACATGGACGCGCGGCCAGCCTTCCCTCTTCCGTTCATCTGCGAAAATCCATCGCGGCTTCTGCAACAAATGCGGCACGCCGCTGACCTATCATTATCCTGGCGGCGTAGAGATCGCGATCGGCGCTTTCGATAATCCGGAGCGGATCGAACCGCAGGTGCAGGTCAATATCCACAAGCGCATGCCCTGGATCGAGCAGCTGTTTTCAAAACCTGTAATCGAGCAGAGCGTCGATGAGGCTGATATCACCTCCTTCCAACACCCGGACCACGACACCAAGGTCTGGCCGCCGGAAGACGACCGCGCATGAACGGTTCAGAAAGCTTCAGCGGCGGATGCCAGTGTGGCTCCGTGCGTTACCGGATCGATGGCGGGTTACGCTATCCGCATCTGTGCCATTGCCGCATGTGCCAGAAGGCATCGGGCAACTATTTCATGCCGCTTGCAGCAAGTACCCGCGCGAAGTTTGAAATGACCCGTGGCGAGGCTTCGTGGTTTCAGTCGTCCGATCACGTGCGACGCGGTTTTTGCGGACGGTGCGGCACGCCGCTTTTCTATGACATGCCGGACGCCGATTTCATCAACATCACGCTTGGTTCGCTGGACGAGCCGGAGCTGATAAAGCCCGAGGCGCAATCAAATCTCGACAGCAAAATGCATTGGTTCGGTGACCTTGACGGCTTGCCGGTCGAGCCGGAAGCTGCGTCGGACGAAAACCGGCTACCGGTCAACAACCGGCAACACCCGGATCGTGACACGGCCGAATGGCCACCTGAAGGAAAGTAAGACATGACCGAAGAATTGCGCAGCTTCTATCCCGAGATCGAACCCTTCGAGAGCGGCATGCTCGATGTCGGCGATGGGCACACGATCTATTGGGAGCGGGTTGGTACACGCGGTGCGAAACCGGCGGTTTTCCTGCATGGCGGTCCGGGCGGCGGGGTAAACCCCACGCATCGCCGCGTTTTCGACCCGGCACTTTACGACGTCATCCTGTTCGATCAGCGCGGCTGCGGTCGCTCCACGCCGCATGCGGAACTGGAAGCCAATACTACCTGGCATCTGGTTGCCGACATTGAAAGGCTCCGTGCGCTGTGCGGCTTTGAAAAATGGCTGGTTTTCGGCGGCTCCTGGGGCTCGACGCTGGCGCTCGCCTATGCCGAGACTCATCCCGAACGCGTGAGCGAACTGGTGCTGCGCGGCATCTACACGGTCACCAGGCCGGAACTGGACTGGTATTACCAGTTCGGCGTTTCTGAAATGTATCCCGATCGCTGGGAAAACTTCATAGCGCCAATTCCTGAAGCCGAGCGCGGCGAGATGATGCAGGCCTATAATCGCTATCTCACCGGTACGGACGAAGCCAAGAAGCTCGAATGCGCGCGAGCATGGAGCCAGTGGGAAGGCGCAACCATCGCCCTTGTTACCGATCCGGCGCGCGTCGAGGATTTCGGCGAGGATAAATACGCCATCGCCTTCGCACGCATCGAGAACCACTTCTTCGTCAATCGCGGCTGGCTGGAGGAAGGGCAATTGCTGCGCGATGCAGGCAAGCTTCGCGATATTCCGGGCGTCATCGTGCACGGGCGTTACGATATGCCCTGCCCGCTGAAATATGCCTGGCAGCTTGCCAAGGCCTGGCCGAAGGCGGATTTCCATATTGTCGAGGCAGCCGGGCATGCCCTGAGCGAACCCGGTATTCTTGACCAGCTGATCCGCGCAACCGATCGTTTCGGGGGGAAATAGGCAGGCCTTTCAGATGCTTGAAGCGGCCTGATGAGACAATGATTCACGCAGATTTTCGTGCGTGGATCATCCCTCCGATCGCAAAGTCGCCTGTTTCAAGAGCAAATCGCCTTTTATTCATGCAGTTTTTCTCATGAACGCTTCACGGAAATGAATTGGCCCGCGCTACGCCGATCCGTTATGAAGGGCAATCCCTAATAATTGGCGGTACTCCCATGGCACTCGATAAAACGCTTCCGGCCCAAGAGGGCGGCGATAGCGCACGCGGTTTTGCTTTCGCGCTCTCCGCATATCTGCTGTGGGGATTCCTTCCCATCTACATGAAGGCGGTTGCGCATATTTCGCCGATAGAGGTCATCGTGCACCGCGTCATCTGGTCAGTGCCGATCGGCGCCGCCGTCCTCATCGCTCTCGGTCGCACGGCGGAAATCCGCACTGCGCTGAAAACCCCTAAAATGCTCGCCATGGCAAGCCTCACGGCTGCGCTCATCAGCATCAACTGGGGCATCTATATCTGGGCGATCGGCGCGGGCCGCGCACTCGATGCCGCGCTCGGCTATTTTATCAATCCGCTGTTCAGCATCTTCCTCGGCGCGGTACTGCTCAAGGAAAAGCTTTATCCGGCGCAGATCGCCGCCATCGGCCTCGTGGGGCTGGCCGTTGCGATCCTCACCTGGCATGCGGGCAGCCTGCCATGGGTTTCCATTGCGCTCACCGTGTCCTGGGGTTTTTACGCCTTCTTCCGCAAGACGCTGCCAATCGGCGCCACACAGGGCTTCCTGCTTGAAGTCATGCTTCTTTCCGTTCCGGCCGTGCTGGTGCTAGCCTGGCTTGCCATTAGCGGACAGGCGCATTTCATGGCCGGCAATGCGACCGACACCTGGCTGCTTGCGGCCAGCGGCATCGTCACCGCCGTTCCGCTTATTCTTTATGGCAATGGTGCAAAGCTTCTGCGGCTGTCGACCATCGGCATCATGCAATATATCGCTCCGACGATGATCTTCCTCATCGCCATCTTCATCTTCAAGGAACCGTTCGACATGGTGCGGATGGCGGCCTTTGCAATGATCTGGGTGGCGCTGGCGATCTACACCGCATCGAGCCTGATGCGGCTGAAGCGATAACCTTCCGCGTCATGCCAGCTCTCCACATTCCCGTATCTGTAACGGGAATGTGGGTCTTCAATAATCGACCAGCAATTGCGGTGTCGCGTCATAACCGAAGCGCGGTTTGACGCCGAGAAGTCCAGCCGTCTGGGTGATGATTTCACGGGTCACGGGTGCGGCCGTCGAGGCAGCCGTGCGTCCTCCGTTCACGCCGGTCCTGGGGGCGTCGATCATCGTCAGAACGACATATTTCGGCTTGTGCATCGGAAAACCGGCAACGAAGGCGTTGAAATTGATATCCTTGGCATAACGGCCATTGATGACCTTGTCGGCGGTTCCTGTCTTGCCGCCAACGTGAAATCCTTCCACCTGCGCACCCCTGCCCGACCCTTTGATGCCGTTCCAGTTGAACAGGTAACGCATATCGGCGCTCGTCTTTCCGTTGATGACGGTGCGGGAAAGCACTGCCGCATCCTCTCGGGAACGCGGCAGGAAGGTCGGCGAAATAAGGCTGCCGCCATTGATGAGCGCAGCTGCTGCCACCGCCGTCTGCAAAGGCGTCGTGGCAACGCCATGGCCGAAGGAAATAGTGACGGAATTGATCTTCTTCCATGTTCTCGGCTGGGTTGGCGTGGCAACGCCAGGCATTTCCGTATCCATTCTGGAAAGAAGTCCCAGTTTCGTCAGGAACTGCTGGTGGCCTTCGACCCCGACCTTGTCGGCAACAGCCGCCGTGCCGATATTCGATGAATATTGAAACACTTCCGGGATCGACAGCGGGCGGTTCCGGCCCTTGAAATCCTTGATGGTGAAGCCGCCCATGCGGATGGGCCGCGACGCGTCAACCACCGAGTTGAGCGTTATGGCACCTGCATCCAGTCCCATGGCAAGTGTGAAGCTCTTGAAAGTGGATCCCATCTCGAAGGTCGCATTGCTCATGCGGTTGAACCAGCCCTTTTCATACTCCCTGTCGATGCTGCCATCGGCAAGGGTGCGGGAAGGCTCGTTCGGGTCGTAATCCGGCACCGACGCCATGGCCAGCACCTCGCCCGTCTCCACATCCAGTATCACTGAACCGGCAGCCTCCGCCTGATAGGCGGTTTTCGCCTTGAGCACGACCTCACGCACGATGTTCTGCACCCGCAGATCGATCGACAACCTCACCGGCTCCAGCGGTGCACCGCTGGCAAGGCCGGTCGCGCGCAAGTCGGCCAGTCCCTGCTGGTCGAGATAACGTTCCATCCCCGCAAGGCCCTGATTGTCGACATTGACGTGGCCGATGATATGCGAGGCTGCGGGGCCACCCGGATAAAAGCGCCGTTTCTCCGGCCGGAAACCGATGCCGGGGATGCCGAGGTTGAGAATATCGGCCTGCTGGCGCGGCGTCAGCTGGCGCCGCAGCCATTGAAAGCCGGTGTCCGAGCGCAATCTGCGGTGCGTCTCGCGCCAGTCGAGATTGGGGATGACGGTTGCGAGCTTCTCGACAACCTCATCCGCGTCCACGACCCGACGCGGATCCGCATAGAGCGACACCATGTTGAGATCGGTCGCGAGCAGAGTGCCGTTGCGGTCGAGGATATCGGGACGGGAGGCGACCGCTGTAGCGCCGGTATTGATCCATGCGGTCGCAATGGGTTCGGCAAGGCCGTATTGGACAAGCCGTGCTGCAACGACGCCGTAGATAACGGCAAAGACGGCGATCAATATTCCGAGCCGCTTTTTCGCGTCCACCCGGCGGCGGGCAGCGGAACCGAGGATCGCATCCCTGCCCTGAAACGGACTTCTCTGAATAATAAAATGCGCCCGGCTTTTCAGCCGCACCAAAAAAGCAATCATTCCCCAATGAGCCCCGCTATCATGGCGGCGAAAATCAAATTCCGCGCTCAGCCTACGCCTTGTAGACGCTGGCACAGGATCGGGCGCGGAGCCATGAAAACAGCGGGCGGGGCGATGCCGCAGTCAAATCTCTATTAATATACACTTAAAATTGTAACGAACCTCGTGGCGGCCCGTTAACATTTATTCGATGCCTAGAGACGGGAAATTACCGAAGGGTCGCCTTCCGGGTTCTGCTGCGCAAGCGCCCGGTCGATGATGGCGGGCACGATGTCCTTGACCTCATCGATGACCAGCGGGTTCAAAAGATGGGCGCGATGGATGAAACCCTGATCGCGCATATGCTGCACAAGTTCCAGCATCGGGTTCCAGAAGCCGTTGATATTGGCGAAGACAATCGGCTTGGCGTGACGGCCGAGCTGCGCCCACGTCATGATTTCGACGATCTCTTCCAGCGTGCCGACGCCCCCCGGCAGCGTTACGAAAGCATCCGAGCGCTCAAACATCATATGTTTGCGCTCATGCATGTCCTTGGTGACGATAAGCTCGTTCAATTGTCCGAGAGAATGGCGTGTAGCCTCCATATCGACCAGAAATTCCGGTATGATTCCCGTTACTTCGCCGCCGTTGGAAAGAACGCCGCTGGCGACCGCGCCCATGATGCCCTTGGTGCCACCGCCATAGACCAGGCGAATGCCGTTTTCGGCAATGGATTTCCCAAGCGCGCGGCCTGCTTCCATGTGAGCCGGGTCACGTCCGGGCTGGGAGCCGCAATAAACGCAGATGGATCGAATCGCTGTATTTTTGTCCGTCATGATGGGAAGGAACTATGCCGGATGCGACACGTCAAGAAAATTTGGGAAATCCCTTGCAAATATGGCCTTTTACGGCCACGCCGCTTGTCTGGGGCAAGGTAAGACGCTAGCAATCTGAACTCGTGTAAAAAGCTTACAATACCCGGAGATTCCAGGATGAAAAACAATAAAGCCGGTTTGCTGGCACTGATCGTGCTGGGCATCGCGTCCCTGCTCATGATCTTTTTCGTCCTGCCTAGAATTTCCAATGACGGCAAACCGATCGGCGATGCCATCAACGAAGCGGGCAACGCAGTGAAGAACAGCGTTGAAATGGGCAGCGACAAGGCGGGAGACATCCTGTCCGACGCCGCTCAGGAGACCGCCAATATCGCCGACAAGGTCGGGCGCCTCGCGGCTTCCGCAACCCAGTCGATCAAGGATCTGACCACGCTTTTCGCCGATAGCAAGGTTCCGTCCGACGCCGACTTTGCGGCAGCACGCAAGAAGGTCGAGGCATCGCTCAAGGAACTGACCAATATCGAAATTCCCGAGACGCTGGATGAAACGACGTCGCGCCTCATCACCACGGCGCGCACTGCGGCCGAACGCACCACCGCTTTCCTGCGCGGTCTGCCGGATAGTGCAGCGGCGGCGGCAGCACAGGTTCGCCGTCTGGCGGGCGTCTTCACCGGCACCGACGATGGGGCTGCACAGCAGCCCCAACCCGCCGCTCCTGCCGCCGATGCAGCGCAGTCCACATCGGGCGCACCGACCTTTGACGTGCTTCGCGTCGAGCCCGATGGTTCGGCTGTGGTCGCAGGCAAGGCACAGCCCGGCTCGAAGCTTGAAATTCTCAGCAACGGCAAGGTGATCGCGCAGACGACCATCGACGGATCGGGCGATTTCGCCGCCGTTTTTGACAATCCCCTGCCACCGGGCGACCATGAGCTGGTGCTGCGCTCGACCGACGCCAGCGGCAAGGCAACGCAATCCGAAGAAGTCGCAACCGTTTCCGTGCCCAACGGCAAGGCGGGCGAACTCTTGGCAATGGTGTCCAAGCCCGGTGAAGCAAGCCGCGTGCTGGCAATGCCGGAGGCGGCACCTTCAGCACTCCAGCCCCCGCAAGCCGCGCAACCGGGTCAGTCGGCAACACCTGCCGCCACCACGACGCCCGCGCCTGCCGCTGGTACCCCGGCTCCGTCCGGTGCCGCAGCTCCTCTGACTTCGACCGTTCAGGTAACCGCCGTCGAATTCGAAGGCTCGAAGATTTTCGTTGCGGGTTCCGCGCCTGCCGCTTCGAGCGTGCGCGCGCTGGTCGATGACAAAGAAATCGGCAAAAGCACCACGGAGGCCTCCGGCCATTTCGTCATCGAGGGCAATGTCGATCTTTCCGTCGGCAGCCATATCATCACTGTCGAAGAGCTGAATGCCGACGGCACGGTGAAGGTGCGCGTGCGCGTTCCATTCGAGCGCCCGCAGACCGACCAGGCAACCGTCGCCATGCAGGCACCGTCCGCAACGCCATCCGCCGCCACGACGACCGCGCCCTCTGAAAACCAGAGCACGGCAAGCGACCGCGCTGCATTCGAAAAGCTGCGCACGGATGTCGCCAAGGCCTTCGGCATTCTGTCCAATCTCTACAAGGATCAGGCCACACCGGCGCTCGACCAGGCCATTGCCGGCCGCTCCGCCGTGGTGATCGGCCTCAAGTCGCTCTCCGAGTTCCGCACTGCCGCCGGCACCGAGCCGTCCTTTACCGCCTTTGCCGGCGATATCGCCGCCAAGGCACGTCAGCTGCTGACATCGGTAGAGGCATGGCCGAACGACGTTGCCGGGATCGGCAAGGGCATCGCCACGCTGGCAAGCCGCCTTGCCGACCTCCACATCATCGCCCCGCCCGCACCTGCACCGCAGGCGCCCGCCGGTCCGCAGACCTTCGAGCAGCCGCCGCTTGCCGAAAGCCAGAACAGCGTCATCATCCGCCGCGGCGATACGCTGTGGCAGATTTCCCGCCGCGTTTACGGACAGGGTGTGCGTTACACCACGATCTACCTCGCCAACGAGGATCAGATCAAAAATCCTGACCTGATCGAGCCCGGCCAGATTTTCGGTGTGCCGGAGAAGGCCCTGCCGAATGCGGAAGAACTTCATCGCAAGCGTCTGAAGAGCGGTTCCTGATCGTTCAAGACATTGCGGTGACCCCGCAACAACCCTACCTGTGACAAGCACGGCGGCTTTCCAGAGCCGCCGCCCTGCTGTCGGCTTCCGGCAGTGCCCGGAGCAAATGATGGCCACCAAGAAAAAAACCATTTCGGCGGATTCCAGCAATCCCACGCAGACCCTCATCAACCTCTGGCCCTACATGTGGCCGGAAGGCCGCCTTGACCTGAAAATGCGGGTAATCTGGGCGACGGCGTTTCTCGTTGTCGCCAAGCTGGTGCTGATCCTCGTTCCCTATTTCTTCAAATGGGCAACGGATGCGCTGAACGGCAAGCTGGACATGGTCGGGCTGGTTCCGGCCTTCTTGCTCGGTGCTGTCGCGCTTGTCATCGCCTATAATCTGACGCGGCTGATACAGGTCGGGCTCAACCAGCTGCGCGATTCGCTGTTTGCCAGCGTCGGCCAGCATGCCGTGCGCCAGCTCGCCTACCGAACCTTCGTGCACATGCACCGGCTTTCCCTGCGTTTCCATCTGGAGCGCAAGACCGGCGGGCTTTCACGGGTTATCGAGCGTGGGACCAAGGGCATCGAAACCATTGTCCGTTTCACCATTCTCAACACCGCCCCGACCTTCATCGAATTCCTGCTGACGGCGATCATTTTCTGGACCTCCTACGGCTTTTCCTATGTGCTGGTCACGGTTGTCACCGTCTGGGCCTATATCTGGTTCACCGTGCGGGCCAGCAACTGGCGCATCTCCATTCGCCGCGCCATGAACGACAGCGATACCGACGCCAACACCAAGGCGATCGATTCACTGTTGAACTTCGAAACCGTCAAATATTTCGGCAATGAGGAGATGGAGGCGAAGCGCTTTGACGTTGCCATGGAGCGTTACGAAAAATCGGCGATCTCGATCTGGACGTCGCTCGGCTGGCTGAACTTCGGCCAGGGCGTGATCTTCGGCATCGGCTCCACTGTCATGATGTTGATGTCGGCGATGGCCGTGCAACGCGGCGAGCAGACCATTGGCGATTTCGTGTTCATCAACGCGCTTCTGCTGCAGCTTTCGGTACCGCTGAACTTCATCGGTTTCGTCTATCGTGAAATTCGCCAGGGATTGACCGACATCGAACAGATGTTCGAACTTCTCGAGGTCGAGGCCGAGGTTACCGACAGGGCGGACGCGAAGCCGCTTGTGGCCGGACCGGGTGCCATTTCCTTTCGCGACGTGCATTTCGCCTACGATCCGGAAAGACCGATCCTGAAGGGCATTTCCTTCGATGTGCCTGCGGGCAAGACGGTGGCTATCGTCGGTCCTTCGGGTGCCGGAAAATCGACGATCTCGCGGTTGCTTTATCGTTTCTACGATATTCAGGAAGGCGCCGTCACCATCGACGGGCAGGACATTCGCGACGTGACGCAAAAGAGCCTGCGCTCGATGATCGGCATGGTGCCGCAGGATACCGTGCTGTTCAACGATACGCTCGCCTACAACATCCGTTACGGACGCCCTTCGGCAACGACCGAGGAGGTCACGGCAGCGGCGGATGCGGCCCAGATCAGCGCTTTCATCGGCAAGTTGCCGGAGGGTTACGCCACCATGGTTGGCGAACGGGGCTTGAAACTTTCCGGCGGCGAAAAGCAGCGCGTGGCGATTGCCCGAACCATTCTGAAAGCGCCGCCGATCCTCATTCTCGATGAAGCGACCTCTGCGCTGGACACCCATACGGAACAGGAAATCCAGAGCGCGCTTGATATCGTTTCGAAAAACCGCACGACGCTGGTCATCGCCCACCGCCTCTCCACCGTCATCAGCGCTGATGAAATCATCGTGCTGAAGGAAGGTTTGATCGCCGAGCGCGGAACCCACGCCTCGCTGATGGCACAGAACGGGCTTTATGCCTCGATGTGGAGCCGCCAGCGCGAAGCCATCCGGGCAGAGGAAATGCTGCGCCATGTTCGCGAAACCGACGATCTTGGCGTTGTGGACCGCGGCGAACCCGCGCATTGACGGGCATAAACCCCTGACAACGGGGCGGCACACCAACCGGACCATTGCCGGGCGGGGAGTTTGGCTGTAACCAGCTAGGCGAACTTTGTCGCATGCCCGTATGGATGATGTCGTATCACGACCATATACCGACACGGCAGGCGGAAACCGGAGCAAGGAAACTTATGAATCTGTTCGACACCATTCGCAACACCATCGTACCGATCCACAAGGAAGGCTACGTCTTCGTGGCCGCCTTCTTCGTCGCATCGCTGGTGCTCGGCTGGATATCCGAACCGCTGTTCTGGGTCGGTCTGGTGCTGACGGCCTGGTGCGCCTACTTCTTCCGCGACCCCGAGCGCGTGACGCCGCAGGATGACGACCTGATCATCAGCCCTGCCGATGGCAAGGTGTCCGCCATCCAGACCGTCGTTCCGCCGCTGGAGCTGGAACTCGGCAAGGAGCCGATGGTGCGCATTTCGGTGTTCATGAACGTGTTCAACTGCCATGTGAACCGCGCGCCCGTGCGCGGCCGTATCGTCAATGTCGCCTACCGCCCCGGCCTCTTCCTCAATGCGGAAGTGGACAAGGCCTCCGAAGACAATGAGCGCAACGGCCTCGTCATCGAGACAGCGCATGGCAAGGTTGGCGTGGTGCAGATTGCCGGCATGGTCGCCCGCCGTATCGTCTGCTGGGTCAAGCCGAATGAACCAGTTGATGCCGGCGAGCGTTTCGGTCTTATCCGTTTCGGTTCGCGCCTCGATATCTTCCTTCCCGAAGGTTTTCAGCCGCGCGTTTCGGTAGGCCAGACGGCAATTGCCGGCGAAACGGTTCTGGCCGAGTTCGGCTCCGCCAAGGGTCCGGTCCTTAGCCGTCGCGGCTGACGAAAACAGGAAGGGCATGCGCCATGGAAACGCCGATCTCGGAGCCGCAACAGAACGGAAAACATGAGGGCCGCAACGACAGCGGCCGTGGGCCGCGCCTGAGGGAAATTCCCTTTCGCCTCGTGATACCCAACCTCATCACCGTTCTGGCCATCTGCGCGGGCCTGAGCGGCGTGCGCCTTGCCATTGAAGGCCGGTTCGAGCTGGCCGTGGGCATGGTGCTGCTTGCCGCCTTCCTCGACGGCATCGACGGGCGCATCGCCCGGATGATGAAGGCGACATCCAAATTCGGCGAACAGATGGATAGTCTGGCCGACATCGTCAATTTCGGCGTCGCCCCTGCCCTCGTCGTCTATATCTATATGCTCGATCAGGCTCGTTCGATAGGCTGGATCGCCGCCCTCATCTACGTGATTGCCGCAGGCCTTCGTCTGGCGCGCTTCAATGTCATGATCGAGCGCCCGGTGAAGGCGCCGTGGCAGAACGAATTTTTCGTGGGCGTTCCGGCGCCGATGGGCGCCATGCTGGTGCTTCTGCCTGTTTATCTCGGCTTCCTTGGTGTCGAGCCGGGCAAGCCCTTCGCCTATATCGCCGCCGCCTACACCGTGTTGATCGGTTATCTTCTCATCAGCCGCCTGCCGGTCTGGTCGGGAAAGTCAGGTACCAGCCGCATTCGCCGCGATCTGGTGCTGCCGATGATCCTCGTCGTCGTGCTTTACGTCGCGATGCTGATGAGCTTCACCTGGGAGGTACTGGTTCTGACGGTTGCTGCCTATCTCGTTTTCATCCCCATCAGCGCCCGCCTCTGGCACCGCCGTTATGGCACGCTGACGATTGAGGAAGACGCGCATGACGACGCCAATGGCGGCAACGGCCTCGATCGCGGTATTTGAAACCGCAGGTATTATTTTTCTCCCACGAACCGTCGTTTGATGTGACACAAAATGTCGCAGCCCGAAAAACGGGCTTCGCTTTCTTTCGCCTCGAATCCGTCAAGATTACCCGCGAGAGAAGTAGCTCACACGTATCGAAACGGCGATTGACGTGAATTGTGGAGAAAGAGAAATGACGAACGAGACGAAGGCACAGCCGCAGGCGAAGCCCGACCTCAACAGCCACTACCGACCGCTCGGACTGAAGGCCGTTGCGGCCGCAGCCCTGATGCTGAAGCGCAAGCCCGCCGCCAAAACCGCTTGAAAACATTCGCTTTTCTTAAAAGCATAGCATCCAAGGCCTCGCAGACTTTGCGATGGTAACGGTCAATCCGAAAAAACATCCGGATAAATGTGCGGCGCTAATATTAGCGCCGTCTCCGTTTGTACGGCCCCCATCAAGAACCGCATAACCGGCCTGTTTTATAAAACTTCCCGATCTGTAACGAAGCTGCAACCAAAACGAAGTAAAGTATTCGACTTCCACGGGACGACTGTACGGATAGTCTCGCATCGACTACTGAGCATCAAAAAAATTTCTACTTTAGCGATTCTTCCTGCTACAGCGAACAAGGCCGATTTTCGATACCGTTGACAGGCGGTATCGGACCAATTCGGATGTTGCGGGAAAACCAACGAAGACGGGCCATGGGGGGCTTCATACGGCATGCAGGATAAAATCCTTCTGATTGAAGATTCCGTTGCTCTTTCCATGCTGCTGAAGTCGCGGCTTTCGGAGGAAACGGCAGCCGAAGTGATCCATTGTGACAGCATGGCGCAGGCCGATATCCTGCTGCGCGCCCATGATTTCACGCTGGCACTCACCGGTCTCAATCTGCCCGATGCGCCGAAGGGTGAAATTCTCGCACTTCTTGCCGACCACAAGGTGCCGGCGATCGTCTTCACCGCCACCGTGGATGAGGAGGCGCGCAAGCGCTACGCCGAAAAGAAGATCATCGACTACATCGTCAAGGATGGCCATCGCACCGTTGATGCCGTGGTGAAAACGGTCGACCGGATTTTGACCAACAGACTGTTTTCCGTGCTGGTGGTAGATGACGTGCGGACGGCGCGTTCCGGCCTCGTGGAAATCCTCGAACGGCAGAATTTCAGGGTCAGCGAAGCCCATTCGGGCAAGCAGGCGCTGGAAATCCTGTCGCAGGACCCATCGATTCAGCTCGTCATCACCGATTATCATATGCCTGACATGGACGGCTACGAGCTGACGCGCCGCATCCGCGACAGCCGTTCCTCGGAAGACCTGCGGGTCATCGGCATCTCGTCCTCCACGGACCGGCTGCTTTCGGCAAGCTTCCTCAAGGCCGGAGCATCGGATTTCGTCTACCGCCCCTTCGTGCCGGAAGAATTGCAGTGCCGCATCGACAACAATATCGAAACGCTGAAACAGCTGAAACGGCTGCGTGAACTGGCAGAGCGGGATCATCTTACCGGATTGCCGAACCGCCGCTCCTTCTTCGAGCGTACGCGGGCGCTGATGGACGTCATCAACGACAATGACGAGAACGGCGCAGTCGCCATTCTCGACATCGACCATTTCAAGAAGATCAACGACACACTGGGGCATGATGCCGGCGACAGGGCGCTGAAGAAGCTTGCCGAACTGCTGCACGACATGTGCCATGAGCAGCGCCACATTCCCGCGCGCCTTGGCGGCGAGGAATTCGCCGTGTTCCTGCGTGGGCTCAATGCGCATGCCGCCTATCAATTCTGCGAGGAGCTGCGCGGCGCCGTCGAAAAGAACGGCCGCCAGCTGAGCGGCAGCAGCCTGGCGCTGACGATTTCGCTCGGTGTCGTGGAAATCGAAAAGGGCGAACCCTTCGACAATCAGCTCAATGCCGCAGACCAGCTGCTCTACCTCGCCAAGGCGAACGGCCGCAACCGCGTCTATTCCGATATCATGATCCAGGAAGGCCTGCAGAAAATCGGGCGAAACGGGTAAGACGGACGCAGGATGGGCAACTGTGGAGTGACCGGGTCGATCCGCGATGACCAGCCTCGAATGCCAGCAAGCACATCAGAACAATGACATCTGGCCATCATCCTTAGGTAGCCTCATTTTCGCGAGCGGCGCGCTTTCCGGCACCGGCTCGATAAGGTCAGCGCCGACATTAGCGACCTTGTTGACCTTGTCCGATACCGGGATCATCTCGAAAAAATCATCCTGAACCGGGCGCATCAGGTCGGCCACCTCGCGCGGCTCCTGCGTCTTGCAATCCAGCCAGCGGCTGAAATCCTCCGGCGCGATTACCACCGGCATACGGTCGTGAATGCGGCCGATCGCGGCGTTGGCAGCGGTGGTTAGGATGGTGCCGGTATCGACCTCGGATCCGTCAGCGGAAGACCACGTCTCCATGAGGCCGGCAAAGGCGACGATGCCGCCGTTCTTCGGGCGGATGAAATAGGGCTGCGGCTTGCCGCCCTCCTCCTTCGGCGGGCGGCGCCATTCGTAAAAGCCGGTGGCAGGCACCAGCACGCGGCGATGGCGCATGGCGGCGCGAAAGGATGCCTTGCCGATGGCCGTTTCCGAACGCGCATTGATGAGCAGGGGGAAATCCTTCGGGTCCTTGACCCAGCCGGGCAGAAAACCCCAGCGCACCAGCATGGCCCGACGGTTGGGCAGGTTACTGCCGCGCTCCTGCCGTTCACCCTCCAGCACGATCAGGATCGGCTGTGTGGGCGCGATGTTGAAACGGGCGGGAAAATCTTCAAGGCCGATCAGGTCGAGATAATCGGCAATCTCTTCCGGTGTCGCTTTGAGCACGAAACGTCCGCACATTGTCTGCTCCTCAGGCCCGGGGACCGAATAAAATGATAGCCGTGCCCGCGAGGCAGACGGCACCGCCGGCGATATCCCATCTATCCGGTACTTGCCCCTCAACGCCCCAGAGCCAGAGAAGCGATGCGGCAATGTAAATCCCGCCATAGGCAGCATAGGCCCTGCCCGCGGTCTCGGTCGGCACAAGCGTCAAAGCCCAGGCGAAAGCGGCGAGCGCCAGCATGCCTGGCAGCAATATCCAGCCTGTCTTGCCAAGCTTCAGCCACGCCCAGAAGGAAAAGCAACCGGCGATTTCCGCAACAGCCGCCAGGGCATAAATAAGATAGACCTTCATTCCACCGTCTTCTGCGTGCACAATCGATCCGATTCCCGAATATACCATCGGTATTCCCGGACCAATATAGACAGGCCCAAGACGGCTGAAACAAGCGAAACCACTCATGACCCTTCGTATCAAGCCCCGCCCCGCCTCCTCCGCCATCGTCCGGAATGGAGATCGGCTGCTGCTCGTGCGCCGTATAAATCCGCCGTCGAAAGACATGTTCGCATTTCCGGGCGGGCGCGGCGAAGAGGGTGAAACGCCAGCAGAGACGGCGCTGCGCGAACTTCAGGAGGAAACCGGTATCGTCGCGCGTAAACCGCAGCTGTTTGCGACCTATGACCTGCCGTCGCGCGACCCCGAAGGTGCGCTGACGAGCCACTATTTCCTCTCCGTCTTTACCGTGGAAACGGACGCGGACCCGGCGGTGACGGCGGCCGACGACGCGGCGGATGCAGGCTGGTTCACATTGTCGGAAATCCGCCGGTTGCCGGCACCGGAAAGCGTCGTCGAATGCGCCGAGCGGCTGCTTGCATGATTGCCAGCCAGGCAGAATCGCTATTATCTAGAGGATGTCGCGCAACACTGTGCAGCAGTTTTGCGATAACGACATGATATAGACCTAAAGCTGACGGGGCGGTCTGAAAGACCGCGATGGCTTTAGGACCAATCCGCCCGCCGGGTGTTCACGAGTGTGTGTGGGGCAGAATAAAATTTTGATACGGCCAACCATTTTCCTGTCTTTTTTCCTGACCATGCTTGTACCCGCCGGGCAAGACGGCGTCGCTCATGCGCAGCCTTCGAAGGCTGCTTCCAGTGAGGTTCGCCCGCCGGAAGCACAACCGCCCAAACCCGCTCCCTATGACGACAGGCTGGCACGGCTGTCGGAGATATTGGGGGCGGTGCAATATCTGAGAACCCTGTGCCCTTCCTCCGGTCCGGAGGACTGGCGCAAATCGATGAGCGATCTTCTGGCGGCCGATACGGCCAACGAACCAGAAAGGCGCCAGCGCATGACGGCTGCATTCAACCGTGGATATCGTTCCTTTGCGGCCATCCACAGCAGTTGCACACGCGCCGCCGTCATGGCAGAAGAGGGCTACCGTAACGAAGGGGCAACACTCGCCCAGGAAATTGCGTCCAGGTTCGGAAATTAGCGGATTGTTAACCTCTTTTCGCCGCAGCCCGTGCCGTTTTGATAAAAGGCTGCTAGTGTTGTTAACAGGGTGGTAAGGACTTGCCCGCCCTGTCGAGGATGAAAAATGCAGACGAGCCGTAACGAAATCGACGACATGATCGTGCATGAAAAGATGCAGGTCGCTCTGGAACACCAGAACGAGGCATGGGCTGACGGCATGGCCGACGGCATCGAGCCGGAGATCATCGCCGATGCCGCAATCGCTCTGGCCATGCGCGAAACCATCCGTATGCACGGCGAAGCCGGTGCCGAAGCAATGCTGGAATCGCTGCGCCAGCGCATGCTTGAAGGCGAATTTTCCCCGCAGCGCGTGATACAGTAAAGTCGGGGTCTGTCATGTCTTGCCTGAGCAAGGGGCTTTTGCGCTCTTCCGCCATGCTGTCCATCTTGGCTGCCTTGACCGCCGGGTCCATTGGTTTGCCCAGCCGCGCCTTTGCGCTTTCCGAGCTGAAACCCGCACAAAATACCGAAGGCGAGCCGCAAGCCCAAAGTGGCGAACAGCCGCAACGGCCCCAGGCTCCTGAGCCCGACGAGATCGAAGGTGATTCGGACGGCATTCCACTGCCCGACCCTCTGGTCGACCGTTCCGCCGGTCAATCGACCCAGCAACCCGCCAAGCCGGGCAACACGCCGGAAATGTCGGTCGTTATCGAGCATGATATTTCAAAGGCGCCGGAAGCTGTGCGCAAGCTTCGCCAGCAGATCATCGACGCCGCTTCTTCGGGCGATATCGAAAAACTGCGGCCTTTCATCGCCGCCAGCGACAAGCAGTTCCGTATCGACGGCAATGACAGCGACGACCCGATCGCAGCGCTGAAAAGCTATTCCGGCGACCCCGACGGTCTGGAAGTGCTGGCGATCATCATCGATCTGCTTTCCACGGGTTATGCCCATGTCGACGCCGGCACCCCGGATGAAGCCTATGTTTTCCCCTATTTCTCCGGAAAGCCGCTCAATACGCTGACCGCGCCGGAAAAGGTCGAGCTGCTGCGCATCATCACGGCGGGCGATCTGGCTGATATGCAGGAATACGGTAATTACAGCTTTTACCGCATCGGCATTTCGCCCGATGGCAAGTGGAAGTTCTTCACCGCCGGCGATTGATCGCGCGGCGGTGCTTGCCGTTCTTTTGCAAAAATCCTAACTGTGCGGCATGAGCAATTCAGCAGAAGCGCGTCGCGGTTCTGCAAGTGGAACTGCGCGAAAACAAAAAGAGAGCATTTCTGCAGATTGCCTCGGGCAGCCCTCAGCGACCCTAGCCGGAAATGCTTTCGATGAACCGAACGGTGATGCCATGCCTTCCGCCTTTCTTGCCGACCGCCGCCTGATCAGAGTTTCCGGCACGGGTGCCGAAGAGTTTCTGAACAATCTGATCACGGCCGATGTTGAAAACCTGCCGCAAGGCGAGGCGCGCGCCTCGGCACTTCTGACGCCGCAGGGCAAGATCCTGTTCGATTTCCTGATCACGCGCGATGGGCCGGATTATCTGATCGAATCGGGCGCTGCCGAACAGGATGCGCTGCTGCGCCGCCTGACCATGTACAAGCTGCGCGCGCCCGTTGATCTCAAGGCCGAACCGATAGAAGGCGTAAGCGTTTTCTGGAGCGAAAGTGTGCCGGAGGCGGACGCGAAGGACGGCCGTTTCGCCAAGGCCGGCATCAATCTGTTCCGCGTGCCGGGTGCTTCGGCCTCGGGCGACATAACGGCATATGATGCCCTGCGCATTGAGTACGGAATTGCCGAATCCGGCCGGGATTACGCGTTGCAGGATGCTTTTCCGCATGATGTGCTGATGGATGTGAATGACGGCGTCTCGTTCAAGAAGGGTTGCTTCGTCGGTCAGGAAGTCGTCTCGCGCATGAAACATCGCGGCACGGCAAGACGGCGGGTCGTCACCGTTTCGGCTGAAAGCGCGCTTCCCGCAACCGGAACAGAAATCACCGCCAATGGAAAACCGGTCGGGGCGCTTGGAACCGTTTGCGGCAACACGGGACTTGCCATCGTGCGGACAGACCGCGTTGCCGATGCGCTCGCCTCCGCCACGCCGCTCATTGCCGAGAATGTTCCCGTGACTGTGGCCTTGCCGGCCTGGAGCGGCATCTCCTTCCCCGTCGTCGATCCTGCGGTACAGGCGGAGGAATAGGCGTGGCGCCCGCTAAAAGTCCGCGCGCCTGGCAGCGCATGCTTTCTGGACGGCGGCTCGACCTGCTCGACCCCTCACCGCTCGACGTAGAAATCGCCGATATCGCCCATGGTCTTGCCCGCGTCGCCCGCTGGAATGGCCAGACGCGCGGCGATCATGCCTTCTCCGTCGCCCAGCATAGCCTCATCGTCGAAAACATTTTCTGCCGCATATGTGCGAATGCGACGCCCGACGATATGCAGATGGCGCTTTTGCACGACGCCCCGGAATATGTCATCGGCGACATGATATCGCCGTTCAAATCAGTGGTCGGCGGCGGTTATAAAACCGTGGAGAAAAGGCTGGAAGCGGCCGTGCATCTGCGCTTTGGCCTGCCGCCGCATGCCTCGCGCGAACTGAAAGACCGCATCAAGAAAGCCGATACGGTTGCCGCCTTTTTCGAGGCGACGGAGCTTGCCGGTTTTTCCATTGCCGAGGCACAGAAATTCTTCGGCCTGCCGCGCGGCATCACCCGCGATATGTTCGACATTATCCCGCTTCCCTCGACCGAGGCGCAGAAGCGGTTCGTTGAACGCTTCGAGGCGATCGAGGCGATGCGCGTGGTCAAAACCGGCAACGCGGCTGGAGGGGTTAAATGACTTCCATCGTCGTATCGCCGTTGTCGCGGATCGCGGAAATGGCCGTGAAGCACAAAGCCCGTGAAATGGTGACGCTGATCGCAAAGGAGCAGACCTTTCACCGCCCGGCGGTGATCTCAGCCCAAAGGCACCTGACCCTTGCGATGAATGACATCAGCTTCAAGGGCACCGGCGATCTCATCGCGCCTGACGATGCGCATGTGCTGCGGCTGATCGATTTCGCCCGCGAATGGGACCAGTCCGCACCGCTTCTCATCCATTGCTGGATGGGCGTGTCGCGCTCTCCTGCCGCAGCCGTCATTGCAGCACTCAGCCTTTATCCGGATCAGGACGAGATGGCGCTTGCGCTCAGCCTGCGCACCGCATCACCCTATGCCACCCCCAATGCCCGCATCATCGCAATCGGGGACCGGTTGCTTGGGCGGGATGGCAAGCTGGTGGCGGCAATCAAGACGATCGGCAGGGGCGCGGATACGGACGGCAACGTACCCTTCGTGCTGCCTCTCTCCAACTGACGGCTCCGTTTTTGGCGGAACCCCTGCGGCATCCAGTCGTTACCAAAGTAGAACAGCAATAAGAATCACGGGATAATTCATGGAACAACAGGCAACGGATATCATCGTCGCATCGCAGGCAGCGGTACGGCAGGCAAGCACGCTGGCGGTGCAATATTCCTTTTCGATCATCGGTGCGCTGCTGCTTCTGATCATCGGCTGGCTGGCCGCGACTTTCCTGCAGCGCTGGGCTTTTCAGGGTCTGTCCCGCATCCGCGGCTTCGATGCGACGCTTGCCGGTTTCTTCGCGGGTGCCATCCGTTACGTGGTGCTTATTCTGGTGCTGGTCATGGTGCTTGGCCAGTTTGGTGTACAGACGGCCTCCATTCTTGCGGCACTCGGCGCTGCCGGCCTCGCCATCGGCCTGGCGCTTCAGGGCACATTGCAGAACATCGCCGCCGGCATCATGCTTCTGGTGCTGCGTCCCTTCCGGGTTGGCGAATATATCGAGACTGGCGCCGTGAGCGGCACGGTGATCGAAATCGGCCTTTTTGCGACCGAGCTTAAAACCAGCGATGGGCTTTACCGCCTTGCGCCAAATTCCACCCTGTGGAACGTGCCAATCACCAATTACAGCCGCTTTCCCTCACGCCGCCACGAATTGAGCCTGACGGTTAAGAGCGACGAGGATCTGGCTGCGGCGCAGGATATGCTGATGCGTGTGGTGCGCTCGGAAAGCCGGGTGCTGCTGGACCCCGCCCCCGTTACCTTCGTCGATTCTGTCAGCGCAGACAGCGCCACGGTGAAATTGCGCTACTGGGCGCGTAGCGACAATTACTTCGCAACCACGCGTGACGTGACGAAGGCAATGAAGCTCGCTTTCGATGAGCGCAAGGCGGAATTAACCGCACAAACCGCGTGAATTGAGAGCGTCCCAGCCGCTCCCTTCTCCATGCAACTTTTTCCCATATGAAAGCCGACCCTGAGCCGGCTTTCACCATTTTTCGCGCAAGGGTGGCGGCAGGCGCTCTTGCGTCTGGCGAAGGACGTGTTTATACGACCTATGCGTAATGTTATTACATAACTTACCCTTCGATTTATAACCACATAAGGGCCAGAAGAATGCAAAAAACCATCACCCGCGTCACCGGCGCGCTTGCAATCGGTTCCATGCTGCTGATGACAGCCCCGGCACTGGCGGCCGGAAAAGACAAGACGTCCACCGCGCATAGTCACAGCCACGACCACAGCCATGGCCAGACCGAAGCCGAGAAACAGATCTACAAGGGTTACTTCGAGGATGCGCAGGTGAAGCCACGCATGCTTTCAGACTGGGAAGGTGACTGGCAGTCAGTCTATCCCTATCTGCTGAACGGTTCTCTCGATGGGATCATGGCGGAGAAGGCAGCCCACGGCGACAAGACAGCAGCCGAATATCGTGCCTATTACGAAATTGGCTACAAAACGGATGTCAATCGCATCACCATCAAGGGCGACAACGTGGCGTTTTATAAGGAAGGCAAACCAACGCAAGGCACTTATGTCAGCGACGGCCAGGAAATCCTGACCTACAAGAAGGGTAATCGCGGCGTGCGGTACATCTTCAAAAAGACCGGCGGCGATGCGGATGCACCGCAATTCATTCAGTTCAGCGATCACACCATCGCGCCTAAAAAAGCCGGCCATTACCACCTCTACTGGGGCAATGACCGCAAGGCCCTTCTGGACGAGGTGACCAATTGGCCAACCTATTATCCGTTCCAGATGGATGGCCCTGAGATCGTCGAGGAAATGGCGGCGCATTAAGACCGCACTCTTCCTGGTTTTCCGCAGCCTGTGGTCAAACCTTGAATTGTCACGATTTCGCCTTCCTCCCAGTGGGGAGAAGGCAACCAATGCGAGTTGATGCGGCCCTTTCCCCGCTCACTGCCCCATGGTCGAGCGATGCGCCCAGCCGGTCATGCGCTTTTCGAGCCAGGCCATGATCGCATACATGACGATACCTTCCACGGCGAGCATCAACAGACCGGCAAAGACCAGTGGGACGTTGAACTGGCTTTGCGCCGAACTCATCATATTACCGAGGCCATAATTGGAGGCGACGGTTTCCGATACGACCGAGCCGACGAAGGCGAGCGTGATGGCGATTTTCAGCGAGCCGAAGAAGTAAGGCATGGAGCGCGGAATGCCGACCTTCAGCATGATATCCATCTTCCTGGCGCCAAGTGCGCGCAGCACGTCCTCAGTTTCCGGCTCGATGGTGGCCAAACCGGTCGCGACGTTGACGACGATGGGGAAGAAGGAAATCAGGAACGCAGTCAGAACCGCAGGAACAGTGCCGATGCCGAACCAGATGACGAGGATCGGCACCAACGCCACTTTGGGGATGGCATTAAAACCGATCATCAGCGGATAAAGCCCGGCATAGATGGTTTTCGACCAGCCGATAAAGAGGCCGATGGCGAGACCCGCCGCGACGGCGATCGCAAAACCGAGCGTGGTGGTATAGAGCGTCTGCAGTGAGTTCTTCCAGATCGGCGACCAATATTGCACGATGGCCTGCCCCACACGCACGGGCGATGGCAGAATGGTTGGCGGCATTTTCAGCGCGTAAACCAGCAATTCCCACATTGCAAACAGCGCCAGCGTATAGAGCCAGGGGGCGGCCTTCACCCAGTTGACCCGGGCGATCAGCGGTTTCGACGGCGCGGTTGCCATGCTGCTTTCCACAAACGCACTCATGCCGCCACCCTCGCCTGCGCTATCTCGCCATGCAGTTCCTGCACCATGTCGTTGAAACCCTTGTCATACATGATATCCAGCTGGCGCGGTCGCGCAAAAGGCACGCGGTGTTCCGCCAGCACGCGGCCCGGCCTTGCACTCATCACGAAAATCTTGTCAGCGAGAAAGGTCGCTTCGCGCAGATCGTGTGTCACCAGAATGATGGTGACCCGCTGCGCCGTATGCAGATCGCGGATGACGCACCACAGTTCCTCGCGGGTGAAGGCGTCGAGCGCGCCGAAGGGCTCATCCAGCATGAGAAGGTCCGGCTCGTGGATCAATGCGCGGCAGAGATTGGCGCGCTGCTGCATGCCGCCGGAAAGCTGCCAGGGGAATTTCGAGCCGAAGCCTTTGAGGCCGACGATTTCCAGCAGGCGTTCGGCTTTGGCGACATATTCGGCCTTATGCGCGCGCAGACGCCGGCGGTGTTTCTCGACGATCTCCAGCGGCAGCAGGATATTTTCGAGCGTCGTGCGCCAGGGCAGCATCGTCGGGTTCTGAAACGCCATGCCGACAATGGACACGGGTTCCGTGACCTGCCGCCCGGCCACGATGACATTGCCCTTTTGCGGAATGTGCAGCCCCGTTACCAGCTTCATCAGGGTCGACTTGCCGCAACCCGACGGGCCGACGACAGCAGCGAATTCCCCCTTGTCGACCGTCAGGTTGAGGCCGGATACAGCCAGCGTTCCGGCCGCCCCGCCGTAACGCATGTCGACATTGTCTATTTCCACGAGATGTGACATCGCAGTCCCCTTTTCAGCCCCCCATGCTATTTAAAAATTGCAAACCGCCCGGACCGGCAAGCGATCCGGGCGGTCGCCGTGACATCAATCAGGGAAGCATGCGCTCTTCCTTGGGCGGCAGGTAAGCCGCGTCGAAGACCTGCTCTGCCTTGACGTTACCTTTCAGACCCATGGAAACTTTCAGGGTCTCGAGGGAGGCAGCAAGCCGGGCCGGATCGACGCCGCCCATGCCATTTTTCATCACATAGGGCGTCTTGATATTCATGCTGTTGGCCATGTTGAGGCGTTCCAGCTCAATCGCGCTGTCGAGCGTCTCGTTACGCTTGAGCACGGCCGCCACACCCTCTTCAGGGGCCTTGACGGAATCGGCGAAGCCCTTGGCCAACGCCTTGAGGAAACCCTTGACGGCATCAGGGTTTTTCTCAGCAAACTCAGTGTTTACCAGCACGGCATTGCCATAAAGATTCAAGCCATGCTCGGCCATCAGGATGGTCGAGATATCGTCATCGGCAATGCCCTGTTTTTTCAGGTTGAGGATCACCGAAAAGGCAAAACCGAAGACGCCGTCGACATCACCCTTCGCGAGCATCGGCTCACGCACCGGAAAGCCGATCGATTCGATCTTGATCTTGCTGTCGTCCAGCCCCGCGACCTGCTTGAAGGCTGGCCATTGCGCAAAAGCGCCATCCGGCGGCGGCGCGCCGAGTTTCTTGCCTTCCAGCGACTTCGGGTCGCCAGTGACACCAAGCGACTTGCGGCCGACGACGGCAAATGTCGGGCGTTCATAGACCATGTAAACGGCCTTGACCTTCTGGCTCGGATCCTCATCGAGGAACTTGATCACCGAATTGATGTCGCCGAAACCCATCTGGTAAGCGCCGGTTGCCACGCGCGGAATGGCCTCCACCGAGCCGTTGCCGCTGTCGATCGTCACGTCGAGGCCTTCGGCCTTGAAGTATCCCTTGTCCAACGCCAGCAGGAAACCTGCTGCAGGTCCCTCGAATTTCCAGTCGAGCGTGAATTTCACCGGCGTTTCGGCATGGGCGCTCGTTACCGGCAGCGACAGCCCGGCAGCGGCACCGACTGCAGCAATGGCCAGAGCTCTCGACAACAACCTACGCGTTAATATCATCTGTTCCCCCTGATGGTTATGGTTGGATTGGTTGCATAAGACCCAATTCCAGCCATCAAGGCAAGATAAAATTGCATACAAAATAGCCGTTATTTTGTATGCTTATTTTAAAGGCATTCTTGGTCAACCGGCAGGCAAAAAGCCCGATTTTTGCCCATCCCGCATGCAACGAAGCGACAGCAATATCGTTCACGCAGCGAACACAGCGTTCTCACTTGCCGGGGTTGCGGATCAGGCGCAGCGTGGGACAAATAGGGCCACAAACAGCAGGCAAAACGGCGGGGACGGCAAGATGAATTCTGCACTGGGCATACACCACATCACGATGATCACCCGGAAGGTGCAGGCGAATGTCGATTTTTACGCCGGCTTTCTGGGCTTAAGGCTTGTCAAACGCACTGCCGGTTTTGAAGATGCCATGCAGCTTCACCTGCTTTACGGCGATGGAAACGCCTCGCCCGGCTCGCTTTTGACCTTCCTCGTCTGGGAAGACGGTGGGCAGGGCCGCGTGGGTTATGGCCAGACGCTGGAAGTTTCACTGGCGATCGACCCTGCCAGCATTGGTTTCTGGCTGACGCGCGCGCTGAAATTCGGCATCCGCGCGGAGGGCCCATCCGACGAATTCGGAACCCCTGTCATCCGGTTGAAAGACCCTGACGGCCTGATCGTCAAGCTGGTCGGCACGAACGCCTTCGCCGATGCCACGCCGCATGTGACAAACGACATCCCCGCAGAAGACGCCATTCGCCGGATTTATGGCGCGACGATGCTGAGCGAGGTGCCGGAAGAAACCGTGGCGTTCCTCACACGATATTTCGGCTACCGGCAGGAAAGCCAGACGGGCGCGATCCGACGGCTCGTCTCGCAAAGCGGCGACATCATCGACGTGCGCGACGCGACCGGCTTCTGGTCCAGCGCCCCGGGCACCGGCACTATTGACCACATCGCTTTCCGCGCGAAGGATCTGGAAGAGTTGAACGCGGTTCTGGCCGAGCTGAAATCGCTGAATTCCAGCACCACGAATGCCCACGACCGGAAATATTTCCACTCGCTTTATGTCCGCGAACCGGGCGGCGTGCTGATTGAAATGGCGACCGACGCTCCCGGCATGACCGTGGACGAACCGCTGGAGGCACTCGGCGAAAATTTGTTCATCCCGCCACTCTTCATGAAGGACGAAGCGGATGTGCGCGTTGCGCTGCCGCAATTTTCGATGCCGGGCGAAGAACGTATCGTCTATCGCGACCTGCCCTTTGTGCACCGCTTCTATACGCCCGAGAAGCCGGATGGCAGCACCATCATTCTGCTGCACGGTTCCGGCGGCAGTGAAACCAGCCTGATGCCGCTGGCGCACCGGGCTGCTCCGGGCGCCACGCTTCTCGGCGTCCGTGGCCGCAGCACGGAGGAAGACATCGCCCGCTGGTTCAGGCGTCTGCCTGATTTCAGCTTCGACCAGAAGGATATCGTCTCGGAAGCGGAAGCCTTTGCCGCCTTCATTGACGGCGCCATTCGGTCCTATGGTCTGGATCGTTCGAAGCTGCGCTTCATCGGCCATTCCAACGGCGCAAATTTCTATGCGGCCTTTGCGGCACTCTACCCGGAGCTTGCCGGGGATGCGCTGCTTTATCGCCCATTGCCGATTCTCGATAGATGGCCGGAAAGTGATCTTACCGGACGCAACTTCCTGCTCGTAGCCGGAGAACGCGACAAATATCGCGACAGAGCGGCAGATGTGCAAGGCAGGCTTGTGGCCGGCGGCGCGCGGGCAGAAGTGCAAATGATCGATGACGGTCACGATCTTGGGTTTGCCGATATCGAAGCGGCACGGCACTGGCTTGCGGCGTGACATCTGACGATACCGCGTTGCCTCGTGGTTTGTTCTCCCCCGCCGGGCAAAAAGCCACGGCAGCGGTATAAGGGGCAAAGGCCGTGAGATTGAGCAACGTTTTCCCCTCATCCGACCCTTCGGGACACCGTCTCCCCGGCGGGGAGAAGAAACAAACGACAACCTCCCGCATCCCTCAACCAAGCCTTGCATAAATTCGCCAAAACGGCTTTAAAAACAGCTTAGTAATTGGAGAGTCTGTTTGGAAATCCCGTTTCTCATCCTCGCCGTCATCGCAGCCTTCATCTATACGCTGGTCGCAAGCATCCGCAATTCAAGCCGCATCAAGTCGCTGGAGCGTGAGCTTAACGGCCTGAAGCGGCTGATGGCCACCGGGGCGGCCTCTCCTCTTGCCGCACAGGCGGAGGCGGATGCAGCCGCGGAAAACCCGGATTTCAGGGCGGAAGAAGAAAACCGGGCTTTGCCGGAAGAAGAGTTCGTCGAAACGGAATATCCGTCCGAAACCGAAGTGGCCGCGGCCATGGCGCCGGCGGAGAACCTTGCCAGCGCGGAAGAGACAAGTGCGCTTTCCACTGAGGCCGCATCCGCGTCAGCCCCGAAGGAAAGCTTCGAAAGTCTGCTGGGCGCACGCTGGGCAGTGTGGGCAGGTGGGCTGGCGCTGGCGCTCGGCGGCATTTTCCTGATCAAATATTCGATCGAGTCTGGGCTCCTGAGCCCGGCCGTGCGGCTTTCGCTCGCCGCCATTTTCGGCCTCGGTCTTGGGCTTGCCGGCGAGGCGATCCGCCGCAAGGCCGTGCCGGGCATCGCTACGACCTATTCCAACGCCATGATACCGGGCGTGCTGACGGCCGCCGGCGCATTGACGCTGTTCGGCGTGGTTTATGCGGCCTACGGCATTTACGACTACATAAGCCCCACCACCGCTTTCATCCTGCTCGGGCTTGTCGCCTTCGCCACTATTGGCCTTTCACTTCTGCATGGGCAGGCGCTCGCCGGTCTTGGCCTTTTGGGCTCTATGCTGACGCCTGCGCTGATCGCCACCGAAACGCCTGATGTATGGGCGCTGTTCATCTTCCTGACGATCTCCTGGCTCGCGACAGCTGCTGCCGCGCGCAGGCAGCGCTGGACCGTGGCTCCCTCGCTTGCCAATGCCGGTCTCGGCCTCTGGGCGCTCGGCTATATCGCCATCGCCGACACGATCAGTGCCGCACCTCCGGTCCTTGCGCTGCTCGTCATGCTTGCGGGTACGATCTTCCTCTGGCCCGGACGCTATTTCGACACAGCACCTGCCGGAACGGGAGAAACCGTAACTTCCGGGCGGCGCGCCGTTCGCGCCATGCGGCTTTTGCTGCGCCCGTCGCTTGCCATCAATCTCACCGTCTCAATGGCCGTGATCCTGCCGGCATTCAGCTTTCTCGTCATCGGCGCCGGCATCGACCTTCATCCGGCCGTGATTGTCTCAGCGCTCATCGCAGGGCTGGCGGCCCTTGGTGCTTCCCGCCGCAACGCGGTCTGGCCCGCCATGATCGCAGCACTTGGTGCGCAGGCTGCGGTCTCGGTGATGTCTCGCTCCGGGCTCGATTTCATTGGCATCATCAACGATACCTCGATTGCGCTGCCGCCGGTGCGAACCGGCTACATGGCTGAAATCGCCATGGCGCTTGGTCTTGGCGCCATTCTTTTGCTCTGCGGTTTTTCCTTCCTGAAACGCAAGGGCGCGGACGATCCGGATTTCGCCCAGTTCTGGGCGGGGATTGCAGCTCTCTTCCCGGTCTGGCTCGGAACCGCGAGCTTCGTCGAATATGGAAATCTCGGTCGTGACTGGCTGCACGCAGCCTATGGCCTCGGCCTCGGTTTCGTGCTGATCGCCGCTGCCGAATGGCTGCACCGACAAAACAACGAGGCCTATCGCAAGCCGCTCAACATCCTCGTGCTAGGCTCCTTTGCCGCATTCGCGCTAAGCCTGCACACGCTGACTGAGGGGCTTACGACAACCATACTGCTTTCCGTCATCGGTTTCGGTTATGTGCTGGCAACCCGCCAGCGCAACTGGGATGTGCTGCCCTGGGTCATGGCGATTGCAAGCGTCGCCGTTCTCGGCCGCATCGCCTGGGAGCCGACCATCGTCGGGCCGCAAAATCTTGGGCTCACGCCGGTCTTCAACGCGCTTCTGCCGGGTTACGGCATTCCGGCGCTGCTCGCTATCGTCTCCGCCTGGATGCTGCGCGACTGGCCGGGCTTCCGGGCAAAGAACTTCCTGCAGGCCATCGCCAGCCTGATGGGCCTGCTGGCGGTCGCAATCCTCATCCGCCATGCGATGAATGGCGGCACACTGGACGAAAGCGTGCCGACGCTTGGCGAACAGTCGATCTATACGCTGCTGACCATCGGTTTTTCAGGCGTACTGATGACGCTCGATTTGAAGAGCCCCAGCCCCGTCTTCCGTTACGGCTCGATGATTGCAGGCGTTATCGCCGTCATCAACGTGCTGGTGATGCATTTCTTCACGCTGAACCCCTATTTCACCGGCGAAAATACCGGCCGCATCCCGTTCCTCAACCTGCTGCTGATCGGTTACCTGCTGCCGGCGCTTGCCTATGGCGGCCTTGCCTATTACGCACGCGGCAAGCGGCCTGCAGCCTATGTCAGCCTGCTGGCCGTGGCGGGTGCCGCACTCGGCTTTGCCTGGGCCACACTTTCGGTCCGCCGTTTCTGGCAGGGTGAAAACATTGCCAACTGGAAAGGCTTCCTGCAGGGCGAGACCTACAGCTACTCGGTGGTCTGGCTGTTGATCGGCGTATTGCTGCTCATCGTCGGTTCGCGCTTCAATGCCCGCAGCCTGCGTCTGGCATCCGCCGCCTTCGTGCTGATCTCCGTCGCCAAGGCATTCCTGATCGACATGAGCAATCTTGAGGGCGTGCTGCGGGCGCTGTCCTTCATCGGGCTTGGCGCCGTGCTGATCGGTATCGGTCTGTTCTATCAGAAAATCCTCACCCGGCAGCCGAAGACATGATCCCGGCTGAGGCTTTTGCGCCCTATGAGGCGCTTGCGCAGGACCTTATCCCGCATGCCGCCGATGCGGGCGACGGCTCGCACGATCTTGCCCATATCCACCGCGTCTTCCGCAACGCCATGCGCATCCATGCGGGCGAAGGCGGCGATGGCACGGTGCTTGCGGCCAGCGTGCTTTTGCACGATTGCGTGGCGGTGGAGAAGAACTCGCCGCTTCGCGCGCAGGCCTCACGCCTTGCGGCGGAAAAAGCCTCCGGCATTCTGGCCGGGCTTGGCTGGCGTCAGGCCGATATTGACGCCGCCGCGCATGCCATCACCACACATAGTTTTTCCGCCAATATCGAGCCGCAGACGCTGGAGGCAAAGATCCTTAAGGATGCCGACCGGCTGGACGCCATCGGCATGGTGGGTGCTGCGCGTTGCTTTTATATTGCCGGGCGCATGGGTTCGGCGCTCTACGACCCGGCCGATCCGCTGGCAAAGGACCGCCCGCTTGATGATCGCGCCTTTGCCATCGACCATTTCGAAACCAAGCTGTTCAAGCTTGCGGATGGTTTCCGCACCGAAACCGGGCGAGAACTGGCAAAGGCCCGCCATGAGCGGCTGAAACAGGTGCTGGACCTGTTTCTCGACGAAATCTGAGGAGACCTGAATGCGTGTGACCGAACTCAACATCTACCCGCTGAAAAGCGCGCGCGGCATTGTCCTCTCGAAAAGCGATGTTTCGGCGGAAGGCCTGCCCGGCGACCGGCGCGCCATGCTGACCGACCCTTCGGGCCACTTCATCACCCAGCGCGAATTGCCTGATATTGCCACGGTTCTGGCACAGCACGCGGGTGGCGGCATGATGCTTTCGCGGGAAGCAGGTGGCGAGATTTTCGCCAAGCCTTCCGGGCAGCGCATGGATGTGGCCGTGTGGAAATCGATCGTCAGCGCCAATATCGCCGATAGCGAAACCAACGACACATTGTCTGAGTGGCTTGGGCGCGAGGTGAAGCTGGTGTTCTTCGATGACATCGCAAAACGCATCGCGAGCCTTGAATGGACCGGCAACGAAACGCCCGTCACCTTTGCGGACGGTTACCAGATACTCGTCACCACCACCGCTTCACTTGCAGCCCTTAACGACAATATGCGTGCAAATGGCGAGGACGCCGTTGGCATGGAGCGGTTCCGGCCCAATATCGTGCTGGAAACGGACGAGCCGTGGGCGGAGGATCGCTGGGCGGCGATCGAGATCGGCGGCATCCGTTTCGACCTCGTCAAGCCCTGTGCCCGCTGCATCATGACGACGCAGGACCAGATAACCGGCTCGCGCGATGTACCTTCCCCCATGAAGGCCATGGGCCGCATCCGCATGTCCGGCGACCGGCGCGTGCCCGGCCCGCTCTTCGGCTGGAATGTCACACCGCGCGGCAAAGGCAGGCTAGCTGTTGGCGATGTGGCAAAGGTAGTCGAGGAACGGCCGGACGGCTGGGCGATCAAGAGGCGTTAAGCTGCCGGGCGATGCATCTCACGATCTCATATCAAGGCTTCTTCGCACCGACGATCAGGAATATCGGACGGCGGTCTTCGTGTTTCATCTCCGGCCGCTCCGCCAGCAGGGCGGGATCGGGCCTCGGTTCCGCGAGCCGCGTGATCGCAAAGCCTGAAGTCAGCAGGGCGTTGAGAATGCCTGACACCGTGCGGTGATATTTGACGACATCATCCGCCATCCAGTTGGAATGGCGCACGCCCTCGTTCTGATAGTTATCGAGCGGCCAGTGCAGTATTTCGCCATCTTCGCCGTAGAACCAGTCCTGTTTGTCCAGCGCCGTGAACACGGGATGCTCGATGGAAAAGACAAAGTCGCCGCCGGATTTCAACACGGAGAAAACTCTCGCGAATGCCGCATCGAGGTCGCGGACGTAGTGCAGAGCGAGTGAGCTCAGTACCAGATCGAAGCTTTCAGGCGCAAAATCGATGTCCTCGATCGGGGCGCGGCGATATTCGATGCCGGGGCCGCCGTTTATCTCAGCGGCGCGGCGCAGCATATTTTCCGACAGATCGACCCCGACGACATGCGCCGCGCCCTGCTCTACGGCATGGCGGCAATGCCAGCCAAAACCGCAACCGAGATCAAGAACTGTCTTGTCTTTCAGCGCTGGCAACATGGCGCGCAGCTCATGCCATTCGCCCGCCTGACGCAGTCCCTCCAGAGAGCGTGGCATGGCGCTGTAGCGCTCGAAAAACTGCGGGTCGTCGTAAATATTCTGCTTCATCGTTGCCTCACCTTGCCCGATGGCATTTCACCTGAGTGTCTCATCAATCGCACGAATAGTGCCGTCAAGAAAAGTTGCTAGTGGGGCAGCCTTGCAAAAGATAATATTCCTCTCATCAAAGGGGAATTTTGCGGCACAGCGTCCCACGGGGCGAGGTGCTGCATCGGGAGAGTTTCATGTCGCAAGCCACACGCCAAACCATGCCCTGGGCGATCATCGTCGCCGGGTCGCTGATCGCGGTCATGACCTTCGGGCCACGCTCGGCGATGGGCTTTTTCCAGCTACCCATGCTGGCCGATACCGGCTGGGACCGCTCCACCTTCGGACTTGCCATGGCGTTTCAGAACCTGTTCTGGGGTCTAGGCCAGCCATTCTTCGGCGCCATCGCCGATAAATTCGGCACCGGCCGTGTGCTCGTGCTTTCCGGCTTTCTCTATGCGGCTGGCCTCATCTGCATGTCCTTCGGCACTTCGCCCTTCTGGCTGCATTTCGGTGGTGGCGTGCTTGTCGGGCTTGGCATTGCCGCTGGTTCATTCAGCGTCATTCTTTCGGCCTTCGCGCGGCATGTTACGCCGCAGCAACGCTCGCTTGCCTTCGGCATCGGCACCGCGGCGGGATCGGCGGGCATGTTCCTGTTTGCGCCAATCAGCCAGGGCCTGATTTCCACCTATGGCTGGTCGGACAGTCTCGTCTGGCTTGCCGTAATGATGATGCTGGTGCCACTGCTGGCCTATCCGATGCGCGGCAATTCCTCGTCCGGCAGCCAGTCGCAGACGCAATTCAAGCAGACGGCAGGCGAGGCGCTGAGAGAAGCGCTCGGCCACAAGAGTTATCTGCTTTTGACCACCGGCTTTTTCGTCTGCGGTTTTCAGGTGGCCTTCATCACCGCGCATTTTCCGGCCTATCTCGGCGATATCGGCATCGAACCCCGCTATGCGGTCATCGCCATGGCGCTGATCGGCTTCTTTAACATCATCGGATCGCTGGCCGCCGGCGTCATTGCCCAGCGTTACTCGAAACCCTATCTGCTGGCCTATATCTATATCGCCCGCTCAATTGCCGTTACGGCTTTCCTGCTTCTACCGCAAACGCCGCTTTCGGTCATCATCTTCGCGGCCGTGATGGGCATCCTGTGGCTTTCCACCGTGCCGCCGACCAATGCGCTGGTGGCGATCATGTTCGGCACGCGCCATCTCGGCATGCTGGGTGGCGTCGTATTCCTGTCGCATCAGATCGGCTCGTTCCTCGGTGTCTGGCTCGGCGGCTTCCTTTACGACAAGCTCGGCTCCTACGATCTCGTCTGGTGGCTCGGCGTCGGCATGGGGATTTTTGCGGCCATCGTGCATTGGCCTATTCAGGAACGACCCGCACCTCGGCCAGCAATGGCCTGAGGCTATACCGCCTTATCGAGCGCAGGCAGCACCGCCTTGCGCTCCAGTGCCTTCAACGCCGCCTGCACGAAACCGTCGCGGGCGGCGTTTTCATTGAGGCCGCGTGGATCATAAACATGGCGGTTGAGGAAATGGGCGGTGAGACGGAAGGCGGCCGCGAGGCTGTCGCGATCGGCGGCCTTCGACTGACCTTCGCTCAGGAAAGCGGGAAGCGAAAGCATACGCGCCGCATAGGGCGCCCCCGCCGTACTACAGACCGCCCTGCCCGTTTTGGGCGATACATAGATGAGATCGGTGCGCAGGCCCGTTGCCGCGCATTCCGTGAGATCGAGACCGAAACCAAGATCGTTCAGCACCGCCAGCTCGAACCGTACGAACAATTCGCCTGCATCGACCGGATCATGGAGATTGTCGAGAATGACGTCGAGCGCCTGATAGAGATGCGGATGCGGGTCACGCTCCGGCAAAAGGCGCAGCAACGCGCCCATGGCCTGCACGCCATAAACGGCGGTTGCCGTTTCCATCAATTGCGCTGCCCGCAACTGCAAAGGCTCAATGCGGAATTCGCCGAGATGGTCGTCAAGCCGCGCCCGCCAGATCACATCCACCCGGTTTCCCGCCTGCAGCACCGGCTGCATGCTGCGGGAGCGCCCGCCGCGCACCATACCCAGATGGCGGCCGCGCAAACGGGTCATCACCTCGGCGATGACGCTGGTCTCGCCATGACGCTTTACGCCGAGAATGATTGCCTCGTCCTGCCACTGCATGAAATCTGTCCGAATTCCGATTCAAGCCCGATCATAACCGATCTGACGGCGAAACGTTATTCTTTTACGGTGTCACGCGCCGCAGCAACGAGCGTCGTCACGAAATCGGCGATTTCGTTTTCACCGAAAGGCTTGCCCAGCAAGGGCGCATGCACGAGATCTTCGGGAAAACCACTCGTGTCGCCATAACCGCTGACGAAACCGAAGGGAATTCCGTGATCGCGAAGGTGGCGGGCAAAATCGTAACTCTTGCCGTCGGAAAGGCTGACGTCGAGAAGCACGCAATCGGCGCCATCCCGCCCTAATGCGTCCTGTGCCTGCGCAAGTGTCGTCGCAATCGTGATGGTTTCAACGCCGATGGACTGGAGAACCGCCTCGACGTCAAGCGCCACCAGATATTCATCTTCAACGATGATGCAGCGTTGTGGCACCATGTTTCTTCTTCTTTCAACGTGAAGGGAACCAGACGGATTTGCGCCGCTGTCGCCAATGTGATTTTCAAGCGCCATGTCGACAGAGTTCGCAAATTACGGACCCAACGTCATTTAAAAAAGACATGTCGAAAAAAGATCAGATGAAGGGTCTTGGCCGCTTTTCATCGTTTTGCCAACCGGCAACATGGCTCAGTCCGGCATCGTCCAGCACCAGACAGCCCTTGTCCGTCCAGCGAATCAGACCGCGATCGACAAGCTTTCTCAAGGTCTTGTTGGTGTGGACGATGGAGAGGCCAAGCGTATCGGCAACATGCTGCTGGGTTACCGGGATCGGCGTTTCACCCTGCACGAGATTAACCGCCTTTGCCTTGCTGTAAAGGAACGCGATGAGGTAGGCAGCACGCTCGATCGCGGTGCGCCGGCCAATGCTGAGCAAGTGGTTGTCGAGCATGCGCTCCTCGCTTGCTGCAATCCACGTCAGGTCATAGGCAAGGGTCGGATGATCGGTGAAGAGGTTGTTGAGTCGCGAGCGCTCGAAGACACACAGTGTCACCGGCGACAGCGCCTCCACCGAATGCTGCATTTCCCCCATGACCGTGCCCTGCAGGCCGACGAGATCGCCTGGCATGACATAATTGAGTATCTGCCGCCTGCCGTCTTCCAGTGTTTTATAACGGAAAGCCCAGCCTTGAAGGACAGTGTAGAGATGGGCGCTGTGCGACCCTTCCATCAAAATGACGGAACCGCTTTCGACCGCCAGTTCCCCTGTCTTGAAACGGGAGACGAAATCCAGTTCGGAAGAGGAAAAGTCCCTGAAATGCGGCAGGTCGCGCAAGGGACAGTGCTGACACGGGGTGGTGGAAATTCCGTTCGGGTTTTTTGGCGACATGAATATCCATCATCGAAAAAAAGGTTGCGCCCAATCGTTTTGGAACAACCCACCCGAATGCATTCGGTTCCCGATAAAAGGTTGAAGATATTCAGAATGTTCGTTGTGTGCCGTTCCGTTTCCGGCCGGCACATCCACATTCCTGTGCCTGTCACAGGAATGTGGGAGGAACCGGATGTGCCTTATCCCCGCGGAAATTCCAGGCCCATTTCGCGGAAACGTTCGGGGTCGTCGCCCCAGTTTTCGCGAACCTTGACGAACAGGAAGAGGTGGACCGGCTGTTCGAGGATTTCAGACAGTTCCTTGCGCGAGGCGGTGGAGATCGCCTTGATCGCGTCGCCGTTCTTGCCGAGAGCGATCTTCTTCTGGCTGTCGCGCTCGACATAGATCACCTGCTCGATGCGCACGGAGCCGTCCTTGCGCTCTTCCCACTTCTCCGTCTCGACATGCGAGGCGTAGGGAAGCTCCTGATGCAGACGCAGGAACAGCTTCTCGCGGGTGATTTCGGCGGCGAGCTGGCGCATCGGCAGATCGGAAATCTGGTCTTCCGGATAATACCACGGACCTTCCGGCAGGGTATCGACCAGATAATCCATCAGGTCTTCGCAGCCCGAACCGTTGGTGGCCGAAATCATGAAGGTCCGGTCGAAGGTCACGTGCTCATTGGCGGCGGCAGCAAGCTTCAGCAGGTCTTCGCGCTTCACCTGGTCGATCTTGTTAAGGCAGAGGATTTTCTTCTGCGGAACATCCTTCAGCCCCTCGAGAATCGCTTCCGCGTCACCCTTCAGGCCGCGTTCGCTGTCGATCAGCAGCAGGATGAGATCCGCATCCTTCGCTCCGCCCCAGGCCGAGGTGACCATGGCGCGGTCGAGCCTGCGGCGCGGCTTGAAGATGCCGGGCGTGTCCATGAAAACAATCTGCGCATTTTTGTGAATGGCGATGCCGCGCATCACCGCGCGCGTCGTCTGTACCTTGTGGCTGACGATCGAAACTTTTGCACCCACCAGCCTGTTGACCAGCGTCGACTTGCCGGCATTGGTCGGGCCGATGAGGGCCACGAAGCCGGAGCGGGTCGGAAGGGCGATGTCTTCGCCGGCAACGGCGGGGTTTTCGTGATCGGTCATGATATCCATTCAAGGTCTGAGGTATTCAACATGCGGCCACAAGGCTCGCCATGCGCTCGATTTTAGCGCCACTATCTTTCGGGCGCTCAGTTCTAGGTGGAGCTTTTCTGCCAGACGCCTTCGCGTTCCAGCAATCTGGTTGCTGCCACCTGTTCGGCTGCGCGCTTGGAACGCTCGACGCCGGTTTCCGGCTTCACGCCGGGAATTTCCACCGTCACGGTGAAGCTGGGATCGTGATCCGGTCCGGAGCGATCGTCAACCCGATAAGCGGGCGTAACCGCAAATCTGGCATGCGCCCATTCCTGCAATTCAGTCTTGGCATCGCGCCGTCCGGCATCCACGCGCGTTGCGCGGCCCTGCCAGTATTTCAGAATGAACTTGCGGGATGCCTCCAGACCACCATCCAGATAAAGAGTGGCGATCAGGCTTTCGACCACATCGGCGCGCACGTTCAGCATCGCCTTGCCGGTCAGCTTCTTCACATCCGATCCGGTGCGAATGAAATTATGCAGGCCCATTTCGTCGCCGATAGCGGCGCAGGATTCGGCGCTGACAAGCTGGTTGAGGCGAACAGAAAGCTCACCTTCGCTGGCGTTGCGGAAGGTGGAGAACAACAGTTCGGCAACACAAAGGCCGAGAACGCGGTCGCCCAAAAACTCCAGCCGCTCGTAATTGCCCGCCGCAGCGGAACGGGCACTCGCATGGGTCAAGGCCCGGTCGAGCCGGGCCTTTTCCTTGAATTCATATCCGATCAACGCTTCGAGACGGGAAATCTCCGCAATCGACAGCGGCTTGGTCTTGCTCATCCCACAACCTTGAAGAGACGGTCCCAGCGCATGTTGGACGGCCAGTCCCAAATGCGGCTGAACGGCGTGTCATTGCCCAGCGAGAAGAAGATGACGCTGGCGCGGCCGATCAGGTTTTCTTCCGGCACGAAACCGACGTCGAAACGGCTGTCGAGCGAGTTGTCGCGATTATCGCCCATCATGAAATAATGGCCTTCCGGCACCAGGAATTCGCGAGTGTTGTCGCCGCGCGAATCGGGCGACTGGTCGAGCGTGTCGAAGGTGACGCCATTATCGAGCGTTTCGCGGAACACCGGTACATTGGCGCCCGGATCGGCACGGTAATCGGAGGTGAAGGTGCCATCAGGCTGCTTCGGAACCGGCTGGCCGTTGATGAACAGCACGCCGTTCGTCACCTGGATGCGGTCACCGGGCAAGCCGACGAGACGCTTGATGTAATCGACTTCAGGATTGGGCGGCAGGCGGAAGACCACGACATCGCCACGCTTGGGCTTGCTGAATTCGAGGATACGGCCGGAAAACAGGTTCGGCGAAAAGGGCAGCGAATATTTCGAATAGCCGTAGGAGAACTTGTTGACGAAAAGATAGTCGCCTACCAGCAGCGTCGGCATCATCGAACCTGAAGGGATCGTGAAGGGCTGAAACAGCACGGTGCGGATGACCATGGCCAGCAGCAGCGCCTGAATGATGACCTTGACGTTTTCCCAGAGGGCGTTCTGCTTCTTTTCAGCTTTTTCGGACACTTAAAGACCTGCCTGATTGTTTACCGGTTCCTGCGATTTGACGGAGGCGTCCGGGCCGTTGTTGCTCGCGACTGCGGCGGGGTGAAGCAATTTTTCACGCAGCCAGCGACGCTTTCATATTTCTGCGACTTCTCTAGAACCTTTCCAGCCGGAAGGGAAGCGCTTCTGTCATACGCCTGCAAATAGGCCGCCAATGCGGCAGCCGCCGGTCTCAGTCGCTCACGGGAAGCGCCTCGATAATCACAAATGCCTGAGCGTAAGGGTAATCGTCCGTGATGGTCAGATGGATATTGGCGCGGTGACCGGCGGGCAGCATGGCCGCCAGCCTTTCTGCGGCACCGTTGGTGAGCGCCATGGTTGGCTTGCCGCCCGGCAGATTGACGACCCCCATGTCCTTCCAGAAAACGCCGTTCGCAAGGCCGGTTCCGAGCGCCTTGGAGCAGGCTTCCTTGGCGGCGAAACGCTTGGCGTAGGATGCCGCGCGGTTCTTGCGGCCATCGGACTTGGCGCGCTCGATATCGGTGAAACAGCGGTGCGTGAAACGTTCACCGAAACGAGTGAGCGAATGTTCGACGCGGCGGATATCGATCAGGTCGCTGCCCAATCCAAGGATCATTTCAACATCTCCAGAGACGCGTTTTTATTGGCGGCGCGATGCGCGAGATTTTCCATCTTGCGGCGCTGGAAACCGCTGATGAGGCTGTAGACGGTGATATAGGCGATCACCGCGCTCACGGCCGCGGGCAGAAGCGCACCGACGGTCATGGGTTCCAGCACCGGCCTCCATATCTGCCGGAATTCGAGGTGGCTGAACAGCGCAACGAAATCCACATGCGCAACCCCCGCCTCCTTCTGTCGTCCGAGCAGGAAATGCCCGAGTTCCCAGGTGGACGCCCAGATGAACGGAAATGTCAGGGGATTGGCGAAGGTGGTGCCGAGTGCTGCCGCAACGAGATTGACGCGCATGAGGAAACCGAGCGCCATGGCGATAATGATATGCACGCCGAGAAACGGTGTCCACGCCACGCCGATACCGAGCGCGACACCGGCGGCAATCGAATGCGGAGACGCAGACAACCGCAGGAGACGCAGCTTCATATAGCGCAGCGAACGGGTAAATCCCGTGCGCGGCCAAAAGAGGTCACGAATCTTCTCTGAAAAACCAACGGGTTCACGGCGGCGAAACGGCATGAGGGCAGTCTATTTCATCGCCCCGGCTGAGCCAAGAGCATCGTATACGACACGGGGATTTCTTTTGCAGGCATATTTTCCCCGTCATTCCGGCCGTTAGCTGGAATTCCGCCCACGCCACGTGGCACAACCGAGTATACGAACCTTGCCGAATACTCTGACGTCATCCTCAGGCTTGTCCCGAGGATTTGCAATCGATTGATTGAATGCAAGGCTACCAGATCCCTGGCACGCGCCAAGGATGACGTCGAGGAAACAAGCACCTCTCGCCGTCAAATTCGTTTCAAAAGCAGCATGTCCTATCATTTAGACCGGACAACGGCGAACGCCCGTTCGTAGCGCGCATTCACACAGCCTTACGAGACACGAGAAGGAGCTGACCGATAACGGTCACCCGCCTTCCAAGTCCCATACGCATGGCGAACGGCTGCCATGCGCTGAGTGCATTACCGGCGGAACAGGCCGCGGTCGATTTCGCGCTGGCGGAACTCGAGGTCGACATTCGACACGGAGCCGCTGAGATATTCGAATTCGCGTTCCTGGGTCGTCTTGCCACGAACTGCACGGGCGATCTTGCGAAGCGGAGTAAACATGATTTCATGTCCTTTCAGTTTGGAAATGGCGTTTCTCATCGGGGTAGGACCACCGGCACGCCGCGTTTTCCGTTTTCAATTTCTGAAAGGAAGATAGTCGCAAACCACATGCGCGACCAGAGACAGTAAAAGGCCGCTGCCATGCATCCAATGCATAACAGCGGCCTTTTGGAATGCGCGAATGATCAAAAATGCCTCAATCGAAGGCACGTTTGACTGTGGATACGCAATCGAGGTCTTTCAGCTGCGACAGCAGCTGGTTGAGTTGCCGCAAATCCCAGACTTCGACATCCAGCGCCAGTTCGGAGAAATCCGTGCCGATGCGGACCATATTCAGGGCGCGTATGTTGACATCCAGCGTCGCGATTGATTGCGCCACGGAGGCGAGCGTGCCGGGTTCGTTCAGCGCGTTGATCATCACCCGCGCCATGAAGCGCGACTTGTTCGCCTCATCAAGATCCCAGCGGACATCAATCCAGCGCTCCGGCTCATCGTCGAAACGCTGCAGCGCCGGCGCCTGAATGGGATAGATGGTGATGCCCTTGCCTTTTTCCATGATGCCGACGATGCGATCGCCCGGAACGGCGCCGGCGGCACCGAAATGCACATCGACATTGCCGGAAAGGCCACGGATGGGCAGCGGGTCCGGTCCATCGAGCATTTCGGCTGCGCCATCGTCTTCCAGAACGGAGCGCGACTTTCCGGGGATCTTGAAGACCATACCGGAAGCGCTGCGCATGTTGAACCAGCCGTCGTCGCCGGTCATCTTCACCGTCACGCGCTCGTCCTGATAATCCGGATAGACTGCACGCAGCACGTCGAGCGAGGAGACCTCGCCGCGTCCGACGGCGGCGATAGCGTCTTCCACATCCTTCTGCGCCAGGCGATGCAGCACAGGTTTCAGCGCGTCACGCGAGAAGGCCTTGCCGGCACGTTCGAAAGTGCGCTCCAGAATACGGTAACCGAGACCCGAATATTGCTTGCGAATGGCCATGCGCGTGGCGCGGCGGATGGCCGAGCGGGCTTTGCCCGTCACCACCACCTCTTCCCATGCAGCGGGCGGAACCTGCACGCCGGAGCGGATGATCTCCACCTCGTCGCCATTGTTGAGCCGGGTCACGAGCGGCATGATCCGCCCGTTGATCTTGGCGCCAACCGTGGTGTCACCGATATTGGTGTGTACCGCATAGGCGAAATCGATGGGCGTCGCGCCGCGCGGCAGCGCAATCAGCTTGCCCTTGGGCGTGAAGCAGAACACCTGGTCCTGGAACAGTTCCAGCTTGGTGTGTTCGAGGAATTCTTCCGGGCTGTCGCCTTCTGCCAGCGATTCGATGGTGTGGCGCAGCCAGGAGTAGGCGTTGCTCTCCGGCGAGAGCAGATCGCCCTCCCCGTTTTCGCCGTCCTTATAGAGCGCATGGGCGGCAATGCCGAATTCGGCGATTTCGTGCATGCGCTTGGTGCGCAGCTGCAACTCGATACGCTGGCGCGAAGGGCCAACGATCGTGGTGTGGATGGAACGATAGTCGTTCTGCTTCGGCGTGGAGATATAGTCCTTGAAGCGACCGGGTACCACGCGCCAGCGGGTGTGGACAATGCCGAGTGCGCGGTAGCAGGAGGGAATATCGTCCACCAGAATGCGGAAGCCGTAGACGTCGGACAGCTGCTCGAAAGAGAGCGATTTCGACTGCATCTTGCGGAACACCGAATAGGGCTTCTTCTGACGCCCCTTGACGCTGGCGCCGAGAAGGCCATTCGCCACGAGTAGCTCGCGCAATTCGTCCTCGATCTTCTTGATGAGCCCTTCGTTGCGCGTTTCGAGTTCCTGAAGGCGGTTGGTCACCGTCTCATAGGCTTCCGGATTGAGGTAACGGAAGGACAGGTCCTCCAGCTCGTCGCGCATGTCCTGCATGCCCATGCGGCCGGCCAGCGGCGCATAGATTTCCATGGTTTCTTCGGAAATGCGGCTGCGTTTGTCCGCCGGCATATATTCCATGGTGCGCATGTTGTGCAGGCGGTCGGCCAGCTTCACCAGAAGAACGCGCACGTCGTCGGAAATGGCAAGCAGTAGCTTGCGCAGGTTTTCGGCCTGCTTGGCCTTGCGCGTGACGAGATCGAGTTTCTTGAGCTTGGTCAGCCCCTCCACCAGTCTGCCGATATCCTCGCCGAACAGCTCGTCGATTTCAGCGCGGGTAGCGGTGGTGTCCTCGATCGTATCGTGCAGCAGCGCCACCGCGATGGTCGATTCGTCGAGATGCATTTCCGTCAGGATGGCGGCAACTTCCAGCGGATGCGAGATATAGGGGTCGCCATTGGCCCGCTTTTGCTGGCCATGTTTCTGCATTGCATAAACATAGGCCTTGTTCAGCAGGGCCTCATTCGCATCCGGTTTATATTTTTGAACCCGCTCAACGAGTTCGTATTGCCGCATCATGCGATATTCCACAAAAAGAAAGCGCGCCAACCTTGGGGTCGGCGCACAATGCTGCATCAATAGGGATCAGATTATGACGGCAAATATTGACAGACGGTAACCACCGCCTGCCAATGGCGTCATAAAGTCAGATCAATAGTCGTCATTTTTTTCCGGCGGCACAAGGCCTTCGATACCGGCCAGCAGTTCTTCTTCCGACATCTGGTCGAAAGTAACGGTTTCCGGCTGGTCGTCCTCTTCGCCATCGGCAGTAGCGGAGGCTGCCAGCGTAACCGGATCGGGCTCGGGCTCGTCCACTTCCACATGCTTCTGCAGCGAATGGATGAGGTCTTCCTTGAGGTCGTCGGGCGAAAGCATCTCGTCGGCGATTTCGCGCAGAGCGACGACCGGGTTCTTGTCGTTATCGCGGTCAACCGTGATGGACGAGCCCTGGGAAATCTGGCGCGCACGGTGGCTGGCGAGAAGGACCAGCTCGAAACGGTTGTCTACTTTATCAATGCAATCTTCAACTGTGACGCGGGCCATTGCCTGTCCTTTGCGAGTCGTAATGTCGTGGATCAGAGCGCCGTGCTTTCTTGAGGATGCACAAGGGATGCTCTAACCTATTGAATCTGCGCTTCGTGCCTTGCGAAAAACGCTTTGGATTCCTCGCGACGAAGCCTTCCAGCTTCCGATACAGCCATTGGCCGCGGAATTCAAGTTTTTCCTGTCTTTGGCGTCTTTTGGCACCTTATTGCCCTTGTTTGGCGTCTGATGAACAAAATGTCTAGAAGAATTGTCTTGGAATACGGGTGAAGTTACCTTACTTAAAACGCAACGGCGCTACGCAAAATTCGTTGATACGACATGATTTTTCGCATTTGCGACCGGAAATAAAAGCCAGATAATGGCCTTTCCAAAAAAGGAATGGGATGGAATGTTCGATCCACGGGAGAAAATTGCGCTCTTTATAGATGGAGCCAATCTTTATGCAGCATCTAAAAGCCTGGGGTTCGATATCGACTATCGCAAGCTTCTTAAGGCGTTTCAGAAGCGCGGATACCTGCTGCGCGCCTACTATTACACCGCATTGATCGAGGATCAGGAATATTCCTCGATCCGCCCTCTGATCGACTGGCTGGATTATAACGGCTACAAGGTCGTGACGAAGCCGGCGAAGGAATTCACCGACGCGCTCGGTCGCCGCAAGATCAAAGGCAACATGGATATCGAACTTGCTGTCGATGCCATGGAACAGTCAGAGACCGTCGATCATCTGGTTCTGTTTTCCGGTGACGGCGATTTCACCAAGCTGGTGGACGCGCTTCAGCGCAAGGGCCGCAAGGTTTCCGTGGTGTCCACCATGGCAACGCAGCCCGCAATGATCGCCGACGATCTGCGCAGGCAGGCAGATCACTTCATTGATCTCATGACCTTGAAGGCCGAAATCGGGCGTGACCCGAACGAGCGCCCTGCCCGGCACGTCGAAAGCCCCGAGACGATCTGATACCGGTTTTTAAGCCGCCGACCTAATGAGAACGCGTCCGTCTGCAAGGCGGGCGCGTTTTTGTTTGGCGTCACAACCGTGTATTCCTGCCGGAAAATTCCTCTTAAAATTAACAAACATCAAATTCGGCCAGTCAAAATTATATCTTGGTTAATTTTAGACGTGTCTAAATCACCCAACGGCACCAACGACATGATTTCGGTGTCAAATCAGGATGTTCAGACATGCATGGCCAAGTAAAAACCAATCAACAACTCGACGAAAGACTTAATTTTCTGGGGCTTGGCCAGGAGCAACGGCAAAACCTTTCGGACATGAAGGGCGTCATTACAGGCTCGCTCGACGCCTCTCTCGACCGGTTTTATGCGAAGGCGCGCTCCGTGCCGGAAACGGCGAAATTCTTTGCAAGCGACGCGCATGTCCAGCATGCCAAAGGCATGCAGATGAAACACTGGGCAAGAATTGCCTCCGGCACCTTCAACTCGGACTATACCGATGCCGTGACGGCCATCGGCCGTACCCATGCAAGGCTGGGGCTGGAGCCGAGATGGTATATTGGCGGTTACGCGCTGATGCTTGATGGCATCGTCAAAGCCGTTATCAATTCGGAACTGAAGGGCCTTTTCCAGGAAAAGAAGGCCAAGAAGCTGAACGACGCCCTGACGGTAACGATCAAGGCCGCCCTTCTCGACATGGACTATTCGATCTCCGTCTACCTCGACGTGCTTGCCGCCGAGCGGCTGAAGGTCGAGGAACAACAGGCGCAGATGAAGAAGGAGCAGGAGCACGTTCTCGAACTGCTCAACAACGCCCTGAACAAGCTGGCGAATGGCGACCTCACCTCCAGCATCAACGAAAAGACTGCACCGCAATTCGAGGGTCTGATTGCCAATTTCAACGCTGCGGTCGGCAATCTCGCGGGTGCGTTCTCGCAGATCGTCGAGGAAGCCAACAAGATATCAGGCAATACGCGCGAACTGACATCGGCTACCGACGACATGGCCCGCAGAACGGAGCAGCAGGCAGCAGCCCTTGAGGAAACCGCCGCCGCCGTGGAGGAAATCACCACCATTTCCAAGCTTTCGGCGCAGCGCTCCGAAGAAGCCAAGGCCATCGTCGAAAGCTCGGCCGCCGAAGCGGCGCGGTCACGGGATGTGGTGACGGAAGCGGTAAAAGCGATGGGCGCCATCGAGGAATCGTCGCAGAAGATCACCCAGATCATTTCCGTCATCGACGAGATTTCGTTCCAGACGAACCTTCTGGCGCTGAATGCCGGTGTGGAAGCCGCGCGTGCCGGTGAAGCTGGCAAGGGTTTTGCCGTCGTCGCCCAGGAAGTGCGCGAGCTGGCACAGCGTTCAGCCAACGCCGCCAAGGAGATCAAGACCCTCATCACCAAATCCTCGGAGGATGTGATGCAGGGCGTATCGCTGGTCAATAAAACCGGGCAATCGCTGAATACGATCGGCAACAAGGTGGATCATATTCAGGAACATATCACCTCACTGACCAAGGCGGCCCAGGAGCAGTCCGTCGGCATTCAGGAAATCAGCGCCGCCATCAACAGCATGGACAATCTGACCCAGAAGAATGCGGCCATGGTGGAAGAAACCAACGCGGCCACGCATAATCTGAGCGATGTCAGCGCCAATCTGGCGGCACTGGTCAGCCGGTTCAGTGTTTCGGCGTCCACGTCCTATGTGGAGCGGACTTATAGGGCGGCGTGAGAGCTGTCTATTCAAGAGGCGAAAGCATCCCCACTCTCATTTCTGTGCTTGTCACAGCAATCTAGCCAGACCAAATCCTTGGGCTGAAAAGAACTCTCTCGCCGCGCGGACGCGCGGCGGCTTGATTCCTGCGACAAGTGCAGGAATGAGGGATGAGCTCTAGGCGTTGTTGCCCTTCAGCAGCCGCGACTTCTGCCGGTTCCAGTCGCGTTCCTTCTCCGTCTCGCGCTTGTCGTGTAGCTTCTTGCCCTTGGCCAGTGCCAGTTCCAGCTTCGCACGGCCCTTTTCGTTGAAATAGACCTTCAGCGGCACCAGCGTCATGCCTTCACGGTTGATGCCGGCGCGCAGACGGTTGATCTCGCGCTTGTTCAGCAGCAACTTGCGACGGCGGCGCGGCTCGTGGTTGAAGCGGTTGGCCTGCAGATATTCCGGCAGGTGGGAATTGATGAGCCAGATTTCATCGCCCTCGTCCGATGCGTAGGACTCGGCGATATTAGCCTTGCCTTCGCGCAGCGCCTTGACCTCGGTGCCGGTCAGCACCAAACCCGCCTCATAGGTGTCGATGATTTCGTAGTTGAAACGAGCCTTGCGGTTTTCCGCAACGATCTTGTTCACCACGCGCTGGCTGCCTTTGGGGGCCATGATATTTCAATCCCTTGTTTTTCTTATTGCGCCTGCGGCTTGTCCGCCACGAGCGGTTTTCACGTTTCTATTTAGTATCGTCGTTACGAAAAGAAAAGGCGCGCGAAACGGCTTCTGTCGCGAAGCAGTCCCATTGCGCGCCTTTCGGGTTTCAGGTGTCCGTCAGTTCATCAGGCCGGCGTGCTTCAGCGCCGCGTCGATTGCCGCTTCCGTTGCCGGTTCCAGCGTGCTCATCAACGGCGAGCGGACCTTGCGGTTGCCGCCACGGGTCTTCGAAAGCGCATATTTTGTGCCGCAGACACCAGGTTCCATAAAGATGGCCCGGTGCAGAGGCATCAGGCGGTCCTGATACTCCAGCGCCTTGGCGTAGTCGCCTGCAAGCATGGCCGCCTGGAATTCAGAACAGAGGCGTGGCGCAACATTGGCGCTGACCGAAATGCAGCCGACGCCGCCATGGGCGTTGAAGCCAAGCGCCGTGCCATCTTCGCCGGACAGCTGGATGAAATCCTTGCCGCAGGAAATCCGCTGTTCGGAGACGCGGTCGAGCTTGCCCGTCGCATCCTTGACGCCGACGATGTTCCTGTGCGCCTTCACAAGCGCACCCATGGTTTCCGGCGACATATCCACCACCGAACGCGGCGGGATGTTATAGATGACGATCGGCAGTTTCACCGCTTCCGCAACTGCGGAAAAATGGGCGAAAAGCCCCTTCTGCGTCGGCTTGTTGTAATAGGGGGTGACCACCAGCAGCGCATCCGCGCCGGCATCCTGCGCGTGCAGGGCAAGTTCGATCGCTTCATCGGTATTGTTGGAGCCAGCGCCCGCGATGACCGGAACCCGTTTCGCCGCTACCTCGATGCACAGCTCGACCACACGTTTGTGCTCGTCATGGGACAGGGTTGGAGATTCCCCCGTCGTGCCCACAGGCACAAGTCCGTTGCTGCCTTCGGCAATCTGCCATTCCACATGGGCGGCAAATGCCTGTTCGTCCACGGCACCATTGTCCGTAAACGGGGTAATGAGGGCGGGAATTGATCCCTTGAACATACAAAGCTCCTGGCGCCGAGCCGGTTCATGCTTCGGCCGCATTCGATGGTTAAAACCGGCACACATTAGTGCCAGCCCTTGGCGCCGACAAGCGCAAAGGCAGCCTATTTTGTCCGAAATTGTCGGAAGTGTGACAGTCGCGGAAGCTCACGCGGCAGGCAAAAAACGAGGCGGTGGAATTTTGCGCCGCTCGCAGACCGGTGAATAAAAGTTGATTGGAGTGCCGAGCGGAAAGTAAGGTTTCGTTAAGCACAGTCTCCGTAGATTCCAGAGCGGGATCTGAGGCGAAACTCATAGGTGCAACGCACTGGCGCATTTCGCAATCCCGCTGCAATGAAACGACAATACAAGAAGGTCGATTGTTTCCGTCCAGTGATGAAGAGCGGTATGAAAAAGACAGTTTGGGGATTGATGGCGGCAGGTCTTGCCGCGACCGTTTGGAACGCGCTGGCCGGCCCCGTGCCGGAAGCTGCCGTGCCGCTTCCCTATGTGAAGCCGAATGCGCCTGCTGTTCCCGCCTTCATGCCGGCCTCGCCCGAAATTACCGGCGCCATACCACGCCTTAACCGGCCTGACGATGCAAGCCAGCTTAAAGCGGGACTGGATGCGCTTTCCAGCCGCGACACGACACGCGCAATCGCCCTTCGCAACGCCATGCAGACAGGCAGTCTCGACCGGCATATTCTTACCTGGGCGATTGCCATTTCCGGGCAGAAGGACGTGCCTTCCGCCGAAATCACTACAGCCCAGAGCGAACTGGCGGGGTGGCCGGGTGCGGCGACGCTGCGCGCCAATTCCGAAAAGGCGCTTTACCGCGAAAATCCACCGGCACCCCAGGTGCTCGCCGCTTTTGGCAGCGGCCGGCCGGAAACAGCCGAGGGCACCGTTGTGCTCGCCAAGGCCCTCACCTCTTCCGGCAAGGCTTTGGAAGCACAACGCCTCATTCGCCAGCTCTGGGTGAGCGAAGGCATGGACAAGGACATGGAAGACCGTGTTCTTGCTGAGTTCCCCACTTATCTGACGCCCGCCGACCACAAGGCGCGGATGGATTATCTGATGTATCGCAGCCGAATCGGCCAGGCGAAACGTTTCGGTGATCTCGGCAAGGCGCAATCGCTCTACAATGCCTGGGCCGCCGTGCTGCAGCGCTCAGGCAATGCCGTGGCGCTGCTGGGCAAGGTTGACGCCAACTTGCGCAGCGACCCTGCTTTTCTCTTCGCGCGCATCGAAAATCTGCGCAACCAGCAGAAATATCCGGAAGCCGCAGCACTTTTAAAGCAGGCGCCGAAGGACACGGCAAAACTCGTCAATCCCGGCGAGTGGTGGAACGAGCGGCGAATCATCGCGCGCGGCGTCGCCGATCTCGGCGATTTTGCCGAAGCCTATCGCATCGTCGCCAATCATTCGGCCACATCAGCCGTCGATGTTGCCGATGCGGAATTCCATGCCGGCTGGTACGCGTTGCGGGCACTGCGCGATCCCGCGACGGCCTCACGCCACTTCAACACCCTTTTGCAGACCTCGAACCGGCCACTTTCCGCCTCGCGGGCTTATTATTGGCTTGGGCGGGCGGCGGAAGTGGGCGGGCCGGGCAACGCCCGCGATTTCTTCACCAAGGCGGCTGCCCATTCCGGCACCTTTTACGGCCAGCTTGCCGCCGCACGAATCGATGCAAAGACGCTGAACGTCACATACCCTGCTCCGAGCGCTGCCGACCGTGAACGCTTTGCTGGCCGCGAAGCGGTGCGGGCCATCGACAGGCTGGAAGCCGCAGGATACGGTTGGCGGGCCGACAGCCTCTACAGGTCATTGGCAGATCAGCTCGACAGCCCGGGCGAGCTTGCCATTCTTGCAGCAAGGGCGGAGGGCAACGGCAACCATCAGGTATCACTGCAAATCGGCAAGACGGCCTTCAGCCGCGGCATCGACGCGGCCGCCCTTGCCTATCCGCTCGGTGTCATTCCCGCCAGTGCCAATATTGCCGGCTCCGGCAAGGCGCTTGCCTATGCCATCGCCCGGCAGGAAAGCGCCTTCAACCCGGCCGCCGTCTCCGCTGCCAATGCCCGCGGACTACTGCAATTGTTGCCGGGAACCGCCAAGGGCGTGGCCGGGCGCCACGGCTTGCCCTACACTCAGGCGATGCTGACCAGCGACGCCGGATATAACGCCACGCTCGGCGCACATTATCTCGGCGAACAGATCGACAGTTTCGGCGGCTCCTACATCCTCACCTTCATCGCCTATAATGCCGGCCCGAAACGCGTGCCGGAATGGATCGCCCGCTATGGCGACCCCCGCGGCAAGCCTATCGACGATGTCGTGGACTGGATCGAGCGCATCCCCTTCCCCGAAACCCGCAATTACGTGCAGCGGGTGATGGAGAATTATCAGGTCTACAAGACGAGGCTGGGGCAACAGGCTGATATTGTCGATGACCTGCGTCATGGGCGGGCGGGATAGAAGACCGGTTCATCAGTTGACTACTGTCAAAATATCGAAGCACCGGCAGGCCCGGTGCTTTTTTTGTTTTCAGGATTTACCGCACTCAAACGAAAAAGCCCGGCTCGAGAGCCGGGCTTTCCATCACTGACAATGTCAGATCAGATTAGAACGAACGCTGAAGGCGAACGAAGCCCGTGACCTGATCGTCAGCGCCATCTTCGTCGTAGTAGTTTGCGGTAACCTTGGTGCTCAGACCTTCGGTGATCTTGTAGTCAACCGTCAGACCAGCGGTCCAGGCATCACGGTCACCAACGAAGTCACCATCAACCGGGTTGACGTCGAGCTTGCTCAGATATTCGAAGCCGGGCGTGATGGTCAGGCGGTCGGTAGCCTTAACAGCATACTCAACAGCAACAGCCCATTCAGACTTTGCGTAGTAAGCGTTGTCACCCGAAGCCCATACACCTGCGAGGCCGAACGTGCCCGGACCAACGTCTGCGAACAGGATGCCGCGCACCGCAACGTTCTCGGCATCGAAGTCGTAGCTGGCAATCAAGTTGGCAGAAACTGCGCCGAACTTGCCGCCGATCATGCCACCGATACCTACGTTGTTATCCGGATCGTAACGAAACTGACCGAACTGGCCTTCAAGCTCGTCAACCGAGATAGCAGCCTGGAAAGAACCTGCATCATAGGTGTACTTGATCGAGTTGAACAGGGTGTTCGTGGACAGAATGTCGGTTTCGCCATTCAGATCGTCGTCCCACCAGCTGTAGAACTTACCGACCTTCAGGCCGCCGAGTTCGATGAAGGCCTGGTCAACGAAAACGCTGGAACCAGAAGCGGTACCGTTGTCGGCATTGCCACGGAAGCCGATGAAGCCACGCAGAGCGCCGAGTTCGGTGTCGGTGCGTGTGTCGATTTCGAACTGAGCGCGCGTGAACGAATCCCAGTCAGACGTGCCGCCAGCAGCGGTGCCTGCGCTTGAACCGTTACCACGATTAAAGTCGGTCTGGAAACGGATGTAACCGCCGAACTTCAGGCAGGTTTCGGTGCCTGGGATGTAGAAGAAGCCGGTGCCGAAAGCGTCGCAAACGCGAACGTATTCCAGGGGCTCAGGCTCAGCAGCGACGATAGCGTCGGCAGCGTGAGCGCCGGATACTGCTGCGAGAGCCGCAGCGGAGCCGATCAAAAGGCTCTTGATGTTCATGGTTGACCTCCAGTCAAACGCTTAATCTTCTAAGCAGCGAGTGGGAAACACAAATCGATGCGTGCCGCTTATGGAGATGATTAGAGCCAAAACCGGCCGGACAGGCAATCGCAATCGTGACAAAAGGAAGACAGTAAGGTGCCCTTAGTTTTGCATTGTTGCGAAATAGCTACAATTCTAATTTCCCCAACTCCAATTCTTAATGAGTCGTTAATTTCTTATTTATTTCACATACTTACGAGGAATGGCAAAATTTCCTCGCGAGCTAGACTCGGCCCGCAAGCAGGATATCGACGCGATCAGGCCACGCGAACTTGTCAAAAGAGCGATTTACGGGGCTGTAGATTTGGACACGCTCGGCGCTCGGAACCGCCTCACCGCCCCGCTTGATATATTGCGCCCAAGCAAGAGATACTGAACGAATCGGCAGCCATGGACGCCGCCTGACGTCAGTCAGAGAAAATGGACTCGGAGCGCTGCAATCAATCGTGGCTGACCACCTTTGCAGTGATGCGTCACACGCGCCTTCCGAGGGCAGATTGACAGAAAATGAAAAAGCCCGGCTCGAGAGCCGGGCTTTCCTTCACTGACAATGTCAGATCAGATTAGAACGAACGCTGAAGGCGCACGAAACCGGTAACCTGGTCGTCACGGTTGTCGATGTCAACGTAGTTAACAGCGATCTTCGTGGAGAGGCCCTGGGTGATCTTGTAATCAACCGTCAGACCAGCCTTCCAGCCGTCGTCGTTCGAGAAGTCGTCGAAGGAAACGAGGCCGTAGTTGCCATAGTACTGCGCGCCGGGGGTGATCGTCAGCTTTTCAGTTGCCTTGATGGCATATTCAGCTGCAACTGCCCACTCGGAGACGTTGTAGTAAGCGTTTGCGCCAGAAGCCCAAACACCGGCCAGACCGAGCGTGCCCGGACCAACGTCAGCCGTTGCGATCAGGCGAACGGAGCCGTTTTCGCGGTCGGTGTCGTAGCCGCCGATGAGCTGGAAGGAAGCAGCGCCGAGCTTGGCGCCAACGCCGAGAGCAACACCAACGTTGTTGTCGGATTCGTTGAACGGACCAACAGAGATGCCTTCGAGTTCGTCAACCGAAGCGCCTGCCCAGAACGAGCCAGCGTCGTAGGTGTAACGAATGGAGTTGAACAGAGCGTTGGAAGACAGCTCGTCCGTTTCGCCAGAAAGGCCATCGTCCCACCAGCTGTAGAACTTACCGACCTTCAGGCCGCCGAGTTCGATGAAGGCCTGGTCAACGAAAACGCTGGAACCAGAAGCAGAACCGTTGTCGGCATTGCCACGGAAGCCGATGAAGCCACGCAGAGCACCGAGTTCGGTGTCGGTACGGGTGTCAACTTCGAACTGAGCGCGCGTGAAAGCGTCCCAATCAGACGTGCCGCCGTTGTTGGTGCCAGCGCTCGTGCCGTTACCATTCTTGAAGTCTACCTGGAAACGAACGTAACCCTGGAACTTCAGGCAGGTTTCGGTGCCCGGGATGTAGAAGAAGCCGGTGCCGAAAGCGTCGCAAACGCGAACGTATTCCAGGGGCTCAGGCTCAGCAGCGACGATAGCGTCGGCAGCGTGAGCGCCGGATACTGCTGCGAGAGCCGCAGCGGAGCCGATGAGAAGGCTCTTGATGTTCATGATTGACCTCCAGTCAAAGTTTTTAAGTGGGTCTGGGTACTTTTGCCGAAGGACAGCATTCCCTGCCCCATTCCCGTGTTCTTAGAAGCCAAACGATCCACCGCCTCGCTTCTGGTCGTGAAAATACAAAAGGTTTCGCCGCTTGCAATCGCCAACATCCGATAAAGCGCATTTACGTACATGCTTCATTTCGGTTTGTTGCGGAAACAGCACACAGTGGGCACACGGCCCATAGGCGGCTTTACCATGCGTTAAGAAATGACTTGAAAATCCGTTAGTTAGCGCGGTTAACAAGGTCTTTCTAAACTATAGGCCTTTTCAGAGATCCCTTGCCCCGCAGGGGAAGGGCGACGGAAACTTTTGCCCCGTTCCAGCCCCACCCTTAGTATGGCACCCTGGTGCGCACATAGAAACAACAGTGAAACCCGAGCTGTTCGCCACCGATTCCCCGATCAACGATTCGGCTCGCAGGCTCCGGCACTTCAATTGTTTGGCCGATTGCGTCCGCAAGCGTTATGGGACGAGTCGCGAAAACGGCGCGGGATACGAGTGTGCGTCACTTGGGTACAGAGTGCTTTGTAACTGCCTGCAAGAAACGAGGGGCAGAATCGCGTCGGCGCATTAGCTCTCTCCACTATCCTGCGGTTTATCGCTGGGGGCCGGAGTTTCGCGAAACGCGCTGAAGAACGAACTGGCATGCGGAAACGCATGCTTTGGGTGTCTGCTTGGAAGAAGTAGCTGTTTAGGGAGATTTATAATTTCAGGCTTCGTGCCGAAATGGCGGAGAGGATGGGATTCGAACCCACGATACGCTTTTGACGTATACTCCCTTAGCAGGGGAGCGCCTTCGACCACTCGGCCACCTCTCCGGTGCGGCCTGATTATTGCTTTAAAAAAATGAATGCAAGGGTTTTTCGCCAAGAAGCCGAAAAACCTGTTGGCCGAACACCCGCCAGCGAAACTTTGCGGGCGATTGGGGAACTTCTTCTCTTCCGGCACGTTCTGGCTTCGGTAACAAAAAGAGGTGTTCTAATGGCTCAGACCAAACTGAATGTTGTCGAAGATACGATCGAAAACCAGATTGCGGAGTTGCGTTCGCAGATTTCGTCTCTCTCCAAGTCCGTTTCCGCTCGTGCGGAAGGCGTTGGTGAAGATGCATCCGAATTTCTGGATGAGGCTCGTGGCCGCGTTCGCAAGGCGGCAAGCAATGTGCGCGCCCAGGGCCAGAACGTTGTGGAAGCAGTCAAGGAAAACCCCGGTACTGCAACCTCACTGCTGACGATCGTCGGCGCACTCGGCTTTGCGATCGGTTATGCGGTCGGCGCTGGTACGCAGCAGAGTTCTTCGAACAGCAGCCTTTACCGCTGGCGCTGATTGCCGCACTAGAGGTTAGAATTCAGGCAAGGCGGGATACGTTCCGCCTTGCCTGTTCGCATTTATTTCAGAGAATTGACGACCGGGGGCGGAAATGATGTTTAGCAGCGATCTTGAAGAAGCATTGTTGGATTTCGCGAGAGATCACGGCATTGACAGGGATGAGGCTATCCAGCGCATCGTCCGCGCCGCACTCATCAATAATGGTTATCTCGCTTCCGGCGAAGAAGGCATTCCGCCGGAAAAGCTGAACGCCAGCAACGATGACTAAGACTCAATATCCGGATTTGGATGGCGCAGGCGCTGCCCCGCCCTTGTAGCGGCTGGAAAGCGCACGCAGTGTATTTGAAAACTCCGTAACATCGGCGCCAACAGCCACGAAAGATGCGCCGAGTTCCAGATAACGGCGATTGAAGGTCTCGTTGAAGGTGAGAATGCCAGCGGCTTTGCCGGCCGCGACGATCTTGACGATCGCTGCCTCGATTACGGCCTGCACTTCCGGCTCATCCAGCCTGCCGAGATAGCCCATATCCGCAGCAAGATCGGCCGGGCCGATGAAGATGCCGTCCACACCTTCCACCGCAAGAATATTGTCGAGATCATTGATCGCGACGCGCGTTTCGGCCTGCACCAGCAGGCACACGCTGTCGGACGCACTGTCGGCATAATCGGTTATGGTGTTGAAGGCGGAGGCGCGGGCAACCGCCGCCCCCATGCCGCGAATGCCGCGCGGCGGATAGTGCATCGCGCTGACCAAAGCTTCAGCCTGCGCCGCCGAATCGACCATGGGCACCAGAAGCGTGCGGGCGCCTGCGTCCAGCAGCTGCTTGATCATCCAGCTTTCGCCAACGGGCACACGCACCACCGGTTCGGCGGGCGATGTGGCGAGAGCGCGCAATTGGTCGATGATGCTGCGAAGATCGTTCGGGCCGTGCTCACCATCGATGACCAGCCAGTCGAAACCCGCTGTTCCGGCAATTTCCGCCGTGATGGCCTCACCCATATCGAGCCAGAGACCGATTTGCGGCCTGCCAGCGTGGATGGCTGTTTTGAAACGATTTTCGGGAGCGGGCATGATGTCCTCAGGAAAGCAGTAATTTCAGATCGGCGGACGGGTCCGCCAGGATGGCGCGATCCGGCTCAGCGCCGGTATCGAGCAGTTTTTTGCCGGAAACATAAGCCTTGGCATCGTTGACGGCGTCGACCGCCACGAATCGCCCGTCGCGGAAATACCAGACCGACCAGCTGCCTTCGCGCGCGCCGGGCCGCAGCACCGTCTCGTCATAACCGAGGTTGAAGCCGGCGATCTGCAGCTTCACCTCGTATTGATCAGACCAGAACCAGGGTTTGGCATCATAGGCGACTTCAGCGCCTGCCAGTACATGCGCGGCGGCCTCGGCCTGATCAACCGCGTTCTGGACTGATTCGAGACGCACAAGCTGGCCCCGCCACGGCAGCAACGCGCAATCGCCCACCGCGTGGATATCCTTGTCCGAGCTGCGGGTGTGTTCATCCACCACGATGCCATTGCCGACATCGAGGCCCGATTCGCGGGCAAGGCGATCGTTCGGGGTTACGCCAATGCCGACGATGACGAAATCCACGTCAAGCACCGAACCATCGGAAAGCTCGGCAGCGGCTACTCGGCCAGCCATGCCGACGAGCCGCACGAGGCCGGTCTTTTCGCGGATGGAGACGCCGTGCTCCTGATGGATGCCGCGCATGATATCGGCGGTTTCCTTTGCCGCCACGCGCTGGAGAATGCGGTCGGCCATTTCGATCAGCGTGACCTCGAGACCGAGCTTGTGGGCGACGGCTGCCGCTTCCAGACCGATATAACCACCACCGATAACCAGCAGCCTGCGGCCGGGTTTCATTTCCTCAAACAGCCGGTCAGCATCGCGCTTGTCGCGAACGGTCAGAACACCTTCGAGATCGCCACCGATGCTGGCGGGCAGCTCGCGGGGTGCAGCACCGGTCGCCAGTACCAGCTTGTCGTAGGAAAGCGTGCTGCCATCCTGCATGCGAACGGATTTGGCAGCGCGGTCTATCTCCTCCACGAAGGTGGAGAGCCGGATATCGACATTGTTTTCCGCGTACCACTCCTCAGGCCGAAACATCAGCCGGTCGAAGCTCATCTCGCCTAAAAGGTATTTTTTCGACAGTGGCGGCCGTTGATAAGGATAGGCATCCTCCGAGCCGATTATGGTGATGGGGCGCTCATCCTTCAGCGCCCTGAGCTTTGCCGCCAGCGCGAAAGCGGCCTGCCCCGCCCCGACGATTACCAGCCTTCCCGCCACATTTCACTCCCAGAACAATCGCCAATGGGCAGATTTGCCGCACCCTGCGAAGCCATATTGCGGGATCAGGCGTAACGCCAAGTACGGCCCGCGTCAACCGTACAGCGCCACCAGCCCGGTGCAAGCATGACACATTATCACCCCAGACTGCGACACCCTTGCAACCGGAAGGAGCCGGATGCATTTCCTCAAGGGAAACATCGGCTTCCGACAGGCGGTCTGGCCCATGTCGAGACGCACAACAGACAATTGCGCGGATTTCCTTCACGCACTGGCAAGGAAGCCGCGTTAAAATCGGCATCAGGAAAAGGCAATCCGGGAGGTTGTCATGGCTTTACATATTGATCACCGTCAAAGCGTCCCGCAGGACGAGCAATACGAGAAGTTTCAGATCGACCGGCCCGGAAAGATCACCTTCATCGGGCATCACCTCAGCGCCAAGGATACCATGCGCTGCCTGGTGCGCAGCATCTCGCTTTACGGCGCAGAGATCGAGGTCAGCCCTCATCTGGAGATGCCCACTAATTTCTATCTGGAAATTCTCGGCATTCGCGATGAGATCGGCTGCAACCTGATCCGCAGGGAAGAGGAAAAGGTCACCATCGGATTCAACATGTTGATCGACGCGGAGTTCCTGCACCATGTGCGCAGGCTGAGTTTCGAGACCAGCGTCTGAGCCGCATCGGCCGATTCGCGGCCGAGTTTTTCTCTCACGGCGCGACGGTGGAAAAAACTGTTCCAAAACAGCCATCCGGAAACCGGGCGCGACTTGCGTCCGGTTTTTTTGCACCTATTGTGTGCCGGGTTTTCAAACAGGTACTGGAAATCTCAGCCAATGTCCGCTTTCTCACGTCTTACGCCGCTTGCCGTCTCTCTTCCTTCAACCGTTCCCTTCGTCGGCCCGGAAGCCATCGAGCGGGGCCGCGGCCTGAAGGTGGAAGCGCGGATAGGCGCCAATGAAAGCGGGTTCGGTCCTGCCCCATCCGTGCTTATGGCCATGCGGGATGCGGCGGCCGAGACCTGGATGTACAGCGATCCGGAAAATTTCGAACTGAAGGAAGCACTCGCCATCCACCACGGCGTTTCGCGTGGCAATATCGCTATTGGCGGCGGTGTCGATGGTTTGCTGGGTGAGATCGCCAGGCTAATCGTTGAGCCGGGCACGCCGGTGGTCACCTCGCTCGGCGGTTATCCTACCTTCAATTACCATGTGAACGGCTTTGGCGGAAAACTCGTGACCACGCCATATGTCGACGATCACGAGAACCTCGACGGGCTTCTCGATCTCGTCATCCGGGAAAATGCACCGCTGGTCTATTTCGCCAATCCCGACAATCCGATGGGAAGCTGGTGGGAGGCAAGCGAGGTCGTGGCCTTTGCCCGTGCGCTGCCGGAAACCTGCCTGCTCATTCTGGACGAGGCCTATTGCGAGACCGCACCTGCCAGCGCCGTGCCAAGCATCGACGCCCTTATCGGCCAACCGAACATCCTGCGCATGCGGACTTTCTCGAAAGCCTATGGGCTTGCCGGCGCCCGCGTGGGTTATGCCATCGGCACGCTCGGCAATGTCGAAGCCTTCGACAAGATCCGCAATCATTTCGGCATGGCACGCGTTTCGGTCGCCGGCGCATTGGCGGCGCTGAAGGATCAGGCCTATCTGCATGACGTCGTTGGAAAAATTGCGGTGGCTCGAGATCGCATTTCCGCGATTGCCCGCAGTAACGGCCTCTCGCCCCTGCCGTCGGCAACCAATTTCGTCACCATCGATTGCCAGCGCGACGGCACTTACGCCCGCGCCATCGTCGACGGCTTGATGGAACATGGCGTGTTCATCCGCATGCCGGGCGTGGCGCCGCTCAACCGCTGCATTCGTGTGAGTGTGGGACCTGATGACAAGCTTGATCTTTTTGAACAGGCATTGCCGAAGGTTATCAAGGCGCTGGGTTGAGGTTTCGCGTGCCTTCTCATTCCTGTTCTTGTCACAGGAATCCAGCCAGCCCAAGTCCTTGGGCTGAGAGGAGTCTTTCGCCACACGGACGTGTGCCGGCTGGATCCCCGTGGCAGGCAAAGGGATGAGGGTGGCGAGCCAGGCGGCATATGGTGCGATCGACCATTGCGTGCATCGATTCAACATCCTCTGACAAACCACTGTTCGCGAATCGTTTTCCATCAACCGACATCGCCAGACATAAGAAAACCGCGCCGGCCTTGTTCCTGCCGGTCGCGGTTTGATGTGTCAGCGCAAAAGCTCCTTTTCAAAGCCCTCGCCGCATTCCCCTTCGGGTTTACTTTCGTTTGTACCGGTCATCGGGACTGGAGGGAACCGGACCGGAAATTCTGTCGCGGATAAGGTGCGTCAGTGCATCGTCATCCAGTCGCGTGCGGCACGCAGCGCTTCGGCCAGTTCCGCCTTGGTCATGTTGCGAGCAAGATCTGCTCGCAGCGAAGCGGCTCTTTCCGATCCGCGGATCGCGGCGATGTTGAGCCATTTGTGGGCCGCGACCAGATCCACCTTGCATCCCCGGCCGGTCGCATAGACCAGGCCGAGATTGCAAAGGGTGTCGGCGCGGGTTTCGCCACCGGAAACTGCCATTTCGATATCGCGAATTTCAAAGCGTGCCATCGTTTTAATCCCTGTCTTCTCGCCTGTTTCATCAATTGCCTTCTTGTCGAGGCTAACCTTTGGAACTGCCGTCTTTCGCGGCTTTTTTGTTCTTCCGGCCGGCAGGTTTTCCCTGCGCTTTTGATGACCCCAATATGTCATGAGGCTTTCAACGGGCGCTTAAAAGGCATGATTAATGGGCCGCAAACAAACTGCAAACGATTGGTAAAATTGGGTTTTTGTTAAATATCACGAGGTGCGGAAATTAAGGACTTTCGAGCGAATTTTACGAAAACTTTAGAATTGGATTTCAACCCTTCATTCACCACGATCCAAACAACGGTTTTTCGAATTGCCCCTCTCCCACTCTCCTGACCGACGCAAATGCCGTCTCGCAGCTGGAATTTTCTGTTTCCTTTTACGTGAACGTCAAATACTATCCGCATGCCCGTGCGGAGGACGAAACGGGCAAAGAAAGCGCGACATGGACGGAGGAGTTTTTATGAAGCGTGTGATGATGATTGCCGCAGGCCTGCTGATCGGCAGCAACCTTGCTCTTGCTGCTGAGCCCATTGAAGGCAACTGGAAGACGGCGAGCGGCGAGACAGCCGTAATCGGCCCCTGCGGCGCAGCTTTCTGCGTGACGCTGAAGACAGGCAAACATGCGGGAAAACAGATCGGCAAGCTTTCCGGCAAGGGAAACAGCTATTCGGGCGATATTACCGATCCCGCCAATGACAAGACCTATAGCGGCTCCGGCACCGTTTCCGGCAATTCGCTGAGCATGAAGGGCTGCGTGCTGAAAATCCTGTGCAAATCCCAGACCTGGACGCGGTTGTGAGATAAGATGCGGCGGACAGGCTTGTAACAGCCTGTCCGTCGTCGCAGACGGACGTCATGTGTAACGCATATATCCGTTGATGTATCGTCGCGGCCCGAACGAACACTCTTAAGAGCGACGCATGCCTGCCACCCTTTCCATAATCCTGATTTCGGGTACGTCCCATGTCGGCAAAAGCACCCTAGCCGGCCTGTTAAGCGAAAAACTCCACTGCGAGGCAATTTCAACCGACAGCCTGGCACGCCACCCCGGGAGGCCATGGCCGGGCGTACCCGCGCCTGTGGAGGAATATTACAGGCAGCTGTCGGCAGAAACGATCCATTGGTTTCTGAAGGTGCATCACCAGAATATCTGGCCGCTTGTGCGCGGGCTGATCGACAGCAAGACAGGCACCGGCAATATCGTCATCTTCGAGGGCGCGGCATTGCGGCCGGAATTTATAGCGCCCCTGCTGGGCAGAACGGTTGCCGGGGTCTTTCTTCACGCACAGAATGACTTTCTCTCCGACAGAATGCGCGCGCATGCAGAATATAAAGATGCGACGGCGGGCCAGCGCCGGATCATGGACGCCTTCATTGAGCGGTCCCTGCGCGAAAATACCGAAATGCTGGCATCCGCGCGACACCATCACGTTCCGATCGTCGACATCGCCAATCCCGAAGCATTCGATGGCCTCGTCAACGAACTCACAGCCCGTGCGGTAGCTTCTCCGGCGTGATGCAAAAGAAGGCAATTTGAGGCCGCTGAAGCCAGCCACCGCCCTAATTCACACTGGAAGTATCCCGTTAATCTCCCTGAACACCATATGAACCGGGGTCTCAGGGTCCGTTCAGTCCGAGTGTGGCAAAACTCTGTCCATGAACTCCAATAAAGGGGAATGGACATGACAAAGTTGATCAGCCGGCTGGCAATCTTCGCGTTTCTCATGGCGATCTTCGCCATGTCCTTCGCCTCGCTCGTCGTTAATCCCAACCGCAGCTTTCAGCGGGTGAATGCAGGTGCGGCGCTTGCCTGCCAGCACAGCCCGGCACCCGCCGCCAATTGCCCCGTCGTGCTGTGAGGACCGGCCGATGACGACGAGCTTTTCCAACGGCCTGTTTTCCGCACTGAGACTGGTGCTGATGGCATCGATCTTTCTAGGCCCGGTGGCGGGACTTGCAGTTTACAAGGCAGATCCCCGCCCGGCATCCAAAGGCGCGGGTTTCGTGCTGCTGATGAGCCTGCAACGCGGCGCGCTCGGCTGAGATTTCACCGCCCGCCCTTTGCCGCAGCCATTTTTCCGTTTCTTTTCAGTTTCTTCGTATTTCTGTCGCTTGCCTGTCGAAATAGGCCTCCTATAATGGGCCATGACAATAGCAAAACGAACGATTCCGCCCTTCTCCTTCATCAGCCCCGAGCCTTTCGCGCCGCAGACGTTCACGGACCCGAAAGAAGCTGTCGAGGCTTTGACCGCGCTTTACGAACGCAATACGGCGTTCCTCATCAACTCCTTCACCGAACTTGCCAAGGGTGCCCCGATTACCGGCCGCTACCGCGCCTGTTATCCGCAGGTCAGCCTCGAGACATCCACTTTCGGTCATGTCGATTCGCGCCTTTCCTATGGCCATGTCACCTCCCCCGGCGTCTATACGACGACGATCACCCGGCCGGAGCTTTTCCGCCACTACCTGAAAGAGCAGCTGGGGCTTCTGATCAAGAACCACGGCGTTCCGGTGACGGTTGCCGAATCGGCCACGCCCATTCCGCTGCATTTCGCCTTCGGCGAAGGCGCTTATGTCGAGGCGGCGGCGGCATCCTCGCTGTCCGACGTGCCGTTGCGCGATCTTTTCGACACGCCCGATCTCAACAACACCGACGATCTCATCGCCAATGGCGAATATGATCAGGTGCCCGGCGAACCCGCGCCGCTTGCGCCGTTCACCGCGCAGCGCATCGATTATTCGCTGGCCCGCCTCAGCCATTATACGGCAACGAGCGCCAGCCATTTCCAGAACTTCGTGCTGTTCACCAACTACCAGTTCTATATCGACGAATTCGCCGCATGGGCGCGGCAGTTGATGAAGAATGGTGGCGAAGGCTACACGGCCTTCGTGGAGCCGGGCAACATCATCACCCCCGCTGGCTCCGACAGGCCGGACACGGATGCGGTGCTTGGCCGCCTGCCGCAGATGCCAGCCTATCACCTGAAGAAAAAGGGCCATGCCGGCATTACGCTGGTCAATATCGGCGTTGGCCCTTCCAACGCCAAGACGATCACCGACCATATCGCCGTGCTGCGCCCGCATGCCTGGCTGATGGTTGGCCATTGCGCCGGCCTGCGCAACAGCCAGCGCCTTGGCGATTATGTGCTGGCACACGCCTATGTGCGTGAGGATCACGTTCTGGACGACGACCTGCCGGTCTGGGTGCCGATCCCGGCTCTGGCGGAAGTGCAGCTGGCGCTGGAAGGTGCGGTTGCGGAAGTCACCGGTTACGAGGGCTTCGAGCTGAAGCGCATCATGCGTACCGGCACCGTCGCCACGATCGACAACCGCAACTGGGAGCTTCGCGACCAGGCGGGCCCGGTCAAGCGCCTGTCGCAATCGCGCGCCATCGCACTCGACATGGAATCGGCCACCATCGCGGCCAACGGCTTCCGGTTCCGCGTGCCCTACGGCACCCTCCTCTGTGTCTCCGACAAGCCGCTGCACGGCGAATTGAAGCTGCCGGGCATGGCGACGGAGTTCTACCGCACGCAGGTTGCCCAGCATCTGCAGATCGGCATCCGCGCCGTGCAGAAACTCGCCGCCATGCCAACGGAAACGCTGCATTCGCGCAAGCTCAGAAGCTTCTACGAGACGGCGTTCCAGTAAATTTGCGCATCCATGTCCTCAAGGTGGTGATGTTGCTCAGACACCTTGAGGCGCTGCAAAGGCTGGAAACCTCTCCGTCGTCATCCTCCGGCTTGACCAGAGGATCCACCACCGGTCGACTATGGATCCTCGGGTCAAGCCGGAGGATGACGTTGAATTCGGGCCGAGCAAAATAATCCGCTAGGCGCGCTGGGGAAGCACCTACATCCGTCTCAAACCACCTTCACCGTCCCCTCCACACGCACGGGAAAATTCACCGACCGGGCGATGAAGCATTTGTCGTGGGCATCGTGGTGCAGCTCATCAGCCCGCGCAAGATCACCCTTCGAGATGGTGATGACCGGTTTCAACACCACCTCGCTGAACTGCCCGGCGCCGTCCTTTTCCATAACCAGCGTGCCTTCGGCATTGTCGACGTAGTCTTCAACGATGATGCCGTTGACGGAGCAGAAATGCAGGTACCATAGCTTGTGGCAGGCCGAGAGCGAGGCAACCAGCAGGTCTTCCGGGTTCCAGCGGGAGGCATCGCCGCGAAAGGCGGGATCTGAAGAGCCGGCGATATCCGCTTTCCCGGACGTGGAAATCGTGTAGTCGCGTTCATAGTCACGGTATCCCAAGGTACCCTTGCCGCGATTGCCGGTCCACTTCACCTGAACGGCATAGTGATGTTCCTGTCCTGCCATTTCATTTCTCCCTTAGAGTTTTTTGTCGCATTTCCCGGACGTAAAACAACTACGCGCTTTTATTGGAAATGCTCTGGTGTATCGCGCAGGTGATCGAGCCCCTTTCGCAGAGTCTCGATGATCTGGTCCACCTCCGAGCGGCTGATCGTCAGCGCCGGTGATGCCAGCATGCGGTCGCCGGTGGCACGCATGACGAGGCCGTTTGCCAGGCAATGGTTGCGCACGGCGGTGCCGATGTCATCCGGCTTGGCAAAACGCCTGCGGGTCGCCTTGTCGGCCGCAAGCTGCAGGCCACCCATGAGGCCGACATTCACTGCCTCACCCACCAACTCGTGGTCGGTGAGGCTTTTCCAGCCTTGCGAAAAATAAGGGCCGATATCATCCCGCACCCGTTCCACCAGCCCCTCATCCTCGATGATACGAATATTTTCCAGAGCAGCCGCGGCGCAGACGGGGTGGCCGGAATAGGTGAAGCCATGGTTGAAATCACCGACCTCGGACAACATCACCTCCGCCACGCGGTCGGAAACGAGGACGCCGCCAATCGGCAGATAACCGGATGACAGGCCCTTGGCGACGGGCGCGAGGTCCGGCTCCACGCCGAAATGCTGGTAGCCGAACCAGGAACCGAGGCGGCCGAAACCGCAGATCACCTCGTCGGACACCAGCAGAATGTTGCGCGCCTTGCAGATGCGGGCGATTTCCGGCCAGTAGGTTTCCGGTGGCACAATGACCCCACCGGCGCCCTGAATGGGTTCCGCCACGAAAGCCGCGACATTCTCTTCACCGAGCTCGTCTATCTTCGCTTCCAGTTCGCGGGCCACCTTCAGGCCGAATTCCGCGGGTGAGAGATCGCCGCCTTCCGCATACCAATAGGGTTGGCCGATATGGGCGATACCCTCGATCGGCAGATTGCCCTGCTCGTGCATCCACTTCATGCCGCCGAGCGAAGCGCCGGCGACCGTAGAGCCGTGATAGCCGTTGCGGCGAGCGATCACCTTGGTCTTCGTCGGATGGCCGAGCGCCTTCCAGTAGACCCGCGCCATGCGAAACCAGGTGTCCGTGGCTTCCGAACCGGAATTGGTGAAGAACACATGGTTCATCTTCGGCCCGGCACGGGAAGCGATCTTCTGAGCCAGAAGTGTGGCTGATGGTGTCGTAGTGCCGAAAAAGGCGTTGTAATAGGGCAGTTCGTTCATCTGGCGCTGCACGACATCGGCGATCTCGCGGCGTCCGTAACCGATATTGACGCACCATAGTCCGGCAAAGGCGTCGAGATACTTCTTGCCGGTGCTGTCATAGATGAAGACGCCTTCTGCACGCTCGATGATGCGGGTGCCGCTCGCGTTCAGCTTACCCATATCGGAAAAGGGGTGCAGGTGATGGGCGGCATCGATGGCGGCAAGGTTGGACACCGGCTTGGAGACTTCATTCATGACAGGTCGCACTCCCGCAAAGACGACGGCGCCTTCCGGAGCCGCACCCAACCGAACATGGCCGGGCGGCTTCGATTTGGCAAGACTGGCGTTTTTTGGGGGATCGAGACGATGAGTCGGCCTTGCCGCTTGTTACTTCTCCCCACCGGGCGAAGAAATACGCCGCTATCTTGAAGCAGGTTCGATTGCACCGTTATCGAGGTGGTGCGCTACGCCAAGCCCCCTCGCCCCACCAGCACCTTCAATTCGCCGGCATGGACTTCAAGTGCCACGTCGCGCTCCATCGGCAGCAATTCGCCATCGATGACGCAGCGCACGTCATGGCGCTTCTTGGGGAAATGAAGTTCCACACCCGTGACGGTCGTGGCCGTTACAGCAGCGTTTTCCTTCAGCTTGCCGCGCAGGATGTCGAAGGCGAGCCTTGCGACGCCCGAGGGGCGCAGGGGATCGGTGAGATAGAAGCCGAGATGGCCGCCCGAGACATTATCCGCGACCAGAAGCGAGTTCTGCCCGAATTCATTGTTGGAGACGGAAATTGCTGACACCTTGCGGCGCTGCGTCTTGCCATTGACCGTATATTCCACCTCGAAGACCGGCGGATTGAGAATGACGCTGATGGCGGCGCGGACGCTTGCCTTGATCTTGCCAAGGCGGGAGGCGAAGGCGAGGTTGTTGCGATAGCGCACCATGCGCGAATGCAGGCCTGCGGAAAACTGGTGGACGAAAAGACGGCCGTTGGCGCTGGCGATATCGACATTGGCGATCTCGCCATTCGCCAGTGTCTCCAGGACCTGGCGGATATCGAGCGGCAGCTTCAGCGAGCGGGCGAACAGGTTCATGGTGCCGGCCGGTACGATACCGAGCGCGATGCCGTGTTTCCAGGCGATACCGGCAGCGGCCGAAATCGTTCCATCACCACCGCCGGCAATGATGCCTTCGATATCAGGCTCATCGGCGGCGCGTTCCATCTCCTCGACAACTTCCTTGCCGGAGACCACGCGGCAGTCGATCGTGTGGCCGGCGCGGGAAAAGACCTCGCGGGCGTGGTCGCAATAGGCATCCATATCCGTGGTGCGGAAGGTGCCGCCGTCACGATTGAAAATTGCAATGAGCTTCATATTTCCAACCTGATCCTGTGAGGCAGCCGCGCGTAAATGCTTGGGGTTATATAGGGTTCCAAACACCATCGCGTGAAGATGCTCTTTTGCCGAGAATCGCTCTACCGCAATGCATCATTTCATGTTAGATATCACTTAAGGTCATTTTCATGACCGCGCATCTCCAGTCAGGGCAGGCCGTTCCCATACGGTCTTGCCCTTTTTTCTGTGGGGTCCTCCCCCTTTTCAGGTCGCAATGAGCCATTCGAATTTGTCGGAAGCCCGCCTCGAGGCGGAGAGTGAAACCGTTGTTGCGGCAAGGCCTGCCGTGGCACTGACGCCGTTTGCCGTCGCACTCATCGAACTGGCGCTTGCCGCCGGCGGTTTCGGAATCGGCACCGGCGAATTCGCCATCATGGGCCTGCTGCCTGACGTCGCAACGACCTATGGCGTCACGGTGCCCCAGGCAGGTTACGTCATCACGGCCTATGCGCTGGGTGTCGTCATCGGCGCTCCCATCATCGCGGTGCTGGCTGCGCGCATGACGCGGCGCACCCTGCTTCTCGGCCTCATGGGACTTTTCGCGCTCGGCAATATCTTGAGCGCCGTCGCACCTGATTTCCTGAGCTTCACCGTGCTGCGCTTCATCACCGGCCTGCCGCACGGCGCCTATTTCGGCGTTGCAGCGCTGGTGGCCGCCTCCATGGCGCCAATCCACAAACGTGCCCGCGCCGTTGGCCGCGTCATGCTCGGCCTCACCATCGCCACGCTGCTTGGAACGCCGCTTGCCACTTTCTTCGGGCAGATGCTTTCCTGGCGCGCAGCCTTCATGCTGGTGGGCGGCATCGGGCTGTTGACAGTCGCCCTGCTGTGGCTGTTCCAGCCGCGCGACAGGGTAGAGGAAGGTGCCAGCATTTGGCGTGAACTCGGGGCTTTCCGCCGCGTGCAGGTGTGGCTGACGCTCGCCATCGCATCGGTCGGTTTCGGCGGCATGTTCTCGGTTTTCAGCTATATCGCCAAGACCACCACCGATGTCGCGATGATGCCGGTTTCCACCGTCTCCATGGTGCTCGCCCTCTTCGGCATCGGCATGAATGTCGGCAATGTGGTCGGCTCGCGGCTGGCCGATATCTCGCTCAACGGCACGATCGGCGGCATGCTCGCCTTTAACGTGGTGGTCATGGCCGTGTTCGGCATAACGGCGCATGACCCGTTCATGATGTGTCTCTGCGTCTTCCTGATCGGCTGCGGTTTTGCCGCCTGCCCCGCCGTGCAGACGCGGCTGATGGATGTGGCAGCGGATGCGCAGACGCTTGCGGCTGCCTCCAACCACTCCGCCTTCAACATCGCCAACGCGCTCGGCGCATGGCTTGGCGGCATGGTCATCGCCATGGGCTATGGATATGCCTCCACCGGTTATGTGGGCGCTGTTCTTTCGCTTCTCGGGCTTGTCGTTTTCCTTGTGTCCGTCACCGTCGAACGGCGCGCAAAAGCCGGCTGAAAGCCGGTTTTTCAGCGGCCGCAACACCCGTTCCGGCACCTGCAATAAACCTTACGGAAATTTCACGATCGGCTCGCTTGACTCTTTTTGGTTTCGGGCGCAACACGGCGTTACGCGCGGGCCGTGACCCGGCACAGCGCGGATTTTAACGGAGCATCATTTGATGTCTAGCGACAGTAGTAGTCGATTGCCTTTGCCGAAAGCGGCGAACGGGAACTGATCCGGCACCTGTCGGCTCACCACCGCGTTCGTCGTAATCGGCGAATCGACGGAAAGGTGAGCAATCATGAACTTCCACACCCTCTCCCAGAGAGCCAGCAAGGCCGCACGTCTTCTCCGCAGCGGAAATGCCGGTTCCACCACCATTGCAGAACGCGTCGAGCACCTCAACACACTCGATACGCATGAGGCAGTCGCCGCCCTGCTCGCCATGCCGCAGGCAAAGGCCGTCGCCATTCTCGACCGGCCGGAACTGCATGACGCAGCCGCCATCATTGCCGGTATTCCGCTTGACCAGGCCGCCCGCTTCGTCAACCTGATGTCAGACGACCGCGTTGCCGACGTCATGGCGGAAATGGACGAAGAGCCCCGCGCAAAGCTGTTTTCCCGGCTGGACCGCACGACCGCGCTCTCCATCAAACATCTGATGGGTTATCCGCCGCGCACCGCCGGCTCGATCATGACCACGGAATTCGTCAGCGTGCCGGATAGCTGGACGGTGGAACAGACCCTTTCGCACATCCGCGTCGTCGAGCGGTCGCGTGAAACGGTCTATGCCATCTATGTGCTGGCGCAGGACGGAACGCTGTCCACCGTCGTGACGCTGCGTCGCCTGCTGACCGGCGAGGCCGGCGCCTCCATTCTCTCCGTCGCATCGAAGGAAGGCATCGTCTGTGCCAGCCCCTTGATGTCGCAGGAGGATGTTGCCCGGCTCATCCGCAAGCACGACCTTCTGGCGCTTCCCGTCGTTGACGATAATTCGCACATTCTCGGCATCGTCACGGTCGACGACGTGATCGACACCATGATCGCCGACACCACGGAAGACGCCCACAAGTTCGGTGGTATGGAAGCACTCGGCAAGCCCTATATGGCAATGGGCTTTCCGGACATGATCCGCAAGCGCGCTGGCTGGCTTGCCGCCCTGTTCCTGGGTGAAATGCTGACGGCAAGCGCCATGCAGCATTTTGAAGGCGAGCTGGAAAAAGCCGTCGTGCTGACGCTGTTCATTCCGCTCATCATGTCATCAGGCGGCAACTCCGGTTCGCAGGCCACCTCGCTCATCATCCGGGCACTGGCGCTCGGCGAACTGAAGCTTTCGGACTGGTGGCGGGTGCTGCTGCGGGAAATCCCGACTGGCCTGACGCTCGGCTGCATTCTCGGCGCCATCGGCTTCCTGCGTCTGACCATCTGGCAGCAGGCAGGCTTTTATGATTATGGCGACCACTGGCTGCTGGTGGGCGCCACCGTCTTTGCCGCACTCGTCGGCATCGTCACCTTCGGCTCGCTGGCCGGCTCCATGCTGCCATTCCTGCTGCAGCGTCTGCGGCTGGATCCAGCCAGCGCATCTGCGCCGTTCGTCGCCACGCTGGTGGATGTCAGCGGCCTCGTCATCTACTTCTCGGTGGCGCTGGTGATCCTCAGCGGCACGCTGCTCTGAAACACAAAAGGCCCGCTCGAAAGAGCGGGCCTTTTCATTTGCAGAGTTTTTGACAGGGCAAGCACCCCTCAACCGCCGGCGCTGATAACGCCCGTTCCGAGAAGTCCCAAAAGAATGACGCCGATGACCACCCGGTACCAGACGAAGGGCATGTAGCTCTTGGTGGAGACCAGCTTGAGGAAGACAACGATCACGGCGTAACCGACGACGAAGGCGATCAGGGTTGCAAGCCCCGTCTGGCCCCAGCCTACAGGGTTCTCCTCGCCGATGCTTTTGAACAGCTGGTAGAAACCGGAACCGAACACGGCGGGAACGGCGAGCAGGAAGGAATATCGTGCGGCCGCCTCGCGCGTGTAGCCTAACAGCAGGCCGGCGCTGATGGTGCCGCCCGAGCGCGAGACGCCGGGGATGAGCGCCATAGCCTGCGCGAAACCGAACAGGATGCCATCACGCCAGATCAGCTGGTTCAGCTTGTAGCGCTTCTTGCCGATCCTGTCGGCGACGCCGAGAATGATGCCGAAGACAATCAGCATTACGGCGGTGATATAGAGATTGCGCAGCGAATGCTCGATGGCATCCTTAAAGAACAGGCCAAGCAGCACGATCGGCACCGAGCCGACGATGATCAGCCAGCCAAGCCGCGCATCGGACTTGTCATAGGGTCCGAGGCGAAGGTTCTGCCGGAGCCAGGCGGCGGCGATCCGCATGATATCGGACCAGAAATAGACCAGCACCGCCGCTTCCGTGCCGATCTGCGTAATCGCCGTGAAGGCGGCGCCCGGATCCGCACCGGAGGGCAGAAACTCCCCGGCTATCCTCAGATGCGCGCTTGAAGAAACCGGAAGAAATTCCGTAAGTCCTTGCAAAAGGCCGAGAAATCCGGCCTCCAACCAACCGATGCTCATGTGATTTGATGTCCCTGCTGCGAATCGAATTCGCAGCATTATGCATCAAACCGGGCAAATCCGTGTTGCATCGCACCATGAAAAAGAAGTGCCGGAGGGCTTGGTTTTACCCGTTATTTTTCAGGCTGCCTTCTCCGCAGCCTCGGGATGAAGGGTGTACTTCGCGCCGTTCTTGCACACAACATGGGCGTCGCCCCAGCTTTTCAGCGCCGAGATCACAGGCTTCATGGTTTCGCCAAGTGGCGTCAGCGCATAGTCCACGCGCGGCGGCACCACCGGGAAGACGGTGCGCGAAATCAGGCCCGCCTCTTCCAGTTCCCGCAGCTGCTTGGTGAGCATGCGCTGGGTGACGCTTGGAATGTGGCGGCGCAACTCGTTGAAGCGCAGGGTGCCCTCGTTGATGAGGTGATAGAGGATCACGCCTTTCCATTTGCCGTCGAGAAAACTCAAGGCAGACTCCACCGGGCAGCCCGGAAAATTGCCGGTAAGCTTGGCGCGCGGTCGCGACATCACAGTATCCTTTTTGTATGTATCATCACAAAATGTGCATTCTTGCGATCGATGTTCATATGTATCAAGTAAGAGGCACGCAAACAAGCAAAGGAGACTGTTCATGCGCGCCATCGGTTACAAGACGAGCCAGCCCATCACCGCAACGGATGCCCTTATCGACCTCGACCTGCCGCAGCCGGAGGCGACGGGGCATGATATTCTGGTGGAGGTGAAGGCCGTTTCGGTCAATCCTGTTGACACCAAGGTTCGCCGCAACCAGGCGCCGGAAAACGGTGCTGCCCGCGTGCTGGGCTTCGATGCGGCGGGCGTGGTGAAAGCCGTCGGCGACAAGGTATCGCTGTTCAAGCCCGGCGACGAGGTGTTTTACGCTGGTGTCATCAACCGCCCCGGCTCCAACAGCGAATTCCATCTGGTCGATGAGCGCATCGTCGGCGCCAAACCGAAGTCGCTGAATTTCGAGGAAGCAGCGGCACTGCCGCTGACCGCGATCACGGCCTACGAGACGCTGTTCGACCGGCTACGGGTGACAGAGCCCGTTCCGGGTGCGGCAAATGCTGTTCTGGTGATCGGTGGCGCCGGCGGCGTCGGCTCGATTGCTATCCAGCTTCTGCGCGCACTGACCGATCTCACCGTCATTGCCACGGCTTCGCGGCCGGAAACGATGCAATGGGCCAAAGACCTCGGCGCGCATCATGTCGTCGATCACAGCAAGCCGATTGCCCCGCAGGTGGAAGCGCTTGGCCTTGGTGCACCGGGCTTCGTATTCTCGACCACCCATAGCGACATTCACGCCGCAGACAGCGTGGCGACCATTGCGCCGCAGGGCCGTTTTGCGCTGATCGACGACCCGGCCGGCGGTTTCGACGCCATGGCGTTCAAGCGCAAATGCGTTTCAATCCATTGGGAAATGATGTTCGCCCGCGCGGTATTCCAGACACCCGACATGATCGAACAGCACAAGCTGCTCAATCACGTTGCTGAACTGGTCGATGCCGGCAAGATCAAGACGACGTTGACCGAGGTTTTCGGCACCATCAACGCCGCAAACCTCATCAAGGCCCACGCCTTGATTGAAAGCAACACGGCCAAGGGCAAGATCGTGCTTTCGGGCTTTTGATCTTCACGTCACACGAAGTGGGAGGTGCGCGCCTGATAAAGCGCGCCCTTCCCGGTCAATCGTCTTCCGGATCTTCCGGGCATGGCCATGCGGCAGGCGTCGTCAGGCCGCTCGGCAGTTTTGTCTTGGCGTCGCCGCAGGCGATGTCGATCTGTTTCTGCTCAAGGCCGGTGGCGGCGGAAAGATCGACCCCCTCTATGCGGGTCAACAGCAGGAAGGCGTTGGCAAAATCCACCGCGCCGCCGAGCTTTGCGCCCTGGAAGCTGGCACGCGACAGGTTGGTCAGCGAAAATTTCGAGCCGGACAGGCTGGCATCTTGAAACTCGGCACGCCCGAGTTCAGCCTTGGTAAAATCTGCGCCGTCCAGCTTGGCCTTGTTGAAATTGGTCCGCTGCATTTCCGCATTGATGAATTTTGCGCTGGTGGCGTCGGCGGCGGAAAAGTCACTGCGGTAGGCTTCCACCTTCGTCAGGTTGGCGCCCTGCAGGTTCGCCTCTCCAAGAGCCGTCCGGATGAGTTTCGCCTTTTCAAGATTGGCGCCCTTCAGCGAGGAGCCGCGCAAATCCGTATAGGTGAAATCCGTGCCGTAAAGCATCGCCGAATCGAGGTTGCTGCCGCCCAGCATCAGGAGCCGCTTGTTGCATTCGCGCCAGTCGATGCCGGCCATGGCGTCGGCGCGGCAGCTGGCGGCCATCAGCGGACTGCCACTGAGCGAAACGGCAACTACCATACCTGCCGCCAGACCGGCGACGATCCTTGTATTCCGCACGATATTCAGCCTCTGAAAGCCGGACATTCCATCACTCCTGCCGCCGGGCGACGGCCCAAACGCAACATATGCACATTCAAGGCGTTACCGCATCCCTAGCCCACAATCCATGGACCATGCAAAGCTACAACACCCCAACATCCTATATGTAAGAAATCGAAGGGCAATCCACAAATACTAGGGGGGACGAGACTTTCGATGCCTCGCGCACGAGACGTCATCCTTTCGCTCGTCGCGAGGATCCAACCACGTATCGTGAAATCAATCGGTTGCAGATGCCCGGGGCAAGCCCGGGCAAGACGAAGGTTGCCGGCAGACCAGCACCGCGATCACATATTGGCGTAAACCGGCCCTTCGCCACCCTGCGGCGGCACCCAGTTGATGTTCTGGTTGGGGTCCTTGATATCGCAGGTCTTACAGTGCACGCAGTTCTGCGCGTTGATCACGTAGACCTCCTCACCGTCCTTCTCCACCCACTCATAAACGCCGGCAGGACAATAACGCGTCGAAGGACCGGCATAGACGTCGTGTTCGGAACGCTTCTGCAAGTCCATATCCTTCACCTGAAGATGCACCGGCTGGTCTTCCTCATGGTTGGTGGAGGACAGGAACACCGATGACAGCCGGTCGAAGGTCAGAACACCGTCCGGTTTCGGATAGGCGATCGGCTTATGTTTGGAGGCCGGCTCAAGGCTCTGCGCATCCGTCTTGCCGTGTTTCAGCGTGCCGAAAACGGAGAAACCGAACAGCTGGTTGGTCCACATGTCGAGACCGCCAAGGCCGACGCCAACAAGCGTGCCGAACTTCGACCACAGCGGCTTGACGTTGCGCACCCGCTTCAGGTCCTTGCCGATATCGCCGTCGCGCCATTCCGCCTCGATCTCGGCCACTTCATCATGGGCGCGACCGGCGGAAATAGCCGCGGCGATCTTTTCCGCCGCCAGCATGCCCGACAACACCGCATTGTGGCTGCCCTTGATGCGCGGCACATTGACGAACCCGGCCGAACAGCCGATCAGCGCGCCGCCGGGGAAAGTCAGCTTCGGCACCGACTGGTAACCGCCCTCGGTAATCGCGCGCGCGCCATAGGAAATGCGCTTGCCGCCCTCGAAAGTGTCACGGATAGCCGGATGCGTCTTGAAGCGCTGGAATTCCTCGAAAGGATAAAGATAGGGGTTCTTGTAATTGAGATGCACCACGAAGCCGACGGCGACGAGATTGTCCTCCAGATGATAGAGGAACGAGCCGCCGCCGGTCTTGAAACCGAGCGGCCAGCCGAAGGAGTGCTGCACGAGGCCCTGTTTGTGGTGTTCCGGCTTGACCTGCCAGAGTTCCTTGATACCGATGCCGAATTTCTGCGGTTCGCGATCTTTCGAAAGGTCAAACCTGGAAATCAGCTGCTTGGCGAGCGAACCGCGCACGCCCTCGCCGATCAGCACATATTTGCCATGCAGCTCCATGCCGCGCGTGAAGGCGGGGCCGGGTTCACCGTTCTTCTCGATGCCCATATCGCCGGTGGCGACACCGATCACTGCGCCTTCTTCATTATAAAGCACTTCGGTGGCGGCAAAGCCCGGATAGATCTCGACGCCGAGCGCTTCCGCCTTTTCCGCCAGCCAGCGACAGACCAGCCCAAGCGAGACGATATAATTGCCGTGATTGTTCATGAGCGGCGGCATCATGAAGTTCGGCAGACGGATGGAGCCCGCAGGGCCTAAGAACATGAACTGGTCGTCCTTGACCTCGGTCTTGAAGGGATGCCCCTCTTCCTCACGCCAGCCGGGCAGAAGCCGGTCGATGCCGATGGGATCAACCACGGCACCTGAGAGAATATGCGCGCCGACTTCAGCACCCTTTTCCAGAACGACGACCGAAAGCTCCGGCTCGACCTGCTTCAGACGGATCGCGGCGGCAAGGCCCGCAGGACCCGCACCGACGATCACAACGTCGAATTCCATCGCTTCGCGTTCCGGCAGTTCCATCGCTTCCGTCATCTTGTCCTCTCACCTCGCCGGTCCCATCCGGCTGTTGTTATATCCGCTTCCGGCATTCGCACCGTGTTGCCTGCACTGGCCGAAAAGCCCGTCTGCGACAACACATTCGCCCTAGCCTGTCTTCGCAAAGCACGACGCCTTTGTCGAGCTTCCATAGCGGCAAAACATGTCGCACGCCACTCAATTGTCAGACAACCTGATGAGTATTTTATTACTTTTACGTGCACGTAAGATTGAGAATAGGAGTTGAGTGGGTGGGCGTCAAGGTTTGTCATTATTTGATGGCAAAGGATTGCCAATTCCAAGGATTGCACCGAGCCTAAGTCGCCAGGGCGGTCAGGACGCTTCCCGCCGTTCATTGCAGCTCGCACTCCCAGCCATCCAGTCGGCCGAAAACTCGAGCTGCAAAGTGTTTTTCCGCCAAGGCCGACCCAGCCGGGCTAACGCCGCTCTTCCGACTCTGACCTCAGCAATGACGAGATCAGGTCAGTACAAGAGTTGCTTTCAGGCAAAAACGCGTGCGCTGTTTTCCAAGTCTCCGGCAACTTTGATGTATGGCGTGGGGCCAAAACTGATCCGGGCCACACCAAGGTCTGCCAGCTCTCGGATATCTTTCAGGTCGCCCGATATCATAACATTGACCGGTAAAGTCGTGCGGTCGCATATTTCTTTGATCAGCTTTTTGTCTTTTAGCCCGGGCACGAAAAAACCATCTGCTCCTGCCGCCTTATAGGCTGCCCCGCGAGCGAGCACCTCATCCAGCAAGACCGCATGATCGATGCCCTCATCTGCCTTGAGAAACACGTCCGTTCTCGCATTGATGAAGACCGGGACACGGTGGTCTTCGGCAGCGCTGCGAATAGCTCGAAGCCGGTCCACCTGATAATCGACATCATAGAGGCCCGTCCCGTGCACCACCTGATCCTCGAAGTTCAATCCGATGACGCCGAGGGTGAGCAGACGACCTACGTTGCGCCTGACCGTTGCAGCATCACTCGAATAACCGCCTTCAAAATCCACAGTGAGAGGCAGATCGATGCATTTCATTATTCGAGCGACGACCGCCAGTGCGTCATCGAGCGGCATCTCCTCACCATCCGAATAGCCTTGCGCGGCAGCAACGGACCAGCTTCCGGTTGCAATGGCCTTCGCACCGCTGCGGGCAACGGCCATCGCGCTTCCTGCATCCCAGATGTTGTAAAGGACGATGGGATCGCCCGGAATGTGCAAGCTTCGAAACTTTTCTGCACGTTCAATCTGATTGCTCATTTTGGTGTCTCCCGTGTGCTATCTTTGAGCTTTCGCTCAATTTCGATCAGCCGTCGCCTGTTCTAAAGGCCGCGGCCGTTACCTGGAAACGACTAGCACCGGGAAAATGCTCAGAACGCCGATTTTCGGGCACCTATTTCTTTTTGTCTAAAATTACGAGAGTCCTCTACTTGCGAATCAGGATGAGTACCGCAAGCAGCTAAAATCAAACATCCCGTTCAAACCGCCCATTCCTCATCCGTCGTAAACACAATCGTCAGCCACCGATCCGTCCCCTCGCCGCCGAGTGCATCGCCGATCTCGTCGCGGATCGCGTCCCATTCTTCGAGACGCCGGGGTGGCCAGTTTTTCGGGACGATGAAGAAGAGTTCGATCTGGCGGCCTCGCCCCACGCGGGCGACATAAGAATAGTGCGAGGCGAAGCCGAATTTTTCGACGGTTTCGGCCGCTACCCTGTCCACATGCTGCTTGAATTCAAAAGGCGTCACCAGAAGGATGTCGGCGAGCGCCTGCTTCACATTGCCGAGCGGCATGGGAATGATGATGAGGCAGACCAGCGCCAGAACGGCGGGGTCGATATAGGGCGCGATCCACTGATGCGCCGTTCCCGTCAGCCCGTAGCCGATGGCGAAGGCGAGGAACAGGGCCGCGCTCAGGAGCGCGCTCATCAGCCAGCTTTTGGCGTCCAGCGCCACGAAGGCCGATTTCAGTCTGCGGTTCTGGCGTTTGACGAACCATGCCATGATGAGCGAAACGGCAAAGCTGACGAAGGTGACGATGATGGCGTAATCGAACTCGATCGATCTGCCGCCGTCCATCAGGCTGTCGATGGCGTTGATCAGGGCATAGATCGCAGCGCCCATCAAAAGCGTGCCGTTGAGGCCGAGGACCATCGGCTCCAGATGCCAGAAGCCCATGGTAAAACGCTCTGCCAGCCGGCCACCGGGCCGTGGGGCGGCGGAAGCCGCGATCAGCCGCGCCACCAGTAGCGCCAGCACCGTCATGAAGGCATCCGTCAGGGCATAAACGCCATCGAACACCACCGCGAAAGAGCCGGAAAACAGGCCTGCACCAATGCCGAACGCGGCCAGAAGAACCGTGATGGCAATTGAGAATTTCAGCAGAGATTGTTCGGTCATGACGCGTATTTAACCTTCAAAAGCGGGCGCCGCCTTCCTATAAACAGCACAGATGGAGCGGGATAGCGAAAACTGTGGACGGTTTTCGCCTGTAGTCACGCTTCGATTCTTTGATCTGCTGCAAACAAGACAGGACAAAACCCATGGATCTCGGCATTTCCGGCAAACGCGCCCTCGTTCTCGCCTCCTCTCGCGGCCTTGGGCTGGGCATCGCCACGGCGCTGGCGAATGAAGGCGTGCATGTTCTTCTCGTTGGCAGAAGCAGCGAAAAGCTGGACGCGAACTGCAAGACGATCAATGCACTCGGCAAGGGCAAGGCCGACTGGGTGCGGGGCGATCTTGGCGACGACAATTTCGTCGAGGCCATGGTTCAGGCCGTGAACGACAAGCTCGGCGGCATTGACATTCTTGTCAACAACACCGGTGGCCCGACGCCGGGTCTTGCGCAGGAGATCACGACCGAGAAGCTGGAGAGCTTCTTCCAGTCGATGGTGCTGCGCGTCATCACGCTCACCAATGCGCTGCTGCCGCAGATGAAGAAACAGGGCTTTGGCCGCATCCTGACCGTTGCCTCCTCCGGCGTGTTCGAACCCATCCCCAATCTGGCGCTCTCCAACACGCTGCGTGGGGCGCTGGTGGGCTGGAGCAAGACATTGTCGAGCGAAGTGGCCGGTTTCGGCATCACCTCCAACCTTCTTCTGCCCGGCCGCATCCATACCGACCGCATCGACGAGCTGGATGGCGCCAATGCCAAGCGCCTGGGTAAAAGCATGGAGGAAATCCGCGAGGCTTCGGTCAAGAGCATTCCGGCAGGCAGGCTTGGCACGGTGGAAGAATTCGCCGCCGCCGGGGCTTTCCTCTGCTCGGTTCCGGCAAGCTACATCACCGGCACAATGCTGCGGGTGGATGGCGGCGCGGCGAAATCGAACTGACGCCGGTGCGACGCCGGAGCGGTCAAGAGGCCGCTCCGTAGACTACGAAGCGGTTTCTGCCGGTATTCTTGGCTTCGTAGAGTGCCGTGTCGGCGCGGCGCAGCACATCGCTCGCGCTCTCGCCGGGATCGGCAAAGGCAATGCCGGCCGAACAGCTGTAACGGAAATCCGGCACATCGCTCAGCGGCGATGCCTCGGTCAACGTCGCCAGCAGCTTCTGCATGGTGCTTTCCGCGCTCAGCATTCGCGACCCGCTGAGAACGAGCAAAAACTCCTCACCGCCGATCCGCCCCACCAGATCGTCCCGGCCGATCGCGGCGGAAAGCCGGGTGGCGAAATCCTTAAGGACGAGATCGCCGCAGGCATGCCCGAAACGGTCGTTCACCGCCTTGAAATGGTCGATATCCATGATGATCACCGCAAGCGCCTGCGCCTTGTTGGGGCCAAGCATCTGGTTGAGGATATCCATGGCATAGCGGCGGTTGCCGAGGCCCGTGAGCTCGTCGCTCAGCGCCGATTTCAGCGCCCTGTCGCGCTCCTGCCGCAGATCGCGCAACTGGATGCCAAGCTCGGAAACATCGGTCACGACACACAACATCCAGCCGCCCGGCAGCGTCGTTTCCGTCGTCAGCATCCAGCGTCCATCGTTCAGGCTGGTTTCGATGGTGCGGTAAGGCAACTTGCCGCGCCTTGTCCGCGCCGAGCGCAACCACAGTTCGAAATCGGTGGTTTCGACCGCCGTTCCTGTCGAGCTGCGATACCCGCCGCGCATCAGCTCCATCCAGCTCGGAAAACCGTCCGGAGCCATGCCCAGCGCCTCGCGGAAGGCCGCATTGGCAAAGCGCAACTCGTCGCTGCCATCGAAAAGGGCATAACCCTGCTGCGATGACGCCATGAGGTTCATAAGCTGGGAATGGAAAATTTCCACGTCGCCGCGAACGAGGACCTCCGGCCCGGGCGGCACATCTTGGAGGGCGGAACATGCCTGCTTGCGGGACATCTGGACTTCCGGGTTACAACGCGACAGCTACAATTAAGAAAGCTCCCTGAGGATATAGCCTTTATTTATACTTTGCGATTGCGAAAAAATATTTAATTTGCATGGCGAAACTGTATTTATAACGGAAAATTACTTTATTCTAATGTTTTAATAAACCGAGACGTGGCGCTTGCCATTCTGCCGGGCCTGTGCAATCAACCGCCCTCCTCTGACATCGGGATGCCAAATGCGTCCCTTATTCTCACGCCGGGCCGCCTTTGGGCCGGGCGAGCATTTCTATCGGCGACAAGGATATGGCGATGACGCAAAAGCGGGCACTGGGCCTCGATTTCGGCACGACCAACACGGTCATGGCTCTTTCCGACGGCGGCGGCGAAAGCCGCTCCATGCAGTTTACCAGCAGCGCGGGCACGGATGACAGCATGCGCACCGCGCTCTCCTTCATGAAGGATTCGGGCCTTGGTGCGGCTGCCCTGCACGTGGAAGCGGGCCACGCTGCCATCAGGCAATTCATCGACAATGCGGGCGATTGCCGCTTCCTGCAGTCGATCAAGACATTTGCGGCCTCGCCGCTCTTTCAGGGCACGTTGATCTTCGCCAAGCGCCAGAGCTTCGAGGATTTGATGGACGTGTTCCTGCGCAAGCTGAAAACCTATGCGGGCGCAGAGTGGCCAAGCGACGTCTCGACCGTCATCGCCGGTCGCCCCGTGCGTTTCGCCGGCAGCAATCCGGATGAGACGCTGGCGCTCTCCCGCTACAACGAAGCGCTGACGCGTGCCGGTTTTCCGGAAATCCACTATGTCTACGAGCCGGTGGCGGCCGCCTATTATTTCGCCCAGAGCCTGAAGAAGGACGCCAATGTGCTGGTGGCGGATTTCGGCGGCGGCACCACCGACTATTCGCTGATCCGCTTCGAGACCCATGCCGGCAAACTTTCCGCCACCCCCATCGGCCATTCCGGCGTCGGTGTCGCCGGTGACCATTTCGACTTCCGCATGATCGACAATCTGGTCTCGCCGGAAATCGGCAAGGGCAGCAAGTTCAAGAGCTTCGACAAGGTGCTGGACGTGCCTTCCGGCTACTACGTGAATTTCGGTCGCTGGAACCAGCTGTCTATCTTCAAGACCTCGAAAGAATTCACCGATCTGAAATCGCTGGTGCGCTCGGCGCTGGAGCCGGACAAGCTCGAACTTTTCATCGATCTCGTGGAGCATGACGAGGGTTATCCGCTTTATCAGTCGATTTCCGCCACCAAGATGGCGCTGTCCTCGGCCGAAGAAGCGGAATTCAACTTCGCGCCGCTCGGCAAGGCCGGTCGCAAAATGGTCAAGCGCAGCGATTTCAACAACTGGATCGCCGACGACCTCGCCAAGATCGAGGGCGCGCTGGACGAGGTTCTGGAGAAGACGCAAGTCGCGCCTGAGGCAATCGACAAGGTGTTCCTCACCGGCGGCACCTCCTTCGTGCCGGCGGTGCGCGAGCTTTTCACCCGTCGTTTCGACGCGGACCGGATCGAAACCGGCGGCGAGTTGCTCTCGATTGCCCATGGTTTGGCCATGATCGGCGAAAGCGGTGACATTCAGCGCTGGACAGCGTGATTTACGGGTTCCCCGGGCGGGGAACATGGGATAATTTCACCCCATGATCGCCGCTCACGACCTCTCCCCGGCCGAACTCGCCGCGCTTCTGCATTTCCATGCGGATGCGGGCGTGGACTGGTTGCTGGAAGACGGACCTGTTGACCGTTTCGCCGAATTTGCCGCCTCCCGCCCTGCCCGACCGGGAGCGCGTCAGGAAAGTTCTGCGCCCGCACACCAGATGGACAGCGGCACGGAGCGTCGTGCCGATGCTCCGCAGCGGCAGACGGCAGGTCGCAGCGCGCCGACGAGAGGCGCGCCGCCTGCTCCGGCACTTCAGCAGAATGTTGCCATGCCGGACGAACAGGCCGTGGCGGCTGCCCGTTTTGCGGCTGAAAGCGCAAGGTCGCTTTCCGAACTGAAAATCGCGCTTGAGGGTTTCAGCGGCTGCAACCTCAAGAACAGCGCCCGCAACACGGTATTCACCGAAGGCGACCCTGCTTGCGCCGTCATGGTGATCGGCCCGATGCCGGATGCGGATGACGACCGCGAGGGCCAGCTTTTTGCCGGCAAGACCGGGCTGCTGCTCGACCGTATGCTGGCCGCTATCGGCCTTGACCGCGCACGCATCATGCTCGGCAATGTCGTGCCCTGGCGTCCACCGGGCAACCGCCCGCCGACTCAGGCCGAAATGGATATCTGCCGCCCCTTCATCGAGCGCCAGATCGCACTTGCGGAGCCGAAACACCTGTTGCTTCTTGGCAACTTGACCGCACGTTTCTTTTTCGGCGGCACCGGAACGATCCATACGCTGCGCGGACAGTGGCGTGATGTCGCAGCCGGGCACCTGGTTTTACCGGCGCTGGCGAGCCTGCATCCGCAGGAACTTCTAAACGCACCTGCCAGTAAGTCATTGGCATGGCAGGATTTATTGGCGTTTCAGGCAAAAATCTCCGAAGGCTGATTGCCTGATTCTTACTCAGAGTAAACGAAGTATGAAAAAAGCCATGCGTATTACGCATAACAGCGGCGCGCTGACCCGGCTTGCCGAATCCATGCTGCACTGCGATAAGCCAGCCTGTGTCTTGGGAGGAATTCGGTTTAAGGAACCAAGGCAATGACCACTCGCTTCCGTCCGGTACATTCCGGCTTTGAAACGCTCCGACTGGCGGGCCTCGGCCCTCGCTCCAGTCAGGGTTACCATCGTTTCGGCGCTGCCGCTAACGAACAGATGACCGCACGTGCTGCCATGCAGCAGGTTCGCGTGACACGTCCTGCAGCTGTCTTTGCGGATTTCCGCGAGCGCTGAGAGCACTCAGGCCGGTGTAAAACCGGTCCATATCTTTGATTGCGCGCTGGCGTCTTTCTTCGGGAAGGCGCCTTTTGCATTTGCGGGACTAGGCGCCGACACGACAACGGCTCTGGCGCCGACGATGCCGCATGTTTGCGACCTCCGCCAAATTTGGTGCGTCACCCCTGCGGCGTGGAGGCCTTGCGTGCCGCGCGTCTCGCCAGGCCCAGCTGGTGCTCGCGGAAAATGATGAAGATGCCGGCGAAAATCACGATTGCCGTGCCGATCAGCATGGTGAGCGTTGGAATGTCTCCGAACAGGATATAGGAGACCGCTATCCCGAAAACGATGGAGCTGTATTCGAAGGGCGCGATAGTGGAGACCTCCGCGTGGCGATAGCTCTCCGTCAGAAAGATCTGTGCAACGCCGCCACAAATGCCGCTGGTGATCAACAGCACGGCCTGCTTGGTATCCAGAGCGCTCCAGCCGAAGGGTACGCTGACGAGCGACAGCAAGGTGGCCGTGAGCGAGAAATAGAGAACGATGGTCGGCGTCTTTTCCGTTTCCACCAGTTGCCGCACCTGGATCATTGCGAGACCGCCAAGTGCTGCCCCGCAGAGCACGGCAATCGCGCCCAGCCCCTCGCCCGCAGCAAAACCGCCTTCGCGCAACAGGGTCATCTTCGGCCACAGGATAACCAGCACGCCCATCATGCCAACGAAAACCGCGCTCCAGCGGTAGATGCGCACCTTCTCGCGCAGGATGAAGGCGGCGAACACGACGGCCAGCAGCGGTGAGGCATAACCGATGGCGATGAATTCCGGCAACGGCAGCAGCGTCAGCCCGTAAAACCCGCAGGCCATGGAGAGAATGCCGAGAAACCCGCGCTTGAAATGGCCGATGAGATTGTTGGTGTGCAGCGCGCTCGTCAGCGCATGCAGCCAGGCAAGATAAACAACGATGGGGATGATGGCGAAAGCGGAGCGGAAGAAAGTGATCTGACCGGCCGGCACATCGGGACCGGAGGCCTTGATACAAGTCTGCATCACCAGAAAAAAGCCAACCGAAATCAGCTTCAGGCTTATCCCCCGAAAGGGATTTGTCGGTTCGGCGTTCATCGGCAGTTACTCATATCGGCTGCGCAAACACGCCATCGGGAGATTGTTCATGCGGGGGAGGACGACGCGGGGGAATTGGATTTGCCCAAGGCTAGAGCATTCCCGAAGCGCTTTACAACAAAAAATGTTATTTACCCATGAATTCCGTTGATCTGGTGATGCGCAGGATTGCTTTCCCCGGCTTGTGGCCTCCTCACCCCCATTGTTCAGGCCTTCAGCCCTGATGGCGACGTGAGAATCAGACCAAAAGCGACACGCGCTAAAATTTGAAGAAAATAAAATACAATTTCAGCAATCGTTCAACATTTGCTGGCATGGTCCGCAGGTCCGGCAGCGGCAGGATCGTCTGCAGGGCCGGCAAAGCCTTCCATGGCAGGACAGAACGTCCTCCCGATGCGCACATGATTGTGACGAATACTCTACCTATTTTACATCCGGGCCTTATGACGACATGATGCCCGGAGGACAACGACAAAGTTATTCAGGAACAGTCATGCGAACAGACACGGGCCAGATCGTTCACCTGGCAGATTACCGCCCCACCGATTTCGTTCTGGAGCGGGTGGATCTCACCTTCGAACTCGACCCCAAGAATACCAAGGTCGAAGCCCGTCTGATCTTTCATCGCCGAGAGGGCGTCGATGTGTCAGCGCCGCTCGTTCTCGATGGCGACGAGTTGACGCTTTCGGGCCTGCTGCTCGATCAGGTGGACATTCCCGCAAGCCAATATGACGCGACGCCCGATAGCCTGACGATCCGCGATCTGCCTGCGGCGACGCCCTTCGAGATCTGTGTCACCAATTACATCAATCCGCAGGTCAATACGCAGCTGATGGGGCTTTACCGCACCAACGGCGTTTATTGCACCCAGTGCGAGGCGGAAGGTTTCCGCCGCATCACCTATTTCCCGGACCGGCCCGATGTTCTGGCACCCTATACGGTGACGATCATCGCCGCGAAGGAGGGCAATCCGCTGCTGTTGTCGAACGGCAACTTCCTCGGCGGCGGCAATTACGATGAAGGCCGCCACTTTGCAGCCTGGTTCGATCCGCACCCGAAACCCAGCTATCTCTTTGCGCTTGTCGCCGGCGATCTCGGCGTGGTGGAAGACACGTTCACCACCCTTTCCGGCCGCGAAGTGGCGCTGAAGATCTATGTCGAGCATGGCAAGGAGCCGCGCGCGGCCTATGCCATGGATGCGCTGAAGCGCTCGATGAAGTGGGATGAGGAACGCTTCGGCCGTGAATACGACCTCGATATCTTCATGATCGTCGCCGTGTCCGATTTCAACATGGGCGCGATGGAGAACAAGGGTCTCAACGTCTTCAACGACAAATTCGTGCTGGCCGACCCGGAAACTGCCTCCGACGCGGACTACGCCAATATCGAGCGCATCATCGCGCATGAATATTTCCACAACTGGACCGGCAACCGCATCACCTGCCGCGACTGGTTTCAGCTGTGCCTGAAAGAAGGCCTGACGGTCTATCGCGACCAGGAATTTTCCGCCGACATGCGCTCGCGCCCGGTCAAGCGCATCGCCGATGTGCGTCACCTGAAATCGGAGCAGTTTCCAGAGGATTCCGGTCCGCTGGCCCATCCACCACGCCCCGATACCTATCGCGAAATCAACAACTTCTACACGACGACCGTTTATGAAAAGGGCGCCGAAGTCACCCGCATGATCGCCACGATCCTTGGCGAAGACGACTTCAAGAAAGGCATGGACCTTTATTTCGAACGTCATGACGGCGAAGCGGCGACTGTTGAGGATTTCGTCAAGAGTTTTGCCGATGCCAGCGGCCGCGACCTGTCGCAGTTTTCGCTGTGGTACACCGAGGCCGGCACGCCGCTCGTCTCCGTTTCCTCCGCTTACGATGCCGCCAAGGCGACCTTCAGGCTGACGCTGGAACAGACCGTCGCACCAACGCCCGGCCAACCGGTGAAGCAACCGCGCCATATTCCGCTTTCGCTGGCGCTGATTCTCGACAATGGCCAGATCGCCGAGCCGCAGGCTGTCACGGGCGGCGAATACCGCGACGGCGTGCTGCATCTGACCGAACGCAACCAGACATTCTCCTTCTCCGGCATTTCATCGCGCCCAGTGCTGTCGCTCAACCGCAGCTTCTCGGCGCCGATCAACCTGCATTTCGAACAGAGTGCTGCCGATCTGGTGCAGGTTGCCCGGCACGAGACGGATATGTTTGCCCGTTTCCAGGCGCTTACCGATCTCGCTTTGCCGGCGCTGATTGCCGCTACCAGGGCCGTGCAGAACGGCCAAGAAGTAAGCTCGGACGCCGACCTCATCGCAACGCTGATCGAAATCGTCGGCGATGCTTCGCTTGAACCCGCTTTCCGGGCACAGGCGCTGGCGCTGCCGAGCGAAACGGACATCGCTCGCGAACTGGGCGGCAATACCGACCCGGACGCCATCCACAAGGCACGCAACGCGACGATCAAGGCCATTGCCACGGCCGGTATCGAGACGCTCCGCGGGCTCGCCGACAGCGACAGCAATGGTGAAGCCTACAGCCCCGATGCCGACAGCGCCGGACGGCGTTCGCTTCGCAACGGCGCGTTGAGCTTCCTTGCTTTTGCCGAGGGAACGCCTGACAGGGCGGCAAAGGCCTATGCCAGCGCCACCAACATGACCGATCTTGCGCACGCGCTTGGTGTGCTGACCCAACGTTTCCCCGACAGCACGGAGACAAAGGAGGCGCTTGCCGCCTTCGAAGCCCGCTTTGCCGACAATGCGCTGGTTCTCGACAAATGGTTCTCGCTGCAGGCCGCCATTCCCGGCGACGGCGCGCTGGAACGTATCAAGGCGCTGATGACGTCGAAACACTTCATAGCTTCCAATCCCAACCGGGTACGGTCGCTGGTGGGCACGCTCGCCTTCTCCAACCCGACCGGTTTCCACCGCGCCGATGGTGCCGCCTATCGGTTCCTCGCCGAGCAGATCATAGCCATCGACAAGCGTAACCCGCAGCTTGCCGCGCGCATTCTCACCTCCATGCGCTCCTGGCGGTCGCTGGAAGCAAGCCGCGCCGAACACGCCAAGGCAGCACTTTCGACGATCGCCGAAGCAAAAGGTCTTTCGACGGATGTCAGCGATATCGTCGGGCGTATTCTTAAAGGATAATACCCGGCGAACATTCGCCAACTCCCCTATTCCGGACAATGCGTGTGCGCCGTCTTGATTTCCGTCAAGGCGGCGCAACGCGTTGCGCGACACAATCGTCAGCGACAGGCCGGAACGCGGCCGCAAGCGGAAAGGGATTTCAAATGACGGATATTTCCAACACCAGCAATTCGTTCCAGCGTTTCATCGCCGAAGCCCCGGCCCATCAGGCTGTATGGCTTCAGGCCGTGCAGGGGCTGGGTGCGGCGTCCACGCTGGATGCCAAGACGCAATGCCTGGTCTATATCGGCATTCTTGCCGCACTGCGGCTTGAAGGCGGTGTGGCATTTCATGTGCTGGAAGCCAAAGCGCATGGCGCAAGCCGTGACGATATCATCAGCGCGGTGCTGACCGGGCTTCCTGCCGCCGGAAACGGCGTTCTCGGCGCACTTGGACCTGCTCTCGAAGCTTTCGACAAGGCTTGAGAACCACCGGACGTAACACGCCGGAACGTCCCAGACCGACTATCGGGGTGTCGGTTTTTCCAATGCCTGGCGCCGCTGTGCAGACCGTAACGCGCTGTCCCGAAAAAATACGGAGTCGGTTCAAGGGGTTAAAATTCTTTTAACTTTTGCCTCTGGACACGGCGAATCGCATTTGATTCACTATGCCTATTCGAGCGGCGGCGCTTCGAATCAGTGGGGATATCTTGAAGGCGGGACAATGACGAACGTGCGGCGGGCGACTGCGGGCGATGAGCGGCCGTATGCCAAATTTTCTGATCTTGCGGCCTGGGGCGAAAGGCTTTCCAGCGACCTGATGGGTTTGATGAACGGCTCCGACCGCCCGATGCCGCAGGTCGAGACCCTGCTGAAGCGCCTCATTCCCATTCTCATTCTTGCATTTCTCGTCGTCATCGCGGCGTCACGCATGCTGGGCATTGTTGCCGAATATAGCCGCATGGAAGAGGCAGCCCGCCACTCTACCGCACTGACAGCGCTGACGGCCAAAGCAGCCCTTATCAACAACGGTATTGTCTTTGCCTCGCAAGAGCGCACCCGCGCAGAGGCGAGCCTTGCCGCAGCGCTGCCTTCGGGCAGCCTTGCTGATGGCACCATGGTGCTTCTGTCGGGCAGTAACGGCCGGATTTTCGCCGGCGCCGGCAAGGGCGCCACGCTTTATATCGGCACCTCCCTGCCGGCTTTGCTTCCCGAAATCGCCATTGTTCAGCGTTTTCCCGGCGCGCCCGGCACCATCGAAACGAATATCGACAACCAGCCGCATTATGCGACGATGATCCCCTTCGGGGACGATGGCGGCATGGTCATCGCGGCGCGCTCGCTTGAGCCGATCCGTTCTTTCTGGCGCAGCGAAATCGCCATGAACGTGACGCTGTTTGCCGGAATCTCCTCGATCCTTCTCGTCGTACTCTACGCCTATTACATGCAGGTCAAACGCGCCCGCGATGCCGACGACATCTTCGCCGAATCGAACCTGCGGGTGGAGACGGCGCTGTCACGTGGCCGCTGCGGCCTGTGGGACTTCGATCTTTCCACGCGGCGCATGTTCTGGTCGGGCTCGCTCTACGAAATCCTCGGCAGACCGCCGAAGGCCGCACCGCTGTCCTTTTCGGATGCGGCGCGCATGATGCATTCCGAAGATGGAAACCTCTACGAGCTTGCTCGTGCTGTCGGCTGCGGTGATCTGCGCCAGATCGACCAGATCTTCCGCATGCGCCACGCGAAAGGCCACTATGTCTGGCTGCGTGCCCGTGCCCAGGTCATCCGCACCAATAACGGCCCGCGCGTCATCGGCATCGCCATGGACGTGACCGAGCAGCACCGCCTTGCGCAACGTTATGCCGAGGCAGACCAGCGCCTTGCAGACGCCATCGAATCCACCTCGGAAGCCTTCGTGCTGTGGGACAAGAATGACCGTCTCGTCATGTGCAACACCCATTACCAGAAGGCTTACGGCCTGCCGGACAGCGTTCTGGTAGCGGGCACCGAAAAGAGCGCCGTGCAGGCGGCTGCGGCGCGCCCGGTCGTGGAGCGGCGCGTTGCGGACCCCGATCAGTCCGGCCTTTCGCGCATGACGGAAGTGCAGCTTGCCGATGATCGCTGGCTACAGATCAATGAACGCCGCACCCGTGACGGCGGCCTCGTCTCCGTCGGCACCGACATTACGCTTCTGAAACGCCATCAGGAGCGCCTCCGTGACTCCGAACGCCGGCTGATGGCCACCATCGGCGATCTTTCCGCCTCGCAGCATAAGCTGGAGCGGCAGAAGACGGAGCTTTCAGACGCCAACGCCAATTATCTCGCCGAAAAAGAGCGCGCCCAGGCGGCAAACCTCGCAAAGTCCGAATTCCTCGCCAATATGAGCCATGAGCTACGCACGCCGCTCAACGCCATTCTCGGCTTTTCCGACATCCTGCAAAACGAGATGTTCGGGCCGGTTGGCTCGCCGAAATATTCCGAATATGCCCGGGATATCCACGACAGCGGCAAGCACCTCCTAAATGTCATCAACGACATTCTGGATATGTCCAAGATCGAAGCGGGCCATATGCGGATCAACCGCGAGACAATCGATCTCGCGCCGCTGATCGAGGAAACCCTGCGGCTGACCGCCATCCAGGCGGAACAGAAGAACATCACCGTGCAGCAGAAGGTCTGCGCCGGGCTGACGATGCAGGGCGACCGCCGCGCCATGAAGCAGATCATGCTCAACCTTCTGTCCAATGCCGTGAAGTTCACCGGTAATGGCGGCCGCGTAGCGCTGCGCACCCATGTGCATCAGGCCGCCATGATCCTCACCATCGCCGATACCGGCATCGGCATTCCCGCCGAGGCGCTTGACAAGATTGGCCAGCCCTTCGAGCAGGTGCAGAGCCAATACGCCAAAAGCCAGGGCGGCTCAGGCCTCGGGCTCGCCATCTCGCGCTCGCTCGTCAGGCTGCATGGTGGCACGATGAAAATCCGCTCCTGCGAAGGCAGAGGCACGGTGGTGACGATTATCATCCCGCATGCGGCAGGGTGCTGTGGCACGGTGCATTGAGGAATATTGGGCTATGCCCGCTGCGTTGCAGTAAGTGACGGCAGAACGCGCGATACCCACTATCACCCGCCATTCTTCACCGTTGCCACAAACGCCTTCCTGACAACCTTCGCCAGCCGCTTCACCTCGCCCTCCAGCGTGGAAATATCCGGGCAATCCCCGGCCCGGCAAACCAGATCGATAAGACCGGCAGGGGCTTCCTTCGGATTGAAAGCACCGTCGATGCACAGCCGCACGATCTGCGATATCTCGGTGTAAAGCGCCGTCGCCGCCATGCAGTCGTCGAAGGATTGCTGCTCCATCACCGGGGCGGCCAGCACCTGCAATGCCTCTGCCGTGTTGCGACCCGGTTCGTGCGGCTGGAGACCCCTGGCAGGACCGACCAGCGCCAGATATTGGGCGATGAATTCGAGGTCGATCAGCCCACCATTGATGAGCTTGAAATCCCAGATATTTTCCGGCGGCTTTTCCTGTTCAATGAGACTTCGCATTTCCAGCACATCGGCTGAGACTTTCGCCACATCGCGCTTCTGGGACAGTACCGAGGCGATGATGCCGCGCGCATCTTCCATCAGCGAGGCTTCGCCACAGATCAGGCGAGCGCGGGAAAGCGCCATATGTTCCCAGGTCCAGGCTTCCTCGCGCTGGTATTTCTCAAAGGCGGAAATGCGCGTCGCCACCGGCCCCTTGTTGCCGGAGGGGCGAAGCCGCATGTCCACCTCGTAAAGCACGCCCTCGGCTGTGGGTGCCGATAGTGCGGCAATCAGCCTTTGGGTGACGCGAGTGAAGTAACGCACCACATCGAGCGGTTTTGCGCCGGTCGATTCATGGGCGGCATCGTCGTAATCGTAGAGGAGAATGAGGTCGACATCCGAACCCGCGGTCAGCTCGAAGGAGCCGAGCTTGCCCATGCCCATCACGGCCACGCGCCCGCCCGGATATGGCCCATGCGCCGTCTCCATCTCCGAGAGAACGGCATTCAGGGCCGCTTCAATTACCAGATCGGCAAGATGGGTGAAGGCGCGGGCGGCGATCTCGCCACGGATCGCGCCTGTCAACAGCCGCACGCCGATGAGAAAGCGTTGCTCGGCGGCGAAAATACGGAGCCGGTCGAGAATATCCTCGTAGTGGCGGGCATTGGAAAGGAAATTGCCCATGCGCTGGGCAAGATATTCGCGCGTCGGCACGTCGCTCATCAGCGCCGGGTCCAGCATGCCGTCAAAAACATGCGGGCGGGCGGCGATGATTTCGGCAAGGCGCGGGGCCGACGACATGATCGTCACCAGCAGCGACAACAGCGCCTGATTGTTGCCGAGCAGCGAGAAGAGCTGGATGCCCGCCGGCAGCCCGGAGAGGAAATTATCAAAGCGCAGCAGCGCCTCATCCGCCCGCTTGCTTTCGCCAAAGGCGCGCAGCAGATCCGGCGTCAGCTCCGTCAGCCGCTCGCGCGCCTCGACCGATTGCGTTGCCCGGTACCGGCCATTGTGCCAGGTGCGGATGACGCGGGAAATATCCTCCGGCCGCTGAAAACCAAGTACTGAGAGGGTTTTCAGCGTATCTGGATCGTCCTTCTGGCCCGTGAAGACCAGATTGCCTGCCTCACCAGAGAGTTTCGTCTCCTGTTCGAACAGCGCCGAATAACGGCGCTCCACCAGCCGCAGCACCTTTTCCAGCTTCTCGGAAAACGCCTTGGTATCTTCAAAACCGAGCATGAAGGCAATGCGCTTCAGTTCGGTTTCGGTGTCGGGCAGCACATGGGTCTGCTCGTCGCGCACCATCTGAATGCGGTGTTCCACTTCGCGCAGGAACCAGTAGGCGTCCGTCAGGCTGTCGCGCGTTTCGGCATCGATCCATTTCGCTTCGGTGAGCGCCGCCAGCGCCTCCTGCGTCGCGCGGACCCTGAGCGCCGGCATACGTCCGCCGGCAATCAGCTGCTGCGTCTGCGCGAAGAACTCGATCTCGCGGATGCCGCCGCGTCCGAGCTTGACGTTATGGCCCTTAACCGCAATCGCGCCATGGCCCTTATGCGCATGGATCTGCCGCTTGATGGAGTGAATATCGGCAATCGCCGCGTAATCGAGATATTTGCGGAAGATGAAAGGTGTCAGTTCGCGCAGGAAATTGTCACCGGCCTTCAGATCGCCCGCCACCGGCCGCGCCTTGATATAGGCGGCGCGTTCCCAGTTCTGACCCCTGCCCTCGTAATAAAGCAGCGCCGCTTCCACTGGAATGGCGAGCGGCGTCGAGCCGGGGTCTGGCCGGAGCCTGAGATCAGTGCGGAAGACGTAACCGTCTGCCGTGCGTTCCTGCATGATACGCACGAGGCGGCGCATCATGCGGCCGAAATTCTCCGTCGCAGCATACGGATCGTCGATAATGCCGGCAGAAGGTTCAAAGAACACCACTGCGTCGATGTCCGAGGAATAGTTCAGTTCGCGCGCGCCGAGCTTGCCCATGCCAAGCACGATCAGGCCGGAACCTTCGCTTGGCGCGGCCACGTTCTTCAGTTTGAGCTTGCCGGTCTCATGGCCGACAAGCAGCAGGTGGTCGATGGCGGCCGACAGCGAAGCATCCGCCATGTCGCTCAGCCAGCGCGTGGTATCGCGGGCGGTGAAGATGCGCGCCAGATCGGCAAGCGCTGCGACGAAGGAAAGCCGACGCTTGGCGATCCTCAAGCGCGACATCACCTCGTTTTCGACGGGCACGCCGCCCTCTTGCCCCGGCCTCCAGCAATCGCGCGCTTCACGGACGAGATCGGCCAGTAGTGGCTCCAGCGGCTTCGAAATCGCGAGCGTCAGCAGCCCCTCATCCGCCGCCGCCATATCGCGCAGATAGGGCGACAGCGTGAAAGCCGCAGCGATGAAGTCCTTCAGCGGGCTTTCGGCGGCAAGAAGCGCGGCCACAGCTGGCTCGCCCTTGGCGATATCCTTCAGCGTGGAGAGAACGGATTTCAGTTCCGTCTGCGTATAGGGGCGGATAACTCCCGGCAGAACCTCGCTCAGCCGCCTTTCAGCGGTTTCCCGTTTCGTCACTGTCTCTCTCCCTCTCCCGAGCGACCCATCCTTGCGCTTCGACCGTGCCTGATTCTCAGGAAGGATCGCTCCCCGCAAAATCGTCCTGCCGCCACGCATTGTCGAAGCTTCCGGGCGCATACACTCCGCGTTGTAACAAATGCGTGGCGCTTTGCGATCAGGAAAACCGTTTTTGCCGATCTTTTCCGCGGTCCGGCCTGCGGAAGCGCCATTTCAGTCCTGGCCGGCAATCTCGCGTAATGTCTCCGCAATTATGCCCACGTAGCGTCCTGCTCAACGAAACCCGACTCCCAGGTTTTGCAACGCTTGATGCTGCAACGGATATGATCATGAAACAGATTTTTACAGTGAAATGGCAAAAGAACCTGCGTGCAATGGCGTTGTGCCTGACCGCGCTGCCCCTGGCGCAGGCCGTCTGCACGCCCGTCCTCGCTGCTGATCTCGGCAAATCGGACAGGTTCGCCGAACCGCAGGGCAATTTCGACAATGCCCGCTACAGCAGTTCCAGTGAGTGGAAAATCACACTTGGCATGGGTGCTGCCTACGCTCCCAAATATGAGGGCTCGGACAAGCTGGAAGCAGGCGCGGTTCCCCTGGTTTCCGTTGAGTATGGAGATACGCTGAGCATCGATTTCAGCGGCGTCACCGTCAACCTGCTGAACAGCAACGGCTTCAGACTGGGCGTCAAGGGCGGCTGGGAAGCCGGGCGCAAGGAAAAGGACGACAAGAAAAATCTTCGCGGAATGGGTGACATCAAGGCGGGCGGCGTGGTCGGCGGTGTTATCGCTTATGGCATCGACCCCTTCGAGGTCTATGCGAAGGTGGACAAGACCATCAACGGCAGCGAAGGGTTGACCGCAACCGTCGGCGCCAGCGTTTCGCACAAAGTCGACCAGTTCATCCTTGGCGCGGACCTCTCCGCCACCTGGGCGGACGACAAGCACATGAAATCCTATTTCGGCGTCACCTCGGCCCAATCCGCCCGTTCCGGCCTGCGCCGCTATGACGCCAAGGCAGGCTTCAAGCGCATCGACGCCAGCGCCTCCCTCACTTATCTTATGACCGAGAACTGGTCGATCACCGGCGCCGGCGGTGTTGGCTTCCTGCTGGGCGATGCCAAGGACAGCCCCCTTTCGAAAAAGGATATTCAGCCGTTTGCGATGGTGGGCGTGGCTTATACGTTCTGACCCGATGGCGACGTGGCGTTGCGGGGATGCGTAACCATCTCCGCAACGCCGTCACGTGTCTGTCCCGCCGCCTGAAATTGTCGCCTGCCCTGGGCGGAGGATCGTCGCTAAGTTCAGAGAATCCTGTCCCTGTATTCCGGCGGCGCCACCCAGCATTGCGCGCGTTTTCCAAACCAACGGTAGCGATTGCGGGCGACAAAACGATAGACGGGATCGCGCAGAAATGCGGGAATTATGCGCAACATGCCAAGCAGCCGCCAGGGCATGCCAAGCGCCTCATAGATAGCAAGAACACCGTCGCTGTCCTGTCGCACCCTCTCGCCATCGACGACGAGCAGGCTGACCGGATTTTTGGGGTCCATTCCGTGCCGCCGGTAGATTTCCGTGCCGACGGCTCCCTGCATGGAGGCCAGCCGGAAATATCCGGCCTTGTCATGCCGCAGCACAAATTGCGCATTCACGGAACACAGCACACATTCGGCATCGAACAGAATGATCGGTCCATGGTGGTCGCCGACCAAGGGGGCCATGTTTGCCATCGATCATAAGTCCTTTTGCCGATCGCGATGCGATCCCCTCATAAAGTGCAGCTGTAGAACCTTATAAGATATTCTTCCGATCATCTTTCAATTCAATCTCGAGAGACGATTATTTCTCGGAGGTGAACGAATTTCCGCACAAATAGCGGTGACCAGCCGGTGCTGGTGTCGGCGGCGTTGGACAGCGCGGCTTACTGGGTCGAAACGGGAAAGATCATCGAGACGGTCAGGCCCGGGCAGACGGAATTCGTAGTGTCGGTGTCCGACAGCGCGAGCGATCCGCCGTGCAATTCCATCACGGCCTCCACCAGCGACAGGCCGAGCCCCGTGCCGGGTTTGGAGCGGCTTTCGTCCAGCCGCACGAAACGTTTCAGCACCTCGCCGCGCTTGTCGGCAGGGATGCCGGGGCCGTTATCGGAGACGGACAGCACGATGCCGTCCGGTTCGCTCACCAGACGCACGATGAGTTTCTTGTCGCCCTCGCATTCGCAGGCATATTTCATGGCGTTGTCGATGAGGTTCGAAAGCGCCTGGCCGATCAGCTCACGGTTGCCCTGCACCGAAAGACCGGGTTCGATCTCGGCCTCAAGCGTAAGTCCCGCGTCCTCGGCTACCGGTTCGTAAAGTTCGGCGCTGTCGGCGGCGATTGCCGACATGTCCACATCGGTCATTTCGGCGGCGATGGAGCCGGCCTCGACGCGGGAAATCATCAACAATGCATTGAAGGTGCGGATCAACTGGTCGGATTCGGCTATGATGCCTTCGAGTGCCGCGCGCCGTTTCGTCTCGTCGTTGTCATCCAATGCGGCGGCCGCCTTGTTGCGCAGCCGCGTCAGTGGTGTCTTGAGGTCGTGGGCGATATTGTCGGACACCTGCCGCAAGCCCTCGTTCAGCTTTTCGATACGGCCGAGCATGGCGTTGAGCGATCCGGACAGCCGGTCGAACTCGTCGCCGGAGCGGCCCTGCGGCAGGCGCTGCGAAAGATCGCCGGCCATGATCTTCTTGGTCGCTGCCGACATGCGGTCGATGCGTTTCAAGGCATTGCGGCCGATGCCGAACCAGATGAGCAGCGCACCGGCGCTCATGATGGCAAGCGCCACCATCAGTGCATTGCGCACCAGCGCCCGGAATTTGGTGGGTTCGCCGAGATCGCGGCCGATCAGGATGCGCAGGCCGTTGTCCAGCATGAAGACATTGGCGGTCGCCATATGCTGCACGCTGTCGCCGCTTTCGGAATAACGTTCGTAACGGAAGGGGAAACCCGTCCAGCCCTCCTTGTCAAACACGCCGGGCTGCACGGAAGCGACGTTGCCTGCAAGGATTTCGCCATTGGGGCCGGCGATGATGTAAAGGCTCGCCCCCGGCTGGCGGGCACGGCGCTCCATCATCCGCAACAGCGGGTTGATGCCGCCGCGATTGTAGATGCGCTGCACATCCGACACTTCCTGCAGCACCGCGTCACGCGTCTGTTGGTTCAGCAGCCGTTCGGAAAGGGCGGTGACATAAAAGACCAGAAAGGCGGCGCAGAGCGCAAACAGCAGGATATAGAGCGCAGAAAGGCGCACCGCTGTTGACCGGAACAATATTCTGAGGCGGACCATTTTCGCCAATCAGCCCTCATCCTTCATCATGTAACCCGCGCCGCGAATGGTCTTCAGCAGCGGCTTTTCGAAGTCCTTTTCGATCTTCGAACGAAGGCGGGACACATGCACGTCGATGACATTGGTCTGCGGGTCGAAATGATAATCCCAGACGTTTTCCAGAAGCATGGTGCGGGTCACCACCTGGCCGGCATTCTTCATGAGATATTCCAGCAGGCGGAACTCACGCGGCTGCAACAGGATTTCCTTGCCACCGCGCCGGACATCGTGGGAAAGCCGGTCAAGTTCGAGATCGCCGACACGGTAGACCATGTCCTGTTCGGGTTTGCCCTTGCGGCGGCCCAGCACTTCGATGCGGGCGAGAAGTTCGGAAAAGGCATAGGGTTTGGGCAGATAATCATCGCCGCCGGCACGCAGGCCGGTCACGCGGTCGTCCACCTGCCCAAGCGCCGAAAGAATGAGAACCGGCGTTTCGATGCCGCGCCGGCGCAGCTCGCTGATGACGGAAAGTCCGTCGCGGCGCGGCAGCATGCGGTCGATCACCATCACGTCATAGGAATTCTCGCAGCCCATGAACAGGCCGCTTTCACCATCGCTCGCGTGGTCGGCAACGATACCGACTTCCCGGAACGCCTTGGTCATATAGGCCGCAGCCTCGAGATCGTCTTCAATAACAAGAATCTTCATGTGCGGGACAATAGCGCCCTCGCCCTTTTCCGCACAACCGGAAACAGATGCGACAGACATTTCCTGAACCTTGTTTTCCATGAGATTTCCTCCTCGGTTCTGACTGGACCGGCTTTGTGGGTCCTTGTCTTCTCCCCGGCGGGGGGAAGGTGGCCCGAAGGGTCGGATGAGGGGGCAAGGGCGCGGTCTATCGCTGGCCTTGCCCTTGATCCCGCTGCCACGACCTTCTCCTCCCTAGCGGAGAAGAAACAAGCGGCACGCGCGTTCCACATGCTCTGTCCCGCCCTCAAGGGGAGACACAGTCCCGAGCGACGCTGGCTCGAAGAAGAACCGGCGTCGCATCTCAGATTATCAACCCTGGTCGATATCCAGTGCGATGAAGCGGCTGCCGCTGTCCGTCTGGATCTGGAACAGCGCCTTGGAGCGTCCGTCCTTCTTCGCCTGCTCGAGAACCTTCTCGATATCGGCGGCAGAAGCCACCTGCTGGTTGTTGACGGAGGTGATCTTCTCACCCGTCTTCAGGCCACGGGCAGCGGCGTCGCTGTCCGGATCGACATCAGTGATGGCAAGGCCGTTGCCGTCGTCAGCGGGCGCAACCGTCAGGCCGAGGCTCGACAGCACCTTTGCGCTGGAAGGCTTGCTGCCACTGTCGTTTTCCTGGCCCGGCGTTGCCTTGGAGGCATCGTCGCTTGCGAGATCGCCAAGCGTCACGGTGACCGACTGCGACTTGCCGCCGCGCCAGAGCGAGATTTCAACCTTGCTGTTTGGCGTCATGCTGCCGATGCGGCGCGACAGATCGCGGGCATCCTTGACCGGGTCGCCATTGACGGCGGTGATGATGTCACCCTGCTTGATGCCAGCCTTGTCGCCCGGCGAACCGGACTGCGGCGAGACGACGAGCGCGCCCTTCGCTTCGGCAAGACCAAGCGACTCGGCAATGTCCTTGCTGACGGGCTGGATCTGCACGCCGAGCCAGCCGCGTTCGACCTTGCCGTCCTTTTGCAGGTCGGCGATCACGTCCTTGGCAACGGACGACGGGATGGCGAAAGCAATACCGACATTGCCGCCGGAGGGCGAGAAGATCGCGGTGTTGATGCCAACGACTTCACCGTTGAGATCGAAGGCGGGACCACCGGAGTTGCCGCGGTTCACGGCGGCGTCGATCTGCAGGTAATCGTCATAGGGGCCGGAGCCGATATCGCGGCCACGGGCAGAAACGATGCCCGAGGTTACCGTGCCGCCGAGGCCGAAGGGGTTACCGACGGCTACGACCCAGTCACCGACGCGAATCTTGCTATCGTCGGCAAACTGCACATAGGTGAACTTGCGGTTCACATCGACCTTCAGCAGCGCCAGATCGGTACGCGGATCACGGCCAACGAGCTTGGCTTCGAGTTCGGTGCCGTCATTCATCACCACCGTGTAGGCGGAGCCGTCATCGACAACGTGGTTGTTGGTGACGACATAACCGTCTTCGGAGATGAAGAAGCCGGATCCTTGAGCGACGGGGCGCAGCGGACCCTTGCCGTCACGGTGACGGTTCGGACCACGGTCGGGACGGTCCTGGTTGGGACCGCCGAATTCCTTGAAGAAGCGCTTCAGGGGATGGTCGTCCGGCAGCTGGTCGAGACCACGGCCGCCGAAATTGAAGGAAAAGTTGCTGGAATCATCGGAAGCGGGCTGCACGTTCGACTGGACGCGAACGGAGACGACGGCGGGCGAAACCGCCTCGACCACATTGGCGAAGCTCGGAACCTGCGGCGCAGTCACCTCGACCGGAGCGGCAAAGGAATGAACGATCGGTGCGGCGATGCCTGTGGAAAGCATCAGCGCGGCAAGACCGCCAACGGTCGTTGCCTTCAGAACCGTCTTCAGCGAGGAGCGTCCGTTTTGCGAGTGAGACATGGTGTACCTTCTTTCTTCATTCAGACTGGAACCCGTTTGACCGGGGGAGAAGCGGTGGATGATGAAGATATAGGAGGCGACACCTTACAGCGAAGTGTCTGACGAATGAAAAAACCGTAATGTTGAAAAAGAACCGAGGACGGATATGAAAATCAGTTATTTTTCAATGAGATTACGAATTCTCTCTTCTTCGTCCGCGCTCAGTTTTTCCGGCCGCTCCTGGGTGGCGCGCCGACGCGAAAAAACGAGGATGGCGAATATTCCCGCAAGCGCCAGAACGATGGGCGCGCCCCACAAAAGTGCGGTGCGCAGGCTGAAACGCGGTTTCAGCAGCACGAATTCGCCATAACGAGACACGACGTAGTCGACTACAGCCTGATCGCTATCGCCTGCCACCAGCCTGTCCCGCACCAGAACGCGCAGGTCCCGTGCCAGTTCGGCATTGCTGTCATCGATCGACTGGTTCTGACAGACCATGCAGCGCAGTTGAGACGTGAGATTGCGGGCGCGCTGTTCCAGTGCGGGGTCTTTCAGCACCTCGTCCGGGTTGAAGGCGAAGGCCGGCCATGACGTAAACATGAGAACGAGAAGGAGCGTGAGCCCCGCCACAACCTCCCTCATTCCGCCGCCTCCGGCATCGCGGCCGTTTTTGCCGGCTTCGCCTTGCGGCTCGGTGCGCCCACCCTCAACCGCCTGTCGGAGAGCGATATCAAACCGCCGGCCATCATGAACAGCGTGCCGCCCCAGATGCACAGGATGAAGGGTTTCCACCAGATGCGCACGACCATTCCGCCATCCGCCATCGGGTCACCGAGCGAGACGTAGAGCTGGCTGAGGCCGAAGGTCAAAATGCCCGCTTCCGTGGTCGGCATTCGCCGTGCGGTGTAGAGCCGCTTGGAGGACCAGACGTCGGCCACTTCCACACCCGCCTTGCGTATGGTGAAATGGCCGCGATCCTCGGTGAAATTAGGGCCGACGGCATGGCGGATGCCATCGAAGGTGAGACTGTAGCCGCCCGCCTTCGCCTCCATGCCCTGCTTCATTTCAAGAACGGTTTCGGTCTCGAAGGTGGTGACGGTGACGATGCCGAGCACGGTGATGCCAAGCCCCATATGGGCAAGTGCGGCGCCGAAGGCCGAACGCGGCAGGCCCTTGAGGCGTCGAAAAGCGATGCCGAAGGCCAGTTTGCCGAAATTGGCCCGATACCAGAGATCGGCAAGCGCCCCGAAGATCAGCCAGAAACCGGCTGCGATGCCAAGTGCGGCGAGCACCGGGCCGCCGTTCTCTACGTACCAGAGCGTCAGCCCGGCAAGGGCTGCAATGGCGGCGGCCACATAAAGCCGCTGGAAAGCGCCGAGAAGATCGCCGCGCTTCCAGGCGAGCATCGGCCCGAAGGGCGTGACGATCAGGACCGGGATCATCAGGAGGCCGAAGGTGAGGTTGAAGAACGGCGCGCCGACCGAGATTTTTTCGCCTGTCAGCGTTTCGAGAATGAGCGGATAGAGCGTGCCGATCAGTACCGTTGCGGTCGAGACCGTCAGGATCAGATTGTTGAGGACCAGCGCCCCTTCGCGTGAGATCGGCGCGAACAATCCACCCACCTTCAGCGAGGGCGCCCGCCATGCGAACAACGCGAAAGCTCCGCCGATGAAAACGGTAAGGATGCCGAGAATGAAGATGCCGCGGCTCGGATCGGTGGCGAAGGCGTGCACGGAGGTCAAGACGCCGGAGCGCACGAGGAAGGTGCCGAGCAGCGACAGCGAAAAGGTCATGATCGCCAGAAGCACGGTCCAGATTTTCAGCGCTTCGCGCTTTTCCATGACGAGTGCCGAATGCAGCAGTGCGGTGCCCGCAAGCCATGGCATGAAGGAGGCGTTTTCAACCGGATCCCAGAACCACCAGCCGCCCCAGCCGAGTTCGTAATAGGCCCAGTAAGATCCCATGGAGATACCTGCCGTCAGGAAGGTCCATGCGGCGAGCGTCCACGGCCTTACCCAGCGCGCCCAGGCCGCATCGATCCGGCCCTCCAGAAGTGCAGCGACGGCGAAGGAGAAACAGACGGAAAAGCCGACATAACCGAGATAAAGCAGAGGCGGATGTATGGCGAGGCCGAAGTCCTGAAGGATAGGGTTCAGGTCCTGCCCTTCGGCCGGCACCCGCTCCAGACGCATGAACGGATTGGAGGTGAGCAGAATGAACAGCAGGAAAGCGACGGAAATCCAGGCCTGTACAGACAGCACATTGGCTTTCAGCGTTTCCGGCAGGTTGCGACCGAAGACGGCAACGAGCGCACTGAAAAACACCAGGATCAGCAGCCATAACAGCATGGAGCCCTCATGGTTGCCCCAGACGCCGGTCAACTTGTAGAGCATCGGCATCAGCGAATGGGAGTTTTCCCAGACGTTGCGCACGGAGAAATCCGAAACCGCATAGGCCCGCGTCAGCGCCGCAAAGGACAAGGCCACGAGCAGGAACATCACGACGGAGCCGAGCGAGGCGATATCCATCAGCGCACGGTCGTTGCGGCGCGCGCCGATCACCGGCAGCGTCGAGACGATCAGCCCCACGGCGAGTGCCAGAACCAGAACGTAGTGGCCGATCTCATTGATCATTTTATCGCTCCGGTCTTGTCGGCTGACGCTCCCGCAGGAGAAGGCGCTGCGCCGGAAGGTTGCCCGCCCTCTCCGGTGTTCTGCCACAGGCCCTTGTCTTTCAGCCGGTCGGCCACTTCCTTCGGCATGTAGTTTTCGTCATGCTTGGCCAGAACGCTGTCGGCAACAAAGCCATGGGTCGCGGCATCGAAAACGCCTTCCGTCACCACGCCCTGCCCCTCGCGGAAAAGATCGGGCAGAATGCCGGTATAGCTGACGGGCACGTTTGCTTCACCGTCAGTCACTGTGAAGCTCACCGTGCGGCCCTCCCCGCGCTTGACGGAGCCTTCCGCCACCAGCCCACCAAGGCGGATGCGGGTGCCGGGATTGACCGGCGTCTTTTCCAGATCGGCCGGCATGTAGAAATAGGCTATGGACTGGCCGAAAGCGAACATGACGAGCAGCACGGCCGCGACGATGAAGCTCATGCCGCCGCCGATGATTGCGAGCCGTTTCTGTTTGCGGGTCATTGCGTCACTCCCTGCGGCATCGCGCGCCCTTGCCCGTCCATGCGAACGGGTCCGGCGGAAACTCCCAATTCCTTCGCCAGCGCCAGAAGCTGCTTACCTTCTTCGCCCTCAGGCGGGAAAATCTGCAAACCGGCTCTCAGTGCCTCGCCCGCCTTCGCTGCATTGTTCAAGACGGAATAGGCGCGCACGAGGCGCATCCAGCCTTCGAAATCACCGGGATTTTCCTTGAGCTTGGCGTCGAGGCTCGCCACCATGCCCTCGATCATCGCCTGCCGGTCGGCGGGCGTCATGTCTTTCGCCGCCGCCACGTCGCCTGCGGTCGGGCCGGGCGCTGCCTCGCCGCCGGTTCTGGCGATATGTTCCCGCACCAGCGGCAACCATGGCGCACCGGCTGGTGCATCCGCCGCCAGTGCTGCAAAGGCCGCACGCGCCTCCTGCGCCTTGCCCGCCTGCTCCAGCGACAGCGCCAGATAAAAGCGGGCGCGTGGATTGCCGGGTCTAAGCCGCTCGGCTTCGGCAAAGGCCTCACGCGCAGCCTCGATGACGATGCCGTCATTGCTCGCCACCAGTGTTTCGCCAAGTCCCGTCAGCCGTTCCGTGCTCGGCCCTTGCAGACGAAGCGCGTTGCGATAGGCAAGCTCGGCATCGCCAAGCCGCATCGTCTTGAAATAGATCGGCGCCAGGATATCCCAGCCTGCACCGTCGTCGGGGTTTTCGGCCAGGTGCCGCTCGGCACGGGCGACCAGAAGGTTCATGTCGTTGCCGGGTTGCTCCAGACGCGCCTCGAGCGGCATGTCCGGCACTTCCGGACTTCCCTTCCAGATGTAAAGACAGAGGCCAAGTGCGGGCAGCAAAACGGTAATCAGGGTTACGGCGAGATTGTGCCGCAGCGGCCGGGCGCTGCTTTCAGCGTCTTGACGGGTATCGGCTGCGGCAAGCAGCCGGCGGCCGATTTCGGCGCGGGCATATTCCGCCTCCGTCTCGCCGATCAGGCCAGCGGCACGCTCGCGGTCCAGTTCGGCAAGCTGGTCGCGATAGACTGCAACCTCGCCGTCGCGGCGCGTCTGCGACACCTCGGTCTTCCGCATCAGCGGGTACATCAGGACGATGGCGACAGCCGCCGTCAATATCGCAACGACAATCCAGAACATAAGGCTCAATTACTCGAATGCACGGCACATGGAAACATGAAGCGCGGAGATGACGCGAATTTGAGACATCACGCCGCACCGCCCGGCGTCCAGCTGCACCGCTATAGCCCTTCCTGTCACTCGGAAAGGTCCATGACCTTGATTTACGTCAAAGGAGACCAGCTGCCATCGGCATTGCGACAGGCCGCACCGCGAACCCGGGTTTCCTTTTCATCGACAGTCAGCGTGTGGGAATATTGCCGGCAATTCTGGTTGCCCACCTGATAGGGCGCATTGGCAACCACCTGGCCGCTGGCATCGTCGCCGGTCCATGTCACCGGCGTACCGACCGGGGCGGTTTCCAGTGCGCGATATTCGGCCTCGAGCGCTTTGGTGCGGTCGCCCTTTTCGAGCTGCAGACCGCTTCGTCCGACAATGCCGCCCTGCATGTTGGCAAGGAACGGCGTTGAAGGTTGTGCCGAACCGCCGAACAGGCTGCCACCGGCCGAGCGGGTGCCCGTGGTGGTGCAGGCGCTCAGCATCGATACGCACAGGATCGAGAGAAGTGCCGGGCGTGACACCAGCGAACGCATCGTCACGGAGCGGCAGCCATCATACACGTCAACCAAACCCTGTCCTCTTTTCCTTACCGCACCGCGCGTTATATATCGGCATTGAATTTCTTGCCTTTTTTCTTGCCTCACGCAAGCTCTTTCGAGAGGCCAGGCAAAATCAGATCGGCTTTCAGGCCACCTATCCCGCTGCGCGAGAGGGAAAAGTGGCCATGGTACTCAGACACCACTTCGGAAACGATCGACAATCCGAGGCCGGTGCCAGGACGGCTTTCGTCCAGCCGCCTGCCGCGCTTCATCGCTTCGCTTATCTGCCCGGGCTCCAGCCCCGGCCCGTCATCCTCCACGATCAACTCCACCCATGAGCGCCGGCCCATTTCGGGGTCGGAGGACGGGTGAGTGCCGGTCGCAAGCGTGACGACGACTTTGGTCTGTGCAAAACGCGCGGCATTCTCGAGAAGATTGCCGACGATCTCCTCCAGATCCTGCTGTTCCATGCCCAGCACCGCCCCCGGATGCTCGAAATTCAGCTCGAACTGCTTGTCGGGGTTGAGGCGGCGCATGACGCGCACCAGCCGTTCCAGCGCCGGCTCCGCTTCCACACGGGCAAGGATCGAGCCGCGCTGGGCGGCGATGCGGGCGCGCGAAAGATAGGATTGCACCTGCGCCTGCATGGCGTCAGCCTGCGCGCGCACCAGATCGCCATGCTGCGGCTCCAGCGTGCGGGCCTCGTTCAGAAGCACGGCAATCGGCGTTTTCAGCGAATGTGCGAGATTGCCGACCTGCATGCGGGCGCGCTCGACGATGCGCCGGTTGCTGTCGATCAGCGCATTGACTTCGTTCGCCAATGGCTGGATTTCGCGCGGGAATTCGCCTTCGAGGCTTTCCGCCTCCCCGCCCCTGATCTTGCCGAGCGCCAGACGGGCCTGATCGAGCGGCCGCAGACTGTAGAGAATCGCAAGGCCATTGACGACCAGACTGCCGACGCCGAAGACGGCGAGCGCCAGATAAAGGCTGTTGGAGAAATTGCGCACATCGTCTTCAACGACATTGAGGTTGCCGGAAACGCGGAAACGCGCCGCACGGCCTTCACCATCCAGCACGACTTCCGTTTCTGCCACCCGCACCTTGTTGCCCGCCTCGTCGGTCACGGCATAAAACCGCTCGTATCTGTTATCGAAGGGAGCATCGATAATGCTCGGCACCGGCAAGGACGCGACGCCGAGCGAAGAGGAGACCAGCGGTGCCGTCTGAAAATTGCCGAGCGGCTCCACCACCCAGTACCAGCCGGTATCGGGCTGCGAGAACCGGAGATCGCCGAGCTGCGGGCTGCCGGCCAGCGTATTCTCGTTCGAAATCGTCACGGAATTAATGACGTTATAAAGCTGCGCCCGCAGAAGATCGGTGAAGCTGCGCTCCACGCCCTGCCGGTAGAGCGTCGAGATCACGACGGCAATGACCACCAGCGCCAGCGCCGACCAGGCCGAGGCGAGAAGAAGAACGCGGGCGGTAAGAGAGCTACTTCGCATCTGCCGGCGCTTGCATCCGGTAACCGAGGCCACGGATGGTCTCGATCAGATCAACCCCGAGCTTCTTGCGCAAACGTCCGACAAACACCTCGATCGTGTTGGAATCCCTGTCGAAATCCTGATCGTACATATGTTCGACCAGCTCCGTGCGCGAGACGACCTCGCCCATGTGATGCATGAGATAGGAAAGCAGGCGGAACTCATGCGAGGTGAGCTTCAGCGTCACGCCGTTGACCGTTGCCTTGGAGGATTTGGTATCGAGCTTGACCGGTCCGCAGACGAGCTCGGAGGAAGCGTGGCCAGCGGCGCGGCGGATGAGCGCACGCACGCGGGCAAGAACTTCTTCGACATGGAAGGGCTTGGTCACGTAATCGTCGGCACCGGCATCGATGCCCGCCACCTTGTCGCTCCAGCGGTCACGGGCGGTGAGAATGAGGACCGGCATGGCCTTGCCCGCCGCGCGCCATTTCTCGACGACGGTGATGCCGTCCATCTGCGGCAGGCCGATATCGAGAACGATCGCGTCATAGGGTTCGGTATCGCCGAGATAATGGCCTTCCTCGCCGTCAAATGCCTGATCGACAACATAACCGGCTTCTTTCAGCGCGTCGGTCAGCTGACGATTGAGATTGGCATCGTCCTCAACCACGAGAATACGCATTATCCGCCCTTTCCTTACGTCCCGGCCCGCGCGCGCGTCGCCGGTCATGCTAACTGTGTCGGATTGTTTTCCGATATTTCGGCGATGCGGGCAAGGCTACATCGGCACGCGCATCGTTACCTTGCGCGGGCGCTCGCCATTACCCTGGACGAGAACGGTAACTACACAGGACTGACCGTCACCGGAGGGATAGACCGAAAGAAGCTGACCACCGGTTTCGCGCACCACGCGGGCAACGGCCGCGCCGCAATCGCTTGCAGCCAGAATGTAATGGCCCTGCAAATCAGCCTCGGGCGCCGTGAAACCGGAAAGCCCGGCTGCAAGCGTCGCGATGATGAGAGGTGATGCCATTGCACAAATCTTCCAAAAAAATCGGCTGCGTCTCGAACCGTATTGTGACCGAATATGTAGCGCAAAGCGTCTGAATGGCAAATGAATGCCGCCCCCGACGCCACGACGCACGGCGAGGACGGTATGGGCGCTAGTGGCGTCAGCGGATGGCACGGGTTGCCGAAAGGCGGCCGTAAAGTGCGACGAGGCCGCCAATTCCGCCCGCAACGGTCACCAGTCCCTCCGCCAGCTCGCCGTGCAGGCCGGCGGGAAGATCAAGACCAGCGACGCTGAAAAGCGGTGCGAAAACCGCAACCAGGGCGCCCCAGATCGTGCGCGATTGATACCATGCCTTGGTACTATCCATAATCTCGTCCTTTGCGTTGTTTTTCAGGTGGTTGTCAGAGTGGGAGAACGGCGTGCGCCGCCACTCCCAGAGGCACCGCACGGCCGAGCTGACGGACACGCACGGAAATGTGATCCCGCAAGGTCGGGAAATCTGTGAGTTCGCCCGCTTTGGGGTACAGCCAGAAGGGTTCGGAGACCTCTGCCGTGCGTCGAACGGCCTCGCGATCCAGCACCTCCACGCGGTAACGCTCGAACGGCTCTTCCAGCGGTATCTCGCTCGCGTCCCAGCCATCGGCCTCCATCCGGCCTCGGCGCACCCAGCGCAGCAAAATGCCGTCCCTGCGCCGCTCGGCCGCAAGATGCACCGGCGCGAGCGGCGTTTCAGCCCGCAAGCCACCCTCGAAAATAAAAGGACCGGCGGGGGCGCCCGCCATTCCCGCCGCCTCGGCGATCCAGTTCAGCCGCCGTCCGCGTTCGGTCGCGGCAAGACCGAGCGGCTGCACCGCCGCGTCCAGCACCACGACAGGGGCGCCCACCGGCGCGCCAATGGCCAACGCATCTTCCGTGCCGCCAAGCCCACGCAACAAAGCGGAAAGCCGCCAGCGCGCGGGCGCAATTTCCTCTGCGCGCGCGAAAGCGATGATCTCCCAAACACCGTTTGCGGCCCTCACCGCCATGCGGTTCTCGCCGTTCAGCACCGAAAGCTCCGTGGCCGAGGAAAGCTCGCCGGATGGCAGATCGATCAGGATGGTGTTTTGCCGGTCGAAACGGCCGGAGGGGCCTGATGTCAGCGGCATGGCCAGCGTGCCGATCATCGCGGGCCGGTCAAGCACGGCGCGCTGCCGGTAGCCTTCCGTGCCGGCGGAGGACGAAACGACGATTGGCCGCCATGGCCGTGCAAAAACGGCAATCTGCGCCGAATTTTCAGACGCTGTGCCGTCATGGCGCGGCAGGTCGAGAAACAGCACCTCCGGGGCAAAACCTTCCGCGCCGTTTGCCCCGCCAACACGACGCTCATCCACAGCGCCCGAAAAAGCAGCGGATGCGGCGGAAAAGGCGCGCGCCTCCACCTGCCGTACAGTACCGTCCTCAATCCGGCTGACCAGGAACCTCCCTGCCGGAGCCTCCGAAAACACATTCTGCGGGGGACGGATGCAATCGCCGGGTTCCAGAGCGATATCTGCGGGCGGCAACGCAAAACGCAGCGTGCGCCGCGCCTGCCTGTTGTCACGCAACAGGGCCTCAGCTGCGGCTTCCGCTGTTTCCGCCGGGAGTGCTGCGCTAAGGTCGAGCCGCATGACGCGGCTGCCGGCATTGTCGATACGGCGCGAACGCACGCTCGCCTGCTCGTAGTCCAGCGCCGGATTGAACGAGGTCAGCACGGCCTCTGCGGCGAAATCGCTGTCATGGCCGCGATTTTCCGACCACAGCGGTTCGTCGTCCAGATCGGCCAATACGGCAGCGTCACGCACGGGCAGAACCGCCGTATTGCGAGAGCGGAAGCGCAGGGTTCCGCCGTCCTCGGCCACATCCACCTGAAACGCCGACATCAGCGGCTCCAGGAGGTTGCGGGCCGAGTTCACGTCGCCCTGCACATATCCCGTCAGATCGCCACTGACGGCGGAGACGTCGAAGCCGGAAAATCCATGGTCCGTCAGGATCGCGGCGATGGTATCGGCAAGTGTGGCAGTCCCAAGCCGGCCGTTCAGCCAATGGCCGGTACGCCAGTTGGCCCCATCGCTCCAGGCCGCGCCGTTCTGCGGAAAGGCGGGGAACGGCCGCGCATCCCAGGTCCACATATAGACGCGGTTCGGATCCACCATCGCCGCATCCCCCTTCCCCCTCCAATGGTCGAGATGCGCCTCCAGAAACCGTCGCTGCTGGCTGTCGGCGCGGCTTCTGCGGGAAAAATAGGGATAAGCGTTTTCCGCCGATTTCGGATCGGGAAAGACATTCGGGCGCGTCGCACTCTTGTCCACCGCCGGGCAGCCGAGTTCGGTGAACCAGATCGGTTTCGACCCCGGCACCCATGCGGTTGGCGTCAACTTCTCCGCACCGCGCACCCGGTCAAAATGGGCATTCTGCCACCAGCTTCGCAGGTCCTTGTAGCGGAATACCCACGGCTTGCCCTTGAGACCATCAGTGATGGGCGTGCGCCGCCGCGCCGCGCGGTCGGCATGGCTGGCGTAATACCAGTCGAAACCCTCGCCCGCCGTGATGGCATAACGGAAGGCGCTAGCATCGTCCGGGCCGCTCATACCATCAGGATTGCCGTTTGCGGCATCCTCGTCGCGCCAGTCGGAAAGCGGCATGTAATTGTCGATGCCGATGGCATCGATATCAGGGCTTGCCCACAGCGGATCTAGATTGAAGAACACGTCGCCGGAACCGTCCGCCGGCTGATAGCCGAAATATTCGCTCCAGTCCGCGCCATAGGTCAGTTTCGTTGCCGACCCGACAACGGCGCGCACATCCGCCGCCAGCCGCACCAGTTCCTCCACGAAAGGAAAGGCGTCGTTATGGTCGCGCAGGCTTGTCAGCCCGCGCAGCTCCGAGCCGATCAGGAAGGCATCCACCCCACCCGCCTGCGCCACCAGCGCCGCATAATGCAGCACCATGCGGCGATACCCCTCAGTGCGGTTGCAGAAGGTGGAAATCTCCGTGCGCGTGCCTGCACTGCGGTCGGGCGAACCTGCCAGGCCCGGTGCCGGAAAACAGGTGATGCGTCCGCGCCAGCCATAGGCGTCCTGCTCGCCTTTGCCGTAGGGGTCCGGCAGGCCGTTGCCGGCTGGCACATCCATCATCACGAATGGATAAAGGCAGACCTTCAGACCACGCGCCTTGAGGTCGGCTATCGCCTGCACAACGCTTTGATCATCCGGCGTGCCACCATAAGCCGGGCCGCCGCCGTGATGGCTGACGAGATGCGCTTGCCCGCGCGAAACACCGGCGACGGACCATGCCGCACTTTCCCTGTCGCGACCCGCCACTTCCACACCCGGCAGAATGCGGCATTCGCCCGCGCGCATGTCGGTGCCGAACCAACTCACCACCAGCGCCACGCTTTGCAGATTGGGGCACAGCGCCTGCAATTCGTCGATCGCGGCCTGCCAGTCGGTCAAGGCCGTCAGGCAATTGCGGTTCATGATGCGACTTTCGCCCATGCCGGTGCGTTCCGAAACCTGCGCCGTGGCGTAACCGTGTTCCGTCGCACCGGGAATGACGGTGATGGCACGGATGGCTTTTTCCAGCCGGCCGACCGGTCGCACCACCTCGAACTGCATCAGCGGAATGCGGTTGCCATAGCTGTCAAGCGGCAGGCGTTCGAACACGACATAGGCCAACCCGCGAAAGGCGGGTGCATTGCCTGCGCCCTGTTTTGCCTCGATCAGCGGATCCGGTAATTGCGTCTCGCTGCCGGGATAAAAGCGCATCTCGATGGCGCTCAGGTCCAGTTCCCGCCCATCGGCCCAGACGCGCCGCACCATGGCCGCCTCGCCCTCGCACAGCCCGACGGCGAGATTGGCGAAATAGCGAAAGGACTCGACCTTCGGGCCGCGATTGCCCTTGCCGCCACGACGCGTCACCTCGACGCTTTCCTCAAAGCGCGTCGCCCAGATCAGCGTACCGCCGATCCTCGCCGTGCCGTAAAGCCGGTTGATGGCCGCGCCTTCGTCCGCACCCGGAATACGCGCTGTGGAAAGCCGGGCGCCGGACACCGTCCGCCCGTTCGAAAGCAGCGCGCGGTCGACGGCATGGCCTGCCAGCGCGCCAGCCGCGCGGCCGATGATGGCACCCACGGGGCCGAAAACGCCGCCGAGTGCTGCACCCGCCGCCTGAAAGAGAATGGTCGCCATGGTCGCCTCGAAAAATGTCAGGGTTCGGGAAAACGGAAGACGCCGGCAATACGTCGCTTCCAGCCGGGCACCAGCGCCGAGCGCACCACTGCCACCTGTTCATAGGCATGGATGAAATGCTGCGGCCCGGCGAGGATGCCGAGATGTTTCGCCGCTGCATCGGCCCGCCAGCGGAACAGCAGCAGGTCGCCCGGCATAGCCTCTTCCATATCAGGCACCGCCGAAAAATAACGTTTCGCGGCCTCCAGCAACCGGTCCTCGCCGCCCCGCTCGGCCCAATCTGGTGCGTAGGGCGGCGGCAGTTCCGGTTCCTCGCCGTAAAGCGAGCGCCAGATGCCCCTGACAAGGCCGAGGCAATCGCAGCCAACGCCTTGCAACGACGCCTGATGCCGGTAGGGCGTGCCGATCCAGCCTTGCGCGACCGCCAGCACTTTTTCTGAGGTACTGCTCATGGAAACAGCGCCCCGCCGTCATGGGTCTGGCCGCTGCTGGCGTAGGAATAGGCGAAATCCGCCCCCGGCAGATGCGGAAAGCCACGAAAGTTCAGGTAATTGGCGAATTTCGCCTTGCAGGTCGCAAAACGCTTGTCGCAACCGGCGATGACGGAAAAAACATCACCCGGCTGCGGCGGTTGCTCCGGAGCGAGCCACAAGGACAGAAGCGTGCCGCCATCGCGTTTCTCGTGGCCGTCGAGATCGAAACCCTTGCCGGCAAGTTGGCCGCTCAGAAACTGCAATTTCCCACGGCTGAAGAAACCATCGGCGAAAGCGTCCAGCCCTGTCACCAGCAGGTTGCCCGCCGCGTCCGTGCCCGCAACGCTGCCGGTGCCGGTAAATCGCTTGAGATCGACGCCGCATCGCCGATCACCAAGGGCGGCATCGCAGCGCCGCCCATAGACCCTGCCCTGCGGCTGGGAAAGACGATGGGCGATGCTGCGCAGCTCGGCACGAAACGCTCCGCCCGCCCGTGTCACCTCGCCGATTTCGCGCATGTTCAGCAGCACATGCTGTTCCGGCGCCTGCCAATTGACGAGGTAGAGCGCCACCTGCGCACCATCGAAACGTCCGGCGGCCAGATCGCTTTCGGAAATCGCCTCACTGGCAAAGCCGCCCGTCACTTCGCCCGCACTCGCGCCAAGTCCGGCCTCGCTGTCGCTGTCACTCGCACCAAAGCCGCTTGCGGCCAGATAGGCAGTACCGGCGAAGGAAAGGGTCCCGTCATGGTCGGTAAAACCGATGACCTCGCCGTCCTTCAGCGTCACTTTCCAGCAATGGCAGGTGGTCGTGGCCTCGCCCGCCAGATGCTCGGCAAAAGCGGCAGGAATGGTCTTCATGGGAGGATTTCCATCAATGGAATGGAGGGAATGCGGCCCGCCTCGAAGGCGGTAAGGTTCACGTCGATGCGGTCGATTGCAAATCGCACCGGCACGTCGAATTCGAAACCGGCCCGGATTGCGGCACCGGCAGGCGGCGCCTTACCGGCGCGAAACGTCACCGTACCGGTCGCATGGTCGACCGAAAAATCCGACAAGACGGCTTTCACCCCATCGACTGAGATGATGACCGAAGCCTCGACCGGCTTCTCTACCCGCCGGGTGAAAGAACCGCCCGCATCGGCATAGGTCTTCACCAGCTGAAAAGCCGTCGTCGTGCCGTCACCGGTGCCAATCTTCTGGTCGCTTGCAGCAGGTGTCTGGCCCGGCGGACATGATTTGAAATCCACCGGGTCGCGAAACCGAAAACCATGGAGTTCACCGCGCCGCGCCTCGAAAAAGGACAGCACCTCGTAAAGATCGGCAACGGAGCGAATGCCCGATCCTGCGTCATAGGCGCGTCTGGCATTCTTCCAACGCTGGTTGCGGTTCTCCCGCCCATTGGAAAGGTTGACGATATCGGTTCTCCTTACCGGCCCGCCGCTCACGCCAAGCGCCAGCCTCAGCGGAAACCGCACTTCATGAAATGCCGCCATGTCGTTGTTCCTGGATTCGTTTTGATAGTCTGGGAAAGATGGAAGGATCACGCTCGACACAGAGGTCTTGCGGGGAGGAGGTCCAATCCGTCACAGGCCGCGCTGGCCACGCCCGACGCTGCGCGCCAGCATGGCGGCGATCTGGCCTTCACTTTTTCTGAAGCTCGCCGCATCCGTCGCCGTCACATTGAAAACAATCTGCGCGCCGCCGCCACCCGCCGGTGCGGCAACACCGAGCGCCCCATCCGAACCACGCTTCAGCGGCAGGATCGCCTCGGCACCCGCTTCGCCCATCAGGCCAAGCCCGCCGCCCATCGGGAAGAAGGCCGGGCTTGCGACCACACCGCCATCGGCAAAGGGCGTGATACTGCGTCCCGGCACCCCGCCATCGGCAAAGGCAAACAGCGAACCGCCGCCATTCAAAAGCCCGCCCACAGCATTGCCGATCATGTTCTCAAGCGGCTTCAGCCCGGCGGAAAGCGCAATGCCGGAGAGCCGTTCGCCAAGCCCGCGCAACACGTCATCCAACCCCTTGCCGCCCGTCACCGCGGCCTGCATGGCAGAAGTCAACGCCGCCCCGAACCGCTCGGAACGCCGTTCGAGATCACCCATCACCTCCGAGAGCGCTTCCGCTTCCTCGCGACTGTCCGCAATCGATACTTCGCCTGCCATCACGCTTGCCTTTCTGATTCAAAACGGAGCCGTAGATGTTTGAATTGCCTGGTCGTTTTCACGAAAGATGCACGCCCCCCAAAATAGCAAACCACACTCACCCATCCGGAAACCGCCGCATCATCGCATCCATCGCCGGGCGGTCGAGGGTGTGGAAAGCGGGGCGGATGCCGCCGGTCATGGCAAAGAACTCCCTTGGCGTCAGCCGCCAGAAGGTTTCGGAGGAAAGCCGCAGCAGGTGGAAACCGGTGTGTATTACCGCCTCCCAGGGAAAAGGACGCGGCGTCAGATCGCCCACCTCACCTGCTGCGGCACTCAAGGGTCCGGCGGTGTGCCCCTCGAACCGGCAAAGGTGGCTGTCAGGAGATCGGCGACGATGGCGGCGTGGCCGGCAAGGCCGCCTTCCACCGTGGCTGCGGCCACGTCCTCATCGGAAAACACGTTGCCCGCGCCGCGCAGACCTGCGCCGATCACCCGTATCATATCGGTCGCCTTCATACGTCCGGCTGCGAAACGTTCGGCGAGCGCGGTGAGATCATCGGCCTGAAAGGCGGTTTCGAGTTCGGCGAGAGCGCCGAGCGTCAGGCAAAGAACGCGCCTTTCGCCATCGATCAGCGCCTCGATCTCGCCGCGATGGCGGTTCGCCCGCCCGTAACGCAACCCTTGTGGCATCACAGTGCTCCGAAATTAAGGAAACCGGCCGATTCCAGCGCAGTCTCGAATTGCACTTCGCCATCGTGGCGACCGGAATATTCGAGCGCGACGATCTGGAACGGCCCGGTGATCGTGCCAAAGTCAGGAATGACGATCTGCCAGCCCGGAATGGAGCCGGCGAAAAATGCGCCACGCACCAGCGCATCGCTTGCCTGATCCTTGAAGATGCCCGACGCCGTCAGCGATGCCCGCTGCACGCCGGCGCCGGCCAGAAGCTCGCGCCAGCGCCCGGCGCTTTCGCCGTCGGTAATATCGACCGCCTGCGCGTTGAAGGCCAGACGCTTGGTTCTGAGCCCCGCCACGGTCACATAGGAGCCGGCGTTGTTGAACTTCAGCAGCAGGTCCTTGCCCTTCTGCGCCACCATGGTGTTCTCCCTCTCGTTTCGATTGATGTCGTCTCGTTTGATGTTGCCGGGTCGCAACTGGCCTGCTACCAAAAGCATTCCCGCATCTCGCACCCGCGATTTTCATCATGTCTGATGCCACCCCCTTCACGTCTCGCGCGCGCCTTATCGGCGTGCTTGCGGTTGGGCAGGTCGTCAGCTGGGGCACCGGTTTCGACATGCTGGCCATACTGGGGCCACGCATCGGACAGGAACTGGCCATCGCAAACGAGGTCGTTTTTGCCGGTCTCACCGTCATGATGACGATCAGCGCCCTCTGCGGCCCGCTTCTGGGAAGAACGCTGGTGCGCCGTGGTGCCGCCCCTGTTCTTGTGGCGGGTTCGTTGCTGTTCACGGCGGGTTTTGTCGTGCTCGCCTTTGCGGGCGGCGTGATCAGCTATGTCCTCGGCTGGATCGTGATGGGTCTGGCCGCGACCTGCGGCCTGACGACGGCGGCCCATACGGCTGTGGTAGAACGTGTCGGCGCGGAAAGTGGCCGGTCGCTGACGCTTCTGATGGTGTTTACCGGGCTTTCGGCAGCGGTTTTCCTACCCGTCACCACCGTCGCAGATCAGCACCTGGGCTGGCGCGGCACCCTTTTAGTATATGCCTGTCTGCAGATATTCGTGCTTCTGCCACTCTATGTTTTTGTCCTTCCCGGACGAAGGACGAGCAATACTCCAGGCACGTCGAAAACCGCTGCTGTCTCGACATCGCCTGTCGATACGCGGCGCGCCTTTCTACTTCTGGCGGCAATGACGACGCTTAGCGCCTTCACAGCCTTTGGCTTTTCGCCGCTCCTGCCTCTGCTGCTGGTCCATGCCGGCGCATCGCAATCGCTCGCCGTGCAACTGGCAGCCGTGCGCAGCGTGCTTGCGATCATGGCGCGCGGGCTGGATTTTCTGCTTGGAAAACACGGCAATCCCTTCGTCACCTGCATGATCGGCTTAGGTATGCTGCTCGCATCCTTCGTGCTGTTGCTCGTTTTTGCCCCGGCCATGCCCGCTTTCATCGGTTTCATCATTTTCTTCGGCTTTGGCGCGGGCGTGCTCACCGTCAGTCGCGCGGTGTTGCCGCTCGCAGTATTTTCACCGGAACAATATGGCCTTCAGGCCGCGCGTATCTCCCTGCCGCAGAACCTTGCGATTGCCGTGGCGCCCGTCATTTTCACGCTGGCGCTGGATCGCGGCGGGGTGGCGGCCATGCTCACCATCGCCGCCGTGCTGATCAGCATTTCGTTTCTGCTGCTGATCGTGCTTTGGCGCACCGTGCGCAAACAGAATTCCTGAACCGACCCTATTCCGTTACCGCCCTGAAACGCATTTCTGCGAGGAAGTTCCGTGTCTTCGGCTCGCGCCGCGAACGGCTCGAGAGAAGCTGCAGATTGACGAGCGAGATACCGACAAGCGGAAGGGCGGCATCGTCGAGCAGGGTTTTCACCCGCCCGGCAATCTCACCCGCGCACCTGCGGCCATTGGCATCGCTCCAGATGTCGAGCGACAGAAAATGTTCTTCGGCCTTTTCCGTCGCCGTCGAGTAATCGCGGCTTTCAAGTTCGCCGATAACGATCAAGGGCAGGACGGCGCGCGGCAAAAGCCGGTCGACGATACCGCCGGGGATGAGCTCCATCAGAGCAGCGTCGCCGGAAAGTCTTGCGAAAATCGCCTGTAGAAGCACATTTGCGGCGCTCACGGGCTTTCCTCCTCACAGCGGCAGACGATGAAACGGCGGGTCTCGTCCGGATCCATCACGGCCCGGATCGCCAGAATGCGCCGTCCCTTGCGAAAGCGCATGCCGGCGGCAATGTCGCTGCGCCAGACCAGCCAGACGCGGTGGGTGATTGTTACGCCCTCAGCCGAGGCCCGCTCATGCGAGGCATTCGAAACAGGTTCGATGGCCGTCCAGAGCGAACCCAGGAAACTCCAGCTTTCCGCGGCCCCACCCTGCCCGTCCGGTACCTCACTGCGCACCTCCAGCTCCAACCGCGCCGTAAGCTTGCCGGGGTCGAGAAAAACGAGGTTCATGGCTCAGAGCCCCGCACGGCAGAACGGCGACACCAGCCGCTCGTAACCGGCCGGAACCGCTGCGGGTTGATTTTCCAGAGCAACGGCTCCGCGGAAGGCGAACATCTGGGCCACATGCATCAGCATGGCGCGTTTCAGCGTATCGGGCACATCGGTTCCCGCCTCACCGTAACCGGCAATGAAGTCGATCTCGATGCCGTTCATCACCCGTCCGGGGGCTGGCGGGTCGCGCAGCCACAGCCGCGCCGGGCGCGCCTCGCCGTCAAGCAATCTGTCGGCGGCTGTGATGTCGGCCGCGCGCCCTTGACCGTCAAAAACCAGAATCGTTTCGATGGTTTGCACCGGTCCCTTACCAATCAGAATCATGCCACTCGGCGGCCACCGGTCGAGATAGAGCCGCCAGGTCTGGCGTATCAGGCAAAGTCCTGTCGTACGTTCCAGATGCTCGCGGGCGGTACGGATCAGCGCAGCCAGCAGCGCATCCTCGTCGCCGCCGTCGAGACGCAAATGCGCCTTCACCTCGGCAAGCGTCAGCGGCTCCGCCTGCGGCGGATGAATGAGGGCATAGGTCATGGGGTCTCCGGATATGGGACAGAAAGAATTCCGGCCGAAAGCGTTTGGCGAAAATGTAGCATCCGCACGCCGTCACCCCCGACTTGGTCCGGGGTGACGGGGAAGATTGTGGTCAATTCACCCCGAACTTCACCAGCTTGATCGCCTCGAAGTTCTGCACGCCGCCGCCCACGCGCTTGGTGGTGTAGAACAGCACATAGGGTTTTGCCGAATAGGGATCGCGCAGGATGCGCACGCCGGTGCGGTCCACCACGAGGTAACCGGCGCGGAAATCACCGAAAGCGATGGCGAAGCTGTTTGCCGCGACATTCGGCATGTCTTCGGCCTCCATCACGGGAAAGCCCATCAGCGAGGCTGGCTGCCCGGCGGCAGCGGGCGGATGCCAGAGATAGGCGCCGCTGGTATCCTTGAAGCGGCGCAGCGCGCCTTGCGTCTTGCGGTTCATCACGAAGTTGCCGTTCTGGCGGTGGCCTGCCTTCAGCCCATAGACGGCATCCAGCAGCACATCCATTGGCCCCGCGGAGGCGAAGCCACCCGCAACACCGGTGGCGACATAACCGATATTGCCCCAGCTCCAGCTGTCATTGGCGACGGCCGTATAAGAGAGGAAACCCTTCGGTCTGTTGGTGCCGTCGCCGGCGATGAACGCCGCTGCCTCCTGTTCGGCAAAGGCAATGTCCACTTCCGAGGCGATCCAGGCCTCGATATCCACGGCCGCATCATCCAGCAACCCCTGGGTTGCGGCAGGCATGGCGTAGAGTTCCATGGTCGGGAAGGAAAGTTCGGAGAGCTTCGGTGTCGTCGTCTCGGGGCGAGCCGCCGTTTCAGAAACCCAGCCGGTGGCAAATCCACCCGGCGAAAACGGCTTCTTCAGCACGGCAGTGGAAACCTGCCGCACGGTCGCCAGCGACCGGATCGGTGAAATCGCCGTCATGCGGCGGCCGATCTCGCCATCCGTTTCGGTGGGCAGCAGATAACCACCATCGGCGCCTGTCGATCCGGCAAAGGCCTTGGCCTCCAGATCGCGCAGCGCGCCCTCCTCACCCCGGCGGATATAGGCCTCGAAGGCGGCCTTGTGCTCATCCGTATCGAGGGAATGCGCCTGCTTGCGGCCGAGCGCCGGGCGCGCCTTCTTGAGCGCCAGATCGTCCATGATCTTGCGGTTGTCATCGAGCGCCTTGTCGATGCGGTCGAGCTTGTCGCGGGTCACGACGTCGGACCCCATCTTGCGTTCGATATCGGAAAGCCGCTGGTCGTTGGTGTCGCGGAAGGCCTCGAAGGCCTCCATGAATTCGTCGAAGGCCGCCGTCATCGTATCGGGCACGGCCTTCACCTGCGGCGCGACCGTCATTGCGGCCGGTTTGGTCATCTGGTCTGTCATGTCGCCATCCTTGTTTTCGGAAGTGTTTGGGAGGAAGTCAGCGTTTGAAGGCTGTGTCGAAAAGCGAACGCGCCGCGCGGCGCATGGTGCGCACCAGCTCGGTTTCGCGGTCGCGGAAGAAGCGGGCGTGTTTGACATCCGATACCCGCGCGGACGGCAGCATCGGAAAGGTCACCACAGAGATTTCCCAGAGATCGGCCTCCAGAATGCGCCTGACGCCAGAGCGTGCCGCCTTGCCGGAGCGCCCCTCCTTGCTGGAACGTACCGTGCGAAAACCGATCGAAAGCCCGTCCAGCGCGCCTGTCTTCATCAGCGAATGGACCTCTCGCGAGCGGGCGACGCCGGGGGCGAGAACACCTTCCACGTAAAGCCCGCGCTCATCCTCGCGGATGGTGCGCCATGCGCCGATCGGCTCGGCCGGATCGTGCTGGTAGAGCATCCGGATACCGCCCGCACCGCGTTCCTCGATGGAGCGGCGGAAAGCGCCGCCCTCGATCACGTCGCGGCCGAGATCGACCTCGCCGAAGACGCTGGCATAACCGGAAAACGTGCCGTCGCCAGCTATGCCGCGCAGTTCCAGATTGGCGAATTTGCGCGTGGCGGGGCGCGGCCCGCGATAGACGTGCATGGGAAACTCCTGCGATGTGAAAAGGGGGTGCCGCGTGGAGGCTAAGCGCGCGGACGGGCGTTGTAACGGTCGGCCACGCGCACCAGCAGGCCAAGCCCCCACCAGGCCACCATGCTGGCAGCGGCAGAGCCCGCCACCATGATTTCCCGGCCTGAAAGCGCGCCGGCAATCTCGAGTTGCTGCACGATCCACAGGCCCACGGGGCCGCCGAAGATCATGCCGCAGGAGACGCCGGTCACGAAACGGCTCGCCGCCTCGCGTTTGCTTTTCGGCAGGAGGTAGACGAGCGACACACCCGCGCCTGCGACGGCACCGGTGATGCGGGCGGCCCAGATGCCGCCTTCATTGGCGAATTCAGACATGGGTAATCATTCCGGTTTAGGATGTGAAAAATCGGACAGACGCGTCGCGTCGCCCGCAGGTCGGGTGTGCAGTTTCAAAACGCCATTTCGCGAGTCTTCAGAATCGCTTGAACGGCGAACCTCACAAAACGATTCCGCTGGTTCAGAATTTGGTCGAAGACGCGGCCAGGTGGCTCAAGCACGGTGGCTAATACCCCACCGCCTCCCGCTTTTCCTCGTCGGTCAGAAACGACGCTGCGCCGATCCTTGTCCACAGGGCGTCCCGCTCACCGGCAAGACCGGCGATCCTGTCGAGATCCGGTTCCAGCCGCAGCCCGGAGCCGAAAATCGGCGATAGCCAGCCGCAGAGCCGTGCCGCCGTGCGGTTGACCAGCGGCAGCACGGTGAGACGATAAAAAGCGCGGTTTGCCTCCTGGTAATTGGCATAGGTATTGTCGCCGGGAATGCCGATCAGCATCGGCGGTACGCCGAGTGCAAGCGCTATGTCGCGTGCGGCACCGTTGCGCGCTTCCAGAAAATCCATGTCGCGCGGCGAAAGCCCCATGGCCTTCCAGTCGAGACCGCCTTCCAGAAGAAGCGGCCGGCCTGCATTCATCGCGCCCTGATAACCTTCCTCCAGCTCGCGCTTCAGCCGCTCATATTGCTCGGTGGAGAGATTGCCACCCTCCTTTGGCTGATAGACCAGTGCACCGGAAGGGCGAGCGGAATTGTCGAGCAGACGTTTGTTCCACTGGCTTGCGGCATTGTGCAGATCGAGAGCCGCGCCCGCCGAAGCAAGTGGCGCGAACCCGGCCCGATCGTCCAGCGGATGAAAAAGCTTCAGGTGCAGCAGCCCCAGCCCGTCACGTTCAGAGGCAATGCGCCTGATGGCGCGGCCCTCGGCACGATAATCGTAACCCACGGGCCAGCCATCCGCGCCTTCGATGATGCTCACCCGGTCCGGCCGCAGAAGATGCAGCTCGCGCAGTCGTTCGCCGACCACTAGCGGCTCGATATAGGCGTTGCCAGCCAACATCAGATGGCCATACAGCGTCTCGAAAAAGTCCGGCCCGCCCAAATGAGCGCTCGGCTTGCCTAGAAGTGCGAGCAGCGAATGATCGCCGATCTCCTCATCGCCATCGTAAAGCAGCCAGCTCACCGATGCGGAGGCTTCTGCCACCATGCGGGCGGCGCGGTGCGCTACCGGGTTTTTCATGAAGCCCTCGCGGGCGAGTGCGGCATAGGAGCGGCCGGTCCAGAATGCCTGCCCACCCTGCGCCGCAACCGCCATGAAGCCGCCCGCCGCTGTCTTGCGTTCAGGCACGGCTCTGCCATCCGCCGGGCGCCGCCACGGCAGGGAAAACGGAAATCGCATGGAATTGTCCTTGTTTTAATGCGGGCTCAGTTTCCCGCCAGGCACTCATCCCTGTGCTCGTGACAGGGATTCAGCCAGCCCAAGTTTTTGGACTGAAAGCACTCTTTTTGCCGCGCAGACGCGCGTCGGCTGGCTTCCTGTGACAGGCTCAGGAATGAGGGTGGAGGGCCCGAGTCTTGACGAAACTTACCGGATTGGCGCTTTCACTGCCGTATCGCTGTTGAAATCAGCGGCAACCCGCGTCTCGCGCAGCGGCTTCACCGTGCGCGTCGAAAGATCATAAGCGGGGTCGGCTTTGTAGGCGGCGAGCGCCGCCTCGTTTTCGAACTCTCCATAGACGATGAAATCGACCGAATTGCCCCATTGGTCCTTCTTCACATTCTCGCCGATTTCGAGCTTCAGCGAATGCGGTATGGCGGTGAGGCCGGAGAGCCCCTTGCGCACGGCGTCGCGGTTTTCCTCGGGAACGGTGAAAAAAACGATATGGCGGATCACGGTGTCACCTGTCATGCAAAATTCGAATATGGCCCTTGCGGCGCTTGCTAACGGGTTATCATCTGGCCCGCGCCGGTTCAATCCGCGCCGCCAAAAGGGCGCGATGAAATGCCCGGCCGTAGTCCCCGACAAGCCGCGCCCGGTCGCGGCCATTGATGATGGCGCGCGCACCCTCCCAATCCTCACGCTTGCCCTCGAAGACATCGGCAAGCTTCCGGCCGGTAAAGCTGCCGGATACCATGCCGTGGATCAGGATCGCGGTTGCCACATTCGGTTCCATGGCGCGCTCGGGACGCTCCAGAAGGTCCACACCGGTCATCTGCGACATGGCCTCGTAATTGCGGCGATGCGTCAGTTGCACGAAACCGCGCCCGAGCCAGCTTTTGCCGTGGGCGTCTGGCCGCCAATAGGGTTTGCGCACCATGGGCAGCCTGCCTGCCGCAAAGGCCCGGTCCAGCCTTGCGATCGCCTCGGCATCGTTTGCCGCCAATGTCTCGCGCACCGGCTGCATGGTCGCAGCCGTCTCGTGAAAAGTGGTGGCCAGCATGTAGGCGAGCCAGCGGGGATCACCGCCCGGCAGGGCCTTGCCGAAGCCGGCCAGGATCGTCTTCGTGCCGTCAAGCTGTGCAGCTCGCAGGCGACCACCGTAGATGGAAATTCGCACCGACGCGAAGAATCGCGCCTCGTCATAGGCCACAGCCGGCTCCTGAAAATCGGGGGCGATATCACCCTCTGTTTTTTCCACATGACGGCCGTCAGAACTAAATCGATTTGAAAAAATCCTAATCGATTTTAATCCGCTGACCGGGGTTTTGAGGTAAAAAATTCCTTGAGTTGCGGACCCTTAGCGCGCTAACTCCATTCACCGCGCACTTCCGCAGCGTTGACCATTCAAGGAGGAATGCCACCATGACAGCGACAATCCCCCAGACCGTTTATGACCGGCTCGAAAACGAGTGGCGCCAGATGCGCGAAACCGGTTCTCAGCCGAAACCCGCGCAGTCTCCGAAGAAGTAGCATCTGCCAGACGTCCGATTTTGGGCGTTAACGGCGACCCGGATTTCTTCTCCCCCGCCGGGGAGAAGAACCAATATGCATCGGCTAGATGGGCAATTGGCTCTCATTCATGGGGCCAATAATCGCCGATATCACATTCCGCGCACCCTCGGCTCACTCGCAACACTCGTCGTCAACGCCGTTATTGCCCAGACCAGCGCATCCAGCCGGTCGGGCGAGCGTCCGGATGAAAGACCGTGGGGTCCGAAATCCGCCATCTGGTCGGTTAGTTTTTCAAACCGTGCGGCGTGGCGTACCCTGCCCTGTTCGTACAGTGCCGCCACCGGCTCGGCGCGGGTGAACTTACCCCGGCTTGCCCGCACAAGGGTCAGCGGCAGATTGGCGTCTATGCTCTGCAACATTGCCCGCACCATCTCGCCGCCCTGATTGACTTCCGCCACCACCCGGTCGGCCTCATGACGGCGAACGGCAGCGACAACGGCCCGCGCCCAGCCGGCCGGTGTTTCACCTTCCACCGAACAATCCGCAAGCACGACCAACTTGCCTGATATGCCAAGCCCGGCCGCCACGATGCCGCAGCAGGAATTTTCACCGATACCGGCGGGCGGGTCTACCGCGACCACGATCCGCGCCAGCGGCTCATGGTCGGTTTCCACAATCGCTTCCAGATCGGCACGTTTCCACAGCGCGCCTTCGCGCTCATCAATCAGTTCGCCGCCGATTTCCTGACGCCCCAGCCGCGTGCCGCCGTAACGGTCGTGCATGGCTTTCAGGAAACCGGGTGAGAGATTTTGCGCATTCATCGCCGTCGGCATTTTGGCCACCCGGCTCGAAGGGTCGGCGAGAAGCGCCTTCAGGAGCGGAATGGGCCGTGGCGTCGTCGTCACCAATTGCCGTGGGGCCTCACCAAGACGCAGGCCAAATTGCAGCATGTCCCAGGTTTCCTGCGGATATTTCCATTTTCCAAGTTCATCGGCCCAAGCCATGTGAAATTGCGGGCCGCGCAGGCTTTCTGGGTCTTCAGAGGAAAACACCTGCGCCATGGCCCCGTTTGGCCAGATGAGCCGGCGGCGCGATACCTCGAAGGCGGGGCGGCAACGGCGGGCGATACGGCAGATACCGGAAATGCCGTCGATCATCACCTCACGGGCATCCCCCAGGGTTTCCGCAACAAGCGCGATGCGCAAATCAGATTGCTTGCCGGCGGACGCAATCCTGTGCACCCATTCGGCCCCGGCGCGGGTCTTGCCGGATCCGCGCCCGCCGATCAGAAGCCACGTCCGCCAGTCACCCTCAGGCGGCTGTTGCGGCAGGTTGCCGATGAAACGCCAGTCGCGCAGAAGGGTGAAGACCTGCTTTTGCAGTTGGGGTTCGCTCGAAACATCCGTCATGTGTCAGCTTCTGTTGATGCACTACGAGCCAAATCGACCTCCAGCCTCGCGCGGCATTTCTGTTCCGCCAGTTCGTCGATGCGTTTGAGGAAATGCGCCACCGCCATTTCGTAATGTTCGGTATCGGCTTCGTCCTCGCCGGCAAGAGCCTGCCTCTCTTCTGCCAGCACCCGTTGCAGGGCATCGATCCGTTCCAGTGTGCGCACAATCAGCGAAAGCTGATCCGTTGCGGCCTTCACGTCGGCGCGCGCCTGTTTGCCCGAGGCATCCTCCACCGTTGATAAAAATGCCGCTTCGCTTGTCTGCCGCAGGTTGCGGTACATGCAGAACTGTTCGCGCATCTCCACCGTCAGCTCGTTCAGCAATTGCCGCAGATTGCCATTGCGCGCCGCATCTTCGGCAGCCAGCTTGTCGGCCCGCGATTTTATCTCGGGTGCGGCCTCCAGCCTGCCCTCGCCGCCATAGGCGCAGCTTTCCTGCCAGACGCCGTGGAGCGCCAGATCACAATTGCGGATATTTGCCATGAGGTGGACCTGCGAGAGAAATGACGTGTCGCGGAAAGAGCATCGGATAAACCGACCTTTGCCGCTCAGCCGCAAATCTCCGACTGTGACCTAAACCTATCAAACCACCGTCACGCTGTAAAGGATTATTTTCCTATAATTGTGATTTTTATCCTGCTAACAGGGTTTGCACCCTCGCCCGCCGCATACTACACTCGTGCCAGACGGCGGGAAAAAGGGGCAAGTCAAGTTGTTGAAACAATGGGTTGGGCGGTTGTTTGCGGGTCTTTCGGCAACCGGCATCGTCTTTGGCACTATTCTGTTTTGCGCTTCGCTCACGCCGTCTCTTCTGCCGCGCACATGGCTGATGCAGGGTGTGCTGTGCGGATTTTCCTTTGCCATCGGTTATCTGATCGGCGTGGCGCTCACCGCCATCTGGACCTATCTGGAATTGCCCCACCCCTCGCGCCATAACCGGCGCAGCATCCGCTTTCTCATCGCCCTTGCCAGCGCGATAACGGCGATCGCGTTTCTTTGGCAGGCGAAAGACTGGCAGAATTCCATCCGTATCCTGATGGAGCTAGATCCGTTGTCCAGCGCCCACCCCACCAAGACTGGCGGCGTTGCGGTGCTGGTCTCCGCCCTCCTCATCGGCGCTGGACGGCTTTTCCAGCTCATCCGGCGATTCTTCTCGGTGCGCAGCCGTCACTTCCTGCCGCGCCGGCTCGCCAATGTGCTCGGTATAGCCGCCGCCATCGTGCTGTCATGGATGCTGCTGAACGGTCTGATCTTCGATATCGGCCTGAAGTTTGCCGATTCCTCGCTGAAACAGGTGGATGCGCTGATCGAGCCGGATGTACCGCGCCCTTCCGATGCGCTCAAAACCGGCAGCAGCGCTTCCCTGATGACATGGGAATCGCTTGGCCGCAGAGGCCGCGAATTTGTGGCCGGCGGGCCGGAGGCACAAGAGATTTCCGCCTTCACCCACCGCCCGGCCAAGGAACCGCTCAGGGTCTATGCAGGCCTGAATTCTGCGGCAACGCCCGAGGAAAGGGCAGCACTTGCGCTGGAGGAGCTGAAGCGGGTTGGCGGGTTCGAGCGCAAGGTGTTGCTGGTCGTCATTCCCACCGGCACCGGCTGGATCGATCCGGAAGCGCTTGATACGGTCGAATATCTGCATGACGGCGATATCGCCAGCGTTGCCGTGCAATATTCCTATCTTTCCAGCTGGATCGCGCTTCTGACCGAACCGGATTACGGTGTGGAAACGGCGCGCGCGCTGTTTCAGGCCGTCTACGGTTACTGGACCACCCTGCCGAAGGAGACGCGCCCGAAACTCTATCTGCACGGGCTGAGCCTCGGTTCGCTGAACTCGCAGAAATCATCCGATCTTTACGACGTGCTCTCGGACCCGTTCCAGGGTGCGCTGTGGAGCGGTCCGCCCTTTTCCAGCCCCACATGGCGCATGGCCACCAATGGGCGCGTGGCGGGTACGCCGGAATGGCTGCCGCGTTTCCGCGATTCCTCGGTCATCCGCTTCGCCAACCAATATACCACTGCGCATATGCCTGATGCGAAGTGGGGCCCGATGCGCATCGTCTATCTGCAATATGCCAGCGACCCGATCACCTTCTTCGAGGCCGCATCGCTTTACCGGCGACCGCAATGGATGGTTCATCACGGCCCTGACGTCTCCACATCCTTCCGCTGGTTCCCCGTCGTGACCCTGCTGCAGCTCGGTCTTGATGTTGCCGCCGCCACCACGGCGCCGATCGGTTACGGCCATGTCTACGCGCCGGAGCACTATATCGATGCGTGGATGGAGGTAACCGCACCGCAGGGCTGGAATGCGGATGATATCCAGCGGCTCAAGATGTTGTTCAAGGCCCGCCGCGGCTCCACCGATCCGGCGTGACGCGACGGGCGTGTCGTTTCTTAGCGTCAGTCCTTCAGCGCGGCCACATGGTCGGCCACATAGGTTTCCAGCGAGCGCGGTGCGTGGCCGGTCAAAGTCTCGACATCACCGGTGACCGCCGACGTCCAGCCTTCGCGCACCGGATAGAAGATCGACGCGAGGAAGGCGGCGTAATCCTTCGGAACGCCAGCGCCGGTCAGAATGCCGATGAAAACATCGTCCGAAACCGCGCTATAGCCGACCGGCTTGCCGATGGCCTGCGAGATGATCGCGGCCGCCTCGCCGTAACTCAAAGCCTTCGGCCCGGTCAGGTTGAACGCCTTATTGTCGAAAGCCGTCGAGGTCAGCGCTGCCGCCGCACTGTCGGCGATGTCGCGCACGTCGATGAAGCTCGACTTGCCCTCGCCTGCCGGAACGGCGATCTGGCCGTGTTCGATGCCGGCCTTCCAGTAGGTGTGGAAATTATCGGCAAACCAGTTGGGGCGCAGAATGACGTAAGGCGCGCCGGAAGCGATGATCTTCAGTTCCACCTGGCGATAGGGAATGGAATCGTCGGCGTCGACGCCGAAGACGCTGAGGAACACGATCTTCACATTGCGGCGGGCAGCTTCCTCGACAACCGGCGTCAGCGCGTCGATTGCATCCAGACGCCCGCCAGCAAGGATCAGAAACAGACGATCGACGCCATCGAAGGCATCCGTGTAGGTCGAGGCGTCGGTGTAATCGAAGCGCACCCCTTCCGCGCCTTCGGCTGCCTTGCCGGTGCGCGAGGCTGCTTTCACGCTTTCGCCCTTGGCCAGAAGCGCCTTTACCAGCGGCGTGCCGATGGTGCCGGTGGAACCGATTACGAGTATCTTGCCAGTCATCTCAAATCTCCGTAGTATCTAGTAGAAACCATGTTTCGAAAACATACGTACTGCGTATTCGAAATCAGGAAAAGAGAGCACTTTCCGGTTATCTGGTATCCTCAAGGAAACCGACCCGGGCTTTTCAGAGCGGGATGAGACCCATGGAACATGTCTATGACGTTTACGAGGATCGCTGCCCCACACGCATGGTGCTGGACAGGATCGCTGACAAATGGGCACTGCTGATCCTCGACAAGCTTCGGGTGGACGCGGTGCGCTTCAACCTGCTGCGGCGGGAAATCAAGGGCATTTCGCAGAAGGTTCTGTCTCAGACGCTGAAAAAGCTCGAGCGCGACGGCCTGATTTCGCGGCAGGCCTTTCCGACAGTGCCGGTCACGGTCGAATATTCCCTGACGCCGCTCGGACGCACACTGACCGACACGGTTGCGGCACTGGCCCACTGGGCGGAGGGCAATATGGACGCGGTGCTGGCGGCGCAGAAGGCTTATGACGAGAGGGGTGGGTTAGGTTAAGGCAGACCCCCACCTTCCTGATTTCTGTGCTTGTCAAAGGAATGAGGGGAGACGAGAGCATTGCGGGCACTCGTCCACCTTTTACCTGCCAAACCCTCCAACGCCTACCGCGAAATCCGCGTGGAAAGAATGATCGACGATAGCGTGCGTTCCACGCCGTCCAGCGCGCCGATCCTGTCGATCAACCGGTCAAGGTCGAGAATGGAAGGTGCTGCCAGAATGGCGATCAGGTCGAAAGTGCCGCTGACCGAATGCAGCGTTGTCACCTCCTTGATGGCGGTGAGCGCCGCCGTCACGCCAGGCAGCGCCTTTGGCCCGATGGTGATCAGCACATGGGCGCGCACCAGCCCGGAAAGATAACTTTCCGAAAGTCTCAGGCCATAACCGGCGATCACCCCTTCGGCCTCGAGCCGCTCGATGCGAGCCTGCACAGTGGTGCGCGAAAGGCCAAGTTTGCGGGCCAGTTCCGCCACCGGCATGCGGGCGTTTTCGGAAAGCAGGGCGAGCAGCGCCCGGTCCTTGTCGGCAATCGTCATAATGACCAATCCTGTCGTCTAATTGTCCATTATTAACCCGCTATCCGCACATAGTGAAGCTGCGAATCGTCCAAAAAAGCTGGCATTCTGTCTATGAAGCGCATCCGGTGCGCAGAGGCATATGAATTTACTGCGGGGAACAAAAACATGAAAAACATCGTCGTCATCGGCGCGGGCAATATCGGTTCAGCCATCGCCTGGATGCTGGCTGTCACCGGCGATTATCGCATCACGGTTGCCGATCGCTCGGCAGACCAGCTGACGAATGTGCCGGCGCATGAGCGTGTCGACACTGAAATCGTCGACATTGGCGACCGTCCGGCGCTGGAAGCGCTGTTGAAAGGCAAGTTCGCCGTGCTTTCCGCTGCGCCCTTCCACCTGACGGCGGGCATTGCGGAAGCTGCGGTTACAGTCGGCACGCATTATCTCGATCTGACTGAAGACGTCGAATCCACCCGCAAGGTCAAGGCACTGGCGGAAACAGCTGAGACCGCGCTCATTCCACAATGCGGCCTCGCCCCCGGTTTCATCTCCATCGTCGCCGCAGATCTTGCCGCCCGGTTCGACAAGCTGGACAGCGTGCGCATGCGTGTCGGCGCGCTGCCGCAATATCCGTCCAATGCGCTCAACTACAACCTTACATGGAGCACGGACGGGCTGATCAACGAGTATATCGAGCCCTGCGAAGCCATCGTCGAAGGCCGCCTCACCGCCGTTCCGGCGCTGGAAGAGCGCGAAGAGTTCTCGCTCGACGGCGTGACATATGAGGCCTTCAACACCTCGGGCGGCCTCGGCACGCTATGTGCGACGCTGGAAGGCAAGGTGCGGACGATGAATTACCGCACCATCCGTTATCCCGGCCATGTCGCAATCATGAAGGCGCTTTTGAACGACCTCAACCTGCGCAACCGCCGCGATGTGCTGAAGGACCTGTTCGAAAACGCCCTGCCCGGCACCATGCAGGACGTGGTCATTGTCTTCGTTACCGTCTGCGGCACCCGCAACGGCCGGTTCCTGCAGGAAACCTATGCCAACAAGGTCTATGCCGGCCCCGTTTCCGGCCGGATGATGAGCGCAATCCAGATCACCACCGCAGCCGGTATCTGCACGGTTCTCGACCTGCTTGCGGAAGGCGCCCTGCCGCAGAAGGGATTTGTCCGGCAGGAAGAAGTGGCCCTGCCGAAATTCCTGGAAAACCGGTTTGGAAGATATTACGGCGCGCATGAGCCGCTGGCCCGGGTTGGGTGAGTTAAGGGGAGCAATCGGCCCCGACACTGTCATCCTCGGGCTTGTCCCGAGGATCTAACGTCTCACGAAATCGATAGGTCGCAGATGCTCGGGACAGGCCCGAGCATGACGACGAGCGGCGGAATGCCTCTCCCAAATCACGTCCCGCAAAAGGTCCGAAACACCTTCTCATCGCTCATCGGCGGCTGCATGTAGACGAAATTGTCCGGCCGTTCCTCAAATGGCGTGGCAATCGCCGCCAGCATGGCGTGGAACGGTTCGAAATCGCCGTCTTCCACCGCCGCCTCGATCAGTTCCTCGATGCGGTGGTTGCGGGGAATGATGGCCGGGTTGACGGCGAGCATCGCCCGCGACCTCTCGGAGGCAGAAACTTCTTCCCGCCCGGCCCGCTCCCGCCAGCGCGCCAGCCATGCATCCGCCGCCGCGATATCGATGAACATGCCGCGAAACGGCTCGGCATCGCCCTCTACCGCGTGAGAAAGACGCCGGAAGGTCAGCGTATAATCGGCTTCCGATGCCTGCATCAGCGAAAGAAGCGCCTGCACCAGCTCGATATCGCCCTCCTCTTCGCCCGTCAGCCCAAGCTTTTCGCGCATGCCGGCAAGCCAGCGCTTGGGAAACGCGGCGGCGAAATCAGCGAGCACGGCGTTTGCGAGTTCGGCTGCTTTCTCCACTTGAGGGTCAAGCAGCGGCAACAGGCATTCCGCCAGCCTTGCAATGTTCCATTGGGCGATGCCCGGCTGATTGTTGAAGGCGTAGCGCCCCTGTGCGTCGATGGAGGAGAACACCTTGTTAGAATTGTATTCGTCAAGGAAGGCGCATGGACCGAAGTCTATCGTCTCGCCGGAGATCGCCATATTGTCGGTATTCATCACGCCGTGGATGAAGCCAACCATCATCCAGCGGGCGATGAGTTCGCACTGCCTCTGGGCGATGCCCTGCAACAGGGCGAGATAGGGATTGTCCGCGTTTTTCACTTCGGGATAGTGGCGGTCAATCACATGATCCGCAAGATTTCTGATCCCCTCATCATCCTCGCGCGCGGCGAAGAACTGGAAGGTGCCGACCCTGATATGGCTTGCCGCAACACGGGTGAAAACCCCGCCCGGCAGACCCACCTCGCGCTGCACCCTGTCACCGGACAGGACGGCGGCGAGCGCCCTTGTCGCGGGAACGCCGAGCGCGAACATTGCCTCGGAGACGATATATTCGCGTAGCACCGGGCCGAGCGCCGCGCGCCCGTCGCCCCTTCGCGAAAACGGCGTCGGGCCGGAGCCCTTCAGCTGGATATCCCGACGTTTGCCGTGTTTGTCGATGACTTCACCGAGAAGAATGGCACGACCATCGCCGAGCTGCGGCACGAAACCGCCGAACTGGTGGCCGGCATAGGCCATCGCCAGCGGCTCGGCCCCTTGCGGTACCACATTGCCGGAAAAGATCGCCGCCAGCCTGTCGTCGTCGAGGCCTGAGACGTCGAGAAGAAGCTCGTCTGCCAGCGCGCGATTGAAGGCGATGAGGCGTGGCGCCTTCACCGGCGTTGGCAAGACGGCGGCGCTGAACCTTTCCGGCAGGCGGGCATAGGAATTGTCGAATGTGATCACGGGTAAACTCCCTGCTTTTACCTGATATGGCCCTTTTTCCGCCCGGTTGCGAGGGGTGAATAGCCACAATTACGGGAAGCCGCAGCGGAGTTTGGAAAAATCAATTTGAACTACAGGTATATTTGAACATACAAACATCCAATGAATGAGCCGCAATGCAAGCAGGATAAATTCGTGCCAGAGTTCCCCTATGACGACAGTGAAATGGGCGAGGCCATCCGCCGCTTCGACTGGGCGTCGACAAGCACGGGGCCGATAGAGACATGGCCGGTATCACTCAAAACCACCGTGCAGATGATCCTCAAGCAAGGCCATGCAATCTGTCTGTTCTGGGGGCCTGACCTCAACATCGTCTACAACGACGCCTACCGCCCGTTTCTTGGGCTGAAGGAAGAGGGTGCGCTCGGCAAGCCGTTTCACATCATCTGGTCCGATGTCTGGAACGATGTGAAACCCTTCGTTGATCAGGCACTCTCCGGCAAGGGCACGTTCGCCGAGGACATGCATCTCGTCATGGACCGCAACGGCTACCCCGAAGACACCTACTGGACCTTTTCATACAGCCCGCTTTACGACGACCAGGGCAAGATCGCAGGGCTGATAGACATAGCCGTCGACACGACCGGAGCGGTGCAGGGCCGCAGCCGGGAGGATCTTCTGCGGCGCGAACTCGTCCACCGGGTCAAGAATACGATGGCGATCACCACGGCGGTCGTCAGCGCCACCCTGCGCCATTCGCAGACGCTTGAGGATGCGCGCGACACCATCAAAAGACGTATCGCCGCACTCGGCAACGCCCAGAACCTCATTCATGCTTCGGGAAAGGGTGCCAGCATCTCCGCGCTTGTCCGCGAGTCCGTTTATCCGCATCTCGACGACAAGGCGCGCGTAACGATTTCCGGACCGGACATGGAAATCGCGCCGCAACAGGCGCTGGGCCTGTCTCTGGCCATTTATGAACTGGCCACCAACGCGATGAAATATGGCGCACTTTCCAACGAGAGCGGCAAAATCGAAATCTTTTGGACGCTGGACGAGGATGACCGCTTCGAACTGCGCTGGCGCGAGACGGACGGACCTGCGGTCAGGACGCCGACGCGTACGGGTTTCGGCTCGCGGCTGACCAACCAGATCGTTGCGGCTTACTTCTCCGGCGAAGGCCGCACCTTCTATCATCCAGACGGGCTGCTGTTCGAGCTGGATGGCAAATACGAGGCTGGCGACGGCGAAACCTCTGGCGGTTGAACTTTCTTTCGTCCCATTCGTTGCGTTTCCTGAACCAAAGTAGCCGCAACGAAAGGAACGGGAATGACCGTCGTTGAAGCCGTAGCCGCCGAGCCGGAAAGCGCAATCCGCATCCTGCACACCGATCTGCCTGTTAACGCCACTTTCCATGTATGGCTGAAGGCGAAAAAACCGGCGGAACCCGGTGCCGTCTCCTTTTCCAATGCGAATGGAAAATTCGCTGAGGTTTCAAGCCTCAACACGGAAGAGTTCGGATTTAGAATCTATCAGGTCTTCGGCGGCGGCCATGTGGAACTGAGCTACGATACTGTCACGACCGCCGTTTCCGTCATCTACTGGTTCACCGCCGCCGACGTGCTGGAAACCGGCATAACCGTCGTCCATACCAAGCCGGACAATGCCGCACCGGAACTGCCTGACAGCTATCACTTCCGCCCGCCCTTCGGCTGGATGAACGATCCGAACGGCTTTGGCCGGTTCGAAGGACGGCCGCATCTGTTCTACCAGCATTATTCACACGGGCTGCGCTGGAACACCATGCATTGGGGCCACGCGGTTTCCTCCGATTACCTGCGCTGGCGGCATCTGCCGATCTTCCTCTTCCCTTCAGAGGACCTGACAACGCGGCCGGACAAGCGCGGCGGCGCTTATTCCGGCTCGACAATTCCTTTGGTCGAAGGTTCGGGCATCCGCGTGTTCTTCACCGAGCAGGTGCAGGATCGCATTCCCGAACAGCAGATCCAGCTCACCGCCACTTCTTCCGATCTCATCATGGCCGGACAGGCCGAAGTCATTCTCGGCCATCGCCCGGACGGACAGGGGCTGACGCCGGACTTCCGCGATCCTTACGTCTTTCGCGGCCCGGATGGACTTTGGAAAATGCTGCTCGGAAGTCAGAGCGACGGTGGCGGCGTCATCCTGCTTTACGAGACGCTGGACCCGACGGCGGCGTCAGGCTGGACCTATGTGGGCAAGCTTTGGGTGGAAACGCGCTACAAGACCACTGCCATTGAATGCCCCTGCCTTCTGCCGCTCGACGGCCCGGCCAATGCCCGATCCACGCGCTGGGTTCTGGTCTATGGGCTGATGCATTCAGAAGACCCTGAAACCGGCCGCAAGAACCTGACCATGGCCGATGTCGGCTGGTTCGACGGCAAGGTCTTCACCAAGGAATTTGGGCAGGAGCTGGATTTCGGCACCGACAATTACGCCTTCCAGGCGTTTCTGGATGGCGACAGCATCATCGGCATCGGCTGGCTCGCCAATTGGGCGGATGCCAATCCGGAGATCGATTTCCCGACATCCATGACGCTGCCGCGCCGGATCCACTATTCGAACGGCGAGCTACTGACCCCGCCCATCGGTGCGGCGGAAAGCCTGCGAAGCCATATTGTCGATCGCACGCGGCTGGCGGCCGGGGAGCGCGTCACCTTCATCAACGGTGCGGTGGAGATGCTGATCGAGCTTGCTTCGCCCGGCACACCGTTCGAGTTGGTGCTCGATCATCCCGTGGTCACACTGGGCCTCATCGCCGATGAAACGGGCCTGTGGATCCGCCATGATGACGGGCGCGATGGCCCCTCGCCGCACTATATCGCCAGAGGGGCAAGGGCCTCGCACATCCGCGTCTTTCTGGACTACGGATCCATCGAAGTGTTCGCCAACCGGGGCCGGTATGTGGGAACAAAACGCATAGAGGGTTTCGAGCCCGTGCGTTCAGCGCTCCTCAAGGCAGCGCCGGGGGCTGTAGTGCACGCCACCAGCTGGGCGCTGCGTCCGTGAGGAACCTTTTGGCGGATCTGCTGTTGATAAGCAGCAACCGCTCAAAGGAGAAACGGCATGACAAAAATCAGCGATTCCCGCGATCCCATCCTGTTTCCGACAGAAGCCAACGAAAACAAGACCGAGAAAAAACGCGCGGGCAAGGGTGTCGTCATCATTATTGGCGCAGTCGCGATCATGGCTTTCGTGGTTTATCTGGCGGCGATCACCATCGCCACCACACAGTCTTAACCGCACACACGCCGCAGAGGCGTCAGCGCTGTCCGCTTCGCAAGCCGCGGGTTGTCAGGATCGCCAGAAGCGAGACGATGACACCCAGCCCATAGAGATAGAGCATCGGTATCGTCACATCCGCACGATCGATCTGCAGAACGAGATCGCTCGCGGCAGCGACGGTGCCGCTTGCGCCCGCACCGGCCGCGGCACCCAGCGTCGCGACCGTAGGCAGCAGCGCGCCCGTCATCTTGCGTTCCTCTTCCGGCGCGGCTTCCATGGCTGCCTGGCTGATGCCTGCCCAGGACATGCCGAAAGCTGAACCGATCAATATTTGCCCGATCAGCATTTCCGGCCAGTTCCCCGTCGCCAGCCCAAGCCCCAGCAGCGCACAACCCGGCACCATCTGGTAGGGTCCGTAATGCAGGCAAAGCTGCCGCAGGCGGCCCGAACGCAGGCTGCCGATCAGCATTGCCACGAAGCTCCAGGCAAGCGGCATCGTCACGACAATAAAACCGGCGAAGGTCGGCTCATGGTGCCAGAGATTGATGGCGACATAAGCGAGATAGACGCTGCCGAGTGCATGGGCATAGGACATCAGGAACAGCACCCAGAAACCGCTGCCAAGTACCGTCTTCAACCGGAAGGAATCCCTGGGGAACAGGCCGGTGGAAGGCTGGATGCCCGCCTTCAGCGATGCCCACAACAGGGCCGCACCAACCAGCAGCGACATGATGCGCAGACCGGCATCCTCAAAGGCGGAGGGTGCGGAGAAAGCCAATGCGCCAACAAGGCAAAGGAGCAGCGGCACCATCGGCTTGCGCGAGGTCGCGACCGACCGTTCTGCCGAAACCGCAATCGCCGTATAGGCCAGCAGCAGCACGATCAGCGGCGCAGACAGCAGGAATGTGGCGCGCCAGGAGATGTGCTCCGTGGCAAACCCGCCGGTGAGCGGCCCGACGAAGGACGCGACCGCCCAGATGGCCGCCTCGATGGCAAAGACCTTCGGCAGTAGAGCCGAGCGAAAGCCGGCAGGTATGAGGCTGTAACACACCGCCACGATCAAGCCATCGGCAAGTCCCTGCAACGCCCGGCCGATGACGACCCATAAAAAGCTGTCCGCGAGCGCCGACATGACGGAGCCGAAGGAGAAGATAAGGCAGCACAGGAATAGAACGCTGCGCGCGCCAAAACGCTCGCGAAACAGAACGGCGGTGACACCGCCTGCCACGGAACCGACGAAATAGAGGCTGTAGGCCCAGCTATAGAAGGCCGCGCCGCCAATCTCGCGCACCGCGACCGGCAGGGCCGTGACTACTGCAAACTGGTTGAAGGCATGCAGGCCGATACCGGAGGAAATGACGGTCAGAAGCGAGAGGTTCGCCCCACCAAGCAATTCCGACCAGCTATTTTTCTCCGTCATTTCCATACTCGTCAAAGCCGTATCCTTTCCATTCTTGCGATACGGCGGGCAAACTAGAACCTCAAGCACCATTGAGGTCAAGGCGCCTTTTCACCTATTCCGCTCGAGCGAACTTGCAGGCATCAGGAACCCTCTGCCTCCCCGGTCGTTTGCGCAATGACCAGACAGAAAGGATACCACCATGGACCGCAATAAAATCACACCTCTCAACGAAGACGCCATGGACGAGGAACTGCTCGATCTCGATATCGACGCCCTTCCGGCAAAGGGAGAAATTCCGCAGTCCATCGAACATGAAATCGAGGAAGAAGAGGCCGAGAGCGAGGACGACCCCTATCAGGAAAGCGACGAGGCCCTTCCCGATGACGCGGAAGAGCGCGTGATCGACCGCAATCCCTCGCGCGAAGGCGGTGCGTTCGACGAGGTTTAGGGACTGGCGGCGAGGCGGGATGCGGCCGTCAGTGGGCCTTCGCAGGCTTGTGGACGGCCTTTTCGACGCCTGCCGCTAGATCATCGAGGATCGGGCAATCCGGCCGGTGGTCGCCGCCGCAGCAATGGGCAAGGTGGGACAGCGTCTTCACCATGCCCTTCATCTCGGCAATCTTCTGTTCGAGATCGGCGATATGGCCGAGCGCAATGTCCTTCACCGCCGAACTCTCGCGGCTCTTGTCCTGCCAGAGTTTCAGGAGCGTTTCCGTCTCCTCCAGCGAGAAGCCAAGCGTGCGCGCCCGCTTGATAAAGCGAAGATTATGCACGTCCTGCTCGCCATAGACCCGGTAGTTGTTGCCGGTGCGGGCGGCGGGGGTGATGAGGCCGATCTGTTCGTAATAACGGATCATCTTGGCGGAAACGCCGGATGCATCCGAAGCCTGTCCGATATTCATAATGCCACTTCCCTCAGGGCGACTTTCGCCCGTTTATGGCTACTATGTAAGGATTCCCATCATGGGAAGGTCAAGGGATAACGACATTTTTTATCGCACGCACAATCGTGAGAGCCTGGCAAGGGTCTGAATTCGATGGTTACGCCGCCACACGTCTGGCGAGATAAATCGTCGCCCCACCGCAATCGGGATCGTTGACGATGTGGTCGAGAAGTCGAAACCCGTGCGCGGCAAGCAGGCTTTCATATTCTTCGCGAGCGAGGCTGGCATGGTAAAGCGGTTTTCCCTGAAGGGTCCCAGTCGCTTCCCCGTGTCCCGGCCCGGCCGTGAACATCAGTGCGGCGCCGTCATTGGCGTGCTGCCGGAAAATACCGAACATGCGGCGCTGATCGTCGGCCTTCAGATGGAAAAAACTATGCCAGGCAATCAACCCGTCGAAGCGGCAACTCAACACGAGTTCACGCATATCGGCGACCACCCAGCGCTTTTCCGGAAATCTGGTGCGGCAAATTTCTATCAGGGGATATGACGTATCGATGCCGGTCACGTCATATCCGTTGCCGATGAAGTAGCCGGCGATCGGCTCGCCTGAACCGCAGCCGATATCGAGGATGGATCCGCCCTGCGGCAAAAGCGACGTGAACCGATCCAGCCAGGGTTTTTCGGCGAGGGAGCGACCGCGCAGCCTGTCGAAATCAACCCCATGGTCGGTGTAGAGCTTGATCACATCGTTGGAGGCATCCGCCATGTCCGCTTTTCCTTGGGGCTGGCCAGCCGTGTAATCATCTGTGCACCGCCAGCCGGGCAATATCGCGCAGGAAGGCGTCGCGCACTGCGGGGCCGAGCGGTTCACTCGAGGGCTTGTCGGCAACGCGAAGCCTTGCGAAGACGATGTGCTGGCCTTCGCGCTCCGCCCAGCCAACGAACCAGCCGAAGGGGCGGCTTCGGTCGGGGTTGCCTTTTTCGTCGCGCATGAAGCCCGTGCCGGTCTTGCCGTGCACGCTCCAGCTCTCCGGCGCATCGAACACCGGCACGATCGCCCGCGTCTTTGCCTGCGCGTCGCGCGAAACCGGCAGATTTCCGGCCAGAAGGCGGCGGATGAATCCCACCTGCTCGACCGGGGAAACGGTCAGGGAAGCGCCGAGCCAGGAATGGGTGAGACCGTTATTCTTGCCGGGTTCACCGGATACATCGGCATTGCCGTAACCCAGACGTTTGACATAGGCGGCGAATTTTTCCGGGCCGAGGCGGCGGGTGAGTTCGCGCGAATACCACAGCACCGAATCCTGCTCCCATATGGTCGGATCAACCGTCTTGCGGTCCTGCGCGCGGGCCTCCGTGCCGGGTTTCCAGTCCCATGCAGGGGTCTTGTCATCCAGCAGGATGCCGGCGTCATAACCGATCAGAGCCAACGGCACCTTGAAGGTGGAGGCCGGCGCCACGCGCTGATCGCAGGCGCCCTGCTGGTTGATGACAGCGCCGGTCTCGATGGAGGTGACCAGCGTGCATTCAAAAGCCTGCGATTGCTGGGCGGAGGCGGAAAGCGGCAGAATACCCTGAAGGGCAATGCACGAAAGAACGATGGCGGGCAGCCGATAGCGCATGCGTTTTGATGTCCCTCGTCCGCATTCTGCGGATCATATGCCGGAATGGATGAACGGCGGCCCTTGTTTCAGGCATGCCGTGCTTCCGAAACATGCCTTAAGAAAACGATGGGGCAGGAATAGGACCAACACGAAAATTGGCGACTTCCGTCAGCTATTCTCTTTTTCGCCCGCCGTCTCACCCACTGTGAGCGGCCAGTCCACCACATAATCCTCGAAATCGTCAACCTCCACGTCCAGCTCGTTGACGGTGCGGCCGCGCGCGGAAATGCCGGCCTGATGCACCGTGTTCACGTCGCCGGAGACGAGATAGTGCCACCAGTACAGATCCTTGCCATCGCGTACCAGCGCGTAGGCGCAGGTGGGCGGCAGCCAGCCGATTTCGTGCACCTTTTTCAAATCCAGCTGGATACAGTCCGGCACGGTGGCGCGGCGGTTCTCATAGTCGGAGCACCGACAGCTTTCACCGTCAAGCAGCTGACAGCGGACCGACGTGAACACCACTTCGCCGGTGTCCCAATCTTCCAGCTTGTTCAGACAGCACAGGCCGCAGCCGTCGCACAGGCTTTCCCATTCCTGGCCACTCATCTCTTCCAGTGATTTGGTTTTCCAGAACGGCGCGTCATTCATCGTTAACATTTCCGTTCCATTTTGATCTCTTGGAGGGCAAGGTTTAACCGATCCCTAATCCTTAATATCGTATCGCCAAGGGCTGGTTTGTACGATATTTTAGCATTTTGGCGAGTGGCAATGGGTCATTGACCCGCGAGAGGCCGTCGCGTCAAGCAATTCCCGCAGAACCATGTCATGGTTTTGCGTCCGGAATTGGATGAAGCGCAGAAACATCGACAATCCGCGTTGCGTTGAACAGGAAAACATCGCCAGGTGCAGGAAGAAAAAGACGATAAAAACGGTCGCAAAAAGCGGCACATCCTGCTGAGAATCGATAGCTTTATCGACTCCGGCCTGTGGACGGCTGCGGCAAGGCTGGTGGATTTCTGGGAAGACGTAACCATTGCCTCGCGCAAACTGCATGTGCGCGGCTGGAAGAAGCTTCTCGTCAACCTGACATGCGACGCGCTGACATTCGGAACGGCCGGCTGTGTCGTGCTTCTGGCGCTTGCCATGCCCGCCTTTGAGGAGACCAAGAAGGACTGGCGTTATCGCGGTGATTTTGCCGTGACCTTCCTTGACCGTTACGGCAACACTATCGGCCATCGCGGCATCATCCATGAGGATTCCGTCCCGATCGACCAGATGCCGGATCATTTCATCAAGGCGGTTCTGGCCACCGAAGACAGACGCTTCTTCGACCATTTCGGCATCGATTTCATTGGCCTTGCACGCGCCATGAGCGAGAATGCCCGCGCCGGCGGCGTGGTGCAGGGCGGCTCGACGCTGACGCAGCAGCTTGCCAAGAACCTGTTCCTTACCAATGAGCGCTCGCTGGAGCGCAAGATCAAGGAAGCCTTCCTCGCCCTGTGGCTCGAGGCCAACATGTCGAAGAAGGAAATCCTCAGCCTTTATCTCGACCGCGCCTATATGGGCGGCGGCACGTTCGGGGCGGCAGCGGCGGCGCAATTTTACTTCGGCAAGAACCTGACCGATGTCACGCTTGCCGAATCCGCCATCCTCGCCGGCCTGTTCAAGGCGCCGGCCAAATACGCACCGCATGTCAACCTGCCAGCCGCACGTGCGCGCGCCAACACCGTGCTTTCCAACCTGGTGCAGAGCGGGCTGATGACCGAGGGTCAGGTGATCGGCGCGCGGCGCAATCCGGCCACCGTCATTGACCGCGCCGATGTGAAGGCCCCGGATTATTTCCTCGACTGGGCGTTTGACGAGGTACAGCGACTGGCGGCGCAGGGCAGGTTCAAGGACCATACCGTCGTCGTGCGCACCACCATCGATACCGGGCTGCAACAGGCAGCCGAGCAGGCGATGGAAATGGAGCTGCGCGAGTATGGCGAGGGCTACCGCGTCAAGCAGGGCGCGATGGTGATGATCGAGAACGGCGGCGCGTTGCGCGCCATGGTCGGCGGGCGTGACTACGGCGAAAGCCAGTTCAACCGCGCGACGGCGGCGCTGCGCCAGCCGGGATCCTCCTTCAAGGTCTATACCTACTCGGCCGCCATGGAAAAGGGCATGAAGCCGGAGACGCTGATTTCCGACGCGCCCGTGACCTGGCGCGGCTGGTCTCCGCAGAATTATGGCCGCTCCTACGCGGGCAAGGTGACGTTGCAGGTGGCGCTTGCCAAATCCTACAACACCGTGCCGGTGCGTCTCGCCAAAGACGTCCTCGGCACGCAGGTGATCGTCGACACCGCCAAGGCGATGGGCGTCGCCACGCCGCTGCGCAGCGACAAGACCATTCCGCTCGGCACATCGGAACTGACGGTTCTCGATCAGGCGACGGCCTATGCCGTGTTCCCGGCCGATGGCATGCAATCGCGCCGCCACGGCATCGAGCAGGTGCTGGATTACGAGGGCAAGGTTCTCTACGATTTCGGCCGTGACGAGGAACCCGCCAAGCGGGTGCTTTCCGAAGAGGCCAATTCGAAGATGAACCAGATGCTTGTTACCATTCCCGTGATGGGAACGGCGCGGCGCGGCGCGCTTGAAAACGGCATCGTTTCCGGTGGCAAGACCGGCACGTCGCAGGCTTACCGCGACGCGTGGTATGTGGGCTTCACCGGCAATTACACCACGGCGGTCTGGTTCGGAAACGACGATTTCACGCCGATGAACAACATGACCGGCGGCGCGCTTCCCGCCATGACCTTCAAGCGGCTTATGGACTACGCCCATCAAGGCATGGAGCTGCGCCCCATTCCCGGCATCCAGAACCCGCTGCCGACAGGCGCGCGCCCGCAGCCTTCGGCCCAGGTCGCTGCCGCATCCGCCACCGCTGCACCCGCCATGCCGGCACTCACCCGCCCACGCTCGCTCTCGGCCGAAGCAACCCGCGTCATCCGTTCCATCGCCAAGAAGATGAAGGAAGCCGCGCCTTTGACCGTCACGACGCAAAAGGTTGCGGATGCGTCGTTGCGGGATGGCCCGGGGGATGCGGCCCGGCGGTGACGGCTTGGCAACCTTGGCTCATAATGCTGAAGGCGTTTTTCCCTCCAGATTGCTGCCTGCACTCGGCTTTAGAAAAATCCACATTTGGTGCTTGACCTCAATCATGGTTGAGGTTGCACAGTCCGATTGCAAGAAAGCGAATGCCCGAAAGGCGCAGCGCTAAGGCAATTGAGGACAGGAAATGGTGAAAGTAAAAGCATTGTTCGAGACGCATTTGACGGTTTCGAACCTGGAACGCTCGGTTGAGTTTTATCGTAATGTTGTCGGCCTGGAGCTGGCACAACGATTCCCTGAACGGAATGTGGCGTTCTTCTGGACCGGCGAACGTGGGCATTCGATGCTTGGCCTATGGTCCATCCATTCCGCACCCATCAATATGAGACTGCACATCGCCTTCAGCGTCGATTTTGATCAGCTTCTCGCCGCACCGGACTATCTACGCCGTACCGGCGTAACGCCGCTCGGTTTTGACGGCGAAAACGAGATCGACGAGCCCGTCGTCTTTCCATGGATGCCGGCAGCCAGCGTCTATTTCAAGGATCCCGACGGCCACTCGCTGGAATATATCGCGTTTCTTGGCGGCGAAGCAAAACCGCAGATTCCGCGCGTGTTGAACTGGAGCGAATGGCAGACTATTTGATCTGCCTCAGGAAAGAAGCGCCGCCCGTGCTGTTTCCACCACATGGGCGGTGAGCGTGCCGAGGCGTTCAGCGGCGAGCCGATTGACCTGCCAGTAAAGCGGGATATCGAGCGGCGTGCCGGGAACGACTTCCACAAGCCGCCCCGCCTGAAGGTGCTCTCCCACCAGTTGCACCGGGTTGAGGCCCCAGCCCATGCCGGCAAGACTTGCCTTCACGAAACCGTCGGTCGAGGGCAGCCAGTGGGTGGGATAGGATATATCCTCACCCAGCGCTTTTTTGATCCAGCTGGCCTGCAGCCTGTCCTTCTGGTTGAAGGTAAGCCCCGGCGCGCGGGCAAGCGTGGCGGGCGTGACGCCATCGGAGAAATGGCGCGCCATGAAAGCCGGGCTGGCGGTGGCGTGATATCTGAGCACACCGAGAGCCAAGACCCGGCAGCCCTGCACAGGCTTGGCATGGGCGGTGACGGCGGCGAGCACCCTGCCGCCGCGCAGCCATTCCACCGTATGGTCCTGATCGTCCACCGCGATGTTGACGAGATAGTCGCTGCCACCGGTGAATTTCGAAACCGCGTCGAGAAACCATGTGCCGAGACTATCGGCATTGGTGGCAATGTTGAGTGTGACACGCTCTGCCGCCGCGCCCGCTTCCGAAAGAACCGGAAGCTGCCGGAACAGTTCGGTTTCCAGCATGCCGACATGGTCCATGTGCCGGCAAAGCCATTCGCCCTTTTCCGTCGCCACGCAAGGATTACCGCGCACTATCAGCACCACGCCGAGGCGCTCCTCCAGCTGCTTGATACGCTGGGAAACGGCCGAGGGCGTGACACACAGCACCTGTGCCGCCTTCTCAAAGCTGCCAGTCTGGGCCACGAGCGCCACGGCGCGCATGGAAGGATAGTCCAGCATCAAAGGCCTCCTTGTAAAGATTGATATGGGCGTGGTGGGCGGGAAGCGTCCGGGCAGTAGCAGTAGCACTCTCCTCTTCCCTCATTCCTGTCCTTGTCACAGGAATGAGGGTCAGGCGAGGTGCCCGCACATAACATCGCACTGTCGCATAGTTTTTGCCCGTCATTAGATTTACTTACTTGAACTGAGTTTGTTTAATTTGATTAAACCATGTGAGGGAAATATCAAAGCACTCGGTCTGGAAGCGGTGGCATCATCCATCCGCACAGGCAGAGACAAAAGGCAGCAGCCAGCACATGGACATTCAGATCTTCTTCACCGGCCTGACGATGGGTCTCAGCCTCATCGTTGCCATTGGCGCGCAGAATGCTTTCGTTCTGAAGCAGGGGCTGGCGCGCTCCCATGTCTTTGCCGTCTGTGCCACCTGCGCGATTTCCGATGCGCTGCTGATCACCGTCGGCGTCTTCGGTTTTCAGCGGATAAGCGCCGTCATGCCGGCGCTCGATCCCATCATGCGGTATGCCGGTGCGGCGTTTCTCATCTGGTATGGCGCGAAAAGCCTAAATTCGGCCCTGCGTTCGTCGGAGGTGCTTTCGGTGGCGGAAAGGCGGGAGGCGAGCCTGTGGCAGACGCTTGCCATTTGCCTGGCGCTGACCTTTCTCAACCCGCATGTCTATCTCGATACCGTCGTGTTGCTCGGCACCATCTCCACGCAATTTCCCGGCTTTGAAAAAACCTTCGCGGCGGGTGCCGCCACCGGCTCCCTGCTGTTCTTCTTTTCGCTGGGTTACGGCGCGCGCTGGCTGCGCCCGATCTTCGAAAAGCCGTCCGCTTGGCGCATCCTCGAAGGGGTTATCGCCTTCACCATGTGGGCCATCGCCTTCAAGCTGGTCATGGGCGCTTAAAGCGGAGGGGTATCTCCCTCTCCGAGATCCCAGTAAAGCCCAGCCATGATGGCAAGCGCCTCGCGGGCAATCTCTTTCGGCAGATGTTCGTTCGGCGCATGCTGCGAGCAGCCGGGATAAGAATGCGGCACCCAGATGGTGCGCAGTTTCAGTATATCGGCAAAGATATCGTTGGGCAGCGAGCCACCCAGATTGGGAAGAAGTGCCGGTTTCCTGCCCGTCGTGCGGGCCATGGAACTCAGAGTGAAGCCGACCCATGGGTCCTGCGGATCAAGCCGCGTGGCGCGGAAAATCTCGTCGCCGGCGGGTACGATCCGCACCATGCTGAATCCCTGCCGGTCGAGATGGCGGCGGATGGCGGGCAGCACCGCTTCCGGATCGATGCCGACAACGAAGCGCAATTGCAGCCGCGCCCATGCCCGTGGCGGAATGGCATTGACCGGCGCGCGCGGATTGCCGGTCTCGAAGGCCAGCACCTCCAGCGCACACCAGCCGAACACACGCTCGGCGGTGGAAAGGCCGGGCTCGCCCCAGTCAGGATCGATTTTCGGACCATCCGGGCCGCCATCGATCTCGCAATCGGAAAGCGCGGCACGCACGGCCTGCGGCAGTTCTTCGGGCACCAGTTCGGGCACGCGGATCTGCCCGGATGGGCCAACGAGGCTTGCCATGGCATGCGCCAGCTGCACGCCGGGATTGGACAATGCCCCGCCCCAATTGCCGGAATGATGGCCGCCTTCCCGCGCCTCGATCACCAGATCGAAGGTAATGCCGCCGCGCGCACCGAGAAAAACGGTCGGCCGCTCCGCATTCAGGCGCGGGCCGTCGGAGGCGATCAGAAGATTGGCTTTCAGCCGCTCGCTATAGTCCCGGCAAACTTCCCTCAAGCCGGGAGAACCCCTCTCCTCGCCCATCTCGATCAGATATTTGGCGTTGAACCCAAGTCTTCCACGCGTCTCCAGCACCGCTTTCAGCGCCGCCATGTTGACCGAATGCTGCCCCTTGTTGTCGGCGGTGCCGCGCCCGTACCACCTGCCATTGCGCTCGGACATCACGAAAGGCGAAAGGCCTTCTGCCCAGCCGTCATCAAGACCACGCACCACATCGCCGTGGCCATAACCCAGCACGGTCGGGAGATCTTCATCCTCGAAACGTTCGGCGATCAGAAACGGCAAATCCGCCGCCGGGTCGCGCAGGATCGTGCAGGAAAACCCCATGGCGGTGAAAGCGGGCTGCATTTCGCGCTCCAGATAGAGCGCCAGCTCGGCACCGCGCGCCTTATCCTGGCTTTCGGTGCGCAGCGAAACGCGCCGCGCCAAGTCCTGCTCGAACCTGCCATCGTCGAAAAAGCGGGTGGCGTGGTCGATGGCGGCTTGTCGCGACATGGTGGAATCCCTCTTCTGGTCATTTCCATCAAGACTAAACAAGGCGTACCATTTTCCAAACAGGGAATCAGTGATAGTCCTCGACCTGTTCAAAAACGGGAAAACAGCGTGTTTCGAGTTCCATTCCTTGTCGGCATCGCCCTATTGATCGCCTTTGGCGGCGGCATTGCCGCGACGCTGGCAGCACTTGAGGCGACATCCGGCTTCGGCTCGATCCGCATCGGCTCATGGGATGCCTTTCCGGAAGCGCAGACGATCGAGGCCGATCCCTACGCCAAGTCGCACCGCGCCGATGCCGGCAAGCTGCTTTATGGAACGGCCGAGGGGCTGGCCTTCACCGCCTCCGTCGACAGCGACGGCCAGCGCCTGACCGGCGAATGCCGTTACCAGCTGGCGGGCGCCGTGCCGCCCTCGCGCTTCTGGACGCTCTATACCGCAGACCAGCAGGGCAATGTTCTGGCGGAAGATGCCGGACGACCCTTTGCGCTCAATTCGCGCACGCTGCTGCGCAGCGCCGATGGCGGCATCGACATCACCATTGCACCCGATGCCCAGACCTATAACTGGCTGGCCGTGCCGCAGGGGCAGACATTCAAGCTGGTCATGACGCTGCTCGACACGCCGGTTGCCGGCAGTTCCGGCCTTATCGACATCGCCATGCCGCAAATCCGCAAGCTGGGGTGTGGCAATGCTTAGGACCCTGCTCGCCATCCTCACCGGCCTTGTCGCCGCCGCCGTGCTGCATGTCGTCATTCTTCTGGCGATACCGCATTTCAGCAATCGCGACGCCTATACCCGCGCCTTGGCGGAAGGTAAGCCGCATCAGTTTCATCTTCTCGAAGAGACGACGGAGAAAAAGACGCTGGGAAGCGGCGATCCCTTCATGCGGGTTGCCGTCTGCACCTTCAATATCGAGGAAAAGCCCGTCAGGCTGACGGCCATCGGCGCGGTGCCCTTCTGGTCGGTCGCGGTTTACGACAAGGCGTCGAACGAGGTGTTCAGCATGAACGACCGCACGTCCGCAGGCGGGGTGATGGATATTCTGGTGGCGGATTCGGTGCAGATCGCGGCCATTCGCAAGGCGCAGCCGCCATCGCTTTCACAGGCCATTCTGGCGGAATCGGATCAGACGGAAGGGTATGTGGTGTTGCGGACCATGGTGCCGCAGCCGAGCTTCGGGGAAGAAGCGGAACGGTTCCTGAACGAGGCGAAATGCCAGCCGACACCCTGGAAATAGCGCCGGTCAACCAAGCGTAATCAGGATTTGAAGGCGGTTTCCGGTGCGGGCTTGCGCTTGCGCGCATCCTTGCCAGCCGGTTCCGTATCGCGTTTTTCATAACGCACGCCGGTAAACAGCACGACCTTTGCCGGGCCCATAACCTTGCCGGACATTCCGGCCGGGCGCAGGCTTCGTCGGGCTTCGGCGATTGGAATAATAACTGCCATGCTCGTCTCCTCTTCGGGAGTCAATGTTGCCCATGGGAACCGCGCAAGCCTCGTCTTGCGTCGGGAATTTCATCACCATCACATTGCGCATAATCCAGCCCACAGACTGGTTTTCGCACGACCCAAAAATCGATGGCGATTTTGCAAGGTGTCGTGCGCATATCAAGGCTTCGGCATGCCATTTTCGAAATTATTCTATCAATCAGAATAACATGGAATCCTAATACTGCCCATGAAATTAGAAACAGACAGAGGTTAATGATCCGTTAACCCTAATCGCCGGGCGCCAACTTATCCTTCATAAAGCTGCACCCGTTGAAAACAAAGGCGAGACGGCAAGGTTCCATGACGTTTTGTCCGTCACGAAGGTTTTAAAATTTCCTTGTTGATAAACGCACAATAACGCTTGCCACCCCCCATAGTTAACAGGGTGTCAACGGATTTGCTCTAATTTGAACCGATATTGTGTTTGCGTTTTTGTTGGGTAGTGCGTTGACCGACCGGTTTCGAGAACTTGAGAGGCCAAGAGCCGTGAGGAAGAAAGATGTGGTGCTAATGGCCACTGTCACGAATTTTGAGACTGTTCCCCATCCGTCAAAAACGGACCTTCGGCAGTTTGCCGAGCTTTTCATGCCGCTTTTCAACGCTTCCACCGAAGAGGCCAAGCGGGAAGCCATTGCAGCGCTTTCCCAGCATCCAAACGTGCCTTCGGCGGTTGCCTTCTTCATCGCCTGCCAGCCGATTTCCATTGCCGCCCCCTTCCTGATTTCGTCGAAGTGCCTTGATGACGACACGCTGATCACCATTGCCCGCACGCAAGGGGCCGCCCATGCGCGCGCCATCGTGCGGCGCGAGGACCTGTCGCCGACCGTCATCGACGCGCTAGTCGGCCTGCGGCACATGGAAGACCTGAAGCGACCCGATGACGCGACGCCTCCCGCCATGCCGGAGCCCGCCATTGCGCAGCCGGCAGACGCCCAGATCAAATCCACCGCCGTGGAAGAGGAAATGCGCCAGCGCATCAAACGGATGGCGCATCAGCTCAGCCGCCCGGAAAGCGACGTTCTTGGCCTGCGCCGCCTGAGTGACGTGCAGGAAGCGCTGCTCGTGCGGTTCGCGCGCGAGCGTGATGCGCGGCAGTTTGCCGTGACGCTGGCGGATTCGCTGTCGTCCAGCTACTGGCTGTCGGAGCGCATCATGCTCGACATATCAGGCACGCAGCTCGCCACCACCCTCATCGGGCTCGGCATGGAATTTTCCGAAGCCGCCTTCATATTGCAATGCTTCTATCCGCATCTTGCCGCCGCCGAAGGCGACATGAGCCGCGCCGAGGCCATGCTCGACCGCCTCGAAATCATTGAATGCGAAGAGCGGGTGGAAAGCTGGCGGCGCGCCGACAGCTACACCCACGGCCGCGAACGACCGAACCACAGCGCACCTGTCATTCACAGAACGGGGACGTGAGGGTTAAGGCGGCCACCCCTCGCCCGGAGCAATTCCGGGCGCAAAGCTGCTGCACGCTTTAAATCTTCGGTTGGTCCACCAGCGTCAGGAGAGTGCCGATCTCGTCCGTTTCGATCTCGACGACCCACAGATCGCTGTCGAAGCGCCGCTCCCTTTCGAGAAGAGCAGTACTTTCCTCCCCCTCCACACCTGCAAGACGCGTCTCGAAACGGCGTTCGGCCCGGACTTGCTCGTCCTCGGCAAAACTCTGCGGCGCGGGTCCATAGAGGTTTTCGCGGCCATCACGAAGGCGCTGGCGGATGAAGATCGCCCCGGCCTCTTCCGCACCCTTCTTTTCGACAGCGGCAAAACCACCAGCGGAAAACACGCGGCGGATAAGGGCTGATACGAAGATTTCGGATTTGAGGCGCATTGGGGGTGCTTTCGATGGAGGCGGCAGGCCGCTGCCTGTCCGTGTTGTTACGCTCTCTTCTTTCCTCGTTCCTGCGCTTGTCACAGGAATGGGGAGAATTGAGACCCAGTGCCCTAAAGCGCCCCGATCGATTTCAGCTTCTTCAGCACGGCTTCGCTCGGTTCACCAGTCTCCGGCAGGCGGTAGTGTTTTTCGAAATGGCGGATGGCGTTGCGGGTCTGCTCGCCGGCCACACCGTCCACCTTCACATCGGCATAGGCGATATTGATCAGTCCCTGCTGGATCTTTGCAATCAGATCGCGGCTCACCGGCTTTGAAGCGGCGGCAGCGCTGTTCAAGGAGACCGGTTCGGCCTTGGGACGAGGCGCTTCAGCCTTGCGGATTGCGGCCGCGACCGGGTCGATCTCAACGCCGCCGCCGGTGTTGGCGTCGGAAGGCCGATCCTTCGGGATTGCCGCGACGGTTGCGCCGTCGATCCTGAGCGCCGCCAGCACCCGTGTCGTCGGTTCGCCGGTCTGTTCCATGCCAAGCGTTTCTTCGAAGAACATGATGGCGGCAGCCGTGCGCGGTCCCATCTTGCCGTCCGCCTCGCCTTCGTAAAGCCCGCGTTTTTTAAGTTCGGCCTGAATATCGGCAACGATCTGCTGCGGCTTCTGGTTTTCCGCCGCAACCGATGTCGCAGGCGTCGCCGTTGCGGCCGCCGGTTGCTGCGCCGTTTCGGTTTCGCTCGGGCGTTCTATGCGGAAGGTCGTGACATGACCCTGCGTGCCGAGCGGCTCTGCCGCGCGATAACCGGCAATGCCGTTCGGGTTTGCCGCATCGCGGGTACGCAGGAAAGGAGAAGGATGAACGCCCGGCTGGTACCAGAGCGCGTTGGCGGCGACAAAACCGAAAACGACCACGAAGGCGCCTGAGCCGCCCACCAGTTTCGGACGGCGCAGGAGTTCGCGCCCGATGGCCGAAACCACCAAGGAAACAATCCCGGCGCCAATCTGGGCCGTTGTTTTCTTAGGCGATTTTCGCTTTCGCGGGGCCATCGTCACCATCCTTCCTCATAATCGCGGCCATTTCGCCGAGCCGTTTGATGCGCGGCGGAAACTCCACCATGCATTCGGTTTCAGCGTTTTCGCCACCTGCCATGCCGGAACCGTCGGCAGGCAACATGATCGTTACGACCGTCCCCGCGCCGGGCTGGCTGGTGATGGCGAAAGTGCCGCCATGCAGTGCCACCAGACCCTTGACCAGGGACAATCCCAGACCCGTGCCCTCATAGCGACGGGTATATTCGTTCTGGACCTGCATGAAAGGCTGGCCCAGGAGTTCAATCTTGTCGGATGCGATGCCGATGCCGGTATCGCTGACCGTCAGTTTCAGCATCCTGCCTTCGCGCGCAGCATCGATCGACACCACACCGCCGGCATCGGTGAACTTGATGGCGTTACCGGCCAGATTGATGAGAACCTGGCGGATGGCGCGCTGGTCGGCGGAGATTTCGCCGATACCGCGCTGGATGCGGCTGGTCAATGTCAGACCTTTTTCCTTCGCCTGCAAGCCGAGCATGGCCTCGCAGGACGAGATGGTTTCGCCGATCGGGAAGCTTTCCATCATCAGCTCGTAACGGCCCGCTTCCAGCTTGCTCATATCCAGCATGGTGTTGACCACCGACAGGAGATGCGCGCCGGACTGGCGGATCAAGCCGACATATTCCCGCTGGCGGTCGTTTTCCAGCCGGCCGAAATATTCGCCCGCCAGAATGTCGGAAAAGCCGAGGACGGCGTTGAGCGGGGTGCGCAGCTCGTGGCTGACGGCAGCGAGGAACCGCGACTTGGCGTCGTTGGCCGATTCCGCCTCCGCCGCCTTGCGGGCGACATCGCGGCGCAGAAGTTCCATCTCGGTGACGTCGGAGAGCTGGGCGACGACGCGGCGCAGCCTGCCGGCCGCATTGCGGATCGCCGTCATTTCCATACGTGCGTGAATGAACTGCGCCTGGCGCGATTTCGCGCCGGTTTCGAACCGCAGTTCCACGCTGGACTTTTCCTCGCCCTGCCGCAGAAGGTCGAAAGCCTGCATCAGCTCGATGCGATCAGAAACATAGACATATTCGGCAAAGACATGGCCCTTGCAGGCCTGAAGATCGGCTGGAAACGTTTCAAGGTCGCGGCCGGAGACGCGCTCGACGAGGCCGTTTTCATTGATGGTGAGCACGAGGCCGGGCACCTGTGATGCCGCAACGAGGTCATCGTCGCCGGCTTGAGCGGACAGGGACGCTGCGCCACGGGCAGGACGCGAAAAGGCGATCAACAGGGCGGCTGCGGCCAGATAGAGCGCCAGCACCAGAGCGGCGCCGATGGGCAGCGCGATGGCGGGGCTGAAGACGAGGCTGAACAGGGCGGGAACGACCAGAAAGCCGACGGCGCTGAAGGCAAACAGGCGGCGCAGGCGCGCAACGGTGCCGGCACGCCTTTCGGCGTCCTCCTCCATACGCGCAAGCCATCTGCCTGCGGCATGGTCGACCAATGCGACCGCTTTTTTTCTCATATTACGCAATACCAAACCTGAATCCCTGAGACGGATCTAACGGCTCCGACAATAGAAGCCCGCGGCTTAAGGAATGGATAAAAAGAACGGCACCAAACAGCCTCGAAATGCGCCGCAGTCCCATTACGGAGCATTTCAACCAAGCTTTGACAATCATGGTTAATGACGGGTAAGCGACGGATTTCGCTTTATTTTTGCCATCGCGTTAACCTTTGTGGCAGCACGGGTGAGCACTTTTGCCCGGAACAGACGGCATCTGTCGCAATTATGCTTAACATGGACTGTTAAAATGCGACGGAATTGCTGGAGCCGGTCCCGATGCGAGGAGAATAGATACAATTTGAATTAAATTGCGCGGCTTTTTGCAATTGGCTGTTCGCCGGTCGCCTGTAGCTTCTCTCCAAGCCCGAAAAACGGGACAAAGGCCGATGACCCAAAACGGGCGGGGCTTCAAAACAAAGATCATCTGGCAGGGTAGTCTGACAATGTGGTTTCTGATCAAAGGAACATTCTGGTTTTCGCTGGTGCTGGTCGCGCTGTCCTATTTCGGTAGCAGCAACGATCCGACCAAGGAACCTTCGGCATTCGATATTCCCAGCGCCGTTTCGGCAGCCGGTGAGGCCTATCGTTATGTCAGCGCCATCTGCATCGAAAAACCCGACGTCTGCGTCAAGGGCGCCGAAACCTTCCACGCGCTCGGTGAACGGGCAAAGGAAGGCGCCAAGGTCGCCTATGAATTGCTCGACGCGCAGCTTGCATCCGGTGATAAAACGGCACCCGCAGCCGAACTCGCCAGCGAGAGCGAAAAACTGGCCGCAGCACCGGCGATCAGCGTCGAATTCCCTGGGAATGCCGACATGCTGAAGACCGGCACCATCATTCCCCTGCCGCAGAAGCGCCCCACCCCCTGATATTTTGCGCCGCCGCTTGACGCCGCGCCGCCCCTTCTCTGCAGCCGGATATGTCCGCCTGCGTGACTGCCTGCCAAACTTGCCCACGGAAACCTGTTTCCGTGGGCTTTTTCATGGTCCGCATGGTTCAAAACCGTCCACACTTGCCCTATATCGTAGCAAAGCATGGCAATAACGAACGGTACGGCGCGCAACATGGCCTCTCTCGATACGATCCTTGACGATTTCGCCTTCCTCGACGACTGGGAGGATCGCTATCGTTACGTCATCGAACTCGGCAAGGCGCTTCCCGACCTTGCGGAAGACAAGCGCACGCCTGAGAACAAGGTGCAGGGCTGCGCAAGCCAGGTCTGGCTCGTCAGCCACAGCGATGGTGCGGAAGATCCTCTCATGACCTTCGAGGGCGATTCCGATGCGCATATCGTGCGCGGCCTCGTCGCCATCGTTCTTGCCGTCTATTCCGGTAAAAAAGCTTCCGAAATCGCCGGTCTGGACGCCATTGAGGTGTTCGACAAGATCGGGCTGGTGGAACATTTGTCCTCGCAGCGCGCCAATGGCCTGCGTTCCATGGTCAAACGTATCCGCGAGGAAGCGAGACTTCTGACCGCCTGAGCCTTCATTCTTTTGCCATCGTTGGCGCCATCGGCGGGCGATAATCTTCGTCGCCCCAATGGTGGCTTGTCCTTCTGCTGCGTTGCGCTTGCGGCGCATAATGCCGGGCAAGCGATAGCAGAGCGGCCCGCAGCAGCAGTTTTGCCGAACGCGCCGGCCATTGCCGCTCGCGCTCTACGGCCTCCAGCCCCTTTTCAAAGCAGCAGATATCGATGGCGACACCTGAAAGTTCAGGCCCCATAGCATCGGCTGCACGGAAAAACCGCGTCCGGGCGGAAATCGCCGCATCGGTAAGATCGAGCTTGCCACCCGCCTCCCCCTTCGTGCGGCTTGCAATTTTCGGTTCCCAAGTTGCCGTCACCTTTGGGTTCAATTGCGCGCGGTGAAAATCGGCGGCGAGGCGTTCGCCAGCCTGCAAGGCGTCGCTGGGGAAGAATGCCGTGCCATCCTTTTCCTTCAGCCGTGAAAGGCCTGTCAGTGGCGAGCTATTGAGGTTGCGCCGGGCCGGCTGCCTGTCCTTGCCGACATCCAGAACCACCGTCTGCAAATCCCAGTGCTGTTCCTGAAAAATCTCGTCGCGATCCCTGGCTATAGCGCGCTTCAAATAGGAGGCGAGCGGCGGCGCGGCGGAGAGCGTGTTTTCACGTCTCTCGATCAGCCCCGAAGAGAGGGCGAGCTGCACCGTGGCGGCCGGAAACCGCAACGCCGGACGCCCTGTCCTGCCGTTCCCGGCCTCCGGTCGCTGCAATACCATATCGCCGCGCTCCTCCGATATCTCAGCCGTGCCCGCAGCAATGCAGCGCAGGAGCCGCAACAGGACAGGATCGGGAAGTATCGATGGAGCGCTTTTTGTCTCACTCATCCCGAACACCTTTCATCACGTTGAAAATGCTGCCGGAAAGCCGCTCCAGTGTGGCGACGAACTCGTCAAAGGCGGGTTCGTCGCGACGATCCTCAACCACCTGGCATGCATGGCCGACTGTCGTTCTGTCCCTGCCGAAACAGGGGCCGATATCCGACATGGGAATACCGAGCTGCACATGGCACACATACATGGCGATCTGGCGGATATGGCATTCGGTGCGCCGCCTGTCCCGGCGCGCAGCCACACGATCGCCGGTCAATTGCACCATTTCCCCGGCCAGTTGCCGGACCAGCCGGCAAATCCGGGAAATCTCATCCCGCCCGGCAGCAGGCGGAAAACGGCGGAAATTGCTATCGGCAACCTGCACACAGGGCCGAAAGGGGGCAGGCAAAGACGATATGTCCGAAGGCATATGCAACTCCTTTACGAATAGGAATTAATTCATACACCTGAGGATGGACGCGGGGAAGGGCAAATTTGGCGTCGAAAAACATGCGATTGATTTCGCTTTGTTTTTGAATAAAGGTGACGCCTCGACAAGGATTTTTTTCCTCTGCCGAAATTGCGCGCGGCAATAAAAAAGCCGGTCTAAGGACCAGCTGGACATAACACTATGGTGCAAGATGTGTATGGAGCGGGCATGTGCGCCCTGCCGCCATCTCCTGCTAAGGGAAAAGGTCACGGCGGCGAGTTAAGGGGCAAGGCCAGCAATATGCTGCCAAGGTCCCCTTTATCCGGCGCTTCGGGCCATCTTTCCCCGGACGGGGAGAAAATACAGCCGCGACACAATCCGTCTTAGAAAATCAACGGTTCGCCTTGCGGCGCTGACCGAGACCCATTTCCTTGGCGAGCCGCGAACGGGCTTCGGCATAGGCGGGAGCAACCATCGGATAATCGACCGGCAGATCCCATTTTTCGCGATATTCTTCCGGCGTCATGCTGTGATGCGTCGTCAGGTGGCGTTTGAGCGACTTGAACGAGCCACCACATTCCAAACAGACGATATGATCGTCCTGAACCGACTTGCGAACGGACACAGCAGGCTTCTGCTTTTCAACATTGACCGCCACCGATGCCGGTGCCGATGTTCCGCTGAGTGCCGTATGAACATCCGAAATAAGGCCGGGAAGCTCAGTTACCGGAACGACGTGGTTGCTAACATAGGCAGCCACAATATCCGCCGTCAGTTCGACCAGCAGATCCTGGGCGTTACCGTATGCAGTTTCCGTCATTTAAGTATCTCCTGTTATTTATCTCCAGACACGGATGAACGCCGCATCGAGCGATGTGAAGTTACCCGGTGCCCCTCCTTCGCCCTGTTGAAACCAACGTGAAATCTACCCCTAGATTTCAAGCGAAACCGGAAACGAATTGATCCGAGATTCAACTTGTAGCCCGCGACATGGCCAACAAAGGTCTGATCAACCATAGATTAGACATTAATAAAATGCCTATGCCGACCATGAAGAGGCTAGATGCAAATCGCAATAAGCAATTTTACACTTAATTTGGATAGCATCAAAACAGCAAAAGTCAAATTCCTATTATGATTTTTTCAGTTCAAAACAGTCTAATTGGAATACAAAAAATCACGGGTAATAAAATACTATGCCAAGTAGTAATGCAAAACGAAGACCCCCCATTATTAGGGGGTAATTCAACTTCAAATTTTCTTTAGGTCATCAACTACCGATTTATCAGCAAGTGGATAACCTGCCTTGTGTGCAGCCATTGCAAGAAGATGTGCGGAGACCGGTGCTGTCAGAACAAAGAAAAAGAAACCGGCAAGTGCCCGTGCCAGCGTCGATATTTCCGTGGAATGAATGCCAACGGCCAGCAGCAACAGGCCTGAGCCCACCGTTCCCGCCTTGGAAGCCGCATGCATGCGGGTGTAGACATCCGGCAGGCGATTAAGCCCGATTGCCGCAATCAGCGAGAAGGCGGCACCTGAGACCGTCAGTGCCGCAACCAGAATAGCCACGATCCAGCCCATCATCGACCGCCCCTTCTTTTTCCACGCCTGGATACTTGTTTTTCAGGCTTTTCAACAACTTCCGATGCCCGCTCGCCGTCGAGAACAGCCTTTGTCCTGCGCCTGCCATCTGCACCGCGCGACAGGACGAAGCGGGCAAAAGCCACCGTTGCGAGAAAACCCACCAGTCCGAGCGCAATGGCGATATCGACATAAAGATCGACGCCGGTGCGGATGGCGATAACCGCAATGAAGCCGATGGCGATACCGACCAGCATGTCGAGCGCGACGATTCGGTCCGGCAAGGTCGGACCGACGACGACGCGATATACTGTCAGCAAAAAGGCAGCGGACAGTACAACCGTGGCAAGTACAGTTGCAAATGAAACTATGAGTTCCGGCGTCATCCCTGAAACGCCTCCATGATCTTTTTTTCGAAGCCGTTTCGGATGTCATTCTTTGCGGCTTCGATATTGCTGCAATCGATCGCGTGGACGTAGAGCGTTGTTTTATCCTCGGAAACATCGACCGAAAGTGTGCCGGGGGTCAGCGTGATGAGATTGGCAAGCAGCGTGATCTCGAAATCCGTTGTCAGCCTGAGCGGATAGGCGAAGATACCGGGCTGCACATCGAGCTTCGGCCGCGTCACCATCACCGCCACCTTCCAGGCCGACAGCGCCAGCTCCTTGAAGAACAGCATAAGCAGCGACAGCACGCGGACCGGACGCAGCCGATGACGGCCGCCCTTGGGGATCTGGTGACGGATAAGGCCCAGAGCCAGCGCCGAGACGATGAGGCCGAAGAGAATGTTCGCCGGCGTGACGCTGCCACTTACGGCGAGCCATACGCCAACGAAGAGCAGTAACAGGATGTAGCGGCTCATGGTCTGCTCCCTTCGGGAAACACCGACTGGATATAGGCTTCGGGGTTGCCAAGCCCCGCAGCCGCCTGCTGGCTGAGATTGAGCAGGCTTTCCGGAAACAGGCCGAAGAACACCACCAGCAATGTCAGCCCGACCAGCGGGACGAAAGAAGGGGCCGCCAGAGGCGACGCAGGCAGCGACGGCGCCTGGCCGGTTGAGGCCACTGCCGGGCGCCAGAAACATAAGAGGAAGACACGCCCGAAGGCGATGGTGGCGATGAAGCCGGACAGGAGAAGGGCGGCGGCAAGCCACCAGGCGCCGATATCGATCGCCGATTTGACGAGAACCACCTTCGGCCAGAAGCCGGAAAACGGCGGCAGGCCGGAACCGGCGAAAAACAAGGCGAGCGCGAGGCCCGAAAACCACGGCGCCTGCCGATAAAGGCCACCGAGCGAAGTCAGGGTAAAACTGCCGCCAAGGCGGGCGGCGTGGCCGGCGGCGAGATAAAGCGCCGTCATCAGCACCATGGAGTGCAGCGCGTAAAAGATCGCGCCGGCAACGCCGGAGGGCGTGCCGATGGCGATGCCCGCCATCATGTAACCGATGCCCGATATGACGATGTAACCGAGCATGCGGCGGATATCGTTCTGTGCCAACGCACCCATGGCGCCGAGCACCATTGTCAGCGCCGCAGAGATGGCGATGACGATACTCAGCTCCTCCCGCTCGACCGGAAACAGCATGACCATGACGCGCAGCAGCGCGTAGATGCCGACCTTGGTAAGCAGGCCGCCGAACAGGGCGGAAACGACGATGCGCGGCGTGTGATAGGAGGCGGGCAGCCAGAAATTCACGGGAAAGGCCGCCGCCTTCATGGCGAAGGCGAGAGCAAACAGGCTGGCAAGCGTCATCAGCGGAGCCGTGCCGCGCAGCTGCGTCGCCTTCAGCGCGATATCGGCCATATTGAGCGTGCCGAAGATGGCATAGAGATAACCGACCGTGATCAGGAACAGCGTCGTGCCGATGAGGTTGAGGATGGCGTATTTCAGCGCGCCATCGATCTGCTCGCGCGTGGAGCCCAGCACGATGAGGCCGAAGGACGAGATCAGCAGCACCTCGAACCAGACATAGAGGTTGAAGAGGTCGCCGGTCAGGAACGCACCGGTGACACCCGCCATCAACAGCATCAGGAATGGATAAAAACCGTATCGCCTGCCGCTGGCGTCGATATCGGCGCTGGCGTGGATGGCACCGGCCAGCGCTACGATGGCGGCGGCGAGCGACAGCAGCGTGCCAGTCAGATCAGCCGTAAAGGCAATGCCGAAGGGTGGCAGCCAGCGGCCCATGACCATGGTGAACGGCCCTTGGGTCACGACCTTCCACAGAAGCGCAGCATCGAGCAGTACCAGCAGAACAAGTGCCGTGATTGCAATGGGCGCATGCAGACGCATGGTGTGGCGCAGCATCATCAGCACCGCACCTGCGCCGATTGAGAGCGCGACGGGAAGGATGATCAGCCAGTCGGATAGCGGCACGGGTGCCGTGACCAGCGCTGCGGAAAGATCTGATATTGCGGAAGTGGTGGATGAAGCCATGTGTCTGTGCCCCGCCCCGCTCAATAACCGAGCGGCGGCAAAGGCTCGCCTGCCGGTTCTGCGGTGCGCATTTCGTCGGTGTCGTCGGTCTGCAATTCCTGGAACGCGCGCCAGGTCAGCACCAGCAGGAAACAGAAGAAGGAAAAGGAAATGACGATTGCCGTGAGGATAAGCGCCTGCGGCAGCGGATTGGCGGCACCCGCCGGCAGCGTGTCCATGCCGGTTGGAATGATCGGCGGCACTTCGCGCGTCAGCCTTCCCGCCGTGAACAGTAGGAGGTTGACTGCGTTGCCGAGAATGGCGATGCCGAGCAGCATGCGGATGCTGTGACGCGAGAGCATGAGATAGATCGCCACCGAGAAGAAGATGCCGACGAGAATGGAGAAAACAGCTTCCATCAGTCGCTATCCCTTTCTTCCAGAGCCAGCGCAATGGAGGTGATGGCACCGACCACGACGAGATAAACGCCGATATCGAAGGACATGACGGTGGAGAGTGGCACTTCCACACCGAGCAGGCTCGGATAGACCCACAGCCCGGTCATGAAGGGCACGCCGGCTGCAATCGAGACGAGACCAGACAACATCGCCAACAGCAGCCCCGCGCCGGCAATGGACAGCGGATGGTACACGATTGCGCGCCGGACTGCGGCCACACCATAAGCGATGCCGTAGATCGCCAGCGCCGAGACCGCGATCAACCCGCCGATGAAACCGCCGCCCGGCTCGTTATGGCCGCGCAGCAATACAAAGATGGAAAACAACACCATGAGGCTGGTGACTACGGGGGCGACGGTGCGCAGGATAAGCGTGTTCAAGCCCGCGCTCCCTTCTTCTTCGCTATTTTTGCTGGTCCCTTGATGGCAGCAGCCGGGCGGATGCGGATGAGCGCGAGAATGGCCAGGCCTGTTATCATCACCACCGCAATCTCGCCCAGCGTATCCGTGCCGCGGAAATCGACGATGATGACGTTCACCACATTCGCCCCGTGGGCGATGACCTTGGAATAGGTGTTGTAGAAATCGGTGAGGCGATTATCGAACGACGCTTCCGTCGCCCGCATCAGGAACAGGGCAAAGCCGGTTCCGCAGGCAATGGCGATGGTGCTGTCCAGAAGCTTCTGGCCAGGGCCGCGGTGGTCTGACGGCGACAGACGAAGCCTTGTCATGACCAGCGTCAGAATGACCACGGAGAGGGTTTCGACCATGAATTGCGTAAACGACAGATCGGGCGCGCCGAACAGCAGGAAGATGACCGCCACCGCAAACCCCTGAATGCCGAGCGCGATGATGGCCGTAAGCCGGCTGGACGCCGTGAGGACAGCGACAAGGCCCGCAACCGCAATGGCAATGAAGGTCAGCTCATGGATTTTCATGTCGTGCGGCCACGCCGGCATGGACGGCATTTCGCCATAGAGAAACAGCGGCGCAAGCAGCACGACGGCGATGACGGCGAAAGTGGCGGTGACGTAAAATTCCAGCCTGCCGGGCTGGATAAGCCTGACAACGTGGAACGAGATTTTGACCAGCGTTTCGATGAAAACATCGAAGCCCCTGTCCGGCCCTGCACCCAGCGCCTTGAAGGTGCGCACCATCAGGCCGCGAACGGCGGAAAGCTGCATATAGAGGACGATGCCGAGCGCGATCGTCAGCAGCGACAGGCCGAGCGGCACGCCGATATGGGGAATGAGCGAGATTTCCACCGGGCGCGCCTCACCCGCGATCGCGCTTGCCATCGGCGTCGAAATGTAAAAATGCGAAAGGCCAGCGAAGAGAGCGATGGTCAGCCCCTTTATCGCCAGCAGCGCCGGGCCGAGCCACAGCAGCAGTGGTCCCTCATGCGCGTGTTTCGGGGTTTTCACGGGCTTGCCGAGGAAAGGTTTCAGCGCCACGGCAAAAGCGACGGCAAACATCAGCGCATTGCCGAGAATGGCGATGCCGGTGAACAGCACGGCACGCGGATTGCCATGCGCCAGCGCATAATAAATCTCCTCCTTGGCGAGAAAGCCGAAGAAGGGCGGCAGGCCGGCCATGGAGATGGCCGCGGCAAGTGCTGCCGCAAAGGTGATCGGCATGGCTTTTCGCAAGCCGCCGAGCTTCGTCACATCGCGGGTTCCGGTCTCGTGATCGATGATGCCGGCAACCATGAACAGTGCGCCCTTGAACAGCGAATGCGCCACCAGATAAAGCACAGCCGCCTCTATCGCGTGGTCCGAGCCGAAGCCGGTCAGCATCACCAGCAGACCGAGCGAGGACATGGTGGTATAGGCCAGCATCAGCTTCAGGTCGGTCTGGCGCACGGCGAGCAGCGCGCCGGTCAGCATGGTCAACCCGCCGAAGAACGGCAGCAGGATCTGCCAGGCAGCGGTATCGCCGAGAACGGGGTTGAGGCGCATCAGAAGATAGACGCCGGCCTTCACCATGGTTGCCGAGTGCAGATAGGCCGAAACCGGTGTCGGTGCCTCCATCGCGTTGGGCAGCCAGAAATGGAACGGAAACTGCGCCGATTTGGTGAACGCGCCGCCGAGAACCAGCAGTAGTGCAGCCAGATAGAACGGGCTGTCGCGCAATATATCGCCGCCACGCACCAGCATGGACAATTGCGTCATGCCGCTCATGTCCCAGATGAAGATCAACCCGGCGAGCAGCAGCAGACCGCCGCCGCCCGTTACCACCAGCGCCTGTAAGGCGGCTCGGCGTGCGGCCGGGCGCGCATGATCGAAGCCGATCAGCAGGAACGAGGTTATCGAGGTCAGTTCCCAGTAGACGAACAGCATCAACAGGCTGTCCGAAACCACGACGCCCAGCATCGCGCCCATGAACAGAAGCAGGAAAGACAGGAAGCGGCCCTGCTGCGGATGCCCCTTCATGTAACCGCCGGCATAGAGCACGATCAGCAGACCGATACCGGTGATCAGAAGTGCAAAGGTCAGCGACAGGCCGTCGATGAACCACGAAAAGCTGAGGTTGAAACTTGGAACCCAGACGTAACCGCCCGTGACCACGCCGCCAGCCGCCACCTGCGGCAGCATCAGTGCGAAGTGTACAAAAGCCAGCGCGGGCGCGATCGCCAATATCCAGACGGCATTGTGACCTAATCTTTTCACCAGCATCGGTGCGGCAAGCGCTGCCAGAAACGGCAAAAACAGCGACAGGAATGTCAGCTGCGTGACATCTGATGTCATTCACATCTCCCAGGGCTTCCCCTACCCCTGTACGCCCATGAATGGCGTTCTTTTCAAATCGTATTTTTCAGTTAAGGCATAGACACCGCCATCTCAACCCAAATCGACTCTCATACCTGCCCATAACGTACTCGTTATGACAGCTGCCCTCTTTCAATCTGCAGCGCCGATGCCTATTTCTGGCAGGAACAGAAAGGATCATTCCATGAGCGATCTGACATCCCCGAAAGTGAACAAGAGCGATGCCGACTGGCGCGAGCAGCTGACGCCGGAGCAATATCGCATCCTGCGTGAACACGGCACCGAGCGCCCATTTACCGGTCCCTACTGGGACACGTTCCAGAAAGGCCTCTATCGCTGCGCCGCCTGCGACGAACCGCTGTTCCTGTCCGATACCAAATTCGATGCAGGTTGCGGCTGGCCGAGCTATTTCGAACCGGTGAAACCAGGTGCGGTGACGGAACATCGCGATGCGACGCTTGGCATGGTGCGCACCGAAATCCGCTGCGCCAATTGCGGCGGCCACCTCGGCCACGTCTTCCCGGACGGCCCACCGCCCACCGGCCTGCGTTATTGCATCAACGGCCATTCGATGGTGTTCGAACCGATCTGATGAGAGACAGGTAACGGCCGGTTGCCTGCCGGCCGTTTTTGCGAACAAAATGACCGTCTCGACAGCCGGACCGGAGAGTGAGATTATCGCGATCTCACTCCTTCCGGATCACCATCATGGCGCTCGAAACCATCCTCATATTCATTCCCGCCTGCTTTGCCCTGAACATGGCGTTCGGGCCCAACAATCTCCTGTCGATGACGGTTGGTGCGCGATATGGCATGGCAACGGCAGTGATGGCCGCGAGCGGCCGGCTGGTTGCGTTTGCGGGCATGATCGCGATCGCCGCTTTGGGCCTCGGCGCACTTTTGATGGCTTCCGAAATGATGTTTTCGCTGATCAAATGGATCGGCGTTCTCTACCTGCTGTGGATCGGCTTCAAGCTCATCCGCTCAAGGGCGGATGTCACCGCTCCCGATATCTCCTCGGACAACGGAAATATTCTCAAGACCTATCTGCGGCAGGAGTTTTTTGTCGCCTCCGGCAATCCGAAGGCCATCCTGATCTTCACGGCCTTTTTCCCGCAATTCATCCAGCAGGACGCCTATTGGCAGAGCTTCGCCACGCTCGGGGCAATTTTCCTGCTGCTCGAGGTGGTGGCGATCACCGTTTATGCCTTTGTCGGTTCGCGACTGTCCGGTCTTATGCGCAATGCGCGCGCCCTGAAGCGCGTCAACCGGATCAGCGGCTCGATGATGATGGCTTTCGGTGTCATGCTGGCCTTCGCCCGGCGCCCCGCCTGAGAGAAATCCCGGCCCGCGTACTAGTTCAGTTTAAGCTCCATGCAGGTCAGGTCCAGCCAGCGGCCAAACTTGGTGCCCACTTCCGAAAACCGGCCGGCAACGGTGAAACCGAGGCTTTCGTGCAGGCGGATGGAGGCGGCGTTTTCCGATTCGATCGCGGCGATCAGCACATGCACATCGTTGCCGGAGGCGTGGTCGATGAGCGCCTGCATCAGCCGCTTGCCGATGCCGTGGCCGCGCGCGTCCTTGTGGACATAAACCGAATGTTCGCGGGTGTGGCGATAGCCGTCGAAGGCGCGCCAGTCGCCATAGGAAGCGTAGCCGGCAACCTTGCCGTCAAGAATCGCGACTATCACAGGAAAGCCGCGTGACTTGCGGGCGGAAAACCATTCCTTGCGGTTTTCCAGATCGACCAGCACTTCGTTCCAGATCGCCGTCGTGTTCAGGACCGCGTCGTTGTAAATCTCCATGATGCCGGAAAGATCGTCCACGGTGGCATCGCGCAGTTCCAAACTCATTATCGTTCGCCCTCATTCTTGTCTGCATCGCGCGCCCAAAGTTCCGCGACACGACCTTCAGGCGAGCATTAGGCGATGACGCGGATGGCTGTCCAGTGCTCTCTAGCTCAGGAAGACATGGGAACGAGGCTGAAGGAAGTGACCACGGCAAAATAGTGGACAACGGCGGCGGCAACGACGAAACCGTGCCAGATGGCGTTCTGGAATCGCAGCTTTTCCCAGACATGGAAGACCACGCCGAGCGAATAGATGACACCGCCAGCGACAATCAGCCAGAGCGTGACGGGGGCCAGATGCGTTGAGAGCGGCTGCACCACCATGATGCCGCTCCAGCCCATGGCGAGATAAAGGCCTATGGCGACCCGGTCGTAACGGCCGGGAAAAACGCATTTGAGCAATATGCCACAGATGGCGGCAAGCCAGATCAGCCCCAGCATGGTGGCAATCAGCGGCTCGTGGATACCGCGCATCAGGAACGGCGTGTAGGTGGCGGCGATCAGGATGAAGATCGCCGAGTGATCCAGCCGGCGCAGGAACCATTTTACGTTGGAATGCGGCCAGATATTATAGGTGAAGGACACGGAAAGGCAGGCGACAAGGCCGAGTCCGTAAATCCAGGCGGCCGCGATGGCGCTGAGGCTGCCCCAGACGGTCGCGTAAAAAATCAGCGCCGTGGCGCCCACCAGCGCAAAAACGATACCCACGCCGTGGACGATACCATCGGCGACAATCTCGTGAAAATCATACTGGCGACCAAACCGCCACACGTTACTCATAGTCCATTCCCGTTTGCCTGCTTGTGGCCAAGCATGACGGCAATATTAGACAGGAACAAGACAGCAGCCGGTTAACGGCGATCAAATTGCGTTCCGGGCTGTTGCGAAAGGAGAGGTTGCGTGGCGGCCTCGCCGTTTCCCTCATTCCTGCGCTTGTCACAGGAATGAGGAGGGAAAAGGAGCGCCCTCACAAGGCCGCAGCGCATTCCTGGCAGAACGGCGTATAGGGCACGGCTTTCAGGCGGTCTTCCGAAATTTTCTTGCCGCATTTGACGCAGGTGCCGTAGGTACCGTTCGCGATGCGGTCCAGTGCGGCGTCGATGGCGCGCAACTCGTCCTGGCCCACCTGCCCAATTTCATCCAGCACCTCGTCATTGCTGCGTTCAGCGGCGCGATCGTCGTCATCGGGGTTGCGCGGTTCTTCGAAATCCGCCTCGATTTTGTGCAGGCGGCTGTAAAGCTCGCGCTGGCGGTCGCGCAGGATTTTCTCGTAACTTTCGACATTCATGGTCTTCTCCTCCAGCCGGTGCGGGCGAAAATCGCCCGCAACCCCAAGATTTCAGCTCACTTTACCTGTCAATCAGCACCGAGCACTTGGCATGGCGCACCACGCGGTCGGCGGTGGCTCCGATGAAATAATTGGTAAAGTCAGGCATATGCGATGCGATGATGATGAGATCGGCCTTGTGCTCTTCGGCAGCGGCTATGATTTCACGTGCCGGCGCGCCGCTTCTGATTTCGTGCTTGCCCTTGAAGCCGGCCTTCGCCTGAATATCCGCAAGTTTCGTCTTGGCATCCTTGATGGCATTTTCGATGAGGTCTACCGGCAGGTCGATCGCCATATAGCCGGGCAGTTCCTCAACCACATTGATGAGGACGATCTCGCCATCGACATCCAGCAGCGCCTTGGCCTTGGCGAGAATCTTCTCTCCCTTGTCGATGGCGCTGAGGTCTACCGGTACGATGATTTTCTTGTACATGGCTATCTCCTTTGGCGTAATCTGCCGTTCACGTGTCGGGCTCATATTTCCCTGCCGATGCGCTCTTCGCCTTGATTGAAGTCAAAGCCGCGTCGGAGCAGCAACAGGGCCATTGTCAACGAATAGTGGACGGTCAATCGCCAGATGGCGATCTTTGCTGAACGACAAAACCCGCCCATATTCACCACAAATGAACGCCGCAAAGCGGCGTCGGCTGATGCAGACGCGCAAACCCGCGTCGTCAGCACGCCGGATTCAATATGGAGATTATGATGAGTGAAATCAAACAATTCGCCCTGACGCGGCCGGCTTATGTCGGTCAGGCTCATCTTGTCGTTCACGATCTGCCGCGCATTTCGGAATTCTACCAGAAAATCATCGGCCTCTCCGTCATCGAGAAAAGCCCGAGCGGCGAGGTTCTTGGTGTCAACGGCCAGCCGCTGCTCACACTTTCCACCTCCGGCACGGTTGAACGCGCGCCGCGCAATGCCGCAGGCCTGTTCCACACCGCCTTCCTGATGCCGCGCCGCGAGGATCTGGCCCATTGGCTGGCCCATGCAGCCCACAATAATATCCAGCTTCAGGGCGCATCCGACCATCTGGTGAGTGAAGCAATCTATCTGGCCGACCCCGAAGGCAACGGCATCGAGGTCTATCGCGACCGGTCGCCCTCGGAATGGACCTACCAGCAGGACGGCACGGTGGAGATGGCCACGCTCCGCCTCGACCTACAGGCGCTGTATGACAGTGCGCCGAAAACGGCGTTCGAGGGCGCCGCCGATGGAACGGCCATCGGCCACATGCATCTGCAGGTCGGCAATATTCCGCAGGCGGATGAGTTTTATCAGGATGTACTGGGGTTGAAGATCATGGCGCGTTATCCGGGTGCCAGCTTCTTCGGCTCGGGCGCTTATCATCACCATGTGGCCGCCAATATCTGGAACAGCCGCGGCGCCACGGCCCGCAAGGACAACATGACGGGCCTTTCGGGCTACTCGCTGAAGTTCAACGATAGTGCGGCGCTCGATACTGCAATGGCCGCTCTCGACCGGCTGGAAATAGCTACGGAACGGCAGAGCGACGGTATTGTTCTCAAAGATCCTTGGGGCATAGGCCTGAAGCTTTCCGCGTAAAGACCACGGGGCGGCAGAAATTTTTGCCGCTCCGGAACCGCCTCATTTTTCGAACGTTTGATGTCTTATTGGGGGACAGTTCGATGAATGAGAATGCCAGGCCGGAAAAAACCGGCATATTGGGCAATATCGGGCGGCGCGCCGCAAACGCTCCGTCGACGAAGGCCGACCCTTTCGAGGGTCTGGCGTCCGGGTCGCACCGTGACGACGCGCGCAGCCAGCAGCCGCTCGGCCGAGAAGCGCTCGATGTGGCCGTTGCATGGTCGGTTATCGGCATTTTTCTCGTCGTCATGATGGCGGTCATTCATGAATTGTCTCTGATCCTCATACCGGTGGTGCTGGCGATTGTGGTGGGCATGATCCTCGGCATCGCGGCGGAAAAGCTTAGTTCCTATGGCATTCCCGGTGCCGGTGTGGCGGTCATTCTCTCCGGCCTTGTCGCGGCCGTGATGTTTTTCGTGATCAATTCGCTGATCGACCCTTTGTCGCAGCTCGCCTCCGAAGGACCAGCGCTGATCGAACGCAGTATGGACCGCTTCCTGCCCTATCTTCAAAGCATTCGATGGCTGAACATTTCGGCAGCGACGTTCAGCATGGGGTCGATTTCGATGGAGTCGCTGATTTCGCGCAGCGGCGAGATAATTTCCCTGCTCGGTTCCAACGTCACCCCCGCAGTCGTTCAGGGCATGATCTTCCTCGCCGCGCTTTTGATGTTCCTCTACAGCCGCCTGCGGCTGCGCAAGGCGATCATCATGGCCTTTCCGGCCCGGCACCAGCGGCTGAGGGCCATTCGCATCATCGCTTCGGTGGAAGAAGTGCTCGGCACCTATTTTGCCACGGCAGCGCTGATCTATGCGGCGCTGGGCGTGACGATGGTGGCGATCGCCTATTTCGGCGGGCTGGCCATGCCGCTTCTGTGGGGGCTTTTCGCCTTTCTCTCCAGCTTCGTGCCATTTCTCGGCATCACCGCCATGACGGTGTCGCTGGCGGTGGCAGGCATCATCACGCATGACAACATGGTGCTGGCATTACTGCCATCCGCGATCTTCTTCACCATTCACCTGTTGATGGAAAACCTGGCCTTTCCGGCAGTGGTGGGCCGCAACATGGAGATCAACCCCTTCCTCGTCTTCGTGATGATCATCTTCTGGACGTGGATGTGGGGTGCTGCGGGCGCCATGCTGGCACTGCCGCTGTCGCTGATCGCCATGACAGTAACGCGCGAGCTGTTTCCTTCACGCCGCATCGTTCCAAACCTGCCGGCCTGAAGGCCGGTCAGGAGGCGAGAGGGATGCGGAGCTTATCGGCCATGCGCCGCTCGTGCTCGATCAGCCATTTCTTGCGCCACAGCCCACCGCCATACCCGGTCAGGCTGCCATCTGCGCCCAGCACCCGGTGGCAGGGAACGACGATGGCGATCTGGTTGGCGCCATTGGCGCGGGCGACGGCACGCACGGCGGATGGCCGTTGCATCGACGTCGCAAGCGAAGAATAGCTGACGATCTCTCCCGCCGGTATCTCCCGCAATGCGTGCCAGACATCGCGCTCGAAGGGTGTGCCGTGTCCGGCAAGCCGGGTTTCGAAGTCAGCCGAGTGCCCGGCGAAATAGGCCGCGAGTTCTGCTGCGATCTGGCCGGTGACCGGCGTCCTGCCCAGCACCATATCCGCGCCGGTGCGGGCCTTCAGCCGCTTCAATTCGGCCGGAAGCGCTGGACGGTCGGCAAATTCTAGAAGATGCAGGGCGTGATCATCGGCAACCACCAGCATCGGACCGATCGGCGTGTCGATCCAGTCGCCCTTCAGGAACCCCTTGCCCTTCATGGCGGCGGGAGAGGTGCCGAAGAACTGGTTGATGGCCGAGCGGAAACCGCTGCCGGATTCATATCCGGCATCGATCTGCGCGCCGATCACGGCTTCTCCTGATGCGAGGCTTGTCGCCGCATCTCCCAGCCGCCGCAGCCTTGCGATTTCCAGAAAACTCATGCCGAAACGGCGTTTGAAGGTGCGGCGCACGGTGGAAGGGTCATGGCCCATCGCCACCACATCCTCCTCACGCCAGCGCCGCGCCGGTTCGCTTTCCAGCGCCGTCAGAAGGGTGGTGACGGTTTCATCCGCCGTGCCATAGGAAAGCATCGGCTTGCAGCGCTTGCAGGGGCGGAAGCCAGCTTCCAGACATTCGGCAATGGTTTCGCGAAACCGGCAGTTTTCGATCTTCGGCTTTCGCGCGGTACAGGTAAAGCGACAGAAAATCTTCGTCGAGGTCACGCACACATAGGCCACGCCCTCATAGGCGGGGTCCTTGTTCACAAGGGCGGAATATAGGGTTTCGGTGTCGGGGCGTTTGAACAGCATGGGAGGATGCTAGCGCAAATTTGCGCGGTATGCCGCCGAAAAACGGGCGTGGATGTGGGATGCTCATTTCCCTCGTTCCCGTGCTTGTTACAGGAATGAGGAGAGAGCCGCCGCGCTCAATTACCCGGCGGCGTAAACGACGGGTCGTCCAGCCTTGTGAACACAACGCCGCGCGCCTTCAGCGCCAGAAGGCCCCCCACCACGCCCTCACCCGCTTCGTGGGTAGGCTGGTTGATGTGGGAGATGATGACGTCGCCGTCCTTGGCCGAAGCGATGTGCTTTGCCGTGGCGGCCGCGCCCAGAAGCGAGCCGCCATCGCCATTGACGGAATAACCCGCCACCCGCATGCCGAGCCTGTTGATGGTGGCCATGGACGAGGCGGTATATTTCGCCGTCGCACCGCGAAACCATTGCGGTTGAAAACCGGTCATGGCGACAATTGCCTGCCTGCCGCCCTCGACCTCCTGCTCGACTGCCGCTTCCGAACCGGCAGCGGCAATGCCGTAGATGGCAACGGGCTTGTCCACCGCTGGCACATGGTTTTCGCCGTGGTTTTCAATCTCGAACAAATCCGGATGCGCCATCATTACGGCAAGCGCTTCGCTATTGTGCTTCAGCCAGCGGGCAGTGACGAAGATCGTCGCCGGTATCTTTTCCTGCACCAGCGTATCGAGAATGCGATGGTCGGTCTTGCCCATGCAGGCGTCCAGAGTCATCGCCACCCGCACCCTGCCGTCATGCCTCGGCGTCATTTTCAGCGTCGGCTCGACGAGACCCGTCCCCGCGAAGGCGGCAGTGGAGAGCGACAGGAAGAGAGCGGCAAAGGGCAGGCTACGCAGCATTTTTCAGTTTCCGAAGGGTAAGATGTGGCAATCCGCCTGCAAAACGCCCGAATTATGGCGCGGCTTCCAGCGTTGACAGAGCGTTCAGCACCTCTTCCACCCGCTGGCGCTCTGCGCTGGTCAGCGACAGGATTGGCCGGGGCGGCTCACATGCCGTTACCGACAAAGCATTGGCGGCGGCGTAGATCACGCGGATACTGCCGAATTCCTTGAAGAGCGCCCAGAGCGGCTGGAAGGCCAGATCGAGCCTGCGCGTCTCCTCCGCATCCCCGGCCTGAGCGGCGCGCATCAACCGCAATGCCGGAACCGGCAGCAGGCCCGCAACGACGCTGTACCAGGCATCGCCACCGGCAAGCGTTGCTTCCGCACATCCCCAGTCGCCGCTGTAACCGATGGCGAAATCATCCGTCAGTTTCGGCCGCAGCCGCGCAAGCTCTCCCGCATAATCGAAATCGGCCGGCAGCGGCATCTTTATGGCGCGGATATTCGGGATATAGGCGAGCCTGACCAGAAGCTCATCGCTGAAGGAGAATCGCGTCGTCGTCGGGTTGTTGTAGATGGCGAGCGGCAAATCGGTTGCGCCGGCGACGGCGGCGAAATGGTGATAGGCCTCTTCCTGAGTCAGCGGCGTATAGGAAACGGGTGCCAGAAGCAGCGCATCGGCACCGGCAGCTTCGGCATCCTTCGCCAGCGCCACGGCCTCATCGGTACGCAACGCGCCGACGCCTGCCATCAGCGTGCGCCTGCCCTTGAGGACGGCATGGGCTGCCTCGACCGCGCGCCGCCTCTCGGCACGCGACAGATACATATAGGTTCCGGTGCTGCCGAGAATACCGATGGAATCGACCTCCGCCGCATCCAGCCGCTCGACGAGGGCGGAAAAGGCTTGGCTATCCACCTGCCCGGCCTCGTCAGCGGGCGTGATCGGAAAAGCCGAAAGTCCCTTGAATTGCTTCGCCATGTTCTCGCCCCTCAATTCGATCGAAGGACAGCGTTACAGACCCATTGGCAGGGCGGCAAGAAAAGCGGGGTTTAAACCGGCGACCGCGGACGAAGAATTCTCCGATCAGTCATAAAGATACAACTTCTTCCACTGCTCTTCGGGAATCTTGTCGCCGACACGGTAATCGAAGGACTGGATGGAGAGGCTGTCGCTTTTCAGCTGGCACTTGTATTTGAGCTTGTACCATTCACCGGCGCTTCTGAAGACTGCACCCGACGCCTTGATTGAATTCTTGCCAACCTCGGGATCACCGAAGGTATAGGCAATGACCTTATCCGGCTTCATGCCCTTCTGCTCGGTGGCGATCCGCTCCATCGCCTCTATGTCGCAACGCTGCTCCAGACGCTCCTCGGGGGCGAGCACGTTCAGCTGCCGCATGACGTTGGCGTCTATTGCAAAAGCGGGTGTAGATGCCTGCAAGGCAAGGAAAAACGCAGAAAGAGCAGCGGGAAGAAACTTTCGCATGGGATCCTGTCAGTTTTCGTTTGTTCTTATTGATGCACGGCAGGCCGGTGGCAGGCGCGTATCATCGCTGATTTGCCGGATATTGCCAAAATGTGATCGAAAACTGACGAAATTGTGCCCAAGCCTCATTTCACCTGTGGAGATTTGAAACTTGATCGGTGGTGAGGGGCACTCTACATCTTGGGTGCCGCCCACGCATTTTTCATACGAAAGCGAGTTTCCCTTGCCGATTTTCAAGAACCTGCCCGCCGCCCCGACCGCCGAAAAACGGCCCGTCCAAGATACGCATCACGGCATCACCCGCACCGATGACTACGCATGGTTCCGGGCCGATAACTGGCAGGCCATGTTCAAGGACCCTACCCTGCTCGACCCAGCCATCCGCGCCCATCTGGAGGCCGAGAACGCCTATATGGAAGCCGCAATGGGCGACACCAAGGCGCTTCAGGAAAAGCTGTTCGAGGAGATGAAAGGCCGTATCAAGCAGGACGATTCCTCTGTTCCGGTCAATGATGGACCTTATGCCTATGGCACGCTGTTCGTGACCGGCGGCGAGCAGCCGCATTATTTCCGCACCCCGCGTGATGGCGGCGAAAAGCACGTGCTGCTTGATGGCGACAGGGAAGCGCAAGGCAAGGATTATTTCCGTCTTGCCGGCCTCGACCAGTCTTCCGATCACAGTCACGGCATCTGGGGTTATGACGACAAGGGTTCGGAATATTTCACGCTGCGCATCCGTAATCTCGAAACCGGTGAAGACCTTGCCGATGTCGTGGAAAATACCGGCGGCGACGGGGCATGGGCGCCTGACGGCAAGAGCTTCTTCTATACGCTACAGGACGAAAACCACCGCCCCTCGAAGGTCTTCCACCACATCATCGGCGAGCCGCAGTCGGCCGACCGGCTGGTCTATGAGGAAAAGGACCCCGGCTTCTTCATGGGCGTTGGCGCGTCCGTGCTCGACGACTTCATCTTCATCGACATTCACGACCATGAGACCAGCGAATACCGCATTCTTTCCACCAAGGACCTGATGGCCGAGCCTGTCGTGGTTGCGGAGCGCGAGGAAGGTATCGAATATTCGATGTGCGAAGGCGGCGATGTCTTCTACATCCTCACCAATGACGGCGATGCCAAGGATTTCCGCATCATGGAAGCGCCGGTGACCGCGCCGGGCAAGGAAAACTGGAAGGAGGTCGTGCCGCACGAGCCGGGTCGCCTCATTCTCTCCGTCGATGCCTATGCCCGCCATCTGATCTGGCTGGAGCGCCGCGACGGCCTGCCGCGCATCGTTATCCGCGATCGCCGCACGGGCCAGGAGCATTCCATCGCCTTTGCCGAGGAAGCCTATTCGCTTGGCCTGCATGGCGCTGCAGAATACGACACCGATGTCATCCGCTTCTCCTACTCCTCGATGACGACGCCGAGCCAGTTGTTCGACTACAATATGGTGACGCGCGACCGCACGCTGCTGAAAACGCAGGAAGTGCCTTCCGGCCACAATCCCGACGATTACATTACCCGCCGCATCATGGCGCCTGCCCATGACGGCGAGTTGGTGCCGGTCTCGCTGCTTTACCGCAAGGATGTAGTACTCGACGGTTCGGCCCCCTGCCTGCTTTATGGCTACGGCGCCTATGGCATCACCATCCCCGCTTCCTTCTCCACCACAACGCTGTCTTTGGCAGACCGTGGCTTCATCTATGCCATCGCCCACATTCGCGGCGGCAAGGACAAGGGTTTCGAGTGGTATGAAACCGGCAAGATGAAAGACAAACAGAACACGTTTAAGGATTTCATCGCGGCTGCCGATCATCTGGTCAAGGAAGGCTTTACCTCCTACGACCGCATCATCGCGGAAGGCGGTTCGGCAGGGGGAATGCTGATGGGCGCCGTCGCCAACATGGCCCCGGAAAAATTTGCCGGCATCATCGCTGCGGTTCCCTTCGTGGACGTGCTGACGACCATGCTTGATGACACGCTGCCGCTAACCCCGCCGGAATGGCCGGAATGGGGCAATCCGCTGGAATCGGAAGAGGAATATCAGTGGATCGCCGCCTACAGCCCCTATGACAATGTCGGGGAAAAGCCCTATCCGCCGCTGCTTGCGCTTTCCGGCCTCACCGACCCGCGCGTGACCTATTGGGAACCGACCAAATGGGTGGCGAAACTGCGCGAAAAGACGACGGGGGAAGCCCCGATCCTGCTCAAGACCAACATGGCGGCTGGCCATGGAGGCAAGTCGGGCCGTTTCCAGCGGCTGGAAGAAATTGCCTTCGAATATGCCTTCGCACTGAAGGTCGCGGGCAAGGACACCGTCTGACACGCTGAATGCAGAAACGGGCGGCGATCCAATCGTCGCCCGATCTTATTTTGGACGAAAATACCTGCAAAAATCTCGTTATTGAATATTTTTTCCACAAATTATCATACCCATCTTTTATTTAAATAACATCTTTATAGACATTGAATTTTTATTTCCAGTTGCTGCAACTCATAATATATATTCCGCAAACGCAAATAATTCCCATGTATTACGTCACCGGAAAAAATGTTCCGGAAATCGAACGCATGGCTGCGTTGCGCCATTTCGCATTGCAATATCACTTTTCGGCCGTATTATCCGGGCCGTTGACATATTCATGCGCCTTTTCGCCGCCTTTCTCGCGGCAATCCTGCAGCACGTCTTGCGGATAATCTTATCGCCGGATTTTTTCGGCTTTTTCATGCGCCATGTCAGTTCGCCCTTGGCAATCCGGGCTTTGCAGTGCTCCCGCTTTGCCAACTGAAAACACTGCATCAGACTTGGAGGTCTCCCATGAAGAAACTCCTAGCCTCGACCATTCTCGTAACGGGCTTTACCATCGCTGCCGGTGCAGCAAATTCCGCCAACGCCGCAGAAACATGCGGCAGCGTCACCATCGCCGAAATGAACTGGGCATCCGCCGGTGTTGCGGCTTACGTCGACAAGTTCATCATGGAAAACGGCTATGATTGCACGGTCAACGTCATCAGCGGCGACACCACTCCCACATTCACCTCCATGAATGAAAAGGGCCAGCCGGATATGGCGCCCGAAATGTGGGTGAATACCCTTGGCGCCCCCTATGAGGACGCCGTCAAGAAGGGCAACCTGATCCAGGAAAGCAAAATCCTGAGTGAAGGTGGCGTTGAAGGCTGGTGGATTCCCAAATATCTCGCCAACGAACACCCCGATATCAAGACAGTTGAAGACGCACTCAAGCATCCCGAGCTTTTCCCGGCGCCGGAAGACGCCAGCAAGGGTGCCGTGTTTGGCTGCCCGCCGGGCTGGGGCTGCCAGCCAACGACCGCCAACCTGTTCAAGGCACGCAAGGCCGACGAGAAGGGCTTCGCCCTGATCGATACCGGCTCCGCAGCAGGCCTCGATGGCTCGATCTCCAATGCCTATGAGAAAAAGCAGGGCTGGCTCGGCTATTACTGGTCCCCGACGGCCATTCTTGGCAAGTACGACATGGTGAAACTGGACGATGGCGTGGCACTCGACCGCGAGGCCTACGACAATTGCATCGCCAAGCCTGATTGCGCCGATCCCAAGCCAAACGCCTATCCGGTGGCAGAGGTATTCACTGTTGTCACCAAGGACTTCGCCGAGAAGGCCGGTCCTTCCATCGACTACATCCGCAAGCGGCAGTGGGACAACGAGACCGTCGCCAAGGTTCTTGCCTGGATGGATGAAAACCAGGGCACCAACGAAGACGGCGCGGAATATTTCCTCGAGAACAACGAGGATATCTGGACGAAGTGGGTTTCGCCCGAGGTGGCGGAGAAGATCAAGGCTTCGATGTAACGCATCCGCAGGAGGGAAAAGCTTGGGTTTGTATCCGTAGCTTACCCCCCTCTGCCCTGCCGGGCATCTCCCCCTCAAGGGGGGAGATCGACCTGCGGCAAGGCCTCGCTCCACTCCAACCTAGCGGATGAAGCGATGTGGCGCGTCTTGCCGATCTCCCCCCTTGAGGGGGAGATGTCCGGCAGGACGGAGGGGTGCCCCGCGCTCCAGCCTCGACCACCCATCCCCCAAAACCCAAAGGGAAAACAACAATAATGGCCCTCTGTAACTATCTGCCGGATATGCTGTGCAAGTTTCCGGCCATCGATAACGGCACGATGCGTGTGGCACGCAAGACCATCGATGACGGTTTTCGCGATATCGTGCGCAATTACGGCGATGCGATCGATGTGATCGTGCATCCGCTGCAGCTCTTTCTCAACTCCTCGGAGCGGCTGTTCATCCAGACCCCGTGGATCGTCACCATGCTGGTCATTCTGGCGATCGTGCATCTGGCCGGGCGCAGCTTCAAGATCACCGGTGGCACGGCCATCTCCCTGCTCATGATCGGCGCAGTCGGCCTCTGGCGCGACGCCATGACGACGCTTTCCATCGTCGCCATCGCCACGCTGATCGCCATCGTCATCGGCCTGCCGCTCGGCATTTTGATGGGACGCTCCGAACGGTTGCAGCGTATCATCAATCCCGTGCTCGACGTGATGCAGACCCTGCCAAGCTTCGTTTATCTCATCCCCGTGGTGGTGATTTTCGGCATCGGCAAGGTACCGGGCCTGATCGCAGTGGTGATCTACGCCATTCCACCCGTCATCCGCCTGACCAGCCTCGGCATCCGCCTGGTAGACCGGGAAGTGCTGGAAGCCGCCGATGCCTTCGGCTCCTCCAACGGCCAGAAGCTGTTCAATGTGCAGCTGCCGCTGGCGTTGCCCACCATCATGACCGGCATCAACCAGACCATCATGATGGCGCTCGCCATGGTTGTCGTCGCCTCCATGGTCGGTGTCGGCGGGCTCGGCAAGAATGTGCTGCAGGCCATCAACAACCAGTTTTTCACGGTGGGCTTCCTGAACGGTTTCGCTCTGGTCGCCATCGCCATCATGTTCGACCGGGCAAGCCAGGCTTTCGGCAAGCGCCTGCAGAAATACCGCGAGGTCTCCCATGGCTAAAAGCATCGAAATCAGGAATCTTTACAAGATCTTCGGCAAGCATCCCGAGAAGTACCTCGAAGCGGTGCGATCAGGCATGGACAAGGTCGAGCTGAACGACAAACACAACCATGTGCTCGGTCTCAACAACATCAACATCACCATGCCGGGCGGCAAGATCACCGTGGTCATGGGGCTTTCCGGTTCCGGCAAGTCGACGCTGATCCGCCACATCAACCGGCTGATCGACCCGACCGCAGGTGAGGTTCTCTACGACGGCGAGGACATTTGCGGCATGAGCACTTCGGCGCTGCGGAAATTCCGCCGTCACAAAACGGCGATGGTGTTCCAAAAATTCGGCCTCCTGCCGCATCGCACCGTGCTGGAAAACAGCGTCTACGGCCTCGATATTCAGGGCATGCCACGAAAGGACAGCGAAGAGAAAGGCCGTTACTGGCTGGAGCGTGTCGGTCTTGCCGGCTATGAGGATTATTATCCGAACCAGCTTTCCGGCGGCATGCAGCAGCGCGTCGGCCTTGCCCGCGCGCTTGCCAACGATGCCGATATTCTCCTGATGGACGAGGCCTATTCGGCTCTCGATCCGCTGATCCGTGTCGATATGCAGACGATGCTGCTCGACCTTCAGCAGGAGCTGAAAAAGACCGTGGTGTTCATCACTCACGATCTGGATGAGGCTTTGCGGCTCGGCGACCACATTGCCATCCTGAAAGACGGCGAAGTGGTGCAGCAGGGCGACGGCCAGAGCATCATCCTTTCTCCTGCGGATGGTTACGTCACCGACTTCGTGCGCGACGTCAACCGCAGCCGCGTGCTTCAGGCGACCACCGTGATGGAACCGCTGACGGCGAAACCCGAGGGCATGTCGGTGCCGGAAAACGCGACTCTGGAAACCATCGCCCGCGATATGTCGGAGGCGAACGAAACCAGCGCCCATGTGGTGGATGAAGACGGCAAGCCAGTCGGCGCCATCGGCCTCGACACGCTGGTGGCGGCGATGGTCACGCCGGCACCTCAGGAGGCAGATCTCAGGTTGGCAGTCGTGGAGGAAGCGGAAAAAATCCCGGAACCGGCGGCGCCTGTGGAGAAGGAAACCGCGTAATCCGGCACCAACAGGATTTGCCTTTCTTTCAGAGGACCGAAAAAGCCCCAGCCCCGCTGCGCAAAAGACATCGGAGTTGCCTGGCCGCGTCCAAACTCTTTCGTCATACCGGCCTAGAGCCGGCATGACGGGAGTTGGGGTGTTTGGCGCCAGAGTTTGAGCGGCACAACAGGGTCGCCATGGCGAGCACGACGCGAAGTGTGGGCAAGGCCGGCAATGCCCGCCTTCCCATCCAACCATGCAAAAACGAAGCACCCCTTTGCCACGTGTCAAGCCGGGAACGACATTGCAATGCAGCAAGCGCAAGCTTCGGGCAAGCCGCCGCCGTTAACGATTTGTTAACTTTTGAACGCGGAATCACTGGCATGCAGATCGAAAGCAATATTGGCGGATACAATTATCAGGCTCGTGTCCGCGACATCGAAAAACCCGGCAGCGCGCAGAGCGCGCCCGAGGAACAGGCCGTTAAACGCGGCCCCGGCAACCCTACCGTTTCCAGCACCGTTCTTTCCCGTTCGCTGGCAAACGTGCTGTGGGCCGTCGGCAATGGCAGCGCGCCGGCCCACACGCAGGCTGCGACCTCCGCCGAAGACAAGGCAGAAGCGCAGGCCGAATGGGTGCGCAGCGCCTATTCCGAATACGAATAGGTGATTCCGATCAGGCCCTTGCCGGGCTGACCTCCACCGTTACATGTGAGAGTTCATGTATGGCTGCAAGCTTCTGCTTGTAGAAAGCCGGTGCCTTCGGCACCTGCGAGTGGATGGCGACAATGGCGGCGTGATGCCCCGGCCCCACCTGCCAGACGTGCAGGTCGGTGATGCGATCTTCTTCCGTTTCCACGCTTTCACGGATTTCCTGCGGCAAGTCCTCCGTCAGCGGAACCGCATCCACCAGCGTCGTTGCCGTGGAGCGAATGAGTCCCCATGACCAGCGGGCAATCACCACACCGCCGACAATACCCATCAACGGATCGAGGAAGGACCAGCCGTTCCACTTGCCGAGCAGCAGCGCGACAATGGCGAGAACGGAAGTCAGCGCATCGGCGAGTACATGCAGATAGGCTGCGCGCAGATTATTGTCCCTGCCGCCCTTCGCACCGTGCTCGCCGTGATGCGCGTGCGAGCCGTGATCGTGATGGGCGTGGCTGCCATGGCCGTGATGGGCATGCGAACCATGGCCATGGCCATGGCCGTGATCGTGGTCATCCTTCAACAGCACGGCGCTGACGAGATTGACGGCAAGACCGATGACGGCGACGAGGATCGCCTGATTGAAGTCGATCTGAACAGGATTGAAAAGCCGCATCGCACTTTCGACGGCGATGAGCAGCGCCACCACCGCCAGAACGATGGCGCTGGCAAAACCGGCGAGATCACCGAACTTGCCGGTGCCGAAGGTGAAGCGCGGATTGCGCGCCTCACGCCGGGCATAGAGATAGGCCAGCGCCGAGATGAGCATTGCGCCCGCATGGGTGGACATGTGCCAGCCATCCGCCGTCAGCGCCATGGAACCGAACCAGTGGCCGGCGACGATCTCCGCCACCATCATGACTGTGGTCAGCGCAATCACCATCCACACGCGCTTTTCATTGCGCTCATGGTTCCGGCCTAGGAAAACATGGTCGTGGCCGGACGCTGCGGAAAATTCGGATGTCGTCGTCATGTCGCTAATCCTGTTCGATCCTGGAATATTCTGTTTCACGCATGTCTTTTCCCAAAGCCGCGGACACTTTTGGGAGAGAGGTTAGCGGATGTAGGTCTTCAGCACCTGGGCCAGCTCTTCCGCCGCACGCGCCCGCTCGTCTTCATTTTCGGCGTGCACGACGTGCTCATGCAGATGTTCCTGCATCACCTCCCCCGTCAGGCCGGAAAGCGCACCGCGCACCGAGGCCAGCAATTGCAGCACCTCGCCGCAGGGCTTGGAATCGTCCAGGGCACGCTCCACCGCCTCCATCTGCCCCTTGAGGCGACGGATGCGAGCGAGAAGCTTCTCCTTGTTGCGGATCGTATGGGACATGAGTACCTCATATACTATAGGGGGGTATACTATATTGCGATGTTTTTTGGTTCAAGCCCTGCGCGACGCAATCTTCGCGAATGTTTCGACCCCTAAAAATACCCCATGAAACTTAGGGGACTCAGTCATGACGACTATCGCAGCAACAACCAGCAGCTATTACGCAACTCCGGTCCGGACCCTTGAGCCGACAAAGACTAGGGAAACAAATGCAACCACCGAGGCCCTGCTGGAACTGACACGGGCGGCACACCGCGCGATTTCCAGCGCCGAGAGCGTTGCCGTTTCCGCCGCACCTGCCGCCGCCAGCGTTTCCGCCGGACTTGCCGCAGCACTTTGGAACCTGGACAGCGGCGCACAGGCCAGAACCGAACCGGCGGTAGATATCGCCGCATCAGCGCAGCCTGACGCCGCCTCCAGCATCGAGACAGAAGTTCTCAAAGCCCTGGCGCAGGCACTCGGCGTGGATGCCGCCGCCTGACACCCATTGAACGGCAGGCTGAAAAGCTATATCTCTAGAGACTAGAGCATCCGGTTCGTTCTTGTCCCGGCTGCTCTTGAGGATATGGAGAAGGCAATGCTGTCCATCGGTGAATTGTCCAAACGTACCGGCGTGAAGGTTCCGACGATCCGCTATTATGAGCAGATGGGCCTCATCCGCGAGGCAGACCGCTCGGAAGGCAACCAGCGCCGTTACGAAAAATCCGATCTCGAAAGGCTGGCTTTCATCCGCCATGCCCGCGATATCGGGCTCAATATAGACGCCATCAGAGAATTGATCGCGCTCAGCCAGCACCGGCAAATGCCGTGCGAGGGTGCGGATCGCATTGCCGCCGAACACCTCGCCCATGTGCGCGAAAAAATCACCAGCCTCAAAAAGCTCGAGCATGAGCTGGAACGTATCGTCTCCCATTGCCATGGTCATTCGATCGAGGATTGTTATGTCATCCGCGCACTTTCCGACCATGGCATGTGCGAAGGGGAGCATTGAGGCTAAACAGCAGGCTTGACAGATTTCAGATTCGAGCGCATTGCATGGACATGATCAACGAACGCGCACCCATCTCCTGCTCGTACTTTTGGGCCTACCTGTAAAGGGCGGCTCGACAGATCATTTTGTCAACAAGCCGCCGTCAGGCGGCTTTGTTGTTTTTCAAGCGTCCTGACGGCACCGATAAAACCGAAGGACCAGAAAAATGACCGAAGATAGTTCCCTTACACTGGAAAGACCGCCCGTCGTCATCATTCGTGGCGCACGCAAGACCGATTTGCCTGAGCTCAATGAGATGATCACCCTGCTTGCCACCTTTCATGGCGATGCGGCGGCGATTACGCCGGCGAAACTGGAACGCGACCTGTTCGGCCCGCTTCCCTGGGTGCATGGGCTGGTGGCGGAAGCCGACGGCGCATTGATCGGTTACGCCCTGATGCTGCCGCTCTACAGGGCGCAGGAAGGCCGCCGCGGGCTTGAGCTGCACCATCTTTTCGTGCGTGACGGTCACCGCGGCCATGGCACCGGCCAGCACCTGGTTTCCCGCGCCCGCGATATCGCCAAGCGCCTCGGTTGCGACTATCTTTCCGTCAGCGCCACGACCGGCAATGTCGCCGCGCATCGTTTCTACGAAAGCATGGATTTCGCGCCGCGCCCGGTCACCGGCATGCGCTACATGCAGTCTATCGCCTGATTGCAACCTTTGGAGACGGCCATGACACGGATTGCCATTGCGCTTGCGCAGGATTTTGCGGACTGGGAACCGGCGCTGCTTGCCGCCGCCGCGCGCGGCTATCTCGGCGTCGAGATCGTTTACGCAACCCCGGACGGCCGGCCCGTGGTTTCAATGGGCGGGCTCAACGTTACGCCCGACACATCCTATGACGCGCTTGATCCTGCTAACATCGATGCGCTCGTCATTCCCGGCGGCCTCAGCTGGGAAAAGGGAACGGCTGTCGATCTTGGCGGGCTGGTACAGCGGTTTCGCGAGAAGGGCCGACTGGTTGCCGGCATCTGCGCGGCTGCCAGCGCGCTTGCAGGCACGGGCGCCCTTGATGACGTCGCCCATACCGGAAATTCGCTCGCCTCTCACAAGACCTATCCGTCCTATCGCGGCGAAGCGCTCTATCGCGACCAGCCGAAGGCGGTCAGCGATGGCGGCATCGTAACCGCAGCCGGCAGTGCACCCGTCAGTTTCGCGGTGGAAATTCTGAAACACCTCGGCCTCTTTGGTCCGGAAGCCGAGGCGGAACTTCAGGTTTTCGCGGCGGAGCACCGGTGAGGCTCACCTTGGTGTCGAGAGTTTTGCTGATCCTCCCACCTCATTCCTGTGCTTGTCACAGGAATGAGGTGGTGGGGAAGTTAAGCCGCGAGACCATCACAAATCACCCCTGATCAAGCACCCGGCAGACACGGAGCGCGACATCCCCGCCCTCCCCCGCAATCGCACGGCGGATATCGCGGCTGTTGAGATGCAGACTGCGACCGGCCGGCAAAGCCGAGCGTTTTATCTTGGCAAGGGCTGCGGCCGTAAAGGCAGCCTCATTCTCATGAAAATAGGCGAGCGCCGCTTCCCGTTCCGGGCTGACGCCAAGGACTGCCTTGAAAGCAAGGCGATGCACGGCGCAGAAAGCGCCGTGACCGGGAACGGCAAAACGCAGCGCATCGAGTTCCTCACTCCATTCGGCTGCGCCCTGCATGGTTTCAAGCCTGCTGGAAGCGCTTCAGGAAAAACGCGCTCAATGTTCCGAGCAAGGCCCAGAAGACAAAGCTGGTCACGGTGGCGGCGACGATGAACTGTCGTTCCAGCGGCAGCGGTGCCAGCGCATGTTCACCTTCCGGCGGCAGGGGCGCGCCCACCACATGTGGAGCAACGATCAACACCAGTGCGAGCACGATTGCCCAGGGTTCGCGGCGGAATGCGATCAGCGCAATGCCGCCTGCGGTCGCCGCAACCGTCGAAAGCCACCAGATTTGACGCGCCTCAAGCGCGGCCGCCGGGCTGCCCGGCAGTTCCGGCGGCAGGCCGATCATCGGCGCAAGCATGACGGCGGCAAAACCGGCCACACCCCACAAAAGGCCTTCGCGCCAGCCGGCATCGGTGCCGCGCAGCGAGATGAGGCCGGTCAGCACCAGCGCATAACCGATGGCAGTCAGCACGTTGGCGGCGACCGTATAGGCGGTGCGCTCGAAGCCGTCGGCCGGAGACCAGGCTTCCTCGTTATGTTCGTGCGCGGGAACGGCAGCGCCGGTCGTGGCCGGAGCATCGTGGCTGTGGGGCGCTTCGCCACCGGCATTTTCATAGGCTTCCGCCTTCAGGATCAGCGGCGTGGTGCCGAAAGCCTGCATGGCCGAAACGGCGAAGCCGCCAACGATGCCGACGAGGACGGCGGTAAAAACGATATTGCGAAAGAACGACATGCTTCCCCCCTCAATGGCAAGGGAAAGCATTGGCATGACGTGTGTCATGCGCGGCGTTGTGAACGGCTTCCACATGCGAAAAGCCGACAAAACCGACGACGAACAGGCCAAGCACGATCGCCGTCAGCGATTGCGCGAAGCTGCCCGTTTTTGCTGAAACGGCGGCATTTGCCGTATTCTGGTTGATGGACATGGTGACCCCTCTTACGGCGCGACCCCGCGCCTTTAGACGCGGCGGAACGGCAAACGCCGTGCAGCCGCATGCGATACACTTCACCACGGGGATACGAGACTGACACAGGGCGGCACGTTCAAGCACCACCACCCTGAAATTCCGCTCTTCCGGACACCCCGCCGGCATGGACATTTCCGTGATGGCAGGTCTCCTGGCTTACGGGTCAAAACCTGAAACACCTTCCCGGCATTGCCCTCGCCCATATCCGGCGAGATGCTTACCAGTGGCATTTCGTTTCAGGCTCTCCGCTCACAGTTGCGGGGGCAGCCACGAATGAGGATGTCTCCCTATCGTGTTCCCTTTTCACCTTCCGGAACGCCCGGAAGGAACCATCACAGGATCGTTATCCGATGGGTGTGGGTGGGAGTCAATGGCAGGCCGGCGTGAGAATTGCGCGCCGCGGCTGGATGCCGGATCAAGTCCGGCATGACGGCAAAGGGCTACCGTGCCGGGATGGCCTTCAGATAGGCGGCGATCGCATTGCGGTCTTCGGCCGTCAGATGCGCCATGTTCTGCTGCACCTTGACCATGGAGCCGCCGACGCTGTCGAATTCCGGGGTGAAGCCGGTTTCCAGATAGTTGGCAATATCGGCCGCCTCCCAGCTTCCGACGCTCTGCGAGCCGGGGGTGATATCGGGAATGCGGCCCTCGCCTTCGGGATTGGGACCACCGGCCAGCCATTTACCATCGAGAAAACCGCCAAGCGCATTGCGCGGCGTGTGACATTCGCCACAATGGCCCGGGCCTTCCACCAGATATTGGCCGCGCAGCAATTCGGCATTGGCATCGGCAAGCTCGACGCGGGGTGGCGCGGATGTATCGAAATAGAGGAATTTCCAGCCGCCCAATGCCATGCGCATGTTGAAGGGGAACGGCAGTTCGTGATCCGGCGCGTCATTCTGGCTGGCGGGCAGAACCCGCAGATAACCGAAGAGGTCGTTGATGTCCTTCTGCGTCATGCGGGCATAGGAGGCGTAAGGGAAGGACGGGTAGAGATGTTCGCCGTTCTTGCCGACGCCGCGCGTCATCGCATCGCCGAATTCCGAAAGCGTCCAGCCGCCAATGCCATGCTGCGGATCGGAGGAAATATTAGGCACATGGAAGGTGCCGAAGGGGCTTTTCAACGCTTGCCCGCCCGAAAGCGTCAAAAGCGCATCGCCCTTGGCATCTGGTGCCGCATGGCAACTTGCGCAGCCACCCGCCCAGAACAGCGTTTCGCCATTGGCAAGGTCCGGCTCGCCAAGGCTCACCCAGTGGCTGGGTGCCTGACGCACAGGCGCGGTCACCCAGGCGAAAATGCCGAAACCGGCAATGGCCGCCACCGCGATCCCGCCCGCGAGCTTCGTCCAAATGGAGGCCATGACCCCTCTCCCCATTATCACCTGATGAGATCAGGCGTCATTCCCGCTGAAAAAAACGCCGCCGGGAAGCGGCGTTCTTATTAGGATCACTTCTTCAGACGGTAGGTCTGGTGGCACGCACCACAATCGGCACCGAGGGTCTGCATGGCGGCGGTGACGCCTGCCTGATCGGCGGGAAGGCTGGCGAGGACCTTGTCCGCATCGGCACCGAGCTTGGCGGCCTTGGACTTGAAGTCATCGAAATTTTCCCAGATCGCGGGTGCCGCAGCACTGCCGGTCTCGCTGCCCGGGGGAAACTGGTCGGGGAAAGCCTTGGCGTTGGTGCTGATGGTCGTCACGGCAGCCTTTACGGCTTCGGCGTCATAAGGCTTCTGGCCCTTGGAGATGGCAGCAAGCGCCCCCATGGAGCCGCCGATCTGCTTCATCATGCCTTCACGTTTTTCGACTTCGCCGGCAGCGTAGACCGCTCCGGCGCAAAGACAGCCGAAAAGCATGGCCGCCGCGATGGTTTTCAGTTTCATACACTCTCTCCTTGATTCCGGCAGATGCCGAACGCGCGATAACGGCGCGAGGATGCCCTTTCCGCATGGCGAAAAGAAGTCACATTGCAGTGAATTTCCCCAAGAAAACAGAAGTCTAGGAGAGTGCTTCCCAAAGCGTAACCAGGGCTGCGGCAATCAGCATGAAACCGGCGGCGCGGCCGATGAAAATCGTCGCGGCAGGCGAGGAAACGAGCCATACCCGGCTTTTATCCGCCGTCAGCGCCAGAGCGCCATAGACCGTGAACTGCGTGATGGCCACCATCGCGCCCATTACCAGCCCCTGCATCCAGATTGGACCATAGTCGGGTTTGAGGAATTGCGGATAGATCGCCATCATGAAGAGATAGGCTTTCGGATTGGAAAGGCAGGTGAGCACGGCCCGCCAGAACGCCTTTCTGACAGAGGCGCTCGCCTGCGCCTCATCGCCATTGACGGTGATAGCGCTGCGCATCAGGCCGACGCCGATCCAGACCATGTAAGCGGCGCCGGCGACCAGCAGCGGCAGGAACAGCGACGGCATCCAGGCGGCAAGCATGCCGACGCCCAACGCACCGTAAAGTGAATGCACCATGCCGCCGGCGCTCATGCCGCTTGCGGCGGAAAGCCCGGTTCTTTTGCCACCCGTCAACGCACTTGCCAGCACGAACAGCATATCCATGCCCGGCAGGATGATGATGCCGAACAGGACCAGAAAGAAAAGCCAGAGATTTTCGGCGTAACTCATGTCAGTATCTCCCAAAACAGTTTGCGACACATTCGGGAAAACTCATGTTTCTCAATGTGTTTTGCTGCTTATAGGAAAATCCAACTGACAGCGTTGTGTCAGTTGCGTTGGGAAACCACCGGGAAAAACGGCAATGCGCAAGGCATCGAGACTGTTCGAGATCATCCAGATCCTGCGGGTGGCGCGCAGGCCGATCACCGCGCAGACCATTGCCGAGGCACTGGAGGTCACGGTGCGCTCGGTCTATCGCGATATTTCGGCCCTTCAGACCATGCGCGTACCGATCGAAGGCGAACGCGGCGTCGGTTACATCCTGCGTCCCGGCTTCAACCTGCCGCCGCTGATGTTCTCCATCGAGGAGACGGAGGCGATCGTGCTTGCGCTCGCCATGGTCGCGCGCACGGGCGATACCGAATTGCGGCAGGCGGCCAAAAAGGTCAGCGACAAGATTGCCGCATCCCTGCCCGAACCCCTGTCGAAAACCCTGTCGGCCAATGCCCTGCACGCCTGGGGCAGCATCGCGCCCTCACCCGCCGGCGTCGATCTTGCCATGGTCAGGCGGGCGGTGCGCGACGAGGAGCGGTTGGACATAACCTATGGCGATGAAACCGGCACCGAGACCCGGCGACAGATCCGGCCCATCGCCACGATCTATTATTCGGAGACGACCAATATCGTCGCCTGGTGCGAACTCAGGCAAGCGATCCGCAATTTCCGCTCCGACCGCGTTCTGACCTGCAAGACAACCGGCAGCTTTTTCAAGATGGAAGGCGAAAGGTTGCGGCAATTGTGGATGAGCGGCTGGCAGAGCAATCAGCTTGGGACTTCGGAACGAACGACGAATCAAGCCGGCGCGTAAAAGCAACTGATTTAGCGCGTCTTTCAACCTTCGTTCTGTGTCGGGGCCCCCGTCTCAACCGTCATTCCTGTGACAGGGACAGTAATGACGGTTGAGAGGGTGGTGCTGACTTCAAAGCACGGCAGCGTTATGCCGCAAATGCTCAAGCACCCTATCCTCCTCCCGCCCGAAACCGCGGATGACGATTCGGTCGGCAAACACATCGGCAATGGCGAAGGTGTTCTGGTCGGGCGTATCCACCATGCCCTTAAAGTTGACGAAGTGAGTGTTGCCCTGCACCCCGTAATTGCCCTCATGATTATGGCCGCTGAACCATGCGACGACCGAAGGGTGTACATCCAGAAGATCGAGGATTCGAGGCGCGTCCCACATATTATGGGCGTTGTTCGGATAGACCGGATAGTGGCAGAGAATGACCACTTTTTCACCCGCCGCATCCGCCTTTTGCAGAACGGTCCGCAGCCATTCGAACTGTTCGTCGCTGAGCGACGCATTCCAGTCCTGCGCATTGATCGCACCCACCTCTTGCAGGCGCTTCAGACGCTCTTGCGCCAGCGTGCGGCGCGGATCGCCGGGCGGCGGGGCAAACAGGCTGACCTCGTTGCCGTCAAGCACCACGAAACGTATTTCGCCGATGGTGAAATCGTGCCAGGGCGACGCCATTCCGAGGCGGGCATGGATGGCGGACAAGTGTTCGGCGGCAACGGCGAAATCGTGATTTCCCGGCAGCATCACCGAAGGGTGGCGAAGCTGCTCGTAGACGCCAAGGATCGCATCGAAATTTTCAAAACCGCGATCGATGATATCGCCCAGCGTTACCACGAAGGCCAGTTCCTCGCGATTGAAGGCGTCGATCGCTTCGCCAAGCTTTTTCGGGCTTTCGGCATAATACCGGCCCATATCCGGGCGGGGTTCGGCATCGGCATATTGGGGATCGGCAACGATGCCGAATGAGAAGAGCGGTGTGGTTTTTTCAGTCATGATGCGCCGCGATAAACCGGGCGGATGACAGGCTTGTGACAAATGGGAGCGACACGCTGGATTGTCGACCTCAAAAGCAGAACACCCGGCCTTTGGGGGCCGGGTGTTCAAAAAATTACAATCCGCAAAACTTACTTGGAAGCGGCTTCGTAACGCTCCAGGACGTAGTCCCAGTTGATGAGGTTGTCGACGAAGGCTTCGAGGTACTTCGGACGCAGGTTGCGGTAGTCGATGTAGTAGGAGTGTTCCCATACGTCGACGCCGAGGATCGGTTCTGCGCCATGAACCAGCGGATTTTCGCCGTTCGGGGTCTTGGAGATTTCGAGCTTGCCGTTCTTGACGGAAACCCATGCCCAGCCCGAGCCGAACTGCGTGGTGCCGGCAGCGATGAAATCAGCCTTGAACTTGTCGTAACCGCCGAGATCGGAGGCGAATGCCTGTTCCAGCTTGCCCGGCAGCTTGTTGCCGCCGCCGTCCTTCTTCAGCCACTTCCAGAAATGGACGTGGTTGTAATGCTGGGCAGCATTGTTGAAGAGACCAGCATTGGTGCCAAAGGACTTCTTCACGACTTCCTCAAGCGAAAGGTCGGAAAGACCGGCTTCCGCCGCCAGCTTGTTGCCGTTGTCGACATATGCCTTGTGGTGCTTGTCGTGATGGAACTCGAGCGTCTCGCGCGACATGTATGGTGCAAGCGCGTCGTAGTCGTAGGGGAGTTCAGGAAGTTCGAAGGCCATGGTTTTTACTCCTTTTTGCAGCGGGTTACCGCTCCTAGAAACCGTGTGAGCGGACCATAGGAGCGAACCTCTGTTTGGGCAACCTGTGAAATATCAAAATGTTCCGACAAAAGAGAAAATTCCTCTCAAGCCAGCCGCCACCACATTTGTTTCACAACCCTGGCGTACTGTTTTCCACCCTATCGGTTCGCTTTTGATGAAATTGCAGGAAGGAAATTCCATGACCCGCCCCATTATCCATCGCGCGTTGCTTTTCGCCGCCTTCTCCTCGCTGGCGCTACCCGCCGTCGCATCGTCTGACGATGCCTGGAAGGAATTCTTGGCGGATGTGCAGACGGCGTGCCTTGGCGCCGGCAAAGACATGATCGAGGACGCCAAGGTGGTGGTCGATCCGGTGGGCAGCGAGAATTATGGTCTCGCCGTCCTCACCGGCAAGGCCAAGGGCGCGGATGCGACGATCAGCCATATCTGCGTTTACGACAAGAAGACCAAGGCCGTCGAACTCGGCAGCGAGCTTGCCGGCGATACGCTGAAGGTTGAAATCCCTGGTTCCACCAAGCCCTGAGGTTTCAGAAACGGGGCGTGGTGTCGCCATCGCCCAGCGCGCGCTGCATCAGCACCGTGTCCAGCCACTGGCCGTGTTTCCAGCCGATGGACTTGAATGTGCCTACATGCTCGAAACCGGCGGCGCGGTGCACACCGATGGAGGCGGCGTTGGCGCTATCGCCGATGACCGCAATCATTTGCCGGAAGCCGCGCGAAGTCGCATCCTCGATCAGCGCATCGAGCAGCTTGCGGCCAATTCCCATGCCCTTCATGGCCGGATCGATATAAACGGAATTCTCCACAGCAGCACCATAGGCCGGGCGCGGACGATAGGCGCCGGCATAGGCATATCCGGCTACCTTTCCGTCGATTTCGGCGACGAGATAGGAGTAGTTGCCTTCTACCAGCAGTCGGCGGCGCTCAAGCATCATATCCACGCTTGGCGGATCGATCTCGAAGCTGGCGCGGCCATGCAGCACGGCATCCCGGTAGATTTCGGTAATGGCTGGAATATCCGCCTCCTCGCAAGGGCGGATGGTAAGGCTGGAAATTGTGGGAAGGGTCATTCTCGTGTCCTGTGGTCATTCACGGCATTATTGTGCATTGCGGCTCAGTCAAAATAAAGATTATCTGTCTTATACAAACGATAAGGTTTTCTTTGATGATGGACCTCGATCTGCGGCAGGTCCGCAGCTTCATGGATGTCGCCGATCTCGGCAGCTTTTCCGCCGCAGCCGACAAGGCGGGGCTGACGCAGCCGGCCATCAGCCTGCACATCCGGCTGCTGGAAAAGCAGCTCGGTGTGCGTCTGATCGAACGGGTCGGCAGGCGCGCGCAGCCGACGGCGGCGGGCCGGGACTTTCTCATCCATGCAAGACGGATTGCGGAAGAAGTGGCGCATGCCATCGATACCGTAGCCCCTCATCGCAGCGGCGTGACGGGACGCCTGCGCATCGGCACGGGCGCCACCGCCTGCATCTATCTTCTGCCGCCAGTGCTGGGCAAAATCCGCCAGGTGATGCCGGGGATAGACATCGTCGTGCAGACCGGCAATACCCACGATATACTGAGGCTTCTCGAAGCCAATACGATCGATGCGGCGGTGGTGGCCCTGCCGGCCAGCGGCCGCAGCCTCGATATCAGCGACATCCATCTCGATGAACTGGTTGCGGTTTTCCCGCATGGCACCATCAGCGACGCAACAATCCTGAATGCCGAGACGCTTTCGACACAGCCATTGCTGCTTTACGAGGGCGGCAATACGCGCAAGCTCGTGGATCAATGGTTTTCGGCAAGCGGCCGCACCGTGCAACCCGCCATGGAACTGGGCAGCGTCGAGGCCATCAAGAAACTGGCGGGCGCAGGCCTTGGCCTTGCCATCGTGCCACGCATGGCGATGGAGCATGAAGATGCTCCATCGGGCCTTGAATGGCGCTCGCTCGAGCCGCCGCTCGAACGGTGGATCGCCCTTGCCCTCAGACGCGACAAGCACATGACCGCGCCACTAAGGGCGCTCGCTGCTGCATTGCCAAACCTGCAGAAACGATGAAGCCCGCGTCGGTTTCGGACGCGGGCTTCGATCTGTTGATGCTTGCGACTTTTTTATATCGTCATGCCGGATTGGATCCGGCATCCAGCCACGGCGCCTCTGCGCCGTGAGAAGAGTCGTACGCGATCAGAGACTTGATCGCGCTGGACCCCGGAGCCAAAGGCAATCTCGTCCTCAGAACTCGGTCCAGTCATCACCCTTCACGGCCAGCGCGGCATTGCCACGCGAAGCAGTGACCGGGCGGGATCTGGACGGCTGGGAGACGGGTGCACGTGCGGGGCTTGCCTCACGCATGTGCCTTGCCGTCTCGCGCAATGCGGAAGTCTGCTGACCGAGCTGGAATTGCGCCAACAAAGCCTGGAGATTGGCACATTCCTGCGCAAGACCCGCACCGGCCGCATTCATTTCCTCAACCATCGCGGCGTTCTGCTGCGTAGCCTGATCCATGTGGTTGACGGCGGTGTTGACCTCGGAGAGACCGGCGGACTGTTCCTGCGCCGCGGTGGCGATGGCGTCCATATGGGTGTTGACGGACAGTACGAGCTGCTCGATCTCGGAAAGTCCGACGCCAGTATCGGCGACAAGCTTCACGCCCTCACCCACCGCAACGGCTGACGTGTTGATGAGCTGCTTGATTTCCTTGGCGGCCTTGGCGGAACGCTGGGCCAGTTCGCGCACTTCCTGTGCAACGACTGCAAAACCCTTGCCCGCATCGCCAGCCCGCGCCGCCTCGACGCCCGCATTCAGCGCCAGAAGGTTGGTCTGGAAGGCGATTTCGTCAATAACACCGATGATCTGGCCGATCTGGCGCGAGGAATGCTCGATGCGTTCCATGGCGGAAACGGCATCGCGCACCACCTTGCCGGAAAGATCGGCCTTTGCCCTTGCCTCACGCACCGTGTCGCGCGCATCGCTTGCCCGCTTGGAGGTGGCCGAAACATTGGCGGTGATCTCTTCCAGCGCGGCAGCGGTCTCTTCCAGAGAGGCAGCCTGCTGCTCCGTGCGGCGGGAAAGATCGTCCGATGCCGACGAAACCTCGTGAGCGCCGCCATTTACCGTCTGCACGGACTGGCCGACACTTGTCAGCGCTTCGCGCAGTTGAACGACGGAGCTGTTGAAATCGTGCCGCAGCGCCTCGAATTGCGGTGCGAACGGCGTGGCGATCTCGCAGACCATATCGCCGGAAGCGAGACGGCGAAGACCGCCCGCCAGCGAACCCGTGGCCTGATTGAGCCGTTCTTCGGCCTCGGCCTCGGCGCGCTGCTGCAACTCGATACGGTCCCGCTCGGCCCGCTCGCGGTTGGCCAGGGCTTCGGATTCCAGCTGCCTGTTGCGGATTGCCGCCTCGCGGAAGATTTCCACCGCGCGGGCCATCTCGCCGATCTCGTCGCCGCGTTTTGCGCCGGCGACATCGATCGAAAGATTGCCGCCCGAAAGCTCCATCATCGCGTTGGTCAGGCGGCTAATCGGCCGGGTGACGCGGCCGACGATGACGGCAAGCGAGAGGATACAGAGCGCCAGCGTCGCGATGAAGACGACGAGATAGATCATCGCATCGATGAAGGCGTCCTGTTTGGCCTGTGCGGCATTTGCGTCCAGAACATCCATGGCGGCAGAAGCGATTTTCGCGATCGTGCCGAGGTTTTCGGTGACGGTGGTGCGCCAGCTGTCCATGGTGAAGGCAGGCGTGCGACCATTCATGAGATCGTCGATGAGCTTGGCGCGATGCGTGCTGAAATCGCCCTTGAAGTAAGTCTTGTCCGCCGTGGCGTAGATATCCTTGAGCGATTGCGGCGTCGATTCATGCGTAACCAGATCGCCGGTCGCTTTCCAGGCGAAAGCCGCACCGGCATCGAATGCGCCGAGCTGCTGCATCTCCTGCGCCGTCAGTGGACGGTTCTGGGCAACGGCAGCGTTGAGAATGACGGTGGCGCTGCCGCCAAGGGCACGGGCAGACCAGCCGTAGGAGCGCAACTGGATCAAACCGGTCTGACCCTGATCTAGAGAGCGAACAGTGCCTTCAAGCGCCGTCGAGCCCGCCTCGAGCGAGGCGAGGAAATCGCCGCCGAGCGCCATGACCGTCTTGTCGAGCCCGCCTTCGCGCCGGTCAAGCGGCAGCGAAACGTTGGCGTCAACCTTCTTTCGCAATTCGACGAACTGCGCGTAGACATCTTTAACGCGCTTCAGCGGTGCCTGAAGCTGCGTGTCTTCAAGCGACGAAGACTGCGTGAGGAATGCCGTCATGGCAGCATCCACCTTCTGGCGTGCGGCCTGCACGCTGGCGACGCTGCCCGTCGATTTCGACGGATCGAGCGTCAGTGCCGTGGCGCTGTCGCCGCGTTCACTGCGGAAATTCAAAAGAGCGTTGAAAAGAAGCTTGTCGAGCGAGACGAGTTGCGCAACCTCTGAAAAGGTGCCGGCGCGATTGGCCGACCGCCACAACTCGTTTCCGACCAAACCGGCCAGCGCGAGGCTGATGGTAAGAAAAAATCCTACAAGTACATTACGAATGCTGAAAGACATCTGGCGGCCCTCGTTAGCCGGAAGGGAAGATGCTGCAAACTACGTGTGGTTTGTCTAAAATTGGATTAAATTCCCCTCAGTTTTCGCGGGAAAATACTGCACTGCAAAAACAAAAGGCCACGGCAAGTCGAACGCCTGCCATGGCCCTGATCGAAATACCTGTCAGCTTTGCCCACCAGACAGAAAATCACATTCGATTTTCGTCCGTAACGATGCGCAGATTAAAGAGAGTCGGAGCGTCCGGCAGGACGCACGGCGCTCTAGACGTCTGCGCCGAGACGTGCCCAATCCATGTAAAGATCGAGCGCCTTGCGGGCGACCGGGCCTGCCTGCAATGCGCGGTCATCCAGTTTCACAACAGGGGAAACCTTGGAATAATTGCCCGAGCAGAAGATTTCATCGGCCCCGCGGAAATCCTCGACCGACAGGGTCGCTTCGCGCACTTCGAAACCGGCCTGGCGCAGAAGGCCCATCACCCGCGAACGGGTGATGCCGGCAAGGAAGGTGCGGTTCGGAACCGGGGTGAAGACGACGCCGTCCTTGACCATGAAGACGTTGGACGATGCCGATTCAGCGACATTGCCGTTCATGTCGCACATCAGGGCGTTGTCGAAACCGCGTGCACGGGCTTCCAGAATGGCGCGGCCGCTATTGGGGTAAAGGCTACCGGCCTTGGCATCCGTCATCGCGGTTTCCGGTGAAGGACGGCGCAGCGGTGAGACGGTGAGTGTCAGCGATGCGCCGGCATTCATCGGCGCTTCGAAAAGGCACAGCGCAAAACGGGTGGAATTGGCATCGGGCGCGACGACGCTGCCCGGCGAACCGTGTTCTGCCCAATACATCGGCTTGATGTAGATTTCAGTCTTGCCGTCGAATTTATTGACGCCTTCCAGCGCCAATGCCTCGATCTCTTCCGCCGTCATGGTCGGCTTCATGCCCATGTTAATGGCCGAGCGGTTGACGCGCTGGCAATGCAGATCGAGATCGGGAGCCACGCCATCGAACCAGCGCGCGCCGTCAAACACCGTGGAGGCCAGCCACATGGCATGCGAGGTCGGGCCGATGAGCGGCGGATTGCCGGGCAGCCATTGACCATCAACATAGGTCCAGGTGGTTGATCGGGGTGCGGTATCGACGGTCATGACTGTCTCCTGTCTTGAGCATCTCCGCCTTTCTGCAAAAAGCGAAAGAGCTCCATCTTTTTCGTCCTGCCACATTGCCGCACGCAAAACCGCTTCGCACTTTTGCTGGCAATGCTCTGAAATCGGCGGGAGTGAATGCCTCTGACCGGGTGAGGTCAAGTTTTAATTGCCACCATGTCTTATTTTGATGGAAAATAACAAATGCATGCCCTGACAAAGACGTTTTGTGAGGCGAAACAAAAGGTTGATGAATAGATCCATCACAATAATTCATGCATTGGATGATGGCGGGGGGATTTCGCCCATGCGATGCTGGCAGTCTGACGGCGCTTGCAACGCCCCTTACCATTCTTGTTCGCCGATCCGAATGCAACACGTCAGCAGGAGAAAATCATGGCATGGTCCGCCCAGCAATATCTGAAATTTGAAGACGAGCGGACACGCCCGGCAAGGGATCTTCTGGCGCAGGTGCCGCTGGAGCGCGTGCTGAACGGTTACGATCTGGGCTGCGGCCCGGGCAATTCCACCGAGCTTTTGACCGATCGTTACGGCGTTAACGTCATCACCGGCATCGACAGCGACGACGACATGCTGGAAAAGGCGGCGGACCGGCTGCCCAACACCCGTTTCGGCAAGGCCGATCTCGGCAACTGGCGGCCCAGCCAGAAGGCGGACCTGCTTTATGCAAATGCGGTGTTCCAATGGGTGCCGGATCATCTTGCCGTTCTTTCGCAGCTGATGGACCAGCTGGAAAGCGGCGGCGTTCTTGCCGTGCAGATGCCTGACAATCTGCAGGAGCCGACACATCGCGCCATGGAGGAAACGGGAGCAGACGGCCCCTGGAAGGACAAGTTTGCGGATGGCAAATTACGCCGCAAACCCCTGCCCGCGCCATCAGCCTATTTCGATGCGCTGACACCGAAATTCGCGCGGGTGGATGTGTGGCACACCATCTACAACCACCCCATGAAGGATGCGGAAAGCATTGTGGAATGGGTGAAGGGCACGGGTCTGCGCCCCTATCTTGCCGCCGCCGGCGCGGAACACCGCGAGGCCTTCCTCAACGACTATACCAGGCGCATCGCAGCCGCCTATCCGCCCATGGCAGACGGCCGGCTGCTGTTGCGTTTTCCGCGCCTGTTCGTGGTGGCGGTGAAGAAGTAGCGTAGTTTTCGCCTCCCCTCATTCCTGTGCCTGTCACAGGAATCCAGCCAGCCCAAGTCCTTGGGCTGAAAAGGCTCTCTCGCCGCGCAGACGCGCGGCGGCTGGATTCCTGTGACCAGCACAGGGATGAGGAGAGCTTAGAGTACGACATGGCTACGACACTATTTAGCCAATCGGCCTCAACGCATTATCTCTAACCCGCGAAGGCGTAGACCCTCAGACGATGGCCGTCGGGGTCGGCCGCAGTGAATGTGTAGCCGAAGTCCATCGTGCCGGGCTGCTGCAAAATGGCGATGCCCTTTGTCTTCCAGTCGGCGAAGGCTTCATCCACCTGCGCATCACTTTCGACGCGGAAGGCAAGCTCGCCGCCACCGCCCGTTAACGATGCCTTCGGCTCCACCGTATGCCTCGACCAGAGGCCGAGCTTCATGCCGTTTTGAAGCACGAAGAGGGAGAATGTCGGAGAGGCTTCGACCGGCTCTGCGCCGAGCAGGGCTTTATAAAATTCCGTGCTGGCCGGCGGGTTGTCGACGTAGATAATGGTGAAATCGGGGTGGGTCATGGCTGTTCTCCTTGAGTTGCGGATGAACAGGTTCTAGCCTCCCGTGCTGTCAGTTTTTGTCAGCATGATTTTGTTGCCGTCGCTTTTTTTCCCGCTCGCGCCACTCCTTCAGCAGGGACTGGCGGCGGCGGGGATAACGCTTGTCTAGAGGGTTGAAGCTCTCGATGCGGTCGGCCCGGAAACTGCGGAAATCCTGCCGCGTCTCGCACCATGCCAGCACCACCCGCACCAGATCGAAAAAAGCGAGCGCGAAGGGCCAGATCACCCGCTCCGTCAATTCTCCCTTCTCGTCGCGATAGGTCATCACGACCTTGCTCTCCTTGCGAATAATATCCCGAATGGCGGCGAGATCGACGTGGATGGTGGCCATGGCCTGCCCGGGGCCGACAAGCAGGGTGGAATTATCGAGCTCCTCACGCAGGGCATCGGGCAAAACGGCGGCGATCTTGACGAGTGCTGCGCGGGCGGCCTGCGCCAACCCCTCATCGGCACGGCCCGCGACCCATCGCGACCCGAGCACAAGCGCCTCGATCTCCTGCTGCGAAAACATCAGCGGCGGCAGCAAAAAACCGGGACGCAGCACATAACCCACACCCGCCTCACCCTCGATGTCAGCACCCTGCGCCTGAAGCGTTGCTATATCGCGGTAAAGCGTGCGCAGGCTGACGCCGGTTTGCGCGGCCAGCGCCGTACCGCTGACCGGCATGCGGTGGGCGCGCAGGATCTGCAACAGATCAAGAAGCCGTTGTGAGCGCGACACGCGTGGTTCCTCCACATTCCGATCATGCCATCTACGACGTTTCACCATCGACTGGTAGCCTCGCGCACAGCGCCTCGCAATGGCGAGACGCTTGAAACCAATGGCGCGGACACCAGTTAATAAAAGACCGCTTCCCCATCCGGCAGTCCTTGCCGGCCATGTTTGCAATAAACAGGAGAGACATGCATGTATGACGTCAACGCGAATGGCGCGAACATTCCCGCCCTCGGTTTCGGCACCTTCCGCATTCCGGAAGAGGATATCAGGCGCATTTTGCCGGAGGCGCTGAAACTCGGTTTCCGCCATGTCGATACGGCCCAGATCTACAAGAATGAAGGTGCGGTTGGCGAAGTGATCGCAAAGTCCGGCATTTCCCGGCACGATATTTTTCTGACCACAAAGGTCTGGGTGGACCGCTACCGCCACGCTGATTTTCTCGCCTCCGTCGATGAAAGCCTGCAAAAGCTGAAGACGGATTATGTCGATCTCCTGCTGCTGCACTGGCCGAAAAGCGATGTGCCGCTGGCGGAAAGGATCGGCGCGCTGAACGACGTGCGCAAGGCCGGAAAGGTGCGCAATATCGGCATTTCCAACTTCAACGTGGCGCTGACGGAAGAGGCGGTCAAACTCTCCGACACTCCGCTTGCCACCAACCAGATCGAATACCATCCCTATCTGGACCAGACGAAGGTGATTGCGGCCGCGCGCAAACACGGGCTTTCGGTCACTGCCTATTATCTGATGGCGGATGGCAAGGTGCCCGACGATTCGGTTCTGAAGGATATTGGTGCGAGGCACGGCAAGACGGCCGCACAGGTGGCGCTGCGCTGGGCGGTGCAGCAGCCGGATGTCGTGGCGCTTTCCAAGACCGCAACCGAAAGCCGCCTCAAGGAGAATTTCGACATTTTCGATTTTGCGCTCTCGGAAGAGGAAATGCAGGCGATCCACGCGCTTGCCAAACCCGATGGCCGCATCGTCAACCCCGGTCACCTCGCGCCCGACTGGGACGATTGACTGCGTTGAGCCCGGTCCGGTCTCACCGCTGCGTCAACGCCAGTTTCGCCCCGAGCGCCACAAACGCGGCGGCGAAACTGCGTCTCAGCCAGTTGAGCACGGCCGGGCGTGCCACAACCTGCCGCCTGACCGAGGCGGCAAAACAGCCGTAAAGCGCAAAGACCAGAAACGTCATGACCATGAAGATCAGCCCGAGATCGACCATGCGCCACGTCGGAGAAACCTCCTCCGGCGCGATGAATTGCGGCAGGAAAGCAAAAAAGAAGATCGACAGTTTCGGGTTCAGGAGATTGATGAGGATAGCCTCACCGATGACCCGCCCTGCCTTGCGGTGCTCCTGCTTGTCGTCGATCTTCAGCGCCCCATCTTCCCGAAGCGTGTTCCACGCCATGTAGAGCAGGTAGGCGACACCCAGATATTTGATCACGCCGAAGGCAAGGGCGCTCGCGTGCAGAATGGCGGCAAGTCCGGTGATGGCGGCCAGCAGATGCGGCACGATGCCGAGCGTGCAGCCGAAAGCCGCGACGACGCTCGCCTTCGACCCTTGGGACAGGCCGGCGGCCAGCGTGTAAACCACGCCTGTTCCGGGAGAAGCGGCGATGATCAGGGATGTGATGAGGAATTCGGGCGTCATGGATTCTGCAAGTCCTGTTGAACGGAGGACAGGAGCATGACTGTGTCCGGCGCGGGGGTCTTGGATGAAATTGCAGCGTTGAGGCTTGGAGGCTCGCGTCTGTAGCCCTATTACCCCAACCTGCGCTACGAAACCGCCGCCCTATACGCCGCAGGCGTCACTCCGAACTGTCGCACGAAAAACCTGTTCAAATGGCTCTGGTCGGAGAAACCGGCGAAAAACGCCACCTCGGCGGGCGGTGCGCCTTTGGCCAGTGCACCCCGTGCCAGATGCAGGCGTCGCTGCAAAAGGTAGCTGTGCGGCGTCAGCCCCGTGGTCTTGCTGAAGGATCGCAGGAAGCGGAACTGGCTCATGCCGGCCTCCTGCGCCAGATCGGTTAGGCGCAATGGCCGGGCAGGATCGTCATCGATCCTGCTTTTCGCCCGTCTTATGCTATCGGGCGCTGCCGTCTCGCGTGGTGTTGCCACCGTTTCCATTGCACCCACGAGCAGCATAAGGAGGGTCTCGTCGCAGCGAAGGGTGTCACCCGGGCGATCAGTTGCCGTCACGGCTGAAAAAAGCGCACGGAACCGGTCCGCCAGAGGCCTGGTGTCGACCGGATAGGCGAATTCGAAAAAGCCGTGATCCTTTTCGATGATATCGGCAATGGCGGCCTGCACGATATCGATGTCGAGATAGATCATCCGCCAGGCGCGCCCGCCCTCTCCCAGCGGAATACCGTCATGAACCTCACCCGGATTGACGGTGATGACATGGCCGGCTTCAGCCTCCACCATGCCGCGCCCGCTCAGCGATTTCTGCGCGCCGCGCTCCACAAGGCCGATGCCGAACTGGTCGTGCATGTGACGTGGAAAAGAGCGGTCGCTATCCGCAACCACGGCAGCAATACCGGGCATGGCGGTTTTCGGCATGAGGAATTGACGGCTGCCCATGAAAAGCTGGCGCTCCCTTTAAAGAGCGCCACGCTATCACACGCGATGCGTCCGAGACAGGGCCGGGCCTTTACGGATGCATGCCGTTGACCATCGAAAACACCTGATCGAAATTGCCGTTCTGCGCGGCGAAACGCAGCGGCTTGCAGCGTTCCACAACCACTTCTTTCTCATCCGGGCGACCGCCGAGAATGTCCATCACTTCCGAAATGAAGGCCTCGAGCGGCATGGCTCTTTCGTCGCTTGCCTGGCCTTCCCCCATCAGCGTCGTCTGCACATAGGGCGGCACGATTTCGATAACCTCAACCGAGGTTTCTTTCAGTTGTTCGCGAAGTGCGACCGAGTAGGCATGGATGGCCGATTTGGTGGCGCTGTAGGTTGGGGTGACCACCATGGGCACGAAGGCCAAGCCGGAGGATACCGTCAGCACTGTCGCTTCAGGCTGCTTGAGGAAATGCGGCAGCAACGCCGCCGTCAGGCGAATGGGCGCCAGAAGGTTGGTGGCGATGGTTTCCTCCGCCGTGTCCAGATAGTCCGGGGCCGAGGCGATGTCCTCCGGCCGCATGATGCCGGCATTGTTGATGACGGCGTTGAGCGTCGGATGTGTCTTGATGAGATTGTCGGCGAAAGAGCGGATGCCTTCGGCGTCGGTCGCGTCCATGACCATCGCGGCCATGCCGGGATTGGCGGCCGTTACCTCATCCAGCACATTCTGGCGGCGGCCGGAAATGACGACCTTGTTGCCCAGCCGGTGAAACGCTTCCGCCAGCGCCCGGCCGATGCCGGAGCCGCCACCGGTGATGAGAATGGTGTTGCCTGTCGTTTTCATCGAAAAATCCTTTGCCTGTTGGATGACGGGAAATTAGCGGCTATACTCTCCATTCGTAAGTAGGCACCCAAAAGAATTATACTTACCCAAAGGAGAGTGTAAGATGAAACGGTATGCCGCCGATCCCATGATCGAGAACAGGCGCAAGTCTCCGCCGCCCACGGAAACCGATCCGGTCATCGAGGCGCTGGTTGAGGATATCATCGCGAAAGTGGCGGACAAATGGACGATGCTGATCCTTGAGGTGCTGGAAGAGCATGGCACGCTTCGCTTTACGCAGATCGGCAGGCTGGTCGGCACCATAAGCCAGAAGATGCTGACGAAAACGCTGAGGCAGATGGAAAGCGACGGACTGGTGCGCCGCACCGTGCACCCCGTCATTCCACCGCATGTGGATTATGGCCTCACGTCTCTCGGAGAGACCCTTGGCAGCGCCTTTTGCGGCGTGTGGATATGGGCGGAAACCCACCATGCGGAAATAGAAGAGGCGCGGCGCCGGTTCAATGAACAGCCGCCGCGCCCCGCTATCGAATAAAATGTCGCCTTACGCGAACTGGCTGAGGCCCGGAACCGAAGCGATCACCTGATCGACAGTCTCATCGCCCGCGTGCTGGCGAGCAACGGCGATGGTTTCCTTGGCGAGCGTGGTGATTTCGCTCATGCCGATGCCCTGGCTCATCAGTTGCTGGCCGAGACCCATGATGCCGCCGCCGCCGATCGCGCTCATCAATCCGCCCAGCAGACCGCCGCCACCAGCGCCCTCGCTATTATACTGTGCCACGAGATCGCTGGCACCCGGAATGGCTTCGATCATGCGGGCGATCGGACCATCTGCCGCCTCGCGCTGGAGAAAACCCAGAATCATGCCAACAGCCTTTTCGGCCAGCGCAGGGTCTATGCCCGCCTTTGCGGCGATCTGGTCAACGACTTCGTTCATTCTTGCCTCCTGTTGAAAAACGACGCCAACACCGAATAACTGACGTTAACGTCAACGTAAAACAATCTCATGCCGCATTCAAGCGGGCGGCGGGCGGGTGCGACAACTTTCATGAAGCGGTTTTTCTTCATCGCCATCAAGCAGTTGTTGCGCCTTGAAACTGTCCTTATAAGATCATCACAACCATACTATGAAAAGGCCGCTTTGGCAGTAGCGGCCAGAGGGTGCCGTAAAAGTTCAATTCGGACATGACCATCTTCAAATCGATCGCGATTTAAGGGGCATGCATCAGTCGCAGGAGAAAATGGTCGATGTTGCAGGACGGACAGATCTATATCGGGACCAGCCGCAATCCGGACGACAGCCTGAACAAGGGTGAATATCTGGAGCTGAAATTCGGCAACCGCCACGGCCTGATCACCGGCGCAACGGGCACGGGCAAGACCGTAACCCTGCAGGTTCTTGCCGAAGGTTTCTCGCAAGCCGGCGTTCCCGTTTTCTGCGCCGATATCAAGGGCGACCTTTCCGGCATCGCCGCGCAGGGCGAAGCCAAGGACTGGGTACAGAAACGTGCCGAACAGATCGGTTTCACGGATTTTTCCTATGGCAAATCGCCGGTGATCTTCTGGGATCTCTACGGTGAAAAAGGCCATCGCGTGCGCGCCACCATTGCCGAAATGGGCCCGCTGCTGCTGGCGCGACTGATGGATGCTTCAGAAGCCCAGGAAGGCGTGCTCAACATTGCCTTCAAGATCGCCGATCAGGGCGGGTTGCCGCTGCTCGATCTCAAAGACCTGCAATCGCTGCTGAACTACATGGGCGAGAATGCAAGTGCGCTGTCCAGCCAGTTCGGCCTGATTTCCAAGACCTCTGTCGGTTCGCTGCAACGCGGGCTGCTGGTTCTCGAACAGCAGGGTGCCGCAAACTTCTTCGGCGAGCCGGCGCTGAATATTGCCGACATCATGCGCGTCGGCACGGACGGGCGTGGCACGGTTTCGGTTCTCGCCGCCGACAAGCTGATGATGAACCCGCGCCTTTACGCCACCTTCCTGTTGTGGATGCTCTCGGAGCTCTTCGAGGAACTGCCGGAAGTGGGCGACCCGGAAAAGCCGCGTCTGGTGTTCTTTTTCGATGAGGCGCATCTGCTGTTTAACGATGCGCCAAGGGTGCTCGTCGAGCGCGTGGAGCAGGTGGTGCGGCTTATCCGCTCCAAGGGTGTGGGCGTCTACTTCGTGACGCAGAACCCGCTGGACGTGCCGGAAACCGTTCTTGCCCAGCTGGGCAACCGCGTGCAGCATGCGCTTCGCGCCTATACGCCGCGCGAGCAGAAGGCTGTGCGCACCGCAGCCGATACGTTCCGCCAGAACCCCGCCTTCAACACAGCCGACATCATCACCACGCTCGGTACGGGCGAGGCTCTGATTTCGACCCTGCATGACAAGGGCGCGCCCTCCATCGTCGAGCGCACCCTTGTGCGGCCGCCCTCGGGCCGCGTCGGGCCGCTCACCGATGCCGAGCGCAAATTGCTGATGGATACCGGCCCGCTTGCCGGTCAATACGACAGGGATGTGGACCGGGAATCGGCCTTTGAAATCCTCAACGCACGCGCCCAGAAGGCTGCGGAAGCCGAAGCCGCCAAGCGCGCGGAAGAGGAAAATGCCTCCAGCCAGTCCGACAGTGCCTCGGGACGCTGGCGCCTGCCCGGTTTCGGCGACGAGGAACCCACAAAGGCCTCCACCACCGGCGCCCGCAAGACGAGCGGTTATCAGCGCGAAACCGTGATCGAGGCGGCAATGAAAAGTGCCGCCCGCTCGGTTGCCACATCCGTGGGCCGCGCCATCGTGCGCGGCATACTGGGAAGCCTGAAGCGTTAAAACAGATAATCCGCCCGGCCTCGATCAGCCGGACGGATTTTTTCCTGTTAGCGTGACGGTTCACGGCTCGCGATAGAAAATCATGCCGCCGTGGTAGAGCACATCATCGATGAACTCGCCATCGGCGGTAAAGCCAGTATCATCCCAATAGTCGATATGGTTGCCCCTCACCTCGTAACGCCCCTGATAGGCGCTTTTGCGTTGGCCGCGCGCCTCGTCGTAGCGGCCATCAGGCAAAAGCTCCTGACGGATATGGCCGTCGCCGGTGACCCACATGCCGATATAGGGGTGGCTTTCGGTCTGGGCCATCTTGTCCATATTCCCTTTCACGGCACGCTCCTCCTGATGGTGGCCGGTATCGGCGGCGGCCGTTGCGAGTACAAGGGCAAGCGATGTCGAAACAATCTTCATTGGCCCGATCCTCCCTATGCGGCGGTCGGGCGGACGACGATTTCATTGACGTCCACGTCGTCGGGTTGTTCGATGGCATAGCGGACTGCGCGGCCAATGGCGTCCGGCTTCAATGCTATGGCCCGGTAGCTTTGCATCAGCTCCGCAGCGGCCGGATCGGTGATGGTGTGGGCGAGTTCGCTTTCCACCACGCCGGGGTGAATGCAGGTGACACGCAGGTCGCGGTTTTCCTGTCGCAGCCCGTCCGAAATCGCCCGCACCGCAAATTTCGTCGCGCAATAAACGGCAGCCGTGGGCGAAACGGCCAGTGCGCCGATGGAAGCGATGTTGATGATGTGGCCGGATGCGCGGGCGGTCATCTCAGGCAGAACGGCGGCGACGCCATAAAGCACGCCCTTGATGTTGACGTCGATCATGCGGTCCCATTCATCGACTTTGAGGGACGACATCAACGAAAGCGGCATGATGCCGGCATTGTTGACGATGACGTCGATCCGTCCGAACGCCTTGCGTCCCGCCTCGGCAAAATCCTCGACACTCTGCCTTTCCGTGACATTAAGGGGATGGACGACAACCTCAGCGCCCGTTTGGCGCAGTTCGTCGGCCAAAGCCTGCAAACGGTCCATGCGGCGCGCACCCAGAACCAGTTTCGCGCCTGCAGCGGCAAGTTCTCTGGCGATACCCTCACCTATCCCGCTCGACGCACCTGTTATGAGAATAACTTTTTTCAATGTCATGGCTTTCTCCTTGGCTTTACGGCCCGCTTTTTCGAGAGGAGGCCGTTGCAGGAAAGATAAAGCTTTGCCATTGTCGTGATAATTACCTCAATGATAACCTCCATGGATAGATTTACTAACCAATGAATGTTGATCTCAACGCGCTTTCCACCTTCTGCATGGTTGCCGAGGAACGCAATTTTCGGGCTACGGCGGACAGGCTCGGCGTAACACGGTCAGCCGTCAGCCAGACCATCCGCAGGCTTGAAGAAACGATGGGGATAGCGCTCGTTCAGCGCACAACGCGCAGCGTCAGCCTGACGGAAGCGGGGAAACAGCTTTACGCCGATGTTTCGCCATCTATCGGCAACCTCATGCAAGCGACACAGGCCGCCTCTTCCCTGAGTGGAATGCCTCGGGGGCAATTGCGGCTTGCCGTTTCCTCGATAGCGGAGCGCTTCTTGTCCGGGCCATTGCTGGCGCGCTTTGCTGAAATCCATCCGGAAGTGCAACTCGATATTGTCGTGACGGACGAGGAATTCGATATCGTCGCCGAACACTACGATGCCGGCGTGCGTCTGGGGGAGCTGATCGCGCAGGATATGATTGCCGTTCCGGTTTCCGGGCCGCAGCGGCAGCTCGCTGTCTGTTCCCCGCAATATCGAGATCGCGTCACCTTACCGACGCAGCCGCGCGAACTGATCCATCACAAATGTATCGGCTGGCGCCCTCGTCCGGACGTTGCGCCATATCGGTGGGAATTTGCCGAAAACGGCCGGGAATTCGCGGTCGCGGTGCAGCCGGACTTCACCACCAACGACATGCAGTTGATGATAAAGCTGGCCTGTGCCGGCGCCGGCATCACATTCGGCATGGAAGAGACCTTCCGTCCCTACCTGGAGAGCGGCCAGCTTGTTTCCATGCTGGAGGACCATTCTCCGACTTTTGCGGGTTTTTATCTCTATTATCCGAATCGACGTCATCTTGCGCCGAAGCTCCGCGCCTTTATCGATCACGTTCGGCTACCGAGAAACCGGTAGTCTGCCGGAGTAGCCTCCGGCAGATCGGTATATCAGCCCAAGAAGGTTTACTTCTTCTGCGACAGGAGCGAGAAGAATGCGCCCTGCGGGTCCTGGCAATTGACGATCCAGCTCTCGCCGGGAACCTCCATCGGGCCGTTGACGACCTTGCCGCCACCGGTGCTGACCCGGGTGATGGCTTCATCGATGCCGTCGACGTTGAAATAATAACCCCAATAACAGGTGGGCGCACCCGCCATGCATTTCATCATGCCGCCGACGACCTTGCCGTTATGGGCGAAGATGCGATACGGGCCCATTTCTGCGCCCATGTCAAAATCATGGTCCTTGGTCCAGCCGAAGACCTCACCGTAAAAGGCTATGGCGTCGTCGACATTGTTGGTGGCGAGTTCGTACCAGCCGACGTGACCCGGCAGGTTCTGCGTCTCCTGCGGAAAACCGCCGGTTTCCATCGGCAGCGGCGTCATGATGCACAGAACCGCACCGGAAGGATCAGCCACCACGGCGAAACGACCGATCTCCGGGATATCCTGCGGCGGACGCCTGACCGAACCGCCCTTTTCCGCGAAAAGTTTTGCCGTGGCGTCCACATCGTCAACGCCGACATAACCGGTCCAGTTGGGAGGAATGCCCTGGCCCTTGTGTTCTTCGGTCAGTTCCATGATGCCGCCCATGCCTTTGCCATCGGCTTCCAGCACCAGATAGGGCATTTCCGGCGAACCGAAATCCTTGGTCTGCCAGCCGGCGACATGACCATAGAAGCGGGCACCCTGCTCCATGTCAGGCGTCATCAGTTCAACCCATATGAATTTTCCGTGTGTATCGGACATTGAATCTCTCCGGGGTTATGGCGTCATTTCTCTGGCGATCGGCCGCCGCAGGACGCGGCGGCGCATTATTCGGCGTGATCGGGCAAATTCCGGCGGGGCGTCACGCCTTGCGCTGGAACTCCGATGTCATGAAGGTCTTGAAACTGCCATCCGGCTGCCGGACGCTGCCGGAAAAGCTGCGGTTATTGTCGTCGTGCAGCACCAGCACGTCGCGATAGGTATCGATGCGGCCGGAACCATCAAAGGCCGGTCCTTCCGCTTCGAGTGTCAGGGTCTTGCCGTCGTCTTCCAGCCAGCCCTTGTAGACCCAGAGATTGGTCATCATCGACCCCACCCAGGTGCCGACGAAATGGCCCTTGGCAGGGTCGAAACCCACGGTGATGACAGCCGTCATCTCCGTCCCGTCAGGCATCTTGCCGGTGCCGTGCCCGATGATCCACAGCCCGCCGATGGAGCTGACGGTTTCGGTGAACCGCTGGGCGGGATCATCGGGATCGTATCCCTCATGGCCGGAACTGGCGGTCATGACCCAGTCGCCAACGATCCTGCCCAGGAACGCGTGTTCCTTCTGCGGCTTGGCATTTTCCATTGTCGTCTCCTCCTCCTCGTCCTATTTCAGTGGCAGCAAGACGCGGCCTTGGGCTCGTCCTCGTACTGGTCGTGCCGGCGCACCCAATCCATTACACCGTCTTCATTACGGCCTTTTGGCACCAGATCGAGCAGCATCAATGTACCGAGCGTCTCTTCCATGCCGCGGGCATAGGCGGAATAGCTATGGTAAATCCTGCCGTCCTCGCCCTTGGCGAAAATGCTGACGCCGTGCAGGTCCTTCAGGTCGCCCATCGGCTCGATCTCACGGTAATTGTAGGTGATCGCCCCGCTCTCGATATCCTCATCACGGAAGGAGGCCTGATAATCATAGTTGAAGTCGCTGCCGTTGGCCGAGACCCAAGGGAATTTCCAGCCCATGCGTTTTTTATAGGCCTCGATCTTTTCGAGCGGTGCGCGCGAGACCGCAACGAAACCCGCATCGCCGTGCTTCAGGTGAACCATCGCACCATCGACATGGTCGGCGAAAAAGGAACAGCCGGTGCAGCCCTCCTCCCAGTCGGGTGCCAGCATGAAGTGGTATACGATGAGCTGGCTGCAATTGCCGAAGAGTTCCTTCAGCGATTTCGGGCCTGAAGGCGCGTCGAAAATATAATCTTTCGTCACCTCTTCCCATGGCAATGCGCGGCGCGCCTCGTTCAGCCTGTCGCGCGCGCGGGTCAATTCCTTTTCCTTCACCAGCAGATCGCGGCGGGCCGCAAGCCACTCCTCATTAGAAACGACGGGATGAGACATGATCTTTCCTCCTTGGATCCGTCTTTCACCACGGCACCGCTCCGCTTCCATGGTGGGCGCCGCCTGTGTCTGCATTGAAAGCCAGGAAAACCAGCAGCAAGGCGACAGGTTCCGCTTGACTAATTACGTTGATATCAACATATATAGTCCATGTCAAACGCCAGCGTGATTCCTTTTTCGGCAACTCTTTTAGTGCGGGACTCCTGTCTTTGCCTGCATGCGCAACGTGCAGCGCGGGCGCTGGCGCGGCTGTTCGATAACGCATTGAAGCCCGTGGGCATCAACAACGGCCAATTTTCCCTGCTGATGTCGCTCAACCGGCCGGAGCCGCCGCCGATGGGGCCGGTTGCCAATCTTCTGGCCATGGACCGCACGACGCTGACGGCAGCGCTGAAGCCACTGGAGCGGCGTGGGCTGGTCAGTATCGAGCAGGACCCAAAGGACAAGCGCGGCAAGCGGCTGCGGCTGACGGTGGAAGGCATGGCCGTACTCACCGCCGCCTTCCCCATCTGGCAACAGACCCACGCCGAAATCGAGGCCCGCATCGGCAGCGGCGACCCCGACCGGCTGCGCCGCGACCTCATTGATCTCGGCTGACGGGAAAAGCGGCATATTGCCACTTTTACCCGTGAAAATGTCATCTACCCGTCGTGCCGGACGGTGAAACTAACGAGGAAGACGCAACAAGGGAGGAAACCATGCGTGTTATCGTTTTTGTAAAGGCCACCCGCAGCAGCGAGGATGGCATAATGCCGACCACCGAACTGATGGAAGCCATGGGCAAGTTCAACGAGGAACTGGTCAATGCCGGCATCATGCTTTCCGGTGATGGCCTCCACCCTTCCTCCAAAGGCAAGAGAGTTGTTTTCGACGGTGACAGCCGTAGCGTGATCGACGGCCCCTTCCCGCACACCAACGAGCTGGTTGCCGGCTTTTGGCTCTGGAAGGTGAAGGACATGGATGAGGCCGTGGAGTGGGTGAAGCGTTGCCCCAACCCGATGCTGGAGCGCAGCGAAATCGAAATCCGCCCGATGTTCGAAATGGAGGATTTCGGCGACGCGGTGACACCTGAAATGGCCGAACATGTGGAAAAACTGCGCGAGCGCGTGGCAAAACAGTAAGGACGCCGCGCTTGAGGGCTGGAGAATGCGGGTCGCCATATTCTCCGGCACCACCCTCCTCTTCAAAAGCCATTGCCTCGAACCCCTGCCGCTGTTAATTGTTGGATGGTTGAACACGTATCAAGAAAGGAGGCTTCGCATGGATATTTCCTGCTTCTGGCGCAACCGCCAGATCTGCCACCTTTTTGCCCTGCAGACGCGTTTGCAGGGCTGACCGGAACACCAAAACTCTGGTTTGCCCGAAAGGCCGCGCAGAATGCAGCTTGTCTGCCGTTGCGCATGTTTTCACGACGGATCACCTCGAACCGATATCCCGTACTGCATTGTCGCAGACCACGGTTCGTCACAGATCCGTTTTGCCAGAGACAATTTCATGACCCTTATCACGCTTCGAAACCTCGGAATCATTCTGGGAAAGCCGCTTTTTTCCAATCTTGGCCTCACCGTGAATGCCGGAGACCGCATCGGCATCGTCGCTGCGAATGGCCACGGCAAATCCACCCTACTGAATTGCCTTGCCGGTGAACTGGACGCTACCAGCGGTGATATCACCCGGCTGCGCGGGCTGACGCAGTCCATCGTCCACCAGCACCTGCCCTCCCCGCTTTTGGAAAAGACGATGCGGGACGCCGTGCTTTCCGCCCTGCCGGCGGATGAGATCGACAATGAGAGCTGGCGCGCCGACATTATTCTTGATGCCATGCTGGTGCCGGAACCCTATCGTCATCGCCATTTGAAAGAGCTGAGCGGTGGCTGGCAGCGACTTGCCATGCTGGCGCGGGCGTGGATCACCGAGCCTGACGTTCTCCTGCTCGATGAGCCGACCAACCATCTCGACCTCGAAAAAATCAACGTGCTGGAAAGCTGGCTCGGTCAATTGCCGCGCGACACGGCGGTCGTCATCGTCAGCCATGACCGCGCCTTTCTCGACAATATCACGAAGACCACGCTGTTCCTGCGGCCGGAAAATTCGGCACTGTTCCGGCTGCCTTACGGCCATGCGCGTGCGGCACTCGAAGAGGAGGATGCCGCCGATGAGCGGCGTTTCCAGCGCGACATGAAAACCGCGCAGCAATTGCGCCGGCAGGCCGCCAAGCTCAACAATATAGGCATCAATTCGGGCAGCGATCTTCTGACTGTCAAGACCAAGCAATTGCGCCAGCGTGCCGAGAAACTCGAGGAGAATGCGCGCCCAGCACATAGCGAGCGCTCCGCCGGCAAGATCCAGCTCGCCAATCGCGGTACGCATGCCAAGGTTCTGGTCACTCTGGAGGATGTGCCGGTCTCGACGCCGGACGGGACATTGCTGTTTCGCACCGGCCGGCAATTTGTCCACCAAGGCGACCGCATCGTCATTCTCGGCCGCAACGGCGTCGGCAAGACGCGGCTGATCTCACTTCTGAAAGCGGCGATAATGGATGAAGGCCAAATACAGGACGGCATAAAGGCCACGCCTTCGCTGGTGGCCGGATATGTCGATCAGTCGCTTGCCGAAATCGACGACGACAGCACGCCATTTGCGCTCATGACCCGCCGATTCGACATTGGCGACCAGCGCATACACGGCCTGCTTGCGGGTGCCGGTATCGACATGGAAATGCAGAAACGTCGCATCGCAACGCTTTCCGGCGGCCAGAAGGCGCGGCTCGCCATGCTGGCGCTGCGGTTGGCGGAACCGAATTTCTACCTGCTGGACGAGCCCACCAACCATCTTGATATAGACGGGCAGGAAGCGCTTGAGGCGGAAATCATCAACCGTTCGGCCAGTTGCGTCTTCGTCTCGCATGACAGGAGTTTCGTGCGGGCGGTCGGAACACGTTTCTGGCTGATCGACAAGCGCAGGCTGGTGGAAGTCGACGATCCCGAAGCGTTTTTCGCGTCGGCATGAGGCCCGTCAAACGGGCTGAGAGTAAAACAAGCGAAACGCCCGTCAGCCCAGCAGGCTGGCGAGGCGTGGATCACCGGAAAAATCCGCGACCGCAAACCCTGTTCTGCGCATCGGAAATTCGCACAGTGCCTGCACCCCGGTCTTCGACAGGCGGATGCGCCAGCTCATCCGTTCCACCGGCATTTTTTCGGCAAAGGCTTTCGGCGACAGGACCGCGATATTGAGGCCACCTGCGGGATCACGCACCGAGCGGTAGAGGATCGCCTCGATCTTCGCCAGACGCGCCTGCTCGGCCAGCGCCTGGCATGGCTCGTAATTCTGCAGGTCGGTCCACAGCGCCTCGTCCCGGTTCAATTCCGGTTGCGTCAGGTCCAGCGCCGCATCGGTGGCGATACGGGCGGCAAAGGCGGAATAGTCAGCGGGATTGGCAGGCAGCGGTGTGCCGGGAGATTCCGCATAAAACAGCAGCCGGTAGAAGGCCATTTCGGCAAGCGCGGTTTCCACCTTGGCTGCGGCGTAATAAACGCCTTCGGTAAAGCCAGCCCGGCGGAAACGCGAGCCATGTGGATAGGCCGCGCCATACCGGAAGGGCGTGGCAAGAAGATAATCGAGCCCGGCGCATTCCGGCGGAAAGGGCCGCTTGCTCGCCTCCAGAATATCTTCCAGCAGCGATTGCTCCTCCACCGTATCCACCAGCTTCATGGTGGAAACCTGATGCTGCGCTTCCACCAGCCGCCAGTATTTTCCCGATGCGGCGCGCTTTTCAGACAGGAGCGCGTCGGGCGTCCAGATAGGAGAGGACATCGATCAATCCGGTAATGGTGGTGAGCCTCTCGGCAGGCACGGCGTTGAGCGCCGTATTGTGATTGCGCAGCCAGTTTTTGGCTACCGCCTCATCGCCGCCGGCGATTGCATCCAGCGAACGGAAAACCCGGATCAGCAGCACCGCAAGCTCGAAAGACTTGGCGCCCGGCTCCAGCAGGAAATCGAGCCGCTTCATACGCGACACCGTCGGGGCGGAAACACCGAGAATATCCGCGGTGCGGGCGGCATTAAGGCCCAGCCGCTCGGCAGCGGTCATAACGGCCTTGGTGACGACCCTGCCCTGCGAAGCAGGATCCATGGCGGTCTTGGCGTGAATATTCATGGCATATATCCTTTCCCTAGAAAGAATATAGCACTTTTATTTCCATAAACAAGAAGGCCGGGGATTAACCCGGCCTTGCTGCTGGAACTTGCTGGGTCAGGCCACAGAGACCGGCACTTCCGTGGAGGTGCGCATGGCGTGGCTGTAAGGGCACACGATGTGGGCGGCGGCTACCAGTTCTTCTGCCTTTTCGCGCTCAAGACCGGGAATGTTGACCTTCAGCGACACTTCGATGCCGAAGCCGGTGCCGTCTTCGCGCGGACCGATGCCAACGGTTGCCGTCACAGTCGTGTCTTCAGGAATCTTTACCTTCTGCTTGCCGGCGACAGCCTTCAATGCGCCGAGGAAGCAGGCGGAATAACCGGCTGCGAAAAGCTGCTCCGGATTGGTGCCGCGGGCGCCATCGCCGCCGAGTTCCTTCGGAACGGTCAGCGTTACGTCGAGTACGCCGTCTTCCGACTTGGCGTTGCCGGCGCGGCCACCGGTGGCGGATGCTTTGGTCGTGTAGAGAATAGGCATGGCATTTACTCCCGTTGGGTTGGTATTGGGTTTCTTATAATGCGCAATTCAATTGTGCGCAATATAATTTTGCACATTGAATAAAAAATTGTTTTTTGCGATAATTTCACGAAATTTCGCCGCGCATCCATGTGGCAGGAACCGAAAGGCAGGGCTGATTGTTCCCTTCCCGGTTGATTTTTGGAGCAGAACAATGGGCGCAGAGAGCGACGACACCAATTTGGAAAGCCTGTTGAGGCTGGACCAGCAGATATGCTTTGCCCTTTACGGCGCGGCGCACGCTTTCACCCGCGCCTATAAGCCGCTGCTGGACCCGATCGGCCTGACCTATCCGCAATATCTGGTCATGATGGCCCTGTGGGAAAAGGAAACCTCCACCGTGAAGGCACTCGGTGAAATGCTGGGCCTCGATTCGGGCACGCTTTCGCCGTTGCTGAAAAGGCTGGAACATGCCGGGCTGATCACCCGCAAACGCGGAACTGTTGACGAGCGGCAGGTGCTGGTGGCCGTAACGCCCAAGGGCGCCGATCTCAAAAAGGAGGGCGTGAAGATCATGGCGGCAATCGGCGACGCCACGGGCTGCGGGCTGGAGGAACTGGTGCAGCTGCGCGACCAGGTGAATGCGCTGAAGGAAAATATCGCCCGGCCGTGATCCCGAAAAAACAAAGGCGGCACAAGGCCGCCTTTTTATCCGAACAGGCTTGGCTTACTGCCAAACAACCACACGCGCCTTCTGCGGCACGCGGTCATAGAGGTCGATGACGTCCTGGTTCATCAGCCGTACGCAGCCGGAAGAGACGGCCTTGCCGATGGAGTTCCATTCCGGCGATCCATGCAGGCGGTAAAGCGTGTCCTTGCCGTTCTGAAAGATATAGAGCGCGCGGGCACCGAGCGGGTTTTTCAGGCCCGGTGGCATGCCGCCGTTCTTGGAAGAATATTTGACCAGTTCCGGCTGGCGGGCGACCATTTCGTCCGGCGGGGTCCATTTCGGCCATTTCTGGCGCCACTGGATGACGCCTTCGCCGGACCAGGCGAAACCATCGCGGCCGATGCCGACGCCGTAACGCATGGCGCTGCCGCCCTGCTCCACGACATAGAGGAAACGCGAGCGCGTATCCACGACGACGGTGCCGGGGCGTTCGCCGGTCGGATCGACTACGCGCTGACGATAATAACGCCGGTCGATCTTCTGATAGGGAACCGCGGGAATGACGTAACCGCCATCCTCGACCGAACCGTACATGACGGCCAGTTCCGCATCGCTAACGCCCGACGAGAACATCTGGCGGAAATCGCTGCCGATGCTGCTCGCCTGCTGGCGAATGGCTTCACCCGTGCCGGAAGAAGCGCAGCCCGCCAGCAACGAAGCGGAGGAAATACCCAGAAGGGAAAGGAAAGTGCGTCTGGAAAGATCTGTGTCGGTGCTTGTCATAAGGCCGGATTGTCCCACATTTCGAACGGCTATATCGCCGTTGTACATCGTTTGTTCCACGTACACAGGCGTATTGCGAAAATAGTTAACCGACCGCTAAAAGCCAGTCAGAAGGCGCTGGGGGAACCCCACGATGCAGCGCTTTCTTTTAGAAAGTGGTCAGATAACCACAATCTGTGCGCCCTTCGGTACGCGCTCGTAGAGGTCGATCACATCCTGATTGAGCATGCGCACGCAGCCGGACGAAGTTGCCTTGCCGACGGACTGCCAGTCGGGCGTTCCGTGCACGCGGTAAAGCGTGTCCTTGCCGTCCTTGAAAATATAAAGTGCACGCGCGCCAAGCGGGTTGTTGAGACCCGGCGTCATGCCGCCATTGGCGGCGGAAATGGAGGTGAGTTCCGGCTGGCGCCTGACCATTTCGTCGGGCGGCGTCCAGCGCGGCCATTTCGCCTTCCACTGGATCTTGCCGCGACCCGACCAGGCGTAACCGTCGCGCCCGAGGCCAACTCCATACCGGATAGCCTTGCCGCCCGGCTGCACCAGATAGAGAAAATGCTGCTTCGTATCCACGACGATTGTACCCGGCGCTTCCGCCGTCTGGTAGCTCACCTCCTGGCGGAGATAACGCGGATCGATGCGACCATAGGGAATGGCCGGCAGGGACCGGTCGTCATCGCGGATCGGGCCATACATGACCCGGTGCAGCGGATTGGAGACCGGAAGGCCATAGGCCATCGCCTGACCCTGCGCCTGCGGCACATTCAATCCCTGCACCTGCGGCGCGCTCAGGCCCTGCCCGCGCACCGGCGGACCGTATTCCTGATGGAAGCGGGTTCTGAACAGATCCGGCGGGCGCGTGGAAAGCTGACCCGGCTGTGGTGGCAGTTCCGGCTGGCGATTGGAGCTTACGGAATTGAAATTGAACACCGGCGCCGTTTCCTGAACGAAGACGTCCGGGTTCATCCGGCTCGTATCCGTCACGAAAAGGCAGCCGCTCAGGAAAGGCAGCAGCGCAATGACCGCCAGCGAGGCCGCCCGGCGGCAGTTTTTCAATAGGAGTGCTGTCATCTGAACCGCTTCATGAAACCAAGTTTGAAGGCATGATGCATTGCGCGGCTGGCGCGAGGCTGGTGTGTGCCTTTCAAAAAAAATCGGAAAAGCGCATTTTTGCCCTTGAACCTCTAGTTGCTAGAGGTGCCAGATTGGCTGTCGAGTGGAATTCAGGAGCTAGAACCATGAATATTTCGACACGCGGCAGTTTGAACGGGGAATCAGGAGACCTGACCTTCACGGTCGGCGGCATGGATTGCGGCAGCTGTGCGGCGAAGATCGAAACGGCGCTCTCCCGCCTGCCCGGCGTTGCCGACGTCAAGGTCTCCGTTGCGCGCGAAAGGCTGAACCTTTCGCTGGCCGAAGACAAAACGTCGGTCGCAAAAATCGAGGATACGCTGCGCAAACTTGGCTTCAAGCCCGCTTTGCTGCCGCAGGACAAGGCTCCGCGCGAAAAGATTGCGGCGGAACATCACGATCATGGGCATGATCATGACCATTCATCGTGCGGTGGTCATCACCATGCGGAAGCAGCACCGAGCATCGAGCAGAACAATGCTCTGGCCTTCTCTGTCGGCGGCATGGATTGCGGCAGCTGCGCGGCCAAGATCGAAACCGCGCTCTCGCGTCTGCCCGGTGTTGCCGACGTCAAGGTATCCGTTGCGCGCGAAAGGCTGAACCTTTCTCTGGCAGACAACAAAACCCCGGTCGACAAGATCGAGGACACGCTGCGCAAGCTCGGCTTCAAGCCTGCCTTGCTGCCGCAGGAAAAAACCGCACTCGGCAAGGTCGAAGAACATAATCACGATCATGCGGACGACCATAACCATGGATCATGCGGCGGTCATCACGGCCATGATCACGATCACAAACATGATCATTCAGGCCACGACCATTCGGGCCACGACCATTCGAGCCATGACCACGCCGACCACGACCACTCAAGCTGCGGCGGCCACCATCATGACGATGCGAAGCACGCGCATAGCCACGGGAGCGTTGAAACCGTCGCGCAGAGCGCCGACATAGGCCACGCCCATGGCGCGGATGAAAAAGGCGTGTGGTGGCGCACCGCCAAGGCGCGCAACACCTTCACCGGCACCATTCTCGTGGCCGTTGCCTATGCGGCTGAGCTTGGCTTCCCGGCATGGGGCAGTTACGCCTTCATCGTCGCAACGCTGGTCACGCTGTTTCCCATTGCGCGCAACGCCTTCAACGCCGCGCGTTTCGGGGCGATCTTCACCATCGAGATGCTGATGACGATTGCCGCCATCGGCGCCATCATCATTGGCGAGGCGGAAGAAGCGGCGATCGTCGTGCTGTTGTTCTCCGTTGGCGAGTTGCTGGAAGGCTTTGCCGCCGCACGTGCCCGCTCGGGCATCAAGGCTCTCGGTTCCCTGCTGCCAAAAACGGCACTGGTGGAAGAAAACGGTACGCTTCGGCAGGTTGCCGCCGATAAAGTTCGCATCGGACAGGTGGTCGTGGCGCGTCCGGGCGACCGCATTGCCGCCGATGGCGTTGTGATGGAAGGCGAATCCAGCGTCGACGAATCGCCGATGACCGGCGAGAGCATTCCGGTCGCCAAGGAAAAAGGCGCACGCGTCTTTGCGGGTTCGATCAACCATGACGGTTCGCTGCGCATTCGGGTCGACCGCGCGCCGGAAGACAACACCATTGCCCGCATCATCACGCTCGTTGAAGAAGCACAGGACGCCCGCGCCCCGACCGAGCGCTTCATCCAGAACTTCTCGCGTTATTACATGCCGCTGATCGTCGCGATTTCCGCACTTACCATCGTCGTGCCGCCGCTTGTGGGCCTTGGCGATTGGGACACCTGGATTTATCGCGGTCTCGCCCTGCTGCTGATCGGTTGCCCCTGCGCACTCGTCATTTCCGTTCCCGCTGCCATCGCCTCAAGCCTTTCGGCTGCGGCACGGCACGGTATGCTGGTGAAGGGCGGTGCGGTTATCGAGATGCTGGCACGCACCGAAACCGTGGCCTTCGACAAGACCGGCACGCTGACGCTCGGCGAACCTGTCGTGACGGATGTCGTGGCTCTTGACGGCAACGAGGCCGGGCTGATCGCGCAGGCCGCGACCATCGAGAACGAGTCCAGCCATCCGCTTGCCAGAGCCATCGTCAACCATGCCAACAAGGCAGGCGTAACTCCCCTGCCCGGCTCGGAGATCAAGGCGATTTCCGGTCGTGGCATGCAGGGCACCGTCGGCGGCAAGCGCCTGTTCATCGGCGCGCCGCGTTTTGCAACCGAAGTCGGGACCGTATCGACGGAACTTGCAGAGCGCATTTCCGCACTGGAAAGCGAAGGCAAGACCGTGGCTGTCGTCATGGCCGAGGGTGCGGCAAGCGGTCTCTTCGCCATGCGCGACGAACCGCGCAAGGATGCGGCAGAAGGCATCAAGGCACTGAAGGAGATGGGTATTTCCTCGCTTATGCTGTCTGGCGACAATGCCCGCACGGCAAAGGCAATCGGCAACAAGCTGGGACTTGAAGCGCGCGGCGAACTCCTGCCGCAGAACAAGGTCGAGGAAATCCGCAAGCTTGCCCAGAAGAAAACCGTGGTGATGGTGGGCGACGGCATCAACGATGCGCCCGCCCTCGCGGCTGCAAGCGTCGGTGTCGCCATCGGCTCAGGCACGGATGTGGCGATGGAAGCGGCGGATGCAGCGCTGATGCGCAACAATGTCGGCGATGCTGCCCGCCTGATCGGCCTATCGCGCGCCACCATGCGCAATATCCACCAGAACGTAACGATCGCGCTCGGCCTGAAGGCGGTATTCCTGGTAACAACGGTTACCGGCCTCTCCGGCCTGTGGCTCGCTGTCTTCGCCGACACCGGCGCTACGGTTCTCGTCACCGCCAATGCCATGCGGCTGCTCGGCTACTTCAAGAAGAGCGCCTGACTTTACGAGAGGGCCGAAAGCTGCAACGCGGTTTTCGGCCCTTTTTTATGCAAATTCGTTGAAAAAGCGGATGCTTTCCGTCACGGCGCCCGGCACCACGCCATTGTGTGTGCCGGGCAGCAGTTTTTTGTCGACCTTGAATCCCGAATACACGGCGCGGTCGACGAAAAGCTGGTGATCGGCGTCGAACGGGCGCTCCTCCGTGCCGCGCAGCAACAGCGCCGGGCATTTGAGGCTGGGGCCGAAACAGACCGAAGAGCGCATGATGAATTCCCGCTCGTCGGTTTCGTCGAAACAGAGTTCGTCCGAGTAGCGGTTGAAGTAACGCCATGAATTGACGCCCGCCGAAATCGGCGCGGCGGCACGGAATTTGCGGCTCATGGCGGCCAAGAGCGTCAGCGTGCCGCCATTGGAATGCCCGGCGATGAAGAAGCGTTTCCTGTCGATACCGGGCAGGCTTTCCAGATAGGTCGCCGCCGCCAGCGCATCCGCTGTTTCGTCGTAGAAACCGGAATAATTGCCGTTCTGGCCGTTTTCGCCCCGGAAGGACGGCAAAAGCACCACGAAACCCGCCTCCCAATATGGCTTCATCATCGCCCAATGGCCGTCACCGGTGGCGTTGCCGCCGTGCAGGAAAAGCACCGCGGGTTTGAGTACCGTCGAGGGCTGATAATGGGAAAGCCAGGCCACAAGCTCGATGGAACCATCCGGCCCGCCACGATAGGTGACCCGTTCCGCGCCCGGCGGTGTGCCGAGCGGCGATGATTTTTCCGGAGCGGACATTTTGCGCAGCAAATGGGTATGAAACCGTTTACGCGCCTCGCCGTAATCCTGCTTTTCCAGCGGCAGCACTTCGGGCGTGGGAATGCCCGCTTTCGCACCCGCGGGCAAAAGCGCCGCTGCTGACAGGCCCATGGCACCCACAAGCAGATTGCGCCGCGTCAGGCTCCTTAAGGTCGCGCCGCTTTCTTCCTGTCCGAATGCTGAGGAGAGAAAGCGTTTATCTGGCATATGCGCACCTGAGTGATCAAAACATTAGAAGCAGTTCAGCACTGCGGCGAGAGGCTGTCCAATCACGGATTCGCGAATGACAACAATGTATTCGCAGCCATCATGGCATTTTCTGGACAAAACATTCCCTTACTCCTGGGCTTGTCACAGGAATCCAGTCGACGCGCATCGGCTCGGCGGGAAGAGTCCCATCAGCCCAAGGACTTGGGCTGGCTGGATCCCTGTGACAAGCACAGGGATGAGGGAGACAGCGGAGACCCCTACCCATCAACGCCATCGATCATCGCCACAAGCGTCGCCAGGCGATCCGCCTCCGCCGGGAGTTTGTCGGCGCGAAGCCTCGCAATGCGTGGAAACCGCATGGCAACGCCGGATTTGTGGCGGTTGGAACGGTTGATGCCCTCGAAAGCCACCTCCAGCACGAAACCGAAATCCGGCGTGGCGCGCACCGCGCGCACGGGTCCGAAACGCTCGACGGTATTGTCGCGCACGAACTTGTCCAGCACTTCAAGCTCCGCATCGGTAAAACCGAAATAGGCCTTGCCAACCGGCACCAGCTGTTCGCCATCTTCACCTTCCGCCCATACGCCGAAGGTGAAATCGGAATAATAGCTCGAGCGTTTGCCGTGGCCGCGCTGCGCATACATCATGACAGCATCGATATTGTAGGGATCGCGTTTCCACTTGAACCACGGCCCCTTGGCGCGACCCGCCTGATAGGCGCTGTCGCGGCGCTTGATCATGACGCCTTCGATCACCGGATCGGGCGGCGCGGCGCGCAGCGTATTCAGCTCGTCCCATGTTGAAAAACCGATGAGCGGAGACAGGTCGAAGCGGTCATGCGGGGCATGTTCGATGATATCCGACAGGCGGCCACGGCGTTCTAGATAGGTCTGCGCGCGAATGTCGCTCTCGCCGTCGAACAGCAGGTCATAGGCGCGGATGAAGGCCGGATAGTCATCCTGCATCTTGGCCGTCACCGTCTTGCGGTTCAGCCGTTGTTGAAGGTCGGAAAAGGTGCGCGTGAGATTGTTGGAGCGCGCCGTGCCGCCAATCAGCAATTCACCATCCATCACGCCTTCGAAATCGATGGCATCGAGCACGTCGGGAAATGCGCCGGAAATATCGTCGCCGGAGCGGGAGTAGAGTTTGCGCGTCTCGCCTGCGCGGGAAAGCTGCACACGGATGCCGTCCCATTTCCACTCAGCCGCATAATCGGCAGGGTCCAGACCATCGAGATCGCCGTCTGCAACCGGGGTGGCCAGCATTACCGAGTGAAAGATGGCGGGCGTCGCCAGAACCGGTCGCTCGGACTTGCCCTCCAGCCAGGCGAAAAGCGTCGTGTAAGGCGGCGTCAGACCGTGCCAGAGGGTTTCGATTTCGATGATGTCCTTATCCGCGAAATCCGCCAGTGCCTGCCGCGCCAGCCGCGCCGAAACGCCGATGCGAAGGCTGCCGGTTGCGAGTTTCAGGAAGGCGAAACGCGAGGAGGTATCGAGCCGGTCGAGCAGGTCGCGCACCGCTCCGCGCACTTCGGTGCGGCCGAGCGAATTCATCAGCGTCACGACTTCGCCAAGACGGGGATCCTGCGCCTCGGAATCATCCAGACCGCCGATATTGCCCCAGACCAGCGAGATGGTCTCGGCCAGGTCGCCGACATAATCGTATGAATAGCGGAACAGCACCTCGTCCATGCGCTCCAGCACCAGCTCGCGCAGCATTGCGGGCTTGACGCTTTTGAGGTCCAGCGTGCCGGCAATCGCCGCCAGACCGTACCCCCGGTCCGGGTCAGGCGTATCACGGAAATAATCGGTCAAAAGCTTCAGCTTGCCGTTGCGCGATGGGGTGAGGACAAGTCGGTCGAGAAGGGTGGCGAAGGCTTTCATCTCAATCCCCCTCGTCTTCGTAACCGACAAGATGCAGCGGTTTGGCAGCAATGCCCTGCAATTCGCACCAGCGCACCAGCGCCTCCTCGCGACCATGCGTGACCCAGACGGCCTGCGCGCCAATTTCCTTGATGGTTTCCAGCAGTTCCGGCCAGTCGCAGTGGTCGGAGATGACCAAAGGCAGCTCCACGCCGCCCTGTTTCGCCCGCTGTCGAACCATCATCCATCCGGACGCGAATGCGATCAGCGGCTCGTTGAAACGGCGCGCCCAGCGCTCCTGAAATGCAGAGGGCGGGCCGACGACGATCGCGCCCTTGAAGATGGCGGGATCGCTTTTTTCAAGCGTCGCGGGGCGCAGCTCACCTAGATCGATGCCTTGCGACACGTAATAATCGCAAAGCCGTGCCAGCGCGCCGTGGATATAGATGGGATCGGCATAACCATTGTCGCGCAGGAGCCTGATAACGCGCTGCGCTTTGCCGAGTGAATAAGCGCCGACCAGATGGGTGCGCTCGGGAAACTGCTTGATGGAGGTGAGCAGCTTGCCGATTTCCACCCGCGGCAGCGGGTGGTGAAACACCGGCAACCCGAAGGTGGCCTCGGTGATGAAGACATCACACGGCACCGTTTCGAAGGGTGTACAGGTGGGATCGATACCGCGCTTGTAATCGCCGGAGGCAACGATGCGCATGCCGTTCATTTCCACGGAGATCTGCGCCGAACCCAGCACATGGCCCGCCGGGTGGAAACCGACGGTCACGCCGTTTACCTCCACCGTCTCCCCGAATGCGACCGCCTGCTCGCTGCCGCAGAAGTCCTCGCCGTAACGGATGCGCATGATATCGAGCGTCTGGCGTGTGGCCAGCACCGCCCCGTGGCCGGCGCGGGCGTGATCGGAATGGCCGTGGGTTATCAATGCACGCGCCACCGGCCGCACCGGGTCGATATAAAAATCGCCCGGCGGGCAATAAAGACCCTTGGGCGTGGAGTTCAGGAGCTGTTCCGGCTTCATATTCATTGAGATAGGGCCGCCCGCGCGAATTTAAAGTGCTGCGAGCATAACGCGGAACGGGCGTTAAATTTCCAGGGGTGCGGTTTTGTTTTCGCGCTCAGAGGTCACGGGCATATTGGAAAGGCCCGGAACCATCCCTCATCCTTGTGCTTCTCACAGGGATGAGGGAAGAGCAAGTTGCCGGAGGAAGGCACAGCTCGAGTTCACCGCGCCTTATAGGGACAGCCGCCCCCTACTCCCCCGCACTTTCCGCCGGCTTGGCCGCCTGTGCTGCGGCTGGCAACCGGACCGGTTTCAGCATCAGTGCTGCGGCAAGGCCGATGGCGGCTGTTGCGGCGGCTGCGAAGAACAGCGGCGTGAAGGCATCCGAATAGAGCGAGGCAACGGCGGCCTGGGATGCCGCGGGCAGTTCGGAGAGCATCTTCGGCGTCAATTCCTCAATCCGTCCAACACCCGGAATGGTCACGGCAACGCCCTTGAGGCTGGAGGTGACGATCGCGCCATAGACCGAGATGGCTATTGCTGCGCCGCCCATACGGGTGAGCGTCACCGCGCCGCTTGCGGCACCGATATCGGCCTTCGGCGCGGAATTCTGCACTCCGATAATGGGTGCCTGCTGGCCGAGGCCGACGGCGAAACCCTGCGCCAGCATGAGAATCGCAATCAGCCAAAGCGGCGTTCCCGCATGCATCTGCGTGAAGAGCAGCATGGCGATGACATTGATAGTAAGCCCGGCCACCGAAAACGGTTTGTAGACGCCGGTGATCGAGATCAACCGCCCGGCCGACAGGGAACCCATGACGATGCCGCCGGTGACGGCGATGAAGAACAGGCCGGCATGGGATGGGGAAAGCCCGGTCGTGGTCTGCAGGAACAGCGCGTAATAATTGACCATGCCGATGCCAATGCCGCCGCTGGTCAATGAAACGATCATCAACAGCGGAAAGGTGCTGTCCTTGAAGAGCCTGAGCGGCACCACGGGTTCCGGCGCGCGACGTTCCACTTGCACCCAGAGGAATGCGGCGATGACGGCGAAAGCGATAATACCGAGGCTGGGACCGGCGATGAGCGAACCGAACAATTCGCTGCTGTCGGCCCAGAAGACGACGCTTGCGATCGTCGCTGCCAGCAGGACGGCGCCGAGATAGTCGATCTTCGGCTGACGCGCGGGACGGCGGTAGGGCAGCAGGAAAATCAGGCCGGTGATGACGATAAGCCCGAGTGGCAGGTTGATGAGGAAGATCGACCGCCAGCCGAACAGATCGCTCATCGTGCCGCCGAGAATAGGCCCGACGCTGCCGGACGCCATGATGGTGAGGCTGGAATAGCTTTGGTAACGGGCTCTTTCACGCGGTTCGAACAGATCCGCATTGACGGAGAAGATCGACACCATGATGCCGCCGCCGCCAAGGCCCTGAAGCACGCGGGCCGCGATCAGGCTATCCATTGACCAGGCCAGCCCGCAGGCGAGCGAGCCGAGTGTGAAGATTATAACCGCCGCGATCATCACGTATTTTCGCCCGAACAGGTCTCCGAGCTTGCCATAAACAGGCATGACCGCGCTGGTGGCCAGAAGATAGGCCGAACCGATCCAGCCGAAACGCTCCAGTGCGCCGAACTCGCCGACGATGGTGGGCAGCGCTGTCGAGACGATCTGGTTGTCGAGGGTAGCCATGAACATGGCCAACATCAGAAACAGGAAAACGATGAGCCTACGCCGGTGATCCGACACAAGCGGCGCCACGGGGGCAACGGACATATCCATGAAAAATCTCGTTGAGTTTCGGCAATTTTGCTGCGACAATTTGTGTGCTATTAGCATATATATGTCAATGGCAAGTTTTTGACATCCATGATATTGGCGCTAAATGTGATCGCAAATCGGGATTGAAAGGAACGGCTGAGCGTGTCGACTGAGGAAGACTGGAACGAGGATCTGCCCGAAGACATCAAGCGCATCGGCAATACGATGACGCGTATGCGCATCATGATCGGACGGCGCATCATCGGGCGCATGGCACTTGCCAAGGTGGCTCCGGGTCTGGAACTCTCCCATATCGACGTTCTCGATATATTGCGCCGCGCGGACGGTGATGTCACCGTTGGTGCGATTGCCGAGGGCATGCGCATAGACCCCTCGCGCGGCAGCCGGGTGGTGGCGGATATGGTCGGGCGCGGCCTGTTGAAACGCGGCGTCTCGCAGGAGGATGCCCGCCGCAGCATCGTCGAGATCACACCACTTGGCACCAGTCTGCTGCAGGAAATGCGCCGGACCAAGATGAGCGTCATCCAGGACGTGATGGATGGATGGCCGGAGGAGGATGTCGAGACATTCGCCCGGCTTTTCGATCGGTTCATCGACCGTTTCGAGGCCCGGCTGTCACCGGATACGGACCTCCTGACGGATCAGAAAAAATCATAGTTGACCCTGACATCCACAACTTCACTCTAAAAGGACGAGACCTTAACGTGCCGCCATCGAAAAGGTAAAAGGGTGACTTCGATGTTGACGATCTATGGTGTCTACCGTTCCCGCGCCACGCGCACGCTCTGGCTTGCCGGGGAACTGGGCATGGAATTCAAGCACGTGCCTGTCGTGCAGGCCCGCCGCGTTGCCGATCCCCTGGCCGCAGACGCGCCGCTCAACACGCTGTCCCCCGCGTTTCTGGCCATCAATCCGATGGGCACCATCCCCTGCATCGAAGATGACGGCATGGTGCTTTATGAATCCATGGCCATCAACCTTTATTTCGTCCGCAAATATGGCGGACCGCTCGCACCGGTCGACCTGAAGGAAGATGCGGCGATGCTGCAATGGTCGTTCTTTGCCGCGACCGAAATCGAGACCAATTCGCTGAAGATTTCCTCCGCCATCGCCGAAGGGCTTTCGGAAAGCGATGCCGGCAAAGCGGTGATCGATGTCGCCGCGCGCCTTTTGAGGCGGCCCTTCCGGGTGCTGGAGCAACATCTTGCCAGCCACGATTATCTGGTAGGCGACCGTTTCACCGTCGCCGATCTCAACGTGGCGGAAATCGTCCGTTACGCGCAGGGCCACCAGCCGCTGTTTGACGCCCATCCGGCGCTGAAAGCCTGGCTGGAGCGCTGCCAGGCCCGCACGGCATTCAAGTCCATGTGGGACAGCCGGGCCGCCGAGGCGGCGTGAACGAAGGCACTAGCTAGGGGATAGTTGGCAGACCTCTCTTCGCACTCGACGTCATCCTCGGGACAAGCCCGAGGACGACGAAGCAAGCTTTTTAGCACATCACCCCTTCTCACCCGCCAGCGCCCGCTGCACGGCCGGGCGCTCGTTCATGCGCCTGAAGTGATCATGCACCTTCGGGAAGCGGGCGATATCCACGCCGTCGCTTTCCAACCAGCCGGACATGACGAATAGATAGGGATCGGCGACCGAATAGGCGGTGCCCAAGACCCATGGGCCGTGCAGCATGCCGTGCTCGATCAGTTCGAAACAATCGGTCATGGTCTGCGGCACCTTCGCTTTCATATCCGCCAGGGAACTATCCTCGCTCGCCCAGCGGCTGCCGCGCCGGCCATGCGCATGGGCGACATGCACCGTGGAGGAAATGAAGGCGTTGAAGGCTTGCATCAGGGCGAATTCGAAGGGATCGTCGAGTGGGGCGAGTTTCTTCTCCGGAGCCATCTGCGCAATGAAGGCGAGGATGGCAGGCGTTTCCGTCAGCACCCCGCTTGCCGTTGCCAGCGCTGGCACGCGCCCTTTCGGGTTGATCTTTAGGAATGCCTCGGAGCGCTGCTCTTCCTCGGCGAAGTTGACGCGATGGGCCGTGTAAGGCAGGCCGGATTCCTCAAGCACGATATGGCTGGCGCGGGAGCAGGAACCGGGGGAGAAAAACAGTGTGAACATGGATATGCAACCTCCAGGGCAATGAGGGGCGCCCACCTCCTCGCGTGCAGACGCCAGCCCATGCGGCGGCGATCTGGCAGACCATCACATGCAAGGGCAATCCATCATCCTGCCGGCAGCGGGCCGCGTCAAAGGTTATTTCTGAAGCGCGTCGCGTTTAACCGAAGGCATACCGCGCGCCTTATTTTTTGTCTTTATGCATGGTCCGGACGTAAAGCCGCTGCGCAGTTTTACAGGAGATGCTCTAGAGGCCGACGACGCGGATATCGCCGACGTGGATGCCGTTCCAGTTGCGCATCTGCCGGTTTGCCATGGCAAGCAGCGCCTCGTTCTCGGCGCCATCGAAATATTTCGCCAGCATTGCGGCAATCATCGCTTCCGCCGCACGCGTCGTGCCGTCTTCGCATTTCACCGCCATGGCGATGCCCTTTTCCGGCAGTGCGGCCACGAACACGCCTTCTGCGCCGGTCTTGGCGAAAATCCTGCCCGGCGCGATCTGCATCAGCCTGGTGCAGGTGCGGCCGGTGCCCGCCACGTAAAAGGGTTCCGCCATGCAGGCGTCAAAGAGCCGGCGGGAGGCTTGCGCGCGCCCGGCCTCCAGCCCCCTGCCCGTCGCCATCTTGGCAAAACCATGCGCCAGACCCTTGAGCGGCACGGCATAAGTGGGGATCGAGCAACCGTCCACGCCGCAATTGTCATGGCCAAGCGTCGCACCCGTCAGGCTTTCCATCGTCGCGCGGATTTCCCGCTGCAGGGGGTGGTCGTAACCGACATAGCCCTTGGGGTCGGTGCCTGTGTGACAGCAGGCGCAGATGAAGCCGGAGTGCTTGCCGGAGCAATTATTGTGAAGCGCCGTCGGCTTTTCCAGCGTGCGGGCCTGATGGATGATGGTCTTCTGGTCGGAAGACCAGTGCGCGCCGCATTCCAGCGTATCCACATCCCTGCCCGCCCTTGCGAGCATGGAGGCGGCGAGCGCCGCGTGTTCGTCCTCGCCGGAATGGGAAGAGCAGGCAAGCGCCAGCTCGCGATTGCCAAATCCATAGGCATCCGCCGCGCCGCTTTCCACCAGCGGCAGTGCCTGCATGGCCTTGCAGGCAGAACGCGGGAAGACGCCACGCTCGACATCGCCAGCTGAAAACACGACGCCACCATCGCCATCCACCACCACTGCAAGACCCTGGTGGCGGCTTTCGACCAGACTGCCCCTGAGGACTTCGACGGTAACGGAATTGTTCATTTTTGCGGCCTCAAAAAGTTCTGATTTTATGTCGTTGATAGCGCAATTGATTTTTCGATGCACGAGGCTATCAGTGAAATTTGCAAAACGTCTGCTGCTGGCGATTGCCATCATCTATCTGCTGCCAGCTCTGGCATCGGCGGGGTTGTGGGCCATGAGGGATCACCCGCAGGGCTGGCGTGATGCGCGCTGGTCTTCCTCCGGCACCCTGCCGCAAGCAGGTGCCGACCGGCAGGCGGCGGTTTACGTTTTTTCCGCCATGACCGGTGGCTTTAAAGGCTCCGTCGCCAGCCATGCCTGGATCGTGCTGAAAAAGCCGGGCGCGACGGCCTACGATCGCTACGACAAGGTGGGCTGGGGAATGCCGATACGCCACAACGGCTATCCGGCGGATGCCTATTGGTATTCCAACACGCCGCGTCAGGTGGTGGCCATTCATGGGGCGGCAGCGGAAAAACTGATCCCGAAGATCGAACAGGCGATTGCCGACTATCCCTATGGCAAACCGGGCGGCTATCGTATCTATCCCGGTCCCAACTCCAACACTTTCGTTGCCCATGTGCTGCGCAGCGTGCCGGAGCTCGGTGTGGTTCTGCCATCAGACGCGGTGGGCCGCGACTATCTGCCCAACGGCGCGTTTTACCACGTCGCCGACGACTGGAAGGATGCGAGCCTCTCGCTTGGCGGGTTGTTCGGTATTTCGGCGGGCGCACGCAGTGGCTTCGAGGTCAATTTCCTCGGCCTGGTCGCGGGTTTCGATTTCAGCCGGCCCGGCGTGAAGATACCGGGACTTGGCTATTTCGGAGTGGCGGGTATCCGCGCGTAAAGTCGGGTCAGGTCTCAGCGGCGTGTGCTGCGCGTTTAGCGCGGATGCTCTGGGCAATAAAAACACGCGACAGGCCGTGATAGAGCGGCTCCCGGGAGAACAGCCGGGAGGTTAGATATCCCAGCATCGATGCCACCATGATGGGGATGACGCCGTCATGATTGCCGGTCATTTCGAGGATGATTACGAAAGCCGTCATGGGGGCCTGCACCACGCCCGCGAAATATCCCGCCATGCCGACAATGGCGCCAAGGCCGATGCTCGTACCCAGCAAAGTCGCCATCGTACTGCCAAAGCCCGCGCCCACGGACAGCGACGGCGCGAATATACCGCCCGGAATGCCCGACATCATCGCCAGAAACGTGGCCGCCAGCTTTTCGATGAAGAAGAAGGCCGGTGCGGCCTGGCCCTCGATTGCGGCGCGCGCCTGTTCGTAACCCGTTCCGAAGGTCGCGCCATCAGTTGCAATACCGATGACGGCGGAGGCAAGGCCGCAGGCGGCGGCAACCGCCAGCATCCGCCTTGACGGCATGGCCTGGGCGAAGCGCCGGATACGCGCGGACAGGCGCAGTGCGCCCGCGCTGAACAGCGCGCCGAACGCACCACCACCAATGCCGCAGACCAGCACGAGCAGCCAGTCCATCATGGTTTTCGCCATGACGGAACTGGTGCCAAAGTAAGTATAGCTGCCGACCAGCGCCAGCGAGGCAAGGCCGGACAGGATGACGGCGGTAAGGACGAGGCCGTTTGCCCGGGATTCGTAGGTCCTGCTCATTTCCTCGATGGCAAACACGATGCCGGCCAGCGGTGTGTTGAACGCTGCGGCAATACCCGCCGCTGATCCGGCAAGAATAAGACCCTTTGCCTGTGCCATGCCGCCCCAGCGCGCCGCCTGAAGCATGATCGAGGCCCCGACCTGCACGGTTGGCCCCTCTCTCCCGATTGACGCACCGGACAAAAGCCCGACGACCGTCAGCAAGACCTTGCCGAAAGCGAGTTTCAGCGACAGGAGCCGCGAACGATCCGCGTCGTCACGCAGGTGCCGCGCGGCGATGGCCTGGGGAATGCCGCTGCCGCCGGCATTGGGAAAAACCGTCAGCGCCAGCCAGGCGCACAGCGTGAAACCGAGCGGCGTCACGACAAGCGGCAGCAGAAACGCCCATTCGCCAGAAGATGTTGCCGAGAAGAAAAGATGCTGGGCGCGATCCGCCGCCCAGGCAAAACCGACGCTGATAAGGCCCACCGCAATCGCGCCGATCCAGAAAACCGCCCTCGGCTTCCACACCCGCCATGAACCCCACACAACACGGGAACGGCGGAGCATCTTCAGCTTTTTGTAGTCGACGGGCATGGGGATCCAGATCGGTGATTTCAGTTATTGTCGGGCGGGAGGCCCTTTTATCGGCCTGCCAGCCGGCGATTGCAAGTTTTGCATTTGACTCGTTGCGACAGATGGCAGAAGCTGCGCATCGCAAATGCAACGCATGGAGAGAAAAGATGAAAACCGCAACTTTGCCTTCGCTGCGTGTAACGGCGGATTTCCGCGAGGCGGCAGAAAGCGTTCTGAAAGACGGCGAGACGCTATCGTCATTTGTCGAGGATTCGGTCCGCAGGCAGGTGGAAATCCGCAAATCGCAGGCGGAATTCATTGCGCGCGGGCTGGCGTCGCTCGAACAAGCGGAGCGCACCGGTGTCTATTATAGCACCAACGATGTTCTTTCGATGATGCAAAGAAAACTCGATGCTGCGAAAGCCGCGAAACGGAAATGACATATCAGCTTCGTTATACCGAAGAAGCACTGGCGGATTTCGATCGCATCTATGATTTTCTGATCGCATACGACATCGATGTGGCCGAGAAGGCCATTCACGCCATAAGAGCAGGATTAGACATTCTCAGCGATTTTCCCTTCAGTTGCCGTAAGGCATCTTCTGAAAACGGGCTGATACGTGAACTTCTCGTGCCGTTCGGGTCATCCGGCTATATCGTGCTGTTCCGCATCGACGGCCCGGAAACAGTCACCATTGCCGCCGTTCGCCACCAGCGCGAGGACGATTACCATTGATCCTCACCGGTCGCTGACGGCCGCGCGCGGGTTTACCCACGGCTCCTGATTGGAGCGCGGCAGCGGGGTTTTGCCAAGGATGTGGTCCGCCGCCTTTTCGCCCGTCATGATCGACGGACCGTTCAGGTTGCCATAGGTCACGTGCGGGAAGATCGAGCTGTCGGCGACCCGCAGCCCCTCCACGCCGATCACCCGGCATTCGGGATCAACGACCGCCATGGGGTCGTTCCTGTCGCCCATCCGGCAGGTGCCGCAGGGGTGATAGGCGCTTTCCAGATGTTCGCGCAGGAAGGCGTCGATCTGTTCGTCCGTCTCTACCTTTTCGCCCGGCTGTATTTCAGGCCCGCGAAAATCGTCGAAGGCTTTCTGGCCGAAAATCTCGCGCGTGAGGCGCACGCAATGGCGGAATTTTTCCCAGTCTTCCGGGTGGCTCATATAGTTGAAGCGGATGACCGGGTCGTCATGCGGATCGGCGGAACGCAGCGTGACATTGCCGCGCGACTTCGACAGGTTGTAGCCGACATGTGCCTGAAAACCATGGCTTTTCGCAGCAGCCTTGCCATCATAGGAGATGGCGACGGGCAGGAAATGGTACTGGATGTCAGGCTGTTTCAGGCCAGGCGCTGAACGCAGGAAGGCGCAGGCCTCGAACTGGTTGGAGGCCCCTAACCCGCCTTTCGACAGCAGCCATTGCGCGCCCGCGACCCCCTGCCAGAACCAGGGCAGCCAGGAGTAAAGCGACACCGGCTTGGTGGAGACCTGCTGGAAATAAAACTCCATATGGTCCTGAAGGTTTGCGCCGACACCCGGCCGATCCGCCTTAACCTCTATGCCCATGTCCTTCAGATGAGCGGCAGGCCCGATGCCCGAAAGCATCAGCAATTTCGGCGAATTGAAAGACGATGCCGAGACGATCACCTCACGATCGGCCCTGATGGTTTCCACCCCGCCCCTGCGCTCGATTTCGACGCCGACGGCACGGCCGTTCTCGATGACGACCTTGCGGGCGAAGCCATTGACCAGCGTGACATTACCGCGCTTCAGCGCCGGCTTCAGGTAGGCATTGGCGGCGGACCAGCGGCGGCCATTATGGATGGTCTGCTCCATCAGGCCGAAACCTTCCTGTTTGGAGCCGTTATAGTCGTCTGTCAGCTCGAAGCCTGCCTGCGCACCAGCCTGAATGAAGGCGTGGAACAGCGGATTGCTGACCGGCCCGCGCTGAACATGCAGCGGCCCATCCGTGCCGCGCCACCCCTCTTCGCCGCCATGGCTGTGTTCCATGCGCTTGAAATAAGGCAGCACATCCGCATAGGCCCAACCATGCGCGCCCAGTTCCTCCCAGCGGTTGAAATCCTCGGCATGGCCGCGCACGTAAACAAGGCCGTTAATGGAGGACGAACCGCCGATGACCTTGCCGCGTGGGGCGGTGATGCGGCGATTGTCGAGGTTCGGTTCGGGTTCGGAGAGATAGCCCCAATTGTAGCGCTTCATGCTCATCGGCCAGGCGAGTGCGGCCGGCATCTGGATGAAAGGCCCGAAATCCGAGCCGCCAGCCTCAATGACAATCACCGAATAACGGCCGTCTTCCGACAGGCGATAGGCGATGGCGGAGCCTGCGGAACCGGAACCGACGATGACGTAATCTGCGTGCATGATTTGCTCTCTCTTCAATGAGCGTTGGTTCCGATTAACGGGCTGAGGGTGGGGTCCCCCCCCCACCAAATCTCAATAAGGCGCGTCCACCTTCCCCGTGCTCACATAAACCGTCTTCAGCTCGCTATAATGATCCAGCGCCGCCGCCGAATTCTCGCGCCCGAAACCAGACTGCTTGGAGCCGCCGAATGGGATTTCCACCGGGCAGAGATTGTAGGTGTTGATCCACAGCGTGCCCGCCTCCAGCTGGTCGACCACGCGATGAGCGCGGGCCAGATCGGCGGTGAAGACGCCGCCGGCAAGGCCGAATTCGGTGGCGTTGGCGCGGGCGAGAACCTCATCCTCATCGTCGAAATCCAGCACGCACATGACCGGGCCGAAGATTTCCTCGCGCGCGATAGTCATGTCATCGGTCACATCTGCAAACACGGTCGGCTGCACATAGGCGCCCTCGCCTGCAACATTGTTGGGAATGCCGCCGCCGGTTACCAGCGTCGCACCCTCCGCCTTGCCCTTTTCGATATAGCCAAGCACCTTTTCCTGCTGGGCTTTGGAGACCAGCGGGCCGAGATGGGTGGCGTAATCCAGGGGGTCGCCGAGGATCATCGCCTCGGTGCGGCGCTTCAGGTTTTCGAGGAAGCGGTCCTTTGCCTTTTTCTGCACGAAAACGCGGGTACCGTTGGAGCAGACCTGACCGGAAGAATAGAAATTGCCGAGCATCGCGCCGCCGACAGCGCTTTCGATATCGGCATCGTCAAACACGATCAGCGGCGATTTGCCACCGAGTTCCATCGTCACATGCTTGAGATGCCCGGCGGCGGCGGCCGCCACCTTGCGGCCGGTGGGCACCGAGCCGGTGAGCGAGACCTTGGCGACATCCGGGTGGTTGACCAGAAGCGGGCCGGTATCGCGATCACCCTGAATGACGTTGAACAGGCCCTTGGGCAGCCCTGCCTCGATCAGGATTTCGGCAATCTTCAGAGCGCCGAGCGGGGTGTTTTCCGAGGGCTTGAAGACCATGGCGTTGCCGGCAACGAGCGCCGGGGCCGCCTTCCAGCAGGCGATCTGCTGTGGATAGTTCCATGCGCCGATGCCGACACACACGCCGAGCGGCACGCGCTTGGTATAGGCGAAATCGCCGCCGAGCGGGATGTAGTTGCCGTTCAGCGCGGAAGGCGCGATACCGCCGAAAAATTCGAAGGCATCGGCACCCGAGGTCGGATCGGCGACGATGGTTTCCTGGATCGGCTTGCCGGTATCCAGCGTTTCGAGCGTGGAGAGCGCCTCGTTGCGTTCACGCATGATATCGGCGGCGCGTTTCAATATACGCCCGCGCGCCATGGGGCTCATTGCCGCCCATTCCTTCTGGGCGCGTTTGGCCGATGCAATGGCGCGCTCGACAATCGCGGGCGTTGCCGCATGCAGCTTTGCAATGACTTCGCCGGTGGCCGGAAAGACGCTTTCGAAAAGCGTGCCGGCATTGTCTTCGACATAGTCGCCATCAATGAAATGCGAGGCTTTGGGCTGCGCCCTGAGAGACGTCGCGATAGTCATGTCGAATACTCCTAGAGAATGCGGACGGACGGCTTCGGGCGCTGTCCATCAGGATATGGTTTGAGCTGCAAGTCGAAATAGTCTTCGACAAGGGCCGGCGCGGAGGCGAGCCCAAGCGGGGCCGAACGCAGGCTGTGCCTGATATACAGCCCGTCGATAAGGGCTGCGGCACCTTCCGCAATCCGCGCGGCGTCATCGGGCGGGCATAGCCGGTTTAGGCTTGCCATGAGGTTCGAGCGCAGGCGACGGGAATAGAGCACCAGCAGGCGGCGGGTTTCTTCCGAGCGCTGCGCCTCCACATAAAAGGCAAGCCATGCCGCCACCGTCTCGGGCGTGAACTGGTCGCTCTGGAAAGAGACGTGAACGATGGCGCTCAGCCGTTCGCGCGGGCCATTGGCGCGGGTCAGCGCCGCCACCGCATCGCGCCTCAGATCCCGCAGCAGGCTGCGGATGGTTTCCAGAAGGAGCTGCTGCTTGCTGCCGAAATAATGATGCGCAAGCGCCGGCGATACGCCCGCTTCCCGGGCAATATCCGACATTGTCACATTCAGCGAACCATGGTGGCCTATGGTGCGCAACGCCGCATCCACAAGCGCCTTGCGGCGCAAAGGCTCCATTCCGATCTTTGGCATAAGGGTCTCCTTGATGGCGGGCAAAATATTCTTGATTGATCAATCAATCAATAAAAAACGCGCCATTTCATGTCGCTGATTTGCCATGGATCAAAGAAAACCGGGCAAGGCCGGATAAGACTAGCCGCTCCCATGCTGAGGAGCGGCTCACAGGGGAAAAACTAAACCGTGATATACTGCAAATTGGGAATGGAACACGTTTCGTGCTAATATGCAGAGTGATACAAATTTCGCTGGAAGCGGCGCCAGACGAAAACTGAAAAAACGCCCGCAAGACCGCGATCCCCATCAGGTCCCGGCACGGACCGGAGATGCCTTCGCAACGGTTGAACAAGGGAGTGATATCATGCCAATGGTGACAGTATCGATTTCCCCGGAACAGGCAGCAAGAATGCGCGAGGCCGTGAATAGCGGCGCCTACGCATCCGGCAGCGAGGTCGTAAGGGCCGCGCTGAGACTATGGGCGGCCTCTGCTGCCGCAACCGGCGCAGATACAGAGGCTGCAGCACCTGTCGAGGCGGATCGTGAACGACTGAATGTCGCGGAACTTTACGCCGCTCACACCGGCCATGTGCGCCGGGCCTGAGGGCCTGCCGGATACCCCTGGCTATTGAGGGGCCCGTGACAAAACCTTCATTAAAGCTTCACAGTCGTGAAAGCTTTTGTTGACCTGTAATCTGCGATTGTCTGCTGAAAAGAGACAAGTTCCCGTGTGTGCATTTGACTTGTCATGCCACCAACGGGGAACTGGCAATAGCGGAGAACAGAAATGCCGGCCGTAACGCTGGAGAACGATGTCATAAGGCGGCTTGCCTCCGGGCACATGTTTCCCATGGCGAAGCTTGTGCTTGAAACCGCGTTTCAGCCGATCGTCGAGGCGACGACGGGCACGATTTTCGGATATGAATCACTGATGCGCGGCCATGACCGGCTTGGGTTTTCCAACCCGCTCGCGCTTCTCGACCAGGCTGCCGAGGATGGCGAGCTGAAGGCCTTCGAGCAGATGCTGGCAAGCCGGGCGCTCGCTAAATTCTCCACCCTGGCGGATTTTTCCACCACCACCCTGTTCCTCAATCTCGATGTAAGGCTTATCCCGCACGGGGACGCCATTCTCGACAAGCTCGTTGGCCATCTGGCGCGGGCGGGCATTCCGGCCTCCTCCATATGCTTTGAACTTTCCGAACGTTTCGACAATACCAGCGTGCCGGAGTTCAAGGCGCTGATCGCCCGCATGCGCAAGGAAGGTTTCAAGCTGGCGATCGACGATTTCGGCGCCGGTCACGGCGAGATGAAGCTTTTATGCGACTATCCGCTTGATTACCTGAAGATCGACCGGCATTTCATCAGCGGTGTCGATCATCTTCCGCGCAAGCAGCATCTCGTGCGCAACATCGTCAACATCGCCCATGTTCTCGGCGTCCGGGTCATTGCGGAAGGCATCGAAACCGAAGCGGAATTTCTCACATGTCGCGAATATGGCGTCGATCTGGTGCAGGGCTGGCTGATCGCCAGGCCGACGGTTTTCACCAGCGAGCTTCCCGAGAGCTTTCCGCACCTCAACCGAGTGGGCGTGGCGCGGCGCAACAGCCAGTCGCTGGACGAAATCCTCATCCGTCGCGAAATAGAGCGTCTTCCCACCGTCTATGAGCATGACAGCGTCGACAGCGTCTTCGAATTGTTCCGCAGAAACCCGCAGCAGGCGTTTTTCCCGGTGCTCAACGCCAATGGCGAACCGCGCGGCGTCATCAACGAATATCACCTCAAGGAATACATCTACCGGCCTTTCGGGCGCGATCTCCTCAAGAACAAGATCTACGAGCGCACCATTTCCCACTTCGTCGATCCTGCGCCGATCGTGGGTCTCGACGCCGATGCCGATCAACTGATGAACATGTTCGCCAGCATGGGCGGCAGCGCCTGCATCATCCTGACCGAAAACATGCGTTACGCCGGCATCGTCTCAGCCGCATCGCTCATCAAGGTCATCAATGAAAAACAGCTCAAGATGGCGCAGGACCAGAACCCGCTGACGGCGCTGCCGGGCAACCGCGCCATCGGCGGCTTCATAGCCGACAGCTGCGGCGATGGCGATGAGACCCGTTTCTTCTGCTATTGCGATTTCGACAATTTCAAACCTTTCAACGATAAATACGGCTTCAATGCCGGCGACCACGCCATCACTCTGTTTTCCGCACTGATGCGTCGCTACTTTTTCGCCGGCGACTGCTTTCTCGGCCATATCGGCGGCGACGACTTCTTCGTCGGCGTGCGTGACTGGGCGGTGGAGGAACTGACGGAAATCCTAGAGCGGCTGCTCAGCGATTTTCACGGTGAAGTGGCCGAACTCTATTCGCCAGAGGACCGTCAGGCTGGTCGCATGGTCGGGCTGGACCGTCGCGGCAATGAGCGGGATTTTGCCCTGCTGCGTTGCTCCATCGGCGTTCTCACATTGCCAAAAGGTTTGATCATCGCCAATCCCGAGCGCATCGGCAGCGAGATCGCCGGCATCAAGACAGCCGCGAAAGAAAACGAAGGCGGCCTCGTCATCCGGGTGTTCGGGGAGACAAAATGACATCAGCGACAAAGGGCCTCCTTCCCTAAGCGGTACATCTGTCCTAAATCTTCAGGTAACGCCGACAAATGAGGAATTGCCCCTGGCCATGCCCGAAAATGTGACCCTGCCCGAAAAAATGCGCTTCATCGACCTTCCCTCCCATGGTGGCCCGGAGGTGATGCAGCTTTCGCAAGCACCTTTGCCAACCCCCGCCAGAGGCGAAATCCTGGTGAGGGTCGAGGCGGCCGGCGTCAACCGCCCCGATGTCGCGCAGAGGCAGGGCACCTATCCGCCACCGAAGGACGCAAGCCCGATCCTCGGCCTCGAAATTGCCGGAGAAGTGGTGGCGCTCGGCGAAGGCGTCAGCGAATTCAAACCTGGCGACAAGGTCTGCGCGCTCGCCAATGGCGGCGGTTATGCGCAATATTGCACCGTGCCGGCCGGTCAGGCCCTGCCCTTCCCCAAGGGGTACGACGCCGTCAAGGCCGCCGCGCTGCCGGAAACCTTCTTCACCGTCTGGGCCAACCTCTTCCAGATGGCGGGCCTGACCGAAGGCGAAAGCGTGCTCATCCACGGCGGCACCAGCGGTATCGGCACAACCGCCATCCAGCTCGCCAAAGCCTTCGGCGCTGATGTCTATGCGACGGCGGGTTCTGCGGAAAAATGCGAGGCCTGCGTCAAGCTTGGTGCCAAACGGGCCATCAATTACCGCGACGAGGATTTCGCCGCCGTCATCAAGGCCGAGACCGATGGCAAGGGTGTTGATGTGGTTCTCGACATGATCGGTGCGGCCTATTTCGAAAAGAACATTGCCGCACTCGCCAAGGATGGCTGTCTGTCCATCATCGCCTTTCTGGGCGGCGCCGTGGCTGAAAAGGTCGATCTGCGGCCAATCATGGTCAAACGCCTGACCGTCACCGGCTCCACCATGCGGCCACGTACCGCTGACGAGAAACGCGCCATCCGTGATGAGCTTATCGAACAGGTCTGGCCGCTCATCGAAAGCGGCAAGGTTGCGCCTGTCATCAACAAGGTCTTCACGCTGGACGAAGTTGTGGAGGCCCACCGGCTGATGGAAACCAGCAATCATATCGGCAAGATCGTGATGCGGGTGTCCTGATCAGACCTCTTGCATTAATGACGAATCGTACTACCTTCTAGTTATGTTCAACGTATCGGAAGGAGGTGATCCAATGTCTAATGAGATTTCGGTCTCTGGTGCAGGCAATGGAAAGGGTGGGTTTTCGACGGGGCAGCCCTCGGCGTAAAAACCTCTTGCCTTCGGAACGTTGAGAAACAGTCCCGGGTCTGTAAACAGGACCAAGCTCATGGAAGGGTCGCCTCTGGCGACCCTTTTCCGTTTCTAGGGTGATCGGCGCGTTTACCCGGTTCCCTCATCTCTGTGCTTGTCACAGAGATCCAGCCAGACCAAGTCTTTGGGCTGAATGGATACCGGCTCAAGGCCAGTATGACCGGGAACCGCCAGCTGCCAATCGCAGCCGCATCTCCCCTACTTCTTGCCAAACACTTTCCACCGGGTCGGGCGAAACCGCAGTTCGGCACCTACCGCCACGGCGGCGTTGAGCGGCACCTCGATTTCGAGGTGATAGGGGTCATGGCCGTTATTGGCGATGTCGATTTCGGCGATGCGGGTGCCGGCGAGGCGGCGACAGGTGGTAACCTTGCCGTAAAGCGCGTTTTTCTCGTCGGTCAGCACCACATCTTCCGGACGGAAGAACAGCTCGCCCTCACCTGCGCCACTTTCGGCGACGCCGATGCTCTCGCCCTGAAACACCACCTGGCCGTCGCGGATCGTCACCGGCAGGCTGGAGGATTCGCCGATGAAGGAGAAGACGAACGGGGAATTGGGCGTGTCGTAGACGTCATCCGCCGTGCCGACCTGTTCGATCTTGCCCTGGCTCATGACGACGACGCGGTCGGCCAGTTCCAGTGCTTCTTCCTGATCGTGGGTAACGAAGACGGTGGTGTGGCCCGTGCGGTCGTGGAATTCGCGCAGCCAGCGGCGCAGTTCCTTGCGCACCTTGGCATCGAGTGCGCCGAAGGGTTCATCGAGCAGCAGCACTTTCGGCTCGATGGCGACTGCGCGAGCAAGTGCCACGCGCTGGCGCTGGCCGCCGGAAAGCTGGGTGGGGTAACGCTTTTCGAGGCCGGTCAGATGCACCATGTCCAGAAGCTCCGATACCCGTCGGCGGATTTCCGCTTTCGGCAGGCGGGAGGCGGAAGGGCGCACCTTCAGGCCGAAGGCGATGTTGTCGGCAACCGTCATGTGGCGGAACAGGGCGTAGTGCTGAAACACAAAACCGACATTGCGCTCCTGCACCGAGCGGTGCGAGGCATCCTCATCACCGAAGAAGATGCGGCCTTGGGTCGGCTGCTCCAGGCCGGCTATGAGACGCAACAGCGTCGTCTTGCCGGAACCGGAGGGACCGAGCAGCGCGATCAGCTCGCCGGAACGAATGTCGAGCGACACGTCGTTCAGCGCCGGAAAGCGATCAAACTGCTTGGTGATGCCGGAAACTTTCACTTCCATGAATATGCCTTTCAATGCTTGCCGGCTGCGTTGCCCGCGCCAAAGCGTATTTCGAGAATGGTTTTGAGAACGAGCGTCACGAGCGCCAGACCAGCCAGCAGCGTCGCCACCGCGAAGGCCGCGCCGATATTGTACTCATTATAGAGTATCTCGACATGCAGCGGCATGGTGTTGGTCTCGCCGCGAATATGGCCTGATACGACAGAGACGGCGCCGAACTCGCCCATGGCGCGGGCGTTGCAGAGCAGCACCCCGTAGAGCAGTCCCCATTTGATATTCGGCAGCGTGACATACCAGAAGGTCTGCCAGCCGGTTGCGCCAAGCGAGATCGCCGCCTCCTCATCGCCATTACCTTGCTCCTGCATCAGCGGGATCAGTTCACGCGCGACGAAGGGAAAGGTGACGAAGATGGTGGCAAGCACGATGCCCGGAACAGCAAAGAGGATTTCGATGCCATAACTCTTCAGCCATGGCCCGAGCACGCTGTGCGAAGAGAACAGGATGACATAGACCAGACCCGATATGACCGGCGAGATCGAGAACGGCAGGTCGATCAGCGTTATCAGGAATGCCTTGCCCTTGAACTCGAATTTCGCAATCGCCCAGGCGGCGGCGACACCGAAGATAAGGTTGAGCGGCACCGAAATGGCGGCGACAAGCAGTGTCAGACGGATGGCAGAGAGAGCATCCGGCTCGACGATCGCTTCCCAGAAGGCATCGGCGCCTTTGCGAAATGCCTCGAAGAACACCGATACCAGCGGCAGCACGAGGAAAGCCGCAAGGAACAGGAAAGCAATGGCAATCAGCACCAGCCGGGCAGGCAGGCTCTCGCTGGCGGGATCGCGGAACGGTCGGGACGAGGTGCGGGAAGCATCAGACATAACCGTACCTCTTGCGGCTCCAGGCCTGAATGAGATTGATGAGGAACAGCATGGCGAAGGAAATGATCAGCATGATGGTGGCGATGGCCGTCGCGCCCGCATAATTGAACTCCTCCAGCCGGATGACGATGAGGAGCGGTGCAATTTCCGAGACGTAAGGAATATTGCCGGCGATGAAGATGACCGAGCCGTACTCTCCGATACCGCGCGCGAAGGCGAGTGCGAAGCCCGTCAGGATGGCCGGCGTGAGGCTTGGCAGCAGCACCCGGCTGATGGTCTGGAAACGGTTGGCGCCGAGCGTTGCCGCCACCTCCTCCACCTGCCGGTCTATTTCTTCCATGACCGGCTGCACGGTGCGGACCACGAATGGCAGGCCGATGAAGATCAGCGCGATGACGATACCGGTCGGCGTAAAAGCGATCTTGATGCCGAAGGGTTCGAACAGCGAGCCAACCCAGCCGCGATTGGCATAAAGCGTGGTGAGCGCGATGCCGGCAACCGCCGTCGGCAGGGCAAAGGGCAGATCCACGATGGCATCAACGAAACGCCGGCCGGGAAAACGATACCGCGTGAGAACCCAGGCGACGATGACGCCAAAAACAGCGTTCACCAGTGCGGCGATGAAGGCGGTGCCGAAACTGACGCGCAGCGCATTCAGCGTACGGCTATCGACAGCGATCGCAATAAAATCTGCAAAACCAAGTTTCGCCGTGGACCAGATGAGGCCGCCGAGCGGAATAAGAATGATGAGAAACAGATAGGCGACCGTGTAACCGAACGTCAGGCCGAAGCCTGGTATCACGCTCGATTGACGCCACTTCCACCTGTTTCCGGATGTATTATTGCTCATCAACGCTCCGGATAATCTTTAGTTTGGCACATTTCCGGACAGAAAACCGGGGTCCACTTTTCCTGGAAATGCTCTCTGGGAGCCGGTGTTCCCCGGCCTTGTTATAAAGGATCGACCGGCACGGTGTCCGGTCGATCGATTTGTCGTTTTTCAAGTTCCTTTAAGCGGGGTGGGCGGATTTGTCTTCAGCCCATCATCCGCTTACTTGGCGGGCTTGTAAATCTGGTCGAAGATGCCGCCGTCACCGAAATGTTCAGGCTGCGCCTTGGCCCAACCGCCAAACTGCGGATCGTCGATGGTGACGAGCTTGATGTCGGGCAGCTGCTTCAGCAGATCCTTGGAGACAACTGCGGGGTTGGATGGACGATAGAAGTGCTTCGCCGCAATGTTCTGACCTTCGTCGGAATAGAGATATTGCAGATAGGCTTCCGCCGCCTTGCGGGTGCCCTTGGCGTCGACGTTCGCATCAACCACGGCGACCGGCGGCTCGGCGAGGATCGAGATCGGCGGCACGATAATGTCGAAGGCATCCGCGCCGAATTCCTGACCGGCCAGATAGGCTTCGTTTTCCCAGGCCAGCAGCACGTCGCCGATCTGGCGCTGCGCAAATGTGACCGTGGAGCCGCGGGCACCGGTATCGAGCACCGGAGCGCGCTTGTAGAGTTCGCCGACATAGGCCTTGATCTTGTCCTGGTCGCCCTTGAACTCTTCATTCGCCCATGCCCAGGCGGCGAGATAATTCCAGCGTGCGCCACCTGATGTCTTGGGGTTCGGGGTAACGATCTGCACGTCGCCCTTTACCAGATCGCCCCAGTTATGGATGCCCTTCGGGTTGCCCTTGCGGACGAGGAACACGATGGTGGAGGTGTAGGGCGAGGAATTATGCGGCAGGCGGCCGCGCCAGTCCTTGTTGATCTTGCCGGAATTCTGGACGATGGCATCGATATCGCTCTGCAGCGCCAGCGTCACCACATCGGCTTCCAGACCGTCGATGACCGAGCGAGCCTGCTTGCCGGAGCCGCCATGCGACTGCTGGATCGTGACATCCTCACCGGTATCGGCCTTCCACTTCTTGGCGAAGGCTTCGTTGAAATCCTTGTAGAGTTCGCGGGTCGGATCATAGGACACGTTAAGCAGCTTGGTCTGCGCGGCAGCCGAGCCGACACCTCCCAGAGCCAGCGATAGACCGAGAGCGAAAACGCTCAAACCGGACAGAAGCTTGGACATCGGTATTCCCTCCTGATGAAGATGGCTTAACTCTACTGGACCGGTAGAGTTGGTCAATGAGGCCGAATACGATCGAAAAAGTGTTTCCCGAGAGCGTTTCCACGGGCAACAAATACAGCGCAGCATAGGCGAAAGGCGCAACAAGCGTCGTGTAAAACTTTGCTGAATGCAAAACCGTTTCACATTTTTGACGATTTTTTGGCGTTAGGGCGAAAAATATTCAGGTGTTTTAGACGATTTTTTCGTCAGGCCGTCAAAAGTTCGGGCACTTCCACACCTGAAACGGCATCCGCAACGGTGGTGTTGAAAAGGATATTGCGGGTGGCGTCGGCCACGCGGGCGAAGACGTGGCGTATTTCGCACTGCTTTTCGCCATCGCAATCCTCGCACCGGCGATAGGCGGTCTGCGACAGGCAGGGCAAGGGAGCCAGCGGCCCGTCGATGAGGCGCAGCACCTCGCCGAAGGTGATATCGGCAGCCGGGCGCGCCAGTAAATAACCGCCCTGCTTGCCGCGCCTGCTTTCGACGATGCGTTCCTTCTTCATTTCGAGAAGGATCTGTTCAAGGAATTTTTTCGGAATGGCCTGTTCGCGGGCAATATCGGAAATTTGCACAGGACAGCCGCCGTCGGCCTTTGCCAGCGAAAGAAGCGCCCTCAGCGCATATTTTGCCTTCTGCGAAATCATCGTGAAACCAGTAGAACACAAGCCCGGATACCCGGCAATTCCGGCTTAGCGCAGAAGTTGTCACAATTCAAATCCAAGCTGCAAAGAAGGTGAACGGGCATCTTTTGCTCATAGATCGTGCGCGTGAGGCATTTTTGCTCTGAAGTGCAGCGCACAAAGACTGTCATTTCTGTTCCAGAGGCCCGATTTCAACAATAATCGGCCATGGAAATCCCGGACGTGACAATGACGATCAATTCAGCAAATGCCTCTGCCGATACCGCTTCCCTCGACGCCACGCTTGCCGGGCTCGATCTTGCGGGACGACTTTCCTTTATCGCCGGTCTTGGCGGCCGTGCGGTCTTCACCACCAGCCTCGGCATCGAGGACCAGGTCATCACGGCGGCCATCGGCACCCACCGGTTGCCGATCGACGTCGTGACGCTGGAAACCGGCCGGCTCTTCAAGGAAACCGTCGATCTCATCGAGGAAACCGAGGAACGCTTCGGCATCGACATCCGTCGCTTTCGGCCCGAACAGGACGATATCGACGCCTATGCCGAAAAATACGGCCTCAACGGTTTTTACGAAAGCATCGAGGCCCGTCACGCCTGCTGTCATGTCAGAAAGCTGATCCCGCTCGGCAAGGCGCTGGAAGGTGCCACCTTCTGGATCACCGGGCTCCGCCGCGGCCAGTCGGGCAATCGTGCGACCACACCTTTTGCCGAGTTCGACGCCGAGCGTAATCTGATCAAGGTCAATGCCTTGGCGGACTGGGACATCGACCAGATCAAGGCCTATGTCGCTTCTGAAAACATTCCCGTCAATCCGTTGCATGCGCGTGGTTACCCCTCCATCGGCTGCGAGCCGTGTACACGCGCTATCAAGCCCGGCGAGCCTGAGCGCGCCGGACGATGGTGGTGGGAAAACGACGAGAAGCGCGAATGCGGTCTTCACGTCGCCGGTGCGGACCAGACATCCGCCATTTCCGCCATCCCACAACGATAATCATTCAGACCAGTTCCGGAGTTTAAAATGTCCAACGCAGTCCACGAGACGGACAGCAAGAATACTGTCGCATCCAAGCCGCCGCTCGATCCGCATCTGAAGGCGCTTGAAAACGAAGCCATTCATATCTTCCGCGAAGTCGCAGCCGAATTCGACAATCCCGTGATGCTCTATTCCATCGGCAAGGATTCATCCGTGCTGCTACATTTGGCGCGCAAGGCCTTCTTCCCAGGCCGCGTGCCCTTCCCGCTGCTGCACGTCAATACGGGCTGGAAATTCAAGGAAATGATCGAATTCCGCGACAAGATCGTCAAGGAATATGACCTCGATCTCATCTCCTACACAAACCCGCGCGGCGCGAGCGAAAACGTGACGCCCTTCACCCACGGTTCGGCGCTCTACACCGACATCATGAAGACGGAAGCGCTGCGCCAGGCGCTGGACGCCGGTCAGTTCGATGCCGCCTTCGGCGGTGCGCGCCGCGACGAGGAAGCAAGCCGCGCCAAGGAGCGCATCTATTCCTTCCGCACGCCGGACCATAAATGGGACCCGCGCAACCAGCGCCCTGAGCTGTGGAACATCTATAACGGCATGGTCCGCAAGGGTGAAAGCGTGCGCGCCTTCCCGCTCTCCAACTGGACCGAAGTCGATATTTGGCGTTACATCGAGGCGGAAAACATTCCGCTGGTGCCGCTCTATTACGCTGCCGAGCGCCCCTATATCGAGCGTGACGGCATGATGATCCTTGCCGAAGACGAGCGGCTGGAGCTGCTGCCCGGCGAAGAGATCCAGCACGGCTCGATCCGCTTCCGCACGCTCGGCTGCTTCCCGCTGACCGGCGCGATCCACTCCGAGGCGGCGACGCTTCAGGAGGTCATCGCAGAGCTGGAAATCGCCACCGTTTCCGAGCGGCAGGGCCGCGCCATCGATCGAGACCAGTCCGGCTCGATGGAGAAGAAGAAGCGCGAGGGCTATTTCTGATGACCGCCGCTGCTACCAACACCGCCTCCACGGCCACCATTCTGCCCTTTGCCGAACATTCGAAGGCGACGCGTGATACGCGCCCGCTTCGTCTCATCACCTGCGGCAGCGTCGATGATGGCAAATCGACCCTGATCGGCCGTCTCCTGTGGGACACCAAGGCCGTCAAGGAAGATCAGGCCGCTACCCTGCATCGCGATAGCGGCAAGCAGAACGATCTCGGCCTGCCAGATTTCGCGCTGCTGCTCGACGGGTTGCAGGCAGAGCGCGAACAGGGCATCACCATCGATGTCGCTTATCGCTATTTCTCAACCGACCGGCGCGCCTTCATCGTGGCCGACACGCCCGGCCATGAGCAATATACCCGCAACATGGCGACCGGCGCTTCCACGGCCGATCTCGCCGTACTTTTGGTCGATGCGCGCACCGGCATTCTGGAACAGACACGCCGACACGCCACCATCGCGGCGCTGATGGGCATCCGGCAATTCGTGCTGGCCATCAACAAGATCGACCTGACGAATTACGACAAGGCAGGTTTTGAACTGATTGCCCACGAATTCCGCGATTTCGCCTCCGACCTCGGCATCAAGCAGATCACAGCCATTCCAATGTCGGCGCTGAAGGGCGAAAACGTCGTGCTATCAGGCAAGGCCTCCATGCCCTGGTATGAAGGCCCGACGCTGGTCGAAACGCTGGAGCTTGCCACGGTGCGCTCGGCGCAATCGGGTGGTTTCCGCTTCCCCGTACAGCGCGTGTCGCGCCCCGGCGAAAGTTTCCGCGGTTATCAGGGCACGGTTGCCGGCGGCTCGGTCAAGCCGGGCGACAGCGTTGTCGTGCTGCCGTCGGGCATGGTCGCGAATGTCAAGCAGATCGTCACTTTCGATCTGGTGCGTAACGCCGCCGTTGCTGGTGACGCGGTCACGCTCGTTCTCGACCGTCAGGTGGACGTCTCGCGCGGCGACATGATCGTGTCCATCGAGGCACAACCGCAGACAGGGCTTGCCTTCGACGCGCAGATCGTGGCGTTGCAGCCAGGTGGCATCGAGGCCGGCAAACGTTACTGGCTGAAAAGCGGCAGCCGCCGCCAGCGCGTCAGCGTGCAGCCGGTCAGCCAGCTCAACCTGAAAGAAGGCGAATGGCAGGCGCACGAGACATCGCTGCCGATGAACGCCATCGGCAAGGTGCGGCTCTCCTTCGACGAGACGGCGATCTTCGATGCCTATGAGCAGAACCGGGCAACCGGCTCCTTCATCCTGATCGACCCCGACACCAACAACACGGTGGCGGGTGGCATGATTGCCGGCAAACGCAGCGTTGGCGCGACGGAAGAACAGGGTGACCGCGTCATTCTCTCCCTGCCCGCCCATCTGGCCGAGAAGCTTCTGGCAAGCGAACTGCTGGCCAAGCACCGCGACGAGATCGACATCCGCCGCACGGATGGCGCGACAGCCTCACGGCTGATCAGCGATCTGGACTGAAAGACACGCGCACACAACAAAAAGGCGACCGTCCAAGCGGTCGCCTTTTTGTTTGAAAGCCTTTGGATCAGGCCTCGTTTAAAACACGAACATGTAAAGCAGGATGATCACAAAAATCGGAACACCCATCGCCCACAGTGCAATACCTTTTAGCATGTTATCCTCCATCGTTGTTGTGGTGGGATAACGGTTGAGGAGTGGTTGCGTTCCCTGCGACTGCGCTGACGACGGGTTCATCGCAGTCGATAACGTCAAACGCATCAAGTTTTCGACGCTTGGCAGAGCCCAGAAGATGGCCAGCGTCATGGCGCTGTGTTCAGGCACGGTTAATGACCGACACCTCACTCTCTCAGCAATGGAACTGCGTGGTTCAGCGCACGTTAGTGTCCGTCATTGGGAGATGAAGATTATGAAAATTCTGACTGCAGCGATCTGCCTGGTTTCGGTGGGCATCCTAAGCGGCTGTGTCGATGATCGGGGCTACCGTAGCGGCGGATATTATACGACAGGCGTGTACTACCGCACCTATGAACGCGATCGCCACTACCGTGACTATGACCGTCGCGACTGGCGCGACCGGAGGGATTGGCGTGATCGTCGCGACTGGCGCGGTGATTACCGCTACCGATGATCGACTGGACCTACATTCAAGACCATTGGGATTGGGCGGGGCACATTCTAGAGGCCGTCATCATGGCGGCGATTGTCGCCGTTCTGTTTCGCCTGCTCGTTAGCTGGCGAGTGGCGTGGATAATCGGTCTGGCCTTCGCCGCCGGTCATTTTCATGGCCGGGAAAAGCGGGACTACGAGGTGTCCGTAGAAATGCCTCCTCCCCATCTGGAGGGTTATTACTTCTGGAATTGGTCCTGGGATGGTTTAACCGACTTCTGGCCGACGGCTGTTGTTTGCGTTTTGCTCATTCTCCCGTTGGCGAGGACGAGAAATTGACATTCCGTGCAATCACCGAAGTCGTGACTTGCAGCCGCGGACGCCGAATGCGTTTACCCGTCGGGTTTTAAACCGTCAGGTCTCGGTACGATGCCTTGATCCAAGGATCTTGAGAAAGTGTTGGGATCATTTGAAAGCCCCGGGAAATATTAGGCTTAAGCTGGTCGGAGTGAGAGGATTCGAACCTCCGACCCCGTCGTCCCGAACGACGTGCGCTACCAGACTGCGCTACACTCCGTGACCAGCGGCGCTTCTATAGACCAGCCTCCAGCATTCGACAAGCGGCATATTGCATTTTTTGTGACAAGTTTTCAACGCGCTGCGAAGGGCGGTCGCCAAGTGCCTGCCGCACCGGGCGGCGTGTGGGAAAACGTTACAAAAAAGCAATTGTGGCAGGAAATTTTCGTCAAGCGGCACAGCTCCCCTGCCCGTCGCCGCCAAATCTGCTAGGGGAACGTAATGACCGGCGGGAAGCCGGACACGGCACAAAGGACATTTCACCATGCTATTTCGCAGCGTAACGCTCGCAGGGCTCGCCATTGCGCTCTCCGCCTGCACGACATCGACGGGCTCTGCCCCTTCCTTCACCCAGAAGAGCCCCGTTGAAACGCGGTGGGTCGGTCAGTCCGCAGGTATTTTCTTTGCAAAATTCGGCCCGCCGCTGAGCGACACGGAAACCGGCAGCTCGACCATCTATAACTGGCGCGGCGGTTACAAGAAGGCCACCATTCCGGCCAAGTTCGAAGAAGGCAAGGACGGCAAGAAGGGTCGCCAGATTTCGCCCGCCCGCACCGCCTCGCTCTCCTGCACGGTTCAGCTCACCGTCTCCAGCGACTACACGATCACTTCGGTACGCACGGTTTCCGACCGCCCCGGCGTCAACGGCCCGAGCTATTGCGCGGAATTCCTCGCCGCAAACTGAGTTTTCGTCCAGCTGACGAAACGAGCCAAGGCCTGCCCTAACCGGCGGGCCTTTTCACTTTTTTGCGATTATTCTCATTTTTCCTGAATTTTTTTCACACGGACCAGCGCAACCTGATCCGCCAAGCGCGGCGAACGCCGAATTGACGGCGTTTTCGCGATATTCGCGCTTGAGACACTTTCAACCGTTTGAAAGCACCGTCTAATCCTCGCAACCACAAAAATGACAATCCGCAAAATGGCAAAAACAGCCAATGCGACCTTATGTCCCGGCAAAATCCCCGCAAAAGCGCTTGAACTGGAGTGAATAAGTCAGGGTTGTGCCTGTTTCGGCTTTGCTGTAACGGGGCGGCTGGGAGGAGTGTTTTTAACACAAAACAAGAATCAGGTATGGCCGTGACTCCCATCGATCAAGACAAATCCCAGCTCACTGATCTTTCCTCAGACGCGCTTCCCTCCCATGCGCTTCCAATGAACCGCAGACAGGTTCTCGGCACTGCGCTCGCAGGGCTTGCAGCGACAGCGCTGCCGACATCCTCGCTTCTCGCCAATACGGCTACCAAGAAGGTCGACGTGCTTCTGATCGGTGGCGGCATCATGAGCGCGACGCTCGGCGTGTGGCTGCGTGAACTGGAGCCAACCTGGTCGATGCAGATGCTCGAGCGGCTGGACGGCGTGGCGCTTGAAAGCTCAAACGGCTGGAACAATGCCGGCACCGGCCATTCCGCGCTTGCCGAGCTGAACTACACGCCGGAAGACGACAACGGCAACATCAAGATCAGCCAAGCCGTCAACATCAACGAATCCTTCCAGATTTCCCGGCAGTTCTGGGCATGGCAGGTACGTAACGGCGTTTTGAAGAACCCGCGCTCCTTCATCAACCACACGCCGCATATGAGCTTCGTCTGGGGCGATGAGAACATCGCCTATCTCGAAAAGCGCTACGAGGCGCTGAAGGCAAGCCCGCTTTTTGCCGGCATGGAATATTCCAGCGACCCCGAGCAGCTTAAGAAATGGGTGCCGCTGATGATGGAAGGCCGCGATCCTTCCCAGAAGATCGGCGCGACCTGGTCGCCGCTCGGCACCGACATGGAATTCGGCGAGATCACCCGCCAGTTCGTTTCGCATCTGCAAAGCGACCGAAATTTCGACCTTCAAGTCAACAGCGAGGTTTCCGATATCCAGCGCAATGCCGATGGCAGCTGGCGCGTGACCTATAGCAACCTGAAGACCGATGCTGAGCAGACCGTGGATGCGAAATTCGTGTTCATCGGCGCCGGCGGCGGTGCGCTGCATCTGTTGCAGATGTCCGGTATTCCGGAAGGCGACAATTACGCCGGTTTCCCGGTTGGTGGCTCGTTCCTGATTAACGACAATCCTGACGTGACGATGCAGCATCTGGCCAAAGCCTACGGCAAGGCCTCGGTCGGCTCGCCGCCCATGTCGGTTCCACACCTCGATACCCGCGTGCTTGGTGGCAAGCGCGTCATCCTGTTTGGACCTTTCGCCACCTTCTCCACCAAGTTCCTGAAGGAAGGCTCCTATTTCGATCTCGTCTCCTCCGTCACGACAAGCAATGCCTGGCCGATGGTGCGCGTCGGCATCGATGAATATCCGCTGGTGGAATATCTCGCCGGCCAGCTGATGATGTCGGACGACGACCGCTTTGCCGCGTTGAAGGAATATTTCCCGAACGCGAAACAGGGCGAATGGCGTCTGTGGCAGGCGGGCCAGCGCGTGCAGATCATCAAGCGCGACGAGGAAAAGGGCGGTGTACTCAGGCTCGGCACGGAAATCGTCGCCGCGCAGGATGGCAGCATCGCTGGTCTGCTCGGCGCCTCCCCTGGCGCCTCCACGGCCGCACCGATCATGCTGAGCGTTCTGGAAAAGGTCTTCAAGGACAAGGTGGCAACACCGGAATGGCAGGCCAAGATCCGCCAGATCGTTCCGAGCTACGGCACCAAGCTCAATGACGACCCGGAAAAAGTGCAGCAGGAATGGGCCTATACGGCCGAACACCTGCAATTGCCGACCCCGCCGCAGATCGATCTTGGCGCGCTGAAGGGCGCGGGAGCGGCACCTGCTGGCGCGCCGGTGAAGAAGGTTCCCGATATCGCGCTTTAAGGCTTAGCCGCGATTTTAAGTTTGGACGCCGCGTGTCTTTGGATGCGCGGCGTTTCTGTTTAAGCAGGCGTTTAACACACACGCGTCATCCTGGCCTCTTCGCGAGGATCCATGGATTTCAACGGCTTGTGGATTCTTGGGTCAAGGCTGGTGATGACGGAGGACAGGTTTTCGCGCGTCACAACATCCGGGATCGCAGTGAAATGGTACGGCTGATAGATGCCCGCCGGCACCTGTGCACGCTGTTCTGATTTTGGAAGTGATGGCTGGGGCGCCAGGAGCCCCAGCTAGGTTTTTCCGCGTTCTCAAGCCATTGAGAATCCTTACGAAACCTGCTTACTTAATATGACAACGCTACAGACAGTTGTGGCAACAACGCAAGACATTTTTATTCCGCCGATAGCCCTGGGTTTGCGGGTTTATCGTCCATATCCGAAGCGACCAATATCGAGGTCATTCTCCACCTTCTTGTCCTTGAGACGCCGCTGATCACGGACCCGATCACGGGCTTGGGCGAGAATGAAATCGAGGCCACACAATGCCATCGACGGATGCTGACGGATGATCTCGTTTGCTGCAGCCACTTGGTTAAGGACTGGACCAGCAGCTTCTTTTCTTTTGGCGATATCCTGAACAAGAGCGGAATGCTGCTCTTTGTCGTGAACCTCCTGGCGAACCAGCTTCGATTTCACCTTCTCCAGATCGGAGTTGCAATTCCTCAGTTCATCGGATGCCTGCTGAACCGCTGATCCTAACTGCCGTTGTTGGCGTTCCACGACAAACGCAATTCCTAGTAAGTAGTGCCACCACCTGGGTCGTCTGGCCTTGCCAAGTCGTTGCTCAGCGACGAAGAGCGTGTCCCATTTTTTGGCAACGCTTTTCTCTATGGCTGCGACTTCGGTCCGCAGGCGGGTGGTCTTTTCAGAATATGCAAAGACGGGAACCGTCCGATTGAAATCAAATCTCGCCTGTTCCTCCATCTCCCAAAGGTTGGCTACGATCCGTTCCTCTGAGGCCATGGCGAGCATGTTGGCCTTACCAAGAAGCAAAGATAGCTTATCCTTGTTCCTCTCAAGTCCTGCAAACCAGCCTACGGGGCTCAGGGCGAGGGCTTGAGGCAATCCAGTTTCTGATTCAGGCGCTCTATCTGGCTCGATACGTTTTCCAGCGCTTCCAGAATTTTGACCTGTATCTGAACAAGAACTTCGGGGCCGGGTATTTGCTGTTCGCTTGGCGGCTGCAACAGGCTGTGAATAGCTCGCGCTTCGGCTAGAATTGCTTGTTCGATTGTCGCTTTTGTCGTTGGCTGACTCATCGCTCGCTCCACTCATTATTTTGTCGATTTCTGTTTTCTTGATTCCCGACAAGCGGGCCAAGGAGCCAATGAACGCTCCATCCAAACTGGTGACGATCCATGTGTCACGCTTATCTCCTGCCGCAAGGAAGAGCGATGACGCTGCAAATGTAGCCTCCAGCTCTTCTCTTGTGGTCGCTCTTGCCATGGCATTCTTAACTGCCTGCCTCACAGTCGGGAGATCGGCCCCCGCACGCTTACCGGCCTGATGCTGGGCATGCGTGAAAGCTTCTCTTGATGGAAGCTCTTTTCCGCGAAGTTGATCCTCAACGCTTCTTGCGGCATCGAAAGCACCGCGTTTTCGCAGTCCAGCGATAACCGATGTTGTATGGACACCGTGAACGAATCGATGTCCAAATTTGAATTCCGACCAACGAGCAACAAGCTCGTGTAGAATTCGATCAAATGAACATCGAAGCGCCCTGTGCGTCACAGGATCAACCTCGCCGACCAGCACATGCCAATGCACATTGTGAGCGTCGGCTGTAGCACGCGTCTTCGTATGTTCAACGATGACAGCTCGCGTAGGATCAAAATCGAATTCTTCTGCGATCATCGTCACAACTTCGCGCATCTGCTCTCTGGTGGTAGCATCATGCGGGCTGACGATCCAATGGCGTATGGAATAGGTCGACCGCTTTGCCAACGCATCGAGATGCATGTCGGTGATATCGGCGACAGTGCCAGTGAGAAACGCAACAGTGTCGTTGTCGGTGCCATTCTTGAGATGGCTTATCAACCTGTTTACGCTCGATCTCGTCCTAAATCTGATGGCTTTGATAATCATGGCGCAGATCATGTCAGCACTCTGAATGCATCCTGACGGACATGGGCGGCAATTTCCTTCAATTTTGGAACGTCGATTGGCTTCTCCGCAAAGGCTTCGAGCATCAAATTCGTGGACCGACGCAGCTTCGCGATATCTTTGCGTCGTTTATCGCCAGCTATTTGCCCACGCATTGTTTCATCAAGAGCACAACGCACGATTTCCGAAGCAGTTTTGCCCGCCTGACCGGCGAACCTTACGAGCCGGGATTTTTCGGCATCTGAAATTCGGATTTTTACAAACGCGTCTTTCATGAAATGCAGCCTCATCCTTCGGGGGTCCACGGGGGCAGAGCCCCTTGGCCTACTGCCTTCGTGTTCACGAAGGCATGGCTGGCAACCGAAGGTCACTCGAAATTTTGTGCCTACAACAAGGCTTGACCGGAAACCTGTCGGCCACAATAGCCGTAAGCGATCAGCCTCAAATAAAATAGCGATGTTAATTTGGTTGAAAGGCGGGTAATGGGCATACCACCACTTTGGGTGGCCCAGCTTCACAGGAATATGCAATGCAAAACACATCTCACGCTGTGATGGCACAACGGCATGAGGCTGCGGACAGCCCAGACGACTTTCCAACGCCACCATGGGCCACCAGGGCGCTTGTCGAGCACGTTGTGGGCGCTGGGGATGTCAAATCAATGTCCTGCCTCGAACCCGCCTGCGGAAGAGGCTACATGAGCCGACCACTGACTGAGTATTTCTCATCGGTGGAATCGGCAGACGCCTACGATTACGGATTTGCCCCCATCCGAGACTTTTTAACTTCCCCCTATCGTCGTAACTCTTATGACTGGGTTATCACCAACCCGCCATTTCGTTTGGCAGAGGAGTTTGTTCACCGAGCGCTGGATGTTGCGAGGGTCGGAGTGGCAATTTTAGCCAGGACGGTATTTCTTGAGAGCATTGGACGATATGAAACGATCTTTCGACACAATCCGCCGTCTGTTTTCGCCCAATTTTCGGAGCGTGTTCCGATGGTAAAGGGCCGTGTTGATCAAAGGGCCTCTACAGCAACTGGCTACGCCTGGTTTGTCTGGAACAAGGCCGAAGACCGAAGTAGTCCTCGGCTTGCATGGATTCCGCCGTGTCGCAAATTGCTGGAACGCCCTAGAGACTATCTCTAAGTTTCATTTTTTGCAAAATCGGCAAGTCCATCCTTAAGCAACTGGATCGCAGTAGAGACATCATTCTTTTCCAAGGCGTCGACAGCTTTCGTCACCTTGCCCCGTAGACGACGCCCTTTGGGACCAGGAGCACCCTTGGGGGGCAGCTCAATGGCGGGCGCGGCTGTGACGCCTCCGTGTTGACCCTGCTCAACTTCTGCAATCCTTGCTTGATTCTCTCCGAACCAAGCTGCGATGTCGTGTTTCTTATCGCCCCTTGCAGACATCCCAAGTACCAGTGACGCATCCCGATTTGTCAGTGTCACATAAACCTCCTCCACCTGTGATTGAAGGAGATTATCGTGCGATCAAGAAAATTCAAGCTCCTTCAGCTGGAATAATCGGCTCATTCGGATCATGGGGGCCCGGCACATGTCCGGACGGAACAACGTCCGATGCGCTCAAGATGTGTTTTTCCTGGTCATCGAAAAAAATGTGCGCACCGAACGCTTTCAGTATAGGAGCCTTTGACCAGGTGCCGACGAAATGAGCTTCATCAGCAGGCGTTCCCCATGCTCTAAGCGTATTGATCACGCGAGCATGGGCGTGCCTGTCCCGGGCAGTGACAATTCCAATCCTGACCTTGCTAACGCCATCTTCACGAAGATAGATCGTCCTTAACATTGACAGCTTTTTCAGGAAATTACCGAACGGACCGGTATCCATTGGGCGATTTGCATGTTCTTGCTCATGCCTCCGAAATCCGTCGAGACCTTGAGCCTTGTAAATTTCATCGGATTTCGCGCTAAAAACTACCGCATCGCCATCAAAGGCAATCCGAACCTCTTCAACTGGAACATGTTCCCATGATGGCGAGACCGGCCCCAAACGTGCTGCGGCCGCACCGGCATCGACAGCGGCCTGTACATCATGACTGTCATTGGAAAGAAAGAGATCAATCGACCAGGCCGAGACAAACGGGGCAAGCGAATTTCCGCTGGTAAAGCTTCCGGTGATGACGGAAAGACCATAATGCTCGATTGACTTGAATGCTCGGATCGACAGGTCTGGGGAGTTCTTTGATAGAAGTACAACCTCGACATACGGCTTCTGACCGGCCTCATTTAATTTCAGCAGGCGCTCGATAACCTCGAAGCCAGCCCCCTTACCGACGACTACATCCTCTCTCTGCAATTGGAGTTCACAATAGGCCTGAACCCCTTGCTTTACGAAAACACTATGTTCTTCCTCAAGGTCAAAGAGCGCCCTTGTCGATATACCAATGCGAAGTGGTGCCTGCCGAAGACTGTTCTTGATTTCTTCCATGTCAAATATCCAGTTTCGGTAATGACGTAACAATCATTGTCGTTTCCAGGCTGACGGTAATTACGCGCTGGAAGAGTTTTAGGGGGTATGCGGGATCACCAACTGTTTCGATGGCGTACCGGTTGGCGTCGTTGACGATGCCACTGGCCTTGTCCGTTTTGACACATTGGCGCTCTATCACCCATTCGAGCGCAGATTTGCCGTTGACGACGTAATCATAGGCCCCCAATGGAATGCCGGTTATGGTGATGTTAGCATTGTAGATCAAAGTGGACTTGTCGAGATTGGGTCGCTTGCCCGCGAATTTCATCTGCTGCACGCGATAGAAGCTTTCGGGATCAGCAGGCGGCACGAGCGACGTGTCCCCGCGTGTGAAGATGACAGGGTAGGGTTCAACCTGTTCATAATTGACATGCAATTCTGCCAAAGCACGGCCTGCTCTGGAAAATGCCCAGAAATCAGCGGCGGTTTTTACGCGTGGAATGCGCGGTAATTGTTTTGAGAGATTGTCAGCAAAGCGGACGCGATAATCCTCTGAATGAAGCAGGCCATAAATGTAATAGAACAGGTCTTTCTTGTTAAGCACGTCTTCGGGATAGGCGGACTGAAAATACGCTAACCCTTCATCGGTGATGCCGTCGCGGCGGACAATCCGAGATTGGGAGGATTCCTGTCCAAAAAGGTCGGCTTGCGCATCGCTCATTGCCCCTCCTCCGTCTCGTAGAGAAACATCGGGAAGCATTGGCTCCCATCGATGTCCACCATATGAAGACTCGGAAGAGCGTTGCTTATCATCACGCTGAACGGTACTTTCTGACCCCCGCCCGATGTGCAGATAACCAAATTTTCTTCTTGACTGTTCTTCGGTATTTGAGTATACTGGACTGGACTGGACTGGACTGGACTGGACTGGACTGGACTGGACTGGACTGGACTTCAAAAATTTCTTCCGGGAAACACTGTGTTCCTCCGTCGCTTTGCAGTTCCGGTATTTTCTTGGTCATCAGTGCAAACTGGCTTCCCTCATGTTGCCGCTGCTTCACCATAATGACTTGATTTTCCGCCTTGGCGTCATCCATCGGGAAGATTCGTGGCATTTGTCCTACTCGATGAATAAGCGTGTCCGAATAGTAGACTTCTTGCTTGGAAAACGGGCGATATAGACCAGTCGTCAAACTATTTGCACTAAACTCAATGCGATTGTTGCGTGCCAACTCCATTTTTAGACTACTCGTCCAACTAATGTTTGCAGCGTCGGCGTTAACGAAGCCATCTACGGCCTCCGCCCTCACTTTCCTGTCAACGTTGGAATGATTAGAGTTAAAACGATCAGTTTCACTGTTATAAAAGTCAATCATGCGCTGAACGTTGGAAGCGAGTTGATCGCGGCTTGAATTGAAACACCATGCATCACGTCCAGTTTCCAGTCCCCTAGAATAATTTGCAAACAAAGTCGCAATGCCCTTTGCGTTCTTGTCACCCATCGCCATGAACGTATCGAACACTTTATCGCGTTGCCCAAGCCAATCGCCGTGTTCATCAGGAGTGATCTTCTGCCAACCACCGGTCTTAGTGATACCGCCGACGCTTCCGAAGCGGGCAACGGACTTCAGCTTGTCTGTGCGGTTCAAATAATCGCCAATATCGTGAAAAAAGATTTGACCATGTTCGGTCGCGGCTGGATTTTTTACCAACAGTGATATGGCAACCGGAGTACGGGTGCCCATTCCAAAGACATTATCTTTTTCCTTCCGTCTCAATTCGCCAGAGGTACGTGCATCGCCACGCAAATGGAAAACATAAAGGCTTGAAAACTCATCCACCAGGCATTTACGCAGTCCATCCGTGGCGTTGCCATCGATCCAGCCTGCATTACTGACATAGGCCATGATGCCTGCGTCCCCGAGACGGTCACTGCCCCAACGAATGGCGCGGATATAGCTGTCATAAAGCGCGTTTTTGTTCGTTGCGGTGGAATGCGCTGCATAGGTCTGTCGAATACGACTATCGAGACTGGCATAGGCGATATTGGCGTTGTTGTCATTGGCGCTATTCTGGCCCACCGAATAGGGTGGATTGCCCATGATGACGCGGATATCAAGCTCTTTCTGCCGCTGGCGTCGAGACGAATTATCCACCATCAGGTGACTGATCAAGTCTTCCTTCTCATAAAGCTGAAACGTGTCCGTGAGGCAAATTCCTTCAAATGGCTTATATTCACCACCGGCAAGCGAATGATAGACGGCTTCGATATTGATTGCCGCAATATAATAAGCCAGCAGGACAATCTCGTTGGCATGAATCTCATGGGCGTATTTGTGCGCCAGTTCCTCCGGGCTGATAAGACCGGATTGCAGCAGTCGGGTGATGAACGTGCCTGTGCCTGTGAACGGATCAAGAATGTGGACGCCCCTACTTCCCAAGGTCTGTCCGAACTCCTGTTGCAAAACGTCGTTGACCGAATGAATGATGAAATCCACCACCTCGACCGGCGTGTAAACGATGCCGAGTTTTTCCTGTAATTTCGGGAAGGCATTTTTGAAAAACTTGTCATAAAGCTCGACAATAATTTTCTGTTTCCCCTCCGCATTATTGATGCCGGACGCCCGGATTTTCACATCCGCATAGAATTTCCGAAGGCTTTCTGATTCTTTTTCCAGATTGTGTTCATCCAGAACATCCAGCACGCCCTGCATGGCGCGAGAAACAGGATTTTCTTTTGTGAAATTGTAACCTTCGAATAGGGCTTCAAACACTGGCTTTGTGATGATGTGCTGTGCCAACATTTCGATGGCTTCGTCTTCGGAAATGCTGTCATTGAGATCGTCTCGCAACTCTCCCAGAAACCCCTCGAAGGCTTTACGCTCCGAACTGTCAGGCTGCCTCACCAGCGCCTTGATGCGGGTGATATGGGTCTGCGCAACCTTACCGATATCGGTTGCCCAATCCTCCCAATAGGTGCGACGTCCGCATTTTTTGACAATCTTCGCCATGATAGCGGATGAGATTTCATCGAACAGGAAAGACGTTTGCACCGGTTCTGAAATGGTCGTGCCGTCTGGATCATGCTCATCGACTGCATCGCCACCTTGCCCGATGTTTAGCCCAGTCGCCTCGGGCTTGTTCCGGTTCGGCATCTCATTCTTGACGGCGATGATTTCAATCTGACCCGAGACATCCACACCCAACTCCATCTTGTTGATGGTGGCATCGAAACGGTCGTCGTGGGCGCGAAGGGCGTTCAGGATTTGCCAGACGACCTTATATTTTTCGTTATTGTTAAGCGCCTCTTCCGGGGCCATGTCCGCCGGGATGCCGACCGGGAGAATGACGTAACCCATTTTCTTATCCGGAGCCCTGCGCATGACGCGGCCAACGGATTGCACGACGTCAATTTGTGACTTGCGTGGATGCAGAAACATGATGGCGTCCAAAGCTGGGACATCCACGCCCTCCGACAGGCAGCGGGCATTGCTGAGAATGCGGCAATTGTCTTCGCCTGTGTCTTCCTTCAGCCAGTTCAACAACGTGTTTCTGGCTTTGGCGTTGTACGATCCATCAACATGTTCCAGCTCGCAGTGGAGTTTGCTTTCTTCCGCTGCGTCGCCGTCCATTATGCTTCGACTATCGAAATATTCTTCGATCACCTTACCGAACTCATTGGTGATCATTTTCGAGCTTTTGATATCACGGCAGAAAGCGATAGCTCGTTTCATGGAATGCGGATCGGTTGCGACATCCTGCTTCAGATTGGTTTTCGAGAGCGCCTTGTAACAACCGATGATCTTGGTGGCGTCATCAAGCTTCAACTCGCTGTTGGCGTCAGCCAACCGATTCTGAACCCCGGCGGACACGATAGCCTCATCGACCGCCAATACGATAACCTTGTAGTCGGTTAAGAGATCATTCTGTACCGCCCACGAAAAACCGCGCTGAAAAAAAGTTTCGCCATACAGCGCCACATCATCCATGGAGCAAAGTTCCACTGAAGCTTCGCTGGCCTTTGTCTTGACGCCATCACCATAGATGCGCGGCGTTGCCGTCATGTAAAGGCGCTTTTTGCCCTCGATGTAGTCCTGACTATGGACCTTGATGAAATTGGAATCGTCCTCATTTTCGAATTTTGCGCCCGTCGTACGGTGAGCTTCGTCGCAGATGATGAGGTCAAATTCCGGCAGTCCGTATTTCTTCTGGGCGTTGGAAATCGTCTGAATGGACTGGTAGGTCGAGAAAACGACGGTCATCCGCAAATCAGGGTGGGAATTGACTTTGTCTGCAAGCGTTTTGGCGTCTGTCGTTGCCGGATAGGCAAGATCATGGATTTCGATATCGCCGATATCATCATGGATGTTGCGACGTTTGCCGACCTGCACGTCCGAGCAAACAGCAAAGCAGCGAAGCGGGGTATTCGTGTCTATAGACCATTCCCGGACTGATTGGGACATCAGGGCCAGAGACGGCACAAGATAAAGCACCATCTTGCCGACGCCCGCATAGTCCTCGGCTATCTTCAATCCAGTGAAGGTTTTTCCCGTGCCGCAGGCCATGATGAGCTTACCGCGATCTGCCTCTGCAAAACCGTTCCTGGCCGCCTCCAGCGCGTCTTTCTGGTGTGGCCTAAGCTCTTTCTTTGCCGCCAGGACAACTTTCTCATCCCGGATATACATGCCCCAATCAATCGGGCTTTGTTCAATCTCGGAAAGGCCGATGCGTTGTGTTTCAATGGACTGATCACGCAGCGCGCCCTCGGCGTGTTCGCTCCAGTCAGCGTTCGTTGTGTCGACGATCAAACGTTCGGTGAACGGACGCTTGCCTGAAGCAGTGAAGAAGGAGTCGATATCGGCCTTCTGGATGCGGTAGCCTTCTTTATAAAACTTGCATTGGATTGCGCAGTATCCGCCGTCATCGCTGATCCGGGCAACGAGGTCAATGCCAGTATCCTGCCCGCTTATGCCGCGTTCCTTGGCGAAATCAGCATAGGTCCAGACCCTATTGAAGCGCTGCGCATATTGAGGGTCATGTTCAAAGAACACCTTGGCCAGTTCTTCGAAATAGGTTCCTTTTTCCCGCTCTGTCCTGGCACCGCTTCTGTATTCTTCAAGGAGTTTTCTAAGTGCACTTGACATAATTTTCTCGGCTTACGGGAATCTTAGTTTCCTGTATCGCATTCGAGATTGCTGCTGTCTATTCGAGGCTCCGCAAATCCCACCCCATCCACTGTTTCAAACCCAGCGCACGGCATTTGCGTCACATAGAAATAGTGACGAGAAAAATGACAGTTTGCCGCCGATAAAAATAGGATTCAGACTGTGTCTTACAAACGACCGTTTACGTGACAAGGATTTTCGACATGGGTGAGCTTATCGGTTATTGCCGCGTTTCTAAATCGGATGGCAGCCAAGTGCTTGATCTTCAAAAGGATGCACTGATCAAGGCCGGGGTGAACGAGAGGCATCTTTATTCCGACCATGCTTCCGGCAAGAAAGATGATCGTCCAGGATTAGAAGCCTGCCTCAAAGCGCTGCGCCAGGGCGACACGCTGATTGTGTGGAAATTGGATCGGTTGGGCCGTAACCTTAGGCATCTGGTGTCCACCGTCGACGACCTTTCACAAAGAGGCGTTCACTTCAAGGTTCTTGCAGGCGATACGCCTGTGGACACAGGTTCGCCGCAGGGCAAACTGCTTTTCGGAATCTTTGCATCACTTGCGGAGTTTGAGAGAGAACTGATCAGGGAGAGGACAATAGCCGGACTGCAATCCGCTCGTGCTCGTGGACGTATCGGCGGACGGAAGCCGACGATGACAGCCGCGAAAATTCGCCTTGCCCAAGCGTCAATGGGAAAACCGGAAACCGTAGTCGCCGACCTTTGCAAAGAGCTGACTGTCTCTCGTCAAACCCTTTATCGACATGTCTCCCCGAATGGTGAACTGAGGGCCGATGGAATGAAGGTGCTCGGCGTCTCTTAATCGGGTTTCGCTGGCATCAGTTCAGAAGCCACCTGATGATTCTTTGCCCGATTTCATGGATTTGTTTGGTCCATGCCGAGATCGACGCCGTGACGGGCTCAATGGCCACCCTGAAGCGCTTCCAAATGGTGGTGCGTCCACGTACACATTGGGAAGTAATCAGTTCCTCCACGTAAACCGGCGACTCCTGAGTTGCGATACTAGTCGCTGAAGAATACTCCCGCATGGGGCGTCCCTCGGCCTTCACAGAGGCTTCCTGCTGAGGCGGCACAGTTTCAAAAAGAAGTGCTGACATCCGGACGCCACGGATTTTTATCATGATCTTTGAAAGCAGTCTGTCGCCATTTACGATCTGTTGTCGCGTATCAGCGGTTTCCGCGCGATTGCTGCGCTTCCGGGCGTCATCGATCATAGACCCGGCCTTTTCCTTCACAGGCACCTTGGAAGCTCTCCATTGCCGAAATGAGCCACCGGTCCTCACGAAATGAAAACGGCTTTGTGTGAGCTTCCATCCGGCTCGTAGCGCGTTGTCCGGCCACTTCACCATGATGTCGTTTCGGAAGACGCCCCAAAGCATATAGGTTGCCACAGCACCAGCGTTACGGATTGCCCGATCCGGGAAATCCGTCTTACTGAACTTTATCCGCAATCGTAGCTTGACGGCTTCCCTATGTTCTGGGGGAACCTTAGCGACGAAATGCGCGTGCAAATCGAAGCGTCCTGAAAACTCGTCATAACGTGGATGGATGGCCAGCAGAAGCATTTCGAACTTCCCGCTCTTTCGAAGCTCACTGAATTCGATATTTATCTTTTCGTTGAAGCTTTTCAGTGATGCATCCAGGTCTTCAGGATCGGCCTTGGCCCCCGTCAGCCCCACGCCCCAGTAAACACAATCCTTGAGCCCATATCGCTTTGCAAAGGCCTCGAAATCGGCGACCATTGGCCGATCCTTGCGAATGGCATTTGGCTCGAAAAAGCGGCTACCGCGCAGAGGCTTTCCCCAGTCAAGGATTTCCCCACCGCCGCCATCCAGTAAGACGACGTAACGCTCAGCGTCTGATTGAAAGGGATTTATTCCTAGAGAGACGAGACGTCTGGCTACTGCCATCGCGTTGACAAATGGAGATTGCGCGGCGGTCATGGAGCCGACTTTCTAGCTTTGGTCGGCGGTGCCAGATGTTTTTCAACTCGCTCGATCAGACGAATTGGAAACCGCGAAAGGTGAGCGGTCGGTTGAGGCAACTGAGCCAAGGCCCCCGCCATGAGGCGCAGTCTGGCGGCATCAGAATAGCGTCCTTCATTGGTGTCGGCGTTGGTATGCCCGAGAATATCCTTCCTGATTTCCGCAGCCACGCCCACCTGCTTCATTTCGTTATTGCACCAATGCCGAAGGGAATGCAGCACTTTGCCATCCTCTTTCGCAGATGGAATGGCCGCTACCCGCATATCTTGCCAAGCTTCATCGAAAACGTCCCCCATCGGCGTGGACGGTGCTGCCGCTCTGAGTTCCGGGAATAGCAGAACATGCCCAATGTCCGTGAGCGCGGCGACGTATTCCAGGAAACCTAATCGGATCAACTCAGGGTGAATCGGAATGCGGCGTTTAGAATCTGCATTTTTCAAGCCGCGAACAAAATTCGGCTCGATGCGGATAGCCGGAACTTCAGCATCCGCCTCCACTTCGGAAACCAGCAATCCGCAATATTCCTCTCTACGCGGGCCGTGATACAGGGCCAGCATCGGAACCCAGTAGCTCGCGTCATGGAATGTCAATTCTCCAGGCGACAACCTGCTGTCCTCGCCGTCACATCCATTCCAGATGGGCAGGTTAAAAAGCAGCCGAAGTTCGTCGGTCGAAAAGCGAGCCCGATCACCTCGCCCGCTGCCTTTCTTCTTCGACCGCAAACCGGAAACGCCCTCAAAATTCCCGAACGGGAAACCAGCATGTTTGCAAATGTCGGCAATGTTGCCCATCTGCGTCATGTGCCGGTTCAACGTTCCCTGTGTCAAACCAACTTGCTCCGGCGGCATATCCTTAGCGCGTGCCAAAATGTCGATAAGGGGGATAACGTGGTCTCTCGGAGACTTGCCGTAATTTTTGGGCATCTCGGACAGCGTCACCTTGAAGTCCGAGATATGGGACTGCCGCATCTTCGCGGGGTTATCATGTCCGACAAAACGCACGAATAGCTTTGCCAGCGCGACGTGCTGCTTTGCCGTTTTCTCTGTCCAATCGTCAGATTTTATATTTTGACTGGCTGCCCTTTCTACGATCTCGACCAAGCGTCTCGTGGGTTCATCCAGATCGTCGTCATCCTCTTCGATTTCATCTTCGACATCGAAATCATCTTCTTCCTGCTGTAATTCCGGTACTTGGCTCGCAGGTAAAGGTGCGGATGCAGGACGCAGATGTGCGGGCGGCGCAATGGTGCCTGCATCAGCAACAAGCGCAGCCTGAAGGAGCGCGTCATCGTCTGGCCGGATGCCAGTCCATCGCCTGCGAGTATCCAACAATGCAGCAGATACACCTCGAAGGTAGAGTTGCTGAGCCTGCTGAAAGTTGACTTTCGTATCAGGAATTCCGCGCTCGTCTAACAGGTCCGAGATGCGTCTTGACGGCGGCGGATAAATACCTTGTAGTCGATAGGAATCCAGGTGTTGCTTGACTGTGTCGATCACCGTTTGATCAAGACCGGCAGCCTTCATCTCGCGTTCTTCATGTTCCCCGATTCTTGCCGCGTCACCATGCGCTGCAAAAATTCGATTTGTCCACCCAGCCACTACATCGGCCAACCGAGACGCTTCGACATCATCTCCATAAGCAACATCGGCTGCTGCAATAGCGTCCAATTTGGCACTATGCCTTTTGGCTACCGTGAGGAGTATCTGTTTTGCGTCTTCAGGGTTGATCATCTCGCGCCGAATGTCCCGAATGAGATACTCGCTAACAAGCGTCACTTCCGCAGCGAGCAGTTTCGCCAGCTCGACGCTTTTTGTGCGCAGGCTGATTTCGACCAGCACCAAAGCACGCGAACATATTCCATTCGGTAAACGGCGACGCCACCAGTAGATTGCACCACGCTTGAAAACATTCTGAGCAACTGCCATGCGAAAACCCTGTTTTTGAGGGTAAGCAGGCGCTCAAGGACTTTTCGTGTCAGACAATGGAATATGACATTCCTATATGACAATCGCGAATTTTAGATTCCCAGCTGTACTGGACGCCTTGAAATCCGGGGCCTTAACGAAAAAACAGAAGAACTTGGCTGGGGCGCCAGGAACAACTTCCAACTTTCAGACGCCCTCTGTTTTTCCTTAGTTTATTGTATTTATTGACATATTTTTAGAAAAGTTGTAACACACGACTGTAACACAGGGACTATCCGGGTGGAGCAGTTATGGCACGATTAAGTTATCTTCTCAGACGTGGCGCAAGCTACTACGCACGTATCCGCGTGCCTAATGATCTTGTCGAGATCGTGGGTAAGAACGAGATTGTGAAAGCTCTTGGCACCAAAGACGAGCAGACCGCCAAGCGCGCATTGTGGCCGGTCGTGGAAGCATGGAACCGTCAGTTTGATGACCTCCGCTCACGCCGCGATATCACTGCTGATGATAAAGCCGTCGCGACTTGGCAGCACTACGAGGCTACTTTGCAGCGCGACGACCAGCGCCGGAACGCTCTGCCGACCAGCGCCGACATCGAAGCGGAAAAAGCGAAAATCATGGAGCGTGCCAAAGCTGGCGAAATCAGCAATATCGATCCGCTGACGATATTCGATGCTACCCTTGATCTTGAGGTTCTTAAAAACGCTCGGCAGTTTGAGGAACAGACACGGCGGACGAAGTTGGACGCCCTTCAAAAGCATCTAGCAGACGGCGAAACAGCCCTCGTTGCCGCCCATGTTGACGCCTACGCCGAAGACAACCGGTTGCTAATGGATGCCAAAGACCCGGATTGGAAGGACACGGCGCAGCGTATGATCCGCGCCGAAATTGAGGGGTTGAAACGCACCCTTGAGCGCGACAAAGGTGACTATGGTGGTGTGCCTTCAGACCCTATAGTGACGCCCGCAACAAATACAGCACGGCAAGCAGCAGCCCCCGGTGAATCCATCATGGAGCTTTTTGAGCTATATGCCGCTGAAAATCCCAAGCAGATAACCGCCGATACGCTTGCACAAGCCCGCCGCGACATCGGAAATTTCCTTGAACATGTCGGTAGCACTTGCCCCGCCCATCGAATTGACAAGAAGGCCGTCCGGGAGTGGAAGGCACTTTTGATGAAATATCCGGTCAAGGCAACCGAAACCAAAGCCTTTGCGGGAATGAAGTTGGCGCAGATCGTAAAGCACAACGAAACCGTCAAGAAGCCGGTCCTGACATCACGCACCGTAAATCGATACCTTGCTGGTCTAGGCGCGTTCTGCAACTGGCTAGTCAACAACGGCTATCTTGATGTTAATCCGGTTGATGGCATGTCGCTTGCGAAGGACAAGAAGAAGAAAGTCTTCCCCTTCACGACCGAGCAGATGAATACCCTTTTCGCCTCTCCCCTGTTCACTGGTTGCCAGAGCGATGAAGCACCCCGCTTTTGGAGCAAGCCCGGTAACATCCTCATTCGGGATCATCGTTATTGGGTTCCGCTTGTCATGCTGTATTCAGGTGCACGCCCGGCAGAAATCGCGCAGCTTCTCGTTTCTGACGTGCGCCAAGATCACGGCCATTGGATTATGGAGATCACCGAAACCGATGACGGAGAGGAAACCGGCAAGAGCGTGAAGAATGTCGGTTCCCGTCGCGTCGTGCCGATCCACAGTGAGCTTGTCCGCCTTGGCTTCATTAAATACCACGCCAGCATGAAGAACGCCGGTCAAACCCGCCTCTTTCCCAAAGCTGAACGCAATGAGCGCGGCCAGATGATCGCGGATTTCAGCCGGGAATTTGGGCGATACCTGACAAGGATCGGTCTTAAGATCGGGCGGGGTATCTCGCTATACAGTTTCCGACATGGAGCTTTCGACGCGATGCGACGTGCCGGATATCTTGATGAGCAGTTCGGTTACATCTTCGGCCATCAGACAGGCAACAAAGTCACAAGGGGTTACGGCGTCCTTCCTCAAGGTATCTTGGAGCAGCGCGTGGAACTCATCGAAGCGATTTCATACGCCGACCTCGACCTGTCTGCGATTTCGCCAAAGTAATCATCAATAAATTTGATATTTTCTGCAAATATCATCATTTTTATTGGCCTTAAGGATTCACATCCAACTCTCGCCGTGAGATAATATTCCTAAGTTAAATAGGAATGTTATCCAGATGGGTTTTTGGAGCGAAGTCAAAAACAGGTTCGGTATGGGGGAGCGCAAAGCTTATCTCCTGTCCGATCCTGCTGTTTCAGAAATCTTCGGCGTTCGCACTACTTCCAGCGGTGTGAGTGTCGGCGGCTTGTCTGCCCTCAACACTCCGGCTGTTCTTCAGGCCGTCCGGTTGATCTCGGAAACAATTGGTTCGCTGCCGGTGAAGCTCTACAGGGAGCATGCAGAAGCCAAGCAAATCGCCAGCAAGCACACCGCCCACAAGATCGTCCACAAGCGGGCGAACGAATGGACGGGCGCAGGTGCAATTCGCACGCAGCTTACATCCGACGCCCTGATTTATGGCAACGGCTTTGCCCGTGTCGTGCGCTACCCGGATGGACGCCCGTTTGAGATTATCCGTCTTCTACCCGGCACCGTCTCTGTCATGGAAGACGCCCTTGGCGCTGCCCCGCCATTTTATCGTGTTTCCGAGAACGGCGGCTCCCGCGAATATTCGCACACCGAAATCCTCCATATTCCTTCTTTCCTCAATCGCTCCCCGATCTCGTTTGGCCGTGAAGCCATCGGTCTTGCGTCTGTGCTGGAAAAGCACGGCGCAACATTCTTCACGTCCGGCGCACGTCCGAACGCCATCATTTCTAATGAGAAAGCGCAGGGCGGGGACGCTGGCGCAACCGCCATTTCCAATATGCGAAAGAGCTTCCGGGAGTGGATGCGCAGTGCATCCGGCGACCCGCTCATTCTCGACGGCGGCTGGAAATACGACGCCCCGGCGCTCACCTCGACAGACAGCCAGTATGTCGAAAACCGGCTCGAACAGATCAATGAAATCGCTCGTATCTTCGGCGTTCCACCGCACCTGCTTTTCCAGCTTGAACGTGCGACGTGGAGCAACGCCGAACAGATGGGTGCAAGCTTCCTTCAGCTTTGCCTCCGGCCTTGGCTCGACAAGTGGCAGGAAGCCCTCGCGACTGTCCTTCTGACCGAGATCGAACAGAACGATCACTGGTTCGAATTTGTTGTCGATGACCTCATGCGCGCCGATATGGCATCGCGCACGGCCAATATTACGGCGCTCGTCACCAATCGCGTCATGTCACCCAACGAAGCCCGCGCAATCCTCAATATGCCACCGCTGCCCGGTGGTGACGAATTGATCAATCCCCATACCATTTCCGGCGCAACGCCTGTTGCTACCCCTGAAAAGGAACCCGCCAAATGACGGAACACCGCGCCTTCTTTGGCGACGGCGAGAAAGCCTTTGCCTTCCCGACCCGCGACCTGATCATTGAACTTGAAACGAAAACCGGCCACGGCGTCGGCGCGCTATTCCGCCGTTTCCGCGATACCAGCTACAGCTTTACAGATGTTTCGGAGATCATCCGGCTTGGCTTGATCGGCGGCGGTATGGCCCCCGACGAAGCGAACCGGCTCGTGTCGGTCTATGTCATCGGTAGGCCGCTGGCAGAAGTTTTTGCCGTTGCAGACGGCGTTATCACCAGCCTGTTCTTCGGCGTTGAAGCCGTCAATGACGCAATTTCGCAGGTGGCAGAATGACAGCCATCGCCAGCACCACCGAAACAGGCAATCTCGAAATCAAGGCCGAAGTCTCGATTGACGACACCGGCACCGTCACCGGCATCGCATGGCCTTTCGGCCAGCCCGACAGCTATGGCGATCTCATTGAGCCTTCCGCCTTCAGCTTTGCCCCACGTGTCCCAATGATCGTGGAGCATGAGCAGAAAAGTGTCGTCGGCGTCTGGGAAACTCATTCTGTCACCGAAAGGGGACTTGAGGTCAAAGGCCGTCTTTTTGTTGAGGGTATCGAACCGGCCCGGCAGGCCCGGCTTGCCCTTCAGCGTGGCAGCATGTCCGGCCTGTCGATTGGATACCGCCTTCACGAAGCGAAAGCACGCCCGGAAGGTGGCCGTGTCCTGACAGCCCTCACCATCAATGAAATCTCGCTGTGCAAACAACCAGTTCATCCGTTTGCGCGAGTCACCGAGACAAAGTCTCACCCCCTCAACGTTGAACAGGAAAACCCCAAAATGGAAAATGCAGAGCAGAACAAGCCGGTGGCGAATGCCGACCCGGTTGTGAGCGCCGAAGAAATCAAGGCGCTCAAGGATGATATCGCGACGATGCAGGCCAAGCTTAACCGCCGTCCTGCCGCCGACAACAACAATCACCCCAAGGCTTCGAATGACAACGGCAACGAGGTCAAAGCCTTCTCGGATTTCGTTCGCACGGGCGATGCCTCCGAAGTGAAGGCGCTCGCTTATGGCGGTTCCTCCACGGGCGGTATTCTCGCACCGGAAGCCGTCGCCACGACCATTCTCGAAAAGGTGGCCGAATACTCCCCGGTTCGCGGCCTTGCCCAGACCATTGCCATGTCCGGCCCGCTGCTTCAGCTTCCGCGCCTTGTCGATGAAGTCACGCCGGCACCCCGCGCCGAAACCGCAACCGCTACCGAAGACGAGCCTTCGTTCGAACAGATCGATCTGAAGCCGTTCGAAATGGCCGTCACGGTTCCGGTCACTCGTATTCTGCTTGAAGACGCGCAGATCGATCTTGCCGCTTTCCTGTCCAATCACATCGCCCGCCGGTTCGGCCAGATCGAAGCATCGTGGTTCGTCAATGGTAACGGCACGACGCAGGCAGAAGGGGTTCTCGGCTCGGGTGACGTGGAGGAAGTGGAAATCGCTACCAGCGGCGGCTTCAATGCCGAAGCCCTGATCGACCTCTATTACCACATCAAGACGAGCTATTCCGTCAACGGTTCGTGGCTGATGAACCGCAAGACCATGAGCGTTGTTCGCAAGCTCAAGGATAGCGACGGAACCTATATCTGGCAGCCCGGTATCACCGCAGGTCAGCCTTCGCTGCTTTTGGGCCGTCCGGTTTATGAAGCCGTGGACGCGCCGGACATCGCAGCCGGTAAAACCCCGATTATCTTCGGTGATTTCGCCAGCGGCTACGCCATCGCTGATCGTGTCGGTTTCGACATCATCCGCGACGACATTACCGGCGCTGGTAACGGCGTGGTCAAGCTGCATGCACGCCGCCGTGTCGGTGGCCGCGTGATCATGGGCGAAGCTCTCGCCAAGCTCAAGATCACGGCCTAAGCCATGAGAAAGCAGCGCGCATCTTTCGAACAGGTGGAAATCAGTCATGGCGGTATCGCCGTGACCCTTCGCCCTTCGTTGCGCGCTGCCACCATCCTTGAAGAACGTTTCGGCCTTCCGGCGCTTCATGCTGCCTTGGAAGACCTGAATTACACAGTTATTTGCGAGATCATTCGGGCCTCCGAAATAAGCAGCGGCACCCCGAATGCAGCGGCCTTCCTGACTGCCGTGCAGCGAAGGCCGCTTCTCCCTTTCTTTCTTGCTGTTCGTGCGCCGTTGTTCGAACTTGTGTCCATGCTGACGCCAGCACCGGAAAAGCGTGTGCAACCGTTGCACACGACCGGCAAGCAGGTGACATGGGCTGAAGTGTTCGCGGCCCTCTATGACCGTGCGACCGGCTGGCTTGGCTGGACGCCCGAACAGGCATGGAACGCTACACCTACCGAAATCGACCGGGCTTACAGAGCGCACCTTGAGAAGCTGAAAGCTATTCACGGCGGCGGTTCCGACGACGAGAAGGAACCGGACCCGGAACAGGCAGAGCGCAATGTTGCTGCTGGCCTTGATCCTGAATTTGACCGGGCCGGACTTCAGGCGCTCAAATCTTCCGGGAGGCGCAAATGAGCAAGCCCCCACGGATTTGTGCATGTGGTGCCATCGTTCCCCACTGCCAGCTTTGCCAGTGCCAGGAGGAGGCCAAGCGCGAACGCAACGCCCGCCATGACGCCCGCCGTCCTTCAGCAGCCCTTCGCGGCTATAACCATGAGTGGCGCAAAGCCCGTGGTGAATATCTGCTTGCAAACCCATCTTGCCGGATGTGCGGAAACCTTGCCACGGTTGTCGATCACGTCATTCCCCATCGCGGCGACAAGCGACTCTTCTGGTTTCGCGGTAACTGGCAATCCCTTTGCACGCCTTGCCATAGCTCCACCAAACAGCGGCAGGAGCGCGCACTATGACGCCCGAAACCATCCTCGAACATGACGGCATCCAGCAGCCTATTGTCGAATGGGCGCTCGATTACGGCATCACCCCAGCCATCATCATCGCGCGCCTTGAGCGTGGCATTTCCATCGCAGACGCAATCACCACCCCCATGAAGACGGGCTTTCGTGGCCAGCGCTTGCCGGTCTTCAAGAATAATCAGATCGCCACCAAACCTAAGCCCATTGGAAAAACGCACACTGCCAATGGTGAAACCAAAACGACAGCCGAATGGGCCGCTTGCATCGGCGTGTCAAAAACGACGCTCACCAAATGGCTCAGCGAACGGACAATGGAGGAAGCTATTGCCTACGGCGAGAAGACCAAAAGCTCCCGGCCTAACGCGCTCCACACCCATAACGGCCAGAGCAAGACGCTTACAGAGTGGGCTGCTGACATAGGTATCCAAACCAACGCGCTCTACAATCGCCTCAGGACTATGACGCTCGAAGAAGCACTCGCGGCGTCATTTCCAAAGGGTCGCGTCGCCAAGCTTTATACCATCAATGGTGAGAGCAAGACCTTTGCTGAATGGTGCGCTGCTCATGGCAGGGTCAAATCCACCGTCGCCAATCTCATGAAGCGCCGTGGCCTCACACTCGAAGAAGCCCTCATCGCACGCAAGCCCATCAATGACCCTCCGGGGGTGTCTGACGATTTCCCCGCCTGTTTAGGAACCGGCGCGAGGAGCGCTCTGGAAAACAAACCTAAAATAGCTTTTCAGAAGGAAGCAGCGGAATGATCGTTTCACCTGATCTCGCAAAGCAATATCTGCGCATTGATCACAGCGAGGAAGACGCTTTGATCATGCTTCTCATCGAAGCGGCGTGTGAGTATGTCGCGAACTACATCGGCAGATCGCTTGATGACCTCGACCCGTTTCCGTCTGATCTGAAAGTCGCAATCCTGAAGCTGGTCGCGTTTCATTATGAAATGCGCGGCCTCGCGACGTTCGGGATTTCCAGCCAGATAGCGCCGCAGACCATCACCCAGACGCTCGATAGCTATCGCTTGGAGTGGTTCCACGATGGCGAATGACGGGCTGGACGATCTCATGAAAGCATTTGACCGGATGAAAAAAGCCCCGCGTGATGCCGTGCTTAAAGCGCTGGCGACATCCGCAGAGTCAATCGCATCCACGCAACGCGCCCTTGCACCGGAAGATACAGGCGCGCTGAAGGACTCCATCACCGTCACGTTGCCCGGCCAGTCCACCCCGCCATATAGCCAGCCCGGCGGCAACCGTGTCGCCGGTCCATCCGAAGTCATCATCACAGTGGGCGACAGCGATACCCGCTACCCGCATCTGGTCGAATACGGGACCAGCAAAACCGACGCACAGCCGTTCTTTTGGCCGGGCTTCCGGCTTCAGCGCAAGCGCGCACAGCAACGTATCGACCGGGCAGGCCGAAAGGCGATCCGGGACGCATGGAAAGGCACGACCAGCCAATGAGCATCGAACCCGTTCTCACCCTTCAAATAGCCATCCGCAACCGGCTGATCAACAAACCGGAAGTTACCGCCCTTGTGCCGCCGACCCATATCCGGGCGGGCAGCACGCGCCCGGACAAGACACCGTGCGTTGTGATCGCAGACGGCAACACCGAATTGCATGGCAACGACTATCGTGCCCAGACTGCCGCTTGGGTGTATCTCGATCTGCATGTTTGGACGCTCGACGCCGGGCAGGACGCTGCCAAAGAGATCGCCGCCGCCGTCAATGATGCCCTTTCCAAATACAATCTGTCTGCCGAAATGGAGAGCGCAGGAGCCTATTGCGATCATTTCAAGGTCGCGACGATCCGGCACCCACGCGACCCCGATCCTCAATACGGCCATTCCATCTTGTCGGTCGAAGCTCTGATCCGGTGGCTCAAATGATCAACGCCGGGAAAATGGATCGGCGCATCACCATCGAACGCCAGACCGAAACCGTCAAACCTTCCGGCGACGTGGTGAAGGCGTGGGCAATCGTCGCCGTTGTATGGGCAGAGATCATCCAGCAGTCGGCTACGGAATTTTTCACGGGCTTTGGTGAAGCGGAAACCGGCAGCATCATTTTCCGTATCCGCTATATGCCGGGTATCACCACGGCAGATCGTGTTTCCTATAACGGCAACGGATACAGCCTGAAGGAAATCAAGGAAATCGGTCGTTACGAAGCCCTTGAGCTTCGCGGTGAGGTGCTGAAATGAGCGTCCACAATCGCGGCGTCAAACCGGCTATCCAGCGCGACGGCACTGCAATTACTAAAATGCCAGCGCCGCCGAAACGCCTGTCACCGCACGCGAAAGCCGAATGGCGGCGCGTGTTCCCGGTGCTGATCAAACGTGGTGTTGTCACGACCGGCGATCTCGCCGGTATCGAAAGCTATTGCACGGCAGTCGGCTTCGTCGCCCAGATCACAGAACAGATGGCCGGTTTGGCCGTTCCCGACATGAAGCTTGGCGGTTTGCAAATCCGTTACATGCAGACGGCCCGCCAGCTTGCCGCCGAATATGGTTTGATGCCCGCCAGCCGTTCGCGCATCGGTGATGCTGGCCTCGCCGACGATGACGACGACAACCCCTTGGCGGTGGTGTAATGGCAAGCACCTACCCGGATTGGGTTTTCGATAACAGTCCTATTGAAGACCCGTTCGGTTACGGGGAGCGCGCCGTGCGCTTCCTTCGCATGCTTCGCCATCCGTCCAGCAGCGCGCCCAAACGCACCTTTACTTTGACCCGCTGGCAGGAACGCATCGTTCGGCGCATCTATGGCCCACGCACGCCAGACGGCCACATGATCGTGAAATCGGTTTTGCTTCTCATGCCACGCGGCAACCGCAAGACCACGCTTGCCGCCGCCCTTGCGCTGCTTCACACCATCGGGCCTGAAGCCGTTGCAGGTGGACAGGCCATCTTCGCGGCAAAGGACAGCGATCAAGCGAAGATCGCCTTCAATGAAGCTGCTGGCATCATCCGGGAGGATAAGCGGCTTGTTCGTGCCACGAAGATTTACGGCAGCAAGACCGGCAAGCGTCTGATCAATTGCGACCTGAAAAAGAGCGGCCTTGAAGTGCTGTCTTCAGACGGCGGCAAGGCGCACGGCCTTTCCCCGACCTTCATTCTTGCCGACGAATTGCACGTTTGGAAGAACCGCGAACTCTGGGAAGCATTGAAAAGCTCCCGCGTGAAGAAGCGCCCGTTGACGATCATCGCCAGCACTGCGGGCGCTGGTAACGAGAACCTGCTTTATGATGAGTATGTAAACGCCTGCAAAATCGCGACAGGCGAGAAATTTAATCCGTCATATCTGCCTATCCTGTTCATGGCCGACCCGGACGATGCATGGGATGACCCGGCAACGTGGCATAAGGCAAACCCCGGCCTTGCTGATGGTTTCGTGTCTATCAAAGAATTTGAGAACCTTGTCACTGACGCCAGAGACAGGCCGCAAGAGCGCTATTCGTTTTTGCAATACAATCTGAATATCTGGCAGGGCGCTTCCCGCGAACCGTTGTTCGATATGGGCATCTATGATGATGGCCACGACCCGAACTTCGATCTGGCCGAACTCGAAACCCTGCCTTGCTACATCGGCGTGGACATGTCGGTTAATGGCGACCTGACAGCAATTGTTGCTGCTTGGAAGCACGGCGACGGGCGTATCTTCACGCACCCGTGGTTCTTCGTTCCCGGTGATGACCTGAAAGCCAGAGCCGTCAAAGACGCCGTGCCTTACGAGCAATGGAAGGCTGACGGCCACGTCATCACGATTGACGGCCCGGTGATCGAACCGGAAGCCATTGAACAGCATATTCGCGACCTTTGCGCCACCTATGACGTGCGCGAAATCGCCTTCGATCCGTATCTTGCCCGCAAGACCATGCAGCGCCTTCACGATGACGGCTTGCCAGCTATCGAAATGCGACAGGCACCGCTCACCATGGGACCGGCGATTGGCGACCTTGAGCGCACCGTCAACGGGCGCATGATCCGTCACAGCGGCCATCCGGTTCTTCGCCATCATTTCGATAGCGTTGTCGCCAGCCGTGGCGATACCGGCCTTGTGCGCATGCACAAAGACAAACGCACAGATCGCATTGACGGCGCTGTTGCCGCCGCCATGGCGGTGTCCCGTGCCATCCAGAGCAATAACACCCGGTCAATCTATGACCTTCCCGAAGATGATTTTGACCGGCTCATGCAGGCCGCAGCATAGGAGTTTTGAAAATGGCAGATGAAGGCCAGCAGTTGCTTGTCACCCTTGCGGCAAGATTCGATAAATACGAGCGGGATATGGAGCGCCAGAAACAGCGCTCCCGAACCGGCTTCAAACAGATGCAATCCGACGCCGAAAAGGCCGGTTCCGGTATCGAGAAAGCCATGGGTAACGCCATGAAGACCGTTGGCGCTTTCGGCAAAGGGCTGGCCGGTGGCATCATCGGCGGGCTTGCCATCGGTGGACTTGACGCCATCATCGGGCGCGTTGCTGATATCACGAAAGGCATTGCGAGCATCGGCAGTGAGGCGAAGCGTGCCGGTTTGTCCAATCGCGCTTTCCAAGAACTTGCCTATGTCGCGGAACAGGCGCGCATTCCCGTTGATGCACTGACGGACGGCATGAAGGAGCTTTCGCTCCGGGCAGATGAATTTATCTATACCGGCAAGGGGTCTGCTGCCGAAGCGTTCCAGCGGTTGGGCTTCAGCGCCAGCGACCTCAAGGAAAAACTCAAAGACCCTTCCGCCCTGCTTGTCGAAATCATCGGGCGATTGCAGCAACTCGACAGGGCGGCGCAAATCCGCATCGCTGACGAACTGTTCGGCGGAACCGGGGGTGAGCGCTTCGTGGAGCTTCTGTCCCGTGGCGCTGACGGCATCCGGGAAACCATCGCGGAAGCACACAAGCTTGGCGCGGTGATGAGCGATGAAATGATCGCCCGTGCCGATGAACTGGACCGAAAGTTCAACAAAATCGGCACCACCGTTTCGACCTTCACCAAACAGGCCGTTGTCGGCCTTGTCGGTGCGATGGATGATTTTCTCGATAGATGGAACAGGGTCGAAGAACAGACAAGCCGCAATGTGCAACGCGGCCTGACCGCCGTTTACGATGATCTTCAGGAAGCGAAAGCTGTTCTGGCCGATCTCCAGTCACAGGCATTGCTTTATCCCGACGACCCGATCACTGGTCAGAATATTGACCGGCAGAAACAGAAGATCGAAGAACTCACCACGGAAGCCATGCGCCTTCGGGACGTGCTGGACCGGCGCAACGGCTACAGCGAAAACTTTATCTATCGCGCCGGGCAGGAAGCGGCGGGCGCAAAGCCGCCGATCACCGATCTGAACAATGCCATGAGCGGCACAGACAGCGCCGCCGCGAAGGCAACGGCCAACATCAAATCCTTTGCCGATGCTATCCGGGCGTTGAAGGGCGAAGTGCCCGAATTGGCGAAGGAACTGCAAAACCTCGACGCGAAAGCTAGGGTTGAGGCTGTCTATCAGGCGGCACTTTCCAAAGCGCAGGGCGGGCGCGAAGTGGCGCTTGCAAATGAAATGCGTGGCCGGGCGCTGTCGTCGCTCAACATTAAGAGCGCAACCGATGATCCGGCCACCTACCTGTCTTCCGTTCTGGCATCTGGCAAGGGTGCATCGCATATCACCGGAATGCAGGCGGATTTTCAAAAGCGCCTTGCCACCATGATTGCCAGCATGCCGAAGGAATTGCAGGGCAGCGTCACGGTAAACTCCGGTTTCCGTTCGGTGGAGCGCCAGCAACAGCTTTGGCTTGAAGCCCTGAAGAAATATGGCTCCCCTGAAGCTGCCCGAAAATGGGTTGCGCCTCCCGGCAACAGCCAGCACAATCGGGGAAATGCCGCCGATCTTGGCTATGGTTCCGATGCTTCCCGGCAATGGGTGCATGCGAACGCCAATCAATTCGGCCTGAATTTCCCGATGGGTCACGAGCCGTGGCACATCGAAGACGCCAGCGCCCGATCCAAGGAAACCGCCGCCGAAATCGACCGGCTTACGCAGGCAGCTACGCGCCAGAGTGATGCATACGGTCAGATCACGCAGGGCGCACGGGAATACACGCAAGCGCAGGGGACCGAACAGCAAGCGCTCCGCATGACTGAGCAGGCGGCGCAGGCGCTCCGGTATGAGCAGCAAATGCTTGCCGAAGTGCAGCGGGCAGGCATCGCCCTGTCGCCACAGCAACGGTCAGAAATCGCACTGCTTGCGCAGGGAATGGCGCAAGCCGAAGCCGCAACAGGGCGTCTTCGCGAAAAACAGGATGGGCTGGCGGAGGCTGGCCTGTATTTCGGTTCAACCATTACTGATGCGCTCTCTGGCCTTATCAGCGGGACAGCGACATGGGAGCAGACTTTGCAATCGGTCCTCCAAAGTTTGATCAAAGTCGCGCTTCAAGCCGCGCTTCTCGGCACCGGCCCGCTTGCCAGTCTATTTGGGGGCGGTGGCGGTTCGTCTGGAAGTGGTTTCGGTGGTATTCTCGGCGGCCTATTCAGCGCTTTCTTCGGTTTTGAAAGCGGTGGCTACACGGGCGACGGTGGCAAGAGCGAACCGGCTGGCGTGGTGCATCGTGGCGAATACGTCATGAGCAAACGGGCAGTGGAGCGGCTTGGCGTCCAAAATCTCGACCGGATGCACCGTGGTGCGCTGAAGGGCTTTGAGGCCGGTGGTTATGTTACAGATGCCCCGACGCTCTCAGCGGGCTTCTCTGGCAGTGTGAGCGCAAATCAATCGCAGGTGATCACGATCAATTCGCCCGTCACAGTCAACGGTAGCTCTGGCACGCCAGAACAGAACCAAGACCTTGCAAAGAGAATGGCTAAGGAGATGGAAGCATCTATGCGCGGTGTCGTCGCGGATGAAATGATGAAGCAGACCCGGCCCGGAAATTTCGCAAACAGCAGGAGCCGCTGACGACACGGCCAAAATAAAAGGGGAAGCGGCTCATCGGCGGCTTCCCCTTGTAGCGTAGCTGCCGTCGCTTGCAGCGCTATGAATATATGATTTCCATTCATTTAAATCAACAATTTCATTGATTTATTCTAGTTTTCTCCGAGCGATTCCTTGAATGATTCTCCGGCCAATGCTATATTAATGCATCTAACGCATTCAATGCACGAAACAGGAGTTATCGCATTGGCTACCGCAGCAATCCGTCTTCCCGAAGAGCGTGCCGAACAGGCTCGACAACTCGCCGCCCATAAGGGTGTCACGGTTGCCGATCTCGTCGGCGGCCTTATCACCGATGAAATCAAGCGCCTTGGACTCGGCCATCAGATCGGCCTTGGCGATATCGACATCGCCAATCTTGAAGATGGCACCATCCACCTTGATTACGGCGCTGGCGTGCATATCTGGACCCCGGAACAGACGCTCGACATCGCGCAGGCCATCGAAAACGCGCTTGCCCGGAAGGGCAGCACGCTGGACGTGGATGCTGAAATCGAGGTGGCGCGTGTCGGTGTCTCGGTCCGGCTGAAGAATCTCAACACCGGACATGAGCGCACGTTCGCGTCGTCTGTTGCCCGCGAATTGGTGGCGCTCTTGCGCCACCACGCCCAAAACTAAACCAGCCTGCCGTCGCTCGTATCAACATTTGAGGCTCGTCGCCCATGTCTAACGCTCCCCGATATTCCGGCCAGTCACCGCTGCTTCGTCGCCTCGTCAATGACGTTCCGGCTGACGAGCAGGCGCGCAAAATTGCGACAAAAAGCGAGACGGCTGACAACGCTAAAACCCTTACGGCGCAAGGACTGGAAGCAGTTCAACACGGCACTAGGCTAGTAGCACCCCAACACCCCGCTCATTCCACTCAAGAACCCCCCGCAGAAACAGAAACACCTGCCTCCGCTTCCACCCTTCAAGCTCCTAAGCAATGGCGTTACCTGTCTGAAGGGCAGAAGCTGCTTCAGGCCCATATCGCTGCCGAAAATGCTGGCGCGCTTGCTTTCTCGATCAATTTTAGCGAGCGGCTTCAAGCTACCCTCAAAGCTTCCGGCGATCCTACTCGGCTCATTTCCGGTTACATCGGCAGGGAGCTTCGCAAAGCGCTAGGCCATTCGCTTCCCCATCTTTTCGTCCTCGAAGTCTCCCGGACAGGAAAGGTTCACGCGCATGGCGTCGTCGTGGTTGGCGACGATCTGGACGAAGAACGCATTCTCACCATCGACAAAGCCCTTGGCCGGGCAGGTGGCAAGCTGAAAGCGGCAAGGATTGTCCGGCAGACGCAAAGCTACCTCGACCATCTTCATGACGGCGAGGGGTGGGCAAAGTATCTTTCGAAAGCGCGTGTCGCGACGAGCCGCCATCTTGGAACGGATAAAATTAGCTTCATTTCCACTGATCTTCTCCGGTTGGCAAAAGGCTGAGCCGTATCGCCACGCAGAGACTCACTGACGGGCTTTGTCGTGTTGGTGAGTGGTAGACGGCCCAAATCGACAAACGCTCCCGGTGGACTCCTATGAGTCAAATTTGCCCGTTAACCGGGAAAAGCAGGACTCTAAATTATTCGGCAGACTCTTGTGTTTCCCAGTGGCGCAACATCTGCAAAACTATTGCGATCAGCATATAGAAACCAATAATGAAGAGCGTTATTGGGTTAGCATCGTGGGCCGAGCCGATGAAACCGGCGAGCATCGAAGCTTCAACAGGTTTGCCCGGATCGGGCACAACTTCCGCAGTAAACATGGGAGCGATGGGGGCTAAAACAAGCGACACTGTAAACATCACGGTCGCAGTTCCGGTAGCTGTATCCATGAAAAAGCTAGGCACCTTGCCCCTGCTCATTCCGGGAATTTTCCACTTTTTTACAAAAAAGTGCGCCCCCCAAATGAGGACCTGCACCAATATAATTGCTATTATTGCTGATGCAGTGAATGGATCGATATCTTTTACCATTTCTACGGCACATTAGACGATTATGTGTGACGCCTTAAGCGCAAGCACTATTGCGCCGGCGCTCACTCCGCTGAACGCAACCAATTCAGCAGAAGCACCGGGGAAAAAGAAATCCATGCTCAAAACGGTGACAGCCGCACCGGCAAAAACCAAGCGGGCGATCTTCAAATAACGAACCATTCTATTTACCTGCGAATGAGATTGTTGCGGTTTTTTTGTCATAGCAAACCAATCCTGTAAGTTTCAAGCAAAAACATCATACACTGAGTAGTTGCTTATCTATGTTAAAAAACTGGAAAGCGCCACGCAAAGTATTCAGTCGAATGTGAAAAAACCATCTGAGTGTGCATTTCGTTCCCGATACCGTGCCGCGCCGCCGAACTCGCCCGGTGAGTTAGAAAAGTTTTGCGTATAATAACATCACTAAACGAAATAAATCTGGCCATGTAGCTATGATACCGTATGCGTAGATTGGTATTATCAACATGGCGGTGCAGGCATAGGCTGTGTTTAAAATAGCGCAGATGACTCTTGCTTCTCTCTTCACCCACGTTGGACGATATCGAACACCGGCCCGGTTTCTTCTCCTATAGATGTAGCGCTTATAAAAAGCTTCATATTGCCTCGGCCATCCGACGCCATAGAGTCTTAGACCGACCGTGAGCATCGAAACACCGTAAACCAACGCAAGGCCGCAGAATGCACCATTGAGAAGAAATTGCTCTTTAAGGTCGATGCTGATGCCAGCTAAAGCGATCTTCCTATCAGCAGAGTCAACAATGCTCAGGAGTGCGGCCACCAACGAGAACAGCAGCGCCTTCTGCCCCTCCTTTTCAAATTCTGCCTCAAGTGAGGAAGATAAGGGCGCGTTTCGTTTCAATCGATACAAGACATCACTCCGGGGCTGACAACAACAACCGTCAGCTATCTTTCTTTTGCTGCATGAGGCGACAAGCTAATTCAGTGTTATGCCACCGTGTTGCAAATGTCTCAGAAACTTCAAACCAGCTTCCATCATTACCAACGCCGTGGTTCGCCCCCATGCATGAGCATTGGCATTCGTGACCGGACGCATTCATGCAGGCAGGCGCGCACTTCTCTTGCTCTCGATATGGCTGCACTACGTAGATTTTTCCAAACCGATGAAGTGACTGGTTGACGAATTCGTTGAACCAGCTCTTGGGAATTTCCCAATACTTTTGCGTTGCGTTCCATTTTGGACGAACGCCACCCATCGCGGCCAACCACGCTTTGTTATCCCCGCGAAACGGCAACTTCGCTAGCAACGGCTCCCCCTTCTGACCACTACGCCATGCGACTGGAATTTTATTCTGTTGCCATACGGCGATCAATTCAGCCGAGTCCCGCATCATTGCCATTCTCGTATCGCTCCGATTGCTGTCTGCTTATAGCGCGGTTTCTCGCTTACGCTTTTCAAGCCACCACGCAGCAACCAATGCCGGGGAAAGCAAGAGAACTTCCATTATCCAATTGAAAATATTGAACGGGCTATACGTTTCCTGCATCCTATTCACGCCACCCCAAAATCCGTCATGCATAAACATGCCAGCAATGGCGACGAGGTTCACTAGGATGACGACGCCTACCCATATGCGGACAAACCAGTGAAGCGCTTTGTCCATGCTCACTCCTCCGATCCTTCGATTCTCTTTTCATCGGCCTTTCCGAAAGCATACCCCAATATGCCAGCAAGAACTGCGCATACCTCTCCGGTAAAGGCATTATTCAGGGCTAAAAGCGCAATTATGGGCAAGGACGTAGCGATTGTTGTGTATCGGATAAACTGCCACCCGATGCCTTTGCTCTGCCCGTTTGGCTTCTCCCGATTCTTGAGCGCCTTACTGATGACAATAGGAACCGACAGGGCAAGAATAATTGAAATAATTGCAGTGCTTATACGTAATGCGTCATCAACCGACATTGAATACCCCCCTACCCGTCCATCATAGGTTGCATCGAGTCGTAGAGATTCGCAATAGCACGTGAATCGAGTGGTAAATTCCCCACGTGTATCATCCACGAAGTTGTAACACTTAGTGTTTCCTAATATTTTCTAAACTATTGATTTAATTTAATAAATAGTCAGTGGCTGGGGCGCCAGGATTCGAACCTGGGAATGCCGGTACCAAAAACCGGTGCCTTACCGCTTGGCGACGCCCCAACAGGGCAGCTTGGGCGAAACGCCGCTGCCTGAACCGGGCCTGATTAGCAAAGCCTGCCCGACGCGGCAATGACCTGACGGCTTATTTTTTCACAAAATCCAAGCTTTTTGGATGCCGTGCCTGACATGGCATGTTAGGGCTTGGCGATTGCGCGGCTGAGGCTGCGGCTCTGCGTGGCATGGCATATTTCAGGAGGTCTTGATGGCGGACCCGGCATTCGATCTCGATTTCAGGCCGGCCTATGGCGAGGCGGTTCCCGTTGCCCCGCTCATCCAGCGCATCACCGTCAACAATCCTTCCGCGTTTACCTTCCATGGCACCAACTCCTATATCGTCGGCGACCGGTCCGTTGCCGTCATCGATCCCGGCCCGGAGGATGAGGCGCATTTTCAGGCGCTGATGGCGGCGCTTGATGGCCGCGAGGTTACCCATATCTTCGTCAGCCACACACATCGCGATCACTCGCCGCTTGCGCAGCGGCTGCGGCAGGCGACCGGCGCTATCACGGTTGCGGAAGGCCCGCACCGCGCCGCCCGGCCACTGCATGTGGGTGAGACCAATCCCTTTGCCGAAAGTTCCGATACGGCTTTCGTGCCGGATGTGGCACTTGGCGACGGGCAGAGCCTTTCCGGCGACGGCTGGGCGCTGACGGCGCTGCACACGCCGGGGCACACCGCCAACCACGCCGCTTTCGCACTTGATGGCAGCGGCATCGTCTTTTCCGCCGATCACGTCATGGCCTGGGCCACCACCATCGTCGCACCGCCTGATGGGTCGATGAGCGATTACATGGCCTCGCTGGAGCGCCTGCTCGCCCGCGACGACCGGCTGTTCCTGCCCGGCCATGGCGGCCCGGTCAACGATCCCGCAGCCTTCATGCGCGGGCTTCGCGCCCACCGCCGCATGCGGGAACGGGCGGTTTTGAAGCGCATCCGGGAAGGCGACCGGCGGATCGCCGATATGGTGAAGGTGATCTATGCCAGCACCGACAAACGCCTGCACGGGGCTGCAGCACTTTCCGTACTGGCGCATATCGAAGACCTGATTGAAAAGGGCGAGGTCCGGACCGAGGGTGCGCCTTCGTTGCTGGGGGAATATTTTCCGGCGTGAGGCAGGCGTCTGGGCGCAACGCTCATATCGGCGTCATCATATCCGGTCCAAACATTTCAACCACCATCGCATTTCCCCGTCGTTCCGGCCTTGAGTGGGCTGGGTACCGGCTCGACGCCGGAATGACGAGGAAGGAAACTAAGCCTTAATTGTCGTTCAGGCCCTGCATTTCCGCATCCAGCGCATCGAGATAGGCTTCTGCGATTGCTGCACCCATGCCGAGATCGTGCGGGCCGTAACGGGAGGCAACGCGCACATCGACGATCGTGGTTTCCGCCTCCTCTTTCAGGCGGATGAGGATGTCGAAACGCAGGCCCCAGATGCGCGTGCGCTTTTCGCCCTGCATCAGCACCACGCCGCTGCCGTTAAAGAAGGTGGGCTGCGGTGCCTCGACCGGCCGTGCCATGGGAACCGGCACGATGGAGGGCAGGTCCTCTACCGGCGCTTCCTCGGTCGGCTGAGACTTGTCCTGTTCGGGAACGCCGACGGAGGGCGGCTCCACCGTGCCGATGACGCCTTTGGTATGGGTGATGCGGATGCTCTGGGCGGCGGCCATTTTTTTGGCGGCGGTGTAGATGCGGTCTATCGCACCTTCATAACGGCGTCCGGCAAGGCTCGCATAGGCCACCGCCTGCGCGTCCCGGTCCGCTTTTGCAACAGTGGCCGGTCTTGCCAGCCATTGCTGATTGGCAACGGGCGGCACCAGCCATTCCGGCGCATCGGCAAGATCGGTGGAGATGTCGTAAATCTTTGGCTGCTGCCAGTACAGAAATGCGCCGTAACCGACGACGCCGAGCGGCAGCGCCGACAACAGCAGCGCGGCAAGCGCAGAAAGGCCGCCGCGCGCACCCGTGGTCCATAGCCGTTCAAGACCAACCAACGCCAGAAGCATCGCCACCAGAGCGATTCCAGCGGCTATCATCAGCAGGCCGACGAGATCGGGCGTCGTCAACGGTCCGAAACGGTGGATGCCAGCGGCGACAAGAAAAAGCGCCAGCGCCGCCATACCGAGATAGCGGGAAAGATAGGCTGCAACTGAAAAAGGCCGGACGAAACGCACAGTCATGGAAGCGGATATCCGTTAGATCGCATTGGCGTAAAAGCGTTGCACCCGAAATCTGGCAAGGGAATCACCTGCATATGATGTCATAGACCGGATTTGCGGTTAGGAAAACAAGGACGGGTCTGATCTGCGGGTAAAGTGCGTAAACCCGCCTTTGTCGCGCCGGACTTGATCCGGCATCCAACCACGGTGCGTCTGCAGGCTGAAAGAAGCCTCCCACGATCAAGGACTTGATCGCAATGGACCCCGGATCTGGTCCGGGGTGACGGCGTGGGAAGGCAACGGCCTCAGCAAACGCAAACGCTCTTCTAGCCTCCGACATCGTTTTGAGCGCGTAAAAGGCCACGTCCACGATAGAGCGGAATATTTTTCCGCATTATCTCCCTTTAAGAGAATAATGCATCGGCAGTGCAACAAATACGCAAGCTCATCCCTTATTTGCTGAGGAAATCGGCGTATTCTTCGTCCCTTCCTTCGAGAATGCGTGTAAAAAGTGCATTATCCTCGTTTTTTTGCATAAAAAAGAGACAAGCCATGTCACAGGCAACGACGCCGGCCCGCTCATCCGGGCCAAAACCCTTTTATCGCAACTTCGGCTTTCAGGTTCTGATCGCCATGGTCATCGGCCTGCTGCTCGGGCTCGTTGCGCGCAATATCGGTCCTGATGCCGCCGGCAGCCCGAACTGGCTTTCCGTGACGTTGCAGACCATCGGCAGCATTTTCGTGCAGCTGTTGCGCGCGCTGGTGCCGCCGCTGATTTTCACGGCCATCGTCGCCTCCATCGCCAATCTCAAGAACCTCTCCAATGCGGCAAAGCTCGTCTGGCAGACGCTTCTTTGGTTCGCCATCACGGCGCTGATCGCCGTGGTCATCGGCATCGTCCTTGGCCTCGTCATTCAGCCGGGCGTGAACACCGCGATTGCCAATACGGCAGCGGCAGCACCCTCCTCCACCGGTTCCTGGCTCGACTTCCTGAAGGGTCTCGTGCCGGCCAACGTGTTCGGCCTCGAGGCCTCGACCAAGGTCAATAACGGTTCCGCCAGCACCTCGCTGAACTTCAACGTGTTGCAGCTGCTCGTGGTGTCGATTGCCTTTGGTGTCGCGGCGCTGAAAGCGGGCAAGGCGGCGGAGCCGTTCCTTGCCTTCAACCAGTCGCTGCTTGCCATCGTGCGCAAGATCCTGTGGTGGGTCATCCGCCTCACGCCCATTGGCACCATCGGCCTGCTCGGTCGCGCCGTTAACCAATATGGCTGGACGACGCTTTCGCAGCTTGGCTGGTACGCGGCGGCCGTTTATATCGGTCTGGCGCTGGTTCTCTTCGTGGTCTATCCGGCGCTGCTTCTCGCCCATGGCCTGAAGCCATCGCGCTTCTTTGCGGGCGCATGGCCGGCAATCCAACTCGCCTTCGTGTCGCGCTCCTCTATCGGCACCCTGCCCGTCACCGAAACCGTGACGGAAAAGAGCCTCGGCGTGCCACGCGAATATGCCGCCTTCGCCGTGCCGCTCGGCGCCACCACCAAGATGGACGGCTGCGCCGCCATCTATCCGGCGATTTCAGCGATCTTCATCGCCCAGTTCTTCCAGGTGCCGCTCGGCATTCAGGACTATGTGCTGATCGTGTTCGTCTCGGTGCTTGGCTCGGCCGCAACGGCGGGTCTCACGGGTGCCGTGGTGATGCTGACGCTGACGCTCTCCACGCTCGGTCTCCCGCTCGAAGGTGTTGGCCTGCTGCTCGCCATCGACCCGATCCTCGACATGGGCCGCACGGCCGTCAACGTCGCCGGTCAGGCGCTGGTGCCCACCATCGTCGCCAAACGTGAAGGCATTCTGGACGAGGCAGTCTACAACAACGCCAAGGACATCGAGGCGCTCGATGACCACGACGCGGTTCCTGCCTGAACAAAGAACGACTGAAAGTGGTGCCGCCGGGGTGGTACCTTCATATCTCCATGATGGGCGTCGCCATCACTTTAGCGACGCCCACATTGACAATAATCTCAAAAATATTGAAGTATAAATTTGCGAATCATCAATTTTAACTGCAATTATCCTAATATAATTATGGAAAACAAAATTGCACCGAGAAAAAATATGAAAAAATCGCCTATAATTCTCCTGAGTATTTTCTCCTTCATTGCATTCCCTAATTTGACCGCAGCAGCGGGAACAACTGTTGATTCCGTATCCTATTCGTGCGCCAACAACGAAGTCCTACGTGTAGTTTACGTCAACGGCGCCGATGGAAAAAGCTTCGCGATCCTGCAGCAGATGGAAGAAATGATACCTATGGCGGAAACAATATCGGCGTCCGGAGCGGTTTATAACGCAATAGACCCGAACTATAGCTACACTTTGCGCACGAAAGGCAGCAACGCCTCGCTTGAAGATAGCAGGGGCACGATACTGGACGGCTGCTCAGAGTAATAATGCAAAACAAGAACGGGTGGCGGCCGCGGACATCCCTGGCGTGAAAAGAAGATTGCGGCATCAGGCAATAGACGATGCAACTTTCCAGTCTTCACCCGCTTTTCCCGATCATGAAACAGGCGTATCAATCGCGGCAATAAAAGTGCCGCTCGGCTGTCATGTTCTAGGGAGAAACAAAATGCGCGTTTCCATCGTCTTAGGTTCGCTCGCCGCTCTGCTGGCGCTCACCGCCTGCCAGACGCTGACTCCGGAAGAGCGCCGGGCGCGGGATGAGGCTACATGCCGGGGTTATGGTTTCCGCCCCGGCACCGACCCCATGGCGGGTTGCCTTCTCGATCTGGAAATGGATCGTCGCGCCGACAACCGCGCCTGGCAGGCGCAGATGAACCGCGACATGTTCTATCGTCCGGTGGTGGTGGAGCGGCGGATCATCGTCCAACCAAACCCCTGACCGGAATGAAGGCGACATTGCTGGCGGTTTCACCCTGCCTTGCCCTTGCGGCAAGTGTCGCCTGCGCGGCGGCAAGACGCGCGATGGGCACGCGGAAGGGCGAGCAGGACACGTAGTCGAGATCCGCATCCTCGCAGAAATGGATCGAGGCCGGGTCGCCGCCATGTTCGCCGCAGATGCCGAGTTTCAGCTCCGGACGCGTCTGGCGGCCGCGCTCGGCGGCAATGCGGATCAGTTCTCCCACACCGTCGAAATCGAGCGAGATGAACGGGTCGCGTTCAATAATGCCCTTGCGCTGATAGGTATTGATGAAACGTGCCGCGTCGTCACGGGAAATCCCGAAGGTCGTCTGCGTCAGATCGTTGGTGCCGAAGGAGAAGAACTCCGCAGCTTCCGCAATCACATGCGCGCGCAGCGCCGCACGCGGCAACTCGATCATGGTGCCGGTCAGATATTCGAGCGTCATGCCGGTCTCTTCCGCCACCTCGGCGGCCACAGTGTCGATGACGGCCTTGACGTAATCGAGTTCGGACCGGAGGCCGACCAGCGGCACCATGATCTCAGGCACGACAGGTGCACCGGTGATGCGCGCCGCCGCAACCGCAGCCTCAAAAATGGCGCGTGCCTGCATTTCGGCAATTTCGGGATAGGAAATGGCAAGCCGGCAGCCGCGATGGCCGAGCATGGGGTTGAATTCGTGCAGCGCATCCAGCCGCTGGCGGAATACGGTCTGCGGCATGCCCATGGCGGCGGCGACCTCTACGATCTCGCCATCGCTCTTCGGCAGGAATTCGTGCAGCGGCGGATCAAGCAGGCGGATCGTCACCGGTAGGCCGTGCATGATCTGGAAAAGCTCGGTGAAATCCGAACGCTGCATCGGCAAAAGCCGGTCAAGCGCTGCCCGCCTGCCCTTTTCGCTTTCGGCGAGAATCATCTCGCGCATCACATGAATGCGGTCGCCTTCGAAGAACATATGCTCGGTGCGGCAAAGACCTATACCTTCTGCACCGAAAGCACGGGCGGCGCGGGCATCGGCCGGTGTATCGGCGTTGGTACGCACTGTCATACGGCGCAGATTATCGGCCCATTGCATCAGCTTGCCGAAGTCGCCTGACAGTTCAGGCTGCGTCATCGGCACTTCACCTTTCATCACCCGGCCGGAAGAGCCGTCGATGGTGATGACATCGCCGCGTTTCAGCATGCAGCCAACGCCGATCAGCACCTTGTTGCGCATATCGACGCGCATCGAACCCGCACCGGTAACACAGGGAATGCCCATGCCGCGCGCTACCACGGCGGCGTGGCTGGTCATGCCGCCGCGCGTGGTCAGAATGCCTTCGGCGGCATGCATGCCGTGAATATCTTCCGGACTGGTTTCGATGCGGACCAGAATGACGCTTCGGCCTTCGGCTTCCGCAGCGACCGCTTCTTCCGAGGTAAAGACGATCTCGCCGGTTGCCGCACCCGGGGAGGCAGGCAGGCCGGAGCCGATGATGGGCCGGGAAATACCGGGATCGATGGTGGGGTGCAGCAATTGGTCGAGCGATGACGGCTCGATGCGGCAGACGGCTTCTTCCTGCGAAATCAGCCCATCCTCGACCATATCGACGGCGATCTTCATGGCGGCGCGTGTGGTGCGCTTGCCGGAACGGGTCTGGAGCATCCAGAGCTTGCCGCGCTCGATGGTAAATTCCAGATCCTGCATGTCGCGATAGTGGGTCTCCAGCCGTTTGCAGATCACCATGAACTCGGCGAAAGCCTCCGGCATCAGCTTTTCCATGGAGGGTTTGTCGGAACCCGACGCCAGCCTCGCGGCCTCGGTGATGGATTGCGGCGTGCGGATGCCCGCTACCACATCTTCACCCTGGGCATTGACGAGGAACTCGCCGTAAAGCTCCGCCTCTCCGGTGGAGGGATTGCGGGTGAAGGCAACGCCGGTTGCGGATGACGAGCCGAGATTGCCAAAGACCATGGCCTGGACGTTGACCGCCGTGCCCCAATCGCCGGGAATATTGTGCAGGTGTCGATAGGTCACGGCGCGATGGTTCGTCCAGCTGGCAAAGACTGCGCCGATAGCGCCCCAGAGCTGAACATGGCAATCCTGCGGGAAAGCCTCTCCCAGCTCGTCCTCGATCAGTTGCTTGTAAAGCGCAACGACATGCTGCCACTCGACCGCCGACATATCGGTATCATATTCATGGCCGAGCCGGCCTTTCTCGTCCTCGAGAATTTCTTCGAACAGCTCATGGTCGAGACCCATGACGACATCGGCATACATCTGGATGAAGCGGCGATAGCTGTCCCAAGCGAAACGGGCGTCGCCCGCATCGTGGCCCAGCGCCTGCACCGTGCGGTCGTTGAGGCCGAGATTGAGCACCGTGTCCATCATGCCCGGCATGGAGGCACGCGCGCCTGATCGGACCGACAACAGCAGCGGCGTCTGGCTGCCGCCGAATGTCTTGCCGGTCACGGCTTCCATGCCGTGAAGGCCGGCCATGACCTGCAGCTTCAGCTCTTCGGGGAGATCGCGGCCGTTCTTGTGATAAAGGGCGCAGGCATCGGTTATGATGGTGAGGCCGGGGGGAACGGGAAGGCCGAGACTTGCCATTTCGGCAAGGTTTGCACCCTTGCCGCCCAATATAGCAACGTCACCTGCCCGGCCTTCGGCAGCACCGTTGCCGAAGGTATAAACCCACTTTTTCATTCCACGCTCTCCACCCAGAAGCGTTGTCATTTTTCTATCATCTACAGCATTGGCAGCATGTTGGAAACGCCACAACGTCCAGTTTACATCGCAGTGCAGCATAATTGCGGCGAATTGCGCGCCAGAATTGCCGCAAAAGCAAAATAACAGCGTTACTGACGCATTCGTGTAGTGCGCAGAAACGGAGTGTTCCCTAAGCCATCCACATCGCCCAAAAAGAGATTATTCATGCAATTTACTCGCCGCCACACGTTGAAATTTGCCGGAATTTCTTGCGCCGCCACCGCCCTTGCCGGTGCTCTTAGAGCAGAAGGCGCCCCACCCGCAGCAAGTGCAGGCACCGCCCTTCCCTTTGCGCTGACCACGCCGATGCATGTCAGTCAGGCGGCGCTTCGGGTGCGCGATCTCGATCCGATGATCGATTATTACCGTTCCGTGCTCGGGTTGAATGAGGTTGCGCGCAACGCACGGGGCGTGACGCTCGGCGCCGGCACCGTTCCCCTGCTTGATCTCGTTCACAAGCCAACGGCGGATTATGAAAGCCCCACCTCAGCCGGCCTGTTCCACATCGCCTATCTGATGCCCACCCGCAAGGATCTGGCGCGGTGGCTGGTACATGCGGCGTTAAGGCAGGTGCCGCTCACGGGCTTTGCCGACCATAATGTCAGTGAAGCGGTCTATCTCAACGATCCCGAAGGCAACGGCATCGAGGTTTACAGCGACCGGCCGAAGGATACATGGGTCTGGAGCGGCAGCGTGGTTAAAATGGGGACCGAACCGCTCGACGTCGATGATCTCGTAACGCTGACCGACACCAAAAAGAGCGACTACGAGGCCGCACCTTCCGGCATGCGCATCGGGCATATTCACCTGCGGGTCGGCGAGATTGCCACCGCACGCGCCTTTTACGAGGAAGCCGTTGGTCTCAAACCGACGCAGGATGCCCGTTCGGATGCCTCCTTCCTGTCATCGGGCGGATATCACCACCATCTGGCCGTCAACACATGGAACAGCCGGGGGGCGAAAGAGCGCAACGCCACTGAAACCGGCCTCGACTGGTTCTCTCTTGCCATCCAAAATCCCACGGACCTTGAAGCGCAGAAAACGCGGCTGCGGGCGGCCGGTTATGTGCTGGTGGAGATGGAAAACAAGGTTGTGGAAGCGATTGATCCGTGGGGCACGCGGCTGCGGTTGGTGCCGGTATAAGAGGGCGGCAAGTCGGCTGGTTTCCTGTGACTGGTACAGGAACGAGGGACGCTAGGCACAAGACCAAAAAAAAGCCTTGCGAGGCCACGGCAGCGACCTCGCAAGGCTTTCCATCCGGTACAGGAAACCGGATGGGGGGTCTGGAAAGAGCCCAAATTCCTTTCAAAAAGACATAGCAAAATGCCGCGCATTGTCGCCCACCCGAATGGGTGATGCGGCCAGATAAATTCGCGATGGACAAGGCTTAAGGGGCAGACCCGGAACGGGAAACTCAGACGGCTTCGCGCAGTTGCTCGGCAGTCTGCAAATCCACGGAAACCAGTTGCGACACGCCCTGTTCGGCCATGGTGACGCCGAAGAGGCGGTTCATGCGCGCCATGGTGATGGGATTGTGGGTGATGATGACGAAACGCGTTTCGGTGGAGGCAACCATTTCGTCCATCAGGTTGCAGTAACGCTCGACATTATGGTCGTCGAGCGGCGCGTCCACCTCGTCCAGCACGCAGATCGGTGCGGGATTGGTGAGGAAGACCGCAAAGATCAGCGCCATGGCCGTCAGCGCCTGTTCACCGCCGGAAAGCAGCGTCATGGTCTGCGGCTTCTTGCCCGGAGGACGGGCGAGAATTTCCAGGCCGGCTTCCAGCGGATCGTCGGATTCGATCAGCTGCAATTCCGCCGTGCCGCCACCAAACAGATGGGTGAAAAGCCGCTGGAACTGCGAATTGACCACATCGAAGGCCGCAATCAACCGTTCACGGCCTTCGCGGTTGAGGTTCTGGATACCGGCGCGCAGCTTGCGCACCGCGTCGATGATATCATCGCGTTCCTTGATGAGGGCCGCGAGCTTGGCGGAAAGCTCCGCCTGCTCTTCCTCGGCACGCAAGTTGACGGCGCCCAGCCTCTCACGCTCGATCTTCAGCCGGTCGAGATCGCGCTCGACATCGCGAATATCTGGTTTCGGCTGGTCGGGACCAAGGCCGGTCAGGCGCAACGCCATATGCGGCTCGGTATTCAGCGTTTCGCGGATGCGATGTTCAGTTTCCTGCCGCTTCTCGCGGGCGGAAACAAGCCGCTCTTCGGCGCGGCCGCGCTTCTCCCGGGCTTCTGCCAGTTCGGAAAGGGCGGTGGTGGCAACGCGGTCGGCGGCGCGTTGCAGGTTTTCCGCCTCAGCCAGCCGGTCCGCGGCCAAGCGGCGGGCGTCTTCGGTTTTCTGAAGCTCGGTCAGGAGGTTGCGGCGTTTCTCGTCGAACTCTTCCGGCGCAATGTCCAGTTCGGCGATTTCCTCGCGCGCCTCTTCCTCACGCTCGCGCAGGGTGGCGATGTGATCGGCGGCACTGGCGGCCCGCGATGCCCAGGTGGACCGCTCCTGCGCGATTGCCTGAAGCCGGCGCTGGCGGCTTTCCGCCTCGCGGCTCACCCCCTCGTGGCGGGCGCGCGCTTCTGCCAGCAGGCCACGGTCAGTGGCGATTTCCAGCTGGCTTTCACGCAGGCGCAGATCAAGGGCGGAAAGATCCGGTGCATCTTCCATTTCGATGCGAGCGTTTTCTTCCTGAACGACGATCTCGTCGATCTGCGCGCCGATCTGGTTCAGCGCTTCCGAGACGATATCCCGGCGGCGCAGAAGATCGCCAGAGGCGCGTTCGGCTGATGTCAGCGCCTCTCGTGCCTCGGCAAGATGACGCGTCACCAGCCGGCTTCTGTCGCGCACTTCCGAAAGCCGCAACTCGGCGCTTCTGATGTCGTCGGTCCTGATGGAGAGCTGTTCTTCGGCCTCCTCCAGACTGAAACGGGCCTCTTCCAGTTCCGTCTCGATTTCGGCAAGCCGGTTCTTTTGTGCCAGACGAAGGGCGGCGGCTCCCGGCGCATCAGCGCTGGCGATGTGGCCATCCCAGCGAAACAGCGCGCCCTCGCGCGTCACCAGCCGCTGACCGGCCTTCAGCGACGGCATCAGGCGCAAGGCTTCCGCAGTGTCGGCTGCAACGCCGATCTGGGCGAGACCGCGCCTTAATGCGTCCGGCGCCTGCGCATAGTTCAGAAGCGGCTTGACGCCCTGCGGCAAAGCAGGATCGCCCGCACCATCGCCATTGCCGGCCCAATAGGCGGGAGCAGCGGGATCAAGGGCACTTTCGAGGTCGTCGCCAAGGGCTGCACCAAGCGCTGCCTCAAAACCACGTTCCACCGTCATTTCTTCCGCCACCGGCGTGAAGCTGCCATTGGCGGCAGCACTGGCCGCCAGGATTTTGGTGATGGTGCGCGCTTCCGTATCCAGAGCGTTCAGCCGGTTTCTCGCCGTTTCCAGTGGGCCGCGCGCCAGCGCTTCGGCGGAACGCGCCTCGGCAACGGCGGCTTCGGCTTCCTCCGCCACGATCAGAGCGTCTTCCACCGCGATCTCGGCTGCCTCGACCGCCTCGCGGCGCTCCGAAGGATCGGGAAGGCCGGAGAGTTTTTCATCGACGGCATCGATCTCGGAGGATGCCTCCTGGGACTGGCGTTCCAGCCGGAGTTTACGATCGGAAAGCTCGCGGATCGCCCGTTCCAGCTGCTGGCGCCCGGCGGCCGCCTCGGCGCGCTCGGCGGTGATGGCAGTGAAAACGGTTTCGCTTTCAGTCAGTTTCGCGGCAGCTGCCTCAAAGGCTTCGCGCATCTCTTCGGCATGACGACCGGAATCGGCGAGGATTTCGAGAAGGTCTGCCTCTTCCTCATCGAGCCGCGCAAGGATCTGGGCGTTATCAGATACAAGCCGTTCTTCGCGAACGATGTCTTCGCCAAGCTGCGATAGACGGCGCGCCAGCTCATCACGGCGGCGAAGCAGGCGGTTCGCCTCGTCATCCAGCTGGGTGCGGGCAATCTGCAGACGTTGCAGGGCGGCAGCGACACGCGCTTCATCCTCGCGCAGTTCCGGCAGCTTCAGGCTGGCAATTCCCTGCTGTTTGGCCGCCTCCATCTGCGCCTGCGCCTTTTCGGCAACGATGTTCGTGGCCTGATTAAGCGCGCTTTCCGCTTCGCCTTCGGCTTCCTTGGCTTCTACCCAGCGGATATGCAGCAGGGTCGCCTCGCGGGCGCGGATATCCGCCGACAGCATCTTGAAACGGTTGGCCTGCCGCGCCTGGCGTTTCAGGCTTTCGATCTGGCTTTCAAGCTGGGCGGTCACATCCTCCAGCCGCTCCAGATTGGTTTCGGCAGCGCGCAGGCGAAGCTCCGCTTCATGGCGACGGGAATGCAGGCCGGAAATGCCGGCCGCCTCTTCCAGAAGCTGGCGGCGGGCCTGCGGCTTGGCATTGATGAGTTCACCGATACGCCCCTGCCCCACCATCGAGGGCGAACGCGCGCCGGTGGAGGCATCGGCAAACAGAAGCTGCACATCCTTGGCGCGCGCTTCCTTGCCGTTGATGCGATAGACCGAGCCGTTTTCGCGCTCGATGCGGCGCGTCACCTGAATTTCATCGGCATCGTTGAAGGCGGCGGGCGCGGTGCGATCGGAATTGTCGAGATAAAGGCCGACCTCGGCGGTGTTGCGGGCCGGGCGATTGCCGGAACCGGAGAAGATGACGTCATCCATGCCGGATGCGCGCATGTTCTTGTAGGAGTTTTCGCCCATCACCCAGCGAAGCGCTTCGACCAGATTGGACTTGCCGCAACCATTGGGACCGACGACACCGGTCAGACCCGGCTCGATGATGAATTCCGAGGGTTCAACGAAGGATTTGAAACCGACGACGCGGAGCTTGTTGAACTTCATGCCGCTCCGCTCCGCCTGAAATAACGGCAATAAAAAACGGGCGAACGGAAATAGCCGCCGCCCGTTCCTTTAAGGGTTCGGCGATCAGAGCAGCTTGTCGATGACAGCCGACATGGTTTCAACCGACATGTCTCCCGCGTATTTCTTGCCGTTGATGATGAAAGTCGGCGTGGAGTTGACGCCGAATTCCGTCGCACCGCGTTGCATCGTTGCGTTCACATCATCCAGAAGCTTCTGGTTCGTCAAGCAGGCCTCGAAAGACTCCTGTGAGAAACCGGCCATTTTCGACAATTGCAGCAGCGCCGCACGGGCATCCTGGGCTGTTGCCCAGCTCTGCTGCTGCTTGAACAGCATGGAAACGAACGGGAAATACTGTCCTTCCGGTGCGCAGCGCGCCAGCATGAAGGCAGCGGCGGCACGCGGATCGAACGGGAATTCGCGGATGACGAAATAGGCCTTGCCGGTATCGATGTATTTCTTCTTGATCTCGTCAAAGGTCTTGTTGTGGAAATTGGCGCAATGCGGGCAGGTCATCGACATATATTCGACGATCTTGACGGGAGCGTTCGCATCGCCGAGCGCCGCTTCCGGCAGCGGACCGGGCTTCAACACCGCAGCCATATCCACGTCACCGGTGGATTCAGGCAATTCCTGCGCCTGGGCAACGCCCGGCGTGAAGGCAAACGGCAGGGCCGTGGCAAGGGCAGCAAGTGCAACGCCGCCGAGAAGGCTGCGACGGGAAATGGTCAGTTCGGAAAAATGCATGAAAGCACCTGTTGGTAATAGACTCTATTGTCTGTTGATTCCGATATAGCGACGGCCTGTTCATCACAAGCGGGGTTTTGAACTCTTCTTGTCAAAGAATTGTGACCAGTCAAGGACGGTGCGCGACATCAAATCGTCCCGCCCCGCGGCTTCTTCTTCTGCATCACCGCCGTGCCGAGCCTTTCCACTGCCTTGCGCAGCGCTTCGCTCTCGATGCCGTCCATCATATCGTCGAGACGTTTTGCCGCATCACCGCGCAGCGGCGGCGGCTTTCGCCGGCGGGGAACGGGCTGCGATACCGGCTTCTGCACGATCCTGATCTGGCGTACCGCCGGAAAGCCAAAAAAGCCGTTGATGCGGGCGATGAGCTCGCCCTGTGCATGGGTGAGGAACAGAGCGCGCGCGCCTTCGCAGGCAATCGTCAGCACGCCCGGCTGGTAGCCGCCGCGATCCGGCCCTTCGTCGCGACGCGGCCAGGTAATCTTTTCCGGCCGCGTGCAATCGGCGAAGTCATCGCCGGCGATCTCGTCCCACGAGCCGAGCAGCGCCGTGTTGATGCCCGCCCGTTTCGACAGGAGGGGATCCATGATGCCATTGGCTATTTCGGCAATCTGGATGACGCCTTTGCGTGGATATCGCATTTTTCACTCGGGTTTCAGGACCGCACAGTCCGGAGCTTCTTGATAGGTCGGCATGAATGGCCCAACTATAGGCCGAATCGAAGAGAAACGGCAAACCATGCTTCAAAAAACCGCCCCGTCATCGCACGCGCAGATGCTGCTCGCATGGTACGACCGCCACCATCGCGAGTTGCCTTGGCGCACCTCGCCGGCCATGGCGGCACAAGGAAAACGTGCCGATCCCTATCATGTCTGGCTTTCCGAAGTGATGTTGCAGCAGACGACGGTGCAGGCGGTGAAACCCTATTTCCTGAAGTTCCTCGCGACGTGGCCTCATGTCAGCGATCTGGCGGCGGCACCGGTTGAGGATGTGATGGCTGCATGGGCGGGACTTGGTTATTACGCCCGTGCCCGCAACCTGAAAAAATGTGCGGAAGCCGTGGCGAAAGACCATGGCGGCGTCTTTCCCGATACCGAAGAGGGCCTGAAGAAGCTGCCCGGCATCGGCGACTATACATCTGCTGCCGTGGCGGCCATTGCGTTCAACCGGCAGGCGGCGGTGATGGACGGTAATGTGGAGCGCGTCATCTCCCGCCTTTTCGCGATAGATGCACCCCTGCCCGGCTCGAAACCCGCCATGAAGGCGAAAGTGGCGGAGCTTACGCCTCCCGACCGGCCGGGCGATTTTGCGCAGGCGATGATGGATCTCGGTGCGACGATCTGCACGCCGAAGCGCCCTGCCTGCGCGCTCTGTCCGTTCAATGGCGGCTGTCTGGCGCTTGCCCATGACGAGCCGGAGCGGTTTCCGGTCAAGGCCGCGAAAAAGGCAAAACCGGTGCGGCTGGGAGCCGCCTTCGTGGCGGTGAATGCAAGCGGCGAAATTCTACTGCGGCGGCGCATAGAAAGCGGCCTTCTCGGTGGCATGACGGAGGTGCCGACAACGGCATGGACCGCCCGCGTGGATGGCGGCACCGACACGAGCCACGCGCCTTTTGCCGCGTCTTGGCAAGCGGCGGGCGTCATCGTGCATGTCTTCACCCATTTCGAGCTGCGGCTCACCGTCTATCGGGCACAGGTGCCGGATGGGCTTGAAACTGGCACGGATGACGGATGGTGGGAGCCGGTTACAAATCTTGACGCGCAAGCCTTGCCGACGGTGATGAAAAAAGTCATCGCACAGGCTATTCCATCCGCATTCGATGAAAGCAGGAAGTTTCGATGACCAAGATTGAGCATATCGTATTCGACATCGGCAAGGTACTGATCCACTACGATCCGCATATTCCCTATAGCCGCCTCATTCCCGATGCCGACGAGCGCAAATGGTTCTTCGAGAATGTCTGCACCCATGACTGGAACCTCGAACAGGATCGCGGACGCGGCTGGGAAGACGCCGAGGCGCTGCTGATGGAGCAGTTTCCCGAGCGGGAAGAGCATATCCGCGCCTTCCGCAAGTTCTGGCATGAGATGGTCTCGCATTCCTATGACGACAGCGTCGCGATCATGACCGGCCTGATCGATAACGGTCACGACGTGACGATGCTGACCAACTTCGCCTCAGATACCTTCCGCGAAGCGCAGAAGATGTTCCCCTTCCTCACCCTGCCGCGCGGCGTGACGGTTTCTGGCGATGTGAAGCTGCTGAAACCGGATGTGGCGATCTACGAGCTGCACGCGAAGGAATTTGGCCTCGACCCTGCCGCAAGCATCTTCATTGACGATACGCTTGTTAATGTCGAAGGCGCCAAGGCCGCCGGCTGGCAGGCGGTGCATTTTACCGGAGCGGAAAAGCTGAAGCAGGATCTGCAATCCTACGGCGTGGATGTCTGACAGACCATCAGATCCAAAAAGAAAATTGGCGCAGGCGGAAATGGCGGTCTCCTGCCTGCGCCAGTCCTGCCGCAAGCGGCATGGGACAGCAATGTTTTCGTGAACTTTCCGAACCGGATTTTCACAACCATTGCTTTGCGTAGGACACTATGACCGTTCTCTTGCGCGAAACTTGTCTGGCTAAATTTAGATATTCAAAAATACCAACGCCCGACACCGAAGTGCCGGGCGTTGGTCGTTCTCCATCCGGGACTGAAGGTACTAAACCGGACGGAGACGTATGCTGACAATGGCGGGCGGTGGATCGTTGCCTTCAGCCTTTTGGGCTTTAGACTGTCAGGCCTTTGCCAGTTCACTGCGGATGATTGTTCTCAGATCATCGATAGGCTTCAGCTGGTCGCCATCCTCGAAGTGCCAGAACGTCCATCCGTTGCATGCGTCGAGACCCTGCACCTTTGCACCAAGACGGTGAATGGAGCCGGCAGTCCCGCCGGATGCAATCGTACCATCGGCACGAATAATGGCGCTATAACGGCGCTTTGCATCGGTCAGCACCTGGCCGGGACGGACGAGGCCGCTTTCCACCAGGGTGTTGAAGGCAACACGCGGTTCGGCCCTCTTGCCGGTCATAACGGTCAGCTCCGCCTTGCCGAGCGGCTCGACGGCGGCGATGCGGGCAGAGGCCGCGTCGATGTAATCCTGTTCGCGCTCGATACCAACGAAGTGGCGGCCGAGACGTTTTGCAACCGCACCCGTGGTGCCGGAGCCGAAGAACGGGTCGAGCACGATGTCGCCAGGCTTGGTGGAGGCCATGATGATGCGTGCCAGCAATGCTTCCGGCTTCTGGGTCGGATGCACCTTTTTGCCGTCGTCACCTTTCAGCCGCTCATGGCCGCTGCAAATCGGGAACAGCCAGTCGGAGCGCATTTGCACGTCATCGTTGGAGGCCTTCAGCGCTTCGTAATTGAAGGTATAACCCTTGGCTTTCGGATCGCGGCTCGCCCAGATCATGGTCTCATGGGCGTTCTGGAAACGGCGGCCCTTGAAGTTGGGCATGGGATTGGTCTTGCGCCAGACGATATCGTTCAGGATCCAGAAATCGAGGTTCTGGAGCATGGAACCGACGCGGAAGATGTTGTGGTAGGAGCCGATGACCCAGATGGTACCATTCGGCTTCAGCACGCGGCGGCAGGCCAGCAGCCAGGCGCGGGTGAAGGCATCATAGGCCTCGAAGGAGGAGAACTGGTCCCACTCGTCATCGACCGCATCAACCAGCGACTGATCTGGCCGGTGAAGCGTACCGCCAAGCTGGAGGTTGTAGGGCGGATCGGCGAAAATCGCATCCACCGACTGGCTCGGGAGGGCATCCAAGGCAGCGACACAATCACCTTTGATTATGCTGTCTTTCCAGGCGTCACTCTCGCCCGCACGATCAAAACCGGCACGCCGAAAATCGGCCAGCGGAAAAACTGCTGCCATTGGTACTCGCTCCATACGCTTACTCTCTACTGATGCTTATGGTTACCGAAGATGGTTATCAAAGCCTGAACAAGTCACGGAAAATGCGAAATAAATGGCTGTTGCGGCCGACACGCGCAATTTGCTGGCGCGGGCGGGGAACCCGAAGTGGCGCAAAAACGTTGTGCACAACGGGTTGTCCTGTTCCGCATGTCGGCGCTGGCAATACCGGCAACTCAGGGGGTAATCCGCAATGACGTCCGTAACGCGAGTGGCTTCTTTTTCAGTGCATGCCTTTTCCGCGGCTCTTCTTCTGGCGGCGCTACCGTCAAGCTTGGGGGCGCAGGAGCCGGCACCGCTATACAACGTCGTCACCGACGCTGTGCTGTTCGATGGTGGCCCCTCGCTCGGCAACAGCGACAGGGTGCGTTGGGATTTTTACAAGGCTGACGGGGCCGGAGTGCGCAGCGACGTCAATGCCGGCGGCTCCTACGACGCCACCTTCGAAGCGAAGCTGCCGGCGGGCAAGTATGTCGGCGTGGCAGCGCTGGGCAACATCCGTCGCGAAATACCCTTCGAGGTGAAGGAGGGAAGCCTAACGAGGCCAAAGGCTAATTTCGACGCGGCGGAACTGACGGTGGTGCCAAAACGCAGCCCCGGCGGCGATGTGGAAAGCCAGGCGAAAACCGAAATCACCAAGGACGATTTCAAGGACAGTGTCTACGGGCAGAACACGACCTTCGTGCCGGCGGGCGAACTCCTCCTCACCGGCAGCATCGGCCCTGCGCGTGCGCAGGAAACGCTTGCTATCAAGCCGGGCGAGACGATCAGCCACGATCTAGTCATCCCGAGCGGCGTGGTCGTTGCCAAGGCGGCCTATACGGACGGTGGCAAAGCTGTGGAAACGGACGATATCCGTTTCGAAGCGCTTTCAGCCAAAGAGACGCTCGATGGCACGCGCCAGACCATCAACGGCGTTTACGGCACCGGCAAAACCATGGAAATGCCTGCCGGCGATTTCGTGATGCGCGCGCGTCTGGGCAAGGTCACGGTGGAACAGCCCTTCACCGTAACTGCAGGAAAACGCACTGAGATCAACCTCAACCTCGATGCTGGTGTTCTGGCAATCACGGCACCGGGTGCGGAGCGGATCGACATCGTCGAAACGACCAAGGACCTTCAGGGTACGCAAAAGGAAATTTCCGGCCGTTATGGCAACCGGCATCAGGAGACCCTGCATCCCGGCGATTATTCGGTGAAGGTGAGCTACGACAAGAAATCCGGGCGCGAGCCGAAGGAGATCAAGGCGACGGTCAAGGCCGCCGAGAGAACCGAGACGAATGTGCCGGAGTAGCAGTAAGCCGCTGCCCGGCCGGGTGCGGCGGCGGCTCGCCAATCTTCACGCCGGTAAATCCTGATGCCGCGATGCGATCGCACAGCCTAATCCACTGGCAGCCGCGACAGGCCTGCCGGATATCTCCGGCGGCGAAGGCCAGACGCATTTTCTCCAGTAGCTCCGGCGTTGCCCGCAGCCGCTTTCCGGCGGTGATTGTCTCGTTCAAAAGCGTTGAAACCGAAAGCCGGGCCGCCTCGTCCCTCTGCACCACGCCCTCGTTGAAACAGTGGGCATGGCTTTCGCACAACAGGCCAACGCAGATATCGTCCGGCCCATCGACCAGCTCGATATCCTCTTCGCCGGCGTTCAGCCGAGCGGCGACACGGTCGTAGTTTTCGACAAAGCCGGAGGTATATCCCTTCCCCACATAGGTCAGCATACAGAGAAGGTGATGGGGGCGAAGGCGGACCGTCACAGGGCGCGTTTCCGATGAAGGAAACAGATCGGCGGACAGAGGAAAAATCCGCTCCGTGATTTCGCCGTATCAGCAGCCATCCATGCTCCCTTCACGCACCGCGGATCGTCATCGCGGGCGGATATCGATAACCGACTTTTCCGGCGGAGTCCAAACGAGCCCAGCCAATCGTTCCCGGCCTATCCGACGATGGCGAAGGCGTCGTGCACCGAGCCTGAAGGGGTGCGGATTGCCTTGCGGCCGATCCATTGCACGTGCCCGTCGAGAATTCGCACCGCCTCCTCGGCACGGCCGCCGCGCAATGCGTCGAGGATCGCGCGGTGATCGGTATCGGTGCGACGCTCCCATCCTGCCCGCCAGGCGGAAAACAGGAACCGGGCGCTCGCGGCATGCAGGCCGTCGATCGCCTCCATCAGGCGCGGCATGTTGCAAGGCGCCGTGATGAGGCGGTGGAAGCGGCGATTGGCCTCTTCCCAATGCTGCACGTCGACCGCGCTATCGCCTTCGAGCGTGGCGGCCTCCGCCTGGTCGAGAATGGCTGAAGTCATGTTTGGAATGGCGTGGCGCAGCGCCAGAACCTCAAGCGCGGCGCGCATTTCCGCGACTTCGCGCACATCGGCGAGGCCGAAATCCGCGACCCGCACGCCGCGGCGCGGAATGCTGGCGGCCAAGCCCTGCGCCTCCAGCCTGCGGAACGCTTCGCGCACCGGCACATGCGATGCGCCGAATTCGGCGGCAATGTGATCCTGCCTCAGACGTTCACCCGGCGACAGCTCACCGCGCACGATGCGGTCAGCCAGTGTGCGGCTGATGCGTGCGGCAATGGTATCTTCGGGTCTGGTTTTCGCTGTCTTGGGCATAACATCCCATAACGCATCCGGCGCTGATCTGTGTAGCTGTTTTTGCACGCAGGAAACGCGCAAAGCCAAATCCCAGCTATGAGCCGGGCGCGACCGACCCTTGCGGGCCAGCCGGTTGAGCTTGACGCGGACTTGGTCTAAAAGCCCGGGCATCACTTTTTTCCAAGGCAAATCCGATACAGGGAGCGCCCATGAGCGGCTTCGACCTCATTATTTTCGACTGTGACGGCGTTCTGGTCGATTCCGAAATCATCGCCGCACAGGTGGAGTCCCGCCTTCTGACCGAGGCCGGGTATCCGATCTCCGTCGAGGAAATGGGCGAGCGTTTCGCCGGCATGACCTGGAAGAACATCCTCCTGCAGGTGGAAAGCGAAGCCAGCATCCCGTTTTCCGCATCGCTGCTCGACAAGTCGGAAAAGCTGCTCGACGCGCGGCTGGAACGCGACGTGAAGATCATCGAGGGCGTCAAGTTCGCTCTGTCGCGACTGACGACACCGCGCTGCATCTGCTCGAATTCCTCCAGCCACCGCCTCGAAATGATGCTGACGAAGGTGGGCCTGAAACCCTATTTCGCACCACATATCTACTCCGCCAAGGATCTCGGAGCCGACCGCGTCAAGCCGAAGCCGGATATCTTCCTGCATGGCGCAGCCCAGTTCGGCGTTTCACCGGATCGCGCCGTCGTAATCGAGGATTCCGTGCACGGCGTGCATGGTGCAAAGGCAGCCGGCATGCGCGTCATCGGCTTCACCGGCGCATCCCACACCTATCCCAGCCATGCCGACCGGTTGACGGATGCGGGCGCGGAAACGGTGATTTCACGCATGCAGGACCTGCCCGCCGTTATTGCAGCGATGGCGGAATGGGAAGGCGCTTTTTAATCTCAGGCTTTGTCACAAACGCCACTTCGTCATGCTCGGGCCTGTCCCGAGCATCTGCAACGCGTTGATTTTGCTATACGTGTTTGAATCCTCGGGACGGGCCCGAGGATGACGTTGCGTATGAGGCATGGTTTGTTTGCGATCTGCCCGAAAGCCCGCAAAAGCAGCCTCCGGTTTTTACATTTCGCCCGTCAAATCACCGGCGCTTGGTCTTGGCCTTTGCGCCCTGCTCGGCAAAACCGATATAGACACTGACCGACCTCGGTGCGCCGCCCGGTCCGTTGGGAATGGCGACATGATCGTTGTTGAAGATGAACTGCGTGCCGGCACCGCCTGCAGCAACGTCGATGGCGAAATTGGTCGTTTCGCCATAAATCTCACCGTCGCCGTCCTTAACGGTGACGCGGATCGGTACGGTCACGCGGCCGGGCTTCGACATCGGGCCGGGAACGAGACGGCCCTGGGCCAGCACGTTTACCGTCAGCGTGGTTTCGTTCGCGGTGCAAGAGCGCGTCGTGTCTGACAGCGAAACCTGATAGGCGAGTTTCTGCGGATCGTCCTTTGCGCCACCGGCATAGACGCGGTGGACGGCATTGGCATCGAGAACCGTGACCGTCGGGCAGTTGGCCTGCACCACCGGAGCAACGGCATTTGCCTGCGCCGCCGGAGGGTTGACGGCAAGCGAGTCTGACGGATTGGAGGAATTGCATCCTGCAACAACGGCCAGAAGCGACATCGCGGCGGACAAACGCAAGAAATTCCCTGACACTCTTCTAATTCCCTCTCCATTGTCCCGGAACCGAACCGGAGACGCTGTTTATTGACCTTTCACGCAGGTTGGCGATGGTCTATAGCAGCGACGCCGGAAAAAATCGATTGGCATGTTTGGTTTTGCTTGAATTTTCAAAAAAGCCCTTCATTACCTCGCCAATCGCCTCATTCCGGCGGGATGCTGCTGATAAAGAGCCCGTAACGGCAACGGACAGACCGGTAAACGACAAGGGACTATCTCGTGAAATATGTATCGACCAGGGGTGCGGCCCCTTCGCTTGGTTTCTGCGACGCGCTTCTGGCGGGCCTTGGCCGTGATGGCGGGCTTTACGTGCCGCGCGAATGGCCCTCCATGTCGAAAAAGGAAATCCGCAACCTGCGCGGCAAGTCCTATCAGGACATCGCGTTTGAGGTTCTCTACCGTTTCACCGGCGGTGAAATTCCGGCCGACAAGTTCCGGGCGATGATCGACGACGCCTATGCGACGTTCCGCCATCCGGCCGTAGCACCCCTGACGCAGACCGGGCCGAACACCTTCGTGCTGGAGCTTTTCCACGGCACCACGCTTGCCTTCAAGGACGTGGCGATGCAGCTTCTCGCCCGCCTGATGGATTATACGCTGGCTGAGCGTGGAGAGCGCGCCACCATAGTCGGCGCCACCTCCGGCGACACCGGCGGCGCAGCCATCGACGCCTTTGCCGGGCGCGAGCGCACCGACATCTTCATCCTTTTCCCCAATGGCAAGGTCTCTCCGGTGCAGCAGCGCCAGATGACGACCTCCACCGCCTCCAACGTGCATGCGCTGGCGATCAACGGCAATTTCGACGATTGCCAGAACCTCGTCAAAGAAATGTTCAACGACGCGAAATTCCGCGACGGCGTCAAGCTTTCGGGCGTCAACTCCATCAACTGGGCGCGCATCATGGCGCAGGTGGTCTATTATTTCACGGCGTCCCTGTCGCTCGGCGGTCCCGACCGGAAGATTTCTTTCACCGTTCCAACGGGCAATTTCGGTGATATCTTCGCCGGTTACGTCGCCAAGAAGATGGGCCTGCCGATCGACAAGCTTGTCATCGCCACCAACGACAACGACATTCTGGCGCGCACGCTGAAGACCGGCCGTTACGAGATGCGCGGCGTCACCCCCACCACCTCGCCCTCGATGGACATCCAGATCTCGTCCAATTTCGAGCGGCTGCTGTTTGAAGCCTATGGCCGCGATTCCGCTGCGGTAAAGGCATCGATGGATGGCCTGAAGCAATCCGGCGCGTTTGAAATCCCGCCGCATGCGCTGAAATTCATCAAGAAGGATTTCCGCGCCGGCCGTGCCACCGAAAAGCAGGTGGCGGCGACGATCCGCGATACGCTTGAGAAAACCGGTTACCTGATCGACCCGCATACGGCGACCGGCGTTTTTGTGGCGGAAAAACACGAAAAAGCATCAAGCCCGATGGTTGTCCTGTCCACTGCCCATCCGGCTAAATTCCCGGCCGCCGTAAAATCCGCTTGCGCAATCGACCCGGCGCTTCCAGTATGGCTAGCTGACATTATGAACCGGGAGGAGCGTTTCGACATTCTGGACGCAGAGCTGAAGACGGTGGAAACCTTCATCGGCAGCCACGCACGCGCCGGCAAATAGAGACGCGGAAAGACTTGATATGAGAGTTAATGTGACCCGGCTTTCGTCCGGGTTGACCGTTGTCACGGAAAGAATGCCGCATCTCGAAAGCGTTGCTCTTGGGGTGTGGATCAAATCCGGGTCCCGCAACGAGACGACTGCCGAGCACGGCATCGCCCATCTTCTCGAGCATATGGCCTTCAAGGGTACGGCGCGCCGTACCGCCCGGCAGATCGCCGAAGAGATCGAAAATGTCGGCGGCGAAGTCAACGCCGCGACATCGACGGAAACAACTTCATACTACGCCCGCGTCCTGAAAGACCACGTTCCGCTCGCCGTCGATATTCTTGCAGATATTCTGACGGAGTCGCTGTTCGACGAAGACGAGCTGGAGCGGGAGAAAAACGTAATCCTCCAGGAAATCGGTGCCGCCACCGATACGCCTGACGATGTGATTTTTGACAATTTTTCCGGCGTCGCCTATCGCGACCAGACCATCGGCCGCCCGATCCTCGGCACTCCGGAAACCGTGCAATCCTTCACCAGCGCCCAGATCAGGCATTATCTCGCCCGCAACTATACGACGGATCGCATCTTCGTCGTTGCAGCAGGTGCTGTCGACCACCAGAGCTTCGTGAAGCAGGTGGAAGAACGCTTTGCCTCGCTGCCGCAGCTGCCGGTCACCACGCCGGTTCTCGAAAAGGCGATCTATACCGGCGGGGAAATCCGCGAGACCCGTGACCTCATGGACGCGCAGGTGCTTCTCGGCTTCGAGGGCAAGGCCTATCACGCCCGCGATTTCTACTGTTCGCAAATTCTCGCCAATATTCTTGGGGGCGGCATGTCATCGCGCCTGTTCCAGGAAGTGCGAGAGTCCCGCGGCCTTTGTTATTCCGTTTATGCCTTCCATTGGGGTTTTTCCGACACCGGCATTTTCGGCGTGCATGCGGCGACCGGCGGCAACGACCTGCCGGAACTGATGCCCGTCATCGTCGACGAGTTGCGCAAGTCTTCCCAGACCATTCATCAGGAAGAAATCGACCGCGCCCGCGCACAAATCCGCGCGCAACTGCTGATGGGTCAGGAAAGCCCGGCAGCCCGTGCCGGCCAGATGGCACGGCAGATGATGCTTTACGGCCGCCCCATCCCCAATGAGGAGATGATGGAGCGCCTGAACGACATCACGCGGGAACGCCTGACCGATCTTGCAGGACGGCTGTTTTTCGATACAGTTCCGACATTGTCTGCAATTGGCCCGCTCGAACAGCTGCCGCCTCTTTCAGACATTACTGCCGCGCTTTCCGCGCAGCAGCCCGCAAGGATAAAGGCGAACGGTTGAGGGTTGCGGTTTCTTTCCGTACAGGGATGGTGAATGCTGCGTTTTCTTTCCCGACATAACGACACCCCGGAACTGCGCAGCGCCAACCATCTTCTCAGACTGCCGCGCTATGGCGATTTCAAGCAGTGGCACGTTCTGCGCTCGGAAAGCCGTCAGTTTCTCCAGCCATGGGAACCCACCTGGCGCCCGGACGAACTGACGGAAGGCTCCTTCCGCACGCGTGTGGTGCGCAACGGCCAGGAGTTTTCCTCCGGCACCGCCGTGTCGTTTCTGCTATTCGAGAAGGAGACGTTGCTCGTTGGCGGCATCACCATCGGTTATATCAGGAGGGGTGCTGCACAAAGCTGCATGATAGGATATTGGGTGGGCGAACGCTACGCCGCGCAAGGCCATATGTCTGCCGCATTAAAATTGGTAATACCCTATATCTTCAACGGACTTCAGTTGCACCGTATCGAGGCAGCCTGTATTCCGGAAAACTTCAAAAGCATCCGGCTTCTCGAAAATGCCGGGTTCCAGCGGGAAGGTCTCTTGCGGGAATATCTGAAAATCAACGGCCAATGGCGGGATCATACGATGTTTTCCCTTCTTGCCGACAAGCAAAGCTCCAGTGGAACGAAGTACGATACATGACTTACACTCACTCTGCGCCGTGCCTGTCGAAACGTCTGGCGGCAATTGCACTGGCTGCGCCGTTCTTCCTGTTTTTCCTGCTTTTTTCGTCTCTTTCCTACGCCTTCGAGCCGGTGAAGATTTCCCGTGACGATACGGCGCTCGATCTCACCGCGACAACCGATATCTATGCCAATCAGGGTGAAGCCTTTCAGGTCTCGACCGCGCCCGGTCCGGATGGCATCCGCCGCCGTATCGAGGTGCGCGCCAGCTCCACCGACCATCAGGGCGACTGGGCCGTCTTCGCGCTTGCCAACGTTTCGGAAGAGCAGCTGGAGCGCGTTATCGTCGCACCGCATTTCCGTCTGGTGAATTCCAAGCTCTTCTGGCCCGATCTCGGCTCGCAGCGCATCATCGCGATCACACCGAGCGAAGGCTTTGCGCTTGACCGGCAGCCAAGCCCGGATGCCGACGTCTTCCGCATCACGCTCAATCCCGGCTCCGTCATCACCTTCGTCGCCGAGCTGTCGACCCCGCAATTGCCGCAGATCTATCTGTGGGAACCGGAAGCCTACAAGGATACGATCAACGCCTTCACGCTCTATCGCGGCATCGTTCTCGGCATTGCCGGCCTGCTGGCCGTGCTCCTGACCATCCTGTTCGTCGTCAAGGGAACCTCGGTTCTGCCGGCGTCGGCCGCGCTCGCCTGGGCGGTGCTCGCCTATATCTGCGTCGATTTCGGCTTCCTTGAAAAACTCATCACCGTCACATCCAGCGATCAGCGAATATGGAGGGCGGGCGCCGAAGTGGCTCTCGCCTCCAGCTTCGTGGTCTTCCTGTTCACCTATCTCAATCTAAACCGCTGGCACGCACATCTGGGTTATGCGACCTTTGCCTGGGTGGTGGGTCTGGCGCTGCTGTTCGGCGTCGCGATTTACGATCCTTCGGTCGCCTCCGGTATCGCGCGCGTCTCCTTCGCGCTGACGGCGACGGCCGGCATCGCACTCATCATCTATCTTGGCTTCAACCGTTACGACCGGGCGATTTTGCTCGTTCCGTCCTGGGCGCTCATCCTCGTCTGGCTGTTCGGCAGCTGGCTGACGGTGACCGGACAATTGGACAACGACATCGTGCAGCCGGCGCTTGGCGGCGGGCTGGTGCTGATCGTGCTTCTGATCGGCTTCACAGTCATCCAGCATGCCTTTGCCGGCAGCGCCTATCAGCAGGGCCTGTTTTCCGATCTCGAACGGCAATCTCTCGCACTGACGGGCAGCGGCGATACCGTTTGGGACTGGGACGTGACGCGCGACCGCATCGTCACCACACCTGACATTTCCAATCGTCTGGGGCTGGAGCCCGGCACGATGCATGGTGCTGCGCGCAACTGGTTGCCGCGCCTGCATCCTGACGATCGCGACCGGTTCAAGGCAACGCTCGACGTGCTGCTCGACCATCGCAAGGGCCGCCTCAATCACGAATTCCGCATTCGCGCTGAAGACGGACATTTCCATTGGCTGCAAATCCGCGCCCGCCCGGTTCTTGGCTCTAACGGCGAAATCATCCGCTGCGTCGGCACCATCACCGACATCACCGAGCAGAAGAACTCGGTGGAGCGGCTGTTGCAGGATGCGATGAATGACAATCTGACCGGGCTACCAAACCGGCAGGTCTTCCTCGACCGCCTGCAATCGATCCTCAACCTCTCTCCTGAAAGCGACGGCGTGCGCCCCACGGTGATGGCGATCGATATCGACCGTTACAAGCTGGTCAACGATACGCTCGGCATTGCTGCAGGCGACAATATCCTCATCGCGCTGACACGGCGTCTGCGCCGCCTGTTGAAACCGCAGGATACGCTGGCGCGTCTCGGCGGCGATGAATTCGGCCTGATCCTGACCTCGGAGCGCGATCCGCAACGGGTGGCCGATTTCGCCGATGCGGTGAACAAGGCAATCATGGTGCCGATCAATTTCGCCAATCGCGAAATCATCCTCACCGCCTCCATCGGCCTCGTTTCATGGATCGACCAGCAGGAAAGTGCCGCAGGTCTCTTGAGCGATGCGGAACTGGCGATGTACCGCGCCAAGCGCGCTGGCGGAAACCGCGTCGAGCCGTTCCGTCCCGCTTTCCGCACGTCCGGCACCGACCGCCTGCAAATGGAAAGCGATCTTCGCCGCGCCATCGAGCGCAAGGAGCTGTCGCTCGCCTATCAGCCCATCGTCAAGCTTGACGATGGCGCGCTGGCCGGTTTCGAAGCGCTGATGCGGTGGGAACACTCCAAACGCGGCAACATTCCGCCGAGCGAATTCATACCCATCGCGGAAGCCTCCGGTCTGATCGAACCGCTCGGCATGTTCGCGCTGGAAAGGGCAGCGACCGACCTGATGGACTGGCAGCATTCCATCGAGAAGATGCCGATCTTCATCTCCGTCAATATTTCCAGCGCGCAATTGCTGAATAACGAATTGTATAACGACGTGCGCGGCATGCTGACGCGAACGCGCTGTAATCCGCAGCAGCTGAAGCTGGAGCTGACGGAATCCGTGGTGATGGAGAACCCGGAACAGGCGCGGCTGGTGCTTTCCAAGCTGAAGGAAACGGGCATCAGCCTCGCCATGGACGATTTCGGCACCGGCTATTCGTCACTTGCCTATCTCACCCGCTTCCCCTTCGACACGATCAAGCTCGACAAGGCACTGGTGGCCAATACCAGCGACAAGCGCAACGTGCTGCTGCGCTCCGTTATCGCCATGGCGCGCGCTCTCGATATGCAGGTGGTGGCGGAAGGCATTGAAACGCCTGAGGATGCGGCGGAACTCTCACGCATGAACTGCCATTTCGGCCAGAGCTTCCTGTTTGGCACACCGGTTTCCGGCGATGCGGCGCTGAAGCTTCTGCGGGAGCGGTTCCAGCCGACCAAGCGGGCTTCGTAAGAGGTATTGGAATATGGGGTGGTAAAGGGCTACTCCATCCACCGCTGTCATTCCAGCATTGAGCCGGAATGACGGGAGAAGGAAATGACGCGTTTCCTAACTATGACTTCTCGTGTCTCGTATTCACTGCGCCATCGAGAACTGCTGCATCTGCTGTTGAGGCATCGCGTCGATCCTGCCGTGTAGCAGGTCGTGGATGAATTCCATCTTGCTCACAACAGGCGGGGCCAGCACGAAGGGATAAAGGTCTGCCTCCCCCATGCTGCGCTGGATCGAGTTGATGGCGACGCTGAGCGGAATCCAGGCCTTGACCAGTTGTGCGGCGCTACGGGCATTATAGGGATCGAAAGTGACCTCCGCCGCCATATCCTCATGTCCATCGGGGTCTATCGCCACGCCAAAGGCGCGCGCGGTTTCCAGCGTATCGACGATGTGAAGATAATGCGCGAAACACTCGGCAAAATCCTCCCAGGGATGCACGGAGGCATAGGCGCTTATGAAGGTTTCCTGCCAGTTGGGGCGCGGCCCCTGCTCGTAGTTGCGCTGTAGCGCTGCGGCATAGTCTTCGCGCTCATCGCCGAATACCGCGCGGCAGGCCTCCAGTCGGTTCTCATCACGAACCAGCTTGTTCCAGATGAAATGCCCGACCTCATGGCGGAAGTGGCCAAGCATGGTGCGATAGGGCTCGTTCATGTTGGCGCGAACCTGCTCGCGCGTCGCATCATCCACCTCTGCCGCGCGAATGGCGATCAGGCCCTCGTCGTGGCCGGTCATGGCGGGAATGACGGAACCGTCAGGTGCGACCTCGTCGACCAGAAAGTCGAAGACTAGCCCGCCGACAGGATCGGCATCGCGGTTGGGATGCGGCAGGCCGAGACGCAATATCGAATAGAACAAATGCCGCTGCGCATGGCTGATGCCGCGCCATTGTTCGATACCCTCATCCGTCGCGATATTTGGAACGAGACGGTTATGGCTGCAGGCCGGGCAAAAGGCGTTCTGGCTTTCCGCCGGCACAGACCAGTTGCAGATGTCGTTCACCTCATTGGCGCAGAACCGCACCTGTCTTTCCGGCTGGGCCACGAGTTGCCAGTTCGGCTCACCCGCAGGTGCCAGCGCTTCCATGGAAAGGCGCTCCGGCACGAAGGCCAGACGATGGCCGCAAGAGACGCAGAAACGATTGTCGAAGTGGACCGGCTGGCCACAGGAAGCGCAGGAAAAAAGCTTCATTCATGAAACCCTTGCGGTGGATGAATTGGGTGAAAGCGAATATAAGAGACCAAGGTGAAAGGCGTAACAAACCCGCCCTTCGGGCCTCCAGACGACAAGAGCGCATGTGCGATAACACATGCGCTCCAAAGCACCGCATCAAAGACACGGGAGCCCGTCAGGTGGCATTACATACGATCAACGACACCCTTGACCGCATCCTTGGCCTTGCCGACGTTCTTCTGTACCTTGCCTTCGGTTTCCTGAGCGGCACCCTTGGCGCGCAGCTCGTTGTTGCCGGTTGCTTCGCCGACGTTTTTCTTGACCTTGCCAGCAACTTCCTTGGCTGTACCGGCGATCTTGTCTGATGTGCTACCCATGTTACTGCTCCCTAGTTGAGCCGTACTGTCTGTGCGGCTTTCGGGATTGTTAACGTCAGGGATTGGGATTGGTTCCAGCAGTCGACAAAAGGAGCATCACGAAAAAATCAGGCGTGGCCGGCTTCCGCAGAAAGCATGCGAGCATCCACACCCATAAGCGCAAGCGCCCGCTCGTATTTGTTGTCCAGTCCACGGTCGAAAATCAGCTCTTCCGCCGCCGGGCAATTCAGCCATCCATTATTGGCGATCTCGTTTTCCAGCTGACCCGGACCCCAGCCAGCATAACCGAGCATCATGGTGGCCTTTTGCGGGCCGCGACCATTGGAAATGGCGCGCACGATATCCAGCGTCGCCGTCAAGGAAATGTCGTCACTGACGGGAATGCTCGATTCGCTTAAATAATCATCGGAATGCAGCACGAAACCCCGGCCGGATTCGACCGGGCCGCCGCACTGGATCGGAAATTCCCGGGTGCGGTTGGGCAGCATGATGGCGTCGTTGCTGTCCACCAGCTTCAGATGCAGCAGAATATCCGTGAAGGTGATCTGCTGCGGCCGGTTGATGATGAAACCCATGGCTCCGGCATCCGAATGGGCGCAGATATAGACCACCGAACGGGCAAAATTGCCATTGTCCAGCCCCGGCATCGCAATGAGGAACTGGCTGTCAAAAAAGCCACGTTCGCGTTTGTCCATCAGGGTTGAAAAGCTCACCGGCGCCTCCAGCTTGCCGAATTCCATCATTGAACGGGAAAGCGGCGTTCGCACTTCGACAAAGCACAGGATGCGGCATCGCGCCCGATCAATCAACCGAAAATGATGAACCGCACGAATTCGTAACTGGTCCATCGGGCGATGTTGGGTTAGACGGAAAGAATGAGCGTCAGGACATTCTTTCGATTTTCACATCTTCGCCTCGCCGTTGCCTTCGCCGCCCTTCTCGGTGGCGGGCAAGTAGCGCAGGCCGAAATTACCGACTGGGCGAGAAGTGAAGGCGGCCAGATGCGTGTGGCAAGCCTTGCCATGGATGCGGACGGCGTGGTGCGCGGCGTGTTGCAGATCGAGCCGAAAGACGGCTGGATAACCTATTGGCGCGAACCAGGCGAAGCTGGAATACCGCCCAAGATCACGCTTGATCCGGCAAGCGGTGTAAGCCTGACATCGATGGCCTATCCCGTTCCCAAGCTCATCGAGAACGGCGATATCACCGATATCGGCTACGATCACGCCGTCAGCATTCCCTTTCAGTTGAAAGCCGTGGACGCCAAAGCGGGAGGCAATATCGACCTCACCGCCTTCATCGGCGTCTGCCAGAATATCTGCATTCCCTTTGAGGCGACGTTTTCGATCAGCCGCGGCAATGCGGGCGATGACGACCACGAAGAGCGGCGATTGCTGGAAGAGGCGCGCGAGACGCTGCCAGAGGCTGCGTCCGACGATTTCAAGGTTGTCGATTTCCACATCACGCCCGACAAGACCATGCTTGGCGTGCAATTGCAGCTGCCGGAAAACGCGCCGAAGGAGACCGAGATATTCATCGCCGGCCCCTCCGGTTTTGCCTATTATGAGCCGCAGAACCTGGTGCGAGACAAACGCAAGCTCTCCTTCTACATGAACATCAAGGGCTTGCCAAAAACCTATCAGGTGCAGGGCAACAGCTGGCCCATTCTTGTCAAATCCGGCGATCGGACCATGGAGACCATGCTCAATTTTCCAAAGCCCTGACCGTTCAGGCGGCATATCCCGAACGGCTGTCTCAGCCATGGAATTTCCCGCGAAAACCGTATGACAGTTTTCTTTTCCTTGCTCTATAGTCGCGCGAACCAAACGGCCATAGGAGCATGGACATGACTATCAAGATCGGCGAAAAACTGCCTTCCGCAACCTTCAAGGAAAAGACCGCCGATGGCCCGGTGGAAACCACCACCGATGCGCTTTTTGGCGGCAAGACGGTGGTTCTTTTCGCCGTACCCGGCGCTTTCACTCCCACCTGCTCGCTGAACCACCTGCCGGGCTACCTCGAAAACCGCGACGCCATTCTCGCAAAGGGCGTGGATGACATCGCCGTCGTTTCCGTCAACGACTGGCACGTCATGGGCGCATGGGCACAATCGTCCGGCGGCCAGGGCAAAATTCACTTCCTCGCCGACTGGGACGCCGCCTTCACCAAGGCGCTCGGCCTCGATGCCGACCTCTCCGGCGGTGGCCTCGGCGTGCGCTCCAAGCGCTATTCGATGCTGGTGAAAGACGGCGTGGTTACATCGCTCAACGTGGAAGAAAATCCCGGCCAGGCGACGGTCTCGGCCGCTGCAGCGATGATCGAGCAGCTTTAAGCCACCTCTCTGTCGTCGCGAATGAAGTACAGTATCCATTAAAGGGCGGTCAAACCGCCCTTTTTCACACATTCATATCGAACACCAGAAGCCCGGCCAGACCGCCATCGGTCAGCGAGACCAAACGTTGACCGACTTCCATGTGTTGCGGGTGCGCCAGATATTCGTCGCGGGCTTCCGGGCTGTCCAGCGTCACGATGAAGCCATCGACGAAACCGCCATTCAGGCCTTCCGGCGAAACGTTCTGGCCGTATTTCACGTCGATTATGCCGGGTATCACGTTCTTGAGGGCCGCAATTGCTTCAAACACCGCGTGTTTTTCAGAGGATGCCGTTGCAGCCTTGAACCGTAGAAATACACAATGCAGGATCATCTGAATGTCTCTCCTCCGCTGGAACATCGTCCAACTGTTTGACGACAAGATAGATCGGGTTTCAGTTTTCACAATCCCTTATCACGGTTGGCCCGGATCAGGGCCGCATGGAAGAAATCAGACTTCCGTTACCGGCGTTTGAAAGGCTCCATGCCCTTGCGTGCCAATTCGTCGGCGCGCTCGTTTTCCGGGTGGCCTGCATGGCCCTTGACCCAGTGCAGCGTCACTTTATGGCGCTCCTGCGCCGCCTCCAGCGCCTGCCACAGCTCCACATTCTTGACCGGCTTGTTATCGGCGGTTTTCCAGCCCTTCTTTTTCCAGCCGAAAATCCACTTGGTGATGCCATCCTTGACATAGGCGCTGTCGGTATAGAGATCGACTTCGCAGGGACTTTTCAGCGCGTTGAGCGCCGAGATGGCCGCCAGCAGTTCCATGCGGTTGTTGGTGGTATCGGCCTCGCCGCCGGACAATTCCTTTTCGGTCTCGCCATATCGCAGCACGGCACCCCAGCCGCCCGGACCGGGATTGCCGGAGCAGGCGCCGTCGGTGAAGATATCGACATGTTTCATTCGCCAACCAGCCCGTATTCGGCGACATGACTGACGGAGCGGTGGAACCGCAGCTTGCGCAGATATTCCAGCGGGTCTTTCTTCACCACCAGCGCGCCCGCCGGCGTCGTCAGCCAGTCATAGAGGCGGGTCAGGAAGAAGCGCAGCGCCGAGCCGCGTGCCAGAAGCGGCAAGGCATCCAGTTCCGCCTCGCTCAACGGACGCACCGACTGGTAACCTTCCAGCAGCGCCTTGCCCTTGGTGACGTTGTACGCACCATCCTTCTCGAAGCACCAGGCATTGAGGCAGATCGACACGTCATAGGCGAGCAGGTCGTTGCAGGCGAAGTAAAAATCGATCAGGCCGGAAAGCTCGTCACCGAGGAAAAAAACGTTGTCCTGAAACAGGTCGGCATGGATGACGCCCGCGGGCAAATCCTTCGGCCAATGGGCGGCGAGATAATCGATTTCCGGGCGGATCTCTTGCTTCAAGCCCTTCTCCACCTCGTCGGCGCGGTCTTCAGACTTGTCCCACAGCACCTTCCAGCCATCGACGGAGAGTGCATTGGGGCGCTTGATCTCGAACCCCTCACCGGCAAGATGCATGGCGGCCAGCGCCTTGCCGACTTCCCGGCAATGTTTCGCTTCCGGTTTTCGCAGCCACATGCCTTCAAGGAAGGAGATCAGCGCCGCCGGGCGACCGGACAATTCGCCCAGCAGTTCCCCGTCCTTGCGCGGCAGCGGCAAGGGGCAGGACAGACCCTTGGCGGCCAGATGCTGCATAAGACCGAGGAAGAATGGCAGATCGGATTTTTCCACGCGCTTTTCGTAAAGTGTCAGGATCAGCGGATCCTTCGTCGTATGCAGCAGGAAATTGGAGTTTTCAACGCCTTCGGCAATGCCCTTATAGGATGTGAGGCTGCCAACGTCGTATTGTATGAGGAAATTCCTCAGATCATCTTCGGTGATGTCCGTATAAACTGCCAATTTCAAATCTCTTGATGAAGGATGGAGTGAAAATCTGAAGAGAGGATGACATGTGCGCGGTAGGAACCACTCACATATCTCGCCATCCCGGTCTAGGCGCCAGTGGCGGCTTTCGGCGGCAGGGCATTGCTGGCATTGCCATTCACGAAAGCCATGTCGTCCGTCGTCAGCTCGATGCTGCGCAGTTCGCGGTTGACGAGGAAATGTTCCGTTTCCTCCACCGTGACGGCCAGATCGAGCGTCGTATCGAAACGCGCCTTGAAGGCTTCGATGATCTCATCAACGATGACCTCCGGCGCAGAAGCGCCCGCCGAAAGACCGACGGTGCGGATATCGCCGATCGCATCCCAGTCGATTTCCGCCGCACGCTGCACCAGAACCGAATGTTTGGCGCCAGCGCGCAGCGCCACTTCCACCAGCCGCTTCGAGTTTGACGAATTGGGCGCGCCGACCACGATGAAGAGATCGCAGCCGGGGGCCGCCTGCTTCACCGCATCCTGACGGTTGGTGGTGGCGTAACAAATGCTGTCGGCGGCGGGCGCCTGAATGGCCGGAAAACGTTCCTGCAACCGGGCAATAACGCCTGCGGTATCATCGACAGACAGCGTTGTCTGGGTAACGAAACCGAGGTTTTCTCGGTCCACCGGTTCATAGGTGCCGGCATCCTCCACCGTCTCGACCAGCGAAACAGTACCTTCGGGCAGCTGGCCCATGGTGCCGATGACCTCAGGGTGACCGGCATGGCCGATCAACACGACATGGCGGCCGAGGCGCTGGTGGCGCATGGCCTGCTTATGGACCTTGGAGACGAGCGGGCATGTGGCATCGAGATAAAACAGGTTGCGCGCCTGCGCATCCTCCGGCACGGATTTCGGCACGCCATGGGCGGAAAAGACCACCGGCTGCTCGCGATGCTCGGTGGGGATTTCGTGCAGTTCCTCGACGAAAATCGCGCCCTTGGCTTCCAGCCCCTCGACCACATATCGGTTATGGACGATTTCGTGGCGGACATAGACCGGCGCGCCATAGGCTTTCAGCGCCAGCACGACGATCTGGATCGCCCGGTCCACGCCCGCGCAAAAGCCGCGCGGTCCGCACAGCCTTATCGTCAAAGGGGGTTTGGAAACGGCGATGTTCATTCGTGCTCCTTGGCGTGCTCCTTGCCCTTGCCCGGTAGCCAGCCTTACCGGACAGGGCGCGCGTTATTCACCTTGCGCCTTACCGTTCCGGAAATAGGCAAAACCGGCGACGATGACAAGGGCCGCCGCCAGACCATACCACGTTATCGCATATTGCAGGTGATTGTTGGGCAAATCTATCAGCGTCACGCCGCCCTGTGGCCAGCCGCCGGGGTTCGGCGCATCGTCGGCATCCACGAACAGGTTGACCAGCCTGTTGGGCGGGATATCGGTGCTCGACGCCATGGCCGCCAGATTCTTCCAGTAGAAGATGTTCTTGGCGATATCGTTATCCGGCAGCAGGGAAGACGGTTTTGCAACGAGCGGCGCGCGCGCCAGTCCCTTGATCTCCACCTCGCCAGCAATCTGCCCTTCAGGCCGCTTCGTTGCCTCCTTCATCTCAAACGGCACGAAGCCGCGATTGACGAAGAGGATGCGGCCATCGGCAAGCGACAGCGGAGTATAGATGTAATAGCCGGTTCTGCCCTGGTGGGTGGCGAAGAAATGCCGCTCGCGGGCATGATCGAAAACGCCGGAAACGTTGACCCTGCGATATTCAATTTCGCCGCCACTTTTGGCAATGGCCTCGATCTGCGAGAGCGTGGCCGGACTTGCATTGCGCCGCGCCTCGATATCGGCAATCAGCGCTTCTTTCCAGTAAAGTCGCTTCACCTGCCATGTGCCTAGGCCGAGAAGGATGGCAAGTGCCAAAAGGACGAGCGGCGCGGCAAACCAGATGCGTCTTTCCGCCGCCTTCATGTGGGAAACCTCATTCACGATCAAGCCTGCCTTCGCTTGCATTGTTGCGGTATTGCAGCGCAATCATGATGCCCTTCATCTTGCGCAGCAGCACGAGGGAGACGATCACCGCAAAAGGCAACCAGAGCATGACATGCACCCAGACGGGTGGCGCAAAACGCTGATCGAACCAAAGCGCCAGCCCGACGACAAGGAAACCGACGATCAGCATGACAAAGACGGCCGGGCCTTCGCCCGCATCGGCAAAGCCATAATCCAGCCCGCAGGCGCTGCATGCGGGTTTCGGGGTCAGGAAGCCGTCGAACAGCCTGCCATTGCCGCAACGCGGGCAGCAGCCCTTCAGCCCGACTTTTATTGGGTCCACCGGCGCAAAGCCGCCGTTTCCGGGTTCAGACATGATGGCCTCCCGCCTTGGGCCGGTTAAACCTCCGTCCGGCCCGCCTGTTTAAACACAAAGGGCGGCAGATGCCGCCCTCCGAGTCAGAAAACAAACCGCATCACTCCGCCAGCGGCGCGCCCCAGCCGCCCCAGATGTAGATCGCGAAGAACAGGAACAGCCAGACGACGTCAACGAAGTGCCAGTACCAGGCAGCTGCTTCGAAGCCGAAATGCTGTTTCGGCGTGAAGCCGCCGGCAATGGCGCGCAGCAGGCAGACCAGCAGGAAAACCGTGCCGACGAAAACGTGGAAACCGTGGAAGCCGGTCGCCATGAAGAAGGTCGCGCCATAGATCGAGTTCTTGAAGTCGAACGGGGCGTGCATGTATTCGTAAACCTGCACGGTCGAGAACAGGACGCCGAGGGCAACGGTGAGGACGAGACCGGTGATCAGCCCCTTGCGGTCATTGTGCAGCAGGGCATGGTGTGCCCATGTCACGCAGGTGCCCGACAAAAGCAGGATGACGGTGTTGTAGAGCGGCAGGTGCCAGGGATCGATGACCTCGATGCCCTTTGGCGGCCACTGACCGCCGGTATATTCGAGGCGGGACGCCTGAATGGCCTCGTGCGGATAAAGGCTGGCATCGAAATAGGCCCAGAACCACGCGACGAAGAACATCACCTCAGAGGCGATGAACATGATCATGCCGTAACGCAGGTGAAGCGAAACGACGCGGGTGTGGCTACCCTCATTGGCTTCCTTGATCGTGTCTGCCCACCATGCGTACATGGTGTAAAGCACGATGACGAGACCGATATAAAACAGCCAGGGATTGGCCAGTTCCATGCCGAACAGCTTGAAGGAGCCAGCCGACAGGTAACGCATGTAACAGACGCCGCCAAAGGTCAGAATGAAGGCGCCGATCGAGGCCAGAAGCGGCCAGGGGCTTGGATCTATGATGTGGTAGTCGTGGTTCTTCTGATGCGTATCTGCCATGTGTGACAATCCCCTGGTATCTCTTCCCAGACCCGGCCCTGCTCAAAAGGCCCGAGTCTCCTCTCACAATTTGCTTTCGCCAGATTCAGTCTTTACCGGCAAGGACGCAACCGGTTTTTCGGTTTTGGCCGGATAAAACGTATAGGACAGCGTCAAAGTATGAATGTTCTTCGTTTCGCGCGCCGTGGCGATATCCGGATCGATGAAAAACACCACCGGCATTTCGAGCGTTTCGCCCGGCTGAAGCGTCGTTTCGGTGAAGCAGAAACACTCCACCTTGTTGAAATAAGCGCCTGCTTCCATGGGCGTGACGTTAAAGACCGCCGTGCCCGTGGTTGCCACCGCTGAGCGGTTCGTCGCCTTGAAATTGATCTGCACCGTCTCGCCGATTTTCGGCGTGACCAACTTGTCGACCGGGCGGAAATCCCAGTTGAGGCCATTCGACGTATTGGCGTCGAAGGTGACGTTGATGGTCTTGTCGAGAATGACGTCGGAATATTGCTCGACGCGCTGGGTCGTGCCGTTATAGCCAGTGACGCGGCAGAACAGGCTGTAGAGCGGAACGGCGGCATAGGCCATGCCGATCATAGCGCAGAAAAACACGAGACAGAGCACGAGGATGGAGCGATTGCTCACCCGCTGCGTGCCGGCCGTTGCCTTGTCTGCCCCGATATTTGCCCCAGTATTCGCCATGTCCCCCTCCTCTCCTCCGATCATGCCCTCACTGTCAGGCCGTCAATGCGAACCGATCTTGATGATGGTGATGACGTAAAACAGCACCACCAGACCGGCGAGCAAGACGCCGAGCGCGACGTTGCGCCCGCGCCTCGATTTTTTCTGCGCCGCGCTCAGTTCCACGGTTTCCATCAAAAAACTCCCGAAATCACGGCTTTCAGGGCCGGAGCGAAATGATCGGCCAAAAGGCCGGAGAAGATGGCGAAGAGGTAAAGCACCGAATAGGCGAACATCTTCTTGGCGGGCAGCATTTTTTCGTCACCGTCAGGCATGCGCCGGACATCGAGCGAACAGTACACAAAGATCGCGCTCAGCACGGCGGCGAAAATGCCATAACCGAGGCTCGCCAGACCGGTGAAATACGGTGCGACCGCAACTGCAGCCGTCAGCACCGCGTAAACGATCATCTGGTTCTTGGTGGAGCGCTCGCCCGCCACGTTCGGCATCATCGGAATGCCGACGGAGCCGTAGTCGCGCATCTTGAACAGCGCCAGCGCCCAGAAATGGGCTGGTGTCCACAAGAAGATGATGAGGAAGAGGATGACGCTATCAAGCGATACGCCGCCGGTGACGCAGGCCCAGCCAAGCATGGGCGGGAAAGCGCCGGCAGCACCACCAATGACGATGTTCTGCGGTGTCGAGCGTTTCAGCCACATCGTATAAATGACGGCGTAGAAGAAAATGGTGAAGGCGAGCAGTCCGGCGGAGAACCAGTTGACCGCAAGCCCGAGGATGACCACCGAAAAGGCCGAGAGCGTCAGCCCGAAGGCCAGGGCCTCGCCAGGTGCTACGCGGCCGGACGGGATCGGCCGCTTGGCGGTGCGGCTCATCACTGCGTCGATATCTGCATCGTACCACATGTTGAGCGCGCCGGATGCGCCGGCACCGACGGCAATACAGAGAATGGCGATGAGGCCGAGGACCGGGTTGATGTGGCCCGGCGCCAGCACGAGGCCCGCAAACGCCGTGAAGACGACGAGCGACATGACGCGCGGTTTCAGCAACTCGAAATAATCGCGCGCGCCGGCTTCCGAAAGTTCGGAGCTTTCCAGGCCAAGCATTTCGCGATTGTCGATGACGGTCATTTCGTATCCTGTTTTTTCTTCAGATGCCGCTTGCCGCGGCATCCCTTGCACCAGCCCGAAAACAGAGTGTCGTTTTCGGCGTGCACGGTGCGTCAATTCATTGGTCCGAACGTTCCGGCACGGGCAGCACCGGGGTCAAAGACCCGATGCCATGCGCCTGGCATATCGCCACGCCCGTTCCGTCGCCCTGCTGCGTCTGCCCATTCATAGTGGCAGTACTTGGCTTTTATCATGTCGCACGAAAAGCTTCGCTTGGACAAAATGCCTCACGCAGCAGCAGATTCCGTCCGCCTCAAGGGAAACAGCGCGGATAAGCCCACACCATCCCCTCTTTTCAGCTTCCGGAGTTCGCAAGCCCTGCCCGCGCACTCCGGTCCGGCATTCAGCGAATGCGCGGAAGCTGTTCCCACTGGTGGTATGGCGGCGGAGAGGACAGCTGCCATTCGAGCGTCGTCGCACCTTCACCCCAGGGATTGTTGCCAGCGATCCGCTTCTTGGCGAAGGCTTCCCAAACACCGAAGAGGAAGATCAACACGGCAACGGCCGAGATATAGGAACCATAGGAAGACACCAGGTTCCAGCCGGCATAGGCATCGGGATAATCGATGTAACGACGCGGCATGCCGGCAAGGCCGAGGAAGTGCTGCGGGAAGAAGATCAGGTTCACGCCAACGAACATCACCCAGAAGTGCAGCTTGCCGATGAACTCGTTGTACATGTAGCCGGTGATCTTCGGGAACCAGTAATACCAGCCGGCGAAGATCGCGAAGACCGCGCCGAGCGACAGAACGTAATGGAAGTGCGCCACGACGTAGTAGGTGTCGTGCAGCGAACGGTCGAGACCGGCATTGGCGAGCTGGACGCCGGTGACACCGCCGACCGTGAACAGGAAGATGAAGCCGATTGCCCAGACCATCGGGGTCGAGAAGGTCAGCGAACCGCCCCACATCGTCGCGATCCACGAGAAGATCTTGATACCCGTCGGCACCGCGATGACCATGGTTGCGAAGACGAAATAACGCTGCGCTTCCAGCGAAAGGCCGACCGTGTACATGTGGTGCGCCCACACGATGAAGCCGACAGCGCCGATGGCGACCATGGCGTATGCCATGCCGAGATAGCCGAAGACCGGCTTCTTGGAGAAGGTGGACACGATGTGGCTGATGATGCCGAAGCCGGGCAGGATCAGGATGTACACTTCCGGGTGGCCGAAGAACCAGAACAGGTGCTGGTAGAGGATCGGATCACCGCCGCCTTCCGGCGAGAAGAATGCTGTGCCGAAGTTACGGTCGGTCAGAAGCATGGTGATGCCGCCAGCCAGAACCGGCAGGGAAAGCAGCAGCAGGAATGCGGTGACCAGAACCGACCAGGCAAAAAGCGGCATCTTGTGCAGCGTCATGCCCGGAGCGCGCATGTTGAGGATGGTGGTGATGAAGTTGATGGCGCCAAGGATCGAGGACGCGCCGGCAACGTGCAGCGAGAAGATCGCAAGATCCACCGCCGGTCCCGGCATGCCGTTGGTCGAAAGCGGCGGATACATGGTCCAGCCGCCACCCACGCCGTAACCGCCCGCCGGACCTTCGACGAAAAGCGACAGGAGCAGCAGGATGAACGCCGGAACGATCAGCCAGAAGGAAATATTGTTGAGGCGCGGGAAAGCCATGTCAGGAGCGCCGATCATGATCGGGATCATCCAGTTGGCAAAGCCGCCGATCATCGCCGGCATGACCATGAAGAAGATCATGATGAGCGCGTGCGCTGTCGTGAACACGTTGAACATGTGCTTGCCGCCGTCGATGGCAGCGTCACCCTCGAAGCCGTAGACCATGGAGGCCAGACCGTGGAAGATTTGGATGCCCGGCTCCTGCAGCTCCATACGCATGACAACCGAAAGCCCGCCACCGATGATACCCGCCATGATGGCGAAGATCAGGTAGAGCGTGCCGATGTCCTTATGGTTGGTCGACAGGAACCAGCGGGCGAAAAAGCCCGGCTTGTGGGAATGATCATGCGAATGATCATCATGCGCGTGCCCATCATGAGCGGATTGACCATGCGAGTGATGATCGTCGTGTGCGGAAGGTCCAGCCATTGTCGTCACTCCAGGTCTCAGTTGGTTTCGTTGGCGGCAACGTCGACCGTGCGCGGAGCGCCATCGACGGAGGCCATCAGTGCCCGGTTCGCGCCGTTCAGATCTGAAGCGGCGGCGGCGTGCCAGGCATTGTACTGCTGTTCGGAAACCACCCGAATGGCGATCGGCATGAAGGCGTGGTCCTTGCCGCAAAGCTCGGAACACTGGCCGTAATAAAGGCCTTCCTTCTCCGGCTTGAACCAAGTTTCGTTGAGGCGGCCCGGAACGGCGTCGATCTTAACACCGAAAGCGGGCATGGCGAAGGCGTGGATGACATCCGTAGGCGCCGCCGTCACCAGAAGGCGAACGGTCTTGCCGACCGGAACGACCATTTCATTGTCTACCGCGAGAAGACGCGGGTAGCGGGCCTTGTCCTCCTTGCCTGCAGCTGCACGATCCTGCTCTTTCAGCAGATAGCTGTCGAAGGCGAGCGGCTCGGCGCCCTCGGCAGCCTTGTATTCGTAGTTCCAGAGCCATTGCGTCGCAGTCGCTTTCAGCGTCAGATCAGGGTTTTCCGGCTGCGTCAGCTGCGCGTTCAGAAGATTGAACGACGGGAAAGCGAGGAACAGGAGAATGAGAACCGGCGCAAGCGTCCACACCACTTCGATCGCGGTGTTGTGGCTAGTCTTGGACGGCACCGGATTTTTCGCTGCACGGAATTTCAAGGCGACGATAATGAGCAGCGCAAGAACGAAAAGCGTAACCGGAACAATGAACCAGAGCGTATATTGTTCAAACCAGCGTATTTCGTGCATGATCGGCGTGGCGGCCTCCTGCATGCCCATTTGCCAATGCACCGGCTGATCGGCGTGGGCGCCGACAGCCGTGAGCAGACAGGTCATCCCCGCCAATGCTGCGTAAATCCTATTCGTCACGGTACCCTCTCCCTCACGCGTCTGATCTTGATCAATTACAGACGCAGAATCCATGCTTATGGTACTAACTTCAAACCACAGTTTGTCCTCTGCCGCAATATGCGTAAGGACACGGATGTCAGCCAATTTCACCATTGTTCGTCGCAGCCGAGTTTCCCATGTCCCGTATCCCGCAAGATATTTCAGGTGCGCTTGGCAATGGTCAAAATCCGGCGCAGCCCCTGCTGGCAGCGCTTTTGCAGCAGGCTTGAGCCACCAGGGACCGGCTGCTGCACGGTCAAATCAGGCGCCTGCACCTGGCAACAGGTCCTATTTCCGCCCAACTCGGCTGGAATTGAGGTACCAAGGCTTTTTTTTCCGGATTATGGCGTCAAAATAGCCGCACTGATTCGAATCCCAGAGGTATCCATGCGTCTTTCCCCGCTCGCGCGCACTTTTCTTGCCGCCGCCGGTCTTGCCATCATCGCTCCCGCCGCAGCGGCGCTGGCGCAACAGCAGCCGCCCGGAACGCCGAAGTCGACGCATGGAGCATGGTCGGTGATCTGCGACAAGCCGGCAGGCGCATCCGAAGATCAATGCGCCCTGATGCAGAACGTGATTGCCGACGACCGCCCGGAAGTGGGGCTTTCGGTGGTGGTCCTGAAAACCGCGGACCGCAAGTCGCGCATCCTGCGTATCCTCGCACCGCTTGGCGTGCTTCTGAAGGACGGCATGGAGCTTTATATCGACAACAACAATATTGGCCGCGCCTATTTCACCCGCTGCTTCTCCGAAGGCTGCTATGTCGAGGTCGATATTGACGACGAGCTGCTGAAGGTTCTGCGCGCCGGCAAGAACGCGGTTTTCGCGCTGCGTGAATCCGTCGATCAGGATCGTGTGGGTATTCCGATCGAACTCACCGGCTTTGCCGAAGGCTACGACGCGCTTCCTTAAACAATAAGGTTGAATCCGAGAGACTAAAACTCTACCATGAAAGTATTGTTTTAACTATTTTCGGATATCATGAAATATAGAAAACCGGTAACCCTCCGTCAGTTTTGCGGCGTTTTTCTGGTACTTCTACTATTTGCTTTTGCGGTGAGCTTTGCTCATGAAAGTGGCCTCTTGCCCGATTTCATGGTAGGAAACGCGCAGCCGCAAATGCTGATTATGATTGTCACTGGGAATATTCTGTCGCAGTTCCACTGGGAACGCGTCGTGCCGAATCCGCCTGAGCACTGGGGACGTCTGACGTTGCTGGTTCTTCTCCATAGCGTCCCTGTCTATGTGGCCATGGCTTTTTTCGTGCACCTCATATTCAAGCTGACTTGAGCCAAATCACGCTTTGGCTTGCCACCGACGCCCCACAATCCTACATGCTTGCCAGACACTATTCAGTTTGGAGCCTCCCATGACCAACGACCTTGTAAATCTCTTCGATTGCGACGAGACGCAGTTGCGCAAGCTGGTCGCGGAAGCACTCACCGGCGCAGACGATGGCGAGTTGTTCATCGAACATGCGCAGGCCGAATCGCTGACCTTCGATAACGGCCGCCTGAAGGGCGGCTCCTTCAATACCGACCAGGGTTTTGGCCTGCGCGCCGTTGCCGGCGAGACCGTTGGCTACGCCCATGCGGGCGAGCTGTCGCAGGCTGCGCTGAAGCGGGCGTCGGATGCTGTCGGCGCCGTGACCAGAGGTTATTCCGGTTCCTATGCCGCAGCCCCACAACGCACTAACAAAAAGCTCTACGGCGACGAAAACCCGATCGGCAGCCCGAGCTTCGAGGAGAAGGTGAAGCTTCTCACCGATATCGATGCCTATTTGCGCGACAAAGACGCGAATGTCCGACAGGTGACGGCGACGATTTCCGCAAGCTGGCAGGTGGTGGATATTCTGCGCGCCGATGGCCATCGCGTCAGCGATGTCAGGCCCATGACCCGTATCAATATTTCCGTGGTCGCAGGTGACGGCGACAGGCAGGAGAGCGGCTCCTACGGCATTGGCGGCCGCGTCGGCTTTGGCGATTTCATTACCACGGAGAACTGGCAGCGCGGTGCGGACGAAGCGCTGCGCCAGGCGCTCGTCAACCTGACCGCCGTCGATGCGCCGGCCGGCACCATGGATGTGGTTCTCGGCTCCGGCTGGCCCGGCGTCATGCTGCATGAGGCTGTGGGCCATGGCCTCGAAGGCGATTTCAACCGCAAGAAAACCTCGGCCTTTGCCGGCCTGATGGGCGAGATGGTGGCAGCCCCGGGTGTGACTGTGGTGGATGACGGCACCATCGACAGCCGCCGTGGTTCGCTCACCGTCGACGACGAGGGAACACCGTCGGCCTATAATGTGCTGATCGAGAACGGCAGGCTGGTGGGATACATGCAGGACCGCCAGAACGCCCGGCTGATGGGTGCGAAGGCGACAGGCAATGGCCGCCGGCAGGGTTATGCCTATGTGCCGATGCCGCGCATGACCAACACCTACATGCTGTCAGGCGACAAGACGCCCGAGGAGATCATCTCCTCCGTCAAGAAGGGCATCTATGCCGTTTCCTTCGGTGGCGGTCAGGTGGATATCACATCAGGCAAGTTCGTGTTCGGCTGCACCGAGGCTTATCTCATCGAGAACGGCAAGATCGGCGCGCCGGTGAAGGGTGCAATGCTGATCGGCAACGGGCCGGACGCAATGAAGCGCGTCTCGATGATCGGCAACGATTCGAAACTGGACACCGGCATCGGCAATTGCGGCAAGGCCGGGCAATGGGTTCCGGTTGGCGTCGGCCAGCCGCATCTGCGCATGGACCAGATCACCGTCGGCGGCACGAAGGCGTAGTTCCGGCCTCGAGCCGGAATCGAGCCTACCCGTGTCCGCTTGGCGAAAGGAGTCTTTGCAGCCCAAGGACTTGGGCTGACTGGGTGCCGGATCATGTACGGCATGAGGTGAGAAAGGCTGTGGTAGGCCGAAAAGTTGAACCTGCTTCAGCCCACAACTCCGCACATGGCTGCCATGATGAGGATTCCTCTGGCAAGTCACCCGGAAGACGATAATATCGCCCCATTACCGCAGGCCACGCCTCCCATAGCCGGGCCTGCGCGGCAAAGGAGACCATGACCATCATACGAAATGCCCTCGTCCCGGAACTAGCCGTCAGCGACTGGCAGAAAAGCCGCGCTTTTTATTGCGACCTGATCGGTTTTCATGTGGTTTATGAGCGCGCCGAAGAGGGCTTTGCCTATCTGGCGCTGGGTGATGCGCAACTGATGATCGACCAGATCGGTGCGACCCGGACCTTCGTGGCGGAAAATGCAGCGCTTGAATTTCCGCTGGGCCGCGGCATGAATCTGCAACTTGCCGTTCCTTCCCTGCTGCCCATCCTCGCGCGGCTTGAGCGGGCCTCGATCGATCTTGTCCTGCCGTCAGAAGAAAAATGGTACAGGCGCGGCACAGTCGAGGTCGGCAACCGGCAATTCATCGTCGCCGATCCGGACGGTTACCTGCTCCGCCCGTTCGAAAGCCTCGGCGAACGCCCCTTCCGGTTCGGTTGAGCCGCCATGCTGCCTTTTCTCCCGCATGCTGTCGTTTTCGACATGGACGGATTGCTGATCGAAAGCGAGACGCTTTATCGCGATTCCTTTCTGGCCGCGTCAGATGAGGGCGGCCACGGAATGCGGGTAGAGACCTATCAGAAGGTCTGCGGCAGCCCGTGGGATGTCATTACCGGCACCATTTTCGCCGATTATGGCGCGGATTTTCCGATCGACAGCTTCCGTGACGCCTGGCTCCGGCATCTTGCCGTGATGATGGCAGAAGGCGTGGCGCTGAAACCCGGCGTCGTCGAAATCCTCGATCTTCTCGACAGGCTCGATATACGCCGCGCCATCGCCACCTCCTCGCGGCACGATTCCGTCACGCGTCATCTCGGCCCCTATGACCTGCTCAAACGTTTCGATACCATCGTCGCCCGCGGCGACTATTCGGAGCCGAAGCCGTCGCCCATGCCATATCTTACTGCCGCAAAACGTCTCGGCATCGATCCGGGCCGTTGCCTGGCGCTGGAGGATTCCTGGCACGGCGTGCGCTCCGCCTCATCGGCGGGCATGATGACGATCATGGTGCCGGATGTCGCGCCGCCGACCGAGGAAATGCGGGAAAAATGCATCGCCGTTTCAAGCGATCTTCATGCGGTTGCCGGTCTCCTGCAACAGGCGCCGTTATCAGAGGCATGAAGGCGCGTCACATGCCTTTAGCCATTGGTCTTTATGGTGTCTCACATATAGGCTGACAGGCCGATCCTGCTCGAATGCATTTGTCGGCACATTCATAAACGGCGCGGCGCTGATATTGCTCGCTCTTTCCGCATTTCAGATTACCCTGCGGCAGGTCATGACACCGGTGGCCGCCATTCTCGCAGCTCTGCTCTCTATCGTTTCGCTCTCATAATCGCGGCAGCGACAGAGTCGCAGCGCTAGGATCGAGTCCCTCCCCGCAAACTGTCAAACCGACGGTGTAAAACGCCACTTGCGCTCTATCGATGCTTCGATGTCGAGACCGTTACAATGGGCGAGCAGCAACACGTGGCCCAAGAGATCGGCGGTTTCGTCGGCCAGATCCCGTTTCATCTCCTCTTCGCTTCTGTCTTTGCTGCGCCCACGCCCCGTCATCCGGTTCCAGGCCTGCGTGACCTCACCAACCTCCTCCTGAAGCTTCAGCATATACCAGTCGGGATCGCGGATGATCCTATTTTCCTCGGCGTATTTCTGTGAGGCAGCTTCAAACTGGCGCATCAAGACAGCAAGCATTTGTTCATCCTTTGTTCGTGAGATACAACTCTGATCACGATTCTCCGGCGGCGTCGTTTCGAAAGCGTATCGTGCGATAATCAGCTGAAATTTCCGCGACAGGTGCCTGCATGCGGGATAAAGAGGTATTCGAAACCCATGCAGTCACCCATGCCTCTCCTCGATTTTTTCTCGGCTCTCATCATCGCGCATAGTCCGACGCTGCTCGCCATGTTTGCGGGCGCCGCCTTTCTCGCCGGACTTGCCCGCGGCTTTTCCGGCTTTGGTGCGGCCCTCATCTTCATTCCGCTGGCAAGCGCCATTGTCGGCCCGCGCATCGCCTCGGTGGTTCTTCTTGTGGTGGACGGCGTTTTGACGCTCGGCATGATACCGCCGGCCTGGCGCATGGCCGACCGGCGTGAAGTCTTCACCATGGCAGCCGGTGCGCTTGTCGGCGTCCCGCTTGGAACGCTGCTGCTTTCCGGCGGGGATCCGCTCACCCTGCGCTGGATCATTTCCATCGTGGTTGTCGTGCTGCTGTTATTTCTCGTTTCCGGCTGGCGTTACAGCGGCCGGCCGAAAACGCCGCTCACCCTGTTCACCGGGCTTGTTGCCGGGCTGTTTTCAGGTGCGGCGCAACTGGGCGGTCCACCCATCGTCGCCTATTGGCTTGGCGGCGCCCTCAAGGGCGCTTTCGTGCGCGCCAATGTCATTCTCTATTTCGCGATTTCGACCGTGATATCCGCCACCAGCTATTTTTTTGGTGGCCTGTTCACCGCTGACGTCTTTGTTTTTTTCCTGCTGGCCCTGCCGTTTTACGGGGCGGGTCTTTATGCCGGTGCGCGGCTGCACGGGCTTGCCGACGAGGCGGCGTTCAGGCGCATCTGCTACGGCCTGATCGCCATTTCCGCCGTCATCGGCCTGCCGCTATTTGATTCGCTGCTGAAATAGGCAGGCAAGGACGGCCTGCCCCCTGCAGCTTTCAAGGATACATGCGGACCTTGGACCACGGTTCATCCGGCGTCTCGCGGCGGAATTCGACACGGTCGTGCAGGCGGAACTTGCGGTCGTGCCAGAACTCGATGCTGACCGGGCGAATGCGGAAACCGGACCAGTAGGAGGGGCGCGGAATATCGCCGATCGCATATTTCGCGGTGTATTCGGCAACCGCCTTTTCCAGCGCAAACCGGCCTTCCAGCGGCCGCGACTGCTTCGACGCCCAGGCGCCGATGCGGCTTCCGCGCGGACGCGAGGCGTAATAGCTATCCGCTTCCGCGTCGGTAACGATCTCCACCTCGCCGCGCAGACGCACCTGCCGGCGCAGGCTTTTCCAGTGGAAACACATGGCCGCTTTTTTCTGGCCCAGGATCTCGCGCCCCTTCTGGCTTTCGAAATTCGTATAGAAAACGAAGCCGCGATCGTCGACGTCCTTCAGCAGCACCATGCGCACATTCGGCAGGCCGTTTTCATCGACGGTTGCGAGTGCTACCGCGTTCGGATCGTTGATTTCGGAGGCCGTCGCGTCCTTCAGCCATTCGGCAAAAAGCGTGAACGGTTCATTTTCTTCAGTGAAGTCACTGGATGTTAACCCCGTTTCCGACATATTGACTAAAATGCTCCCGAGCTGATTTGGACCCCAGAGATGATCTCTGGCGAAAGATGGTGACCGTCATAGCAAAGTCGAACAGTCGAACAAAGGGCCTCCTTTCATCGATAGCGGAAGTTTCCGCCATCGTGTCAATGCTTGTGGTGCTGAGCGGATGCGTCAGCCTTGACCTGTTCGGCGGCGACAAGGTCGATCGCTCGCTTTCCACCGCCTCTGTTCCCAACCAGCCCAATAATAACCCGCAGACCGACGACGCGACCATCCGCAATGCGGTCACATCGGCGGATCTCACCAAACTCGCGGAACAGCCCCTGCCCTGGGCCAATGCCGCAACCGGCAGCGCCGGTGTCGTCACAACCATTCACGAAGACAAGTCCAGCGGTTTCGTCTGCCGCGATTTCAAGACGACGCGCCACTCTTTCGAAGGTGTGGCGAGTTATGCCGGACAGGCCTGCCTGTCGGAAACCGGCGAATGGTTACTCACCCGCTTCGAACAGAAATAAACTGTTTACCCTGGCGCGCGGAATTAATCCGGCCGCATGGCGGCGCGCATTCCCCGTAAACAACTGCTTAGCAACTTATTGCCACAGTCGACGTTGTTTGAACCGAGGGCATGCATGCGAATGATCGCAGGCATCCCTTTTCGGAGGGGTTTGTTTCAGGATTGCGCCATGAGCGGCTGCACGTGCCTGAGCCAACGTAACTGGTGTTTCGCATGCGCGATCCGTATTCTATCCTCGGCTTAAAACGTGACGCCCGTCACGAAGACATCAAGGCTGCCTGGCGCACGAAGGCAAAAACCGTCCATCCGGACGCCAATCGCGATGACCCTGACGCGTCGGCGCGATTCGCCGAGGTCGGGCAGGCCTATGATCTTCTGAAAGACCCCAAAAAGCGCGATCTTTACGACCAGGCCCGCAAGGCGGCCGAGAAAAAGCAGCGCGGCGAAACAATCATGCAGCAGCGGGAGGCGGCGCGCGAGGCCGCCGAGCGCGCCAGGGCCGCTGAGAAGCTGATGGAGGAACTGGCCCGTGCGGATGCCCGCAACAGGGCGCAAACCGGCCAGAAAGCCGATGCAAAACCCGAAACGGCCGAAGATATCGTCGAGCGGATTTTCGGCGCCGACGCGCAGAACGACCCCAAGGTGCAGCAGGCAGCCGAAGCGGCGAAAGCCGCAGCCACGGGCGTTAAAGGCGATGCGCCCGGTGCTGGCGAAACCACGCAGACGTCTGCAAGCGAAACCGCAGCCGCTTCGCTCGCCGCCAACCTCTTCAGCGCTCTCGTGCGCCGCTTCCGCCCCCCGCAGACGCCGCCGGAAAAGGCACCTGACATCACGGCGGAAGCCACCGTTACGGTCACCGAACTTCTGGAGCGCAAATGGATCACCGTATCCCTTGCCGACGAACGCGAGGTACGCTTCCAACTTGAACCCGGCATGACGGACGGCCATGTGGTGCGGCTAAAGGGCCAGGGGCTGAAGTTGCCGAACATTGCGCGCGGCGATCTGGCCGTCACGTTGCTGGCGGCACGCGACGACGCTTTTTCCCTTCGCGGCTTCGATATTCATACGACGCTGCCAATCTCTCTCAGTGACGCGGTTCTGGGTTGCGAGACGAGTATCCGGACGCCGCTTGGCGAGGAAACCGTCACCATTCCTGCCTGGTCCGGCTCCGATCGCGAGCTGCGGCTTGCCGAAAAGGGGCTTGCGGACGGCAAGGGTGGATATGGCGATCTTGTCATCGAATTGCGCATCATCCTGCTCGAAAAGCCGGACGAGAAGGTGACTGACCTCATGCGCCACATGCGCGAAGGCCTTTATTTGTAAAAGTTTTGCGAATAGGCGGGACAACGCACCCTTTGTTACGTTCCCTAACAGTAGATGATCCTCGGCAATCTTGAACAGGATTGCAGCCTATGCCATAGGCAGGATCAATCGAAAGTATCAGGGAGCATACAATGGCTCAGGCATCCGGCCTAATGGCTGGCAAACGCGGCATCATCTTGGGTGTCGCCAATAATCGTTCAATCGCTTGGGGCATTGCCAAGGCTTGCGCGGACGCGGGCGCGGAAATCGCGCTCACCTGGCAGGGCGACGCGCTGAAGAAGCGTGTTGAACCGCTGGCGCAGGAACTGGGCGCCTTCATGGCCGGCCACTGTGACGTGACCGACCTCGAGACGATCGATGCGGTTTTTGCCGGGCTGGAAAAGCATTGGGGCAAGATCGATTTCGTCGTGCACGCCATCGCCTTTTCCGACAAGGACGAGCTGACCGGCCGTTATCTCGACACCAGCCGCGACAACTTCAACCGCACCATGGACATTTCCGTCTTCTCGCTGGCCGCCGTTGCCAAGCGGGCAGAGCCGATCATGAATGATGGCGGTTCGATCATCACGCTCACCTATTACGGTGCCGAGAAGGTCATGCCGAACTATAACGTCATGGGCGTGGCCAAGGCTGCACTCGAGGCCAGCGTTCGTTATCTCGCGGTAGACCTCGGCAGTCGCGGCATCCGCGTCAACGCGGTTTCCGCTGGCCCGATCAAGACGCTTGCGGCTTCCGGTATTGGCGATTTCCGTTACATTCTGAAATGGAACGAATACAACGCGCCGCTGAAGCGCACCGTTTCCATCGAAGAAGTCGGCAAGTCGGCGCTTTACCTGCTGTCCGACCTTTCGACGGCTGTCACCGGCGAAATCCACCACGTGGATTCCGGTTATCACACCATCGGCATGAAGGCCGTTGACGCGCCGGATATTTCGGTGGTCAAGGACTGAGCCGACCGAACTTTGAAACAGGGGTATCGCCTTGCTCGTCTATGTGATCCGGCACGGACAAACGGACTGGAATGCGATACGCCGGCTTCAGGGCCAGAAAGACATTCCGCTCAATGATTTCGGCCGCGCGCAAGCGGTCGGCAACGGCAAGGTTCTGGCGCAAATTCTCGGCGACACCGCGCGTGATTTCGATTACGTGGCAAGCCCGCTCGGGCGCACGCGCGAGACCATGGAGCTGATGCGCGGAGCGATGGGGCTCGATCCCCACGCATACCGCACCGATGACCGCCTCGTCGAAGTTTCCTTCGGCGACTGGGAAGGCCAGACCCTGCCGGAACTGAAAAAAGAATTTCCCGACCGGGTGAAAGCGCGCAAGGCCAACAAGTGGGACTTCATTCCCCCAGGTCAGCATGCCGAAAGCTATGAAATCCTGTCCTGGCGTATTGGCGCATGGCTTTCCTCAGTCGAGGTGCCGACGGTATGTGTCTGCCACGGCGGCGTGATCCGCTCGATCTTCCGCCTGGTTTCCGGCATGGACAAGGATGAAGCCTCTACGACGCAGATCCCGCAGGACCGGATTTTGAAGGTCGAGATCGACAGGAACAGTGCTGAGTGGATTTCGTAAGGGTACCGATCCTCCTCCGTCATTCCGGCCTCGAGCCGGAACCCGGCCAGCCCAAATCTTTAGGCTGAAAAAACCAATCCCGCCACGCAGACGCTCGTCGGCTGGATGTCGGATCAAGTCCTGCATAATGGAAATTCTGGAGCTTCCCGACCGGGACTAAAGAGGTCCGCCTCGACAACAGGCAGAGCCGAAACCGCAGTTTACTGCACGACCTCGAGATCATCGACCACGCGTTTTCCGTCCACTTCCGTGTAGAAAACAACGACCTTCACACCTGCCTTCAGGCCTTCGAAATTGAACTCTTCCGGCACACGGTAATTCTTGCCGTCGTTCAAGGTAATGGTCAGCGCATTCACGTCGATCTTGCTGATCGTTCCCTCGACATCGACGCTTTGGGCGTAGCTGTTGATAGGCATAAGCAAGTTGGCGGTGGCCAGAAGGGCGGCAATCATCATACGCATCGATCTAGCTTTCGTGAATTTGCGTGAAAACCTTACATGCATGAAGAATTGCCTTTCGAATGTGGCGGAAATTGCCCGCAACCATGACATTTTCGGCCCAATTGATGAACGGATTTTGGATCACGTTCAAGTCGTTAGTGATTTTTACACCGCATTTCCCGGCAATATTGGAAAACCGCGAAACAGCGTGGAAAACACCAGCACCTTTAAACTTTTGTCACCTGGAAAACCCTGCGCCGTTTCCGCCGAATCATTCATCCGGCCAGTCGTCAGCCATCGTTACGCCTGTCGTTTTCCGCGCTGCTCGGCGTCGTGAACGGTGCGTCACCTTCTTATCGGACTTGCGATGAAAGAAAGGCTTTTGCCTTGGTCCGATTTTCTACTATGACAAATCCGCTTGTTTTAAACGGCCCCTGTCCGCAGGCGCGCCCTCGTTTTCCGGTCTAGAGAAATATGTCGCATAACAGCTTCGGTCATCTTTTTCGCGTTACCACCTGGGGCGAAAGCCATGGGCCCGCTTTGGGCTGCGTGGTGGACGGCTGCCCGCCCGGTATCCGCTTCACGCTTGCCGAGGTGCAGCACTGGATGGACAAGCGCAAGCCCGGCCAAAGCCGCTTCGTCACCCAGCGCCGTGAAGATGACATCGTCAAAGTCCTGTCCGGCGTGATGCTGGATGAGGACGGCGAGACGATGATAACCACCGGCACGCCGATCTCCATGCTGATCGAAAATACCGACCAGCGTTCCAAGGATTACGGCGAGATTGCCCGCAGCTTCCGCCCTGGCCATGCCGACTTCACCTATGATCTGAAATACGGCATTCGCGATTATCGCGGCGGCGGACGCTCTTCCGCCCGCGAGACGGCGGCGCGTGTTGCCGCAGGCGCAATCGCCCGCAGGGTGGTACCGAGCCTCAACGTGCGCGGTGCGCTGGTGCAGATCGGCAAACACAAGATCAACCGCGACAATTGGGATTGGGACCAGGTCGATCAGAACCCGTTCTTCTGCCCCGATCCGGCGATGGTGCCGGTATGGGAAGAATATCTTGACGGTATCCGCAAGGCGGGATCGTCGATCGGCGCGGTCGTCGAAGTCGTGGCGGAAGGTGTTCCGGCCGGCATCGGCGCGCCGATCTACGCGAAGCTCGATCAGGATATTGCCTCTAGCCTGATGTCGATCAACGCCGTCAAGGGCGTGGAGATTGGCGAGGGATTTGCCTCGGCCGAGCTTTCCGGCGAGGAGAATGCCGACGAGATGCGTATGGGCAATGACGGCAAACCGATTTTCCTGTCGAACCATGCCGGCGGCATTCTGGGCGGCATCGCGACTGGCGAGCCCGTTATCGCCCGCTTCGCCATCAAGCCCACCTCCTCCATTCTGACGGAGCGCCAGTCCATCGACACCGACGGCCGCAATGTGGATGTGCGCACCAAGGGCCGCCACGACCCCTGCGTCGGCATCCGCGCCGTGCCGATCGGCGAGGCGATGGTGGCCTGCACCGTTGCCGACCATTATTTGAGAGATCGTGGCCAGACCGGCCGGTTGAAGTGAGGTAAATCCGAAATGGCCTATGATCAGAAACGTGTCGTCGACGCTATCCGCGCTTTCGAAGCAGGCGAGATCGTTGTCGTGACCGACGACGACGACCGTGAAAACGAAGGCGATCTGATTATTTCGGCGGTTCATTGCACGCCGGAAAAAATGGCGCTGATCGTGCGCCACACATCCGGCATCGTTTGCGCGCCCATGCCGCGTGACGAGGCAAAGAGGCTGAACCTCAACGCCATGGTGGCGGAAAACGACAGCGCCCACACGACCGCCTTCACCGTCAGCGTCGATTTCAAGCATGGCACGACGACCGGTATTTCCGCGGATGACCGCACCTTGACAGTGCGCAATCTCGCCAACCCGAATGTCGGCGCGTCGGATTTCACCCGGCCAGGCCACATTTTTCCGCTGATTTCCCGCGAAGGCGGCGTGCTGATGCGTTCCGGCCATACCGAAGCGGCGGTCGATCTCTGCCGGCTCGCCGGCCTGCCGCCCATCGGCGTCATCAGCGAGCTGGTCAATGACGATGGCACCGTGATGCGCGGTCCGCAGGTTCTGGATTTCGCCGAAAAACACGGCATGAAGCATGTTTCGGTCGCCGATCTGATCGCCTATCGCCAGCGCAAAGAAACGCTGGTGGAGATGGAATCCTCCTTCACCATCCAAACCCCTTTCGGACCGGCCAAGGCGCATACCTATTCCCTGCCATGGGACCGGATGCAGCATATGGCGGTGATTTTCGGCGATATCCGCGATGGCGTCGATATTCCCGTCCGCCTGCACCCTGAAAACGTTGCTGACGACGTGTTCGGCGACCGCCAGCCGGTGCAGCACTATATGCAGAAGATCGCCGAAGAAGGCCGCGGCGTCATCGTCTATCTGCGCGAAGGTTCTGTCGGCGTCGGCCAGGTGGACGGACGGCGCAAGGCGCGTGATCCCGACGAAGCGCACGCACAGGCCCGCTCCCGCGAAAATGAGTGGCTGGAAATCGGCCTCGGCGCGCAGATTCTCAAAGACCTCGGCATCAGCTCGATCAAGCTGATGACGACCCGCGAGCGCCACTATGTCGGGCTGGAAGGCTTCGGGATCAAGATTTCGGCAACGGATATCGGGTGATTTAGGGACGTCGCGAGGGCGCTTCGATTTGGCGTCCTCTCCGCCCGTCCGGCGTCATCCTCGGTCTTGTGCCGAGTATCTGCAGACGCATCCTATACATTTTCCGTTGCAGATGCTCGGGACGGGCCCGAGCATGACGGAAGAGGCAGTCGCCGGCTCAAGGCGCAATTACACATCCCGCCACCCCTCCAGATAATTCACACTCTCCACCCCCGTAAACTTCGCAAGCCGCGACAATTCCGCGTCTAGTTTCTCGAGCCTTCCCGCTGAAGCGCGCACGCCCGGTTCCAGCCACAGGCGGCGCACATCCAGCGTGCTGCGCTTGCGGTCTGCCTTCATGTCGATACGGCCGATCAGTCGGTCGCCTTCCAGAAGCGGGAAGACGTAATAGCCATATTGCCGTTTCGGCTCGGGTACGAAGACCTCGATACGGTAATAGAAGCCAAACAGCCGCTCCGTGCGGTTGCGGTCGCGCAACAGCGGATCGAAGGGGCTCAGCACACGAACGCGGGACGACGGTTCCGGCAGGTTGGCGACATCGGCGCTGAAATCCGCAAAGGCATAGGACGGACGGGCAGCACCGCCATCGCTTGCGAGAAGCGAGACCTCGCACAGTTCGTCACGGCGGCTCTTGACCCAGTCCCTCGCCTCCTGCGGGGTAACGAGATCAAAAAAGGCGGCGATTTCGCCATGGGTGGCAAAACCCAGCCGGGTGAGCGCCTGCCGGCAGGCCCAGTCGACGAATTGCGTATGCTCCACTTCGCTTTCGTGGTGCTCGCCGGGAATGACCCGCTCCGCCAGATCATAGACCTTCTGGAAATTCACGCGGCCGGATATGGCAAGCTTGCCGGTGTGCCACAGATATTCGAGTGCGGTCTTGGAAGGATGCCAGTTCCACCAGCCGCCGGACTGATGCCCCTCCTCCTTTAACTCACGCGCCAGAACAGGACCCGTGGCGGCGATGCGCTCTAGCGTCTCGGCGAAAGCCGCATCGAACCCCTCACCATGCCATTTGCGCCAGCGCTCCTGAATGATCGGCTCGCGGCGGCGGAAGCGGTGCTTCCAATAGGGGTAAAATTCGGTCGGCACGATGGAGGCATCATGCGTCCAGTGCTCGAACAGCGCGCGGTCCTTTTCCAGCAGTGCTGTCAGATGTTCGCGCCTGTAGGTCTGGTTTCGGGAGAATATTATCTGGTGATGGGCGCGCTCCACCGTGCCGATACTGTCCACCTGCACGAATCCGATATCGGTAATGAGCTGCAACAGGCCATCCTTGGAAAGCGCCTTTCCGGGCGGAGAGCAAAGCCCCTGCCGCGCCAGAAAAATCCGCCTTGCCGCTTCGTTTGAAACCTTGATCGTCATAAAGCAGAAGGTATGACGGCTTTTTCAGGATTGCAATGTTCTTTTTTTGTTCTTTGTTTCACTTCTGTTGATGACACTATATAGAACCGGAAAGCGATAGAGGGATGCATCAATCTTGGAAATCCGTTTCGACACCGCAGGCGTCGCCTTCGAGGGCAGGCAGGCTTTACTGCCCGTGTCCCTGACATTGACTGAACGGCGTATCGGCGTCATTGGCCTCAACGGCTCGGGCAAGACCACCTTTGCGCGGCTGATTAATGGTCTGACAAAGCCGACGCGCGGCAAGGTGTCGGTGAACGGTCTCGACACCGTCAAAGATGCGAGAGCGGTATTGCAGGCAGTCGGTTTCATCTTCCAGAATCCGCAGAACCAGATCATCCTGCCGATCATACGCGACGATGTCGCCTTCGGCCTCAAGCGACTCGGTATCGGCAAGACGGAGACAGAAACGCGGGTCAAGGCCGTGCTTGCCCGGCTCGGTATCGCTCATCTGGAAGAACGGCGCGCGCACGAGCTTTCCGGCGGCGAATTGCAGCTGGCGGCGCTGGCCGCCCTGCTGGTCACTGAACCGCAAATCCTCATTCTCGATGAACCGACCAATCAGCTCGACCTCAAAAACCGCGCGACCGTTGAAAAGACAATGGCTGCGCTGTCGCAGGCGCTTGTCGTCATCACCCATGATCTGCCGCTGCTTTCCGGCTTCGATCGCGTACTGGTTTTTCACGAAGGCGAGCTGGTTGCAGACGCCAACCCCGAAGAGGCGGTGGCACGTTATCTGGAGGTTGCGTCGCGATGAAGTCGCTTCATGTCGAAGGCACGGGCTGGCTCTACCGCGTCTCTCCACGCCTCAAGCTCGTGACGCTGATGGTTTTCAGCATTGCGCTGTTTCTCACCCGCGATCTGCTTTTGCTGGGATGCGCCGTCGTTGTCGCCGCCGCCATTCTGCGCGAGACGCGGCTGCAATTCCGCGAGATCGGCCTGCGGCTACGCCCGGTGATGCTGACCATTCTCCTCGTTGCCGCCTTCAGCCATCTGCTGCTTCCGGTACACGATGCGAGTGTCAATCTTTTGCGGCTGACTGCACTGGCGCTTCTCGCCACCGCCGTCACCATCACCGTCAGCATTTCGCAATTCATGGACGAAATCGCGCTTGCCGCCGCCCCGCTGGAAAGGCTGGGGCTGGTCAAGGCGGCCGATATCGGGCTCGCGGTCGGGCTCGTCGTGCGGTTCGTGCCGGAGATCGTCAATCGTTACCATGCGGTGCGCGATGCGCACCGCGCGCGCGGCCTCCCCGTTCGGCTGGCCACGATCATCGTGCCGCTCGTCATTATGACGTTGAAGGATGCGGATGCCATTGCCGACGCCATTGACGCGCGCGGTTTCAGAGGCCAAAGCTGACGGCAAAACAACCATCCGGAGTTCCCGAGCCATGACGACCCGCGACCTTGTGCTGATCTCGCTGTTTTCCGCCATCATCATCGCACTCGGACTTTTGCCGCCGATCACGCTTGGTTTCATTCCGGTGCCCATCACCGCGCAGTCGCTTGGCGTCATGCTGGCCGGTGTCGTGCTGGGGGCGAAACGCGGCACGCTCGCGGTTCTTCTGACCATCCTCATCGCCGCAATCGGCCTGCCAGTCCTCTCAGGCGGACGCGGCGGCCTTTCCATCTTCACCACGCCGACCACGGGCTTCCTGATCGGCTGGATTGCTGCCGCTTTCGTCACCGGCATGCTCTCGGAAAAACTCGTCAATCGCGGCCAGTCGGCTCTGACGCAGGGTATCGGTTTCTTCATCGCCAGCCTCGCCGGCGGCGTGGTCGTGCTTTATGCCTTCGGCATCTCCTATCTGGCGCTGGTGGTCGGGCTCGGGTTTGAAAAGGCGTTCATGGGTTCGCTCGCCTTCATTCCCGGCGATGCGTTGAAGGCCGTGCTTGCCGCCCTTGCCGGCCGCGCTGTGATGGTCGGTTATCCGCTTTTGCCGCAGCGCGCTTGATCAGCTTATTTCGGGAGGATTAGAGAATGGCGACCCGTCTTTACGAACATCCGATCTTCCTTGAACACATCACGCCGGAAGGCCATCCCGAGCGGCCGGATCGGCTGCGATCTCTGAACATTGCGCTCGAACATCCGAATTTCGAGCGACTGGTCCGCAAGCAAGCACCGCAGGCCAACGAGGATGCCGTGCTTCTGGCGCATCCGGAGGAGCATCTGCTGTCCGTCATGCGCCAGATTCCCGAGGAAGATGGCGAGATCAACCGCGTCGAGGCCGACACCTATGTCTCGCCGAAAAGCCTGCAGGCGGCGCTGACCGGTATAGGCGCTGCGATGGTGGCGGTAGATGACGTGTTTACGGGTGCCGCCGACAACGTCTTCGTTGCGTCCCGCCCGCCCGGCCACCATGCGGAAACCGCAAAGGCTATGGGGTTCTGTCTCTTCAACAATGCAGCAATCGCCGCACGTCACGCCCAGAAGGTGCACGGCGCAGAGCGCGTCGCCATCATCGACTGGGACGTGCATCACGGCAACGGTACGCAGGATATCTTCTGGAACGACACGTCAGTGCTGTTCTGTTCCACCCACCAGATGCCGCTTTACCCGTGGAGCGGCGATAAAAACGAAACCGGCGTGAAGAACAATGTCGTCAACGCGCCACTTTCCCCCAATACCGGCAGCGAGTATTTTCGCGAGGCGTTCAAATCCCGCGTCCTGCCGGCGATCGCCGATTTTTCGCCCGATCTCATCATCATCTCCGCCGGTTTCGACGCGCATCACCGCGATCCGCTGGCGCAGATCAATCTGGTGGGCGAGGATTTCGACTGGGCGACGGGGCGGCTGCTGGAAATGGCGGACAAATACGCCTCGAACCGGGTCGTCAGCCTGCTTGAAGGCGGTTATGATCTGGAAGGGCTGGCGGAATCGGCGGCCATGCATATTTTGAGAATGATGAAGGGTTGAAAATGACGGAAAATGCCAACACAGCCGATGTCAGCGGTTATTCCTTCGAAAAGGCCGTCGCCGAGCTGGAAAGCATTGTTGCACGCCTGGAGCGCGGAGACGTGGCGCTGGACGAGTCGATCGCCATCTACGAGCGCGGCGAAGCCCTGAAAAAACATTGCGAGACGCTGTTGAACGCCGCCGAAAAGCGTATCGAGAAAATCCGTCTCGACCGCGCCGGAAAACCACAGGGCGTGGAGCCGCTGGACGGGGAATAAACACGTCCTGTTGAACGGGGGCGACACAGCGTTCAACATTACGGCGCTCCCACGTCGTATCGTTCGTGGTAAGCTTGCGTGTAACGACACGAGGAGCTTCGGATGTCCTTCTTTCCCGGCAACGATCCTGTCGCGGGTGATGCTTTCGCCTGCGACGCCATCGAAAACCTCATCATTCCGCGCACCAGCGATATTGGCGGCTTCGCCGTGCGGCGTGCGCTGCCGACGCGGCAGCGGCGGCTGGTCGGCCCATTCATCTTTTTCGACCGCATGGGTCCGGCCATCCTGAAGGCGGGCGAGGCGCTGGATGTCAAGCCGCATCCGCATATCGGGCTTTCCACCGTTACCTATCTGTTTGACGGCGAAATCAAGCATCGCGACAGCCTCGGCACCGAACTGGTCATCCGGCCCGGCGACATCAACCTGATGACGGCGGGGCGCGGAATCGTGCATTCGGAGCGCACGCCCGAAAACCTGCGCGGCCATCCGCTTTCCATGTCCGGCCTGCAGACCTGGCTTGCCCTCCCCGATCATATGGAGGAAATCGCCCCGGCCTTTTCCCATACCGCCCGGGAAGACATGCCTCTGATCGATATCAAGGGCGCATCCGGTCGGGTCGTCATCGGTGATTTCGAAGGCCTCACTTCCCCCGTTTCGGCTTTTACTGACACGCTTTACGTTGACCTGACGCTGGAACCGGGTGTGAAATTCCCGTTCTCCGCCGACCATGAGGAACGGGCGATCTACATTCTTTCCGGCTCTCTGGATGTCGCGGGTGACGTTTTTGCCGCCGACCAGTTGCTCGTCTTCCGGCCCGGCGACGACATCACATTGCAGAGCGGCAGCGGCGGCTGTCACATCATGATCTTCGGCGGTGCGGCACTCAACCAGCGCCGTTACATCTGGTGGAACTTCGTTTCGTCATCAAAAGAACGCATAGAGCAGGCCAAACAGGAGTGGAGAACCGGACGCTTCGATATCGTTCCCGGCGACGAAGAAGAGTTTGTCCCTTTGCCGGAGGGTTGAAATTCTATAGAAGTGAACGACATGCAGGGCTCAACTGCCGGCTTTCCATATGAAAGACGCACTGGTGCCCACCGCTGACACGAGAAAAGGCCGAACGATTGACCGGAATGCCACAGACCCCATTGCTTGACCGGGTGAATTTTCCATCCGATCTCAAGGAGATCGACGATCGCGACCTGCCGGAACTGGCAAGGGAGTTGCGCGACGAGATGATCGACGCGGTGTCGAGCACCGGCGGGCATCTGGGTGCCGGTCTGGGCGTGGTGGAGCTGACGATTGCCATCCATAAGGTGTTCAACACGCCTGAAGACCGGCTGATCTTCGATGTCGGCCACCAATGTTATCCGCACAAGATCCTGACCGGCCGTCGCGAGCGCATCCGCACGCTGCGCCAGGAAGGCGGCCTTTCCGGTTTCACGCGTAGGGCCGAGAGCGAATATGACGATTTCGGCGCCGGCCATTCCTCCACCTCCATTTCCGCCGGTCTCGGCATGGCGGTGGCTGCGGGGCTGGATCAGAGCGACCGCAAGGTTATCGCCGTCATCGGTGATGGCTCCATGTCTGCGGGCATGGCGTTTGAGGCGCTCAACAATGCCGGTGCGCTCGACGCGCGGCTGATCGTCATCCTCAACGACAACGACATGTCGATTGCGCCGCCGACGGGCGCGATGAGCGCTTATCTCGCGCGGCTGGCCTCCGGCCGCACCTATATGGGCTTTCGCGATTTCGGCAAGAAACTCACCGCCTATCTCGGCAAGACCATCGACCGCGCCATTACCCGCGCCGTGACCCATGCGCGCGGTTACGTAACCGGCGGCACGCTGTTCGAGGAGCTTGGCTTCTATCACATCGGCCCGATCGACGGTCATTCCTTCGATCACCTGCTGCCTGTGCTGCGCAATGTGCGCGACAACCAGAAAGGCCCTGTTCTCATCCATGTGGTGACGCAGAAGGGCAAGGGTTATGCGCCGGCGGAAGCGGCAGCGGACAAATATCACGGCGTCAACAAGTTCGATGTCATTACCGGCGCGCAGGCGAAAGCCAAGCCGAATGCGCCGAGCTATACCAGCGTGTTTGCCGAAGCGCTTATCCAGGAAGCGACCCTCGACGACAAGATCATCGGCGTCACCGCCGCCATGCCTAATGGTACCGGGCTGGACAAGATGGCCGAGCTTTTCCCGGCCCGCACCTTCGATGTCGGCATTGCCGAGCAGCACGCCGTCACCTTCGCGGCGGGGCTTGCGGCGGATGGCTACAAGCCGTTCTGCGCGCTTTATTCCACCTTCCTGCAACGCGGTTACGACCAGCTGGTGCATGATGTGGCGATCCAGAGCTTGCCCGTGCGCTTCCCCATCGACCGCGCCGGTTTCGTCGGCGCAGACGGACCGACCCATGCCGGCTCTTTCGACACCACATTCCTTGCCACCCTGCCCGGCATGGTGGTTATGGCGGCGTCCGACGAGGCCGAGCTGAAACATATGGTTCGCACAGCCGCAGCCTATGATGAAGGCCCGATTTCCTTCCGTTATCCGCGCGGCGAAGGCGTGGGTGTCGAGATGCCCGCGCGCGGTGAGATTTTGCAGATCGGCAAGGGCCGCATCATCAAGGAAGGCACGAAGGTTGCACTTCTTTCCTTCGGTACGCGCCTTGCGGAGTGCCTGGCGGCTGCCGAAGACCTCGATGCGGCCGGACTTTCGACCACGGTTGCCGATGCGCGCTTCGCCAAGCCGCTCGACCTCGACCTCATCCGCCAGCTTGCCGCTCATCATGAGGTTCTGGTGACAATCGAGGAAGGCTCTGTCGGCGGTTTCGGTGCACATGTGCTGCATTTCATGGCAAGCGCAGGCTTGCTCGACCACGGCCCGAAGGTTCGGACCCTGACGCTGCCCGACCATTGGGTGGAGCAGGCCAAGCCGGAGACCATGTATGCCAATGCCGGCCTCGACCGCGCCGGCATCGTTTCCACCGTGTTCAATGCGCTCGGCCAGCGTCAGGCCGGCGTCGGTTTCGCCGGCTGACAGAATTACCGGGACAGAAGGCGGGACGACCCGCCTCTGCCTCAGGATGCGGCGCCATCGAGAAAACCGACGACATTTTCAATCTGCCCCTCGGCATTTAGGCTGACGACATCGGTTCCGCCGGCAACATCTTCTCCGTCAGGCGAAATGAGACGCCATGAAAAACGGGTGAAGTTGCCGTGGCCATCCGGGGTGCCTGTGAGCACAAAGCGATATCCCGGAAATTTCTGCCGCGCCGCCTCGATCATCGCGGCAATCCCCTGCTGCCCCTCACCCTGCATCAAAGGATCTGTATAGCACGCCATTTCAGCCCAGCCTTGGCTGACGAGGCGCTGGCGGCGTTCATCGTTCTCCTCGTTCCAGACAGCGAGGTAGGTTTCGGCGATTGCGAGATGTTGCGTCATGATTGCGCTCCTTTTGGTTGACGGCCTGAGCATGCCGGGGGCTGTGACGCAGAACAATTACCTGCGAGGTAATCGCATTGCCGATATCTTCTGCTAGGCTGCGGGGCATGACACATCATCAAGAACATGTCGGCCAGGTGCTTAAGGAATGGCGGGCGCGCCGCAGATTGAGCCAGCTCGATCTGGCGTCCGATGCCGAGATATCGGCGCGCCATCTGAGTTTTGTGGAAAGCGGGCGATCTTCGCCCAGCCGTGAAATGCTGGCGAGGCTGGCAGAGCAGCTTTCCATGCCAGCCCGCGCCGCCAACCGGCTGATGCTGGCGGCAGGCTATGCGCCGATCCATTCCGAACGATCACTGGATGCGCCTGATATGACGGCCGTTCGTAAGGCCGTCGAAACCGTGGTGCAGGGCCACATGCCCTTCCCGGCACTTGCCGTCGACCGCCATTGGAATCTGGTTCTTGCAAATGATGCGATCAAATCGCTTCTCGCCGGCATATCCGAAGACCTGCTTCACCCGCCCCTCAATGTATTGCGGCTGAGCCTGCATCCTGATGGCTTGAGTTCACGCATCGTCAATCTTGCCGAATGGCGGCATCACCTGCTGGATCGCCTACGCCGCCAAGTCGAAGAGACCGGAGACGAGACGCTTTCCCGGCTGCATGCGGAACTTTCCGCCTATCCCGCGCCCGCAGCTCCACGGCATTCCGCCGGGGCCGATCCGCTGGCGATACCGCTCGAACTACGCGATCCGTTGTCCGGGGGCGTGCTGCGCTTCATTTCGACCACCACGGTTTTCGGAACCGCCACGGATGTGACGTTGTCCGAGCTGGTGCTGGAATGTTTCTACCCGGCCGACGCCGAGACCCGCGCCGCCCTGATGAACGGTACAAAGGAGTAACTATCCATGCACACCACCTATCTCATCGGCTTCAAGGTCCGTGCCGATCAGCGCGAACGTTTTCTAGGATTGCTGAATGATCTGCTCGACGCCATGCGACACGAGAACACCTTTGTGAACGCAACCCTGCATCGGGACGGCGAAAACGAAAACCACTTCCTGCTGCATGAGACCTGGAGCGACCATCAGGATGTCCTCGACGTGCAGGTTCATCGTCCCTATCGGCAGGCTTGGCACGATGCCTTGCCCGAGCTTCTAGATGCCCCGCGCGACATTTCCGTCTGGCACCCCATGCGGGCTGATCATGCCGGCCCCGCGGCGAAACCTGGCGTGTCTTCGTCTACGTACCCTGTGGCCTGAACATCCGTGCAAAGAACACTTCGTCGGACAGGCGATGCAGCAAGGCTGCAATAGCGGCGGTTGCCACAATGGCGAAAACGAGCCGTCCGACCAGAACGCCGTAGACATCTGCACCCAGCGACATCACGACAATGGTGTCCTCAATGACGCTATGCGCAAACCCCATGAACACGCATGACAGAAAGACCTGACGCGGCGATATCGCTCCCGATTGCGCCTCGCGGATCAGAAGACCGGCGCCATAGGAGATACCGAGGAACAATCCGATGGCGGTGAGATGTTCGGCCTCGCCGCGAATGCCGGCAAGACGCAGCACGGGCGAAAGCGCTTTCATCATCAAGGCCAGGACGCCGGTCAGCCTGAGGATTTCAAGGCCAAAGGACAGGACCAGAAGGATGACGAGCATCGAAAGCATGGTTTCGCCAAGGCCCCAAAAATAGTCCGCCCAGTCGGGTGTGGCGCCCATGGCAGTCCAGACCGGGTTCACCGGGGCCGACAGCCACCCTGTCACCTCCAGAAAATGGTGCAGGAGAAAGGCATAGAGCAATCCGCCCCCGATACGCAGCAGCGTCGTTGCGATCACGCCGGGACCGGCCTTTTCAATGATCTTCTGCTCAATGGGCAGCCCATGCGCGAACAGGATGAGGGCCGAGAAAACCGTGACATCCGCCACGCTGAGCGAGGATACCGGAACCAGCGTGAAGACCAGCGGCACCGCGCCCCATATTCCCACCAGCATTCCCGTCAACCAGGCCAGCCCCAGCTCCGGCGGAAGCCCGATCAGGTTCATGACCGGCGCAAAGACCGGGGCCACGGCCTCGATCGCGCCTATTCTCGACAACAGTTCGGTGAGGATCGCAATCGGAACGGTGATCCGGACAAGCACCCAATAGATTTCAAGCGTTTCCCGCGTTTTACGCCAGACCGGCATCAGCAATGGCATCTGAAACTCCTTAAAGATTGTCTCAATCCACTAGCTCGAGCCGGTTCGCATTTGTGGTCAAAGATTGCAGCTTTGTGCAATTTTATTGCAAGTTGACCATTAGAGATTATGCTGCGGCAATGGACCGTATCGACCGCAAACTTTTAAACCTCATGCAGCGTGACGCATCGCGCACCAATGTGGACATGGCCGAGGAGGTGGGGCTGTCGCCATCCAGCTGCCTGCGCCGTCTGCAGCGGCTGCGCAAATCGGGCGTGATCGACCGCATTGTCGCGATCCTCAATCCCGCCAGAGCCGGACGGGCAATCAAGGCGCTGGTGACGGTGGAGCTGAAATTGCACGGCGAGCAGCATATGCGCCGTTTTCTCGACCTGGCGAGCGCCGAGGACGCGGTTTCGCACACCTATTCCGTTACCGGAGCCACCGATGTCGTTCTGATGCTGCGCTTGCGCGACATGGAGGAGTTCGACGCGCTATGCGACAGGCTGTTCCGCGACCAGAACAATGTCGCACGCTTCTTCACCATGGTCGTCATACGAACGGCGAAAGAGGAAACAGCCATTCGGCTCGATTGAATTCTTCCATTTCACTCGTCAAAACGCTCCTCCTTGGAGAAGTCGTCGTGGCAAATGGGTCTCTAGATGAGCGAATGCCCTGCATTTTTCAGCAGAACGAAAGCTTTTTCCAGATCGTTCGATTTCACAAGCAGGTGGTCGCCATCGAAAGTCGAAACCACGAATATACCGATCTCATTGGTCGAGAGCGGCTCGATAACGGACAAGACGATGCCCGTTTCATCGAAGGCAAATGGCCCCTGTAGCTTTAGACAGGACCAACCCGTATCAGATCTGACATGCCCAGGTATACGATCTTCCCGGCAGACGATGGAAAGCTCATCATCGGTCCGGGTGATACTGACGAAGCCACCGCCATCGGCCCAGGCCGGAATGGCTTCAGATGCCTCAAGTCGGGCCACCCCATATGCACCATCCAGAACTTTCAACTTGATCCTAGGTGCCATCTCGAAATCACCTTTGTTGGGAAACTGCGACAGAACGCGTGGTTGAGTGCTCGCGCCGTAAATCTAGCAACAAAAAGGGGGCTTCACAGCCCCCTGATTCACGCTTGATGATCGTGACCGTCAGGCTCAGAACTCCGTCCAGTCCTGATCCTTGGCAGCCGGCGCTTCTGCTTTGCCGCCAAAGGCGCGGGCAAGGCTTTGGCCAAGGGCGCGGGCGGGTGACGCGACCGGCCTTGCGGTTGTGGAGGCAGGCTTCACTGCGGCTTTTCTGACTGGTGCGGCGGGTGCGGACTGGTAGACAGGCTTCACCGAGGACTGGCGAGGAGCAGAATATCCGCCGGCGCCGGCAACGGCACCTCGAACGCCGCCCACCTTGAATTGGCCGAGCAGGCTATTGAGCGCTTCCGCTTCACGGGCGAGCGAATGGCTGGCAGCGGTCTGCTGCTCAACCATTGCGGCATTCTGCTGCGTGCCCTGATCCATGGTGTTCACGGCCGTGTTGATTTCTTGCAGACCAGTCGCCTGTTCGCGGGCAGCGACGACGATGGCGCTGACATGGGTGTTGATCTCCTCGACTTCCGCCACGATGAGTTCGAGCGCCTTGCCGGTCTCGTCGACGAGGTTGACGCCGTTTTCCACCTGCTGGCTGGAAGCGCCGATCAGCGTCTTGATTTCCTTTGCGGCATTGGCGGAACGCTGGGCGAGTTCACGCACTTCCTGCGCGACGACGGCAAACCCCTTGCCCGCATCACCCGCACGGGCGGCTTCGACGCCTGCGTTCAGCGCAAGCAGGTTGGTCTGGAAAGCGATATCGTCGATGACGCCGATGATATTGCCGATTTCGCCTGATGATTTTTCGATCTCGCGCATGGCGGCAACCGCCTTGCGGACCACGATGCCGGATTTTTCCGCTCCGCTGCGGGCGCGCTGAACCAGATTGCCAGCGTCCTCAGCACCCCTTGCGCTATCACGCACCGTGGTGGTGACTTCTTCCAGTGCTGCGGCGGTTTCCTCAATGGAAGCAGCCTGCTGTTCGGTGCGGCGCGACAGGTCGTCGGCAGCAGAGAGCATTTCCGAAGCCCCGGCATTGATTGCAGCGGCATTCTCGCCAACTGCGCGCATGGCCTGCTGCAGCTTTTCGACAGCGCTGTTGAAGTCGATACGGATGGGGTCGATGTAGGAGGCGAACGGCGTTTCGATACGGTAGGCGAGATCGCCTTCCGCCAGAGCCGCAAGACCCTTGCCAAGCTCATCACGCGCAAGGGCGTTAGCGGCTTCGTCCTGGGCCTTCTCTTCTTCGTTGCGGCGGCGCTCGGTCTCGGTTGCGGAGCGCATGCGCTCGGTTTCGCTGGCAAGGCGGGATTTTTCCAGCCCAGCTTCCTTGAAGACGAGAACGGCTTTCGCCATTTTGCCGACTTCATCCTTGCGGTCGAGAGCCGGAACTTCCGTGGTCATATCGCCGTCGGCAAGCCTGCTCATAGCCGCCGTCATACCGACGATCGGCGTGACGATGGAGCGCGACAGGGCCCAGATGAGGGCCACGGCCAAAAGACCGGCAACCGCGCCGCCACCCAGAAGTGCGAGCTTGAGGTTGAGTGCGGCAGCATCCTGCTGTGCGGCGTAGCTTGCCGACAAGCCATTCAGCTGGTCCTTGATCTTGGCGGCGGAGGCGCGGAAACCGTCGAGCTGACCCTTGGCCTGATTGCGACCGATCTCGATGATTTCGGAAATCGGTGCTTCGGTCGTCTTGCGGGCGGCAAGCTGCGGTTCCGCCAGTTCCTTGAAGAACACGGTGGCGGATGCCTGCATGTCATCGATGGATTTCAGAATGTCCGGCTGGCCGGCGGCAAGCGCACGGGCTTCACCGAGCTTCTTCAGCATTAGATCGCGCTGGGCGAAAACATCGTTGTAGGTGCTGTCGCTACGAAACAGCAGAAAGCCGCGCTGGTTGACGGCCTGTTCCAGCATCGCGGCCGTCGCACCGTCAACCGCATGCAGGATTTTGTTGGCCTTGTTGTTCTGGACCGTGACGTGCTCGCTCCCCAGCGTCTGCCAGAAGACCACCGCCGAGGCGAGCAGGCAAACGCCCATCAAGACGCAGAAGGTGACAATGAGCTTAATGTTGATGGGGAAATTTTTTAGCGACATCGCAAACTCTCTCGGCGACCTGATGCCACGGAGCAAGCGTCTGCGCTGCAACGGTCGCAATTTTGGGAATGGGAGGAGATGCCGTCATGGCAGGTTCCGACTGGCCGCACGGGCCTTGCAGACAAAGTGCAATACAAGCCTTTATATTGGATTAATCGCATATGCTGTTTAACGACCACGAAACGACCCTGCGCTGCGGCAAATGGTGCCGTTGCGAAGCCTTGCGCGCGATAAATCGCTTGCATCTGCGGGGTTTGGCGGTCATTGACACGGGACCATGTCCAAAACACCTGAAAATGAACGGCTTGACCAGCTTCTTGTTTCGCTCGGCCACTTTGCCAGCCGCTCGCGTGCGCGCGATGCGATTGCGCGCGGCACCGTGAGCGTCAACGGGAAAACGGCCACGAAGCCCAGCCAAACCGTTGCCGGAAACGTCAAGATCGCCATTACCGATCCGGCGCAGGCCTATGTTTCCCGCGCCGCCCTCAAGCTCACCGCCGCGCTCGATCACTTCGGGCTCGATCCGAAGGGCCTTGATTGCCTCGACGTCGGCGCCTCCACCGGCGGCTTCACCGAGGTATTGCTCCATCGCGGCGCAAAACACGTCACCTCCATCGATGTCGGCCACGGGCAGATGCATCCACGGATCGAGAACGATCCGCGCGTGACCAATCTGGAAGGGCTGAATGCGCGCTTCCTGACAACCGACGACATTGATGACCGGTCCGTGGACTTCATCGTCTCCGACGTGTCCTTCATCTCCATAAAGCTCGCCCTTGCCCCGGCACTCGCACTTGCCGCCTCCGGCGCGCACGCGGTTCTGCTGGTCAAGCCGCAATTCGAGGCAGGCCGTGATGCCATCAGCAAGGCCGGGCTGTTGAAAGAGCCGGAAACGGCGCCTGCCGTTGCTGCCGAACTGGAACGCTGGCTCGTTGAAGACATGGGCTGGAAGAGCCTCGGCCTCATCCCCTCGCCGATTTCCGGCGGCGATGGCAATATCGAATTTCTTCTCGGAGGCGAAAAGCCATGAGCACGCAGACCGTCAGCATCAAGAGCCTTGGCGCCCAGGGCCACGGCATTGCGCACTGTCCCGACGGCCCGGTCTATGTGCCCTTCGCCCTGCCCGGCGAAACGGTGGCGATCGCCAAGGTCAAGGATACCGGCACCATCATCTCGATTGCGGAAGCCTCCGCGGATCGCCGCGAACCCGTGTGCCGCCACTTCGGCCCCGAGGGCGTTAACGGCACCTGCGGCGGCTGTTCGCTGCAGCACTTTGCCGACCAGCCCTACCACGCCTTCAAGCGGGAGCTGGTGGTTTCGGCGCTGAGATCGAAAGGCCTGACGCCGCCAGTAGACGATCTCGTCATCTGTCGCCCCGGCGAGCGCCGCCGCGCGGTGTTTGCCGCCCGCAAGACGGAAAAAGGCCTACTGCTCGGCTTCAACCAGGCAAACAGCCATCACATCGTCGCCATCGAGGAATGTCCCGTCACCTCGCCTGGTATCGTCGCGCGGCTGGACGCCGTGCGCGCAATCGGCCTTTCCCTTGCGTCGAATGCCGAACCGTTCCGCATGACCGTTCTTGAAACGCTTTCGGGCCTCGACATTTCCGTCGACGGCATCAAATCCGTCGGCGACAAACAGCGGCGCACATTGACGGAAACGGTGCTGGCAATGCGTGGCATCGCCCGTGTCGCGCTATCAGGCGAAATCCTGATCGAACCGCAAAAGCCGATCATTGAATTCGGCGGCATTCCGGTTTCCCCACCGGCCGGCGGTTTCACGCAGGCAACCAAACAGGCCGAAGACGCCATGGCGGAACTGGTGCTTGCCCATGTTGGCAAATCCAAACGCATCGCCGATCTCTTCTGCGGTTCCGGCACGTTTGCGCTGCGGCTTGCGCGCGTCGGCCGCGTGCATGCGGTTGAGGCAGAGGACAAGCCGCTGAAAGCGCTCGATTTCGCCGCGCGCAACACGCAGGGCCTGAAACCCGTCAGCATCGAAAAGCGTGATCTTTTCCGCCGGCCGTTGATGACGAGCGAAATGAAGAATTACGATGCCGTTGTGTTCGATCCGCCGCGCGCCGGTGCGGAAGTCCAGTGCAAGGAACTTGCGCGCAGCGCGGTGAAGAAAATCGTAGCCGTCAGCTGCAATCCGCTGACGCTTGCGCGCGACCTCGCCATTCTGGTGGAGGGCGGCTATCGCGTCACGCGCGTCACGCCGGTCGACCAGTTCTTGTGGTCGCCGCATGTGGAAGCGGTGGCGACGCTGGAGAAATAATCACCAGGCGGTGTCAACAGTGCCGTTGCCGACCACGCCCGAGCAACGGCAGGCGCCGCCAACGCGGCCCTGCTCGATGGGGCAGACATAGGGCCGACGACGATTGGCGCTGTCCGGTGGAGTGATGACGCAAACGAAACGCGCGCGGCGCTGGCGATCGCGGGAATTGCCGGAGTAATAATTCGGGCTGTCGTCTTGCGTGGACTGCGCCAGAATGACGTTATTGCTCGAACCCGGCAAAGGCACGGTCGCCGCTGCCTCTGCGACAGTCGCAGCGGAGAGGAGGACGGTCAGGGCGAAAACAAAGTGACGCATGGCGGGTGGCCTTCGAAGGATGACGTTGCGTTATCTAACCCAAGCCATATTACCCGGTTGCTTAACAGCAAGGAATTCCTGCCGGAACGCTTAACGCCGCATGAATGCCTCGAAAGCGGCCCGCGCCTCGGCACTCTGCAATTGCGCGGTGAAATGGCGGGCTTCCTCATCGATGCGGGCCAGCACATCTGCCGGATTGCCGCGCACGAGATCGCGGGCAATCTTCAGCGCCTGCTGCGGCTTGGCGGCAAGCCGCGTGGCAAGCGCCAGCGTTTCGCTTTCGACATGTTCCGGCGCCACGACTTTCCAGATCATTCCGGCCTGCAAGGCCTGTTCGGCGGTAAAACCTTCGCCCATGGCCAGCAGGGCAAAGGCGCGCTGATGGCCGATGAGCTTTGGCGCAAGCAGGCTGGACGCAGCTTCCGGCACCAGCGCCAGATCAACAAACGGCGTCTTGAACAGGCTGCGGTTGGAGGCAACGGTCAGATCGCAATGCAGGTTCAGCGTCGTGCCGATGCCGATGGCCAACCCATCGACGCCCGAAACCAGCGGCTTTTCGAAGGTTGCCAGCGCCTTCAGAAGATCGAGCACCGCGAGCTTGCCCTTTGCGCCAGACATGGCGAAGGCAAGAAAATCGGCCATGTCATTGCCGGCGGAAAAGCAGCCTTCCGTACCCAGAAACGCGACGACACGGATATCCGGGTCTGCATTGGCGGCCTTCAGAGCCTCTGCCATGCGCAGATACATTGCATCGGTGATGGCGTTTTTCTTTTCCGGCCGGTTAAAGCGGATGGTCAGAACGTCAGGCGCATGACTGACCCGCTCGACGAGAATATGGTCGTCCGACATGGTTTTCTCCTTAACCCAGCACGGCGCGGGCGGCGGCAAGGCTTGCTGCACCGGCAATGACGCGATCCCTCAGCGCTGCCGTTTCCGCCAGCAGGTTTTCCGCCGCAAACCGGCAGAGCGATGCGCGATGCGCTCCCCTGCCGTCATCCACCTGGGCCAGGGCGCCCTTGGCAAGATAGGCTCCGGTGAGCGCCAGCCCGAAGAGGCGCTGATAGGGCGTGGCACCGGCCAGCGCGGTTTCGGTTTCCCCCGCTTTCCGGCGTTCCAGCAACCAGTCGGTCGCCGTTTCGAGATCGGTGAGACTCGTTTCGAGATAACGGGCAGTCTCGCCGAGATCGGTGCGGTTCGAGGCAGCAGTTCGGGCGACGATTTCACGCAATTCTGCGATGAAACCGCGCACCTGTGCGCCATCGGAAAGCGGCAGCTTGCGCACCACCAGGTCGATCGCCTGAATGCCGTTGGTGCCTTCGTAGATCGGCGCGATGCGGGCATCGCGCAGGTAACGCGCCGCACCGGTTTCCTCGATGAAGCCCATGCCGCCATGCACCTGAATGCCCATGGAAGCGACATCGACACCGGCATCGGTGGAGAAGGACTTGGCGATTGGCGTTAAAAGAGCTGCGCGCTCCTGCCAGTGGGCGCGTTCAGCCACGTCTTCGGCGGCATGCGCCATATCGATGGCGTGGGCGCAGTTGAAGGAGATGGCGCGCGCACCTTGCGTCAGCGCTTTCATCGTCAACAGTGTGCGGGCGATATCGGGATGCTCGATGATCGGGCTCATGCCCGAACCCTGCCAGCCGGGCGCCTTGCCCTGCGTGCGTTCCCTGGCGTATTCGATTGCCTTCTGTGTCGCCGCCTCGCAGATCGCCACGCCCTGCATGCCAACGGCAAGGCGGGCGTTGTTCATCATGGTGAACATGCAGGCGAGACCCTTGTTCTCCTCGCCGATCAGCCAGCCCAGGGCACCCTTCTCTTCGCCAAACTTTCCGTCCCCGAAGATCATCGTGCAGGTGGGCGAGCCGTGAATGCCGAGCTTGTGCTCCAGCGAATGGCAGAAGACGTCGTTGCGACTGCCCGGCGTGCCATCGTCTTCGGGCAGGAATTTCGGCACGAGGAACAGCGAAATTCCGCGCGTGCCGGCCGGCGCATCCGGCAGGCGGGCAAGAACGAGGTGGATTATATTGTCCGCGGCGTCATGTTCGCCCCAGGTGATGAAAATCTTCTGCCCGAAAATGCGGTAGGTGCCGTCACCATTACGCTCGGCACGGGTTTTCAGCACGCCAAGGTCCGATCCCGCATGCGGTTCGGTGAGGTTCATCGTGCCGGTCCATTCGCCGGAGACGAGTTTGGGAAGATAGATGCGCTTCAGGTCGTTGCTACCGTGGGCAACGAGAGCTTCCACCGCGCCCATGGTGAGCGTCGGCGCAAGCGCGAAAGCCATGGAACCGGAATTCCACATTTCGAGTGCGGCGACATTCAGCATATGCGGCAGGTTCTGGCCGCCGAATTCTTCCGGTGCGGTGAGGCTGTTCCAGCCGGCCTCAGCCCAGCGCCGGTAAAGATCGGCCCAACCGTCCGGCGTTGAGACCTTGCCGTCGCTCAGCCGCGCGCCCTGTCGGTCGCCTATATCGGCAAGCGGCGCGACCTGCTCGGTGGCGAAACGGCCGGCCTCCTGTAATATGGCATCGACCACATCTTCACCGAGGTCTCCCAGAGCACCTCTGGACAACGCGTCTTGCAGACCCGCCACATGTTTGAGTGTAAAGGCGATATCATCCACCGGCGCGGTATACATGCTGCCTCCTCCCGAAGCTCTTGCCTATCGTGCTGTTGCTTTCGGGCTAAATGATTTTTACGTAAACGTCAATTTGAAAATTCCCGCCTTTTAAGCGGGATTGTTATAAAACTGTCATATGAATTTGCTCAGCATGCGCTGACAGGTGCCGTGCCACCGCTGCCGTTTCCGTCTTGGGGCGACGGACGCCTCCCCTCCCATTCCGCCGGTCAGGACTGCCACGATGGATCTCATAACGCCCGCTATCCCCGGCCTTGTCTGGGCCTATCAATTCCACCCCGGAACGGCGCCATGCCGGCGGCTTGCGCCCGATGCGGGCTTTGGCGAGATGGCGCAATGCGAGGGCTTCTTCTGGCTGCACCTCAATCTTGCGGATCAGCGGGTGGCGGGCTTTCTCGAAACGATCGATGGTCTCGATCCGGCAGCGCTGGCAAGCCTCACCACCCATGAAACCCATCCGTCCATCACGGTGGATGAAAAGTCACTTTATGGGACGCTGGTCGATTTCCAGCGCGAGTTCGATCAGGAAACGCGTGATTTCGGTTGGCTGCATTTCGCGGTCAGCGACCGTTTTATCATCACCACCCGGCTGCAACCGTTGCGCTCAGTGGACCGGCTGAAAGCGGCAGTCGACAAGAATTCCAACCGCTACCTCACGCCGGCCCATGTCTTCGAAGGCCTCGTCGCGGAATTCCAGCGTTCGCTGATCAGCCTGGTGATGGAAACGACCGAAGAGCTGAACGCCATCGAGGACCTGGTCTATGACAGCGAAAACCGCGACGAGCGGCGGCGGCTTGCGCCGCTCAGGCGCACGGTCGTTCGCCTCCACCGGCATCTGCGCACGGTGCTCACCCTGATGCGGCGGGCGTCTGCCGCCGATGAGGACGAGATGCCTGACGGTTTCGAGGATGTCGCCTCGCGGCTGATGGGCCGCCTCGAGGCCGTCGATCACGATGTCTACGCCCTTCAGGAACGCGCAAGGCTGCTGCACGAGGAAATCGATTCCAAGCTCTCGTCCGAAACCAACCGGCATCTTTATATCCTGTCGCTGATGACGGCATTCCTGCTGCCGCCATCGCTGGTCACCGGCTTCTTCGGCATGAACACGGATGAGTTGCCATTTACGGTCGGCACCGGCGGCACGATGGCGGCCAGCATCTTCATCGTGATTTCGGTTATGCTTGCCTGGTTCGTGCTGAAGCGGGCGCGCATTCTGTGAAAACAAAAAGCCGCCCGTATCCGGGCGGCTCGTAATAACTATCAGGCTGGTCAATCCCTACTCCGTCTTGCCGGATGAAGGCCGGAGTGACGGAGTAGTGCTATCAGCTGTAAGGCGAATAGCAGGGCTGGCGTGGGCCATTGTAGGGCTGGAACGTGTTGCTATAGGCATCGTAGGACCGATACCGGCCATAGCACCAGTTCACATGCGCCTGGCTCATGCCGGCACGACGGACCGGACGATATTCGCGGTAGACCGGACGCGGGCGATATTCCGGAACCGGACGGTAGACTTCGCGCGGCTGCGACAGTGCGCCGCCGATGATCGCGCCCGTCGCAAAGGCTGCGAGCGGGAACCAGTAACCGTCGTGGTGACGATAACCCGGGCGGTAGTCGCGATAACCGCGATGGCCGCCGTACCAGCCGCGGCGTTCGCCGCCCCAGCCGCCACGATTGTCACGATCGCGCCAGTATTGCACATTGACGACATTCTTGCCGGCATCGTTACCCAGGGTCTCGACACTCTTCGGCGCCATCAGCAATGGCATTGCCTCAGCGGGAACAATCGCTCCTGCAACCACGATTGCAGAAAGACCGACAGCCAGGATATTCTTCACATAGCTTCTCATCTGACTTCCTCCATTCACGACGGTCGACAGGCCGTTGCACGTGAATAATAACACCTTTTTCTTTTTATCCAGCCAGTTTGTCGGTGCTGGCTGGAACATCACAGGTTGCAGGCTAGGCGCTTTCGCCTGAACCCAGCATTAACGGCGTTGTCACGCTTCGGTTACCGAAACTCGGCACTCGAAAGCAAAAGCCCGGATCGGATCCGGGCTTTCGAAAGGCGTGCTTAACGGCTGTATGGAGATACGCATACACGACGCGGACCGCTGTTCGGCTGGTAGCTGTTATCGTAGGCGCGGTAAGAGCGCCAACGGTTCTGGCACCAGGCAACATGGCTGCCGCCATAGGCCGGTCTCGGCTGCGCCATGGCGCCGCCAATGATTGCGCCAGTGGCGAAGGCCGCCAGCGGGAACCACATTCCGTTGTGATAGCGGTAGCCCGGACGGCGGTCGCGATAGCCGCGATGGCCGTTATAATATCCGTCCCGCGACGGGCGCGGACGATACATGCGGTCGCCGTATCTACGGTCACCTCGGCGGTCCCATTCACGGTACTGTACCGGCACTACATTCTCGGTTGAGATTGCCGGCTTCGCCATTGGAACAGGCGCCTGGAACGCCTGCGACGGCGTGAAGCTTGTCAGGAACAGGACAACCGCCGTAGCGACGCTCGTCGTGCGGAAATTCATCATGATCTTTCCTCCGTTTGCTGTGGCGCGTTGAACCGCGCTTTCTAACTACTCGGTCTTGTCGGAGGTAGGGGCAGCCCCATTGAAACACCCGAAAAGAATTCGATGACGTGCAAACGAGTTTTAAGACCTTTGGTTCCGGTTCAAAAATAGATTCCCGCATAAGACGCAGGATTTCGTGCGCTCAGGCTTCCACCTTCACGTCGGTCAACGGCCGCGAGCAGCAGGCGAGAATATAGCCTTCATCGATTTCGTCATCGAGAATGCCGCCATTGTGGTTCATCTCCACCTCGCCGGAGAGCTTCAGCACCCGGCAGGTGCCGCAAATCCCCGATTCGCAGGCGGCACCGATGCGCACACCGGCGGCGCGCGCCGTCATCAGAACGGTCTGGCCGGGCTGGCACGGCACTTCCTTGCCGGAAAGCGTAAACCCCACCATCGAGAGTGCTTCGCCATCCGCCACGGTGTGAATACTCTCGCCCACAGCAACCGGGGCGGCTGGCGAAAAGCTTTCCTGGTGGTAACGGCTCATGTCGAAGCCGGAAGCATCCAGCATGGAGCGGATGGCGGCCATGAAAGGCTCCGGTCCACAACAGAACACCGTGCGATCCATGAAATCAGGCGACAGAAGCGCAATCTTGGCCTTGTCGACCATGCCCTTCAAGCCGGACCAGAGATCAGTGCGGCCGCAATTTTCCACGATGAAACCGAGCGACAGTTTCGGCATGAAGCGGGCAAGATATTCCAGCTCGTGACGGAACACGATATCGGATGGCGAGCGCGAGCAATTGATGAAGGCGATATCACTCTGCGGCGCGCGGTCGCTCATGTCGCGCACCATCGACATCATCGGCGTCACGCCGGAGCCGGCCGAGATGAACAGGTATTTGTCGCCGGGATGCCGGACATAAGAGAAATCGCCGAGCGGGCCGAGTGCCCGGATTTTCATGCCGGGCTTCAGATTGTCGAACATCCAGCGCGTGCCGATGCTGGTGGCCTGCGCCTTGACCGTGACCGACAGCGCATAGGGCCGCGACGGGCTGGAGGACAATGTGTAGGTGCGGTAGAGCGGCTCCTTGCCTACTGGCAACTCCAGCGTCACGAACTGGCCCGGCAGGTAACGGAACCAGTTCTGATCCTCCGACCGGAACAGGAATGTCATCACGTCAGGCGTCTCGGGCGTCACCGAAATGCATTCCAGCAGGTGGAGCTTGTCGCTCCACGGCTTCATCTCGTCTATGTGCTTGTAGGTCACAGCCATATTCATCTTCGCGTTACGCTACTGCCGAAAGGCGGGCCTTGTCGCCCGACAGCCGGTCAACCATGAAATCGGCATACCAGTTGACGAATTGCATCACGCCGCCCTCGTCTTCCATGGAATAGGGGCCGGGCTGGTAAGCGGGCGAGCGGATGCCGAAGGCGTTTTCCTCAACGATGCGGCGGTCCTGATCGTTGGTTTCGTTCCAGACGTGCGTGAGGTCCTCGAGATCGTAATCCACGCCTTCAACCGCATCCTTGTTCACCAGCCATTTGGTAGTGACCATGGTCTCATTGGCGTTGAGCGGCAGCACGCGGAAGGAAATGGTGTGGTCGCCGAGGAAGTGGTTCCAGGTCGTCGGATAATGGAACAGAAGCAGCGCGCCGATATGGCTGATGCTGACATCATCCGAAAGCGGCCGGCGCACGGCGCGTTTTCCCGACATGGTGTAGCTTTCCGCCTCGCCGATCAGCGGCATGCGGGCAACACGGAACTGGCCTTTCGGATCGATCTTGAAGCGGCTCGGCAGGCCGGCAGCCTCGCAGCGTGCCCAGTGGCCACCGATCTCGGGATCGCTTGCACCACCGTCCGTACCCGTAACGCTCGGGTTTTCAGGATAGGTGCGGCAGAGTTCCGGATGGTTGGCGGCGCAATGGTAGCACTCGCGGTTGTTTTCCCAGACGAGCTTCCAGTTACCCTTTTCGATAATCGTGCTTTCATGCGCAACCTTGGCTTCCCAGATGCGATGCGGCGCCATGTAGCTTTCGACCTCGGCGCGCATCGGCGCGAAATCGGCGGGCTGGTCTGCCAGGCAGATGAAGACGTAACCGGCAACGGTTTCGCAGTGGACCGGCTTCAGGCCGAATTCAGCCTTGTCGAAATCATCGCCCATATGGCGGGCAAACAGCAGCTTGCCGTCCAGATCGTAGGTCCACTGGTGATAGGGACAGACGAGGCGTGCGGACTGGCCCTTATGAGAAGAGCAGACGCGGGAACCGCGATGGCGACAGGAATTATGGAGGGCGCGAATCTGTCCATCGCGACCGCGAATGATGACGACGGAATAGGCGCCGACCTGAACGGTGATGTAGTTACCGGCCTTCGGCACTTCGCAATCATGGCCGACAAACAGCCAGTCGCGGTACCAGATGGTTTCCATGTCCAGATTGAAATAATCCGGGTCCGTGTAGAAAGACTGTTCCAGGCTGAAGCCTTCGCGGCGGTTCTTCAGCTGACGCAGTACGGTATCACGCAATTCCATGGCCAAATCCTCGATCAAACCGCCCTGCCCCACACCATTTATCGGACTGCGGAAGTGTGATCCCATCTAAACATCAGCGTTCATTTGCGGTAGCGCAGACAGCGACATCGGCTTCCGCATTGGCGACAAATTGCGACATGCGCCAATGGCCGTTGCACGCCATTCCGCTGCGAAATCCGGCAGCTATTCCCCGCCGGAAACCACGTCGCAATATGACGCATGATGTCGCGCAGCTCCCTCTCTACCCGTTAAAAAACGGGGTTGTGGCGCAACGGAGTTTTAACATGCCCTAAACTATATTGCCTGATCGACAACAACGAGGGCGTTCCGGGTGGAGAAGGCGACACGCATACGTTATTTCGATGCCGGCAAACATTCGGTCACGCCGATACGTTCAAAGACCGCGCATTCGGATTTCCTGCGAACCGGGCGCATCAGCCGCTACGAAGAACGCTGGCTGCCGAGGGAACGCGTCTATTACAGCCATGAAGAAGTGGCGGCGATGACCGGACGCAAGCTCGAGGCTGCTGCCGACGCCACCCATAGCCGTCTCAATGGCTTTCACCAGTCCATCCGTTTTCCCAAGATGGTTTTCCACCATCTGCTGGATGAGCGGCCGCATCTCGGCTATTGCCATGTCACGGCAGCGAAAACCAGTTTCGACGCCGAGCGCCATGTGCTCTGGTCATTCTATTTCGCGAATTTCTTCGCCGAGTTGAGCGGGGCCGAGAACTTCTTCGAAAACATCGATGCGCGCTATTCGCGGATGTATTTCGCAGTCGCCATCAACGCGCTTCCAAACAAGAACGTCGCCATCGATACCTCCTTCCATCGCGGCGGCCTGCTGTTCCAGACCCACGACCCACGCGTTGCGCTCAAAAACGTGCTTATGCTCGGCGCCCGCTCGGACGAGATGCGCAAGATCATCAAGGCAATATAAAAGCCACGATAGCGCTTTCCATAAGGCCCTGAAATACGCTATTGACGCCCTGAAAGGCAGCATCATGGCGCGTCATATCGATATCGAAAACGAGCGGGAAACCGCCTTGCAGGCGGCCGTCGAGGAGCTTTCCCGCGGCCAGCCAATCGCCCTGCCCACGGAAACCGTCTACGGCCTTGCTGCGGACGCAACCGATCCGGCGGCCATTGCCCGCATTTACGAAACGAAAGGCAGGCCGCAGTTCAATCCGCTGATCTGCCATATGGCCGATATCGCCATGGCCGAACGTTATGCGGTTTTCGATCCCGTGTCGCGACGCCTCGCAGAAACCTTCTGGCCGGGCCCGTTGACGCTGGTTCTGCCGCTGAAACCGGCAAGCGGCATTCACTCACTCGCAACGGCCGGGCTCGATACCGTCGGCATTCGCGTTCCGCAGGGTTTCGCCGGTGATCTGATCCGCCGGTTCGACAAACCTCTTGCTGCGCCCAGTGCCAATAGTTCAGGCAAGATCAGCCCCACCAGTGCGGCCCATGTCGAGGCTGATCTCGGTAACAGGATCAACCTCATTCTTGATGGCGGTGCTACCTCCGTCGGTGTCGAATCCACCATCGTCAAAGTGGAAGACGACGGGCGGGTGCGGCTGCTTCGTCCCGGCGGCATCGTCACCGAGGAGATCGAGCGCATCACCGGCACCCAGCTCGAACGGCCGGAAAAGGCATCAGCCGCCATCGAGGCACCCGGAATGCTCGCCTCGCATTATGCGCCCGGTGCAGCCGTTCGCCTCGACGCGACATCCGTTTCTGCCAACGAGGCACTGATCCGGTTCGGCGGCATCGCGGTTGAGGGACAAGAGACGGCCCGTACCGTTCTCGACCTCAGCCCTTCCGGCGACCTTGCCGAGGCGGCCGCCAATCTGTTCGATTATCTCAAAGCAGCCGACGCGAGCGGTGCCGCGACAATCGCGGTCACAACCATTCCCGGCCACGGTCTTGGAGAGGCGATCAATGACCGCCTTTCCCGCGCCGCCGCGCCGCGAGGCTGACGGCACTTCACCATTTCGCCCACCGTTTCAAATGACAGCGAGACGCCAATGACAATCGCAGCCCCCTCCTCCGACATCCTCGACCGCTTCACTGCCATTGTCGGCGAAAAAAACGCGGTGCGCGACGCTGTGGAAATGGCGCCGCGTCTTGTGGAGAATCGCGGGCTTTACCATGGTGCGTCACCGCTGCTGCTCAAGCCCGGCACTGTCGAGGAGGTTGCAGCCATCCTCAAGCTCGCCAGCGAAAACGGCACGCCCATCGTGCCGCAGACCGGCAATACCGGCCTTGTGGGTGGCCAGACGCCGCGTGCTGACGGAACCGACATCATCCTCTCGCTCGAGCGCATGAACCGTATCCGCGACATCGATCCGGTCGCCAATACCATCGTTGCGGATGCCGGTTGCATTCTCGACGACATTCACAAGGCCGCATCGACCGTGGAGCGGATGTTCCCGCTGTCGCTCGGTTCGCAGGGTTCGTGCCGCATCGGCGGTAATCTGGCCACCAATGCCGGCGGCACGGCGGTTCTCGCTTATGGCAATATGCGCCAGCTTTGCCTGGGGCTTGAAGTGGTGCTGCCGACAGGTGAAATCTGGGACGGGCTTCGCCGGCTGAAAAAGGACAATACGGGTTACGATCTGCGCGATCTCTTCATCGGTTCGGAAGGCACGCTCGGCGTTATCACCGGTGCGGTGCTGAAGCTTTTCCCCGTGCCGCTCGGCCATCAGGTGGGTTTTGCCGGTCTTCGATCCACTGAGGACGCGTTGAAGCTGTTCGAAATGGCCTCGAACCTCTGCGGCACGGCGCTGACCGGTTTTGAGCTGATGCCGCGCATCGGCGTGGAATTCACCGCCAAACATATTCCCGGCGTGCGCGATCCGCTACAAACGCCGCATGACTGGTACGCGCTCATCGATATCTCCACCTCCGATTCGGCTGAGACGGCTGAAACAATGATGCAATCGCTGCTGGAGCGCGGTTTTTCCGCTGGGCTGGTCGAGGATGCGGTGATCGCTTCATCGGAAGCGCAGCGTCAGGCGCTCTGGCATATGCGCGAAAGCATGTCGGATGCGCAAAAGCCGGAAGGCGGCTCTATCAAACACGACGTTTCCGTTCCGGTGTCGAAGATACCGGAATTCATGGCAACGGCGGAAAAGGCCGTTCTTGCCGCCATTCCCGGCGCCCGCGTCTGCGCCTTCGGCCATCTGGGCGATGGCAACATCCACTACAATATTTCCCAGCCGGTTGGTGCGGACAAAGCTGAATTCATCGGTCGCTGGCGGGATATGAACGAGATCGTGCACGGCATCGTACTGTCGCTCGGCGGCTCGATTTCGGCCGAACATGGCATCGGCCAGTTGAAGCGCGACGAGCTGGCCACGATCAGGCCTGGCATTGAAATGGACCTGATGCGACGCATCAAACACGCCTTTGACCCCGCCGGCATTATGAACCCCGGCAAGGTGATCACCGCCCGCTAGGGACAGCAGCTTCATCATCGTTGCATGTTAGTTGGAAGTTCTCGCCGTCCAGGCGGGAACCAGCTCCGCATTCAGGCGGCGCGGCTTTTGCGCGTGCACGAGCTGTGTCAGGCCCATGCCGGATTTTGCGATCGCCACCGCATGTTTCTTCGGCATCAGGTAGCCGCATTCCAAGGGAGGACGGCGGCGCACTATCCGGCTGAAAAAGGGCCGCTTGTGATACCGGGACGGCGAGAAACGCGCGGGCTCGGCACAGACAGCCACATATTCGAGAATCTCTTCGATCCAGCCGCTCTGCGGACGCGCACCCGGTTCGACCAGCAGGATCCAATGCCCGCGCGCCGAGCGCATGACATCCTCAATGTCCCACTGCGCATAAAAACGGCAGCCAGCGGCATCGGCGACGCGCGACGATCCATCGCGCGAACCGTGATCGAGGATCACAACGTCGCTTACCAGCCCTTCCACGGCCCCGGTTACAAGCGCAGACAGCGTATGCGCCAGTTCCGGTTCCTGATCCCGGCATTCCATTATGACTGTCAACATATGCATAGCTCTAACGCATCGCACAATAAATTGCCACTGCACTGGATGTCAGAAAATCCGCGACCGTTCAGGCTTAACTCTAACCCACCTTCAGGTGCGATTGATACAAACAAGACCCCGGCCGCGGGTCGGCCAGCTATCGATTTTGCTTTTTTTGTTCTTGTAATGTTCTCGTTTCTGCGGTAGGAATTTAATCATTCGAAGAGGCAATGAAACGCCGGTTCGAATGGAAACGGTTTAGGGCGTTGGCTTGCCTTGAGAGGCGTGCTGCACCCTGGGAGCATCCAGATGAGAGACCATACGCTTTCGGGGCAGGCTGCTTTCCAGCCGAGCCATACGCCTGACATTGCCAATGCGTTGGCCGATGCGTCGGGCCTGCGCATCGAGATCGACCGTCGTCGCGGGCGTGGTGCCGGACTTAACCCGGGCGGGCGCTTTGAGGCCCTGCAGCGGGAGGTTTTCGACGATGGCTGGCAGACCCTCGAGGAGCTGCCGGAGTTCCGCACCGAAGTGCAGGTGGAAAAGCCGCGCAGCATCATCAGCCGCAACGAATCGCCTGACATCCCTTTCGACCGTTCCATCAATCCCTATCGCGGCTGCGAACATGGCTGCATCTACTGTTTCGCCCGTCCGACGCACAGCTATATGGGGCTTTCTGCCGGGCTGGATTTCGAGGCGAAGCTTTTCGCCAAGCCGGATGCGGCAAAGCTGCTCGAAAGGGAGCTGGCGAAGCCCGGCTACAAGCCGCGCGTCATTGCCATCGGCACCAATACCGACCCCTATCAGCCGATCGAGCGCGAATGGCGGATCATGCGGCAGATACTGGAAGTGCTGGCAAAGGCAGACCATCCCGTCGCCATCGTCACCAAATCGGCCCTGATCAAGCGGGATATCGATATTCTCGCGCCCATGGCCAAGAAAGGTCTCGTCAAGGTTGGTATTTCCGTGACGACGCTGGACCGCAAGCTGGCACGCAGCATGGAACCGCGCGCCGCCACGCCCGAAAAGCGGCTGGAAGCGGTCAAGGCGCTGACGGATGCCGGCATTCCCGTGGCGGTGATGATGGCACCCGTCATTCCCGCACTCAACGATCATGAGATCGAACGCATTCTCGAAGCCGGCAAGGCCGCTGGCGCAACGGAGGCCTCCTATGTGCTGCTGCGCCTGCCGCTGGAGGTCAGCCCCCTCTTCCGCGACTGGCTGCTGCGCAACTATCCGGACCGCTACCGGCATGTCATGTCGCTGGTGCGCTCCATGCGCGACGGCAAGGATTACGATGCGGAATTCGGAAAACGCATGAAGGGTGCTGGCCCTTATGCATGGCAGATAGGCAGGCGCTTCGAAATGGCGACGAAACGGCTTGGCCTCATCCGCCGCGGCATTCACCTGCGCGACGATATCTTCGTGCCGCCGGGAGGTGCCGGCGTGCAATTGTCACTGCTTTGAAAATATGAGGCCCGCTTGGCCGATCAAAGGCGCATTACGATGCGCGCAACGATACCCAGCGGTGCAGACCCATAAAGAGTGGCAGCCCTTTCCTGTTGACGGGGCCATGCTCTTGACGAAATGCCCGGCGGGTTTTCCCTGGCCCGTCGGACATCCCCCCCGGAACCCGCCGCCTCGCGTGCGATCGTTTTTCCTCCGCCGCCCCGTTGGAGGATCAAAGGTCATGACGACCTAAGGGGCACGGTTGGCCACGCCCCTTGACCCGGCTGGCCGCGCCCGTCATCGCCCGCTTCCGGGGGCTTGCAGGAGATCGGGTGTGTGTGCAAGTTTCTGCCGCATGAAACGCCGCACCACACCCGATTCTCCTGCCCTCTTTGATCTCGCCGATACGGGCCCCGATTTCTCCTTCGAACTTGAAGCGAGGAAGAAGGGGCTTTGGCCCGTGGCCGGCACGGATGAGGCAGGCCGGGGGCCTCTCGCGGGACCAGTGGTTGCGGCAGCTGTCATTCTCGATCCCGACAATATTCCTGGTGGTCTTGACGATTCCAAGAAACTGACCAAGCTGAAACGGGAAAGCCTGTTTCTGCAAATCATGGAAACATCGATCGTTTCCGTCGCCTCCTCCGGCCCCGGCCTTATCGACACCATGAATATCCTGCGCGCCAGCCTCGACGCGATGCGTCGCGCCGTACTCGGCCTCGAAATCTCCCCGGCCCTCGTGCTGACAGATGGCCGCGACAAGCCGCCGGGCATCACCTGCGAGTCAAAGGCCGTCATCAAGGGCGATTCCCGCTCCCTCTCAATCGCCGCCGCTTCGATCATCGCCAAGGTGACCCGTGACCGGATGATGGAACGGGCCGGTGTAGTGCACAGCTCCTATGGTTTCGAAGGCCATGCGGGTTACGGCACACCAGCCCACCTGCGCGCCATAGAAAGCCATGGGCCCTGCCCGCTGCACCGGATGAGTTTCAGGCCGCTGAAGCAGGACTGATCGAAAACCACGATCCTGAAGCGGAGAATGCGGCCTCGCCCCGGATTTCAGCGCCCTGCCATGAGGTGACGATCTCCGTCTCCACTGGTAGAATTCTATCTCAATGCGTGGACTTGACGGGCTTTGGGAGAAGAGATTTGGATTTCATGAAACTGTTGAAGTCGCTCGAAGAACTTCTCTACGAGCTGGTTTCATGGCTCCTCTTCTATCCGCTCACAATGTGGCGATCGGTCGTCGCACCGCTCAGCATGATGCGCTACGCCGATAGCGAACTCGCGGATCGGCTCGAGGACCAGTATGACGACACACTGAGTCCGCCCCTCTTCCTCCTGATCACTCTGCTATTTTCGCAGGGGCTCTCCGCTTCCCTTCCGACCATTTACGATCCCGCATTGGCCGCCCGGGAGCTTGGTTCGGGTTCGAACCTGCTCATAGCGCGTGGCGTTATATTCGGGATTTATCCGCTGTGTATGGCCGTCACGCTTCTGCGGTGGAAACGGGTGAGGATCACCCGAAACTCCCTGCGTCCGCCGTTCTTCAGCCAATGTTACGTGGCTGCGCCGTTTACATTTGTCCTGGTTCTGGGTTTCGATTTTGCATCCATGCCTCTGGAACATGGCCTTACGTTCGGGCTCGCCATTATCGCGCTCGCCACGATCTGGTATGCGCAGGCACAGATACGATGGCTGATGCAGGATCTTGGCTTGGGTATCGCGAAAGCAGGCCTGGCTTTCAGTGGCGCATTTCTGGTTGCCACCGCAGCGGCTTTTGTACTGGCGGTGCTGATAGCGCTCGAGGCCAAGACAATCTATCCCGCGATCACTTAACAAGCCTCGACAAATTGGCCGCCGCGAATTGCCGGCCAGCATCCAGTCCTCAAAGCCGATGCTTTTTCTCCAAAGGTCGACAGACATCAATAGACACGCTGCAAGCCGGCACCAAAGTGCTGAGGCATAAAACAAAAAACCCCTCGCGGCGGGCGCCGGAGGGGTTTTGAATAGTCCGAGATGAACTTAGTTCAGCTTCGACTTCACTTCGCCAATGGTGTTGGCGAAAAGTTTGGCCTTTGCGGCAGCGGTGGTCTTTTCGGCAATGAGCTTCTCGGAAGCTGCAATGGCGATGTCCACGGCGGCGGCACGAACGGCGCCGATGGCGTCTTCTTCTGCCTGCTTGATCTTCTGTTCCGACAGGGCCGTGCGGCGGACGACGAATTCTTCCGTCTTCTGCTTGGCTTCGGCGGTCAGGGCGGCCGCTTCGCGTTCGGCAGCGGCAACGATGCCAGCTGCTTCAGCTTCGGCTTCCTTGCGCTTGCGCTGATATTCGGCCAGCAGGTGCTGTGCCTCTTCGCGCAGACGCTTGGCTTCGGCCAGCTCGTCCTGAATGTTCTGTGCGCGCTCGTCCAAAGACTTGGAGAGCATGCCCGGAACCTTGAGATAGGCGATCAGGACGAAGAAAAGGACAAGACCGACAAGAGCGAAAAATGATGCATCAAACGCCATATCAGGCTCCCTTCACAGTCGAAGCGGCTGCAATGGCGGCCTTGACGTCGGCATCCTTGACCTTGGCGCCAACCAGCTGGTCGACGATTGCGGTCGCGGTTTCCTCGGCAATGGCGCCGACATCCGCGAATGCCTGATCCCTGATACCCGCAATGCGCTTTTCGGCGGCGGCAAGCTTCTCGGCAAGTCCGGCTTCGATAGCGACGCGGTCGGCATCGGCTTTCGCCTTGGCGGCGTCACGTGCCGCAGAGCCTATCGAGCTTGCCTTGGCGCGGGCTGCCGCGAGTTCTTTTTCATAGGTTTCGACGGCAGCGTCGGCTTCGCTTTTCAGCCGTGCCGCTTCATCGAGATCCTGTGCAATGCGCCCATGACGGTTTTCGAGAATGCCGCCGACGCGAGGAACGATGACCTTCTGCATGAGCAGGTAGAAAAGGCCGAACGTGATCGCCAGCCACAGGACCTGCGATGCATAAGTAGACTGGTCGAACGGCGGGAAAACGCCGGAAGCACCGTGTTCGGCGCCGTGCGCTACACCGGTTTCCGTGTGCGTGGCTTCCGGTTGCGGCTGGCCGACAGCCGGAGTTTCCGTATGCGTTTCACCTACGGTCGGTGCTGACTGGGCATAAGCCTCGGTCACGAACATGCTCACCTCCAGGGGGACTGCAAATGCGAAGGATCACGGCACGCAATTTGCGCGAGCCGTGATCCAGACCTGATGCCGTTATTAGACAGCGAACAGGAGAAGGAGAGCTACGAGCAGCGAGAAGATGCCCAGAGCTTCCGTAACGGCGAAGCCGAATACCAGACGGCCGAACTGGCTGTCGGCAGCAGAGGGGTTGCGCAGTGCGCCGGAGAGGTAATCACCGAAGATACGGCCGAGTGCGAGGGACGTACCAGCCATGCCGAGGCATGCGAGACCTGCGCCGATGTACTTTGCTGCTTCCGCTTCCATGTGAGACTCCTTGAGATATTGGTTGTTGCGGCTATCTTTTGGCGCCCGTTGCCGGGGCCAGCGACTTTACTTCTCAGTGACCACCATGCACAGCATCGTTCAGGTACATGCAAGTCAGTACCGCGAACACATAAGCCTGCAGGAAGGCAACGAGAAATTCGAGAGCGGTCATTGCGACCGTCATGATGAGAGGCAGGACTGCACCGCCGATACCGAGCGCGCCGAGCGCACCCATGGAGGCGACGAAGCCTGCGAAAACCTTGAGCGTGATGTGGCCAGCCAGCATGTTCGCGAAGAGACGAACGGAAAGGCTGATCGGGCGCGACAGGAACGAAATCATTTCAATTGACGCGACAAGCGGCAATAGCGCCTTCGGCACGCCAGAAGGTGCGAAGATGCCAAAGAAATGCAGACCGTGCTTGTAGAAACCGTAAACGACGACCGTGCCGATGACGAGGCAGGCAAGCGCGAAGGTGACGATGATCTGGCTGGTGACCGTGAAGAAATACGGGAACATGCCGAGAAGGTTCGCAGTCAGCACGAACATGAACAGCGAGAATACGAATGGGAAGAACACCATGCCCTTTTTGCCGGCGCCTTCGCGCAGCATGGAGGCGATGAATTCATAGGACATTTCAGCAACGGACTGCATGCGGGTCGGGATCAGACCGCGGCTCGACGTTGCGAAATAAAGGAAACCGGAAGCGGCGGCCACGGTCGCGACCATGAAAAGCGACGCATTGGTGAAGGAAAAATCGACGCCGCCAATTTCGATCGGAATGATCGGCTGCACCAAGAACTGATGGGTCGGATCGTTTGCCACCGGCTGCCCTCTTTACCTGTCGCCGCTCATGGCGGCATCTCAACTGCAAGAAAAAACAGCTTAAACGCCGTCTTTTCCACCCTCGTCTCGCTTGTCGGCTCTCTCAAGCAGCGGCGGCTTTGCCACCGCGCCCGTGGAGCGCAACACATTCAATACGCCTGCGCAGAAACCGAGAAGAAGAAGAACGATCATCCCCCACGGCGTCGTGCCGACAAAATAGTCCAGAAGATAACCCAGCATAGCGCCGACCACGATGGCCGAAATGAACTCCGATGAGAGCTTCACCGCCATCGCAAAGCCTTTCCGGCTTTCCGCGGCATTGGTCTCCGCCCTCACTTCCGCCTCATCCTCCGCCTTCACCTTTGCCAACTCTTCGGCAAGGCGCTTGCGACGCTCGTCCAGACTATCGTCACGGTTGCCAGTCATCTTAAAATCCCACCCATTTTCTCCGTTCCAGCCATGCCAGAACCCTTTGGAGTTGTAAACGGTGACGGATTAAGCCTGTTCCAGCCCGCTCTGAAGTCGCGCGCAACATAGTTTTAGGGGCTTCGCTAGTCAAGGCACTGGCGAAGCTTGTTTTTTCACAAATTAAATATTTAAAAACAAAGACTTAACGCCAAATCGCCGTTTGTCGACGATGTTTCCCCCGGGAATCGGCATTTTTGACACGCAAATTGCGACAAATTGGCGGTGGTATCAGCTCCAGCCGCCACCATAGGTTCGATAAAAGACGTGCAAGCCAATCCTACCGACCTTCTTCATGGATTTTCCCCAGGCGGGACGAACATAGACGGCATGATAGTGAGTCGCCGAGCCCACTTCCGTCAGCCAGATTTTGCCGGCGGTGGTTGCCATGGCCACTTCGCGCGCCATTTTCCAGTGACGTTCGGAATTCACCCGGTCCTTTATATTGTCGCAGGCGAAGGAGAACTGGCAGCGGTTGCGCCAGTCCTTGTTCTGATAAACCACACCGCAGATGGTTTTCGGATAAGCGGGGTTGCGCACGCGGTTAAGGATCACCTGTGCCACCGCCGCCTGTCCCTTGACCGATTCACCGCGCGCCTCGAAATAGATGCCGGATGCGAGGCATTGCTGTTCGGCTGCGGAAAACACGGCAGCGGGCAGCGGCGTTGCCGCCCATGCGTGATCGTCCGCGCCGATCAACGGCACGAAGCGGCCGGCCTCCGGCTTTTTCAGAATGGCGTCGAACGGCGATTCACGGGCGAAATCCGGTTCGGCCGGCGCGTAAGCCGTGGCGAGAATATCGGGAGTCCTGTTGGTGACGAGTTCCGCCAGCATCGGAGAGACGCTTTTGTCGGCCTTCTTTTCTTCACGGCGGAAATAGAAGGAGGCAAGTTTGACGTCGCTGCCGCGTTTCGGTTTCACGAAAGCCGTGCGGTCCTTGCGCTTCAGCGGCTCTATATCCAGCATGCTGGTGCGTTCCAGCACGGAACCGGCGGTGAAGGCCTTTGGCGGCTGCATGATTTCGGTTGCGACGATGCGACCCTTCTTGGCGGCACGGTTGACGCGCTCGCTGTCGGGTGTCGTCTCGTCACCCTTCTTGTTGGTGACGAAAGCCACCTTGCGGCCATCGGGCAGGGTCATGCCGCTGCCATGCAACGCCGCCTCCCCTTCCGCATCGTTAAAGGTGAGCGAGGCATTATGGACAGAGCCTGCCGGAGACGCGGTCAGCACCATGCGCCATTGCTCGCCGCCATTGTCCAGCCCTGCCAGCAGGGAGGCCAAATCCGCGCGTGCGGCAATGGAAGGAAAGACGAGCCAGGCAGCAAGGCCGAAGACAACGGGTGAGGTCCATGCCTGAAGGGACGCAAAGGACCGACGACGCATTACTCTTTTCGAACGCAAAACCAGCACTCCGAACACCAGGAACCATATTTGTTACAGGTGTTCGAGAATCTCTTATTAACCTTGATGCTTGGTTAACGCCGCGCGCGGGCGCGGCTTCACGTTAATGTGTAACCACCTTCTAATAATCAGACGACGACGTGAGATCCGAGTTCCACCACGCGGTTGGCCGGAAGGCGGAAGTAGTCCGAGGGATCGGCGGCCGTTTCGGCAAGCGCAATGAACAGTCGATTCTGCCAGCCGGGCATGCCCGATTTCGGATCCGGCACCAGCTTGCGGCGACCGAGATAAAACGAGGTGGACATGATGTCGAACTTGTAACCCGTGCGCCTGAGGTAACCGAGCGCCTGGGTGACGTTCTGCGTTTCCATGAAGCCGAAATGCAGTTCGACTACGGCAAAACGATCGCTCAGCTTCGTCAATGTGTAACGATTTTCGGGGCGGACGCGCGGCTGGTCTTCCGTGCGGATCGTCAAAATCACGTTCTTGTCGTGCAGGACGTGGTTGTGCTTGAGATTGTGCAGCAATGCAGCGGGTGCGGCATCCGGATCGCCAGTCAGGAAAATCGCTGTGCCGGGCACGCGCACCGGCGCATGGGCGCTTTCCTTTTCCACCGAAGCCACGAAAGCCTTCAGCGGCACATCGCTGCGGCGGGTTTTGGCGAAAAGGATTTTCGAGCCGCGCTGCCAGGTAGTCATGATGATGGTGAAAGCGATTGCCAGCAACACCGGCACGTAGCCGCCATCATGTATCTTGAGCAGGTTTGCACCGAGGAAAATCAGTTCCAGCAGCAGAAGCGGCGCCAGCACGCCAATCGCCAGCCAGATGGACCATTGCCAGCGCTTGCGAACGAATTCGAAGAACATCATGCTGGTGACGACCATCGCGCCGGTAACGGAAATGCCGTAGGCGGTGGCCAGTGCATCCGAACTTTTGAAGGTGAGTACCAGTGCGACGACGCCGAACAGCAGGATGGTGTTGACGGCGGGAAGATAGATCTGCCCGGTATTGGTTTCCGAAGTGAAGAGGATTTCCATCCGCGGCAGATAGCCGAGATGGATCGCCTGACGCACGAGCGAGAACGCGCCTGTTATAACCGCCTGGCTGGCGATGATGGTGGCGGCGGTCGCAAGAATGACGGCCGGCAGGATCGCCCATTGCGGGAACATCAGGTAAAACGGATTGGACATCGCCGCCGGGTCCTTGAGAACCAGCGCGCCCTGACCGAGATAATTCAGCGTCAGCGCCGGGAAAACCAGACAGAACCATGCCCACTGGATGGGACGGCGGCCGAAATGGCCGAGATCGGCATAAAGCGCTTCAGCACCGGTGATCGTCAGGAAAACCGCGCCCAGCACGACGATGCCATAAAAGCCTTCATTGGCGAGAAACTCGACCGCATGCCAGGGGTTGAAGGCATAGAGAATGCCGAAATCATCGGCGATGTGAATGAGGCCGGCTACACCCATGACCAGGAACCAGACAGCGGTGATCGGTCCGAAGAATTTCGCCACCGTTCCCGTACCGTGCGATTGGATCGCGAATAGGCCGATGAGAATGCAGACGGAGATCGGAATAATAAAGTCGTCCATGGCCGGAGTGACGAGCTTCAGACCCTCCACCGCCGAAAGCACTGATAGCGCAGGCGTGATCATGGCATCGCCCAGGAACAGGGCTGCGCCGATGAGGCCGAGCACGATGAGAACGCTTCGGTGAATGCCCGCCGTCTTCATCAACAGCGCCAGAAGCGAGAGTGTGCCGCCCTCGCCGTCATTGTCGGCGCGCAGCAGGAGCGTGATGTATTTGAACGTTACGATGATCGTCAGAGACCAGATCATCAGGGATGTCAGGCCGATGACTTCTTCTCTCGTCACGCCATCATAGGCGATCGGCTTTAGCGCTTCGCGGAAGGCATAGAGCGGGCTGGTGCCGATATCGCCGTAGACGACGCCGATAGAACCAAGGATCGCGGCATAAAGCCCCTTGTTCTGATGCTTGTCATCCGAATCCGGCTTCTCGGTAAAGTCCTTGTCTGCGATTTGAGACATGATGATCCTGGCTCCTTAGAGCCAGCCCTTCCAACGGAAAAAGAGAAACGGGATGATTGCCGACATCAGCATGACGACGAGCGCGAGTGGATAGCCAAACGTCCAGTTCAACTCCGGCATGAGCTGAAAGTTCATTCCGTAAACCGACGCCACCAGAGTTGGCGGCAGGAACACGACCGACGCGATCGAGAAGATCTTGATGATGCCGTTCTGCTCGATGTTGATGATGCCGAGAGAAGCGTCCAGCAGGAATGTCAGATTGCCGGAAACGAAGGAGGCATGTTCGCTCAACGACTGGATATCCCGACCGATCGATTTGCTCTGTTCCCTCGCTTCCTTGTCCTGCTGGACCTGCCCACTTGTGGACAGGAAAGTCTGCAGGCGTGCAAGGGAAGCAAGGCTGTCACGAACCTTGGAGATCAGCCGGTGATAGGCGGCAATGTTCGTCAGTCGGTCTTCTAGATAACGCGGCGCCTTGCGCTTGCTGCGCGCCTGGCTGCCGAGAAGATCGGCGGCGAGATTGTCGATGCCTGCCACCGAGTTTTCGAGAATTTCCGCCGTGCGATCGACGATGGTTTCCAGCAGTTTCAGCAACAGCGCGGTGCCGCTGCGCATCTCGTGCGGGACGCGGGTGATGGCGGCGGTGAAGAGGTGGAATGATTTCGGCTCGGCATAACGGATCGTCACAAGGCGCTTGCCGGCAAGAATAAAGGCAACATCGGTCAGGCGCGGACCGTCGGAATCTGCCTTCCAAACCAGAGAGGCGGTCATGAAGACGTTGCCATCTTCCATGTAAAGGCGGCTGGAAGGTTCGATATCCTTCAAATCCTCGCGGGTCGGCAGCTCTAGCCCCAGCAGTTTTTCAACATACTGCTCTTCCGTCCTCGTCGGATTGATAAGGTCGATCCAGACGATATCGTCGGGAATCTGTTCACGGCCGTCGTCTGGCGACAGGCTGATCGCCTCGCAGTTGGCGCGATAGGCTTTTATCAATCCGTTTCTCCGGTCCGCATCGCTGGCTTCAGCCGCAATGCTGCTTAACATATCCTGTTCAAGGTCGGCAAACCTTTGGACGACACTTCAGGGAACACCGGAACGAGCGGGATTTTCACATCCCGCCGGACTGACGGACCAAGAACCAAACGGCGCAGGGCTATGCTCCCAAAGCGAGACCCAATCAAGCAATATTTTCTCGCGACAGCATTGCAGGCGATGCATCTCTGGCGTTCAAATGCATCGGCCTTTCCCGAAGCCACCAGTTAACATATTGTTTTTAAAATATATCCAGGCACGACAACCGCCCGGCCTTTTTTCTTCCTTAACCGGTACGTTATTCGAAAACGATTTTCGGGGCGGCTTTTCTTTCGCCCGCACCGATGCGGGCCCAGACTTTTTCCGCAATATCGCGGTAGATGGCGGCCTGCGGACCATCCGGCTCGGCGGCAACGACCGGCGTTCCGGCATCAGACATTTCACGGATGGAAATGGTGAGCGGCACTTCGCCGAGGAACGGCACGCCAATCCGCTCAGCCTCTGCCTTGGCACCGCCATGGCCGAAAATATCATAACGCGCGCCGGTATCCGGTGCGATGAAGTAGCTCATATTCTCGACGACGCCGAGCAGCGGCACTTCCACCTTGCGGAACATGGTGATGCCCTTGCGCGCGTCGATCAGCGCCAGATCCTGCGGCGTGGAGACGATGACGGCGCCGGCGAGCGGCACCTGCTGGGCGATGGTGAGTTGCGCGTCGCCGGTGCCAGGCGGCATGTCGAGCACCAGCACATCGAGTTCACCCCAGGCGACTTCACGCAACATCTGCATCAATGCGGACTGAACCATCGGCCCGCGCCAGATCATCGCCGCTTCCTCATCCACCAGAAATCCCATGGACATGACCTTCAGTCCGTAATTTTCCATGGGAATGATGATGCGGTCTTCCTGCTGCTGCGGGCGTCCTGAAATCTTCAGCAGTCGTGGCAGCGAGGGGCCGTAAATGTCGGCGTCGAGCATGCCAACCTTGAGGCCCAGCGCCTGTAGGCCCAGCGCCAGGTTGACGGCGGTCGTGGACTTGCCGACCCCGCCCTTGCCCGAGGCAACGGCGATGATCGCGCCGACGCCGGGAACGCCGACCTTCGACGAGCCGGGTTGCGCGGGCGGGCGGCCGGTTGCAGCCGCAGGGCGCGGCGGTGCCGGCGCCGGGCGCGCTGGTGCGGGTTGTTGTGTGCCGGGTTTGCGATCCGCCGTCAGCGCGACGACGGCACCGGCGATACCCGGAACGCCCTTGGCGGCCTGTTCAGCCGAAAGCCTCAACGGCTCCATGTCGGCTGCCCTGTCGGCCGGGACGGTAATAGAGAAATAGGCTTTCGCGTCGGCGATGAAGATTTCCGAGACCATGCCAAGCGCCACAATGCTTTTGCCGCTGCCCGGATAGATGACTGCCTCCAAAGCCTTTTCGACCTGGTGCTTGCTGACCTCTGCCATATGTTTACTCCGCTACATCATCCCGCCGGATATGGGCTGCATTCCGCGCCATCCATAGACAAACGCGGCCCGTTCGCCAATGCCAAACCGCAAACAGCGGATCACCGCGACGGTTTATTCGCAGACTTCAGATTTCGTCGTCCATATCAAGCGTTTCCGGATCGAAAACCCGACCATCGAAAAAACAGTCGGGGCCGAGGACAAGACCCGAGCGTGACGCCCCGACATGGACCGGCTCCCGCAACGTGCCTTCCAGCTTCAGGTTCGCGCCCGGCACCGGCACGAAAAGCGGCTTCATCGCCTTGCGGAAGATATCCGGCCGATAGGCATTGCGCGCGGCCTCCACCACGGCTGCATCGAACCGGCGATCGGGGGGAACCTCGCCCCAGCGCAACATCTGGCTGAAGAACCACAGCGCCTGGCTTTGCCAGGGGAAATTGGCGGCCTTGGCGCTTGTTACGAAAAACTCCTGAAAACGCTGCATGTCCCTTTGCGAAGTGGAAATATAACCCGTCAGCGCTGGAAGCAGGAATTCGCCGTTCTCGTCAATATAATGGGGGGCGGCAAGAATGCCGGTAAGTTCCTCGATATTGGCGGAGTTGGCGCACCATTCGCCGGCGCGATAAAGCGAACGCAGCAAGCCTTCCAGCACAGTGGCGTTCTCTTCCGCCCAGGGCCGCTTCACGGCCAGTATCTTTTCAGGCGCATTGTGCCAGATCAGCGCTCCCGTGGTGACGATCCGCCCGCCGCCGCCCAGCACCACAGCGCTGCCCGCCGGTTCGGCGGTACAGAGCGCATCGACCTTGCCGCTTTCCAAAAGCGCCGGCATAGCCTTCGGCAGGGCTTCAACGATTTCCATGTCGCGGCCGAGCAGCACGCCGCAGCTTCCGAGCAGATAACGCAGCGCATAAAACGGCGTGGACACGATATCCTCGATCGCAAAGACCGGCGGTTTTTCACCCGCCGCCCGGCGCGCGGAACAGACACGGGCCATCGCCCGCCCGAACGCGGCCGGGTCCGGCAGCTTCATGCCCTCCCGGTAAAGCTCGTCGAAAAATCCGTGCGAAACGGTCGTTGCCGATCCGCCAAGGGAAAGAGTGAAGACGCCGACAATATCGGCCGGCAGGTCATCGAGGCCAACCGCGGAACCGACGGGAACCGCGGCGGGCAAATGGGCGATCTGAACCTCGTCCTCGCCAAGTGCTGCAAGCACGGCGCGCGCGGATTGTTTTCGGATGAGTTCCAGTTCGACGCCTTCGTCGGCAGCAAAGCCTTTTTCGGCAGCGGCTATCAGTACGGCGCAATCGACAGTCGGAGAAAACCCCGCTTTTATCCTATGCCGTTCCGGCAAACGATTTCTCCTTCCCGGTGATTCGAAAGAAGGATCGCCCAGGAACCCATTTATCACAATGATAAATTTGCGGTTTCGCTATTTAATCAGACCGACCCGGAGCGCCTTTGCGACGGCTTGGGTGCGGTTGACCGTATCGAGTTTTTTCGTCGCACGGTTCAGGTAGTGATTGATGGTATGTTCCGAGAGCATCATGATTTCAGCGATCTCGGCGCTAGTCTTGCCGGCGGCCGTCCAGTTCAGACAATCTATCTCGCGCTCGTTCAACGTCTCGGGAACCCGCAGATCAAGGCGGCGGATTTCTGATAGCCGGGCAAAGATGTGGCTGGAAATGTAAAAAAGTTCCGCCAGCTGGCTGGTGGGCAAAGTCGTTTTGTTACCGGAAAAGGACACCGCTCCCCGCATCGTGGTGATGTCGTGAACGGGAAACCACACCGAATTTATCATATCGAACCGCTCAAAAAGTCCGATGACCGGTTTCTTCGGCGCGTTTTCGTCGCCGCTGACCAGAAAATCCAGGGAGACGGAAAAGGGTGTGGTCGATTTTTTCAACTGCGCCATCACCCGGCTTCTCTGCAGCAGGCCCTCTTCATCATAACGCTGCAAAAGCTCGGCCGGCCAGCTGGTGATGATGGTGCATTGCGACAATTCGCTCGCCATTTCGGCCGAGAGGTCAAGCACCATGAAGGCCTTGAATCCCCAGGCTTCCGTCAGCCGTTTCAAAAACCGGAATATATCGAATTGCGTGTTGAGACCGGCGATCTCGCGAACGCAATCAACACCAATCGACTGAACGGCGGCCGTCTCTGTTTTCTGCATGAAGCGGTTCTTCAAAAAAGAGAAAATACCGCCGCAAAGGCCTGCCTTCGTGCGGAAATTGCGCGGATGTTACTCGCCAAAATGATTCATGCAAACAAAAGTTGAAACTTAATTCCGAATAATCGAAAATAAGATTTCACTTACACGCATCGGCGCGCGATCTGCCGTTTTTGAAGCGGAAACCAAAAGCTTCACGCATCCATTTTTCTCAACCATTCGCAACCGGAGATAATCTGCAGGCAAGTTCTGCCGAAATTTGATCGGCCGTTTCGCGCACCAGAGGACCCCATTTCTGCAGTTGCTCCACATCCACGCGATAGGCTGGGCCGGTGACGGAAATCGCCGCGAGAAAATTGCGCCCCGGCGCCCTTACCGGCGCGGCAACGCAGTGAATGCCGATCTCATGCTCCTGAAGGTCGAAACCGTAGCCATTGCTGCGAATGGCGTCCACATCCTGCGCCAGCATTTGCGGGGTTACGATCGTATTTTGCGTGAAGCGGTGGAAGTCCAGCTCTGCGGCAAGTGCAGCGAGATCGTCAGGGGAAAGTATTGACAGCGCGGCCTTGCCCACCCCTGTGCAATAGGCGGGGGATGTCTTGCCCACCTGCGAATGCATGCGCAAAGTATGCTTGCCCTCCATTTTGTCCAGATAGGTGACTTGCCCGCCATTCAGAACGGCAAGATGCACGGATTCCTGCGTCGCCTCCTGCAATGCCGCCAGATGCGGCGCGGCAACGCTGCGCAGATCATTGCTGCTCCAGGCCTTGGCAGCCAATTGCAGCAGCCTCAGACCCACGACATAGGTCTGGTCGGCGACATGATCGACCAGACCTTCGGCCACGAGATGGGCGAGCTGGCGGTGCACCGTGCCGCGCGGCTGGCCGCAAGCCTCGACAACGTCGGTGAAGCGCATCGGTCTTTCGGCAAGGGCGATAAGCTCCAGAAGCGAGACGGCCTTACCAAGCGTGCCGGTTACGCTTTCCTTTTTTCGCTCCAAGGCAGGAACCACCTCATGCTCGCTGTCATTTGGGTTTCTGTGATCGGGCATGGCAACATCCACCGTCATCTGTCTTGACATAAGTCTGCGGCCAAGAGAATAATTCCATTTAGTAAAATCTAGTTCCAAATAATGGAACAATCAAGCCCCTACTGGACGAGACGATGCCGATGATGCAAGCCCATTTCCCTGACCTCAAGGACGCGGGCGTGCTCGTCACCGGCGGCGGCTCCGGCATCGGGGCATCGCTGGTGGAGGCCTTTGCGGCGCAGGGCGCAAGGGTCGCGTTCATAGACATCGCCGAAGAGCCGAGCGTGGCGCTCGTTGCGCGGCTTGCTCATGCCGCACGCCATCCGGTCCATTTCTTCAAGACCGACCTGCGCGACGTTGCGGCGACCCGGCAGAGCGTGGAGGCGGCGGCAGCTGCAACCGGCGGCATCAAGGTGCTCGTCAACAATGCCGCATGGGACGACCGCCACGACATCGATACCGTCACAGAAGCCTATTGGGATGCCAATCAGGCCGTCAATCTCAAGCAGATGTTCTTCACGGTTCAGGCCGCCTTGCCACATCTGCGGCAGGCGCAGGACGCAGCCATCATCAATTTCTCCTCGATTTCATTTCTGCTGAACATGGGCGAGCTTCCTTCTTATGCGGCAGCCAAGGCCGGCATCATCGGCCTGACGAAAAGCCTGGCCGGACGGTTGGGGCCGGAAAATATCCGCGTCAACACGCTGCTGCCGGGCATGATCGTGACGGAACGGCAGAAAGAATTGTGGCTGACGGACGACAACGTCACCTCGACCACGGCACGGCAATGTCTCAAGCGCACGCTTGTCGCCGCCGATCTGGTGGGTCCGTGCCTGTTTCTCGCATCATCGGCATCGAGCGCGATCACCGCGCAATCCATAATCGTAGACGGAGGCCTGTTATAATGTCTGAACCCGCTTTTATCGCCGTCGACTGGGGCACGACCAGTTTCCGGCTCTGGCTGCTCAGCCGGTCCGGCGCGGTGCTGGCTGAGCGCAGAAGTGCTGAAGGCATGACGACGGCCATGCGGACCGGCTTTACAGAGGTGCTGCAATCGCATCTCGGTGCCATCGGCGCACCGGAAAAACTGCCGGTTCTTATCTGCGGCATGGCGGGTGCGCGGCAAGGCTGGGTGGAGGCCGGTTATATCGACGTGCCTGCATCGCTTTCAGCGGTTCTTGATGGTGCGGTGCGCGTGCCGGGTCAGGAGCGGGATGTCCGCATTCTGCCGGGGTTGGCGCAGCGGGACAAAAACGCACCTGATGTGATGCGCGGCGAAGAAACGCAATTGCTCGGTGCACTCAGCTCCGCCGGTGGCGGCAGGAAGCTGGTCTGCATGCCCGGCACCCATTCCAAATGGGTAACGGTGGATGGCAGCGACGTGACGGGCTTTGCCACCTTCATGACCGGTGAGCTGTTCGAGGTCATCTCGAAACAGACCATCCTTTCCCATGCGGTGGCAGAAGCCGAAGCCTTTACCGGCGAGCACCAGGTATTCAGGGCGGCGGTGCGCGATATCTACGCCAATCCGCAGCTCGCCACCAACCGTCTGTTCACCCTGCGCTCCGGACAATTGCTGCACGGCCTCACCGCGACAGACGCCAAGGCCAAGCTTTCCGGCATCATGATCGGACTGGAAATCGCCGGTGCGCATTCCTCCGTACGGCGGGACACGCCGGTGGTGCTGATCGGCTCCGGCGCGCTCGGTGCGCTTTACGAGGGTGCATTCGCAGCCCTTGAGATTCAATATACTGTCATCGACGCAGACGAGGCCGTTCGGCGCGGGTTGTTAGCCGCCGCAAATGCCATCTGGTCATAGATTATTCAGTGGAGCGGAATTCCAGGCGAAAACCGCTCACGCTTTTCGCCATCCCGCTCAAGGACGAAAGACCCACCATGCGTATCCCCTTCCCCGCCATGAAATATCCGCTGATCGCCATCCTGCGCGGCCTTAAACCCGAGGAAACCGAAGGCGTCGTCGGCGCGCTGATCGAGACCGGCTTCCGCGCCATCGAAATCCCGCTCAATTCGCCCGATCCGTTCCGCTCGATCGAGATCGCCGCGAAGATGGCGCCCGCCGATTGCCTGATCGGCGCCGGCACCGTGCTCAGCACGGAAGACGTGGATGCGCTGGACGCCGCCGGTGGCAAGCTGATGGTCAGCCCCAATGCCGATGCCGACGTCATCTCCGCCGCGCGCGTCAAGGGCATGGTGACGATGCCGGGCGTTCTGACTCCGACCGAGGCTTTGGTTGCCGCAAAAGCCGGAGCAACCGGGCTGAAGTTCTTTCCCGCCAGCATCATCGGCCCGGCCGGCATCAATGCGATCCGGACGATCCTGCCGAAGGATCTGGTCATTGCCGCCGTTGGTGGCGTCTCGGACAAGAATTTCGCCGACTATACCAACGCCGGCATCCTCGCTTTCGGGCTTGGCACCAGTCTCTACAAGCCCGGCATGACGGCTGCGGAGGTGCGCGAGCGCGCCATCGTCACGCTTTCGGCCTATGATGCAGCAATTGGAGGATAAAAGCATGGCGACCGTTTTTCCCTTTGCCGGACGTGTTCTTGACGAAACGCCGATGACGCTTGGCGAAGGCCCGACTTTCGACCCGGCGACCGGCACGGCCTGGTGGTTCAATATCATCGGGCGCGAACTGCATGAATTGCATCTCGCTTCCGGCCGCAAAACGGTGCACGCCCTGCCCTTCATGGGCAGCGCACTGGCGAAAATCAGCGACCACAAGCAATTGATCGCCTCCGATGACGGCCTTTTCCTTCGCGATACGGCAACCGGCGTGTTGACGCTGCATGCGGAGCTTGAAAAGGACATGCCCGACAACCGCTCGAATGACGGGCGTATGCATCCCTCGGGCGCGCTGTGGATCGGCACCATGGGCCGCAAGGCGCAAATCGGCGCGGGTAGCATCTACCACGTTGCCAGGGGAACCGTGACCAAGCTGTTTGCCGATGTCAGCATTCCAAATTCGATCTGCTTTTCGCCCGATGGCGCGACCGGATATTACGTCGACACCAAGGTCAACGAGCTGATGAAGGTGCCGCTCGATGCCGAGACGGGACTTCCCACCGGCAAGGCAGAGGTGTTCATTGACACCGCCGGCATCGACGGTGGCGTAGACGGATCGGTCTGCGATGCGGAAGGGCATATCTGGAACGCCCGCTGGGGGATGGGTGCGGTCGATCGTTACGATGCCGACGGCAACCACATCGAACGCTATCTGGTGCCAGCGGGACAGACGACCTGCCCGGCCTTCATCGGCCCCGATGCGTCGCGCCTTCTCGTCACATCCGCCCGCGAAAATCTTGACGACGACGCCATTGCTGCCAATCCGCAGCACGGAAAGACATTCGAGCTCGGGATTGAGGTGAAGGGCAGGTTCGAGCCGCTCTACCGGTTGTGAAGCGCGGCGCGTGCCGCCTTCTCATTCCTGTGCTCGTCACATGGATGAGGTTGGGGAGGTCCCTACAGCCTTATGTGCAAGGCCACTCCATTTCTCAGGGAATATCCGACAGGATCTCGCGATAGTTTTCGTGAAGGTAACGCTGCGTGGCGGCGGCATCGGCGGGGCGGCCGTAAAAATAGCCCTGCCCCATAGCGCAGCCGAGCGCGCGCAGTTTTTCCTCTTCCGCCTGCTCCTCGATACCCTCCGCGACGACCTCGAGATCAAGCCCTTCGCACATGGCGACGATGGCCTTGATGATATGTTCCGAAGGACGGTCGCTGCTGATGCGGGAGACAAAGGCGCGGTCGATCTTGACCTTGTCGAAGGTGAAGTCGCGCAGACGGCCAAGGCTCGACTGGCCGGTGCCGAAATCGTCAAGAGAGATACGAACACCCGCACCCTGCAATTCGCTGATGATGCGCTGCGCGGTATCGGCGGATGTCATGACAGCCGTTTCGGTGATTTCAAGCTCCAGCCGGTGCGGATCAAGGCCGACACGCGACAGGATGGACAGAATATTATCCGCTGTGCCGGGGTCCATCAATTGCGCGGAAGACAGGTTGAAGGACAGGAAAAGCTCTCGCGGCCAGAACAGCGCCGCTTCCGCCGCCTTCCTCAGCAGCGCTTCCGACAGCGCGTCGATGAAACCGCGTTCTTCGGCCAGCGGCACGAAAACGGCGGGCGACACGAAACCGAGATCGGGGTCGTTCCAGCGGGCGAGCGCCTCGAAACCGATGACCTTCGCTTCTTCCAGCCTGACGATGGGCTGGAAATGCACGTCGATCGCATCGGTGATGATGGCGTTACGCAACGCCTGTTCCAGCTGGGTGGCGCGCTTCATTTCCTGCGCAATCTCGCGCGAATAGACCGTTATCTGGCCACGGCCACGGCGCTTGGAGCGGTAAAGCGCAGTCTCGGCGCTTTTCAGCAAATCCTCGAAATCATCGCCGGCGAAGGGATAGATGGCAAAACCGAAGGAGGAGGAAAGCCGGACGTTGCGGTCGCCGAGATCGTAAGGCGCAGAAAGCACGTCCTTGATCATGTTGCCGATGCGCTCTGCGCCGGTGCGTTCGAATACTAGCGGCAGCACGAAGGCGAACTCGTCGCCATCATGGCGCGTCACGGCGGCGCCATCGGGAATGCAAGCCTTCAGCCGATGCGCGACCTGGCACAAAATCTCGTCGCCCGCCTGCACGCCGAAAAGATCGTTGATGGGTTTGAAGCCGTCAATATTCGCAATGCCGACGGTGAAGGGCGCGGGATCGCTGGAACGCTCGCTGGCGAGCATGCGGATCTTGTCCCGCAAACGGTAACGATTGCCAAGCCCCGTCAGCGGATCGCTGTAAGCCATCGCCTGCAGCTCGTTCTGGCTGACGTGCAACGCCTGCGGCTCTGCCCGTTTCATTCCTGCATCTCGTGAATCCCGTGTCGACCGCGATCACAATGCAGGGCAAGTATTAAAAAAGCCATAGAACCGCGCACCGAAAATGCGGCGGCGTCTCCGCAATGCCAGCGGCTCGAACACAAAAAGCTGAAATGGAGGAGCTTCAGGCTTGCAGCCGCAGGGCATCCTTGCCGAAAAGGCGCAGAAAAACGGCATCGACCATATCGGGACTGACGGGTTTCAGCAGCATGTCTTCCATGCCCGCCGCCAGGCATTTGTCGAGATCGCCCTCGAAAGCGTGGGTGATGACGCCGACGATGGGAATGCGCTCGTCGCCGGCCAGTGCACGCATACGGCGGGCGACCTCAAAACCGTCGATATCGCCAAGCGTGGTGTCGAGCAGGACGACGGACGGCGCCTGTTCCGCAAAAAGACGCAACGCCTCCTCACCCGACGTGGCAAGCCGCCAGGACAGCCCCAATCCCTTAAGGATTTGTGAGAAGACGATCTGGTTGACCCTGTTGTCCTCGACGAGAAGTATCTCGCAGACGCCGCCGGTCTTGAGGATTTTGGGCAGGTCTTCGGTCATGATCTCCCAGTCCTCGTCGGAGGATTTTTCCTTCGGAGACGATTTGAGGCCGACAGCGAGATAATGCAGCAGCGAAGCATCGATCTCCTCTTCCTCGATGGTGACAACCGGCAGGTCATGGGCAGCCGCGATATCGAGGCATGTGACGCTCATCTGGGCGTCGACGACGACGACATCGATGCCGACGCCTGCGGAAGCGGCGATATCGATGAAACTACTCTGTTCTTCCTCGCTCCTCACCACGGCATGATCCATGCCGCTCGCGGCCAGCCGGTGGCAGGCGGCTTCGGCAAAGCGCCCGTTTCCGGAAACCACCAGCACCGCCTTGCTTTTCAGCAGACCGCCTGCGGAATCGCGATCTTCATCCTTGCCATAGGTGGAGGCGACGAAATCGACATGTTCGAGCGAGGGGATGACGGGCATGCCGTTCGCGTCGATGGTGGCGAGCGCGGTCACGTCCTCCATCGTCGTGACCAGAAAATGCCGGCCAGGCCGACCCACCCGCTGCTTGCGGGTAATCGTCAGCACCTCTTCACCATTCGCGCGCCTCACCCTTTCGGGAAGGATGCTCGGCGTGCCGCTGTCCAGCACCATGCGATCGGCAGCGTCGATCCGGCCTGCGACCTGGCGCGAATGCAGATCGAAAACCGTGCGGCCGAGAATGCTCTCTGCACTGGTCTCGACCATGGTGCAGGCGGCTTTATTTACGGCGACATAGGCGAGGTTCCGGTCCTTGACGAGGACCGGAAACGGCAGATTGTCGAGAATGTCTTCGATCAGCTGAACGCGTTCGAGGTCGATGCGCCACTGTTCTTCTCTTTTCTTCTGTTCGGAAATATCGGCAACGACGCTGATGCCCAGCCCGGAAGGCAGGCGGTTCATAACGAAGCGCAGGAAGCGCTCCCCCTTCAGCCGCTCGGTTTTTTCAGACCTTTCCTTCCAGTGCAGCGCCAGCCGCTCGCCAATCCATTCCTCGCGTCCCAGCTGCCGGGCATTGGCGGACAGGCTTTCCGCTTCCAGAAGATAACAATCGTAAAGCGCGCTCAGATAGTCGCGCAGCCGCGCGCCCGGCCCGATAACGGCCTCTTGCAGTGGAAAAAAACTCAAAAGCTTCCGGCTTGCGAAAACGATGTGATCGTTCCGGTCGTAAACGACGATCGCCGCGCCAAGCGCGTCGCAAAGGGCATCAAGCATCACCGTATGAACGCCCGCGCCGGAGGACGCCAAATCACTCAACTGCAAACTCCCACCTGTTTTCAGGGTCAGGCTTATGTTTCTATTGGAATCGTCCGAGGCAAATGCCGGGATGAAACGGTAAATTCCGAAAAAGAGACATCAGGGTTCGCTACTTGAAGCAGTCTTGAGGGGAAGATGACGTTCACCCATATACGACGTCACACCACCCGGCGAAGGGGGGCCTCGTTCCTGCAGTCATTTCAAGCCGCCTCACCATATGCAAGGCCGATTAAAGGCGGATTAACGCTTATCCTGACGTTGAACGGAAATGATCAAACGCCGGGCAGGCCGCAAAACATGTGCAAACTTTCGCGACTTGAGTTTTTTGCTTTCGAAGCCGTGACGAATCCGCGAAAATGACGATCATGGCCATCAAGCAGCTTTCAGAAACCCTCATCAACCAGATCGCCGCCGGCGAGGTCATCGAAAGACCCTCCAGCGCCACGAAGGAGCTGGTGGAAAACGCCATCGACGCGGGCGCAACGCGCATCGAGATCGCCACGGCGGGCGGTGGCAAGGGACTGGTCCGCATCACCGATAACGGCTCCGGCATGTCGCCTGCCGATCTGGAGCTTGCGGTCCGGCGCCATTGCACCTCGAAAATATCCACCACGCTTGACGATATCCGCACGCTTGGCTTTCGCGGCGAGGCCCTGCCCTCCATCGGCTCGGTTGCCAAGCTTTCCATCACCAGCCGGCAACACGGCGCAGAACAGGGTTCGGTGATCTCCGTCACCGGCGGCAAAGTCTCCGAGGTCCGGCCCGCCGCTGCCAATGCCGGCACCATCGTCGAGGTGCGCGACCTGTTTTTCGCGACGCCCGCACGGCTGAAATTTCTGAAGACGGAGCGAGCGGAGGCAGCCGCCATTACCGAAGTCGTCAAGCGGATGGCAATTGCCTTTCCGCATATCCGCTTCGTGCTGTCAGGCACCGACCGCTCCACGCTTGAAATCCCCTCCACCGGCGACGATCATCTTGCCCGCATGGCGCAGATTCTCGGTGCCGAGTTCAAGGACAACGCCATCGAAATCGATGCCGGGCGCGAGGATGTAACGCTCTCCGGTTTTGCCGGCGTGCCGACCTTCAACCGCGGCAACTCGGCGCATCAATATGTCTTCGTCAACGGTCGCCCGGTTCAGGACAAATTGCTGTTGTCCGCCATTCGCGGTGCCTATGCCGAAACCGTGCCGCACGGGCGATATCCGGTCGCAGTGCTGTCCCTGACGCTCGATCCCGCCTTTGTCGACGTAAACGTGCATCCGGCGAAATCAGATGTGCGCTTTCGCGATCCCGGCCTGGTTCGCGGGCTGATCGTCGGTGCGATCCGCCAGGCGCTGACCCGCGACGGTGACAGGGCGGCGACGACTGGTGCCAGCCAGATGATGAACGCCTTTCGCCCCGGCTACAGCCCGTCCAATCTCCGACCGTCTGCCGCTGCGACATGGTCCGCCGCGGCCTCGCCTTCCCGACCGCTTGCCATTTCCGGGAACATGCAATTTGCCGAGGCAGTGCAATCGCGCTTTTCCGACATCACCATGCCGACCGCGCGGGCAGAACCCAGCGAGGTTTACGAGGCCTCTGCAAGCCCGTCGCTGGAACCGTCACAATATCCGCTCGGCGCCGCGCGGGCGCAGTTGCACCAGAATTACATCGTCGCGCAGACGGAAGACGGCCTCGTCATCGTCGACCAGCATGCGGCGCATGAACGGCTGGTGTTTGAGGAAATGCGCAATGCGCTGCATTCCAGACGCCCGCCTTCACAGGTGCTGCTCATTCCTGAGATCATCGACCTTCCCGAAGAGGATTGCGACAGGCTGATGGACCATGCGGCTGGTTTCGATGCGCTGGGACTGGTCATCGAGCGTTTTGGGCCGGGGGCGGTCGCGGTTCGCGAAACGCCGGCGATGCTTGGCGAGGTCAACGTGCAGGGGCTGGTGCGGCAGCTTGCCGACGAGATCGCTGAATGGGACGCTGCCTCGACGCTTGCCAACAAGCTGGAATATGTCGCCGCCACCATGGCTTGCCACGGCTCGGTGCGTTCAGGGCGGCGCATGCGGCCGGAGGAGATGAACGCGCTTTTAAGGCAGATGGAAAACACGCCGGGTTCAGGACAGTGCAATCACGGTCGTCCGACCTATATTGAGCTAAAACTTTCCGATATAGAACGTCTCTTCGGCCGAAGCTGAGCCTTAACCCCGCGGGCAGCAGGCAGGGCTGGCCTTGGGCGTAGCTCAGCGATATAAATTCAAGGGACTGGAGCATCCGGATTGTTCAGGAGAACGCTACGCCGTTTCGGGCTGGATGCACTGACAGGACATAGCAGGAGACGAAAACGGATGAACAGATTTGAGGGAGGCGGAAACCGCATCGCCGTCATCGAATATCTCGACGGTGACTTCCGGATCGTGCAGACTGGCTCGCATGTCATATGCGCCATCACCGGCAAGACCATTCCGGTCGACGAGCTGCGCTACTGGAGCGTCGCCCGGCAGGAAGCCTATGTGGATGCCAGCGCCTCACTGGAGGCAGAGCGCAAGGCTGGTAATTTGCCCGCCTGATCAGGCGCGGAAGCACGCCCGAAATGGCCGCGTGTGCGAATTCTTCTTTTCGCGCTGAGGGCTGATCAATTCCTGTGACAAGCACAGGAATGAGGGGGTGAGTGCCCGGCGGCTTGCGTTCCGAGATGCTCTAAATTGACGTCCGCGCATTTTCCCGCAGCAAACGGGCGCGGCAATTCCGCACCGCCGTCTCGATAATCGTTGTGGCCGCATTGGGATCGTCGAACACCATGTCGACCTCGATCACCAGGCTGTTCCACAGCAATTCTTCCGCACGGCCATGGTGCCCGTTAAGACGCACGGCGTCCTTGGCCGTTGTCACCAGCTGCAAGTTTTCCTTATCCGCGTCCTGCAGAAGATCGGCGATCTCGTCATCGCTGAAATGGTGATGGTCAGGAAAGGAGCGCTGCAGCACGATTTCGCCACCAAGCCCCTCGACAGTTCGGAAAAACTTGGCGGGATCGGCGATGCCAGCATAGGCCAGCACGCGCCTTCCCCTGAAATCCTGCGGTTCCTGCGGCTTTATCGCCGCGACGAAAACCGGTTTGGCGGCCTTTGCCGCGGTTCTGACCAGCGGATCGGCCGCATGGCCGTTACCGACCTTCAAGAGTCCGGTCATATGCCGCATCTGTTCGGCAAGCGGCGCCCGGACCGGGCCGCCCGGCACAAGATGGCCGTTGCCGATGCCACGCACCGTATCGATAACGACCAACGCATAATCCAGCGTCAGGCGTGCGCTCTGGAAGCCATCATCCATGATGATGAGATCCACGCCCTCCTTCACCAGCCGATGTGCACCTTCCACCCGCTTGCGGGAGATGACCGTCACCGCCTCGCGGGCAAGCAGCAGGGGTTCATCGCCGACATCAGCGGAGCGGTGCTGCGCGGGATCGACGAGGGTGGTGACATCAAGTGTGCCGCCATAACCACGGCTCAGGAAGCCGGGTTTCAGGCCCTTTGCGTTGGCGGCTCGGGCGATTGCCATTGCGGTCGGCGTCTTTCCGGCACCACCAACGGTGAAGTTGCCGATGCAGATGACCGGAACGGGAACGCTCGCCCGTTTTGCCGTGCGCATCCGCCGGCCGGCAATATTGCCGTAGAGAAGGGAAAACGGTGATAACAGCCAGGCTTGCCAGCCTGCTTTCTGCCACCAGAAAGGCGGCGCTTCAGAAACCATATATGCCTGCTCCCGGCCGCATCACCCACGGCATTGCGCTTAAATTCGATAAGTCACATGGGTATTTGCCAGAAAAAACCCTGAATTGCAAAACCCGGCTATACATGCGCAGCTTGTCTCTTCCCATCTTGTGCGACAAGTGGCGCGCACTGCGGGGACATGACCTAAACAACGCGTTCCGGAAGCAGGGTTTCCAGCGCGGTAATATCATCGAAACAATAATGGGCGTCGGCGCCAAGGCTTTCGCGCGAGCCGGTTCCGGTGAGAACGGCAATGCGCAATCCTGCGCCGGCATTTCTCGCCATGTGCAGATCATGATTATTGTCGCCGACCACTGCCACGCGCGCAGGCGCAAGACCAATCGCGTCGCAGAAACCGAGAACCATGCCGGGTTGCGGCTTCGTGCCGTAACCGCTGTCATAACCCGCGACGAAATCGACATCGCTTTCGAAACCGAAACGGATCGCCGTCTGGCGGATGGATTTTTCGTTGTCGCTGGAGGCGATGCCAAGCTTGTAGCCGCGTGCCTTGAGCCTTGCGAAAAATGCCTTGAGATCGGTCACCGGCACGGATTTATCCGCTGCTTCAGTGAATAGCCGGTCGAGCCGCGCAGTCAACTCCACGACATCGCAAGGCGAACCGGCGGCGACGAGACCGGCAGCTATCTCCGCCGTATTGCCGGCAGCCAAAAGACTGTCGGGCACCACATGCCCGGTAACCGGATCCATGCCGCAGGCGGCGAGAAGCTGGTCCGCAAGAACGGGATCGCCCTTGGCCGCAATCGCCGCAAGTTCGCGGTTCACCGGCCCCCAGCTTGCGTCATAACCCAACAGCGTACCGTCCTTGTCGAAAAGGACTGCGGCAATCGATTTGGTCGCATCAATCTCCATATCCGCTACCATGAACCGATGGCACTCCGCGGTTGCAGCTTGGCGGTGACTGTGAGCGGGTTGATGTAGGGCTCCAGCGCCTTGACGGTGGCGGAAAGCGCGCCGCGCATGTCCTGAATGACCCGGTTGCCGGCATCGATCATCTTGTAGCGTTCATTGTCGTTGACCAGGAGGTAATGCACCGCCTTGGCCAGCATCTCGACATCGCGGACGATGCGCCCGCCGCCGGCGCGGATCAGCTTCTGATAGGCCTCGCGGAAATTCTGTACATGCGCGCCTGACAGTACGGCGCAGCCCAGCATTGCCGGCTCCAGCGGGTTCTGCCCACCCTCGGCCGTCAGCGAACGGCCGACGAAGGCAAGTTCGGTGAGCCTGAGGTAAAGCCCCATTTCGCCAATGGAATCCCCGAGGAAGATATCGGTTTCCGGCGTGATCACGTCGTTGCGACTTCTGCGCGCCACGGTCAACCCCATGCCCTTCAGCATGGCTTCCACGTCGTCGCCGCGCTCGGGGTGGCGCGGCACGATGATGGTCAATTGACCGTTGCGCGACTTGATCGCCGCATGCACGGTGGCTGCTGCCTTCTCTTCACCGTCGAAGGTGGAGATCGCCGCCCATGTCTTGCGGGTGCCGATCTGCCTGCGATAGTGCTCGAGCAGAGCTTCGTCGCAAGGCGGCGGATCCGTATCGCCCTTGAGGTTGCCGGATATCACCACCGGCCAGGAGCCGAGATCACGGAAGCGTTCGGCATCGACATCGGATTGCGCAACCACCAGCGCCAGCTTGGAAAACAGCGATTCCGCAATGTCGTGCCGGTTGTTCCAGCGGTCGAAGGAACGGTCTGAGAGCCGCGCATTGACCCGGATCTGCGGAATGTGCCGGCGCTCCAGCTCCATCATCGTCACCGGCCAGATTTCCGATTCAGCGGTGATGGCGGCATCCGGTGCCCAGTAGGCGAGGAAACGGTTGACCGCGATCTTGATGTCGAGCGGCACATATTGGTGGATCACATCATCGCCAAGCCGGGTACGGGTCAGCTCGGCCGAGGTGACGGTGCCGGTGGTCAGAAGCACGAAGATATCGCGCTTGCGTATTTCGCGGATCAGCGGAATGAGGGCGAGCGTTTCGCCGACACTTGCGGCATGGAACCAGACGAGCGGGCCACGGGGGCGCTCCGCGCTGGCGTAACCGAAACGTTCTAGACGGCGGCGCTTGTCTTCCTTGCCCTTTGCGGCCCGATAGGAAAGATAAGGCCGTGCAAACGGATAAGCGGCGATACCGGCAATCCTGTAACCGGAAAGAGCGAAACGTGCGATACGGCTGCTCATGACATTCTGCCCTTGATCATTCCGCGCAATGCCCTGCCCCTGTTCTTTGTTGTTATCGCCGCCTACTTCTTCTCAAATTGCGTCATTTTTTATCATCGGAAACAAAAGCGCGATCACGTTTTCTCGCAACCGAATTTCCTGCCTGCCATTCCGGGCAGGAATCACGGGAAAACTCGCCTTCACCCAATAGTATTACAACGCAAGGGCAAAAGGACTCAATTTTTATCGTCGGGATTGAGAAGACGGTGCATATGCACGATAAAATAACGCATATGGGCGTTATCAACAGTCATCTGCGCCTTGGATCTCCACGCGGTCAGCGCGGAAGCGTAGTCAGGATAGATGCCGACGATATCGAGCGCATTCAAATCCCGGAACTGAACATCCTGAAGATTTTCCAGTTCGCCGCCGAACACAAGGTGCAGCAGCTGTTTCTGTTTGCCAGATTCCGTCATGTCTTGTCTCTTTCTTAAGCTCTGAGAGCCCCTCATCTGCGGGATTTCCGGGCAAACGTCAACCATCGGACAGATGTGAAAACGCTTTCAAAAGCGCGGGAAGCGCATATTCTGCTGCAGCGCACAATGCGGGGTGGTTTACCTCGCGGCGATTATACATCAGGGGTTTTCCGTCAAGTCCGACCAGACTGCCGCCTGCCCTTTCGAGGATCAGGTCTGCGGCGGCCAGATCCCACTCGTGCGAGTTCGCCTTGACCAGCGTTCCATCGATGCGGCCATCCGCCACCATCGCCAGCCGGTAGGCGAGCGAGGGCACATGCGGAATGCGCTTGACGGTGCTGCGCACCTCTTCCGGCAGATGCGTAATCACGTCTTCAGGTGCGGCCAGATGGAAGACGCCGGTGTTTTCACGGGCGGCTGAAATCGGCTTGCCATTCTTCAGCGCTTCTCCGCCTTCAAGTGCGGTGAATTCCTCTGCGAGTGCAGGCGCAACAAGGGCGGCAACGACGGGTCGGCCCTCATGCACCACGGCGACGCTGACGCACCAGGTATCCCGCCCACCGATGAAGGCGCGCGTTCCGTCGATGGGATCGATGACGAAGACGGTGGAGCGGGCAAGCCTTGTCGTATCGTCATCCGTCTCTTCCGACAGCCAGCCATATTCCGGCCGGGCGGTACGCAGGATGGTCTCGAGAATTTCGTTTGCCGCGTAATCGGCCGCGCTGACCGGTGAAAGCCCGCCATTCTTCCACCAGACCTCGGGGTCCTTGCGGAAGAAACCGAGGGCCGTCTCGCCCGCCTTGCGTGCGGCTTCGAGGACCAGCCTCAGATCGGAAGCCCAGCGGGCCTCAGCCATATCGTTCATTTTGCCGTCTTTTCCGCGCGCCTCATACGGCGCGCCTGTTTTTCCCTTCGCACTTGCACACAAAGTGCTGGCGAAAACAACCCGCAGGTCGCCTCACTTGCCCGCGATCGTCATGCCTTCGATAGCAAGCGTCGGTGCTGCGACACCATATTTGCGGTCGATATCGTTAGCCGGCGTGACACGCATGAACATGTCCTTCAGGTTCGAAGCGATGGTGACCTCGGAAACCGCGAAGGATTTTTCACCATTCTCGATCCAGAAGCCGCTCGCACCGCAGCTATATTCACCGGTGAGCATATTGGCGCCATGGCCAATCAGTTCGGTGACGTAAAAGCCGGTTCCGACGTCCCTCAGCAGATCTTCCGGCGAAATATCGCCTGGCTCCAGCGCAAGATTGGTTGAGGACGGCGATACCGAAGTGCCACCGCGCACGCCGCGACCGTTGGTTTCAAGGCCGAGTTCACGGGCTGCCGAGGTAGAGAGGAACCAATGCTTCAGCACCCCGTCCTCGATCATCGTCATCTTCTCGCCCCGGACACCCTCGCCATCGAAAGGACGCGACGAGGGGCCACGAACGATCTGCGGATCGTCCGTCAGATAAAGGCCCTTTTTCAGAACCTGCTGCCCCATCCTGTCGCGCAGGAAGCTGGTCTTGCGGGCAACGGAAGCGCCATTGATCGCGCCGGCAATGGCGCCGACGAAACCGCGCGCGATGCGGGGATCAAAAACCACGGTAATATTGCTGCCGGTATCGACCTGACGCGGGCCGACCCGCCGCACGACTTTTTCGCCGGCGCGGCGGCCGATCTCTTCGGCTGCATCCAGATCGGCGTAATAGAGGCGGCTGTCGAAATCGTAGTCGCGCTCCATCTTCGTGCCCTCGCCGGCGATGACACTGACGGAACGGCTGAAACGGCTGCCCATGTAGCTGCCGGAAAAACCGTGCGAGGTGGCAAGGACGAGGCCGCCCATGCCGCTCGATGCGCCAGCACCGGAGGAATTGCTGACGCCCTTGACGGCAAGCGCCGCCTCTTCCGAGGCGAGCGCTGCCTCACGCAATTGATCTGTAGAGACCTCGGTCGCATCGAAAAGCTCGAGATCGTCGTAGGAGGTTGCGAGCCGTTCCTTGTCTGCCAGGCAGGCGAAGGGGTCTTCCGGCGAAACCTTCGCCATGGCCACCGCCCGTTCCGCCAGGGTCTTCAGGTCGAAGCCGGGATTGGCCGAAACGCTCGCCACCCGCCGCCCGACGAAAACGCGAAGCGAAAAATCATCGCTTTCGGAGGATTCGGTACTTTCCACCTTGCCAAGCCGGACGCCGACCGATTGCGAGCGAGAGCGGACGACGACGGCATCCGCCTCATCCGCGCCTGCAGCACGGGCAAGATCGACAAGCTCGCTGGCGCGATCGAGAAGTTTGGAAGAATCTATTTCTGAGGACATGAGTTGGCCTTTCATTCCTGTTCCATTTATTGTGCCATCAACCCCGCATCAAGGGCGAAACGCCGCTTTCTCCATCGACAAGGCTTTGTCGCCACCATATTCGAAAGTCAGCCAGCATGACCGAGCACGACGCTCTCTTTTCCGAACCCTTGCTGCTTCTGGCCGGCGCTGTCATCGCGGCGTCGATTTTCCGCAAACTCGGCCTTGGCACCGTGCTCGGTTATCTGGTGGCGGGCATCGTCATCGGGCCGTTCCTGCATCTGGTGACAGACGCGAAAGACATCTTCAACGTCTCGGAACTGGGCGTGGTTTTCCTGCTCTTCATCATCGGCCTCGAACTCAAGCCGTCGCGCATATGGCAGATGCGGCGCGATATTTTAGGGCTGGGGCTGGCGCAGGTGCTGGTGACGGGCAGCGTGCTGGCATTGATTGCCTGGTGGGCCGGACTGATCGACGCGCGCGGCAGCCTCGTTGCGGGTTTCGGCCTTGCACTCTCCTCCACCGCCTTTGCGTTACAGATTCTTGAAGACGATGGCGACATGAATACGCGGCATGGCAACCGCTCCTTCTCGATCCTGCTGTTTCAGGATCTCGCCATCGTACCGCTTCTTGCCCTTGTCACCATTCTTTCCAACCGCCCGGACGTGCCGACGGATTCGATGGCCTACGATCTCGTCGCCTCCGTTGTCGCGGTGGCTGGCATGGTGTTGGCCGGGCGTTATCTGCTGACGCCGATGTTCCAGATCATCGCCCGCACGGGTGCGCGGGAGGTGATGATCGCCGCCGCCCTCTTCGTCGTCATCGGTGCGGCCGCCATCATGGAGGCGGTTGGGCTTTCGATGGGCATGGGTGCGCTGCTGGCCGGGCTGATGCTGTCGGAATCTTCTTATCGGCACGAGCTGGAAGCCGATATCGAGCCGTTTCGCGGGCTGTTTCTGGCGCTGTTCTTCATGGCTGTCGGCATGTCGCTGCACATCAACATCGTCTACGAGCACATTCTTCTCATCCTGATCGCCGTGCCGGCGATGATGGCTGTGAAGGCGGCCGTAATCTATGGGCTGTGCCGCATCGCCGGTTCGTCCCGTTATGCATCGAGCCGTATCGCGCTGCTGCTGGCGCAGGGCGGCGAATTCGGTTTCGTGCTGTTTTCCACTGCTGCCGCCTCCCGCCTGTTTCCGCAGGCGACGGCTTCCATCCTTGTCGCCATCGTGACGCTTTCCATGGCGCTGACGCCGCTACTGGCAGTGGTTTCTCGCCGGCTGACGGCGGAGGATGCCGATGAGGACACGCTGGACGAGGATTTTGACGGGGCTGGCGCCGATGTGCTGATGATCGGCTTTTCGCGCTTCGGCCAGATCGCCTCGCAAATCCTGCTTGCCGGTGGGCGCGACGTGACTGTCATCGACAGTTCGGCCGATCGTGTACGTCAGGCTTCCCGCTTCGGTTTCCGCATCTTTTTTGGCGATGGTACACGCAAGGACGTGTTGATCGCGGCTGGCATAGAGCGCGCCGATCTCGTGGCGGTCTGCACCCATAAAAAGGAAGTCACCGACCGCATCATCGACATGATCCAGTCGGAATTTCCAAGCGTGCGCATCTATGCCCGCTCCTATGACCGCATTCATTCCCTCGATCTCAGGAAAAAGGGCGTGGAATACGAAATCCGCGAGACGCTGGAATCCGGCCTGCTGTTTGGCCGCCGCATTCTGGAAGGGCTGGACATGGACGGCGAAAGGGCGCTTGCCATTTCCGACGACATACGCGAGCGCGACGAGGAGAGATTGCAGCTACAGGCCGTGGAAGGGCTCGCCGCCGGCAGGCAGATGCTGCACAACAAGCCGGTGCGCGAAGTGAAGCCCGAGCCACTGATGAAGCCGAAGAACAAGGTGGAAAAGCGCGAGGAAGAAGAGGACGAAGACGAGGGTGAAATAGCAGTCACCCACTAAGCGGCACGCGCTCGCCCATAGCGAATACTCAAGGAGTACCGCTCAAGCCTCCACGCCCTGCCCGCGATGGAACAGTTCCACCTGCATTTCGATCTGCCGTTTCAGATCATCCTTGATCCCGGCGGAAGCGTTCAGAACTTCTTCCGATTTGAGGAAATCCAGCACGCCGAAACGGTGCACCGGTGGGCGCAGGAAAATATGCGGCGGGCGCAATCTGAGTTTCAGGGCAATGGCCGCCTGCATCATCAGCTGACTGGCGCCGAACAGGCTGTCCAGCCGGTTCGGCATGGTGGTGCCATCACCTTCAGGGCCTCCAACCACATCGATGCCGACGATGATATCGGCCTGATCCATCAGATGCTCATAGGGCACAGGATTGAAGATGCCGCCATCGATCATGATGCGGCCGTTGACGCGCACCGGCATGAATAGAGCCGGAATAGCCGCAGAAGCCGCCAGCGCCTGAATGATCTCGCCGGTTTCCACCACCACTTCGGTCTGCGCATAATAATCCGTGGTCACCACTTTCAGGGGAATGGCAAGTTCGGAAAAATCCTTCGGCAGGGCCTGCGGCATCAAGGCGTGCAGAATGAGTTCGAGATTGAACTGGCCAAGACGAAAGCCATCGACCGCATGGCGCATGGATGCGGGGCCAAGGCTCCAGAGACGGTTGGCGACCGAACCCTTCCGCCCCATGAGTTCAAGCGTATATTCGCGGATTTCCTTGCCGCTCATGCCGGCCGCCATGCCTGCTGCGATGATGGAGCCGATGGAGGAGCCGGAAAGCGCGACCGGGCGAATGCCTAGTTCGTCGAATGCCTCGATAACGTTGATGTGGCAGATGCCGCGTGCGCCACCACCGCCGAGCGCCAGGCCGAATGTCGGCTCATGACCGCTCTCGCGGCTGGCATCGATTGCCTCTTGCCCGGCGTGAACCATTGTGACGCTGTCGTTTACACCCTGCTCCATGCCAAATACCCAAGACCCTTTCCACGGCAAAGCCTCTGCCTATTCGGCAAACAAGACAAGACCGTGACGTGACGGGAAAGTGCTGCCGTCAGAGCGTTTTCGCTTTTCTTCAAATCGCGAAAACACTCTAACTCTTTGTTTTGCGGCATTTCCGCACGGAAACCGGGGGCCGTTTTTGCTGGAAATGCTCTAGGGCTCGTAGCGGTAGAAGTGCATTTTCGAGTCACCGAAGATGCGGCTTTCGAGCGGTTTGAACACCGGCTCGACATTGACCACAACATCGCCGCGCTCTTCCAGAATGGCGAGCGCACCGGGGGCCAGCCAGCCGCCGGCATGGGCAGCAGCAAATGCCTTCTCCCCGTGGCCCTGGCCATAGGGCGGATCGGCGAAAAGGAGATCGAAGGGCTCGATATTGTTGACGCCGCCAAGCTTGGTCGCGTCACGCCGCAGGATGCGGGCACGCCCATGCAACCCCAGCGCATCGATATTTTCCCACAACAGCCCCCTGCCCTCAACGCCGTTTTCGACGAAGAGCGCCACACGACAGCCACGCGAAAGCGCCTCCAGCCCGACCGCGCCCGTTCCGGCAAAAACGTCCAGAACGCGCGTACCGTCAAGACTTTCCGGATAGGCGTGGCTTAGAATATTGAAGAGGCTTTCCCGTGTCCTGTCGATTGTCGGACGAATGGAATTTGTTTTCGGCGCGGCCAGATTTCGGCCGCGGAACTCACCGCCTACGATCCGCATTACGTGTCATTCCCCTGCCACCAGAAGGTTTGCCACCCGGGCCTTTGCCGCCCGGTTTGCCGCCGCCGGGGCCGCTACCGCCACCGGGGCCTTTGCCCTTGCCTGAAAAACCCGAACGTTCGCCACGTTCACCCGGTTTTCCAAAAGAAGGCTTGCCCGATGCGGGCCTGCCACCGGGTTTGCCGCCCGGTTTTGCGCCTCTTGGCTTGTCACCGAAAGGCCGGTCGCCGCGTGGGCGATCACCGTCTTCGCGGGGCTTGTCGCGGAACGGACGCTCACCGAAAGGTTTCTCACCACGTGCTGTGCGATCTCCGAAGCTCTTCTCGCCGCGTGGGCGGTCGCTGCGCGGGCGATCACCCTCCTCACGTGGCTTGTCACGGAACGGACGGTCGCCAAACGGTTTTCCACCGCGTGCGGTGCGATCTCCGAAGCTCTTCTCGCCGCGAGGACCGTCGCCACGCGGGCGATCTCCCGCTTCACGTGGTTTGTCACGGAACGGGCGGTCACCGAAGGATTTCCCGCCGCGATCTCCAAAGCTCTTTCCACCGCGCGGGCCGTCGCCACGTCCACGACCGCCTTCCTCTTCGCGCGGGGAATCCGAACGGATCCACTCGCCCTCGGAATCGGCATGCCTGACGACGTTGCGGCGCGCTTCCGCCTGGGCGGATGGCTTCTTGAACAGGCTTTCCGCTTCCGCGCGGGCAGAAAACTTCCGCTCCTTGCCATCACGGGTGGGCTTTGCGCCGGGCGCCATCCAGACATTGGCCGTGCGGCTGGTGCCCGCGGGCGGGCGGGCGGGGCGGCGTTCTTCGCCATCCTCTTCGCCACGGGTTTTCGCGCCGAATTTCCCGGCAGGTTTGCCACCGAACTTGCCGGCTGGCTTGTCACCGCGCTTGGTGTCGAGACGGCCGAGCGCCTTTTCGCGGCGATCTTCCGGTTTGCCGGCAGCCCTGTCGAACCGCGGCTTGCCTTCCGGCGCGTCGCTCTTTGCCCATTCGGACCGGGGCGCGCGCTTGGGCGTATTTTCTTCTTCATCGTCGGCGACAGGCGCATCGTAGATCGGCGCGTCGAAATTGGCGCCGGATTGTTCGATGAGGCGCGGACCAAGCTGGTCACGCAGCATGCGGCCACGCACTTCAAGCACCTTGCCTTCAGGCAGATCGCCAAGCTGGAACGGGCCGTAGGAGATACGGATCAGGCGGTTGACCTCAAGGCCGAGCGCGCCGAGCACGTTCTTGATCTCGCGGTTCTTGCCTTCGCGCAGACCCATGGTGATCCAGACGTTGTGGCCCTGGGTGCGGTCGAGCGTCGCGTCGATAGCGCCGTAAAGCACGCCGTCGACGGCAATGCCTTCCTTCAGCTTGTCGAGCGCTGCCTGATCGACCTCGCCATGGGCGCGCACGCGGTAGCGGCGCAGCCAGCCGGTCGTCGGCAGTTCCAGCACGCGCGAGAGACCGCCATCATTGGTCAACAGCAGCAGGCCTTCGGTATTGATGTCGAGGCGGCCGATGGAGAGCACACGCGGCAATTCACCCGGCAGATTGTCGAAAACGGTCGGGCGGCCTTCCGGGTCGGAATTGGTCGTCACCAGGCCAGCGGGCTTGTGGTAAAGCCACAGGCGCGTGCGCTCAGCCCCGCGGATGGGCATGCCATCCACTTCGATCTTGTCGGAAAGAGTCGCGTTCATCACCGGAGTGTCCAGCTTGACGCCGTTCAGCGACACGCGGCCTTCCATGATCATGCGCTCGATATCGCGGCGCGAGGCAACGCCGGCGCGCGCCATGATCTTGGAAATGCGCTCTGGCTTGGTGCCCATAACGGCTTCCTGCACCGGAGCCGCCTTGGCTTCTACCGGTTTCTTTTCACGCTCTGCGGCGGGCTTGCCGGGGCCTTTCGGCTTCTTGTCGCGGCTAAAAGTCTTGCCACCGTCACGCTTCGGCTTGTCTTTAAAAGTCATTTGCTGTTTGCCTGTTGTTTGGGCTGTCCTATCAGGTCCAAGCACAAGGGTTAAGAGGAAATTGAAACGCAATGGCCGAAAGGACGCATTTCATGGAACTGGCGCTGGCGGAAGCCCGTGCCGCCGGTGAGCGGCAGGAGGTTCCGATCGGCGCAGTCCTAGTTATGGACGGTCGCGTCATCGCCCGTTCCGGCAATCGCACCCGTGAATTGAACGATGTGACGGCGCATGCCGAAATCGCCGTGATCCGCATGGCCTGCGAGGCGCTGGAACAGGAACGCCTGCCCGGTGCCGATCTCTATGTAACGCTGGAACCCTGCACCATGTGCGCGGCGGCGATCTCGTTTGCCCGCATCCGTCGTCTCTATTACGGTGCGGAAGACCCGAAGGGCGGCGCGGTGCATAGTGGCGTGCGCTTCTTCAGCCAGCCGACATGCCACCACGCGCCTGATGTGTATTCGGGGCTGGCGGAAAGCGAAAGTGCTGAAATTCTGCGGAAATTCTTTCGCGAGAAACGTCTCGACGAATAAGCAGCCGGCGGGAGATGCAATCTTTCCCGCAGGCCATAAGCCCTTCATTTTATCAGAAGGGGTTCCACCAGGGTTTGCCGGTGTTTGCCATCGCCGCTTCTTTCTTACGGCGCTTTTCCTTCTTCTGCTCCGGCTCACCGAGGTCAGTCAGCTGATCCTGCGGAACGCTACGATATTCCTGCGGCGGATCGGTCAGGAACTTGCGCTGGGCGTTGACGACAGAGCCACCCTGGGCATCTGCCTTGGCCTTGCGGAAGGCTTCCCATTTCTGGCTTTCGGTCATCTGGCCGGCCGTGCCGTTGCCGGCAAGCAGCGGTGAGCGGTAATGCGGATTGTTCTTATTGGCATCCGCCTCTTCACGCAGGCGTTCACGGGTCTCTTCCGGCGATTCGACCCATTGCGGGTTGTTTTCGCGGCTCGCCATGTTCTGCTGCGGCGTCGTCAATTGCTCGGCGCGGGACTGGGCGGGGACAACGAGACCGGGACGCGGGCTGTATTTCAGGTTACGTTTTTCCTGATCGTTGCCGGTGATCGAAGTCGCGTTGCCGAGGTCGTCTACAAGCTGTTCTGCCGCAGTCTTGCCCGTACCATAGGTCGGGCTCGTGCAGGCGCTGAGCAGCACGCCTATCGCCGTGATACCTGCAACCGTGCGGAACATGCTCAAACCCTGCGCGTTATCCTGCCCAAAAGCCTTCATCGTCTTCATAAAAACCCTTCCAGCCGTCCGTCCCATTGCGCCAGACATCGTCTTTCGGCAGGCGGTAGCCCGCATTGCCGTGCAAATCCGGCCATTTTCAGGCAGGTGTACCGGATGAAGAGCTAAAGCGCAATTCATCCGGCCATTTTCCTCGCGCATCGGCCCGAAACTCGAAATCGATTTTTCGACAGGAACGATGCGCAGCAGCTTTAAATCATCCCAGCGCGGCAAGCTCGCGCAGTGCCGCCGCATCACGGGCCGAAACCTCCGGATAGTCCGGATCGGAACCGACATCGGTGGTGATGCGCCAGGAGCGTGCGCATTTTGCGCCTTCCGCCAGCTTCTGCTCGACCACGACCTTTGCGACCTCCGGCAAGCGGAAGCCATCGGCAGGGCCTTCATCGCCGACCACCGAAATGGCCGAGGTGATGCAGATTTCGGCAAAATCCTGCCCGGAGAGAGCCGCCAGAAGATCGGCGTCGGCAATGTGCACGACGGGCGCGGCCTCAAGCGAGGAGCCGATACGCTTTTCACGGCGTTCCACTTCGAGCGCACCGGTGACGACCGTGCGGACCTTGCGGATTTTCTCCCACTTCGCTTCCAGCGCGTCGTTGTTCCACTCCGCCGGGATTTCCGGGAACTGGGCGAGATGCACCGATTCCGCATCCGGATAGCGCGAAAGCCATGCTTCTTCAGTAGTGAAGGGCAGCATGGGCGCAAGCCATGTGACGAGGCAATCGAACAGCTTGGCGATGACCGACAGCGATGCACGGCGCTTCAGCGACGACGGCGCGTCACAATAAAGCGTGTCCTTTCGGATGTCGAAGTAGAAAGCCGACAGCTCCACATTTGCGAAATCGATCAGGGCGCGGGCGATCTTCTTGAAGTCGAAGGCGTCATACCCGTCGCGCACGACCTTATCCAGCTCGGACAGGCGGTGCAGTACCAGCTTTTCCAGTTCCGGCAGATCGGCATAGGCGATCTCCTCGCCCTTGTCGTGGGCAAGCGTGCCGAGCATCCAGCGCACGGTGTTGCGCAGCTTGCGATACGCGTCGATATTGGTCTGGATGATGGCCTTGCCCAGACGCTGGTCTTCCCAGTAATCGGTCGTCATGACCCACAGGCGCAGGATATCCGCGCCGGACTCTTTCATCACGTCCTGTGGTGCAACAACGTTGCCGAGAGACTTGGACTGCTTGCGGCCCTGCTCGTCCATGGTGAAGCCATGGGTGACGACGGCGTTATAGGGCGCGCGGCCACGCGTCGCGCAGCTTTCCAGCAGCGACGAATGGAACCAGCCGCGATGCTGGTCCGAGCCTTCGAGATAGACATCCGCCGGCCACTTCATGTCCGGGCGGTCTTCCAGCGTGAAGGTATGGGTGCAGCCGCTATCGAACCACACATCGAGGATGTCCATGACCTGCTGCCATTTGGCGTGGTCATGGTCATTGCCGAGGAAACGTTCCTTGGCGCCTTCGGCGAACCAGGCATCCGCACCTTCAGCCTCGAAGGCCTCGAGGATGCGGGCGTTGACAGCCTCGTCGACCAGAACCTCACCCTGCTCGTCGGCGAAGACCGCGATCGGCACGCCCCAGCTGCGCTGGCGCGACAGAACCCAGTCGGGCCGACCTTCGATCATGGCGCGCAGGCGGTTCTGGCCGGATGCCGGAACGAAACGGGTCTGGTCGATGGCATCAAGCGAACGCGAGCGCAGCGTCGTGCCGTCGCCCAGTTCCTTGTCCATATAGACAAACCACTGCGGCGTGTTGCGGAAGATCACCGGCTTCTTGGAGCGCCAGCTATGCGGATAGCTGTGCTTCAGACGGCCGCGCGCGAACAGGTTGTTGGCCGCGATCAGCGCCTTGATGACGCGCTCGTTGGCATCGCCCTTCTTGCCGTTATCATCCATGACGCGGGCCGCACCGCCTTCGGCAGACGGGCCGAAACCGGGTGCGTCCTCGGTGTAGAAACCGTCATCGCCAACGGGGAACGGGATGGCCGGCGAAACGCCGCGCGCTTCCAGCTCACGCTGATGCGCGGTCCAGACGTCAAAGTCCTCGCGGCCATGGCTCGGGGCGGTGTGCACGAAGCCCGTGCCTGCATCGTCGGTGACATGGTCGCCATCGAGAAGCGGAACCGGGAAATCGTAGCCAAGCGACGCCAAAGGATGGGCGCAGGTGATAGCGGCCAGTTCTTCAGCTTTCACATCGCGCACGAACTTGAAGGTCACCTTCGCCTTGGCAGCAGCCTCATCGGCAAGCTTTCTGGCGAAGATCAGCTTTTCACCCGGCTGCGGACCGAAATCGTTCTGCGCGCTTTCGACTTCGAACAGGCCATATTCGACCCGCGAGGAGAAGGCGATGGCGCGGTTGCCGGGGATGGTCCACGGCGTGGTTGTCCAGATGACGACAGAGACGCCGGAAAGAGCTGGCGCAGCGTCCTTCACCGGGAACTTTACCCAGATCATGTCGCTTTCAACGTCGTGATACTCGACCTCGGCTTCCGCCAGCGCCGTGCGCTCGACGACCGACCACATGATCGGCTTGGAACCGCGATAGAGCTGGCCGCTCTTGGCGATCTTCAGCAGTTCGCCGGCGATGCGGGCTTCCGCGTGGAAGTTCATGGTTGTGTAGGGGTTTTCGAAGTCACCCTCGATGCCGAGGCGCTTGAACTCTTCCGACTGAACCTTGATCCAGCCAGCAGCGAACTCGCGGCACTCCTTGCGGAATTCGTTGACCGGAACCTCGTCCTTGTTCTTGCCCTTGGCGCGGTAGGCTTCCTCGATCTTCCATTCGATCGGCAGGCCGTGGCAATCCCAGCCGGGCACGTAATTGGCGTCGAAACCGCGCATCTGGAACGAGCGGGTGATGACGTCTTTCAGGATCTTGTTCAGCGCATGGCCGATGTGGATGTTGCCGTTGGCATAGGGCGGGCCATCATGCAGCACGAATTTCTCGCGACCGGCGGCGGAGGCGCGGAGCTTTTTATACAGGCCCATTTCCTGCCAGCGCTTCACCGTTTCCGGTTCTTTCTGCGGCAGGCCGGCACGCATCGGGAAATCCGTCTGCGGCAAATAGAGGGTCGAGGAATAGTCGAATTTTTCTGCGGTGTCGCTCATAATTGTACCGTTGTTGCGCGCCGTGTCGGTCGCGCCGTCTCAATTTCAAAGAGGGCAAATACGGAAAGCGCCATGTCAAATGCCATGACGAGCGCCAAAATCCCGGACCTTCCGGCTCTTCAGAGCGGGCGGAAGGCCGGGCCAATAATTCGGCCTATCTGAACTTTAAACAGCAACCGGTATTGGGACATGGCCGGTTGTTTATGCGGTTTTCCGGCAAAAAGGAAGTGAAAAGCGACGACAATCCGGGACAGGATTATCTGCCCGCTCAAAATGCTATCTTCGCATCCAATTCACTGAGCGGCCGCACGCCTGACAGCATCGCCCGCGCCTCTTCCTCATCCCGCCTGATCTGCGCGACCAGCGGGTCCAAGCCGTCAAATTTCAGCTCGTCACGCAGGTGCCCGAAGAAGGATACCGAACAGACCTCACCATAGAGATCACCGGAAAAATCGAAGACGTAGGTTTCCAGAAGGGCCGCACCGTTATCGGTGACCGTCGGGCGGTAACCGAAGCTTGCAACGCCATCGTAAATCGCCCCGTCGGGGCGGCGGAACCGCACGGCATAGATGCCGGCTTTCAGCTCCGTTTCGGGTGAAAGCGCCATGTTGGCCGTTGGGTAACCCAGCGTTCGCCCCAGCTTCTGGCCGCCGATGACTTCACTTTCCACCGTGAAACGATACCCGAGTTGTCCGGCGGCACCTGCCACATCTCCTTCGCACAGAAGCGAGCGGATACGGCTCGAGGAGACGACATCCGCGCCCTCGTCGCGAAAGGCATCCACGAGCGTCACGTCGAAGCCGTTGCGCTTGCCGGCCGCCATCAGAAATGCCGGGCCACCTTCGCGGCCCTTGCCGAAATGGAAATCAAAGCCGGTGACGACGGCGCTGGCGCCCAGCCAGTCGACCAGAATGGAATTGACGAACTCTTCCGCCGAGCGCTGCGAAAACTCGCGGTCGAAGGGGTATTCGATGACCGAGCGGAAACCGATGGCCTCGAGAATACGTGCCTTCAACGGCGCAGGCGTCAGGCGGAAGACCGGCGTTTCGGGGCGGAAGACGGAACGGGGATGCGGTTCGAAGGTCAGCACCAGTGCCGGTACGCCACGCGCCTCGGCCAGTTCCAGCGCACGGTCCAGAACGGCACGGTGGCCGCGATGCACACCATCGAAATTGCCGATCGCGATGACGCCGCCGCGCAAGCCTTCAGGCAGCGGCTCCTTTTTTTCATTGCGATGAAAGACGGTCATTGCAGTCGATCCATTGTTTACGCCGGCTTACGCCAGACGTTTCCTAGGCAAGGCGGGGCATCCACCAGCCGGGAGCCGCGCCCTGCCCCTTCAGATAGGCGTTCAGAAGCGCCTCGTCCGTCTGGCCATTCAGCGTATATTCGGCGGCGTGAATGCCGCCGCTGATATAAAGAAGGTTGAGGCCGCTCGCAATTGCGCCCTTCACATCCGTCGGCATGCCATCGCCGATGGCGAGCACGCGATCCTTCGGGAAATCGCCGCGCACTTCTTTCGCCGCCGCAAGGCAGGCTTCATAGATCGGCGCGTGCGGTTTGCCGGCAATACGGACTTCGCCGCCAAGCTGTTCGTAATATGCGGCCATGGCGCCGGCGCAGGGAATGATGCGCTCGCCGCGCTCTACCACCAGATCGGGGTTGGCACAGATCATCGGCGCCTTGCGGGCGATGAAGCCTTTCAGCATTTCGGTATAATCTTCCGGCGTTTCCGTCTCGTCATCGAAGAAACCGGTGCAGACGACGGATTCCGCTTCCGCCTCGCCGACCCGTTCGACATCGAGACCTTCCAGCAGCGGCATGTCCCGCTCGGGGCCGAGCAGAAAGACTTTTCTCGGGCCTTCCGCGATCAGGCCGCGGGTTACGTCGCCCGATGTGATGATGCGGTCATAGGCCTCATCCGGCACGCCGAGAACGCGAAGCTGGGCGATGACACCGGGGGCCGGACGCGGCGAATTGGTGATGAGCACCACGGTCTTGCCGGCCTTGCGCGCGTCGTGCAGCGCAACCGCCGCATCCGGGAAAGCGCTAACGCCATTATGCAGCACGCCCCAGACATCCGAAAGAACAACGTCGAACCCATCAGTGATTTCGCCGAGGGTGAGAATGCGATGGGCCATGATATGCTTTCCGGGTGCGAAAAAAGGGTGTGCGTCACATGGCAAAGCAGGACGCCGATGGCAAGGAAAAAAGCGGCGCCAGGCCTGCCTCCGGACCACCGGCCACCATCCGAACATAAAACCCCTCTACGCCGAAAACGAAGGCTGCCTGAAAAAGAGCGATTTGTCCTCGCCCGTCATAGCGTGGAAATTTTCTGTCATGGAACGCTGGTAACCATAGGCCGTGAAATTTTTCCGGCAGTGCGTTCTTGACTCCGGGGGGACGCCTCCTTATCTCGGCTTTGCTGGCACTCCAACAAGAGGAGTGCTAACACCCATCACGTGAACCTTCAAAAGGTTCCTGAAGTCATTTGATCGAGGGATTAGGCAATGACAAGCACCAATTTCCGCCCGCTTCATGATCGCGTCGTCGTTCGTCGCGTTGAGTCCGAAGCAAAGACCAAGGGCGGCATCATCATTCCCGATACCGCCAAGGAAAAGCCGCAGGAAGGCGAAATCGTCGCCGTCGGTTCCGGCGCTCGCGATGAGGCCGGCAAGGTCGTCGCTCTCGACGTCAAGGTTGGCGATCGCGTCCTGTTCGGCAAGTGGTCGGGCACCGAAGTCAAGCTCGACGGCGAAGACCTTCTGATCATGAAGGAAGCCGACATCATGGGTATCATCGGCTGATTTCGCCGCACCCATCGTTTCCTTAAATTTCAAGCCGGACCCCGTCCGGCCATTCGAAACCAGGAGTTTTGAAAATGGCAGCCAAAGAAGTCAAATTCGGCCGCACAGCGCGCGAAAAGATGCTCAAGGGCGTCGACATTCTCGCTGATGCAGTGAAGGTCACCCTCGGCCCGAAGGGTCGTAACGTCGTTATCGACAAGTCCTTCGGCGCACCGCGCATCACCAAGGACGGCGTTTCTGTCGCCAAGGAAATCGAACTCGAAGACAAGTTCGAGAACATGGGCGCACAGCTCGTTCGCGAAGTTGCCTCCAAGACCAACGACATCGCCGGTGACGGCACCACCACCGCAACGGTTCTGGCCCAGGCCATCGTTCGCGAAGGTGCAAAGGCAGTTGCTGCCGGCATGAACCCGATGGACCTCAAGCGCGGTATCGATCTGGCCGTTGCAGAAGTCGTCAAGGACCTTCAGGCTAAGGCCAAGAAGATCAACACTTCGGAAGAAGTTGCACAGGTCGGCACGATCTCTGCAAACGGCGAGCGTCAGATCGGTCTCGACATTGCTGAAGCAATGCAGCGCGTCGGCAACGAAGGCGTCATCACCGTTGAAGAAGCCAAGACCGCTGAAACCGAACTCGAAGTCGTCGAAGGCATGCAGTTCGACCGCGGCTACCTGTCGCCTTACTTCGTGACCAACCCGGAAAAGATGGTTGCGGACCTCGAAGACGCATACATCCTTCTGCACGAAAAGAAGCTCTCGAACCTCCAGGCCATGCTGCCTGTTCTCGAAGCTGTCGTTCAGACCGGCAAGCCGCTCGTCATCATCGCTGAAGACGTAGAAGGCGAAGCCCTTGCAACGCTCGTCGTCAACAAGCTGCGTGGCGGCCTCAAGATCGCTGCCGTCAAGGCTCCTGGCTTCGGCGACCGCCGCAAGGCCATGCTGGAAGACATCGCCATCCTGACCGGTGGTACCGTCATTTCCGAAGATCTCGGCATCAAGCTCGAAAGCGTTACCCTCGACATGCTCGGCAAGTCGAAGAAGGTTTCGATCTCCAAGGAAAACACCACGATCGTTGACGGTGCTGGCCAGAAGTCCGACATCGAAGGCCGTGTTGCCCAGATCAAGGCGCAGATCGAAGAAACCACTTCCGACTACGACCGCGAAAAGCTGCAGGAACGTCTTGCCAAGCTCGCTGGCGGCGTTGCCGTGATCCGCGTTGGCGGTTCGACGGAAGTTGAAGTGAAGGAAAAGAAGGACCGCATCGACGACGCTCTCAACGCGACGCGCGCTGCTGTTCAGGAAGGCATCGTACCGGGCGGCGGCGTTGCCCTGCTGCGTTCTTCCACGAAGATCACCGTCAAGGGTGAGAACGACGACCAGGAAGCCGGCATCAACATCGTCCGCAAGGCTCTGCAGTCTCTGGTTCGCCAGATTGCAGAAAACGCAGGTGACGAAGCTTCCATCGTTGTTGGCAAGATCCTCGACCGGAACGAAGACAACTACGGCTACAACGCCCAGACCGGCGAATATGGCGACCTGATCCAGCTCGGCATCGTCGACCCGGTCAAGGTTGTTCGCACGGCCCTGCAGAACGCAGCTTCGGTTGCTTCGCTGCTGATCACCACCGAAGCCATGATCGCCGAACTTCCTAAGAAGGAATCGGCAATGCCCCAGATGCCTGGCGGCGGCATGGGCGGCATGGACTTCTAATCAGTCCTGTCACTGGAATACGAAAGGGCGGTCTTCGGATCGCCCTTTTTTCGTTGGCGCCCATGCCTTTTGGTGATCTGGCGTCGCAAGCGCGCCAGACGGGCGGCATGGACTTCCAATCAGTCCTGCCATTTGAATACGAAAAGGCGGTCTTCGGATCGCCCTTTTTTCGCTGCCGCCCATGCCTTTTGGTGATCTGGCGTCGCAAGCGCGCCAGACGGGCGGCATGGACTTCCAATCAGTCCTGCCATTTGAATACGAAAGGGCGGTCTTCGGATCACCCTTTTTTCGTTGCCGCCCATGCCCCTTGGGACAGCTGGCGCGATATCTTCACTTGCCGGGATCGGGCTTAAAAAATATTGTCTCTTTTTGAAACAGCGATAACTTTAGTCGGCTTGTTTTTGGCAGCGCGTGCAATAATCGGGTGCCGATAGAGGCGAATCACAATTGCCGATGGGGCGGATTTTCGCCCTCTCCAGTTTATAAGCACGACATTTAGTTGTCTTTTTTTCATATATTTCGCGATTACGATGAAGGAATACATATTATTTTTGATTTTCTCTCTGACAGGTTGTTGTGGGTAGAAGAAAATAAACTATAAGTCAGCGCCCGTGAGGGTGCCGCGGCGGGATGCAAGCATTGGAGGGGTTCGATGCTTGGCAAGCACGCTCGAATGCGGATGGCGATGAAAAATCAACTTGGCAGCGACGCTTGAGATTGCAGCGCTGGTACGATGTTCATGCGGGGGCGCGATTTGTTCGAAATATCAAGACGCAACGATGCTCTGCCTGCGGCCGCGACAACCATGCCGGATACTCAGACCCTGTCGCATTTCTTTATTTCGGAGGAATGGAGCGGCGATCTTTCGAGCGGCGTCATCAAGCTTGGCGAACATGCATCTTTCATGCATGGGCTGCCGCAGGGTGAGTGCGGCCTGCTCAGCCTGATCCGGTGTTATGATCGGGGTCACCACGACCGCGTGCTCGAAATTTTCGAACAGGCTTCCGCCGCACCCTCACGCTTCTGCTTTTCCACCGGCCTGTTCACCCTGCCGGCAATGCGGCAGCCGCTTATTTGCATGGGCGAATCCTCGGGTTTCGAGATCGGCCAGCAAGGGCGCATTTCGGGGCTCTTCCTGTTTCCGCGTTTCGAGGATATGCGCTTCGCCGCCTAGCGTGTTTCCAGTAGAAACTGCGCAGCGGCTTTATGTCAGGAAAATTTTTTAAAACAAATAGATAGATCGAGTCGAATGGTCCCGTTCAAACGGGGATGCGCGCTCAATGTTATTAGACGACATTATTGGTCGTTCACAAAATGAAGACAATTTGTCTTCTATTGTTCATCTTTATAGATGCATGGTTTTCGGTCATTGATATCTCCAGACATCACCTTGCAGTTTAACCGGCGACACGCCGATCACTTACCGGAGATACTCCATGTCCAGCAGCCAGAACGCTCTCGTTCTCATCGCCCGCATTCTGCTTTCCTTCATCTTCATCTATTCCGGCTTCGGCAAACTCACTGATCCGGCTGGCACTGCCGGCATGATCTCGGGCGCCGGCATGCCTGCCGCAACCGCGCTTGCCTATCTTGCCGGCCTGTTCGAACTCGTTGCCGGTCTTGCCATTCTCGCCGGTTTCCAGACGAAGATCGCCGCATGGGCGCTTGCAGCGTTCTGCGTGTTCACCGGCCTCGTATTCCACAGCGGCACCGTTGCCGTTCCCGGCTGGCCTGAGCCTGCTCTCGGCTGGATCAACACGCTGAACGGCATCATGCTGATGAAGAACATCACCCTTGCCGGCGCCTATATCCTGCTCGCAACCTTCGGTGCAGGCGCCTACTCCGTCGACGCAAAGCGCGGCTTCGTTGCCGCCCGCGCCTGAACCCATAGGCTGACCAAGAAAAAAGCCGCCGGAGCGATCCGGCGGCTTTTTTCTTTTGTGCTTTCAGACAGCCGCTTTTATTCGCGCCGCGATCTCCTGAACCGCCGGATCACCTTCGTGCTCCGGCTTGCGGGCGCGCACGAAACAGGCTTCCGAGCGGACGATGATGCCGTCGGAGAGGATTTTCAGGTGGTTAGCTTTCAGCGTCGAGCCGGTGGAGGTGATATCAACGATGATATCCGCCTGCCCTGCCGCCGGCGCACCTTCGGTGGCGCCAAGGCTTTCGACAATACGGTAAAGCTGAATGCCATGCTGGCGCGAAAAGAACTGCTGCGTCAGCCGCCAGTATTTGGTTGCGATTGCCAAACGGCGACCATGACGGGCACGGAATTCCGAGGCCACATCGCCGAGATCGGCCATGCTGTCCACATCCAGCCAGATTTCCGGCACGGCGACAACGACATCGGCATGGCCGAAACCGAGGCGGGCGCAGAATTCCACCTGCGCATCGGCGTTGGTCAGCCCCTCTCGCACCAGGTCTTCACCCGTCACGCCGAAATCCACGCTGCCAGCACCAATTTCGCGGGCGATCTCGGAGGCTGAGAGATAGGCAATCTCGATATCGTCGCGCCCTACGATGCGGCCGCGATAGGACCGGTCGTTACCGACAGCTGCGACCTTCAGCCCGGCGCGTTCCAGAACGGCGGAGGCGTCTTCCTTCATCCGGCCCTTGGAGGGCAAGGCAATGGTGATCATGGCTTATCGCTCCCGCGCACCGTTTCGATGCGATCCAGCCAGAGGGAAAAGCCCACGGCCGGTATTTTTTCCTGCGCGCCTAGCAGCGTCAGCAGCCGGTCAAAACGGCCACCACCGGCCAAAACGCTATCGCTACCTTCTTCCATCACCTCGAAAACGAGGCCAGTATAATAATCGAGCGGACGGCCGAAGGCCGCGCCGTAGCTGACTGTTTCGAGATCGACCCCGGCATTCGCAAGGGCCGCGACACGCTTATCGAAAGCGGAAAGCGCACCGTCCAGTTTCAGCTTCGCCTTCGCGGCGAAATCGGCCAGAACTTGCGAGGCCTGCGGCAAGGGCGCCTGCAGGGCCAGAAACTGCTTGAGCAGTTCGAAACTCTCATCCGGCAGACGCGTGGCGGCAAGCGCCAGCTTTTCCCGCAGACGGCGAGCGATTTCCTGCGGCGAGCGGCTGGCATTGGTGGAATAGCCGGTTTCCTGCATTACCGTGTCGAGATAATCGACCAGCACCGCCTCTTCGCCCGTTGCCAGAAGTCCAGCGACCCGCGCGTCAAGGCCGGTCATGGGCTTGGGGTGCACGAGGCTTTCCAGCAGCGCGTCGAGCTGCGCCATATCGCCGAAAGCCTGCACCAGCCGTTTCTGCCAACCGAGCGGCAGGCCGAGCGCTGCAACGACCGCCTCGAACACCTGCTGGTCGCCCAGCGTGACGGCGAGCGAACGGCCAGGCAAAAGGCGTTTCAGAATGGCGGTTGCATCAATCACGGCGCGGGCATCGGCGGCGGCGATATCGGTATCGCCAAGATCCTCGATGCCGGCCTGATAAAACTCGTTCCCACCCTCCCGGCGCTGGCGGAAGACCTCACCCAGATAGGAGTAACGCTTCGGCGTACCCGTCGCTGTCTCGATATGGCGCAGGCAGACGGGAATAGTGAATTCGGGGCGCAGGCACAGGCTTTCGCCTGTCTCGCTCTCCGTCATGAAAATACGCCGACGCAAATCCTCGCCCGCCATATCCAGAAACGGTTCGGCAGGCTGGATCACAGGCGTGTTCACACGACTTGTGCGGCGCGCGGCGAATTCTTCCAGTAGCTCTCCGGAAAATTCCGGCATGTCGATCAGGGGCATGGAACGGTACTTTTCGTCACGGTTCGAGCGGCTGCATCATTTCGATGCGGTTTCCGAAGGGATCAAGGACATAAAACCGGTGATATCCTTCGAGCGGCTCATCCTCAACCACATGGTAGCCTGCAGTTTCAAGTGTTTTTCGCAAGATACTGAGATCGTCTACCAGAAAGGCAGGATGGGCTTTCCTGGCAGGTCTGAAATCCTGATCGACGCCGAGGTGGAGTTTTATCGGTCCAGATGAGAACCAACATGCGCCCCGCGCCGCCAGATTGGCGGGTTTTGCCTGCTCCGCAAAGCCGAGCAGGTCGCCATAAAAGGCGCGCGCCTCGTCTTCCCGGCCGACGGGCATCGCCAGTTGAAGGTGATCGAGCGCGAGGATCGCCATCGCCTCAGCGCCCTTCAGCGGCGCGGCGAACGTCCTCTGCATGATGCTCCAGAATCTCGCGAACCTTCGCCACCAGTTCGGCTTCTGGCGCGGTGATCTGTGCCACCCGCGCTTCGCGCCAGCTGGCATTGTCCTCGATCTCGCCGGAGAGGCGCTTGCCTTCGATCAGGTCCTTGATCTGCACGACGCCTTCGGCGCGCTCGTCACCGCCCTGGATGATGGCGATGGGGGAGCCGAGACGGTCGGCATATTTCAGCTGATTGCCGAATTTCTTCCAGTTGCCCTGGTACATTTCGGCGCGGATGCCCTCGGCACGCAGCGCCTGCGTGAAGCGCTGGTAACGGCCCATGCTGTCCACATCGCCATCCATGACGGTGATGAGAACCGGGGCGAGCGGCTTGACCTGACCGAGTTTGCCGAGGTTCTTCAAGGCCGTCATCAGACGGGAAACACCGATGGAGAAGCCTGTTGCCGGAACCGGCTGACCCATGAAGCGAGAGACGAGACCATCATAACGGCCGCCACCGCCGACCGAGCCGAATACGACCTTTTCGCCCTTTTCGTTGGTGACGTCGAAGGTCAGTTCGGCCTCATAGACAGGGCCGGTGTAATATTCGAGACCGCGCACGACGGAGGGATCGATCTTGATACGCGTCGCATCGTAACCGGCACCGGAAACCAGAGAGCCGATGATGTTCAGTTCATCGACGCCTTCCGCGCCTTTGGATGTGCCCGCAACCAGTTGTGCGAGATCATCGGCGCTTTCCGCATAATCCTTGATGCCGACGAAAAACAGAACCTTTTCGATCTGCTCTTCGCCGAGACCCGCACCCTTGGTGAAATCGCCGGACTCATCCTTGCGGCCGGGACCGAGCAGCAGCTTCACGCCATCAGGGCCGAACTTGTCGAGCTTGTCGATGGCGCGCAGCACGTTCAGGCGACGACCGGCATTTTCCTCGCCACCAAGGCCGATGGCCTCCATGACGCCGTCCAGCACCTTGCGGTTGTTGACGCGGATGACATAATCACCGCGCGCAATACCAAGCGCTTCCAGCGTATCGGCCATCATCATGCACATTTCGGCATCGGCCTGCACACCGGCAGCACCGACCGTATCGGCATCGAACTGCATGAACTGGCGGAAGCGGCCGGGGCCGGGCTTTTCATTGCGAAACACATAACCGGCGCGATAGGTACGGTAGGGCAGCTGGATTTCGTTGAAATTTTCCGCGACATGGCGGGCAAGCGGTGCAGTGAGATCGTAACGCAGGCTCATCCACTGGTCGTCGTCATCCTGCAGCGAAAATACGCCCTCGTTCGGACGGTCGCTATCAGGCAGGAATTTGCCGAGCGCATCGGTATATTCAAACAGCGGTGTTTCCACCGGATCGAAGCCGTAAAGCTCGTAGACCTTGCGGATCTTGTCGATCATTTCATTGGTGGCATGGATATCGGCAGCAGAACGGTCCACGAAGCCGCGCGGCAGGCGGGCTTTCAGTTTCTGAGGCTTTTTTGCTTTTTCGCTCATGATGCCGATCCGATATTTTCCTGAAATTATGCCGGTGTATTAGATGATGAAGCCCGGTGCGGCAAGCCGCAAAGCCTCTGGTTCTACTGGCCGCACGGGGCAAACAATGCTATATGGGATGCATGTATCCCATTTTAGTCGAAAAGGGCGCAAGCAATGAGCAAACAGACTGCCATCCGCCTGCCGGACGAGACCTATGAACGGCTGAAAGCGCTTTCCGAGCGCACGGGCCGTACGTCCGCTTACTATATCCGCGAGGCGATTGAGAAACATATTGAGGATATGGAAGATCTCTATCTAGCCGAAGAGGCGACGCGACAGCGCATTGCCAATAAAGAGCGCACCTATAATCTGGAAGAAGTGATGCGCGATCTTGACCTGGAAAATTGAATTTCAGCACCGAGCCGTCAAACAGCTTGGAAAGTTGGCAAAGCAGGACGCGAACCGCATCGTTTCTTTTCTGGCGGACCGGGTCGTCCAGGACGACAATCCCCGCCAGACAGGTGCCGCCCTGCAAGGCTCAGAACTCGGCAGCTTCTGGCGTTACCGGGTAGGCGATTACCGTATCATCTGCGATATACAGGACCACAAGCTTGTCGTGCTGGTGGTGGAAATTGGCCATCGCCGCGAAATTTACCGTTAGGCATCAATGATCCTCGAAGCCCTGCAATATGCCGCCACGCGTGCGGCCACGCCGAAACCATTCCGGCCGCATATCCGCTATTCCGTCAATCTATGGGCGCGCGCCAATCGCTGCGCAACAGCATGGGCGGAGCATGAAAACAACAGCCAGCAATTTGTGCTGCAATCGGTGAGAAAACTCAAACAGAGACGGACGGCGGTGGTTCTCGGGTCGGGTCTGCTGCGCGACGTGCCATACGATGCGCTGGTGGCGATGTTCGATACCGTGGTTCTGGTCGATCTGGTGCATCTTGCCAGCGTGCAGGCGAAACTGCGCTTCAATTCCAAAAAGAATGTGCGCATCGTCAACCGCGATCTTTCCGGTTTTGACGATATCGTTGCAGGTAAAGAACCGGAACCGCTCGAGTTCCTGCGGCGGGTGCCCTATCTGGATTTCGTCGTCTCGGCCAACCTCCTGTCACAGATCGGCACCGGCGCGCGGCATCGGCTGGAGCGGGAGAAGATTGCCGGCGCGCCTGATGACCTTTTGCCGAGGCTCATGCAGACGCATCTGGATGCGCTGGCCGCCCTTCCCTGCAAGGTGTGCCTGATAACGGACACATCCTTTGACGTTATCGGCAAAGACGGCAGCCTGCACCAGCACGAGGACTTGCTGCACGGCGTTGATCTGTCCGCGCCGGCCGCCGCATGGGAATGGCCACTCGTTCCGTTGGGAGAGGAAAGCAGGGACTATCGAATCGTTCATCACGTCGTTGCGCATGAGCTGACGTGATAGGCTCTGCCCGCTCACCGCGATCCCGATAATGCCGCGCGGCCTTTCGACCTACAAACCGGCAAGACCGGCCTTGTAGTCCTCCGAGGCGGCACGGCTGAGGCGTTCCAGTTCCATGGCGGCACGGCTGGTGTGACGTTCCTTGTGGCGCAACAGAGCAAAATTGCGGGCGGGCAGATCGATGCCGGCGCGGACCAACAATCCCTGGCGTAAGAACAGGGAAGCGACGGAAGCGGAAACCGCTGTCGCCGCGCCGCCGGAGCGTGCCGCCATCACCACGGCCTCGTTGGAGGGCAGTTCCAGCATCACGGAAAGATCTGCCGGGTCGACACCCATCTGCCGCACCGCCGCCTCGAAGGCGGAGCGGGTGCCGGAACCCTGTTCGCGCAACACCCAGGACGTTCCGTATAGAATATCGAGGGCGGTGAGATAACGGCCGTCGGCGAAGGGGTGGGCGGAGCCGGTGACGACCAGAAGCTTGTCGGATACCACGGGCTGCACCATCAGCGCCGGCTCGTCGATCTTGCCCTCGATGAAGCCGACCTCAGCCAGCCCATCGAGCACGGCCTGCGTTACCGTTTTCGTATTGCCGATATCGAGTTTCAGCGTAACACCCGGATAAAGCTTCTTGAATTGCATGAGGATCGGCGGCAGCCAGTAGCTGGCAATGGTCTGGCTGGCGCAGACAGTGATTTCGCCGCGCGTCAGACCGCCCATTTCGGAGAGAATCAGTTCGGCGCTGCGCACACGCGCCAGCGTCGCCCTGGCCTCACCCAGAAACACCCGGCCGCTTTCGGTCAATTCGATATTGCGGCCGACGCGATGAAACAGCTCGACATTGTAAAATGCCTCGAGGTTCTTGATAGCGGAACTGACAGCCGAGGCGGTCAAACCGATTGCCTGCGCGGCCCTTGTCAGGTGCTCGCGTTCGGCGACGGCGATGAAAATGCGGAGTTGTTCGAAGGTCATGGCTTTTTCATTCGATTTTACCGAATAATATATGCCATATTATTTGATAGAATAAAACAGGCCATTCCGGCATTGTCTGGCCATGGCACAGCATCGCACCCTCACTCATCCCTTCCAGTCTTCTTTTCGTTCGCTGACCCCGCTTCTGCCGGGCATTCTGCTTTGCGCGGCGGTCAGTTGCGCTGCCATTCTGGCGGAACGCTTTCAGGTGCGGCTTGCCGGACATGCATGGCTCGGCGATCTGGTGCTGGCTATTCTGATCGGTACGCTTTTGCGTTCGCTCGTGTCGCTGCCAGCGGTTGCTTCGGCCGGCATCAAGTTCAGTGCCAAGACCCTGCTCGAGATTGCGGTGGCGCTTCTTGGCGCATCCTTGAGCCTTGCCATTCTAAAAGGCGCCGGCGGTTTGCTGATCGGCGGCATCGCTGTCATCGTCGCCCTTTCGCTGATCTTCAGCTATGCCGCCGGGCGGATGCTAGGGCTGCCACCCAAACTCGCAACCCTTATCGCCTGCGGCAATTCCATCTGCGGCAATTCGGCCATTGCGGCGGCAGCGCCCGCCATTGGCGCCAAGCCAGAAGATGTCGCCGCCTCGATTGCTTTTACAGCCGTTCTCGGTGTCGCCGCCGTTCTGCTGATGCCGTTTCTGCCGCAGCTTCTCGGTCTTGATGCCACCCAATATGGCATCTTCGCGGGCCTGACGGTCTATGCCGTACCGCAGGTGCTAGCAGCCACCGCCCCGCTCGGCGCCGTTGCGGTGCAGACCGGGACAATCGTCAAGCTCATACGCGTCCTGATGCTGGGGCCGGTCATTGCTGCCCTCTCCGTCATCCACGGTCAGTCCGGCAAGGGCCGGCTGAAGTTGCAGCAGATGGTTCCGTGGTTCATCATCTGCTTCGTGCTGATGATCATGGCCCGTTCCTTCGGCCTCATTCCCGAGGTTCTGCTCGGCCCCCTCGCCTCGCTCTCCAACATCCTCACCATCATGTCGATGGCGGCACTTGGTCTGTCGGTCGACATTCGCAGCCTTCGCCATGCCGGGGGCAAGGTCATCCTCGCCGCCAGCCTCTCGCTCGTGCTGCTTGGAATCTTGAGCTTCGGCCTGATCGCGCTGACGCAAACGGCCTGAAGGTGCGGCGGGCCGTTATTTCTGAGTGCTGACCGTCAGGATATAATGCGCGCCGAGCCCGCGACGCGGTGATCCCAGGATAAGCGTCGGGCGGATCAGCCATTCGGTATCCGCCTTCGGCGTCAACGTGGCGATTTTACCTTCGGAGTCGCTGAAAAAGATCGCGTCCTGATCCGGCGTCGAAAAATCAAAGATCGCCATCAGGACGAATTCGCTGGAAGAGGTAAGCTCGACCTTCATCGTCTGCCCGGCCTTGACCTTCAGGCGGTAGACATCGCCACGGCCGCGCCGTGTCCAGCCATCTAGTTTCAACGGCCCGGTGGGCGGCAGGGCAACCTCCTTGAGCCTTTCGCCGTCGTCCAGCCAGATGCCGTCGACGTTGCGGCTTTCCGCAGAGGATGGATGCGGCACGGCCGCCACGGCCATGACAAAAGCCAGAAAAAGGGACTTTGCTTTCATGGACGTACAAACTCCCGCCGCATGGCCTCGATCGGCTCACGGCAATGACAGCCTTCGATATGATCGTTGACCATACCCATGGCCTGCATGAATGCATAGACGGTCGTCGGGCCGACGAAGGTCCAGCCGCGCTTTTTCAAATCCCTGGAAAGACGAATGGACGCGTCGCTGGTGGGGTTGGCCCTTAACGTCGCATAGTCCAGCCTTTGCGGCCTTTCTGCGGCGGAAGGCTCGAACCCCCAGAAATAATGGGCAAGCGAACCGAATTCGTCCCGGAGCGCTATGGCGCGACGGGCATTGTTGATGGTCGACACGATCTTGCCTCGATGGCGGATGATGCCCTTGTCCGCAACACAGCGCTCAATGTCGGCTTCACCGAACTCCGCAACTTTTTCGAATTCGAAATTGGCAAAGGCAAGACGGAAAGCCTCGCGCTTGCGCAACACCGTCAGCCAAGAGAGGCCGGACTGGAAGCCCTCGAGACATATCTTCTCGAACAGGCGGCGATCGTCGGTGACGGGATAACCCCATTCTCCGTCATGGTAGCGGCTGTAATCCTCAAGTCCCTGCTGCCAGAAACACCGCACGCGGCCATCCGCGCCCGTTTCAAGTCCCGCCTCGTTCATACCGCAACCACCCTTTTTCGCTCCCGCCCGTGACCGGCGTGATGCGCGCACTTACCACTCATTCACCACGTTTCAAAACGGGTCGCTAACCTTAAATCCAGCTTTTTCTAATCAAGCGCTTTTTAATGAACAGCCATTTACGATTCGCTGGCGTCAAGGTGCGAACGTAGCCGGCAAGGCGGGCGAATGATCCCGCAATTGCTATTGTTGCGACATACCGCAGAGAGAGTCCACCCGATGACGATGAAGTCCGTTTTTCTGGCGCTGAGCCTCGTTTCCACCTTCGCCGCCCCGGCCGCCGCAGCAGGTGAGCGTTACCGGGAACGCCCGCCTGTCGTTGTCAGTCCAGACCTTTCCGCCCCCTGGGTAACGCAGCTTGGTGGCGGCAATGTGCGGCCCGTGGTTTACCCGCGCGCGCCAGCAGCCCGCCAGCCTTTCTTCCAGCAGCGCCAGGCCGCCATGCCACAGCGCCCAAGCTCCGGCGTCACCTCGCAGCGCCCGGCCCGGGTACAGAACGCCGCCGTTCGCCCGAATGCGCCGGTGCGCACGCAGCTCGCCCCGCAATTCCTGCCCCAGATCGTGAGCTACCAGACCACTCAGAAGCCCGGCACCATCGTCATCGATACGCCGAACCGCTTCCTCTATCTCGTCATGGCGGATGGCAAGGCCCGTCGTTACGGGGTCGGCGTCGGCAAGCCCGGTTTCGAATGGGCCGGAACGCACAAGGTAACCCGCAAGGCGGAATGGCCGAGCTGGACGCCCCCGAAAGAAATGATCAGCCGCGAAGCGACGAAGGGACACTACCTTCCGGCTTTCATGGAAGGCGGCCCTGCCAATCCGATGGGCGCGCGCGCCATGTATCTCGGCTCCACGCTTTACCGCATCCACGGTACCAACCAGCCCTGGACGATCGGCAGCAACAATTCCTCAGGCTGCATCCGCATGCGCAACGAGGATGTCACCGATCTTTACGAGCGTGTGAACGTCGGAACAACAGTCATTGTGATATGACGGCAACGGTGCCGCTAATACGCGGACTTACAGCCCACACCACGGCAGATCGCGCTTGAATTGATGCCCCGCAGCGGTACAATCGCTACTAGATTGATTGAAGGAGACTTGGCGGGGGACGCCAGGCGCCGGACCTCTCTCAGGGGGATGATGGAACGGCCTTGAAACGGGTGGTCAACTGACCGCCCGTTTTTCGTTTCTGTCATTTAAATGTTACTAAAAAGCGGTTTGGTGTGTCCTCAACACCAAACTGGATTCTCCCCATGCTGCGCCACGTTTCCATTCTTTGCGCCCTGCTGCTCAGCGGCGTTTCCTTCTCTTCCGCAATCGCGGGGGAATTTGAATTTTCCGGTTACGGCGGCTGGCAAAGCGCCCCGCACAGCGATGTCACGGTTTCGGACGGAACGGACTTTCGGGCGGGGTGGGAAGGCAAGTCATTTTCGAGCCCTGCCTATTGGGGGGTGCGCGGCACCTACTGGTTCGAGGAAGGCCAGCTCAACAATCTCGGCATCTCGCTCGATTACACCCATGACAAGGTCTATGCCGACGACCAGACGCTGGCGCGTTCCGGCTGGTCGCATTTCGAGTTCACCGACGGCCTGAACCTTTTGACGCTGAACGCGCTATATCGTTTCCCGCTGGAGACCTGGCGCCTGACGCCTTACGTGGGCGCGGGCGTTGGCATCAACGTGCCGCATGTGGAGGTTACCCGGGCTTCCGGCAAAACCTTCGAATACCAGTTCGGTGGCGCAACCCTGCAGGCGCAGGCCGGCCTTAGCTACCGCATAACCGACAACTGGTCGACCTTCGTGGAATATAAAGGCACCTACTCCTTTATCGACGTGGATATCGACAATGGCGGCAAGCTGAAAACCGATATCATGACCAATGCGGTGAACTTCGGCGTGGCCTACAAGTTCTAAAGCTGGGATGGAAATAGAGGGCGCTTTCCGACAGGGTGCCAAGCTACCCTCAAACCTCAATCCTGTGCTTGTCACAGGATGATCAGAGCGAACGACGCACCGGCCCGAACCTTGTGTTGGGTCCCATGGCCCTTACAAGCGAACGGCGCTCTAAGCCAAAAGCCTCGCGGGTTTCGGTCCGCCATAAGCCCAGTCCAGCAGCTCGACCGTGTGTAGGATCGGCATTTCCGTGCCAGTCGCGATCTGCGTGATGCAGCCGATATTGCCGGTGGCAATGACATCCGCGCGTGTGGCCTCGATGTTCCTCACCTTGCGCGCCTTCAGCTTTCCTGAGATCTCCGGCTGCATGATGTTGTAGGTTCCGGCCGACCCGCAGCAGAGGTGCCCTTCCGCCGGATCGCGGACGGTAAAACCAGCCGCTTTCAGCAATTGCTTCGGTGCCATGGTGATCTTCTGGCCATGCTGCATGGAGCAGGCCGAATGATAGGCAACCGTCAGGCCCTGGCTTTCCTTCTGTGGCAGGTCGAGCGTGGCAAGATATTCGGTGATGTCCTTCGCGAGTGCCGATACCCGTGCGGCTTTGTCCGCATAGGCCGGATCAAGCCGCAGCATATGGCCGTAGTCCTTGATGGTCGTGCCGCAGCCGGATGCGGTGATGATGACGGCATCGAGGCCGCCATTTTCCATTTCACGCATCCATACATCGACATTGCGGCGGGCGGCGGCGAGCGCCTCAGCCTCGCGCCCCATATGATGCACCAGCGATCCGCAGCAGCCTTCTCCCTTCGGCACGACAACCTCCACGCCAAGCCGCGCCAGAAGACGCAGCGTCGCCTCGTTGATACCAGGGTCAAGCACCGGCTGGGCGCAGCCGGTAAGAATGGCGACACGTCCACGCTTTTCGCCTTCGGCTGACCGTTCACCCGGACGGGCAGAAGCTGAAACGGCGGGCACGGAAGCCGGGGCGAGAGCGAGCATGGATTGCAGCGGTTTCAGCGCGGGAAACTTCGCGAGCACACCGGCGAAGGGTCGCGTGATCCGTGCCAGATGCAAGGCCAGCCGGAAGCGACCGGGATAAGGCAGAACCGCAGCCAGAAGATTGCGGGTCAGGCGGTCCATGAAGGGACGTTTATAGGTTTGTTCGATATGGGCGCGGGCGTGATCGACCAGATGCATGTAATCGACGCCGGACGGACAGGTGGTGGTGCAGGCAAGGCAGGACAGGCAGCGGTCGATATGGGTGACGACTTCGCGGTCTGCCGGGCGGCTATTTTCCAGCATGTCCTTGATGAGGTAGATGCGGCCGCGCGGACTGTCCAGCTCATTGCCAAGCGTGACATAGGTGGGACAGGTGGCGGTGCAGAAGCCGCAATGCACACATTTGCGCAGGATTTTTTCGGATTCCGCCACATGCGGATCAGCCAGCTGCTCGGGCGTGAAGGATGTTTGCATGGTTCAGACGGCCCTTCCCATCTTGCCAGGATTGAAGATGCCCGCCGGATCGAGCTTTTCCCTGATGCGCGCAGACAATATGGCCTCCGCCGCCGGGCGCGGTTCGAATGCCGGCACGGTGGCGCGCACCGCGTCGGTCGCCCGCATCAAGGTGGCGTGCCCGCCGCCGAGCGCGCGGATGGCACCGCGCAGCAATTCCGCTTCCGGGTCCGCCTCCATCTGCATCCAGATGAGACCACCCTGCCAGTCGTAAAAGGCATCGATGCCCGCTTCCATGCGCAAGGCAGCAACCAGCCTGTGGCCTTCGCTCGGCGCGACCGAGACTTTCCAGAGCGGTTTGGCATCTTGCCCGGCATAGGGCGCGACATTCCGCACCTGCCGCCATAAAACAGCACTCTCCTCGCCTTCCAGCAGCGCCCATGGGCCAACCCGATCCATGACGGAAAGGAGTTTCGCCGCGCGCGCCTCGACGGAAGCCCCGAGCCCTTCCAGCCGCAGGATTGTCGCCGGACCTTCCGGCAGCGCACCTGCAATGAAATGGGAGCGAACGCTTTCCGGCAGATGAGCCGCACCGGAAACCTCGACGCTCATCGCCATCGCTGCCGCCATGATCCGCGTCGCGGCCTCGTCGTCCAGACCGGAGACAACCACGGTTTTTTCCGCGGGCGGTTTCGGCAACACGCGGAAGGTTACTTCCGTGAGAAAACCGAGCGTGCCGTGTGAACCCGCCAGAAGCTTCGAAAGATCTAGCCCGGTGACATTCTTCATCACCCGGCCACCCGCCTTGATGACTTCCGCCTTTCCATTGACGAAACGGATGCCGAGCAGGCTGTCACGCGCCGCACCAGCCACATAACGGCGCGGGCCGGAAACATTGGCAGCAAAGACGCCGCCGATGGTCGGCTCGCCTGTGGTTCCCATGATCGGGCGGTGGTCCATCGGCTCGAAGGCCATCATCTGCCGGTTTTCGGCAAGGGCGGCCTCGACGGTGGCGAGCGGCGTGCCTGCTTTGACCGTCATGACCATTTCGGCAGGGTTGTAGGCGATGATGCCAGACATTGCGCGGGAGGAAAGCGTTTCATCTGCCTCGACAGCATTGCCGAAACCAGAGCGGGTGTTGCCGCCGATGATTTTCAGCGGGGTTTTTCGGGTCGTGTGGTCGCGGATGATGTCGGCGACCTGGGTTTCTGCATAAGGGGTCAGCATGGGGTGCGCTCCGAGCAAGAGATACCCTCCTCTGCCCTGCCGGGCACGGAGGGGTGAGCCGCACCCACCAAGGCTACAAAGCTAAAGTACATCATCCCCTCCCCTCCAGCGGGAACACCTTGGAAGGGTTCATCAACCAACCCTCGTCAAAAGCAGCGCGAACCGCCATCTGCTGGGCAAGATCAGCCTCGGCATATTGGTGCCGCATCAGGTCGCGTTTTTCGATGCCGACACCGTGTTCGCCGGTGAGGCAACCGCCCGCATCGACGCAGAGCTTCAGGATTTCATTGCCCGCCTCTTCGGCCCGGGCGGCGTCTTGCGGATCGTTGGCGTTGAACAGGATCAGCGGATGCATGTTGCCATCGCCCGCATGAAAGACATTAGCGACGCGAAGGCCGAGGCGGTCGGTGATTTCGCTTGTTTTTTTCAGCACATAGGAAAGCTGGGAAAGCGGCACCGTGCCATCCATGCAGATATAGTCCGCGATGCGGCCCGTTGCGCCGAAAGCGGATTTCCGGCCCTTCCAGATCGCCGCGGCCTCCATGGCCGACTGGCATTCCCTGACCGTCTTCACGCCGTGTTTTTTCGCAATGGCGACAATATCGGCCAGCATGGCGTCCATTTCCGCCTCCGAGCCTTCGACCTCGACGATCAGCAGCGCGCCGACATCCAGCGGATATCCGGCCTTGGCGAAGGCCTCGCAAATCTCGATTGCCGGCTTGTCCATGAATTCGATGGCGACAGGAATGATGCCCGCGCCGATGATATCGGCCACGCAGGAGCCAGCTTCTTCGGAGGTTTCGAAACCAAACAGCACCGGGCGCGCGCCCTCCGGCTTGGCAATCAGCCGCACCGTCGCCTCGGTGACGATGCCGAGCTGGCCTTCCGAACCACAAACGAGGGCGAGAAGATCGTAACCGGCGGCGTCAAGATGCTGGCCGCCCAGCTCCATCACCGTGCCATCGACAAGCACCATTTTTACGCCGAGCAGATTATTGGTGGTGACACCGTATTTCAGGCAGTGAGCGCCGCCGGAATTCATGCCGACATTGCCGCCGATGGTGCAGGCAAGCTGGGAGCTTGGGTCCGGCGCATAAAAGAAGCCTTCCGCACCGGCCGCATCGGAAATGGAGAGATTGGTGACGCCCGCCTGTACCCTTGCCGTGCGATTGTAAAAATCGAGTTCGAGGATCGCGGACATCTTCGAAAGGCCGATCACCACCGCATCTTCCTGCGGAATGGCGCCGCCGGAAAGCGAGGTGCCCGCGCCGCGCGGCACGACAGGAATGCCGTAACGGTGACAATATTTCAGCACCGCTGCGACCTCTTCGGTGGTCTTCGGCAAGGCGACGGCCAGCGGCAGGCGGCGGTAGGAGACGAAAGCGTCGGTCTCGAAAGGCACGAGCTCACGCGGCTCGTGCACGAGACAGTCCTCGGCCAGGATATCCTTCAGATCGGATATGATGCGGTCACGGCTCGATAAAACCGCCGCACGCGGCTCCAGAAACTTGATCGGCTGCGTCACCGCCCCCTCCTCCATGCACGTCTTGCCAAGTGGTATTGTTTCTTTACCACTTTGAAGGAGCGCAATCAAATGCTAAGGATTTTTTCCGTTCTGGAAATAATCGGGAGGCAACTGTGACAAATCTGGGCGATCTGGAGGTCTTCGCAACCGTTGCCGCCTCCGGCAGCATGTCGCTTGCCGCCAAGGAGCTTGGTTATTCGCCCGCTGTTATTTCCAAGCGTATCAAGCGGCTGGAAGAAAAGCTCGGCGCACGGCTGTTCCAGCGCACGACAAGGCAGATCTCACTGACCGAAGCGGGCCAGGGCTTTTACGAACGGGTACTTGCCGTGCTGGAAGGGCTGGAGGATGCCGAGGATTTCGTGTCTGGGCGCGCCAACACCGTCAACGGCACGCTGAAAATCTCAGCTCCCACCTCCTTCGGTCGCATGCATATTGCGCCGCATCTGAAGACGTTCATGGAGCGCCACCCGGACCTGTCGGTCAATCTGGTGCTCAGCGACGAATTCATCGATATCATCGAAGGCGGTTACGATCTGGCGATCCGCATCGCCGATCTCAATTCCTCCAGCCTCGTCGCCCGCCGGCTGGCGCCGGTGCGCCGCGTGCTATGCGCCTCGGCGGAATATGTCACTGCCCACGGCATGCCGGCTACGATCGAGGACCTTAAGAAGCACCGCTGCCTGCCGGCCCACAACAACGATATCTGGCGACTGGAAGGACCGGGCGGGGCGCTCAGCATCCGCCCGGAAGGCATGCTGGTCACCAATTCCAGCGAAGTGATCCGCGAGGCGGTGATATCGGGACTGGGAATTGCGTTGCGCTCCACCTGGGATATCGGCCACGAATTGCGCGCCGGCCGGCTGGTGCAGGTTCTACCCAGCTATGAGGGATCGCGAAACGTCACGCTGTCGGCGGTCTATCCAAGCCGCCAGTTCCTGCCCGCGAAGGTGCGGCTGTTCATCGACTATCTCGCCGGACTTTACGGCCCCTCACCCTATTGGGAGCATGATTGACGCCGGTATTCAGTGCCCGCCCTCGACATGTGAGCGGCGAATGCGGCGCACCACCCACCAGACGCCGAGCACGGCAAAGGGAACGGAAAGACCGGTGACCACGGCGGGATCAACCGGCAGCACGTCGTGGCTGATCGCCTTGGTGAGATAACCGATCAATCCGACGACGTAATAGGAGATGGCGGCGACGGACAGGCCTTCCACCGTCTGCTGCAGGCGAAGCTGCATGGCGGCGCGCTTGTTCATGGTGTTCAGGAGCACCGTGTTCTGCCGTTCCAGTTCCACGTCGATCCAGCTTCTGACGAGTGCCGTGGCGCGATAGAGCTTGCGCGACAGGTTGGCCTGCCGCTCCTCGACCGACTGGCAGGTGCGCATGGCGGGCGCCAGACGCCTTTCCAGAAAGCTGCCCATGGTCTCGTGCCCCTGAACCGGCGTTTCCGCAAGCGCGCGAATACGTTCACGCACGATGCCGTCATAGGCGCGGCTGGCGCCAAAACGATAGAGGCTGAGCGCGGCATTGGCTTCCAGTTCCGCCGCAAGCCGGGTCATCTCCGCCAGCAGCGCATCGGCCTCGTCGCGCGCGCCGTTTTTCATGCGCTGGGTGATTCCCGTCAGGCCATCTTCGATGCGACGGATTTCAGGCGACAGCGTCTGCGCCATCGGCAGTCCGAGCATGGCGAGCGTGCGATAGGTCTCGATATCCAGCAGCCGCTGCACCAGCGCACCGCGGCTGTAATCGCTCAAGCCACGGTCGATCACCAATATCTGCGTCAACCCGTCGCGATCCTGACGGAAATCGGTGAGGATCGCCGCCTGCCCGTCGCGCACGTCGCTGTAACAGAGGCTCGTCGGCTCGAACATGGTCTCCGCATTGGGGGCCGTTGCGCCCTCTAGACGGATTTCCAGCCGTATGCCTGATATCAGGGAGCCGGGTGGTGAAAAACCGTCGCCGAACGGATCGCCGACAATATCGCCGCCGAATTTTTCCGGCGCGGGGCCATCCCAGAACCATGTCGAGAATTCGGTATGCCGCTCCCAGCGCAGCGTGCCCTGCCCCCAGGGCATGGCATGGTGGCGGGCATCGCGTTCCGGCGGCGCGACACCCCGGCTACGCGACATTTCCGCAATGACCGAGTGATGCACGGCAGAACCGCCATCCATCATGAAGGCAAGCTGGACGATGATGCGCGACGGCGCGAGAAGCACGGTCGGCCGCGCATGAACCTCGCCGAGAGCCAGCGATCTTTCCGGCGCGCTTGCGAAAGCAAATCTACCCTTGGCCATTGCGATATCGTCCCCGCCTGTTTCGCCGGTTTTCTAGAACATCCATCGCGATGACGACACCGCAATCGAAGCAGATGTAATTGTTTTGATGCACCTGACGGAGAAAAGCCGCCATCACCACCCTGTGCGGGTGCTTTAACAAAAGCCAGTTTAAAAAGGCAGGTGCCGTGTTGCCGCAGGCATCGCGCAGAGCTTACGGCAGAACTGGACAGAATATTTGACCAGTGCGATGCTTCGCTGATAATTTGCCCCATCGAATACGGGGCGGGACTTCGCCGGAGAATGTTGCGATGGACGAAACACTGTTCGCCCGAATAGAGCACAGCCGCACATCGCAGGAGGTGATCTTACGTTTCGAGGAGCTCATCCTCGACGGCATATTGCGGGATGGCGACCGGCTGCCCGGCGAGCGTGAACTGGCGCAGAAGCTCGATGTCTCGCGGCCAATCCTGCGGGAAGCGCTGAAGGAACTCGAAACGCGCGGCCTTCTCACCAGCCGGCACGGCGGTGGGACTTACGTGGCGGATATTGTCGGTCCGGTCTTTTCCGATCCCTTGAGCGCGCTGATCACACGCCACAGCCGCGCAACGCGGGATTTTCTGGAGTATCGCCGATATATCGAAGGTATGACCGCCGAACTTGCGGCACAGCGGGCGACTGAACCGGACAGGCGCAACCTTGCGGCTATCGTCGAAAAAATGCGGGAGGCGCATGAGGCTGGTCGCTTCGAAGAAGAACTTGCAAGCGATGTGGAATTTCACAACGCCATCGGCGAGGCGGCACATAATATCGTGCTGATGCACACATTGCGGTCCTGCTACCGGCTCCTGAGCGACGACATCTTCTATAACCGCCATCTCATATTCAGTGTCGCAGGTGCGCATGACGAGGTGCTGAGACAGCATATCGCCATCCACGAGGCCATTGCGGGCGGTAATGCGGCAGGGGCAAGGGCTGCGGCGGAAACCCATATCGATTTCATCGTGGACACCACATCAAAGGCGCATCAGGCAAGGGAATGGGACCGGATTTCACGCCTGCGACAACAGCAGCGCAACGCCTGAAAACAGCTTCAGACGAAATGCGGCATCGCTTTTCTTCAGATTTTATGGAACCTTTTGTCCTCTTTGGTCTTTTTCTGGGGTTAATTGGAAAAATTTACCAAGATGGGACCCATGACGACCACGAGCGAAACTGAACGCTATCCAAGGATAGCTCTCATATCGACGCATGGCTATGTCGCCGCGCACCCGCCACTCGGCGCAGCGGACACCGGGGGACAAGTGGTTTATGTGCTTGAGCTTGCACGCAAACTCGGCCAGCTCGGTTACACCGTTGATCTCTATACCCGCCGCTTCGAAGACCAGCCGGAATTCGACGAGGTTGACGAGCGCGTCCGTGTGGTGCGCATTCCCTGCGGCGGGCGCGATTTCATTCCCAAGGAATATCTGCACCGCCACCTGATGGAATGGTGCGAAAACGCGTTGCGCTTCATCAAGAAAAACAACCTCAACTACTCTTTCATCAACAGCCATTACTGGGATGCGGGCGTTGCCGGGCAGCGGCTTTCCGAGGCGCTGAAAGTCCCGCATTTGCACACGCCGCATTCGCTCGGCCTCTGGAAAAAACGCCAGATGGAAACCGATTACCCGGAAAAGGCCGATACATTCGAACTTGAGTTCAATTTCAAGGAACGTATCCAGCACGAACTCATCATCTATCGCAGTTGCGACATGGTGATTGCGACGACGCCGGTGCAACTCGACGTCCTGATCGAAGATTACGGTCTGAAGCGCAAGCACATCCACATGATCCCGCCGGGTTATGACGACAACCGCTTCTTCCCCGTCTCGGATGCGACGCGGCAAATGATCCGGCAGCGTTTCGGTTTCGAGGGCAAGGTGGTGCTGGCGCTTGGACGCCTTGCCACCAACAAGGGTTACGACCTTTTGATCGACGGCTTCTCGGTTCTTGCGGCGCGCGAACCGGAAGCCCGCCTTCATCTGGCCGTCGGCGGCGAGAATATGGACGAGCAGGAAACCACCATTCTCAATCAGCTGAAAGAGCGAGTCAAATCGCTCGGGCTGGAGGACAAGGTGGCGTTTTCCGGCTATGTCGAGGACGAGGATTTGCCTGATATCTACCGGGCAGCCGATCTTTTCGTTCTGTCGAGCCGTTACGAGCCATTCGGCATGACCGCAATCGAGGCGATGGCGAGCGGAACTCCAACCGTGGTAACCATCCACGGCGGGCTGTTCCGCGCCGTCAGCTACGGCCGCCACGCGCTGTTTGCCGATCCTTTCGATAAGGAAGACCTTGGCATCACCATGATGAAGCCGTTCAAGCACGAGCGGCTGTATGGGCGGCTTTCCCGCATGGGGGCGCACAAGGCGCGCAGCCTGTTCACTTGGACGGGAATCGCGCAGCAATTGCTGGCGCTGGTGGAAGGCAGGCCGCTGATGCCTGTTCTGGAAGAATCCGATTGGGCAGAGCCATGGAACGACGGCGATTGAAACCGCTTCGCCTGTTTTCCACCGATCTCGACGGAACCGTCGTCGGCGATAACGCCGCTACGCGCCGGTTCCGCGATTTCTGGCATTCGCTGCCGGACGATCTTCGCCCGGTTCTGGTCTTCAATAGCGGCAGGCTGGTCGATGACCAGCTCGCCCTTTTGGAAGACGTCCCTTTGCCGAGGCCCGACTACATTATCGGCGGGGTCGGCACCATGCTGCACGCAAGAGAGCGGGGCGAGCTTGAAAGCGCCTATACGCATTCGCTCGGTACGGGTTTCGACCGGAAAAAGATCGCCGATGTCATGGCCGGTCTGCCGGGTGTGACCATGCAGGCGGAACGCTATCAGCATGGACTCAAATCCAGCTGGTTCCTGCATGGTGCGGATGAGAAGACGCTCAGTGATATCGAAGACACGCTCGTTGCGGCGGATATCGATGCCCGGATCGTCTATTCCAGCAACCGCGACCTCGACATATTACCCAAGGCCGCGGACAAGGGTGCGGCATTGGCGTGGTTATGTGGACAACTGCACATTGGTCTCGACGAATCAGTCGTTGCGGGCGATACTGGCAATGATCGGGCGATGTTCGAGTTGAATGGTATTCGCGGTGTGATCGTTGGCAATGCCTTGCCGGAGCTTCTTTCGCTGGCGAACAATGACAGCCGTTTTTTCCTCTCGCGCGCGACCGAAGCTGACGGTGTGATCGAAGGTCTCCAGAATTGGGGATTGCACACTGGCCAACGCAGTTCCGGCAATAATTCATAGCGGTTTTGCGTTCTGAATAGCGTAAAACAGAAAAAATGCAGTATTTCCGCGATCGGTCGCTGACGGTTACGTACCGGGCAAAGTCTTCGTTCGCACCCCTGCCACATCCCCTGCTGCCTACGATCTTCAACGGAATGAAGACAATCGTGGGTTATGCGTGAGAGGGGATTGGCGGGACATAAAGGATATCTATATTAGCAGTTACGACTAACAGGCGAAGAAGGATCCACACGGATTGAAGATTTTGAATCGATTGGCGACAGATGTAGGCTTGATGTTGCGCAGACCGCCGCGACAGCAATATGCAGCGCTGTGCTATCGATCGTCCAAAAAACATCATGAGCCGGAAGTCCTGTTGCTGACAAGCAGGGATACGGGGCGCTGGGTCATTCCCAAAGGCTGGCCCATGGCCAACAAGAAGGCGCATGCAGTTGCCGAACAGGAAGCCTACGAGGAAGCTGGTGTCAAAGGCAGGGTGGATAAGGCCCCGTTCGGCTTTTATGAGTATGAGAAAAAGCTGAACAGCGGCATCAATGTGCTGTGCAAGGTTCAGGTACATCTGCTCGAAGTGGCGGAGCTGCAGGACAGCTTTCCCGAGAAGGATTCCAGACGGCTTGAATGGGTCACTCCCGAAGAGGCCGCCAAAAGGGTCAACGAGCCGGAACTGAAAGCGCTCATGCTCACTTTCGACAAGCGGATGGCGCTTTCGAAATAGCGTCCACGCCCGAATAGTGGCAATCTGCAGTTTGTTTTTCCAACATGGCTTTTACTGTCTTTCATTTTGGAAAGATGTGCGAGATGTAACAGTCTTTCTGTAAATTGCCTTCAGCCCGCGACATTGCCGGACGAATGGGAATGCTGGCGAACGAGGTCTGAATGGCAATGAAGCCGCCACCGAACATGAAGCCGACGCTCGACAAGGATCTCGAGAAGATCACCCGTGTCGAAGAGGCGACGCTGCACGTCACGCAGCAGCTTGCCGGCCTTGGTGCGGGGGTGATGTTCGTTGTTCTGGCGGCGATATTTGCGGGCGCCTTCGTCACGGGCACGGCGGGCGCCGTCATCATCATCGCAGCCGTTGCCATCGGCGCCTATATGGCAATCAACATCGGCGCGAACGATGTGACAAACAATGTCGGCCCGGCGGTCGGCGCCAAGGCGATGCCGCTTGCAGCGGCACTCATCATCGCCGCCATCTGCGAGATCGCGGGTGCCTTGATCACCGGCGGCAACGTCGTCGAGACCATTTCCAGCGGCATCATCAACATCCAGACCATTCCCGACCGCACCGTGTTTTCCTGGGCTATGTTGTCGGCCCTTCTCGCCGCCGGCCTTCTCGTCAATATCTCGACCTGGACGAAAGCGCCGATTTCCACCACCCACACGGTGGTTGGCGGCGTTGCGGGGGCTGGAATGGCGGCCTATGGCATCCGGGCAGTCGACTGGCTGTCGCTTGGCAGCATCGCCTTTGCCTGGGTTCTAGCGCCCTTTATAAGCGCGGCCATCGCCATCGCCCTCCTTGCCTTCATCAAGGAATTCATCATCTACCGGGAGGACAAGATCGACGCCGCGAAGCGTTGGGTTCCTGTTCTGATCGGCATCATGACCGGGGTCTTCACCGCTTATCTCATCTGGGTTGGGCTGAGGCAGATCGTGCATGTCTCGCTTGGCCATGCAAGCGGCATCGGGCTTTTGACCGGCCTCGTCGCCTGGCGGCTGTGCGTGCCGATCATCCGCAAACAATCGGTGGGATTGGAAAACCGCAACCAGTCGCTTCGAACGCTGTTTCAGTGGCCGCTCGTTCTTGCGGCTGGCCTCATGTCCTTCGCGCATGGGGCAAATGACGTTTCGAACGCCATCGGCCCGGTGGTGGCAATCGTGCGAGCACTGCACGACGAGGCAGTGGAGACGTCCGCCCGCGCGCCGCTCTGGGTGATGCTGGTGGGCGCATTCGGGCTTTCCTGCGGTATTCTTCTCTATGGCCCGCGCCTCATCCGCCTTGTCGGTGAACAGATCACCAAGCTTAACCCGATGCGCGCTTTCTGCGTTTCCGTGGCTACGGCTCTGACGGTTCTCGTCGCATCACGCTTCGGCCTGCCGGTCAGCACCACCCATACGGCGATCGGCGCCGTGTTCGGCGTCGGCTTCTTCCGCGAATGGTACACGCAAGCGTCTCGACGGCGGCAGGAACTCGTCCAGGCCGGCACCAGTCAAATCCGCCGGGCCGATCGATATCTGGACAATCCTTCCGAGATACGCCGCCGTTATCTCGTCCGGCGATCCCACTTCATGACCATCATCGCCGCCTGGCTGGTGACCGTTCCCGCAAGTGCTACGCTTGCAGCACTGTTATATTGGCTTATGTCCTTCCTCTTTCTCTGACGCTGAAACCGAAAAGTCCCATGCGCGCAAATTTCCGGATGCAACGCCTGTTCGTCGAAACCCCGCTTGTTGCGGGCGCGGCGCAGGAAGCGACGACCGAACAGTTCAATTATCTCGCCAATGTGCTGCGCATGACCGATGGCGCGGAAATCCTGCTGTTCAACGGCCGCGACGGCGAATGGAAGGCGAGGCTCTCCTTTCCGAGCCGCAAGAAGATTACCCTCATCCCTCTGGAACAGACACGGCCCCAGCCGCCGGCATCGGATCTGCACTACCTGTTTGCGCCGCTGAAAGTCGGACGCATGGATTATCTGGTGCAGAAGGCGGTCGAGATGGGGGCCGGTCTTTTGCAGCCGGTGATGACCCAGCATGTGCAGGGCAAGATCCACAATACCGAAAAGCTGCGCGCCAATGCCATCGAGGCCGCCGAGCAATGCGGCATCCTGTCGTTGCCTGGCGTGGCCGAGCCGGTGAAACTGAAAGACATGCTCGAGACCTGGCCCCAGGATCGACGGATCATCTATTGCGACGAGGGCGACGCGGGGCAAAATCCGCTGCCTGTCCTGCAATCCATCAAGGAACGCAAAATCGCTCTTCTGGTCGGCCCGGAAGGCGGGTTTTCCGAAGAGGAAAGAGAGTTGCTGCGCAGCCTTGCCTTCGTCACCCCCATCCCGCTTGGGCCGCGTATCCTCAGGGCCGATACGGCTGCGGTCGCAGCCCTTGCGGTCATTCAGGCATCGATCGGCGACTGGAATTGACCTATCTGGCACATGTCTTTATCGCAAAACCGCTGCACAGTTTTACGCGACATGCGCTGAACCATTGCGCTTCATGCATCTTTAAAAGAAATTCATTTGCCTCCGGATACGATCCGGCTCTATCTGCCACACATATGCCTCGCCGCAACAGAGACGTCATAACAAGGTAAGCCATGGCACGCGATACGACCGACCAGACACCCCTCTCCTCCGTCACGGAGCTTACAGATTATCTGGCCGGCGGTTGCAGAGCTGAAGCCGACTTCCGCATTGGCACCGAGCACGAGAAATTCGCCTTTTTCCGCGAGGGCAACCGGCCGGTTCCCTATTTCGGCGAGGCCAGCATTTCCGCTCTGCTGAAGGGCATGCAGGAAAAGCTCGGCTGGGAGCCGATCATGGATGGTGAAAACATCATCGGACTTGGCGAACAGCACGGCATGGGCGCCATATCGATCGAGCCGGGCGGCCAGTTCGAACTGTCAGGTGCCCCGCTCGAGAACCTGCATCAGACCTGCAAGGAATCCAACCAGCATCTGGCGACCCTGCGCGAAGTGGCGGAGCCGATGGGCATCCGTTTTCTCGGCATTGGCGGCAGCCCGCTGTGGAGCTATGACGAAACACCGCGCATGCCGAAATCGCGCTACGCGATCATGACGCGCTACATGCCGAAGGTCGGGACCAAGGGTCTCGACATGATGTACCGTACCTGCACCATTCAGGTTAACCTCGACTTCTCTTCCGAAGCGGATATGCGCCAGAAGATGCGCGTTTCCATGAAGCTCCAGTCGCTGGCAACCGCACTGTTTGCATCCTCGCCCTTTACCGAAGGCAAGCCGAACGGCCTGCTTTCCTGGCGCGGCGATATCTGGCGCGATACCGACAATCGCCGCTCCGGCGTGCTGCCCTTCACCTTCAATGACGATTTCGGCTTCAAGGATTATGTCGAATGGGCGCTGGATGTGCCGATGTATTTCATCGTGCGCGACGGCAAGTATCACGATTGCACCCATGTCACCTTCCGCCAGTTCATGAACGGGGCGTTAAAGGGTGAAATCGCCGAATGGGAACCGACCATGGGTGACTGGACGAACCATCTCTCCACGCTGTTCCCCGATGTGCGCCTGAAGCGCTTTCTGGAAATGCGCGGTGCCGATGGCGGCCCATGGAGACGCATCTGTGCCCTGCCCGCTTTCTGGGTCGGCCTTCTCTATAATCAGGAAGCGCTTGACGCAGCCGATGCGCTGACAGCCGGCTGGAGTTTCGATGAGGTCATCGCCCTTCGCAATACCGTGCCGGCCAAGGGGCTGGCGGCGGAGATCGCCGGCAAGCCGCTTCTCGGTTTCGCCCGCGAGGTGCTCGACATTTCCCGCACCGGCCTCAAGAACCGCAACCGGCTGAACGGCGAAGGCCAGGACGAAACCGTGTTCCTGTCCTCGCTGGACGAGGTTCTTGCCAAGAAGACCACGCTCGCCGAAGACCTGCTTGCGCTCTATAACGGCCGCTGGGGTGGAACGGTGCTGCCAGTATTCGATGAATATCAGTATTAAAGCATTTCGCTGAAACTGCGCAGCGGCTTTACGTCCGGACAGTGCGCAAGACAGGCAAGGCGTTGCCATAAAAAAACCCGGTGCGGCCGAGGGGCCTGACACCGGGCAAAGGCAGGGTTATTGGCAAATCACCCTGCGGGGAAAACCTTATCGGTTCGCAAGCAATCCCGGCGTCTGGAGGTACGCCGGAATTGCACGAACACAAGCCTAGAGCGTCTTGAACCGCGTGACTGAGCGCGTGCGTGCGGCGCGGGTCAGATGGGCGGTCGGATCTTCGAGCAAGCCGGTATTGAGCGCGTTGGTCACATCCGAGCGCGCCAGCCCGATATCGGCGAGCAGGCGATCGTCAAGCTCCGTGAGACCATTTGCGACGATACGATTGTAGATGCGCTGCACAAACGTTTTCACGGTGGAAGCAACACCGAAAGCGATGCGACGCAGGGTGTCGCTCTGCTGGCCGGTTGCGAATTCCAGTTCCATTTTCCGTTCTGCCGTGCGCATAACAATGATCCTTCCGTAACGGCACGATGCGGCACCGCTCCCGACGCACCGTGCGCGGGAAGCTGCCTTGGGTTGGGGGCCTGACGATGTGCCCGCCCCGGGGTTGAGATTGATTTGCTGGGTGTCAAAATGTCGCAAGACTATTGATCAGTCCAACGAATGTTTCTAATGTGAGGCATCAATCATTCTGATGGATGAGTATCAATGTCCGCACCTCTCGACATAGACCAGCTGCACACCTTCATCGCCATTGTCGATACCGGCAGCTTTACCAAGGCCGCTGAGCGCGTTTTCAAGACGCAATCCGCCGTATCCATGCAGATGCGGCGGCTTGAGGAGCGGATCGGCAAACAGCTCTTTGCAAAGGACGGGCGCGGCAACCGCCTGACGGCCGAGGGCGAGAAACTGATGAATTATGCCCGCCGCATCATTCGCCTTAACAACGAGGCGATTGCGGCCTTCGATGACAACAGGCTCGAGGGCACGTTGCGTATCGGCACCCCGGACGACTATGCCGACCGCTACATGCCAGAGATCATCGGGCGTTTCGCCAAGACGCATCCGAATGTCGAGCTTTACATCGTCTGCGAACCTTCGGTGAGCCTTGCCGAAAAAATGGCGCGCGGCGAGCTGGATATAGCACTCGTCACCCACAATCCCCGCGCCCGCTCCTCCGATGTCGTGCGCACCGAGCCACTCTGCTGGGTCACCTCCGCGAACCATCCGCTGAAGGATGATGCGCCAGTGCCGCTGGCTGTCGGCCGACGCGACTGTCACTGGCGCCAACTTGCCTGCTCGGCGCTCGATGCCGACGGGCGGGATTATCAGGTGCTGTTCACCAGCTGGTCTTCCACCGTGGTTGCCGCCGCCGTGCTGGCAGGCATGGCGGTTTCCGTGCTGCCGGAATCGGCGCTGCGTACCGGCATGAAGGTTTTGACCGCCTCGGACGGTTTCCCACCGCTGCCGCCGGTCCAGATCGGCCTGATGAAACGGCCCGGCCTGTCGCCCTCGCTGGTGAACGCCATTACAGACCACATCACCGCCTGCCTCGACAACATCTCTCCGATGAACGTCGCCGATGAGCTGGATAACGATGTGAAGACCTACCCGAAGATGCCGCGCCTGCGCGCCGGGCACATGCTGCCCGGCTGGTGAATGGGCGCGCAAATGCGGGCGTGTGAGACGCCTTAACCGGGTAAGCTCGGCCTTTCCATCGTCCGTCTTCGCGTTGCAACCTACCGCGCACGCAGCGATGCGACAGCCAGCAGCGTGTCGCCGCTGATGCCCACCGAGCCGCTGCCGTTGAACAGCATCATGATCGGGTTGGTGGTGTTCTGCTTGTCGTCGTACATGATGGTAAAACGGGCGATCAGCTTCTTGACCTTATCGGGGTCCTGAAAGTCCTCGATGTCGAAATATTTCTTCATCATCGCCACCTGCGTATCGACCCCGGCATTGCCGAGTTCATCGGGAATGCCAAAGGTGGTCGTGATGAAGTTCTGGATCGCGGTGTCGGCAAGAATGGAGTAATAGGACGTTGTTCCCGCCGCCATTCGCTTGAAATAGAGCGCCAGACGCACGCCCGCATTTTCTTCACCTGCCTGCGTCTCCAGCGTCTGCGTCAGATAATTGTCCAGCGTCTCGTAGAGGCCGCGACGCGTCTGGATGGAGCTTCGATCCTCGCGCAGGATATTACCGTCCGTGTCGAAATTGAACGCGGTGACGAGACGGCGAAAAGCCGGGTCCATCTCCTTGTTGAGATAGCTGTCCTTGTCATCCAGATTGGACGTGAACATTTTTTGCAGCTGGTCCTTGGTGACCTTCGTCGGGTCGATGCCAAGCGATTCCATCGCGAATTTCGTCAGGCGATCATTCCCCAGAAAATCGCTGAGCGTCTTGACCTTCTGTAGCTCCGAACGGAAAAATTCCGCCTCCTTCTTGGCGGCTTCCTTTTCCTGGTCTGTTCCGAAGGCTGATTTCTTCTTGATGTAGTCGACCGACATGCTCTGAATTTCAAGTTCGGACTGCGCAAGAACCGGAGAGCCTGGCGATCCGTCAGACTTGAAGTTGAAGAGTTCCGCGAGTTTGACGTAACGGTCGTCTTTCAGCGCATAAACGTAGCTCTTCTTGTCCAGCAGGTCGCTGGTCAAGGCTCTACGAACGTCCGCAATATTCACCTTCGTCGGATCGAGGCCGACCGCCTTGAGCGCATAGGTGTAAACCGCGCTGCTTTCCAGGAAGTCCGCAACGGATTTGACGTTGGCAATATCGCTCTTGAACAGCTTCAAAGCGTTTTCGTCAGCGGCTTCGTCCTTGTCGTTATAATGGTTCATGTACCCGTTGGTCGTGGTAACGGTCTGGGTCGTCGTCTGTGGTGCCGTGCCGTCCGGCAGCGTTCCATCCGCCTTGAAATTGAACGCTTCGCGCAATGCGATGTAACGTTTGTCGCCATTGCCGAACTTGGCGATATAGTTGTTGGGATCGCTGAGATCGCTGGTCAAAATGTTCTCGATCGTCGCATTGACTATGGTCAAGTCATTCAGGTCGAATGCGACCTTGATGTAATTCACCAGACGCGGGTCTGCCATTAACTCATCGACGGTCTTGATCGAACCGATCTTCGATTCGAAATAATCCCTGTTCAAGGTGGCAACGGTCGGGGTCACACGCGGGGCACTGCCTACATAGGCCTGGGTCAGGATCTTGACGTTGTCGGCCGTCTGCGCCTGGCCGGCCGCAACGCTACCGTCATTGGCAAATTCGAAAGCCTGGGCCATCTGCGCCATCGTATTATATTGCGAGACGGTATTGGAGAGCTGGGTCTGCTCCGCCGTGATGGAGGCAAGGGTCGCCGCCCACTGGTCCTTCGGCGGCAGCACGGCTTCAAGCTGGGTGAGCTGATCCTGCCGGGTGGTTTTCTCTGTTTCAAGGGCGGTTCGCTGTTCGGCGGTCAGCGTGGTATCAGCCAGCGCGGTATCGATGGCCGTTATCCGATCCGTCACATCCCCATGCAACTCGATATTGCCCTTGGTCGTAAGCTTTTCCACGGCAGCGGAATAGGCCGCGCCGAACTTCTGGTTCAGATAGCTGTTCGGGTCATCGATATCGCTCGTCATCAATCCCTTGATGTGGGAATAGCTGTAGGTCTTCTCATCAATGCTGAAGACCTCGAAGATGTAGGCGCGGGTTCTATCGTTCTGAAGCAGCTGGTCGACGTTCGTGACCGTTCCGATGATCGCCTTATAATAACGGGTTTCTTCGGACAGGCTGTCATCGAGGTTGGTGATCGAGGTGTCGTAAAGCCCGATCATCTTGTCGAGCTGCGCCTCCGTCTGCACCGTGGTCGTGGACTGCGTGAAGTTGAAGGATGCGGCAAATTCGCGATAACGTTCATCGGTCAGCTTGTTGGCAAAGCTGTTCTGGTCGTTCAGGTCGCTTTCCAGCACCTTCTTCATGAAGGCCTTGGCGTAGGTCATCTCGCCGAGACCGAAGGCATCCATGGCATAGGAATAGAGCTGGTAGTTATTGAGGAACTCGTCGACGCTTTTTACATTGCCGATGTTTTCCTTGTAATATTTCGTCTGCCGCTCGACGATCCCCTGCTGCGACACGCGTGAAATGCTTGCCTTCATATCGCGGTTGATGAGGTCGTAGCTCAGAAAAGTCGATACCATGCGAATGCCCCCTGGAGCACCGCGCATCACGCTGGATACGGCCGGCTCCGGTTTTGAATTCGCCCACCACACCTCCATCCGGACGCACGGCAGGCCTTGGCGCGACTGTGCATGACGCGCCTTGCCCGGAGCTTGAAAGAGCACAGTTTCGGGACCGAGAAAAATCGCATTGTCTCAATCGGCTTTACCTCAGCGAAACCATGCCACGGTGGGTTTTGCTAACCATTTGGGAATGCAAAGTTTTCTTAACCGCGATTTTTAAGCAGTCTCGAACATGCGGCGGATATTCTCCTGACATCAGAGGACGAAAAGTCCCGATGAGAAGACCGGAAACCGGCTCTCAGGTAAAACAAGGGTAGAATAAACATGACCAAGACCGTTCTGAAGCCCGACTGGGCCGTCGCCACACTCAGACTCGACCCGGCACGTTTTCCGCAACAGGTCACCTATGGCAGGGGCAATGGCGCAACCGATGTTGCCGTCACGCTCGATGAACGGGGCGCCGTTCTGCGAAAGGTCCTGTCCTCTTCCGGCCTGCCTTTGTCCTTCGCCCTGCCAGCCCGCGCTTTCAAGGGCGTTGCCGCCCGCGCCATCGACCATGGTGATGGACAGGTGACGGTGACGCTGGAGCTTCACCACGACGATCCGGAACTTTGCGTTCCACTTCTCGTCGCCCATGATCTTTGCGATATCGCCGCCGACTGGCGCAGCTGGTCGGAAGCCTACCGCATTCCGATGCTGATGGTGGAGGCCGATGGCGTCGCCCGTCCGCTGGAAGAACATCTCGGCAAGGTGCGCACCAAGAACAGCCGCCCCCGTCGCCGGCACTCCTATTTCGCGGATCGTCGCCCGCGCTTCCTCGTGCGCCGCTCCACCGGTTCTCTCGGCATGAGCATGAAGATCGAGGGCAAGGAAATCATCGCCCGCAGCTGATAATCTTCAGACAAAACAATAAAAAGCCCGGCGCGGATATCGCGGCCGGGCTTTTTTGCATCTACCTTTCAACAACCTCACGCCAACAGAAGCGGCAGAATGAGGCCGGCGAAAATCAGCACGCCGACGCGGTTGTTGGATTTAAACAGCACAAGGCATTGCGCCACGTCGTCGATATCGAGCACCCAGACCTGCCGGAAAAGCATGATGGCGGCGGCGGCAAGGCCGCTATAGGCGATCAGGTTAACGCCCGCTCCCCAGAAGGACAGGGCGATCATGACAAGGGCTGTGCCATAAAGAAAAACTAGCCAGCGATGTGTGTTGTCTCCAAACAGCAGCGCAGTTGAACCGATGCCCACTGCCGTGTCGTCTTCCTTGTCCTGATGGGCATAGATTGTATCATAACCGATCGTCCAGGCGATGGAGCCGACATAAAGCAGGACAGCAGGCCAGGCGATGGACCCGAACTGCCCGGCCCAGCCCATCAGCGCACCCCAGGAAAAGGCAAGGCCGAGAAAAAATTGCGGCCAGTTGGTGAAGCGCTTGGCGAAGGGATAGATTGCCACGAAGACCAGCGAGAATATGCCGGTGGCAATCGCAAATCCGTTGAACTGCAACAGCACCACGAGTCCGGCGAGCGCCTGCAACACGATGAAGACCTTCGCCTGCGCCCTGCTCACGCGACCAGATGGCAGCGGCCGCGAGCGCGTGCGCGCCACGGCCATGTCGATCTTGTGGTCCGCAAGATCGTTATAGGTGCAGCCTGCACCGCGCATCGCCACCGATCCGATGAAAAACAGCGCCAAATGCCAGATCAGCGTGCCCCAGGAAAAACCGCCGCTTGCTACCGCGGCATTGGCCGCGAGTGCTGCGGACCAGAAACATGGCCACATGAGCAATTGCCAGCCGATGGGGCGGTCCCATCTTGCCAGCTGCGCATAGGGCCAGAGGGGTCTCGGCAAAATCCGATAGACCCAGTTGTTGGATGGTGCGTCGGAGACGCGGTCTGACAAATCGCTGTGGTGAACCATGGGGATGGTTCTACAGCATCGGCAGGCGAATCGGAATCGATTTCAGCACTTGGCCGCAGACACAAAAAAGCCCCGCAACGCTTTCGCGGCGGGGCTTGGGGTGGGCATATTCGCCGCGCCTCAGGGCAGCGTGAAGCCGAACTTGTAGCTTGCCTGGACGCCGACGACGAACTGGTTCTTGGAGCCGCGCTCCCGCACCAGCGAGCTGTCGGCGGCATCGCCCGTCAGGCGGCGATATTCGGCGAAGGAACCAACTTCAGCGGCTTCCGTGACTTTCCAGGTGATGGCGGCGCCGACGCCGGCGGAATGCAGGCCGCCGCCGGGGCTGTAGGGCGATGGCGCGCCGGCCGCTGTCTGCGCGGCGCTCACGCCGTAATAGCGTTCATTGTATTTGCTGCTGACCCATGTGGCGCGCGGGCCGGCGGAAATCTGGATACCGGGGGCGATATCGGTGAAGACGTCGGCCGAGAGATCGGCGACCACGCCGCTATGGCTGCGGATGCCCTGACGGGCTTCGCCGCGAATACGCAGCCAGTCGGTGGGATAAGCCTCGGCGAAACCGCCAAGCTCGCCGCCGCGCTTGATGCGGGTCATGCCTTTCAGATCGGCCGAATCCTTCTGGTCACGCGGAGACACCAGCTTTCCCGCAAGACCCATGCTGATCGGGCCATTGTCCAGCAGCGAGATCGAGGCGCTGTCGTTGCGCGAGGTGAAACGCGCGCCCTGACCCTGACGGCCGAGAGAAATGATGGGCGAAAAGCCGAATTCGTTCTTGTTGTCGCCCTGATATTTCGGCGCAGAAAAACCCGAACCGCCGAGCTTCAAATACCAGTCGCCGGAAAACCAGCCATCGGCATGGGCGTTACCGACGGCAAAAAGCGATAAAACACAAGCGGCGACGGCCGCTGATGGCTTGAACATGAAAATAACCCCAGGAAACGCAATACAAACAGGTAAGCGTAGAATTAGAGGGATTCCGTTTCCATTCCATTAACCAGCGCGAGAAGGCGGCGATTAGATCTTCCGACATTCCGGCCCTGAGCCGGAATTCAGCCGTCGCGCGTCTGCGCGGCAGGAAGCCTTCTTTCAGCCCGAGGACTTGGGCTGGCTGGATGCCAGATCAGGTCCGACATGACGGTGGCGAATGGACAAGCCTTAGAACATAACCTTCTCAAGCGGCGGCCGCGTCTTTTCGAACTCCAGCAGCTTTTCCTCGTTGCGGGCAATGTAATCGCGATTATGCGGAACGGCGTCGCGATCCTTGGCGAGCTGGATCTGGAAAATATGAAAATTTTCGTGGGTAAAGGCCATTTCGGACCCCGCTAGATAAAATTCCCACATGCGGAAGAAACGCTCGTCATAAAGTGCTACGGCCTCTGCCTTGCGCGCCACGAAACGTTCGCGCCAGTGCCGCAGCGTATGCGCATAATGCATGGGCAGGATTTCGATATCCTTCACCAGCAGCCCCGACTTCTGGATGGCTGGCAGCACCTCAGCGAGCGAGGGGATGTAACCACCGGGGAAAATATATTTTTCGATGAAGGGATTGGTCGCCAGTGCCGGACTGGGCTGGCCGATGGAATGCAGCACCATCACGCCCTTGTCGTCCAGAACCTCCGCCACCTTGTCGAAATAATCGCGGTAATGGGTCGGCCCGACATGTTCGAACATGCCGACCGAGACGATACGGTCGAATTTCTTCGAGGCAGGCAGGTAACGGTAGTCCTGCAATTCGAAACGAACATTGCCGGCAAGCCCACGTTTTGCTGCACGGTCGCGGGAAACGCGCAGTTGCTCCTCGCTGAGCGTGATCCCGGTCACATCGGCACCCGCACTTTCGGCAATATACATCGCCATGCCGCCCCAGCCGGATCCGATCTCCAGTACGCTCTGGCCCGGCTCCGTCATCAGCTTGGCAGCGATGTGCCGCTTCTTGGCGACCTGCGCCTCATAAAGGCTGATGCCCGGCGGATTGAAATAGGCGCAGGAATATTGCCAGTCCTCATCAAGGAAGATGTCGAACAGCTTGGCGCTCAGATCATAGTGATGGGCGACGTTGCTCTTGTTGTGGTTTACCGGCAGATGCATCCTGATGCGGGCGGCGATGATGCGGGCCATACCACGCCAAACCATGCCGAAGGACAGCGCCTCGCTTAGCGTGTTGCTTTTAACCAGCGCCAGAAAGTCGTAGATGTCGCCCTCGACGACCTGCATACGGCCTTCCATATAAATTTCGGCGAGTTTCAGCGCAGGATCGGCAGCGATCTCCTGCATGGCAGCTTCGTCGGTGAAATTCAGAACCACCCTTGTTCCGGTACCGTTACCAAATGTACGGCTACCACCCGGGCTATTGACGACAAGATTACCGTTCTTGATTATCTTTTCGAGAAGAACATGCAGAGACGACGCCATGGCACCCCCAATTGCTAAGTCTCACTTATCAATTTTTCTGACCGTATTCCTTTCGGCACAAGTTTCAAGATAGTCTTATTTCAAAAAAATTGAACGATTTCATCAAGCAAAAAGCCCCACCGGGGTTTCTGGCAGGGCTTTTCCATAGAAATCATTTCAACCGGAGGTCAGCGTCGCTTCATCGCTTCGGCCAGAGCCGCAGCAAGAGCACCACCGGATTGCGACCCTTCGTTGTGTCCCTGCGGTTTGGAATTCGCGTGGCGCATGGCGCCCGCATTGCCCTTTTCGCGCATTGGCTGGGGTGCCGCCTCGCCGCCGTCCTTGCGCATGGTGAGGGCAATACGCTTGCGCTTCACATCCACTTCCACGACACGGACCTTGACGACATCACCCGCTTTCACGACCTCATGCGGGTCTTTCACGAAACGGTCGGCCAGCTGCGAGACATGCACGAGCCCGTCCTGATGCACACCGATATCCACGAAAGCGCCGAAGGCGGCGACATTGGTGACGGTACCTTCCAGCAACATGCCCGGTTTCAGATCGGTGATCTCGTCCACGCCGTCAGCAAAGGTCGCCGTCTTGAAGCTTGGGCGCGGGTCTCGGCCGGGCTTTTCCAGTTCGGCGATGATGTCCTTTACGGTGGGCAGGCCGAATTGTTCGTCGATGAAGCGCTTCGGATCAAGCCCCTTCAGCGTGGCGCTGTCACCCATCAGCGTGCGCAGGTCGCGACCGCAGGCGGCAACGATCTTATTCGCAACGCCATAGGCTTCGGGGTGCACGGAGGACGAATCCAGCGGTTCCTTGCCGTTGGGAATACGCAGAAAGCCGGCGCATTGCTCGAAGGTGCGCTGGCCGAGGCGCGGCACCTTCAACAGCTCCTTGCGGCTGGCAAAGGGGCCGGTCTGGTCGCGGTGTGCGACGATGGCATCGGCAATCGAAGCACCGAGGCCGGAAACCCGCGCCAGAAGCGGCGAGGAGGCGGTATTGAGATCGACACCGACGGCATTCACCGCATCTTCCACGACCGCGTCGAGTGAACGGCTGAGACGGCCCTGATCGACATCGTGCTGATACTGCCCGACGCCGATGGATTTCGGCTCGATCTTCACCAGTTCGGCCAGCGGGTCCTGAAGGCGGCGGGCGATGGATACCGCGCCACGCAGGGACACATCGAGATTGGGGAATTCCGCCGCCGCCCGTTCCGACGCGGAATAGACTGACGCGCCCGCCTCCGAAACGATGACCTTGGTGGGCTTTGCGCCGGAAGCCAAAGCCGGCATCTGTGTCAGCAGATCGGCGACCAGCTTTTCCGTCTCACGGCTGCCCGTGCCGTTGCCGATGGCGATCAGCTCGACATTGTGCTTGCGGATGAGCATGGCGAGTTCCGCCTGCGCGCCGCGCACGTCGTTCCTCGGCTGAAAGGGATAGACCGTCGTGGTGTCGAGCAGCTTGCCGGTGCCATCCACCACGGCCACCTTGACGCCGGTGCGGATGCCCGGATCGAGCCCCATGGTGGCGCGTGAGCCCGCCGGTGCGGCCAGCAGCAAATCCTTGAGATTGCGGGCGAAAACGTTGATCGCCTCTTCCTCCGCACGTTCGCGCAATTCGCGCATGAGATCGAGCGAAAGCGACATGGAGAGCTTCACCCGCCAAGTCCAGCCTGCCACTTCCATCAACCATTGATCGGCGGGGCCGGCATTGCGGATATCGAAGGCGGCCGCGACGGTACGCTGCGCGGGTTTGACCGGAGAGGGATCATCCGCATCGACATCGATGGTCAGCGTCAGAATTTCCTCGTTCCAGCCGCGCAGCATGGCCAGCGCGCGGTGTCCCGGCACTGTCGCCCAGCGCTCGAAATGATCGAAATAATCGGAGAATTTTTCGCCTGCCGCCTGCTTGCCGTCGACCACCTTGGCGCGGAAAATGGCGTTCTGGCGCATATAGTCGCGCAGGCGTCCAAGAAGATCGGCGTTTTCCGTCATGGTTTCCGCCACGATGTCACGCGCGCCTTCAAGCGCTGCCTTCACATCCGCCACCTCGCCCTGCACATAGGCCTCGCCAAGCTTTGCCGGATCGGCTGCGCGGTTTGCCCAGATCGCTTCGGCCAGCGGACCGAGACCGCGCTCGCGGGCGATTTCGGCGCGGGTGCGGCGCTTCGGCTTGTAGGGCAGATAAAGGTCTTCCAGCTCCGCCTTGGTGCCCGCCTGCATGATCTTGACCATCAGGGCGTCCGTCATCTTGCCTTGACCGTTGATGGTATCAACAATGGAGGCGCGGCGCGCATTGAGTTCACGCAGATAGACGAGGCGTTCGGCAAGCGTTCGAAGCTGGGTATCATCCAGCCCTCCCGTCGCTTCCTTGCGGTAACGGGCGATGAAGGGCACGGTCGCTCCCTCGTCCAGCAACGCCACTGCCGCCTTCACCTGATCGGCGCGGGCGTTGATTTCGGAGGCGATGAGCGTGGCGAGGCGGGCATTATCTGCGGTCATGGGGTTCTCTGATGTCACATCTGGAGCGGCGAACATAATGTCTGATTGTGGCGTGACAACAAGAGGCGGCAACGATTCCACAGGAAAGGCTGAGTTCGAGGGAAAGACGGGCATTTGAGGCGCTTTCTCCTTGACCTTTCGCCCCCCTGCCCTTAACGCCCCTCAAACAAGGTTACAGGCGAATTTGCAGGGGTGTTGACCATGAAAGTTCTGTTGATCGGTTCCGGCGGACGCGAACATGCGCTGGCGTGGAAAATCGCCCAGTCTCCCCTGCTCGATGAACTTTATGCCGCTCCCGGCAATCCCGGCATCGCCGACCATGCGACACTCGTTTCGCTTGACGTGGAAGACCACGCCGCCGTTATCGCCTTTGCCAGGGAAAAGGCGATCGACTTCGTCGTCGTCGGACCGGAAGCGCCGCTGGTTGCCGGTCTGGCAGATGATCTGCGTGCGGCTGATATTGCCACCTTCGGGCCTTCGAAAGCAGCCGCTCAGCTTGAGGGTTCCAAGGGGTTCACGAAGGATCTATGCGCCCGTTACGATATTCCAACCGGGGCTTATCAGCGTTTCAAGACCGCCGAACCCGCAAAGCAATATGTCCGTGAACAGGGCGCACCCATCGTCATCAAGGCCGACGGGCTTGCCGCCGGCAAGGGCGTAACGGTTGCCATGAGCGAGGCGGAAGCGCTTGCCGCCATCGACGACTGTTTCGACGGCGCTTTTGGCGCTGCCGGCGCCGAGGTTGTGGTGGAAGCTTTCCTCGACGGTGAGGAAGCCAGTTTCTTCTGCCTTTCCGATGGCAAAACCGCGCTGGCGTTGGCAACAGCCCAGGACCACAAGCGCGTGGGTGATGGCGACACCGGCCCCAACACCGGCGGCATGGGCGCCTATTCCCCCGCCCCGGTGATGACACCAGCCATGGTGGAGCGCACCATGAAAGAAATCATCGAACCGACGATTTCTGGCATGGCGAAAGACGGCAATCCCTTCTCCGGCGTATTTTTCGCCGGTCTGATGATCACCGCCAAAGGCCCCGAGCTGATCGAATACAATGTGCGTTTCGGCGATCCGGAATGTCAGGTGCTGATGATGCGCCTCAAGAGCGACCTGCTGCCGATTCTCTACGCCACTGCTACCGGCACGCTGGACAAGGTAGAAGCGGAATGGCGCGACGATGCGGCGCTGACGGTTGTTCTAGCTTCCAAGGGTTACCCCGGTGCCTACGACAAGAACACGCCCATCGCCCATATTCCCGATGCCAGCGAAGAGGCAAAGGTGTTCCATGCCGGGACGGCGCTGAAGGACGGCAGACTGGTGGCGACGGGCGGACGCGTGCTGAACGTCACCGCCTTTGGCAAGAACGTGACGGAAGCGCAGGCGCGCGCCTATGCGCTGGCGGACAAGGTGGAATGGGAAAACGGCTTCTGCCGTCGCGATATCGGCTGGCAGGCCGTGGCGCGCGAAAAAGTCTGACCATTCAAGGCATACAGCGGCCGGGGCGCAGATTTCGCTCAATTTTTACCAAGTTTGCTGACCTGATGGAAACGAAAGACCGATAATATCTGCCGAACATTGAAGGGCGCATTCTGTCTCGATCGTGAGGCTGCGCCGTCATTTCGGGGGTTTTTCGATGCGTCATCTTCTTTTGACAGCGGTTGTCGCGCTGACCGGCGGGTCTGCGATGGCGTCTTCCATCGAATATGTAAACGGCACCCACACCAGCAATGGCAGCTTCGTTCGTCTCGACTGCGCCCGCTGCCAGCCCGTGAAGGACAACCCTGCCCCCGAGGGCTTTGCCGTCCCCTCCATCGAGCCGGGCACGCAGCACACGGAAATGCGTGAAATCGAGGGTAAGCGCACGCTGGTGCGCACCGAGGCCTGGCTTGGCGGCGCGCCCGTCACCTTCGTCAGCACCAATCCCGCTTGGATGCCGCAGGAAACCCCCGGCACCGCAATTGCCACCTATGATAAGGGTGAAGCTGGCACTCCCCCCGAGGAAACGGCAGCCACGCCAGCAGGCATAGACATGACCGCGACCACGGCAGCGACGAAGACAATTTCGGCGGCCAATGCCACGGCACCGTCAAGCGCATCAGCAATGGCGGCACCCGATTTCCAGGATTTCAAATTGCGCGGCAATTGACCGACAGTGTCGGCGGCGTCTTTGATGACAAAAGTCAAATAATCGCGTCATCGCTGCATTTTTCGAAGTGCACAGCAACCATCCGGTGAATAATAAATTATGCATCCATTATTCTGCCAAGCACGCTCATAAAGCTTTTGCTAATTAAATATTTATTCAAATTTTTTGCCGCTAAGTGACCTCATAGTGCGATGCAGCACGACATGAGGGCTTGGAGCGGACTTTCGCTTTCAGGCTGCTCACAGCGCATCAGGCGCCTTCCCATTTTCGAAACTTCGGCAGCGCGCGGCTTTTTCCGGCTCGCGACGCAAAAGCTTGTGAGCGCCCATGAAGAATCTTTCCATTTCCCGTCAGCTGATCGTGCTCGTGGTGGCCCTTATGGCCGCCTTCGCAGCAGCAACATTTTACCAGCTGAAATCCGCCACCGACGCGATCTATGAAGAACGCTACGGCATGCTGCGAACACAGGTGCAATCCGCCATTTCCATCCTGCAATCCTTCCACGACAAGGAAAAGGCCGGGACACTTTCACGCGAAGACGCCATGAAGCAGGCCTTCGCCACCGTCAGCGCCATGCGGTTCACCCCGGATGGCTATCTGTTCGGTTACGACTACGACGTGACGATGAAATTCCATCCCGACGCGAAGCGTGTCGGCGAGAACTACAAGGGCAAGCCGGACAGCAAGGGCTTCCAGTATCGTGACGAGCTCGTACGGCTTGGCCGCAACGGCGGCGGCCAGACGGATTTCTACGGTCCGAAGCCCGGCATGGAAGGCAATGACTACGCCAAAAGCTCCTACGCCCTTGCTTTCGAGCCATGGCAGGTGGTGGTCGTGACCGGCGTTTACATCGATGATCTGAATGCCCAGGTTCGTGGCGAGGTGATGAGGGCGCTGTCCATCGGTGCCGCCATCTTCGTGCTGGCACTTGCCGCCGCCTTCTACGTTATCCGGGGGATCTCGAAGCCGCTCGGCGACATTCACAGGGCGCTGGGTGAAGTCGCCAATGAGAACGTCTCGCTCACCATACCCCATACCGGGCTGACCAACGAAGTGGGCATGATGGCGAAGGCCACGGCCTCGCTTCAGGACAAGGTGCGGGAGCGCCACGCCATGCAGCGCCGGGAGGAAGAGCAGCAGCAGCAGCTCAACGCCGAGCGCCAGAACAACCTCGACATGCAGCGCGACGAGGCCGCATTGCAGGCGCGTGTCGTCACCACCATTGGCGAGGCGCTGGAAAAACTCGCCGGCGGTGATCTGACCGTGCGTTGCGCCGATCTCGGCAACCGTTACGCCGCGCTGCGCGACAACTTCAACGAGGCATTGACCCATCTCGACGCCGCCATGGCCAAGGTGAATTCCAAGAGCATCGATATCGGCGGCTCGAAGGAAGAAATCCGCAAGGCCTCCAACGAGCTTTCGCAGCGCACCGAACGCCAGGCGGCAAATCTAGAGGAAACCTCTGCCGCGCTTGACGAATTGACGGTTGCGGTGCGCCAGACGGCTGAAGGTGCAGCCGACGCCGCCAAGCGCGTCACGACAGTCAGTTCCGAAGCAATGCGCAGCGACCGGGTGGTGGAAGAAGCGATTGCGGCGATGAGCGGCATCGAACAATCTTCCGATCAGATTTCGAACATCATCGGCGTGATCGACGACATCGCTTTCCAGACCAATCTTTTGGCACTGAATGCGGGCGTGGAAGCGGCGCGTGCCGGGGAAGCGGGCAAGGGCTTTGCCGTGGTGGCACAGGAAGTGCGCGAACTGGCGCAGAAATCCGCCGCCGCCGCCAAGGAGATCAAGGACCAGATCGCCCGCTCTTCCAACCAGGTGGAAAACGGCGTGCGTCTTGTCGGCGAAGCCGGTGACGCGCTGAAACGCATCTCGGACCAGATCAAATCCGCCAACGAGATCGTCGGCAAGATCGCCCATTCGGCGGCCGAACAGGACACGACGCTGCGCTCTATCTCCACGTCGCTCAACCAACTCGACGTCGCCACCCAGCACAATGCGGCGATGGCGGAAGAGACCACGGCTTCGGCGGAAGCGCTGGCCGTCGATACCGAAGAGCTACTGAACCTCATCCGCGGCTTCCGCGTCTCCTCCGGCAACCAACTCCACGGCATGGCAGAGCAGATGCGCATGGCGGGGTGATATACGCCGAGGTGATGGATAAACGAAAACGCCGGAGGAAACTCCGGCGTTTTTTTGTTTCAACGTGTCGAAGTATCCAGCCGGTCGATATCGGCAGGCGAAAAGACCGCAATTCCCGCTCTTTCAAGCAGTGCCGCCGTCACACCATTGCCCGCATGTTTGATGCCGGAGAACGAGCCGTCATAGATCGCGACCGATCCGCAGGACGGGCTGCCGTCGATCAACAGCGCGTGCGTACAGCCATTGGCTTTAGCGAGGGCCAACGCCTTTTCCGCACCGGCAATAAATTCCGCTGTGACATCGCCGCCGGTTACTTCCAGCACCCGGGCGCGGCCTTCCAGCACATCGAGACCGGAAGCGCTATTCTCAATTTCCGCCGGCGGGCGCGGCACGGGCATCCCGCCCGCCATTTCCGGACAGATCGCCACCAGCCTGCCTTCATCCCGCCAGCGGTCTATCGCCGGGTGTACGAGAGGTTTGCCCTTGCCGTCATAGCGGACCGCCTGGCCGAGGAGACAGGCGCTGATTAGGATTTTGGTGATCATCAGGCCGCTGCGACAGCGAGATGTATACCCGAGTTCTTCTGAAGCGCTTGAATGACACTAAACAGATTATCGGCCCGGGGATTTCCCTTCGGGCCGAACATGCGCATCAGGCTTTTCGCAGGCACATCCACGTGTTTGGATAAAGTCTCGAAACCGATCGTGGCGTTGATGAAATCTCGCAATACCGACTTGCCGGTTTCGACATCTCCCTCCAGCAACAGTTCCACAGCATCCGACAAGAGAGCCGCCCGGAAGGCTGGGTCTTTTTCCGCCCTCGCCTTGACTGTCTGTTTGAATTCCCGCGTTAGCGCCATGTCAATCACCCATCCCGGCACCCTTGTGGGCGCCCTTTCTGGATTTATAATCCTGCCAAAAGGCCTTGGCCGCTTCGATATCGTTCTGCTGCCGTGCCTTGGTTCCACCAATCAGCAATATCACCAGCTCATCACCGTCACGCCCGAAATAGACACGATATCCGGGGCCATAATCGATCCGGTATTCGAGAACACCGGAGCCAACGGATTTTACGTTGGAGAGATTGCCCTGCCCCATCCGGGTCACGGCCATCGTTACCTTCGACGCTGCACGCGCGTCGATCTTCACGAACCATCGCTCAAATGGGCTCGATCCGTTAGGGTCCAGATATTCAACGACCTTCATGGAGAAATAGTAACATAAACATTACCATTGGCAACCCTGCCTCACCCCGTAATCTTCGAGAAATCCGCAACCGTTCCGGTGGCTTCACGAATGGCCTTCAACAGCGCCAGACGGTTTGCGCGGATGGCCGCGTCCTCGTCGTTGACGAGAACATCCTCGAAAAACTTATCGACGGGCGCGCGAAGCGTCGAAAGCGCCTGCATGGCGGAGCGGAAATCTTCCGTCTCGACGGCCTTTGCGGCATCGGCGGAAGCGGTCTTGATCGCCGCGTAAAGCGCCTTTTCGGCGTCGAGCTTCAGCAGTTTTTCTGAAACGCTGTTCGCAACCACGGTGCCCTTCTTTTCCTCTGCGGCCAGAAGCTGGGTGGCGCGCTTTGCACCGGCCAGCAGGTTCCGGCCATCTTCGCCGGTGATGAAGGCGGTCAGCGCCTCGACACGGCGGGCGATCATCAGCAGGTCGTCGGATTCCGGCGTCAGGACGGCGTCGATCAGATCGTAACGGGCGCCGAGGTCGCGCAGATAGACTTTCAGGCGGTCGTGGAAGAAGGAGAGGAGGTCAGTATCCTTCGCGACGCTCAAGAGCGGCAGGCGCACGTTCTTTTCAAGCAGAATGCGAACCACGCCCAGCGCCGCACGGCGCAGTGCGAAGGGATCCTTCGAACCGGTAGGCTTTTCATCGATGGCCCAGAAGCCGACGAGCGTGTCGAGTTTGTCGGCGAGAGCAACCGTGATCGCCACCTTGTCGGCTGGCAGGCGGTCGGAGGGACCCTGCGGCTTGTAGTGATCCTCGATCGCCGCGGCGACACTTTCGTTTTCGCCCTGCAAGGTTGCGTATTTTCGGCCCATCAGGCCCTGAAGCTCGGGGAATTCGCCGACGGCTTCGGTGCGCAGGTCGGCTTTCGCCAGCACCACGGCGCGGTCCACCAGAGCAGCATCGGCACCGACGACGGGGGCCAGAGCCTTGGCCAGTTCGCGAATGCGGGCCACACGCTGCCCTTGAGTGCCGAGCTTGGCATGGAAGGTAACGTTCAGCGCATCGAGCTTGGCCATGCGCTGGTCGAGCGGCTTCTTGAGATCGAGGCCAAATTTCGCAGCCGAATCCTTCAGCGTCTCCAGATCAGGCAGATCGCCCTGGTCACGGTTCCAGAAATGGCGGGCATCCGACAGGCGGGCGCGGACGACCTTGCCGTTGCCATGGATGATTTCCTTGCCGCCGTCGCTTGCCTCGATGTTCGAGATGAGGATGAAGCGGTTGGAAAGACCCTCTTCCGCACCCTGATTGCGGGTGACAAAACACTTCTGGTTGGTCTTGATGGTCAGCCGGATGATTTCCGCCGGGATTTGCAGGTAATCCTCCTCGAAAGTGCCCATCAGCACCTGCGGCCATTCAACAAGGCCGGAGACTTCTTCCAGCAGGCCTTCGTCTTCCACCAGCTCAAGGCCGTTGGCAAATGCCAGATCCTTGGCATCGTGCAGGATGATATCCTTGCGGCGGTCGGCATCGAGAATGACCTTCGCCTTTTCAAGGCTGGAGACATAATCCTCGAAGCGGCGCACGGTGATCGGACCCGGCGCATGGAAACGGTGGCCATAGGTGACGTTGCCAGCGACGATGCCGTCGATGACAAAGGGAATGACCTGGGTTTCGTCATGTTCGGGGCCGAACAGGCAGACGATGGATTGCAGCGGGCGCACCCAGCGCAGGCTCTCCGAGCCCTTACCTTCAATGCCGGCGTAGCTGGAACCCTTCGGCATGGAGGCCGGGCCGGAGCGCATGGATTTCGGCCAGGGGAAGGAGCGGATGATGCCGGGCATCACCTCGGCGATGATCTCTTCCGCCGGGCGGCCGGGCTTGTTGATGATGGCGATGTAGAAATCGCCTTTCTTCGGATCGGAAACGACCTGAGCCTCGGAGACATCATTAAGGCCAGCGCCGCGCAGAAAGCCCTCAATCGCCTTTTCGTTGGCATCGGTGCGCGGACCCTTCTTTTCCTCACGCACATCGGCGGAGCGGGCATTGAGGCCGCGAATATCCAGCGTCAGGCGGCGCGGCGTCCAATATTCGCGCGCACCCTCATAGGTCAGCCCTCTCTCCACCAAGGCGTCAGTGACGAGTTTCTTCAGATCGCCCGCCGCCTTGCGCTGCATGCGTGCGGGGATTTCCTCGGAGCGAAGTTCAAGCAGAAGATCGGGCATGGGATAAGGACTTTAATCTGTTGCAAAAGAGTGTCGCGGACTTAGCAAGACCAGCGGCAAAAGTCATCAGCTATCGGTTAAATTACCGCCGGTGGACGTTACCAGCCGCCACCACCACCGCCGCCGCCGCCCGAACCGGAAGAACCACCGCCACCGCCACCTGAAAAGCTGGAGGAAGATGAGCTGACAGGCTGGGGAATGGTGGAAGCGATTGTATTCGCCATGGAAGTGGAGAACCCACCAATCCGGTCTCCGAAGCTGCCGTAATTGCTGCCCAAATACCAGCCGGGCGCATAACTTGCCGCGGCGGCACCGGCAGCAGCCGTGGCAAGCCAGGTCTCGAAGGTGCGGCTCCAGGGTTTTTCCACGCCGAGCGCGACCGCATAGGGCAGCAATGTCTCAAAATGCTGCGGCGACATGGCGGGGGCATCCGCCATATTCATCCGGTCCTTTTCCGCCAGCGTCAGATAGGTTCTGAGGCCCTCGATGCCGTCCATCAGCTTGCGGCCGAGCGGCGTCGGCGCACCCATCAGGAACAGGAACAGCGCGTTGGTAAGCACGATGCCGCCGATGGCGGCCAGCGCCAGCGACTTGGTGTCATGCGTCACATCCAGCAGGATCTGCGTGGCAATGCCGCCAATGACCGAAAAAGCCACAAAACCGGCAAAGGCCAGCATGACGATGCCGCCGATGCGCTTGCTCAACGACGCGCCACGCGAGAACTGTCGACCGATGCCGATCGACAGGATGCTGAAGAAGAAGGCGAAAAAGCCGAAGACCAGCACGGCGGCAATGGCGCTCTCATCGAGATCACCGAACACCAGCGTCGCGACGATGATGGCGACGCTGAAGAAGATGCCGAAAACGATGTAACCAGCATTGCTGCGGTAATATTTGCCGCGGTGCTCTTTCTCTATCGCCGCGCGAAACTGCTTGCCGACTTTTTCGACTTCCGTTCCATGCGCCTTGTCGATGGTGAGCGTCTCGCCCGGACCGCCGATGGAGGACAACAGCGTCTTCTGCCCGCTCGGCAACTCCGCCCCAGCCTGCTTTTGCGTGCGGCGGATGACGATGGAGTTCTTCAGATCCTCCAGAACGACATAACCCTTGACCGCCAGATCAAGGGCGGAGGCGGACAGCGCTGTCCAGCCTGCGCCGGAAAAACCCCTGTTATCAACGTAATTGACCAGAGCCGGCGAAAGCCCCTCCGGTGCATCCCAGCGCGGCACGACTACACCCTTGGCCGGATCACGGCCGACCGCGAACCATGCTCGCAGATAATAGAGCAGCACTGCGAAAAGCCCGCCGCCCGAAAGCAGGATGGCGAGATTGTCACGTAGCCACCAACCTGCCTCCTGGGAGGAGTCGGGGGCGGCAATGGCGCCCTTCGGTAACTTCACGGCAACTGTCATGCCCTCGCCCACTGAAAACGGGCGGGTAGAGGCAAAAAACACCTCGTTGCCTTCGCTCAAAATGCGCGCATCCTTGCCCTTGGCACCGAGTGGACCGGTGAAAACGGCAGTATCGATGGCCTTCACGTCTTGTGGCAAAGTGATGGTGGCGGAAATCTCACCCATCGGAAACTGCCAGCCATTGCCGGTGACATTCCAGGTGAGTTCGTCATAGTCGCTGAAATAACGGATCTGCCGGGCGGTGGTGTAGGTGATCTGGAAGATATGCTCGCCGGTCGGAAGAAAACGATCGGCGCTGCCGGTATAAATGCGGATGCCGCCATCGATATTCTCGGTGCGCCAGTTCTCCGGCGCGCCATCGCGCTCCACGGAAACGACGTTAAAATCCACCTTGGTGCGTCGGTTATTCGCATCCAGCGCATAAAGCGGGAAATCGCGAAAGATGCCGCGCTTGATGTTCTGACCTTCAGCACGGGCGGTGATGGTTTCCGTCACCGTCAGTTCGCCACTCTTCGCAACCTCGACGACGGAATGATAGGAGCGGATGAATTCTTCCGCAAAGGCCGGGCATGCCGCGCCCAGGAAGACAAGCAGCGCGAGAAGTCTTGCGGCGATGGTCTTCACGGGGCGGTCTCCTCCAGCCGGTTTCAGTGCTGCGGCTCGGCAGCACTTTCCTTTTCGGTATAGTCGACGCCGAGCGAGGCGAGCGCCTTCCAGTAGCCCGGATAGGTCTTGCCAACGCAGGCCGGGTTCTGGATGGCGATGCCGCCGATCTTCAGAGCCGCCAGCGCGAAGCTCATGGCGATGCGGTGATCGGCAAAAGTATCGATGGAGGCATCGACCGTCTGACCAGCCAGCGCCGGGTCGGCATGCACGATCAGGTCGTCGCCTTCCTCATGCGCCAGACCGTTGCGGATTTCGTTGAGGCCGAGCGAGACGGCGCGGATGCGGTCGCATTCCTTGACGCGCAGATTGGCAATGCCGACGAAACGTACTGGCGTTTCGTTGAACGCGGCGAGAACGGCGATGGTCGGAATGGCGTCCTGCATCTGCGAACCGTCGATTTCAGCGGGCAGGTGCGGAAACTGCGCCATGACCTCATAGGCCTTGGCATCCGGCTGGGTGAACTTGTCGGCGGGCGTGCCGATGTCGATCGCACCGCCGGTCAGAAGTTCCGCGCCCCAGAGATACGTGGCGGCGGATGCATCCGGTTCGATGTGGAAATCGGTCGCGGTGTAACCTGTCGGATGCACGCGCCAGATGGCGTTGCTAACTCGCTCCACCTTTGCGCCGAAGGCTTCCATGGCTGATGTTGTGAGATCGATATAACCCTTCGCGCCGATTTCCTCGCCCTTGAGGATGATATCGACAGGCTTGTCACCGCAGGCGGCCGCCATCAGAAGTGCCGACACATACTGGCTGGAGAGGTTGGCATCGATGGTGACGCTGCCCTTCGGGAAACCCATGCCCTTGCCCCGCACGGTAACTGGCGGGCAGCCGGTCGGCGCATCCGCTTCGACGCCGAGGGCGCGCAGCGCTTCCACCAGCGGCATGATCGGGCGTTTGCGCATGTGCTCGTCGCCATCGATGATGACGGCGCCATCCACCAGTGCTGCAGCCGCAGTCAGGAACCGCGTGGCTGTGCCGGCATTGCCGAGAAAAAGCGGCTTTTCCGGCTGTTGAAGCACGCCTGTACCCTCCACCACGAAGGTCGTGGCGTCAGGTTCTGTCACCTTAACGCCCATGGCGCGCAGGGCTTCGGCCATATAGAGCGTATCATCGCTCTTCAACGCGCCGGTTAGGCGGCTTTTTCCCTTGGCGAGGCCAGCCAGCAGAAGCGCGCGGTTGGTGATGGATTTGGAGCCGGGCGGCTCTACCTTGCCGGAAAGCGGGTGGCCGGGCGGGGTGATGGTCAGTTCGATCATGATCGTCGTCTTGTCAAAGAATGCGGCAGAGAGCCGGGATACAGGAATGTCGGCGGGAGGATTTGGACCCGGGGAACGGTGGCCTTAGAATTTCACGGTCGGCACGGCGCGGTCTGCCGGGTTGTCGATCTCGAAATAGGGTGCCTTGGCAAAACCGAACTGGCCGGCGATCAGATTGGATGGGAAGCTTTCCACCCTGACGTTCAGATCGCGCGCGGCGCCATTGTAATAACGGCGCGACATCTGCAGTTCGCCCTCGATGGTTTCCAGCGAGCGCTGCAATTCCAGAAAGTTCGTGTTGGCTTTCAGATCGGGATAGGCTTCAGCGAGCGCAAAGAGCTTGCCGAGCGCTTGCGACAGCATGCCTTCCGCCTGGGCGCGGCCTTCGACATCGCCAGCCGGTACGGCCTGGGCCCGGTTGCGCATGGCAATCACCTCCTCGAAGGTGCTTTTTTCATGCGCCGCGTAACCCTTCACGGTCTCGATGAGATTGGGAATGAGATCGGCGCGGCGTTTCAACTGCACATCGATGCCCGACCACGCCTCTTCCTTCATCTGCCGCGCCTTGACGAGGCCGTTATAGATGAAGACGACATAGAGCGCGATTGCCGCGATGATTGCCAGCGTGATGAACATTCCCGACCCCTCCTCAAGAGGCGCGAGCGCCGCAACGGCACCCGCACGTTAGACTGTTGCCCCGCCTTACATAAAGGTTTAGGCGGCCCTGTTCCAGTTCAACCCGCCCGCATCCGTGAGCAGGAAGGCTTCGCCGCAGGCTTTTGCCAGCGTGCGCACGCGCAGGATATAGCTCTGGCGTTCCGTCACCGAGATCACGCCGCGCGCATCCAACAGGTTGAAGACATGGCTTGCCTTGATGCACTGGTCATAGGCCGGGAACACGCATTTATGCAGGCGCTGATTGTCATCATCACCCGGCGCACCGGCGGCAAGAAGCGCCTGGCATTCCTTTTCCGCGTCGATGAAATGGCGATGCAGCATGCCGGTGTCGGCAAATTCGAAATTATGGCGGGAGTATTCCTGCTCGGCCTGCAGGAAGACGTCACCATAGGAGATTTTCTCTTCACCCTCGCGGCCGTTGAAGTTGAGGTCGTAGACATTGTCGACGCCCTGAACATACATGGCCAAACGCTCCAGACCGTAGGTCAGTTCGCCAGCGACCGGCGAGCATTCGATGCCGCAGACCTGCTGGAAGTAGGTGAATTGCGACACTTCCATACCGTCGCACCAGCACTCCCAGCCGAGACCCCAGGCGCCGAGCGTCGGGCTTTCCCAGTCGTCTTCGACGAAGCGCACATCATGCAGCAGTGGATCGAGACCGATCGCCTTCAGCGAACCGAGATACAGTTCCTGAAGGTTGGAAGGGTTGGGCTTCAGAATGACCTGATACTGGTAATAATGCTGCAAACGGTTGGGGTTTTCACCGTAGCGACCATCGGAAGGCCGGCGCGAGGGCTGCACATAGGCAGCCTTCCACGGCTTCGGGCCCAGCGCGCGCAGCGTCGTTGCCGGATGAAACGTACCAGCGCCCACTTCCATATCATAGGGCTGCAATACCGCGCAGCCCTTGTCGGCCCAGTAATTGTGCAGCGTCAGGATCAGCGCCTGAAAGGAACGCTTGGGGTTCATATGGTCTGGAATATCGGTCATTGCAGTCATCGCGGCGTTGTGAGGATAAGTAAGCACTGACTTACTTCGGATGCGGACTGGTGCCACGGCATGGCGAAGGGGTCAAGGATTTATGCGTGGAGACACCGGCTTACGTCTCATCCTCACGCTTCACGCGGTATTCGCCGGTTTCGGGATCCTTGATCAGCGTGCCGATGGCGCCGGTTTCGCGTTCCTTTTCGCGCTGCTTCGATTTTGCCGAAAGCTTTTCCGCATCGCGAACGAAGCGGCGGTAGAGGATGACGGATCCCACCACCAGAAGAACAATTGTAATAAGCTGCGCCATAAGGCCCTATTCCTGCGACATCATAGACCGAAACGCGACCACAATGCCTTTTCTTCGGCAACTTCCGCAAGTCCCGAGACGGCGCCTGCCGCAAGCCTTTCGGCATTGAGGCCGAGTGCCGCATTCACGCCCGGCACTTTTTTGCCGAACAGCGAGCGCCCGCCGGTGACGAGCTGAAGCTTGACCTTCGTCCCGTAACGGCGGCGCAGAACTTCCCTCATGTCGCCCAAGCCGTCGATCAGGCCGAGATCCAGGCCACGCATACCGGTCCAGAACAGGCCGGAAAAGACCGTCTCATCGCCCTTCAATTTTGCACCGCGGCGCATCTTGACCATATCGATGAAAACATTGTGGATTTCGACCTGAAGCGACTTCAGATATTCGATGTCGCCCTCTTTTTCCGGCTGGAAGGGATCGAGGATGACCTTGTTCTCGCCGGCGGTATAGACACGGCGCTCCACCCCGATCTTCTTCAGCATTTCCGGGAAACCGAAACCGCCGGAAACGACGCCGATCGAACCGACGATGGAGGTGGGGTCGGCGATGATCTCGTCGCCGGCAAGCGCGATCATGTAGCCACCGGAGGCCGCCACATCCTCCACGAAGATCAGGACCTTCTTGTCCTTTTCCTCGGCAAGCTGGCGGATGCGATTATAGATCATTCGCGCCTGCACCGGCGAGCCACCGGGAGAATTCACGGAAATGGCAACAGCTGGCGCGTCCTTGATGGCAAAGGCCTTTTCCAGCAGCGGTGCATAGGAAGCAAGATTGAGAGCGGGGCGGAACTGGTTGCCGCCAGCCATGATGGCGCCATGCATGCGCACAACCGGGATGACGAGTTCTTTTTTGCGAAAGCGTTTCGGCACCAGATACTTCAGAAAACCCACAATTCACTCCTCGCAGCATTTGCCTGTTCGTCACGGATGTATGTATTGCCCTGCAAAACACAATGGTTTGCGGCCGGAGGAACGGCGAATTTATAGGCCAGGCCCGATTGCCTTTACATTACGGCGATAGGCGGTGCGGCCATTATTCAGGTCATCCACGATGGGCGTGAAAGCATGGCTGCCGGTCTCGTGCATGACGAGCGGCGCCCGGAACGACAGCCGCGCCCGTGACCCCTTGATCGCCGTTACGAGCATGCGCACCGCGTCCTCGCCGGGGCGTGGATGGATGAGTGTGATCTCGATGCCGCCGAAACGGCTGCCACAGGCGGCAATGATCTCCGCCACCGATTGCGGCCGTGCAATAAGGGAAAGCTGCCCGCCTGGAACCGTGATCGCACCTGCGGTCCTGATCCAGTCCTCGAACAGGCCCTCCGTCATGGCGTGGGCCTCAGCCTTCAGCGCATCGGGCGTGCGGCGGTCACCTGCATCATTATAGGGCGGGTTCATGATGACGTGGTGAAAATGCCCGTCCGGCAGTCCGGCCTCGACGCGCGCGTTGCCACGCTGTGTCACGTCGGCCTCACACACGCTGATACGGGCGGAAAAAGCGGCATTTTCCGGCAATGCCAGGCTGCGGCGGGCAAATTCCACCATTTCCGGCGAACGTTCGAACAGGGTCACTTCGGCCTTTTCAAGCCGCGTGGCGACCGCGAAACCTGCCGCGCCCGCGCCCGCGCCGAGATCGGCTATATGGCAGGCGCGCTCGTCCGCTACCATCGAGGCAAGAAGCATGGCGTCCATGCCGGCGCGGTGCCCCCTGCCCTTGGGCTGGAGAATGTGAAAACGGCCCCGGTGAAACGCATCCAAAGTTTCCGAAATCTCGCCGCCCACGTTCGTTTACGCCTCTTGGTTGCGCAATTCGTCGCCCAGACCGGCATCCACGAGAATGCGGCGGGCCTCACCGGCGCGGTCTTCCTCCACCAGGAACCGGCGGGGCAAAAGACCGAGCGAACCTTCCAGAATGCTCATTGCCTGATCGGCGACAAGGCAATGGATGCCAGCGTCCTTCATCAGGCTTTCGGCGAAGGATAACAGCACGGCATCGTTGGTACGGATCAGTTCACGCATGGATAAGCCCCAAATTCCCATTTTTTTGAATGGCTAGCGGCAATTCGCCCCTTGCCGCGACAGGCGCCAGTTTTTATTGTCGAACTCAAATTCGAACAGGAGTCCTGTCCCTTGGGCGTCGTCATACCGCTTGAAGAAAGCAAAAACAAACTCGCATCCGTCAAGCCGCTTGTCGACCTGACCCGTGCCGACATGGAACGGGTGAACCAGCTTATCCTTTCCAGAGCCGGTTCCGATGTCCAGATGATACCTGAGGTGGCCAACCATCTGATCTCGTCCGGAGGCAAACGCCTGCGGCCGATGCTGACGCTGGCCTCTGCCTCGATGTTCGGTTACGAGGGCGACCACCATATCAAGCTCGCCACCAGCGTGGAATTCATGCACACGGCGACGCTGCTGCATGACGACGTGGTGGATGAAAGCGATCTGCGCCGTGGCAAGTCCACCGCCCGCACCATCTGGGGCAATCAGGCAAGCGTTCTCGTCGGCGACTTCCTGCTCGGCCAAGCCTTCCGCATGATGGTGGACGTCGGCTCGCTGGATGCGCTCGATGTGCTGTCCACCGCCGCTTCGGTCATCGCCGAGGGCGAAGTGCTGCAGCTTTCGGTCGCCAAGAACATGGAAACGACCGAGGACGATTATCTGCAGGTGATTCGCGCCAAGACGGCCGCCCTTTTTGCAGCGGCCGCGGAAGTTGGCCCCATCGTCGCCAAAACCGACAAGGCAAGCCGCAGCGCGCTGAAATCCTACGGCATGAATCTCGGCCTTGCCTTCCAGCTCGTTGACGACGTGCTGGATTACGGCGGCAAATCCGCCGATCTCGGCAAGAATACGGGTGACGATTTCCGTGAGGGCAAGATAACCCTGCCGGTCATCCTGTCCTATCGCCGCGGCACGCAGGATGAGCGCGCCTTCTGGCGCAACGCCATCGAAAAGGGTGAAAGCAGCGACGAGAACCTCGAAAAGGCGCTCGGCCTCATCACCAAATACAACGGTCTTGGCGATACGATCGGCCGCGCCACGCATTACGGCACCATTGCCCGCGATGCGCTTGCACCGCTGCCGGAAAGCCCGTGGAAAAACGCGCTTCTGGAAGTCATCGACTTCTGCATCGAGCGTCTCAACTGACGCTGGAGGCCTCAGGCAAACGGCGGATGGACAAGACCGTCCGCCGCTGTTTCGGACTGGGTGTCCCGCAAGGGTAGATTGTGGCGCGGGCCATAATTTCTTGCGGGGTTGCTTCAAAAAAGCCATTCTATCGTGACCAAACAATGGAAACTGATTTTTCCGTGCTTCTGCACAAAGGCAAAGGTTCCCTCATGCGGCGTAAACCAGCACTTCGTCTTCTCTGCAGCGCGGCTCTTGCCGCCGCTCTCGCACTTGGCGCGGGTGCAAGCCCCGGCTTTGCGGAGACGAAAACGGAAGCCAAGGCCGTTACTTTCGATCCTGCCAAGGTAAATACCTTCTCCGGCGCATTCCTTGCCGCGCGCAATGCCGATGTCGATCAGGATTACCCCACCGCGATTTCGCTCTACAAGAAGGCGCTGGAATTCGATCCGGCCAATTCGGAAATCCGCCAGCGCCTGATGATCGCCGAACTGTTGAGCGGCAATTTCGAGGCTGGCGCCAAGATTGCCGATTCGATGAAGGACGATACCTCCGTCGAACGCGTGACGACCATCGTGCGCGGCCTCGACGCCATCAAGGACAAGGAATTCGTCAAAGCCGAGAAAATCCTGAAGTATACCGGCCCGAACGATCTCGACCGCATGGTCAACACGCTTCTGACGGCATGGGCGCGCGCCGGTTCAGGCAAACCCAAGGAAGCGCTGGCCCTCGTCAACAACATGAAGGGTCCGGGCTGGATTTCGATTTTCCAGAAATACAATGCCGCCGCGATCGCCCTTGTCTCCGGCAACACAGATGCTGCCCGCAAGAGCCTCAATGAGGCCGTGACGGATCGTGAAGGCGGGGCAACCGCTTCCGACACCTATATGCGCGCGGTGATGGCGCTTGCACGGCTGGAGGCTTCAGCCGGCAACAAGCAGAAGGCGCTGGACGCAATTGCGGTCGGCGACACTTTTGCGCCGAACTATGCGCCGCTCAAAGCGCTTCGCCAATCCATCGAGAAGGGCGAGAAGCCGCCGCAGCAGATCACCAATGCCGTTGAAGGCGCGGCTTCCGTGATGTTTTCCATCGCGGGTGCGCTGAACCGCGAAGGTGCCGAAGAGATCGTCACGCTTTACCTTCAGACGTCGCGGGCGCTCGATCCGCAAAGCGCCGATACGCTGATCCTTCTCGGCGGACTTGCCGAGGCGATGAAACAGCCCGACCGCGCCATCGCCTTCTACCGCGACGTGCCGAAGGATTCGCCGATGCACCGCATCTCCGAGCTGCAGCTCGGGCTGACGCTGGCGCAGACGGGCAAGGTGGAGGAAGCGCGCAACCACCTGCAATCCCTGCTGCAATCCGATCCGAAGGATATCCGTTCTTACCTCGCCTATGGCAGCGTGCTTTCCGACGCCAAGGACTACAAGGCCATGGCCGAAAACTACGACAAAGCTGTCGAGGTGATCGGTGCCATGCCGCAGAAGTCGGACTGGACCGTGTTCTTCCAGCGCGCCATCGCCCATGAGCGCCTGAAGGAATGGGACAAGGCCGAGCCGGACTTCAAGCGTGCGCTCGAACTCAACCCGGAACAGCCGCAGGTGCTGAACTATCTCGGCTATTCCTGGGTGGACAAGGGTATCAACCTCGACGAAGCGATGAAGATGATCAGCCGCGCGGTCGAGCTTCGGCCGAATGACGGCTATATCGTCGATTCGCTTGGCTGGGCGCATTTCCGGCTGGGCGCATTTGACCAGGCCGTGACCGAACTGGAGCGGGCAATCGAGCTAAAGGCCGGCGATCAGACCATCAACGATCATCTGGGCGATGCCTACTGGCGTGTCGGTCGCAAGATCGAGGCCGTGTATCAGTGGAACCGCGCGCTGATTGGCGACAATGACGATCTGGATAAGGCCAAGGTGAAGGAAAAGATTGCCAACGGCCTGCCGCCGCTGGAAAAGGACGCCGAAAACACCGCCAAGAAGGAGGCCGCGCCGCAGCCGCCGGCTCCGCCAGCACCGGCCCCTGTTGCCCCTGCCCCGGACAAGAAATCCTGACGCGACATGCGCGCGGATGACATTACCGGGGCTGTCGAAACAACCGAGGCGGCCCCGGCCAAGATCAATCTGGCACTGCATGTAACCGGTCAGCGGGCAGATGGTTATCATCTGCTCGAGACGCTGGTGACCTTCACCGAAGCAGGCGACGCGATCCATGTTCGCGATGCCGATGCCGACACTTTCTCCATCTCCGGCCCGTTTGGCGATCTGCTGCGCGCAGGCGATGGCGGCAACAATCTCGTCGTCCGTGCCAGAGACCTTTTGCGTGATGCGCTTGTGGCGGCAGGTCAATCGGCACGCCCGGTTGCCATCCATCTCGAAAAGAACCTGCCGGTCGCCTCCGGCATTGGCGGTGGCTCAGCGGATGCGGCGGCGACACTGCGGGCGCTGTTGCGGCACTGGAATGCCGGGATTGTTTCTGAAAATCTCGCACCCATCGCGCTTGCGCTTGGCGCTGACGTGCCGATGTGCCTTGAAAGCCGCCCACTCATCGCACGAGGTATCGGCGAGGATATCGAGCCGGTCTCCGATCTGCCGGAATTCTTTCTGGTGCTGGCCAACCCTCTGAAAGCGGTCTCGACGCCGGAGATTTTTCGGCGATTGCTCGACAAGGCCAACCCGCCCCTGCCGGAGCGGAAAGAAGGTGGCTGGATGGATTTTCTGGCGCAAAGCCGAAACGATCTGGAAGTCCCCGCGAAGGCGCTTCTGCCGGAGATCGGCGCAATCGCCGGCATGCTGTCGCAGGAAGGTGCTTCCCTTGTGCGCATGTCCGGTTCGGGTGCCACCTGTTTTGGACTATTTCATTCCTTCGAGGCCGCCCGAAAAGCGGAAACATCGCTTCGAAACAAGCGCCCCGGCTGGTATTTTCAGGCGACGCGGACCATCTGAAGACAACACAATTCGAGGATAAGGCCATGGCAGGCGAAAGACCCTTCATTCCCCTCGGCATCGCGGTTCTGACCGTTTCGGACAGCCGCACGCTTGAGAATGACAAGTCCGGCGACACGCTAGTCGCACGCATAGAAGAAGCCGGACACAAGGTCGCCGCTCGCACCATCGTGGCAGACGACAAGGCTGCTATTTTCAACACCGTGCGCGACTGGACGCTCAACGGGAGCGTGGATGTGGTCATCACCACCGGCGGCACCGGCTTTACAGGCCGCGACGTGACACCCGAGGCGCTGGAACCCCTGTTTGAAAAGCGCATGGACGGCTTTTCCGCCATCTTCCATCGCATTTCCTATGAAAAGATCGGCACCGCCACCATCCAGTCACGGGCGACCGGCGGCGTGGCAAACGCCACCTTCATCTTCGTGCTGCCCGGCTCTCCCGGCGCCTGCAAGGATGCCTGGGACGGTATTCTCAAAGCCCAGCTCGATTACCGCCACCTGCCCTGCAATTTCGTTGAGATCATGCCCCGGCTTGATGAGCATTTGAAACGCGGGGCTGGCGGCGTATAGAGTGGAATTTCAGGGGTTGTCCGTCACAGCGGACCAAAACCCCATCACGCCAGATATTTTTTGAAGAACTCCGTCGTCCGGCCCCAGGCGAGATCGGCAGCGGCCTTGTCGTATCGCGCCGAGGACGTATCGTTGTTGAAGGCGTGGTTGACGCCGTCATAAACGAAGATTTCGAAGGTCTTGCCGTTTTCCTCCAGCGCCTTTTTATAGGCGTCGATACCGGCATTGATGCGCTCATCCAGACCGGCATACTGTAACAGCAGGGGCGCCTTGATAGCAGGCACATCGGCCGCCGGCGGTTGCTGGCCGTAATAGGCGACACCGGCATTCAGGCCTGCCGATTTGGTGGCGAACCGGTTGACCAGCCCGCCGCCCCAGCAGAAACCGACCGCACCAACCTTGCCGTTCGCACCCTGCCTTGCAGCGAGCCACACCCGACCGGCTTCGGCATTGGCGACTGTTGCCTCCATATCGAGGCCACTGAACATCTCCCGTGCCTTATCTTCATCCGAAGGCGTGCCGCCCTGCGGCGACAGGAAATCAACCGCAAGCGCCCTGAACCCCGCAAGCGCCACGCGTCTTGCCACATCGCGGATATGGTCGTTCAGGCCCCGGTTTTCATGGATGACGATAACCGAGCCAATGGGGCCGGAAACCGATTTCGGCGTGACGAGATAGCCCTTCATCTCGCCACCGGGGGCGGGATAGGTCACCTCTTCCGCAACGATACCCGCATCATCAGGCGCGACGATTGCCGCACGGGCGCTGTTGGCCGAAAGAAGCGGCGCGATTGCGGCAGCAGCTGCGCCGGACCCGGCAAGCAGGCTGAGCTTTTCCATGAATTTGCGGCGATCGAGACTGAGATGGGTATATTCATCGTAAGCGTCGATCATGGCCTGCGTAATCTTCGGCTTGTCGTCCATCGCTCTCTTCTCCCTGAACGCGCAGATGCACAGGGAGGATAGCGCAGATCGTCGCCCGGTGAACAAGCGGCGGCACACTTTTGCGTGAGCGCCACCGCTGGTCATCTGTCTCAGGCGGCAAGGTCCACGACAATACGGCCGTCGATCTTGCCCTCTTCCATGCGACGGAAGATGTCGTTGATGTTTTCGAGTTTGTCCCAGGAGAAGTGGGCGGCTACCTTGCCTTCACCAGCGAAGGAAAGCGCCTCCTCCAGATCCTGCCTTGTGCCGACGATGGAGCCACGCACCGTGATGCGCTTCAGCACCGTTTCGAAAACCGGAATGGAGATGAAGCCCGGCGGCAGGCCAACAAGTGCCATCGTGCCCTTGGAGCGCAGGAAACCGTAGGCCTGCTCCATGGCTTTGGGCGAAACCGCCGTCACGAGCGCGCCGTGGACGCCGCCGGTCGCCTTCTGCACCTGTTCCACCGCATCCGGCGCCCGACCGTTGACGGTAAAATCCGCGCCCAGCTTTTTCGCAAGCTCCAGCTTGTCGTCATAAATATCGGCGGCAACGACATGCATGCCCATGGCCTTGGCATATTGCACGGCCATATGACCAAGCCCCCCAATGCCCGAAATTACCACCCATTCGCCGGGCCTCACTTCGGTTTCCTTGAGACCCTTGTAGACGGTGACACCGGCGCAGAGCACGGGTGCAGCGGGACCGAATTCCAGATTGTCGGGAAGTCGGCCAACGAATTTCGGATCGGCAAGCCCGTATTCCGCAAAGCTGCCATTGACGGAATAACCCGAGTTCTTCTGACTTGGGCAAAGAGTTTCCCAGCCGGTACGGCACGGAATGCAGCATCCGCAGGCGGTATAAAGCCACGGCGTGCCGGCGCGGTCGCCTTCCTTGATGCCGGTCACGCCAGCGCCGATCTTGGCGACGTAGCCGACGCCTTCATGGCCGGGGATGAATGGTGGATTGGGTTTGACCGGCCAATCGCCCGTTGCGGCGTGCAGGTCCGTGTGGCAAATGCCGGTCGCCTTGTAATTGATGAGAATTTCACCCGGGCCGGGATCCGGTATCGCCACTTCCTCGATGGTCAGCGGTTTGCCAAATGCGCGGACAACCGCGGCCTTCATTGTTTTAGCCATGACATACTCCCTAATCTCTGCTCGCCTGAAATTCTCGACGGCGAGGCAGAGACTACCGGGGATGGGGCGTCACGGAATTGACCCATCGCAAATCGCAGCATTTTAGAAGCGCGATTGTCTCACTTATGAAGCAACCTTACGGTGCCATCTCACTCCAGCGCCAACCAGATGGCGAGCCAGCCCCAGAGGCAGACGAGAAGCGCGAAACCAATCGCGAACAACGGCGCACGATAACGCAGACGGTTGCTGGTGACGTGAACGAAGGAGTGCGCATAACGGGAAATCACGAACAGCCAGGCCAGAACGACGGTAACGATATTGTCCGCGTCGGTAATATAAAGCAGCAGGCAGACGGGGTGGAAGAGAACCGGAAGCTCGAACTGGTTGGCAATGTTTCGGTTGACCAGATAGCTTTCGCGCCCTTCCTGTCCCGTATCGCGATATCTGAGCGCGGTGTCACGGTCCGTCAGCGTGTATTTTTTGCGGCGGTAAAGCAGTAGGGCGTAAAGAACGAACACGAGAAATGCATGGGCTATCATCGGCCAGAACATTGCGGTCGTTGGTGACATGCTTTCTCCTCCAATCACAATAACGCTCCCCGATCCGGCGTGAATCGGGGAGCGCCAAATACTGAGACTATGTTGTTGCGGATTCGGTTCGAAAGATCAAACCGCGCCGGGGTAGTTCGGGCTTTCGCGGGTGATCGTCACGTCATGGGCGTGGCTTTCGCGCAAGCCCGCGCTGGAAATGCGCACGAAGGTGGCGCGCTCCTGGAATTCCTTGATCGTGCCGCCGCCGACATAACCCATGGCAGCCTTCAGGCCACCGGCCAGCTGGTGCAGGACGCCGGAGACCGGACCCTTATAGGGAACCTGACCTTCGATACCTTCCGGAACGAGCTTCAGCGTGTCGCGCACTTCCGCCTGGAAATAACGGTCGGCGGAGCCGCGCGCCATGGCGCCAACGGAACCCATGCCGCGATAGGCCTTGAAGGAACGGCCCTGATAGAGGAACACTTCGCCCGGGCTTTCATCCGTGCCGGCCAAAAGCGAGCCGATCATGACGGCGGAGGCGCCGGCGGCAATAGCCTTCGCCAGATCGCCCGAGAACTTGATGCCGCCATCGGCGATGACAGGAATATCTGCAGCATTGGCCACTTCGACCGAGGCCATGATCGCAGCAAGCTGCGGAACGCCAACGCCGGCGACGATACGGGTGGTGCAGATGGAACCAGGGCCGATACCGACCTTGACGCCATCGGCGCCGGCATCGATCAGTGCCTTGGTGCCGTCAGCGGTCGCAACATTGCCGGCGATGATGCGAACGGAATTCGACATCTTCTTGACCACCGAAACGGCATCGAGCACGCGCTGCGAATGGCCATGCGCGGTATCAACGACCAGAAGGTCAACACCGGCATCGATGAGGCGTTCTGCGCGCTCGATGGCATCGGCACCGACGCTGATGGCGGCAGCGGCGCGAAGACGGCCCTGCGCATCCTTGGTGGCGTTGGGGTTGAGCTGCGACTTCTCCATATCCTTGACGGTGATGAGGCCGACGCAATTGCCTTTTCCATCCACCACCAGCAGCTTTTCAATGCGGTGCTTGTGCAACAGACGGCGCGCTTCCTGCTGATCGACGCTGCTTTCCTTGACCGTAACAAGGTTTTCGCGGGTCATCAGTTCATAGATCTTCTGCTGCGGATCGGATGCGAAACGCACGTCGCGGTTTGTCAGAATGCCGACGAGACGGCCATTCTTGTGGCCGCCGGCACCGCCGTTTTCAACCACCGGAATGCCGGAAATGCCGTGCGCCTTCATCAAAGCCTGTGCTTCTGCCAGCGTGGCATCCGGGCCGATGGTGACCGGGTTGACGACCATGCCGCTCTCGAACTTCTTTACCTGCCGGACTTCTTCGGCCTGTTCGATGGGGGTGAGGTTGCGGTGGATGACGCCGATGCCGCCGGCCTGCGCCATGGCGATGGCAAGACGGCCTTCCGTGACCGTGTCCATGGCGGAAGAGAGGATCGGCAGGTTGAGATCGATATCACGGGCAATGCGGGTGGCGATATTCGTCTGTCCCGGCATAACCTCGGAATGTCCGGGTTGCAGCAACACATCGTCAAATGTGAGGGCGTCCAAACCAGTGGGTGTTTGAATGATGCGTGCCATGACCAAATTCCTTCATAATGAAAATGCGTGGCCGTCCCGGAACGAAAAGTTCACCCCGGCGCCCTGCAAGGATTGCTTGGAAGTTGGCGAGGGCTGGTAACACGTTCATGACAGGAAGGAAATAGAAAAAACCCGGAATGACCTTCCGGGCTTATTCTGTTGCTGCATTGCAGCAGGCGTTAAAGAGCGTCCTGTGGATCCCTGTTCCGCACGACGCGCTTTAACTGCTTGTTTTTACGCATGTCGTTATCGCAAAACCGCTTAACGCTTTTGCGCGATATGCATCAGATGTCGAACTGGTAGGACTTCGGCACGAAACGGTACCCCGTATCCAGCTTTTCCGCGTAACCGACAGCCGGGAAAGGCATGTGATAGCCGAGGAACGGCAGCCGGTCCGTGGCGATCATGTCGTAGACCTTCTTGCGGGTTGCAGCGGCCGCCGCCTTGTCCATGTCGAACTTCACTTCCCAATCCGGCTTTTGCAGCGACAGGACGAAATGGTTGGCCGTATCAGCCGTCAGGATCAGCTGCTTGCCTTCCGATTCGACACGGAAGATCATGTGGCCCGGCGAATGGCCAAACGCCGCAATGCCGGTGATGCCGGAAACCACGTCAGCGCCGTCGCCGATGAAGGTCGCCTTTTCCGCCAGCGGTTTGACGTTGGCGATGACGCCCTTCTGGCCGCCTTCGGCAGGCGTGCCAACCCGCTTCTCGTCCGTCCAGAAATCATATTCCGCCTGGCCGAAAACATAACGCGCCTTGGGGAAGGCCGGCGCGCCCTTTTCCATCAATCCGCCAATGTGGTCGCCGTGCATGTGGGTCAGCACCACCACGGTCACGTCGTCAGGAGAGTAACCGGCAGCCGCCATGCCTTCGATAAGACGGCCATTACCAGCGCCACGGCCGGACTCGCCGAAACCCGTGTCGAACAGCACGAGGTCCGTGCCGGTATTTACGAGAACCGGCGAGAAGGAATTGACGAATTGCTCCTTCGGCAGAAAATTGTCTTCCAGCAGCTTGCCGACGGTTTCCGCCGACTGATCGGTGCCGAAGGTCTCGCCCGGATTGGGCGCGGCGCGCGCGCCGTCCTTCACGACAAGCACTTCGAAAGTACCAAGCTTGAAGCGATTGGTTTCAGGCGGCATGGCGTGTTTGATCTCCATGGAAGTTTGCGGCTGGTTCGTCTGCGCCGTTGCGGTGCGCGCCATCAGAAGCGGCGCGCCGAGAACGCTTGCTCCCGCCACACCGATAAGGCCGCGTCTGCTCATGCTCAAGGATTGAGTCATCATTTTTCTCCCGATTCTCGCCAATGTCACTTTGCCCAACGGACAATAGAGCGAGAAAGTTGCAAGAAAACCGGCCTCACGCAGGTTTGATCGGAACTTCAGAAATTGATAATTAACGTGTTGGCAGGTCGGCCCATCAGGCGTAGGAGGAACTGCGATACCATTGTCGCAGCGGAGAGCCGCAGGCAGCCTCATGAACCGCATCATTCCCCTGATCCTGGCAGTCGCTCTCTTCATGGAGCAGATGGACTCCACCGTCATCGCCACATCGCTTCCGGCCATCGCGGCCGATCTCCACGTGGGTCCGATCACGCTCAAGCTCGCACTGACGGCCTATATGGTGTCGCTGGCGATTTTCATTCCGATCAGCGGCTGGATGGCCGACAAATACGGCGCGAAGAAAATCTTCCGTTTCGCCATCGGCGTCTTCGTCGTCGGTTCGATCTGCTGCGCAGTCTCGTCATCGGTATTCGAATTCGTCGTTTCGCGCTTCCTGCAAGGCATGGGCGGGGCGATGATGACGCCCGTTGGCCGCCTCGTCCTCCTGCGGACGACGCAACGCAGCGAGCTGGTTTCCGCCATGGCGCTTTTGACGATACCGGCACTTGTCGGGCCTCTGACCGGCCCGCCGATCGGCGGCTTCATCACCACCTATTTTTCATGGCACTGGATTTTCCTCATCAACGTGCCCATAGGCGTTATCGGCATCTGGCTGTCGACGATCTTCCTGCCGGAAATCGAGACCACCAATCCGCCACCGATGGACGGCAAGGGTTTCGTGTTATCCGGTCTTGCAGCATCGGGCGTGGTTTTCGGCGTGTCGGTCGTCAGCCTTCCGGCACTGCCGCCCGCCATCGGCATCGCCTCGACGGTCATCGGTTTCATCTGCGGCTTTCTTTATGTGCGCCACGCGGCAAACCATCCTGCTCCCATTCTGGATTTCCGCATTTTCCGCAACCCGACATTCCGGGCGGCCACCGTTGGCGGCACCGCCTTCCGCATTTCCACGGGCGCGATTCCCTTCCTGATGCCGTTGATGTTGCAGATCGGTTTCGGGCTCAACCCGTTTCAATCAGGCATGATCACCTTTGCCGGGGCAATCGGCGCGATCACCACGAAATTCATGGCCAAGCGGGTCTTTGCCGCAACGGGGTTCAGATCAACGCTGATCGGAGCCGGCATCGTCGGTGCCTTCACGACGCTCGCCAACAGCTTCTTCACGCCGGAAACGCCTTACCCACTTATCATGATCTGCCTGGTCACGGCGGGCTTTGCCCGTTCCTTCTTCTTTACTGGATCCAACGCGCTCAGCTATTCCGATATAGACGACAGCCAGGCAAGTCAGGCAACTTCGATGGCATCCGTGCTGCAACAGATCAGCCTTGCGCTCGGCGTGGCTTTCGCAGCCGCCATCCTGGAAGTCAGCAGCATGTTATCCGGCTCGCATCTGCAGCTCGCCGATTTCCACGTTGCCTTCACCATCGTGGCGCTCGTTTCGCTGTTTGCAATCGTGCCGATCATCCGCATGGACGCGCAAGCGGGCGCGGCCGTTTCCGGCCACCGCGGCAAGGTCTCGCAACCGGCAGAATGATTAGTCTTCGTCCGCCTCATCCACGTGCATAACGGACTGCGTTTCGGCGGTCCGGCCCTTGAAATGCTTGGCGAGCAGGAACATTTCGACCGATTCCGAGCGCGAGGACGCCGGCTTGATATGCAGGACCTGCTTGAAGTTCTTCTTCAGCATGTCGAGCAATGCCTTTTCCGTGCCGCCCTGGAAGGTCTTGGCGAGGAAATGGCCGCCTTCCGCCAGCACCTGAACCGCGAAATCGGCCGCGACTTCGCACAGATGCATGGTGCGGATGTGGTCCGTCTTCTGGTGGCCCGTGGTTGGTGCGGCCATGTCGGACAGTACCAGATCCGGCGTGCCGCCAACGGCCTCCATCAACTGGTCCGGTGCGGTCGGATCGAGGAAGTCGAGCTGCAGGATCTTCACGCCGGGGATGGGATCAATTTCGAGAAAATCGATAGCGGCGACGCGGATATCATCCTCGGTGGAATCGGTAACCTTAGAAGCGATCTGCGACCAGCTTCCGGGTGCCGCACCAAGGTCGATGATGCGGGTGGCGCCCTTCAGGATCTGGTGCTTGTCGTTGATTTCCAGAAGCTTGAAGGCGGCGCGGGCGCGATAGCCTTCCAGCTTGGCGCGCTGCACATAGGGGTCGTTGATATGACGTTCCAGCCAGCGGCGCGATGAGGCCTTGAGCTTGGTCTTCTTGACCTTCTGACCGATCTTTCGGCCGGTGCGATTGGTGCTTGTGGGCGCCTTGCTCATGTCAAACCTTCCGTTCTGTCCTGCCGTGCCATCTGCATGCGCCTTATCCGGTTACGCCGCCATGCGCCGTCATCCGCCATCATATCCGTCAACAGGCCTTCGCGCAGCCCGCGATCGGCCACACGCATGCGCCGCGCCGGCCAGCGACGGCGAATAGCCTCGAGGATGGCGCAGCCAGCCAGAACCAGATCGGCCCTGTCAGGACCGATGCAGGCATTGGCGGCGCGGCCGGCAAAATCCCATGCCAGAAGCTTGTCCTGCATCGCCGTCACCTCGGTATCTGAAAGCCAGAGGCCATCCACCTTGCGGCGATCGTAGCGCGGCAGGTCGAGGTGAACGCCCGCAAGCGTCGTCACCGTACCCGAGGTTCCGATCAGGTGAAAATCCTCGTGATGCGCAAGCGGCGCCAGAGGCGGGCACTGGAAGGCATCCAGCAGCCCTTCGACTTCCCGCACCATGGCGGCAAACACATCCGGCGTCACATCGCGGCCACCATGGCGTTCCGAGAGGGTAACTACGCCGACCGGCAACGATGTCCAGTGGGTGATGTGGTTGGCGAGCCGGTTGGAACGGTTTTCGCCGACCTTGATGACCGCGATTTCCGACGATCCGCCGCCTATATCGAACAGCACCACCGAACGGGCTTCACGCCCGACCAGGGAGGCGCAACCCGAAACGGCGAGACGCGCTTCCGTCTCGCGGCTGATGATCTCAAGCTTGAGCCCGGTTTCCCGGGTAACCCGCTCCAGAAACTCCTCGCCATTGGTTGCTGCCCGGCAAGCTTCGGTGGCGATGAGGCGCATACGCCTGATCGGGCGTCCAGCAAGTTTCGAGGAGCAGACCTTGAGAGCCTCCACCGCGCGATCCATGGCATCGTCTGAAAGACGGCCGGTCGATACCAGCCCCTCGCCCAGCCGGACGATGCGCGAAAAGGCATCGACGACCCGGAACTGGCCGGGCCGTGTCGGCTGCGCGATCAGCAGTCGGCAATTATTGGTTCCGAGATCGAGCGCCGCATACATGTCCGTTGCGAATTCGGAGCCATGCTCTTGATGGCGGGCGCCGTGACGGGCGGACATTTCGGATTGTTGCCGGTGCGGTTCCTGAGCCGTCCCATTGGCGCGACCGTTCTGTTTGCCAACATGTCGGGGCGCATGGGAGGGAACCAGCGGGCGACCCTGCGGATCGCGGCTGCGCGGATCGCGGTGAGCCCGCTTGCGGTTACGCGACTTGCGACCACCGGCAGGCGGCACGGAGGATGGATTGGTGGCATCCGTTGCGACGACAGCCTCTGCCTGTTCACTGGCAGCAGGCGGCGTCTGATGGGAGGTGCCTTTGCCACGGGAACGCCGACGCCGCTTTCTTTTGCGCGGTTCGGCATCCGGCTCGAGAGCCGATACATAGGGGGAACCGGCCGGAACATCCGCGGCAACATCATGCGACAGCACAGCAACGTCACGGGGTTTACCGTCACGCCTGTTTTTCTTGCCACGACGGGATCGCTTCGCTTTCCCTTTGTTTGCCACCGACGCCCCTTGTTCCGACGGCTTTGGGCCGTTTCCGGGGTCGATCACTGTCTTGTCCATTTCGCCGCGCACAAGCGTAGACGCTATGCTGCTGGCTTTCATAAGGTTTCGTTGGGCGGACAATACCAGCGCAAGAGATTTTAGCCAAATGGTTTTTGGAAGCGAGGAAACCGCACCGTCGACGCGCAGCAAAGACATGCGTTTGCGATAACCCAAATCGGGTTTGAAATCGCTGCAATGATTTTCAGGAATTTTAGGAAATTGGAGATGGTACGGTTGGGGGGTCTCGAACCTCCGACCTCAGGTGCCACAAACCTGCGCTCTAACCAACTGAGCTACAACCGCACATCAAACGCCGAACCGGCGCCACGGGGGGTGACATAAAAGGTGTTTTCGCTATTTGCAAGTCCTTCAGCGAATTTTGCGAAAAAAGGCTTGGAAAGGCAAGCCGTTTTCATGGCCCCAGAGCTGGCAACAGTCGATAGCCGGGTATACCGCTTGCAATCTGGAACGGGGCCAGAACGGGTCTCGCCGGGCCTGTTCATGTTAACTCTATTTGGCGATTCATTCAGGCGGCGGTGGACCGCGCCGCCCTGTGAAGTTATTTAAAATTCTGTTAACGTGGTGCCTCAGCGGGTTTACGTTTCAGCTTCATGAGGAAGCCGAAAGCCTCGCAAGGTCCGGTAGTGCCAGAATAGGTTTCGACATGCCCGCCGTCCAGTATCCCTTTATCGATATCGCAGTGCATGAACGGGTGCGCGAAGGTTTCGGGCGCGGCGAGGCGATGGCTTTGTTCTCGCTCGATCTTCAGAGTGCGCTCTGGGCCAATGGGCGCGGTGCAGCGCTGTTCGGCACGCCGATGGTCTATGATTTTCTGGAACAGGGACCCAAACGGCAGGACGTGACCTTCCGGCAGCTGGCCGCGACGGCGGCGCGTCTTTCGAAGACGGGCGACAGCCTGCCGTTTACCATTCGTATCAATGCGGGCTTCCGCAGCCTTGCCGTTACCGCCAAGGTGGAAATCATCGAGGCCGAACCGGGCCAGCCTGCTATTCTGTTTTCCGCCCTCACCGATCAGGCCGCACCTGACACGGCGGAATGCGCAAGGCGCATGATTGAAGGCTTTGACGATCCCGATATCCATATCGCTGTCATCAATGGCGATAACGAGGTCGTTGCCGCCTCGGCCAAGTTTGTGTCGCTCGGCATCACGCCGCATACGGCAAGGACGCTGGTTAGGATGGCCGCAGGTCAGGCTGGCCACCTCGTCAAACGGCCCGTGCCGACCGGCAAGGGTTACATGCCCGCCGCCGCCGGCCAGATCACGATATCGCCAGAACTCAATCTGTTGTTCGTGGTCGAAACCGCGCTCGGGACGCTCGATCCCGTTAACGGCTTTGCCGAAGACAAGCCGCAGGAAACCCCGGCCGCCGCCCAACCGGCTTTGCCGGTCGCCGAGACCGCGCCTGTTGCCGCAACGGCTGCCTCGTTCGATTCCGTGCTCGACGCCGTCGCCGGGATAGAAGATGTGGAGGACGTGCCGGAACTGCCTTCCGACGTCGAAGACGAAGTGACGGTGGAACAGGATGAGGAAACCGTCCTGCCATTGCTTGCAGCAGAAGAAGAAACGGATGCTCCGGCGGATGTCCCGCTGGAGGATGCCGATACGGCTGCGAATGCGGCTATGACGGACGATATTGCCGATATCTTCGAACTGGATGCGAATGATGCAGAGGTTCCGGCAGCTGGTCAGGCTTCCAGCGAAGACCATACCGAACAGGCCCCGGACGTGGAGCGCGCAGAGGCGGAAGATGAGGTCGCTGAAACAATAGCGGCGCAGGACGCTGCACCCGTTGAAGAGGATCTCCCGGCGGCCGTGGAACCGACCGACGAACCCCGGCCTTTTGTCTTCAACGCCGGTGCGCGTGCATCCCGTTTCGTCTGGAAAATCGATGCCGAGGGCCGCTTCAGCTCGATCTCGCACGAATTTGCGGAGGCTGTGGGCGCGAAGGCGGCAGCTGTCGAAGGCATGAGTTTTGCCGATGTGGCGGCACTGTTCAATCTCGATCCGGAAGGCAAGATTCGCGAGCTTCTCGGCCGCCGTGATACCTGGTCTGGCAAGACGATCTATTGGCCGGTTGAAGGCACTTCTCTGATGGTGCCGATCGATCTCGCCGCCCTTCCCACCTATACGCGCTCGCGCGAATTTGACGGTTTCCGTGGTTTCGGCATCGTGCGGCTGGCCGATGCCGCAGAGGATCCGCACGCTACCGGCCTCACCTTCCTGCACGGCGAAGACATCCTTCAAACCGAGGTTTTGCCGCAGCCGGCTGCCGAGGATGAAGACGAGGAATTGCTGGCTTTTCTCGATGAGCTCGATGACGAAACCCCGGCCGCTGAAGATGCGCCAGCCGAGATTTCGGACGAAGAGCGGCCCCACGATTACAGCCCGCCGGAATTCGAAGTGCCGGACTTGGCAATCGAACCGACCCCGGAACCAGAGCCGGAGCCAACCTACTCCGACAAAGTAGTCCATCTGGAAGAGCGCCGCTGGCGCTCCCGCGAGGGCCTGACCGCAGGCGAGCAGGCCGCCTTCCGCGAAATCGGCCGGACGCTGGCACCCGTAGATGCCGTTTCAGACGAAGGCCCGAAGGCGGAAGAAGACGCTCCTTCTACCGATCCGGCTGCACAGCACATCCAAGACGATATCGACGCGGTAACAGAGGTGGACCTGCCGCCCGTGCTGGAAGAAGACGTTAATGCCGCAGAACCGGCTGAGGAAGACGATCTCTTCGCGGACTATGTTCGCGGCGAACGTCCTGCGGCCACGAACAAGCCTGCCGATGAAATCCAGATCGAAGAAAAGACAGTCGCCTTCACCGAGGTGGTACCGGCGGCCGATATCGCCGCTGCGATGGTTAGCCCACAGCTGCGCCCCGCCGATGCGCTGAGCGCCGAAACGCTGGACCAGATGCCCGTGGCACTGCTGGTGCATGCCGGTGACAGGCTGATCCATGCCAATCCGGATTTCCTGCGGCTGACGGGCTACGGCTCTCTTGATGAATTGGACGAGGTCGGTGGACTGGAAGCCCTGCTGCAACGGCAGGAGCTTGAGGATATGCCTGATAACGAAGGCGGCATGGTCGTCGTCAGCGCCGAAAATGACATCATTCCGGTCAAGGCACGGCTGCAATCCATCCGCTGGGAAGACACCAAGGCGCTGATGCTGTCGCTGGTTCCGCTGGAAGAAAAGCAGGCACCGGTTACGGCAGCCAACGAGAATACGTCAGCGGACGAAACGGCGAATGCCGACGCAGGCAGCGTTTCCGTATTGCAGGGCGAAGTCGAAGAACTGCATTCCATTCTGGAAACGGCAACGGATGGCGTGGTGCTTTTGGGAGACGACGGCGAAATCCGTTCGCTCAATCGCTCCGCCAGTGCGCTATTCAACTACGACAATGGCGAAATCGCAGGAAAGCCCTTCGTCACCTTGTTTGCGCATGAAAGCCAGCGCGCGGTGCTGGACTATCTTTCCGGCCTAGCCAATAACGGTGTCGCCAGCGTGCTGAACGATGGCCGCGAGGTGATTGGCCGCGAGGCATCCGGCGGTTTTCTGCCGCTGTTCATGACGATCGGGCGGCTCAAATCCTCGCACGGCTATTGCGTGGTCATCCGTGACATCACCCAGTGGAAGCGCACGGAAGAAGAGTTACGCAACGCCAAGCGCGCGGCGGAAACCGCCAATGCGCACAAGACCGATTTTCTTGCGCGTGTCAGCCACGAAATCCGCACGCCTCTCAACGCCATCATCGGCTTCGCGGACATGATGGCGACCGAGCGTTTCGGGCCGATCGGTCATCCGCGTTATGTGGAATATTCCAATGATATCGGACGTTCGGGCCGGCATGTGCTCGATATCGTCAACGACCTCCTCGACATCTCAAAGATCGAAGCCGGGCAGATGGATGTCGATTTCATCGCGGTTCCGCTTAACGAGACGGTGGCCGAGGCGGTCTCGCTGGTGCAACCGCAGGCCAACAATCAGCGTGTCATCATCCGCACGGCGCTTTCGCAATCCGTTCCACAGATCGTTGCCGACTTGCGCTCGATCAAGCAGATCGTGCTCAACATCCTGTCGAACGCCATCCGCTTCACGCCATCAGGCGGCCAGATCGTGGTTTCCACCGCCTATGAGGCCAATGGCAGCGTCGCGCTGCGTATCCGCGACACCGGCATCGGCATGACCCGAGCTGAGTTGGAACAGGCCATGAAGCCGTTCCGGCAGGTGGCGTCATCGGGCAAGCGCGTGCGCGGCGATGGCACCGGGCTCGGCCTTCCCTTGACCAAGGCGATGGTGGACGCCAACCGGGCGAACTTCTCCATCACCTCGACACCGAACGAGGGAACGCTGGTGGAAATTACCTTTCCGTCGCAGCGGGTTCTTGCCAACTGAGGCCATGCGGGCGTAGCAATGCGGGAACCGCCGGCTAAACGGACAGCCGGTTGAGGCTTTCGCAGGACATCAGGCTGGCATTTCCATGACGGTTTCCATTCCGGCAACAAGACGCGTTTCATTGTTGCCCATCACGGCGGTCATCGTCGCAGCGATCGCCGCCATGCCTGTTCTGGCAGTCTTCTGGCTGGCGCTGACCGGCAGCACGGAAGGATGGCAACACCTTCTAGCCAATGTTCTGCCGCGCGCCGGGTTGCGCACCTTCCTGCTGCTGGCGATGACGGCCGCAACGACGGCATTGTTCGGCATTGTCTGCGCCTGGCTCGTCACCACATTCGAATTCCCTTTGCGGCGGGTATTGTCGGCGGCACTTGTCCTGCCGCTCGCCATTCCCTCGTATCTGGCAGCCTATGCTTTCGGCGAGTTCCTCGATTTCACCGGCCCGGTACAAAGCGCCCTTCGCGCCGCCTTCGGCTATCACAGCATCCGCGACTACTGGTTTCCGGACGTACGCTCGCTTGGCGGCGCCGTGGTGGTTCTGAGTTCGGTGCTTTACCCTTATGTCTATCTCTCGGCCCGCGCCGCCTTTTCCATGCAGGGACGGTTTGCGGCCGAAGCTGCGCGCACGCTTGGTGCGAAACCGCTTGGTGTATTCTTTTCCGTTCAATTGCCGATGGCGCGGCCGGCGATCGCCATCGGTCTTTCGCTGGTCCTGATGGAAACGCTGAACGATATTGGCGCTGTCGAATATCTCGGTGTCCAGACGCTGACTTTCACGATTTACGAGACCTGGCTCAATCGCGGCAATCTTGCCAATGCCACACAGATCGCCGCCGTCATTCTGCTCATCGTCGGCGCGTTGATCTTCATCGAACGCAATGCCCGCGAAAAACAGCGCTTTGCCGCTCCAAAAGCCACGACCATGGCGCAACGCCACCGGTTGAAAAGCCTTCGCGGCTGGCGGCGCTGGTCTGCAAGCCTCTTCTGCATCGTTCCCGTGGCGAGTGGTTTCCTCATTCCCGTCATCGTTCTTGGCGGTTACGCCGCAAAAAGGCTGGATGCGCTGTTTGCGCCGAAGCTGCTGAAAGCACTCGGTCACAGTCTTGAGGTCTCGCTTTCCGCCGCCTTCGTCACTCTGATTGCGGCTTTCGTGTTTTCCTATGCCATCCGCACCGAGCGCTCGCGGACGTCAAAGGTGGCCGCGCGACTTGGCTCCATGGGATATGGCGTGCCGGGAACGGTGCTCGCCATCGGCGTGCTCATTCCCCTGGCCGGTCTCGACAATCACGTAGACGGGTTTGTCCGCTCCCATTTCGGATTTTCGAGCGGCCTGCTGCTGTCAGGCACTGCCTTTGCCATCATCTACGCCCATTCGGTGCGCTTCATGACCATGGCGGAGGGAACGCTTGATGCCGGGTTCCAGAAGCTCTCGCCGCATATCGACATGGCCTCGCGAACGCTTGGGCGCAACCGGTTGCAGACACTGTTCAAGGTGCTGCTGCCGAATATGCGGCCTGCGGCGCTGACAGCCTTTCTTCTGGTACTGATCGAATCCATGAAGGAGCTGCCGGCGACGATCCTGCTGCGGCCCTTCGGCTTCAATACGCTCGCCACGCTGGTCTATGAAGACGCGTCCCGCTCAAGGGTGCAGGATGCCGCCGTGCCGGCGATCATCATCATCATTGCCGGGCTTATCCCCGTGCTTCTCGTGTCGAAATCGATGGATCATCCGGAAAACCGCTGAAGGCAACCCGCATGGCGGCAAAAAGAAAGGCGGCCTCTCGGCCGCCTGTATTAGTTGTGCTTTTTTAACGAGAGAAAGGGGGACAACCTCGCCATATGGAAATTATCAATCCCGGCTATCGAAAATTTGACAGCCCTGCGTTGGGATTTACTTTCCGCCAACTCCTATTAACAAGCGGTTAAAACCAAAATCGATCAATTACCGACGATAATTCCTATTTTGAGACCGTAAAAGTCGAAAACTAAATTACAGGTTTCTAATTTTATCGACGCCTCAACAGTAACGCGTAGAAATCGGAGAGGAATATTCGATCAGTTGCGCGCGGCTGCGTGTTCGTCCTTCATCCGCTGGAGTTCCGTGCGTTTGGAGGCGATGGAAGCGACAATCACGCCGATTGTGACAAGCCCGATAAGGATCGTGCAGATGGCGTTGATCTCAGGTGTGACGCCAAGACGAACCTGCGAATAAATCTTGATCGGCAGCGTCGTCGCACCCGGACCAGTGGCGAAACTTGCGATCACGAGATCATCGAGCGACAGCGTAAACGCCAGCATCCAGCCGGCGATGACGGCCGGGAAGATCAGCGGCAGGGTAATTTTGAAGAAGGTCTTGACGGGCGGGCAACCGAGATCGAGCGCTGCTTCCTCAAGGCTGCGATCAAAGGTCAACAGGCGCGACTGCACGACGATTGCCACATAACACATGGTGAAGGTGGTGTGGGCGATGACCACCGTCCAGAAGCCGCGATCCACCCCGACGGCCACGAACAGCAGCAGCAGCGACAGACCGGTAATGACCTCCGGCATGACGAGCGGCGCATAGATCATGCCCGAAAACAGCACGCGTCCCGGAAAGCGCGCAAAGCGCGTCAGAGACAGCGCCGCCAGCGTTCCGAGGATGGTGCCGATAGTGGCACTCAAAATACCGACACGAAGCGTCACCCAGGCTGCATCCATCAGCCCCTGGTTCGACCACATGGACTTGTACCATTGCAGCGAAAATCCGCCCCAGACGGTGACCAGCTTAGAGGCATTGAAGGAATAAACGATCAGGATGATGATCGGGATGTAGAGAAAGGCAAAACCGAGGGTCAGGACGGTGATGTCGAATTTTCCGCGTTTCATGGCCTCACCCGACTTTCTTCTGCTGGTTCTGGAAGATGGCGATGGGCACCACCAGCAACAGTAGAAGCAGCACCGCAACGGCGGATGCCAGGGGCCAGTCGCGGTTGCCGAAGAATTCAGTCCAGAGGGTCTTGCCGATCATCAGCGTCTGCGCACCGCCAAGCAGATCGGGAATGACGAATTCGCCGGTTATCGGGATGAAACAGATCATCGACCCGGCCACCACGCCCGGCAGCGACAGCGGGAAGGTAATCTTCCAGAAGGCCTTCCAGGGCGGGCAACCCAGATCGGCCGCCGCTTCCAGAAGCGTATTGTCGAATTTTTCCAGCGCCGAATAAAGCGGCAGCACCATGAACGGCAGATAGGAATAGACGATTCCGATGAAGATCGCCGTCTCGGTGCGGAAGATATTGACCTGCTGGTCCGGCCCCAGAAAACCGAGCCATTGGAACAGCACCGTCAGCAGACCTTCGGGCTTCAGAATACCGATCCAGGCGTAAACGCGGATAAGGAACGAGGTCCAGAACGGCAGGATGACCAGCATCACCAGCGTCGGGCGGATGGATGACGGCGAACGCGCCATGGCAAGAGCCATGGGATAACCGATCAGCAACAGCAGGAAGGTGGAGATGAATGCGATGCGCAGCGACGAGAGATAGGCGTCGATGTAGAGCGGGTCTTCCGTCAGAAACAGGTAGTTTTCGAAATCCAGCTGCGAGAAGAACGCGCCAAGCTTCGAAAACCCTTCGAAGACTGGCGTATAGGGCGGCATGGATATCGCCGTATCCGAAAGCGATATTTTGAAAATGATGAAAAAGGGCGCTGCGAAAAACAGCATCAGCCAGAAATAGGGAACGGCGACGACCAGCCATCGCCAGGGACTTTGCCGGTTTTCAGGAGTGGTGATCGCCATAAAAGCCTCCCTCAGTGCGTTAGCACAAGACCGGAATCCTGTTTCCAGTTCAACCACACCATATCGCCGAAGGTGATCGGGCGATCCACGAGACGCGAGACATTCGCCTGCGCTGCACGGATGACACGGCCATCGGCAAGCTTGACGATGAACACCGAGAAGTCACCGAGATAGCCGATATCCCAGACTTCGCCATAAGCGGAATTGACGGCGCTGTCGGTGGGTTGATCGAGCGAGATGCGGACCTTTTCCGGGCGGATGGCGAAAGCCACCCGGCTTCCGGTGACCGCGGCGCATTCCTGCTCCACGGCAACTGTCAGCCCGTCGCAATCGAGTGTCACCAGTCCCGGCTTGCCGATATCGGACGCGTTAGTGACGACATTGGCGTCGAAAATATTTATGTCGCCGATGAAATCCGCCACGTAACGGCTGTTCGGCGCCTCGTAGATCTCGGCAGGCGTTGCCACCTGCACCACAATGCCCTTGTCCATGACCGCGATCCGGTCCGACACCGTCATTGCCTCTTCCTGGTCATGGGTGACGATCAGGAAGGTGAGGCCGAGATTGGTCTGGATGTCCATCAGCTCGAATTGAGTTTCCTCGCGCAGCTTCTTGTCGAGTGCACCGAGCGGTTCATCCAGCAAAAGCACCTTCGGCCGCTTGGCAAGCGAGCGGGCAAGCGCCACGCGCTGCCGCTGGCCGCCCGAAAGCTGGCTCGGCTTGCGCTTGGCAAACTCGCTGAGCTTGACGAGCCGCAGCATTTCCTCGACCCGCGAGGAAATTTCTGCCTTGGGCAGACCGTCCTGCTCCAGACCGAAGGCAATGTTCTTCTCCACCGACATATGCGGGAAAAGGGCGTAGGACTGAAACATCATATTGGTCGGGCGCTTGTAGGGCGGCACGCCGGAAATATCCTTGCCCTGAAGGAGAATACGCCCGTTGGTCGGTTCCTCGAAACCGGCCAGCATGCGCATCAGCGTGGTCTTGCCGCAGCCGGAAGGACCGAGCAGCGAAAAGAACTCCCGTTCGTAAATATCGAGCGTCAGATTATCGACGGCGACGAAATCGCCAAACCGCTTGGTGACGTTTTCAAAACGGATGAAGGGAACCGCATCGGGATTGTCCCAAGGGCTAAATTTGCGTTTGACCGGCCCCAGAGTTTTCGCCATTCACCCTACCCTCAAATCCCGTTGATTTTGTAGATTTGAGCATCGGATTTCCCGAAAACCGCGTCACACTTTTCGGTCCGATGCCATGAGGCGGGCAGCGCCGGCAGGTTGCGTGACCTGCCGGCAAGGTATCAGAGAAACAGGCCCGCCGGCCGTTTCTCAACCAGCGCGCGGAGCTATCAGCTACCGGTCTTTATCTGCGTCCAGACACGGTTCAAGACGCGCTGTTCCTTCGGTCCGTAGGGTGAGATGGTGAAGAGCTTCTTCATCGTCTCGGCATTGGGGTAGACCGCCGGGTTCTTGGCAACCGACGGATCCATCAGCGCCTGCGAGGCAAGGTTGCCGTTCGCATACTGAACATAGTTGGACGCCTTGGCGATGACTTCCGGGCGCATCAGGTAGTTTATGAAGGTGTGAGCTTCCTCGACATTCTTGGCATCCGCCGGGATGGCAAGGTTGTCGAACCACATATAGGTGCCTTCCTTCGGGATGACGTAGTTCACCTCGACGCCATTCTTGGCTTCTTCGGCACGCTTTTTCGCCTGAAGAATGTCACCCGACCAGCCGATCGTGATGCAGCTGTCGCCATTTGCCAGCTCGTCGATATAGGCGGAAGAGTTGAAGGTCTTCACAAAGGGACGGATCTTCGAATAGACGGCACCGCCCGCTTCCAGATCGGCCGTTTCCTTGCTGTCCGGGTTCTTGCCGAGGTAATTCATCGCGATGGCGAAGGTCTCGTCCGATGCATCGAGAATATTAATGCCACAGGATTTCAGCTTTTCGGCATTTTCCGGCTTGAAGAGAATATCCCAGCTGTCGACCGGAACATCACCGAGAGCCGCCTTCACCTTGGCGACGTTATAGCCGATGCCTGTTGTGCCCCACATGTAGTTCACGGCATACTCGTTACCGGGGTCGTATTTTGCCAGACGCTCGGAGACATCCGGCCACATGTTCTTCAGATTCGGCAACTTGGACTTGTCGAGTTTCTGGAAAACACCGGCATTGATCTGGCGGGCAAGGAAGGGGCCAGTCGGCACCACCACGTCGTAGCCGGAGCTGCCGGCCAGAAGCTTCGTTTCCACGAGTTCGTTGCTGTCGAATACATCGTAAACGACCTTGATGCCGGTTTCCTTGGTGAAATCGGTAAGGATCGATTCGTCGATATAATCCGACCAGTTAAAGACGTGAACGACCTTCTCCTGGGCCATTGCCGAGCCTGCAGCAACGAGCGCCGTCGTGAGAGCCAAAGTGAAACGGAGCGAACGGTTTTTCATGATTTCTCCTGTTAACGCATCCTCGTGACGGAAGCGTGATCCCCTTTTTTAGTGAGACTAGAAAGGAAAACAAAAGGGAGCAAGCGGGAAATGTGCAGCACAGCATTTTCAACCGAATGTGTTCCACCGGAAAAAAAGTGATGCGAAACCTCTACTGGAAGTCGAAAACACTAAGACCGGTCACCATTTCGTCCAGGCCGAGCGGCCTCGTCAGCGGGGCCTCCGCCCGCGACAGACAGCCCTGCCTTTCACACAGCCGGCACGAGGGACCAATGGCAATGGTCGGCCCACCTGCGCCGGCAGCCCCATAAACCGTCTCCCCGGCCTGGGCGAGATCGCAGCCCAGAAGCACGGCCGTTCGCCGCACCCTTTCGCCGAAACCGGCCTGCGGGCCTTCAAGCGTGCGCGACACAGTCAGGAAGGCGTCACCGTCAGGCATCTCCACCGGCTCCACCAGCACCTGCCCCGGCTGGGCAAAAGCTGCGTGGATATTAAGACGCGGACAGAGGCCACCAAACCGTGCCCGCGGGAACCCACCAGCGCCCGCAAGACGGAAATGGTTGCCGGCATTGTCAGTCTCCATCAAAAAGAACGGGATTGCCGCAGCCGTCGGCCGTTGCAGGCTGACGAGCCTGTTGGCGGCCTGCTCGAACGACACATTGAAGCGCGACCGCAGGACATCGAGATCGTATTTCGCGCGCTGGGAGGCACTCAAAAACGCACCATAGGGCATCATCAGGGCGTGGGCGGCATAACGCGCCAGCTCGAAGCGGGCGATGCGCCGCGCCTCCTCCCCCTTCAGGCCAAGCGTCTCCAGCTCCACGCTAATCTCGTCGCGAAGCGCCAGAAGACAGGTTTCCATCGCCATTTCCCTGAGCTGATCCGGCTGCGACAGGCGCTCGGACAAAAACAGCCGCATGGAATGGCGGTCATAACGCCGCCGCAGATTGGGCATGGCATGGACCGGCAGAGTTCTGACCACGATACCGTGGTTTTTCTGAAGCCATGCGCGAAGGCCCGCGGCGAGATCTTCGCCCGCCGACAATTGCTTGTGGAGTTCTTCTGCCGCCGCATCGATGGAATGGACATAGGCCGGCCGGTTTTCAAAGACGTGCCGCACCTCGTCGATCGGCAGTCGGGTGGAGGAAAGCACCGCCTCATGTCCTTCGCGCGCCAGAAGATCCGAGAGGTCGGAAAGGCGCTGCGCCTGTTCCCGATACGCCCTGTACAGCTTGACGACGCCACTTGCCGCATTGGGCGCGGCATCTGCCACCTCGATCAGCTCCTGCGGCGACGGCACCTCGCCCACCAAGAGCGGATCGGCGAAGACCTCGCGCAATTGCCCGGCGGAATTGGCACTCTCGCCTTGCAGGTCGTCCAGATCCACCTTGTAGACTGAAGCGAGCTTCAAGAGCAGCTGCACGGTCAGCGGCCGCTGATTGCGCTCGATGAGATTGAGGTAGGAAGGCGAGATCGCCAGCGCCTCGGCCATGGCCGTCTGCGTCAGCGCCAGACCGTTACGAATACGACGTACGCGCGGGCCAGCAAAAATCTTGTTTTCCGACACAGCCTCAACCTCACATCGAAAGACTCATACAAGCCTGTTACAAAATCGCCGGGCATGAGGCTTTTACAAAATTTACAATTTTACAGCTCCAGCCTGTCACACACACTACAGCATAACCTCTTTCAAGTCACTGTTTTTATGTTTGTTCTGGCGCTCAAACTCATGAAAATGTAAATGTAGTCACATCGAACGGCGCTTCACACAGTTGAAGACAGCACGTTTCTGAAACCGCATTTGTCATGGGAGAGAGAAGTATGACGGATTTTTACAAACTTGTTCCGGGCGCACCGCAGGGACGCTTCGACGGCATTGAGCGCACTTATACCGCCGCCGACGTGGAGCGGCTGCGCGGCTCCGTTGAAATCCGCCATTCGCTCGCCGAGATGGGTGCCAACCGGCTGTGGAAGCTGATCAACGAAGAGAATTTCATCAATGCGCTCGGCGCGCTTTCCGGCAACCAGGCCATGCAGATGGTTCGCGCCGGGCTGAAGGCGATCTATCTTTCCGGCTGGCAGGTTGCGGCAGATGCCAACACGGCCTCCGCCATGTATCCGGACCAATCGCTCTACCCCGCCAATGCGGCGCCAGAGCTTGCAAAGCGCATCAACCGCACCTTGCAACGGGCAGACCAGATCGAGACGGCAGAGGGCAAGGGCCTTTCGGTCGACACGTGGTTCGCGCCTATCGTTGCCGATGCGGAAGCCGGGTTCGGGGGACCACTCAACGCCTTCGAGATCATGAAGGCATTCATCGAGGCCGGTGCAGCCGGTGTTCACTATGAAGACCAGCTGGCATCTGAAAAGAAGTGCGGCCATCTCGGCGGCAAGGTTCTGATCCCCACGGCGGCGCATATTCGCAACCTGACGGCGGCGCGACTTGCAGCCGACGTCATGGGCGTGCCGACGCTGGTCATCGCCCGCACCGATGCGGAGGCAGCCAAGCTTTTGACCTCTGATATTGACGAGCGCGACCAGCCCTTCGTTGATTACGATGCCGGCCGCACCGTCGAGGGCTTCTATCAGGTGAAGAACGGTCTTGAACCCTGCATCGCCCGTGCGGTGGCCTATGCGCCCTATTGCGATCTGATCTGGTGCGAGACCTCCAAGCCGGATCTCGAGCAGGCGCGCAGGTTTGCCGAGGGCGTGCACAAGGTGCATCCCGGCAAGAAGCTCGCTTACAATTGCTCGCCGTCGTTCAACTGGAAAAAGCACCTCGACGACGCGACGATTGCCAAGTTCCAGCGCGAACTCGGGGCAATGGGCTACAAGTTCCAGTTCATCACGCTGGCCGGCTTCCACCAGCTGAATTACGGCATGTTCGAACTGGCGCGCGGCTACAAGGAGCGGCAGATGGCGGCCTATTCCGAGCTTCAGGAAGCGGAATTCGCGGCCGAGGTTAACGGCTACACCGCCACCAAACACCAGCGCGAAGTCGGCACCGGCTACTTCGACGCCGTGTCGCTGGCAATCTCGGGCGGCACGTCTTCGACCACCGCCATGAAGGAATCCACCGAGCACGACCAGTTCCGCCCGGCGGCGGAATAAACTGGAAAACTGCCCTTCCCTTGAACGGGAAGGGCTTGCAAATCGCATCAAGAACCCCAACCAATAAAGAGAGGAGAAATGCCATGAATGCCCATAACCCCATCAAGACCCACGTCAAGGAACGCGCCGAGGAGCAGTCCTCCGCCATGACGCAGGATCAACAGGTCGCCATCCGCATGCTGGCCAACGATCTGCACCGCCTCAACCAGGCCGTCATGAAGGCAGTTGAGGCCGGTGTTTCCGTTGAACTCGTCCGCTCAGCCCGCCATCACGGCGGGGGCGGCAACTGGGGCGATCTTCTGATCCCGGTCATCGTCGCGCAGGGAAGTGCTGCCGCGTGACACCTCTCATGCCGGACGGCTTTTTCGTCCGGCGTACAAATCGGAATGTCGCTTGATGAGACGCGTCATCCGGTCCGCCACCGTCCTGATATCACGGCGGTGGCGATCGTCATTGTTCATGACGATCCACTGATTGTGACGAAGCGCTTCGATTTCGTCACCCTCACGCATCAGCCGCGCATCGGCATCGCCCACGAAACACGGCAGCACGGCAACCCCTGCTCCGGCCAGTGCCAGATCGAGCAGTGCCGTCGGCCTGCTAACCGTCACCACGATCTCATTACCACGGTTTTCATGCGGCCAGCGCAGGTAGGCGGAAATGGCGTTTTCTTCCGCCACCGCCAACCACCGGTCTGAAACGGAGCTGGCGGCGTTGCGCAACCTGTAGGGCGCATAGGCCACCTCCCCCGTCTTGACGGCAGCGAGGTTGCGTTCCTCGGGCTCGAAAGCGCGAATGCCGATGTCGTTTTCACGGTGCGCCAAAGACGCCCTCTGTTCGGCTATGAAAAGGTCGATGCGGAAATCGTCGCGATCCGTGCAGATGGCAGAGAAATTTACTGCCAGCAGCCAGGCATTCCAGGTGCCGACGGCAATGCGCACGACGGAAGAGGCCGACGACGCCTTTTGCCATCCCTCGATATCCTTTGCGGCGTTTTCCATCGCCTGAAGGCGGTCAAACAGCGCGCGGCCATCCGGTGTCAGCGCGTATCCCGTCTGGCTGCGCTGGAACAGCGCCTTGCCAATGCGCTCCTCCAATTCGATCATGCGTCGCCCGATAGTCGCAGGGCTCAAACCCGTCAGCGCCGCAGCACCCGTAAGGCCGCCGCTGCGTGACACATCGAGGAAAAGTTGGTATGAATCCCAGGTGACGTTTTTCATTTATGAAAAACGTAGCGCATTTTCTTGCGCAGATAAAACAAAAAACGGCGTGCATCATGGCCCTCCGCAACATGGAGAGTGACATGCACGTATTTTATTCAGCATTGGCCATCATCGAAAACCAGACGCCGCGCACGCGGCGGGAAGCCATCCGGCAAGAAGAGAAATTCTATGCCGATATGGCCGAGGCATCCTGGCCGTGGCGGCTGTTTACCGCGATTGCTGCAAGGGCGAAAGCGAAGAGCCCGACCTTAGTAAAAAAGGGCGATCAGGGCAGCCACGGCACCGGCTGCGATTGCAGTCAGGCGAAAGGCCAACTGCCTGCTCTCGCTTTCGGCGCGGGCGATGGCAATGGCGCGAGGGCGGCGATGTGCGGATCTGTTCATGCGCGGGCTCCTGACGAAAAACTCAACCGACCCATGCCCTGTTAAGAGCCTCCAGCATGACATCATGTACAGCGGAACCACAACGCGATCCGGCTTTGCTGGCATTCTGTCAGGATGACCCGTGCCCATTAACAAGGTGTTAATACGAGCGGTTTCAGGCGAATTCACCTGCTGCCTGACCGGAGGCCCAGGCCCACTGGAAATTATAGCCGCCCAGCCAGCCGGTCACGTCAACACATTCGCCGATGAAATAGAGGCCCGCCACGGTTTTCGCTGCCATGCTGCGGGAATCGAGGCCGGTCGTATCCACGCCGCCAAGCGTGACTTCCGCCGTGCGATATCCCTCGGAACCGGCGGGTTTGATCTGCCAGTCCTGCACCTCATTTGCCAAGGTCGCCAGAGCCTTGTCTGACATATCGGCAAGGTTGCCGGTCAGCCCCGATTTTTCGACGACATGCTGCGCCAGCCGTTTCGGCAGGATTTCCGCAAGAGCGGTCTGGGCCGACTGGCGGCCGTTCTTCTGTTTCGCTTCCTTTAGCAAGGCGACGATATCGCGCGCAGGCTCAAGTTTCAGGCGGATCGTATCGCCCTCCCGCCAATAGGAGGAGATTTGCAGGATTGAGGGGCCGCTCAGGCCCCGATGGGTAAACAGCAGTGCCTCGTTGAAAGCCGTTTTGCCATGGGAAATTTCGGCTGGCACGGCAACACCGGCAAGGGGGCTCAGTCTTTCCAGTGCCGCAGGATCAAGCGTCAGCGGCACGAGGCCGGGGCGCGTCTCGATGAGCGACAGGCCAAATTGCTCGGCGATCTGGTAGGCAAAACCGGTCGCACCCATTTTCGGGATCGACTTGCCGCCCGTTGCGACCACAAGGCTTTCCGCCTCGATGACGCCGCCGGAGGTCGTCACGCGAAACCGGCCGGCATCATGGGCGACATCAGAAACGGCGGTTTCGAGCCTCAATTTCACCTTTGCAGCCTGCATTTCGCCAAGCAGCATGCGGATGATGTCCTTGGCGCTATCGTCGCAGAAGAGCTGCCCAAGCGTCTTTTCATGCCAGGCGATACGATGTTTTTCGACCAGAGCGATGAAATCGCGCGGCGTGTAACGGGCAAGTGCGGATTTGGCGAAATGCGGGTTGGCGGAGAGATAATTCTTCGGCCCGGCGTGGATGTTGGTGAAATTGCAGCGGCCGCCGCCGGAGATGCGGATTTTCTCGCCCGGCGCCTTGGCATGGTCGAGGATGATGACGGAGCGGCCGCGCTGGCCGGCGCGGATGGCGCACATCATGCCGGCAGCCCCCGCCCCCAAAATCAGCACGTCACATTTGTCTGCCATAGTTGTTTTCCGTTTGCTTCTCCCTTTCCTCTTTTCGAAGTGTCGCCCGTTGTCAATGGCGCTTTCCCCCTCGCCAATTGCCAAACTCCGGTTATGATGGCGCCAGTCGAAACACAGACCCGGTGATACATGCCCCCGAAGAAAACCATGCTCCGCCCGAAGAAACAGGCAACCATGGCAAAGAAACCTCCCCTCGACCTTTCCTCTACCCGTGGCGTTTCCTCCTGGCGCGAAGCTTCGCAATGGTTGAGGGCGCGCGGTATTGAGGATATTGAATGCATAACACCCGATCTTGCCGGGGTTGCGCGTGGCAAGATGATGCCGACGGCGAAATTTACGGGCGACACCTCGCTTGCCCTGCCCTCCGCGCTCTATCGCCACACGATCTCGGGCGAATATCCGGATGAGACGGCAAACTTCCGCTATGAGCCGCGCGACAGCGACCTGAAGCTTGTGCCTGATCTTTCCACGCTATCCGTGGTGCCATGGGAAAGCGACCCGACCGCGCAGGTGATCTGCGATGTCGTGGATGCCGAGGGTAATTTCGTTCCCTATACGCCGCGCAACGTGCTGAAAAACGTGCTTTCGCTTTACACCGAAAAAGGCTGGAAGCCGGTCGTCGCGCCGGAAATCGAATTCTACCTGGTCGCCATGAATGACGACCCTGACTATCCGCTTCATCCGCCGAAGGGCCGCTCCGGACGCTCCATCGTCGGTGGGCAGAGCTATTCCATCGCCGGCATCAACGAGTTCGACGAACTGATCGACGATATCTATCACTTCTCCGAAAAACAGGGCCTCGAGATCGATACCCTGATCCACGAGGAAGGCCCGGCCCAGCTGGAAATCAACCTGCGCCATGGCGATCCGATCGAACTTGCCGACCAGGTGTTCCTGTTCAAGCGCACGATCCGTGAAGCAGCATTGAAGCATGGCATCTACGCCACCTTCATGGCCAAGCCTATGCAGGGTCAACCGGGTTCGGCCATGCATATCCATCAGTCGGTGGTGGAGATCGACAGCGGCCGCAATATCTTCTCCAACAAGGACGGCGGCCCGTCCAAGGAGTTCTTCGCCTTCGTCGGCGGCATGCAGCGTTATGTTCCGAACGCGCTGGTGATGCTTGCTCCTTACGTGAATTCCTATCGCCGCCTGACGCCTGACATGGCTTGCCCGGTCAACAATGCCTGGGGTTACGACAATCGCACGACGGCTTTCCGCGTGCCGATTTCCAGCCCGCAGGCAAGGCGTGTCGAAAACCGCCTGCCGAGTTCGGATGCCAATCCCTATCTCGCGCTTGCAGCTTCGCTTGCCTGCGGCTGGCTCGGCATCGTCAACAATATCGAGCCGACCGAACCGACCGCCGATACGGCCAATGAAGGCTCCATCGACCTGCCGCGCGGGCTGCTGGAAGCCGTGGCGTTGCTGGAAGGCGAAGAACAGTTCGAGCGGGTGTTCGGCCATGAATTCGTCGGCCTTTATGCGGGCCTGAAGCGCGGGGAATTCGAGACATTCATGCAGGTCATCAGCCCATGGGAGCGGGAATTCCTGCTTCTCAACGTGTGAGGTCTGAAGCATGACGTGGCAAAGCCCGATAGCGCCGGGGATTTCCTGGTATCAGGCAAGCGCCCAGGAGCGGCCGCAATATCCGGCGCTCGACGGGTCGAAAGCAGTGGACGTCGCGGTCGTCGGCGGTGGCTATACCGGGCTTCAGGCCGCCTTTAATCTTGCCGCCAACGGTGTCTCCGTCGCCTTGATCGAGGCGCATCGTTTCGGCGACGGCGCATCCGGCCGCAACGGCGGGCAATTCGGCACCGGGCAGCGCTCGTTTCCCGACGAGATGGAAGACGAGATCGGCTTCGAGCAGTCGAAGGTACTGTTCGATATCGCCGAGGATGCCAAGCACTACGTCCTCAACTTCGCCCGCGATCACGGCATCGACATGGAGTATCTGCCGGGGCAGCTCTATGTGGCTCACAAAGCTGCTTACGAAGACGATTACCGCAAAAGCGTCGATGCGATGAACAATCGCTACGGCTATCCGCATATTTCCTACATGGAGCGGGCGGACGCACGCAGACGTGTCGGCTCCAGCCATTATTTCGGCGGCACACGCGATACCGGCACCGGCCATATCCATCCGCTGAAGCTGCTGGTCGGGCTTGCGAAAGCCGCAAAAGAGGCGGGCGCCGGCATCCATGAAATGACGCCCGCCAAATCCATACGCCAGGCGGGCGGCAAGACCATCATCGAAACGCCCTCCGGCACGCTGACCGCAACGCGGGTGCTGATTGCGACCAATGCCTATATCGGCAATCTGGAACCGGTGACGGCGGCCCATATCATGCCCATCCGCTCCTTCATCGGCGCGACTGCACCGCTTGACGCTTATCCTGACATTATTCCCGGCAAGGAAGCCGTGGCCGATTCCCGTTTCGTGGTGCGCTATTTCCGCAAGACGGTCGACAACCGGCTGCTGTTCGGCGGGCGCGAGGCCTATACGGCCGATACGCCGCGCGACATTTCCAGCCATATTCGCCGGCAGATCGCGGAAATCTATCCCGAACTCGGAAATGTCGAGATCACCCATTCCTGGGGCGGCTCCGTCGGCATCACCCTGCCAAGGCGGGTGTTCGTGCGGGAAGTCATGCCAGGGGTCACTTCCATCGGCGGTTATTCCGGACACGGGGTGATGCTGTCGAACTATTGCGGCAAGCTCTATGCCGATCTCGTTCTCGGCAGACAGGATATGCTGGCGCCATTCGCGCGGTTGAAGGTTCCGTCGTTCCCCGGCGGTGCATCGCTGCGGGCACCGCTGCTTTTCCTGGCGCTCTCATGGTACGCGTTGCGAGACAGGTTTTAGGAAATCCGCCCACCTCTGGAGATCTGATGGAAAGACCTAGCGACAGGCTTGTTACGATTGCGACCGGTTACGGGATGGCGGAAACCGCCGTGACGTGTTCGTTTCTGCGCGCCTATGGCATCCACACCACCGTGCCCTCGGCCCATATCGTTTCCGTGAACTGGCATTTGACGGTCGCTTTCGGAGGCATGGAAATCCGGGTGCCGGAGTGGCAGCGGCATGAGGCAAGACTGCTGCTGGACAGTATAGATGCCTCGCACAAGGTCGATGAGCCATCACCGCGATTATGGATGGGGAAAATCGCAAATCGTCGTTTTTTTCTTTTTTTCCGTTCCGCCGCCGGCCAAAGGCTTGTTCAAGAACCCTGCTTTCTAGCCGGCATCACTCAATGACAATCGGTACGGGTTTTCGACCCGTGAAACCAAAATTCATAATTTCACATAACTGAGACTGGCATTTTTAAATCGATTAGATTATGGATGCCCCAACCCTTGAAGATCGAGAGTATCGATATGAGCAGTCAGATCATTCCTGTTGAAGCTTTTGATTGTGTCGTTTTCGGCGGCACAGGCGATTTGGCAGAGCGCAAGCTTTTGCCGGCCCTTTATCACCGTCAGGTCGAAGGCCAGTTCACGGAGCCGACCCGTATCATCGGCGCGTCGCGTTCGGTCATGAGCCATGAGGAATATCGCAAATTCGCGCAGGACGCGCTGAAGGAGCATCTGAAGGCGGGCGAATATGATGATGCGCAGGTTGCGCTGTTCCTCAACCGGCTTTTCTACGTTCCCGTCGACGCAAAATCCGGCAACGGATGGGACGTGTTGAAGAAGCTGCTCGATGAGGGCAAGGAGCGCATACGCGCCTTCTATCTCGCTGTTGCGCCCGGCATTTTCGGCGATATCGCCGACAAGATCCGCGAACACAAGCTTATTACCCGCTCGACCCGCATCGTCGTTGAAAAGCCGATCGGCCGCGACCTTGCCTCGGCGCAGGAACTCAACGACACCATCGGCCACGTCTTCAAGGAAGAACAGATCTTCCGCATCGACCACTATCTTGGCAAGGAGACGGTGCAGAACCTGATGGCACTGCGTTTTGCCAACGCGCTTTACGAGCCGCTTTGGAATTCCGCCCATATCGACCACGTGCAGATCACGGTCGCAGAAGCTGTCGGCCTTGAGGGTCGCGCCGGATATTACGATACGGCCGGTGCGTTGCGCGACATGGTGCAGAACCACATTCTGCAATTGCTTTGCCTCGTTGCCATGGAGCCGCCCGCTTCCATGAACGCGGAAGCCGTGCGTGACGAAAAGCTCAAGGTCCTGCGCTCGCTCAAGCCGATCAACACCAGCAATGTCGAAAAGCTGACGGTTCGCGGCCAGTACCGCGCCGGCGCTTCCGCAGGCGGCCCGGTAAAAGGTTATCTGGAGGAGCTGGAGGGCGGCGTTTCCAACACGGAAACCTTCGTCGCCATCAAGGCCGAAATTGCCAACTGGCGCTGGGCAGGCGTTCCTTTCTACATTCGCACGGGAAAACGCCTTGCGACCCGCGTTTCGGAAATCGTCGTCACGTTCAAGCAGATCCCGCATTCGATCTTCGACGATGCGGCCGGCAAGATCGAAGCCAACAAGCTGGTCATTCGCCTCCAACCGGACGAAGGCGTCAAGCAGTCGCTGCTCATCAAGGATCCCGGCCCGGGCGGCATGCGCCTGCGTCAGGTTTCGCTGGACATGAGCTTTGCCGAAGCCTTCAATGTGCGCAGCCCCGATGCCTATGAGCGGCTTTTGATGGATACCATCCGCTCCAACCAGACACTGTTCATGCGCCGCGACGAAGTGGAAGCGGCATGGGACTGGGTCGATCCGATCCTCAAGAGCTGGGAAGAACTGGGACAGGGCGTACAGGGTTATACTGCCGGAACCTGGGGTCCGAGCGGCTCGATCGCACTGATCGAGCGCGACGGCCGCACCTGGCACGACGCTGACTGAGGGCGCGGGTATGAGCGAAACAATCCATGTCTTCGTCACAGCCGCTGAACTGGCGAAAACCCTGGCGGCGGATGTTGCCGCGCGTCTCGACGCGGCAACGAAAGAATACGGAACGGCAAGCATTGCCGTTTCGGGCGGTTCAACGCCCAAGCTGTTCTTCCAGGCGCTTTCCCATCATGATCTCGACTGGAGCAACATCAGCGTGACGCTGGTGGACGAACGGTTCGTGCCGCCAGAAAGCGAGCGCTCGAACCACCGGCTGGTCAGCGAGAACCTGTTGCAGGACAAGGCGAAGGCGGCCTATTTCGTGCCGCTGTTTCAGCCCGCGGCCTCGCCTGAGGATGCAGCGACGCTTGCGACCGTCAAGACCGAAGCGATCTGCGATCCTTTTGATGTCGTCGTGCTGGGGATGGGAACGGATGGGCATACGGCATCGTTCTTTCCCGGTGGCGACAATCTCTACGAAGCGCTCGACCTTGACGAACCGCGCGGCGTTTTGACCATGGCGGCGGAAACCGCGGGGGAAGAACGGTTGACGTTCAACTTCTCCAGCCTTCACGATGCAGGTTTTCTGGTGCTCCACATCGAAGGTGCAGCAAAAAAGGCGACGCTTGAAAAAGCACAGTCGGGCGAGGATGAGGACGAAATGCCGATCCGCGCCGTGCTGAACCGGGCAGAAACCGCCGTGGATATTTACTGGGCGCCATAACTGGATGCGGTTGCCGCGCAAGCGGCCCCGCGACAGCGCCCGACGACACAAGACGAAAACACGATAACCGGTCCTTCATCTCCCGGAACACCGGTTCTCGACCAACGAACAGGATGAACGCTCATGTCCGCCGATTCCCGCATTCAGGCCATTACCGCCCGCATCGTCGAACGCTCCAAGCCTTACCGCGAGACCTATCTCGAGCGGCTGCGGCTGCAGGTTTCGAAGGGGGTTCATCGCTCCACTCTCTCCTGCGGTAACCTCGCGCATGGATTTGCTGTCTGTTCCCCCGCCGACAAGGACCTCCTTGCCGGCGACCGGGTTGGTAATCTCGGCATCATCACCGCTTATAACGACATGCTGTCGGCGCACCAACCCTACGAGACCTTTCCGGCAATCATCCGCGAGGCCGCAGCGCAAGCCGGCGGCGTGGCGCAGGTCGCGGGTGCCGTGCCTGCCATGTGTGACGGCGTAACCCAGGGCCAGCCGGGCATGGAGCTCTCGCTATTCTCCCGTGATGCCATCGCCATGGCTGCCGGCATCGGCCTGTCACATAACATGTTCGACGCCGCCGTCTATCTCGGTGTCTGCGACAAGATCGTTCCCGGCCTCGTCATCGCAGCGCTTTCCTTCGGTCACCTGCCCTCCATCTTCATCCCCGCCGGGCCTATGACCACCGGCCTGCCGAACGACGAGAAATCCCGTATTCGCCAGCTTTATGCAGAGGGCAAGGTTGGGCGCGCCGAGCTGCTGGAGGCGGAGTCCAAATCCTATCATGGTCCCGGCACCTGCACTTTCTACGGCACGGCAAATTCCAACCAGATGTTGATGGAGATCATGGGTTTCCACATGCCCGGCTCTTCCTTCATCAATCCCGGCACGCCGCTGCGCGACGCGCTGACACGCGAGGCCGCCAAGCGGGCGCTCGCCATCACCGCGCAGGGCAACGAATTCACGCCTGCGGGCGAAATGATCGATGAGCGCTCGATCGTCAACGGCGTCGTTGGCCTGCACGCGACGGGCGGCTCGACCAACCACACCATGCACCTGATCGCCATGGCGCGCGCAGCCGGCATCATCCTCACCTGGCAGGATATTTCCGATCTGTCGGATACCGTGCCTTTGCTTGCGCGCGTTTATCCCAACGGTCTTGCGGATGTGAACCATTTCCACGCCGCAGGCGGCATGGGCTTCCTCATCAAGCAGCTTTTGAAACAGGGCTTCGTGCATGACGATGTCCGCACCGTCTTCGGACAGGGGCTCGAAGCCTACACCGTGGATGCAAAGCTTGACGAAAACGGCGCAGTGACCCGCGAGCCTTCTCCCGAGCAGAGCCACGACCCCAAGGTTCTCGCCAGCATTGAAACGCCGTTCCAGCCGACCGGCGGTCTGAAAATGCTGACCGGCAATCTCGGCAAATCGGTCATCAAGATCTCCGCCGTCAAGCCCGAACGCCATATCATCGAAGCGCCCGCGATCGTCTTTAACGACCAGCAGGAGCTTCAGGATGCCTTCAAGGACGGCAAGCTCAACCGCGATTTCATCGCTGTCGTCCGCTTCCAGGGTCCGAAGGCCAACGGCATGCCGGAACTGCACCGCCTGACACCGCCACTTGGCGTGCTGCAGGATCGCGGCTTCAAGGTGGCGCTGGTGACGGACGGACGCATGTCCGGCGCTTCCGGCAAGGTGCCGGCCGCCATCCATGTCACGCCGGAAGCTTCCGAATGCGGCCCGATCTCGCTCATCCGCGATGGCGACATCATCCGTCTCGACGCCATTTCCGGAACGCTTGAAGTGCTTGTTCCAGCCGCAGAGCTGGCAAAGCGCGAACCGGCGCGCGCCGACCTTTCCGCCAACGAATGGGGCATGGGCCGCGAACTTTTCGCCCCGTTCCGCCGTAATGTCGGCCCTGCAGACCAGGGCGCCAGCGTTCTGTTCCATTGATCGTCCGGAGGCGAAGGCCGGATTCGGCCTCGCCTCCGCACCCTCTTGGCATGACCCGCATAACCCGCGCTGAAACCGCTTTATTTCCCGTCTCTTAAACGCCAAACTTGTCATGCGGCTGTGATGATCGCCCTATAGGGGCTTCTCAGCCAGCCGCGGGACGATGACGCATTTCAAGATGATGGGGCCAGACATGACGATTTTCTCAAGCAAACGCCGTGACGTGCTGAAGCTTATGGCTGGCACCGCCATACTGCCGCTGATGGTGGTGGCAACGCCGGCGGAGGCGCAGGATGTGGCCCTGCGTGCAATCGTGATTTCCGACCTGCATTCGGCCTATGAGCGCATCGGGCAGCTCCTAGCAGCCATAGAAATGCGCATCGCGGCTGACAAGGCACCCCACATTATTCTTCTGAACGGCGACCTGTTCGAAACCGGCAATGCGGTGGCGACACGGTCGTCCGGCGAAATCGAGTGGACGTTCCTCTCGGCGCTCACCAGGCTCGCGCCCTCCGTCATCAATATCGGCAACCACGAACCGGATATCGATAACGACCTCGCCAATTTCGTCAGTCGTGCCCGCGCGCTCGGCATCAACGTGCTGTCCAACATCATCGACAAGCGCAGCGGCGCACCCTATGCACCGGCCAGTGTGGAGGTGAGTGTGGGCGGACGGACGGTCGTCGTTGCGGGCCTTGCCACCAACGCGATCAATACCTATCCGAAGGCGACGCGTGAGATGCTGGATATTCCACAGCCTGTGGAATGGGCCAAGGCGAATCTGCCGGCAATCGTCAAGCCGGAGGCGATCAACATCGTTCTCAGCCACGCCGGTGTTGTTGCCGACCGCGATATCCTGCCGTTGCTGCCCGATGGCACCCTGCTGGTCGGCGGCCACGATCACCTGAACTTCGTGCATGAACAGGGTGCGACGCGCTATGTCCACACGGGTTCATGGTGCACCTCCATGGCCATTGCGACGATCGAAGCTGCTGGCAAGGCGCCGACGATCGAGACCGTCGCCATCGACAGCGACGCCCCCTCCTCCCCGGCGCTCAAAGGCCTGATCGAACAGACGCTCGACAAACATCTGACGGCAGAAGAGAAGGCGGTTGTCGGCAAAACGGAAAAGGCGATGACAGTTGACGAGGCAGGACGCCGTGTGGCGCAACTGATCGCCGCAAAAACAGGCGCGGATGTCGGCTTCATCGGCCACACCTCCTTCGGCGCTGGTTTGCCAAAGGGTGATATCCGCCGCTACGATTTCAACGCCTCGCTGCGTTTCGACGGCAAGCTGATGGTGACGGAAGTGGATGGCGAAGCGCTTGCGCAAATCCTGAAGCGCTGCAACCAGGACGGCGACATTCCGCTTGCTGACCGCACCGGCGATTATCTCTACGCCATGCCGGAAAAACCGGTCGCGAGAGAGCGCTACAAACTGGTCTGCAACGACTGGTCCGCCACCAACCAGAAATCCTATTTCGGCCGCAGCGATCTCGACTTTGCGGAAGTGCCGGATGTGAAGCTGAAGCAGACGGTTCTGGGTGGGCTTTCCTGAAGCCGGAGATTCTCCAGCCCCTCAGAAGGACCGGATATCGAGCTTCCGGTCCTTATGCGCCGGATGCGTGCTGAACACGAAAATGCGGTCGAGTTCCTTTTGCGTCAACATGCGCAGGAAACGAACGTGGATGGTGTTGTTGGCGTTGACGCGCAACATAACGCAGCCGATCTTGGTGATGCGGGCGTCGGGAATATCCAGATAGAACTGGTTCGGAAGATTGTATTTCGTCAGCAGCGCCAGCACGGCCTCGGTCTGGGAAATGCGAATGACGTCGCAACGGCGAGCGGCCATATGCATGACGGCCTTCTCGGTATATTCGATGCGCGCCGCATTCATGGTGTCTTCCATGCGAAACCGGCCTTCGCGGTCGTACATGAAGGATTCTTCCTTGGTCAGGTAACTGTTCTTGATAACACCCGCACTGCTCTGCACGCCCTGACCTCCATGCTCTTTCAACGTCTCCAAGATTAAAACGTAGTCTTTAACAATTCATATCAGCGTCACCTTAAACAGACCGAAGACGGAACATTTTTGGCATTTTTCCACAGCGGCAAAATATCATGAAAAAACCCCGGAACGGGACGTTCCGGGGCATGTTTCCTGAAGCTCACGGCCATTGTCTCCGCAACTATCTGCGGTAGTTCTTGCCCTCGGCATCAAAGAGGTGGAGCTTTGCCTGCGGTGCCGCAAAACGCAGGGTCTGACCCTTGGCGACGGATACGATGCCCGGCACCTTGACGATGATCGGCTCCTGCCCCTTGGGCGCTTCGAGATAAAGCAGGGTCACTTCACCGAGAGCCTCGACGATCGCGACTTTTCCCTCGAAAAGATAATCGTCGCCGGTGACGATGCTCAAATCCTCCGGCCGGACACCGAAGCTCGCGACCTTGCCCTGCTCGGTTGCAGGCGTGGGAACGACGATGTTCAGCGTCTTGCCTCCGGCAAGTTCGATCGAAGTCCGCTCCCCGGTTACGGCAATTTTTGCCGCAATGATGTTCATGGCGGGCGAGCCGATGAACCGCGCCACGAAGAGGTTGGCGGGGTTTTCGTAAAGTTCCAGCGGCGGGCCGACCTGTTCCACACGACCCGCATTCAAAACGACGATACGGTCGGCCAGCGTCATCGCCTCCACCTGATCGTGGGTGACGTAGATCATCGTCGTGTCTGCCATCTGCTCATTGAGCTTGGCGATCTCGATGCGGGTTGCGACGCGCAGCGCGGCATCGAGGTTCGACAGGGGTTCGTCGAACAGGAACACCTTGGGATTGCGGCAAATGGCACGGCCGATGGCGACGCGCTGGCGCTGGCCGCCAGAAAGAGCCTTGGGCAAACGCTCCAGATATTGCGTCAGCTGCAGGATTTCGGCAGCGGCGCGCACGCGACGGTCGATCTCCTGACGGTTCTCCTTGGCGATCTTCATGCCGAAGGCCATGTTGTCGTAAACAGTCATATGCGGATAAAGCGCATAGGACTGGAACACCATGGCAATGCCGCGACGCGAGGGCGGGATTTCATTGACCAGCTGGCCGTCGATGAACATTTCGCCGCCGGTGATTTCCTCCAGACCCGCAATCATGCGCAGCAACGTCGATTTCCCACAGCCGGACGGCCCGACGAAAACGATGAATTCGCCCTGTTCGATCTCCAGATCGATGCCGTGCAGGACTTTTACCTGCCCGTATGATTTGCGGATATCCTTGAGAACGAGACTTGTCATGGGTTGTTCCTCCCTGCTCTATCAGGCGTAACGGGCGAAGAAAGCGCCCCATGCCGGAAGTTCTACGCTTCTGCCGTCCACACCGCTTGCAAAGCCGTGCCCTTCGAGAACCTCCCAGTTCCCTTCCGGCAGCGTCGCCTTTGCCGGTGTCGCGGACAGATTGAAGAGGCACAGAACGGTTTCGTTGCCGAGCGTGCGGGTGTAGCTCAGCACATCGCCCTCCACTGGCTGGAATTCGATGCCGCCCTTGGCAAAGGCGGGATGCTTTTTGCGGAAGGAAAGGAAGCGGCGGTAGTGCTCCAGCACGGATGCCTCATTGCCCTGCTGGGTGCTGACGGCGCGCTGCTTGTGTTCGGCCGGAATGGGCAGCCAGGTCTTGTCCGACGTCGAGAAGCCGGCCTGCGCATGGCCCGCATCCCACACCATCGGTGTGCGGCAACCGTCGCGGCCTTTAAATTCCGGCCAGAACTGGATGCCGTAGGGGTCCTGCAAATCCTCAAAAGCAATATCGGCTTCAGTAAGGCCCAGCTCTTCACCCTCATAGATGCAGACGGAGCCGCGCTGCGTCATCAACAACGCCGAGAGCACCTTGGCGAAAGCATCCTTATCCTCGACATGCTCGCCCCAGCGGCTGACATGGCGAACGACATCGTGGTTGGAGAAAGCCCAGCAGGCCCAGCCTTCCGGTGCGGCCCTGGCAAAATCCGCCTGCACATCGGCAACACGCTGCGGCGTGAGCGCATCCGGCGCCAGGAATTCGAAGGCGTAACACATCTGCATCTTGTCGTCGCCGGAGGTGTATTCACCGACGATTTCGAGTCCGCGCTGGCTGTCGCCCACTTCGCCAACGGCGGCGATATCCGGAAACTCGTCCAGCACGGCGCGGAAGCGTTTCAGGAAGGCGATGTTTTCGGGGCGGTTCTTGTCGTAGAGATGTTCCTGGAAATTGTAGGGATTGACCGCAGGTGCCGTGGAGGCGTTGCGGCGCTCCGGCGCCAGCGCCGGGTTGTCGCGCAATTCCAGATCATGGAAATAGAAGTTGATGGTATCGAGGCGGAAACCATCGACGCCGCGCTTCAGCCAGAAGCGGGTGATATTGAGCAGTTCTTCCTGCACTTCCGGATTATGCAGGTTGAGATCCGGCTGCGAGGTCAGGAAGTTGTGCATATAATATTGCATGCGGGTGGGGTCCCACTGCCAGCCGGAGCCGCCGAAGATCGACAGCCAGTTGTTGGGCGGCGTGCCATCCGGCTTGCTGTCCGACCAGACGTACCAGTCCGATTTCGGATTGTTGCGGCTGGCGCGGCTTTCCACGAACCACGGATGCTGGTCAGACGTGTGCGACATGACGAGGTCGATCATGACGCGGATACCCAGACGGTGCGCTTCCGCGATCAAGCCGTCGAAATCGGCAAGCGTGCCGAACATCGGATCGACATCGACATAATTCGAGACGTCATAACCGAAATCCTTCATCGGCGAGGTGAAGAAGGGCGAAATCCAGATGGCGTCGGCACCGAGACCGGCAATATGCGCCAACCGGTCGGTGATGCCCTTGAGATCGCCGATGCCGTCGCCATTGGAGTCCTGATAGGAGCGCGGGTAGATCTGATAGATCACGGCGCCGCGCCACCAATCCTTGTTGGGCGTCAAAGCGGAAGTCACCGGAGCGGTCATAGTCTCATCCTGTCTGGTATGGGCGTTCATGGATAATCAGCCTCCCTTGACGGAGCCTGAGAGCAGGCCACGCACGAGATAACGTTGAAGGGCAAAGAAAACGCCGAGCGGCACGACAATGGTAACGAAGGCCGAGGCGGTGAGGATTTCCCAGTTGCCGCCGCGCGAACCGAGCAGCGCGTTTAGCGCACCGGTCAGCACCAGCTCATCCTTCTGCGTGCCGAGGAAGACCATGGCGACGAGCAGGTCGTTCCAGGTCCACAGAAACTGGAAGATGGCGAAGGAGGCGAGCGCCGGGAAGGATAGCGGCAGGATGATCTTGACGAAGATTTCGAAATCGCTCGCGCCGTCGACACGTGCACTTTCGATGATCTCTTTCGGCAGGCCGGAAATGTAGTTGCGCAACAGGTAGATGGCGAGCGGCAGACCGAAGGCGGTGTGCGCCAGCCAGATGCCGGCATAGGTCTTGGACGGAACGCCGAAGATATTGCCGATTTCGTTGTAGAGTTTCAGGAGCGGTATCAGCGACATCTGCAACGGTACGACGATCAGGCCCACCACCATCGCAATCAGAAAATTGCGGCCGGAAAAGCTCATCCATGACAGCGCATAGGCGGCAAAGGCGGCGATGAGGATCGGGATGACGGTTGCCGGAACGGCGACTGTCAGCGAGTTGACGAAGGACTGGCCGATGCCTTCCGAGGTCAGGACGGTTCGATAATTGTCGAGTGTGAAGACCGGCGGTGTCGCGACGGAAATATAGACGCGCTTGCCGCGAGAGCCCTCGAAGCTTGAGGCCTTGCTGTATTCATAGGTGCCGTCCGTATTGACGAGCAGCGTTTCCCCGTCGCCGATATCTGCCGCTTCACCGGCTTTGAAGGCCGTCGGCTCCTGCACGCGAACGCCGAAGGCTGCAACCTTGCCCCCCTGTCCGCTTTCAAAAACATTACCTGATATGACGTAGCGGTTCCCGTCCTGCTTCTGCACGGCAGCGTCGGCAAGGCGAACCGCCGCGGTCTGCTCAGAACTGGAAAAGGCCGTCCACCAGCCCGACACGGTGATCTGGTCCTTGTCGCGCAGGGAACTTACGAGAATACCGAGTGTGGGCAGAAGCCAGAGAAGCACGACGACCAGCACGCTGGCATGGACGATGAGGCGCGGCAGGCCGACGCGGCGCAGACGTTTTACGATATCCATCTCAGCGGCCCTCCATCTCACGGTTCGCCTGGCGGATGTTCCAGACCATGATCGGCGTGACGGCCGCCATGATGACGAGCGCTATGACCGCACTTCGGCCACTGTCACCGCCGCCGCGGAACATCCAGTCGAACATGAGGTTGGCGAGAACCATGGTGTTCCACTGACCGTTGGTCATGGTCAGCACGATGTCGAAAACCTTGAGAACGAGAATGGTGATCGTCGTCCAGACGACGGCGATGGTGCCCCAGATTTGCGGGACCATGATCTTCCAGAAGATCTGCCAGCCATTGGCGCCATCGATGACGGCCGCTTCGATTGTCTCTTCCGGAATGCCGCGCAGCGCTGCCGACAGGATGACCATGGCAAAGCCGGTCTGAATCCAGATGAGGATGACCATCAGGAAAAAGTTGTTCCAGAAGGGCATGGAAATCCACACCTCCGGGCTGCCGCCGAAAAACTCGACGACGGCGTTGAGGAGGCCGATCTGCACCTGACCTTCGGCGCGATACTCGTAAATGAATTTCCAGATGACGGAGGCACCGACGAAGGAGATCGCCATCGGCATGAAGACGATGGATTTGGCGATGTTGCCCCACCAGATGCGGTCGGTCATGACGGCAATAACGAGGCCGAAGAAGGTGCAGGCGGCCGGCACCACGGCCAGCCAGAGGATGTTGTTGAAGATCGATTGCCGGAAGCCGGCATCGAAAAATGCCCAGCGATAATTGGCAAGACCTACGAATTCGGCGCCGGTCCGGTCATAGAACGAGAGGATGAGCGTCGCGATGACGGGATAGACCAGATAGACGAGAAGAAGGAGAAGAGCGGGGCCGATGAACAGCCAGGGCCTGACCGACGCGCGGCGGTTGAGGTTGCGGGATGCCTGCAACACGTCTCCCGAGCGGACGGGAAAGATTACCTGCAACAGTTTGTCGGATAGCCAATAATAGGCAGCGCAGGCAAAAACGCCGGCCACCATGACGCCGATGGCAGAAACGAGTTGTTGAGCCATGCTCCCTCCCTTGATCCTCTCCGCGCCGCGCTGATTTTATGCGGTCGACGGCCGTTCCGTTGGCAAAGGCCCGGCGGCATCACCGCCGGGCCAAGCTCTGTTGAGGTTACTTCAGGCCGTCCCAGGCCTTCTGGATATCGGCAGCGACCTGATCGGCCGACTTGCCGCCGACGAAATCGATCATGCCGGTCCAGAATGCACCCGCGCCGATCTTGCCCGGCATCAGGTCGGAACCGTCAAAGCCGAAGGTGGTCGCGGAGGTGAGGATTTCACCCTGGCGCTTCATCTGCTCATTGGCATAGGTATCGACATTCACACCCTTATACGGCGTCAGGAAGCTGGACTGTGCCATCCAGACTTCATGGGCGATCGGGGTTTTCAGGAAATCGACGAAAGCCTTGGCGGCGGGCGCTTCCTTGGTGATGGTGACGAGCGTGCCGGCGCCCAGAACCGGCTTGCCGAGTTCCGGCTTTGCGGCATAGGTCGGCATATAGAAGAAATCCACATCCGTTCCGACCTTGGTACCATCAGGGAAGAAGGACGGCACGAAGGACGCTTGATGGTGGAGGTAGCACTTCGGCGGAATGTCGAAGAGACCCTTCGGGCTGTCGCGGAAGTCGGTGGAGGCCACAGCCGCAACGCCGCCGCTGACATATTTTTCGTTCTTGGCGAATTTACCGAATTCATTGATTGCCGCAACGACGGCCGGATCGGTGAACTTCACCTCGTTCGTCGTCCATTTCTGATAGACGTCGAGTGGCTGCGTGCGCAGCATCAGGTCTTCCACCCAGTCCGTTGCCGGCCAGCCGGTCGCACCGCCGGAACCGAGGCCGATGCACCAGGGTGTGCCGCCATCGGCAACGATCTGGTCCGTCAGCTTGAACAGGTCTTCCATGCTCTCGGGCACTTTATAGCCCGCTTCCTCGAAGTTCTCAGGTACGTACCAGACGAGCGACTTCACGTCGGCCTTGAAGGGAAATGCAAAGTAAGCCTTGTTGCCGTCCTTGCCCTTGTAGCTGCCGAGATCAACCCAGGACTGGCCAGCGCCGTAATTGTCCTTAACCCAGCTTGCGGTCTCATCGCCGAGCGGAACCAGAAAACCCTTGGCGGCGAGATCGGCCAGAAGACCGGGCTGCGGCAGGATGGCGATGTTGGGCGGAGAACCCGCCTGCGTGTCGATGACGATCTGCTGTTCGTAGTTTTCCGAGGAGGAATAGCGGACGTTCACGCCGGTCGCGTCGGAGAAATAGGCCAGCACCGTCTGGAACAGCGCCTCGTCCTCGCCGCGCCAGGGCCCGAAAATCGTCAGCGTCTGACCCTTGAGGTCGGCATGGGCCGCCTTGAAGTCTTCGTAGCTTTTCCAGTTGAACTTGGCATCCTGACCGGGCGCGAATTTCAGATCGGCGGCAAAGGCCGAACCCGACAGCAGCACTATAGAAGCCGCCGTCGCCAAAAAGGTCTTCTGCATGTGATTTACCTCCCATCACATAAAAGGCTCAAAGCATCTCCCATAAATCAAAGCGCTTTGGCTGCCTATTCATCTCATTGTCATTGAGAAGGAGTCAAGAGGCTCTTTCGCTGGACATGCCGCATTGTCGTATGAATAGTCATACTTACTTAGAAAGGCGGCTATCGTTTTCGATTGAGAAAACCGGCAGGGACTGGTAAAAAACTAAAGCGCTTTGGGAGTTAGAGGAGAGGCTTTTGCCATTTCCGATGCGCGCGCATGGAGGAAAAACAGACATGAACCTGAAACAGTTGTCGCAACTGCTGGGGATTTCTCAGACAACCGTCAGCAGAGCGCTCAACGGATATCCCGAGGTGAGCGCAGAGACGCGCCGCCGCGTCATGGAAGCCGCCGAAAAGACCGGATATCGCCCGAATGCCGCGGCGCAACGGTTGGCGACCGGCAAGGTCGGCTCCATCGGACTGGTCATGCCGGTTGGCGAGCACCACCGCTCGGATGTGCATTTCGGCGAATTCCTGAGCGGTCTAGGCGAAGAAGCGGCTCGCAGCGGATTTCACCTCGTCATCACGCCCACGGAGCCGGAAAAGGAACGGGAAGCCCTGCGGGGGCTGGCGGCGAGCGGCAGCGTTGATGGCATCTACCTCGCCTATATGAAGAAGAACGACGCCCGCATCGCCATGATGCAATCGCTTTCCCTGCCCTTCCTCGTCCATGGCCGCTCCATCGGCGTGGAAGAGGATTATCCCTTTCTCGACGTGGACAATGAGGCCGCATTTCGCGATGCGACCCAGCTGCTGCTTCAGCTTGGCCACAAGCGGATCGGGCTTCTGAACGGGCCGGAGGGCTACGACTTCACCTTCCGCCGCTGTCTCGGGGTGGAAAAAGCGCTGACGGCAAACGGGCTGACATTGCGCCCGGAAAATACAAGACACAGCAGCATGACCGACGAGGAGGGTTATCTCGGCATGGAGGCGCTGTTGTCACAGCCGGAAAGACCAACCGCCATTGTATGCGCGAGTACCGCATTGGCACTCGGCGTGATCCGCTCGCTCAACCAGCGCGGCTTGAAACCGGGCAAGGATATTTCGCTGATTGCCCATGACGATGTGTTGCCGCTGTTGAAGCCCGACAATTTCTCGGTGCCTCTCACCACCACCCGCTCATCCTTGCGGGCGGCGGGGGTGCGTGTCGGGCAGCGCCTGATCAACCGGATCAAGCTTAACCAGACCGAACCTCATCAGGAACTCTGGAAGGCGGAACTTGTCGTCCGCGCCTCCACAGGACCGGCTCCGAAAGAGTAATACCGATTTCAGAACTTCGGTGCGGTCTTTCCAAGCGCGCGATAGGCGGCGATGACGGTGTTGGCCATCAGCATGGCAATCGTCATCGGGCCTACGCCGCCCGGAACGGGGGTGATGGCAGCAGCGACTGCGCTTGCCTCATCATAGGCGACGTCACCGACCAGCTTCGATTTGCCTTCACCCTTTTCCGGAGCGGGAATGCGGTTGATGCCGACATCGATGACGGTCGCGCCGGGCTTTACCCAATCGCCCTTCACCATTGCCGCGCGACCCACCGCCGCCACGAGAATATCGGCCGTCTTGCAGACGGTGGCGAGATCCTTGGTGCGCGAATGCGCCATCGTCACCGTGGCGTTGGCATTCAGGAGAAGCTGGCCCATCGGCTTGCCGAAGAGGTTGGAGCGGCCGATGACCACGGCGTTCAGGCCGGAAAGATCTTCGCCGTGAATGCTGCGCACCAGAAGCATGGCGCCGGCTGGCGTGCAGGAGATGAGGCCGGTTGCGAGATCGCCGGTCGCCAGCTTGCCGGCGTTCAGCACGCTCAGGCCATCCACATCCTTCTCGGGCAGGATCGACTGGATGATCTCATCGGAATTGAAGTGTTTCGGCAAAGGAAGCTGTACCAGAATGCCGTGGATGGAGGGATCGGCGTTCAGTTCGCCGACCAACTTCAGAAGCTGATCTTGAGTTGTTTCCTCCGGCAGCGTGTGCTGAACGGAATTGAAGCCGCATTGCTTGGCTGTCTTGCTTTTGGAATTCACGTAAGCGTGGCTGGCCGGATCGTTGCCGACGATGACAACCGCGAGACCGGGCTTCACACCCTGTTCCGCCTCAAGCGTTTCTGCCGATTTGCGGACCGCCTCCGTTACCGAAGCCGCCTTTGCCTTTCCGTCAATCACAACTGCCATGCGTCCTGCTCCTGCTGGATTACGTTGGCCCCGTATGGTGCCGACTTTGCAGGAATGCAAGCAAAAATGCAGCTTCGTCAGGCAGTTTTGCGGTAGTCGTCGCGATGCTCGGCGTAATCGGCGAGGCGCTCCCTCAAGAGCGCCAACTCGCGTCTCAATTCCGCCAATTCCTCGGCTTCGGCCTGCTCATGGTCGAAATGCCCGGCAAGGGCTTCACTGAGCAAGGGCGGCAGCTCCGGTGTCGTCTGGGGGGTATTCCTGACGGTGCGGTTGCCCATCAGAACCTGCCGCACACGCTCGTCCAGCGGAATGTCATCGGTATCGAATCCGCTATCGTTCGCCGCCCCGGCGTAATAGTCCACGAACTCAGCCTCCGGCTCGAATTCGCTATCCGCGGCCAGTTCTTCAAGATCATCGAACACATCCGGCTCGATCGGCTCGAACTCGGGAAACTGCATGGATTGCTCAGGCGTTTTTTCGGAGGGCAGAACGTGCGCATCATCAAAGACGAGTGCCTCCTCCTCGTCATGGCGACGGTAGCTCAGGAGATACAGGCTGCCCAGCAGGCCGAGCAACGCGCCACCGCCTGCCAGCATAGCGGCTTGTGTGAGGTCGCGCGACAGTTCGCCCGGTCCGGCCTTCCTGGTGAGGCGGGTCTCAACGGCGGTTGTGGTGGATGAGGACATGTCCCGACGCTCGCTCGCCTCAAGATAGGCATTTCGCGCCGTTTCCAGTTCACCCTGCAATCTGGATAATTCACCGGGCGTGACACCAAGGCTGCTCAGGCGGTCGAGATGTTTCGTTCGTTCGGCGTTCGCGGTTGCAACTTCCTGTGCGACGCGCTTCTCATCGGCGCGCAAGCCATCGACCAGCTGACGCAATGCGGGAGCGACAAGCGCCTGCACGGCATCTACGGCATTCTGGGCGGCGATGCGGCGGGGATGTTTCGGGCCGTAATCGACCGAGATGCCTGAAAGCGCCATGCTGGCACTTGCATGTCTTTGCCTGATGTCCTCAAGCACAGAGAAAGCAGCGCCTGACGGCAGAGGCTTTGACAATACGTCACTCGGCTTGAGGCCGGTGGCCACCGCCAGATCCGTCTGAAGCGACTGCTGCTGCTGGGTCGTCCCCGCAAGGCTGTCATTGAGATCGCGCAATTGCTGCTCGAGTTGCTGCACTTCCGCCAGGACGGTCTCGCCGTGGCGCATCTGGAAACCGTTCAAGGCGGCTTCCGCCTCGTCCAACCGGGTGCGCGCCCGCTCCGTCTCGCGCATGGCGGGCGTCATGGTGCCGGCCTTGCCATCCGCCATGACACGCATCGAAAGATAATCCGTAAGCCGCATCGCGGTTTCCGGCGTCGCTGCCTTCGAGGTTACAATCAGCGTGTTTTCATCCGGCGTCAGTTCCAGACGGATCGCCTCGCCCACAGCACCGTTCAATGCTTCACGCGGGGAAAGCGAACGGGTATCCGCCCCGGTCAAAAGGTCGAAAAGCAGGCCAAGTTCGCCCTGATTGCGAACGCCGACCATGTCAGCGGGCTTCAATTTGAGGTCGCCCGTTATACGGTCCAGACCGGACGGAGAAAGCAGGGTGCGGCGGGCCATGGCAAGAAAGCGTGCCGCATCGGGTGCGTCGTAGCCGGTCTGGGTAACCTCGACATGCGCCTGCGAAACATATCCGCGAAAACCGGAATCGATGAGCAGCAGCGGAAGTGCAGCCCCCACAACGGTGGCGGCGGCTACGCAACCGGCTGTCAGAAGCCGCAGACAATGTTTGCGAAATTGCGACGCAGGCACGGCAACACCATCCTCATCAGGGCGCGTCGCCATCATATCGGGACTGTGATCAACCATCTGAAGCCGTCTGCCACGCTCGGCGCCGCCCGCAACAGGCGGCTTTCAAAACCTTACGGGAAGTTAAAGGATCGTGGCAAACAAATGGTTAACGCGGGCCTTGCCGACCCGCCTCAGCCCTTGCCGAGCGCGATGTGCCAGGGCTCGGCGCAAAGGCTGTAAAGCCAGCTCATATGCAGCTTGCGAAAGATTTCGGGCATGCCAGCCACTTCGGACGCCAGCACCTTGAACAGGGGACCGACCGCGATGGCGAGACGCGCATCATCGCGATTGATGCTGCGATGCAGCCATTTCTCCTGGTTTTCCGCAAGCATGCCCGCCAGCACGACATCCACCTTCACGCCCGAAGTATCCCGGTTCAGCATGACGAAATCATGCCACGGCGCATGTGCGCGCAGCTTGGCGAGGACCTCTCCGACTTGTGCTGCATCATCCCCCGCAACGCCGATACGTTTCGGCACCGCCATATAGGTCAGAAGTGCCATGACGAAGGCAACGCCATCGATGGTCTCGGGCAGAGGCTTGCCGTGTTCGGCGCGTGCGGCGGCATTCATACCCCTGCCCTGCGGCAGAAGCAGACAGCTTTCCAGAATCTGCCTGTAAGCAATGTCCTTGAGGGACAGCCTGGCATTCTGGATGGTAAGAAACGAGAGCATCGTGTGGCCATCACAAGCCGAAGCCTGGCTGCTGACCATTTCCAGCGCCCCGTTCCAGTCCAGATCACAGACGCGCAGTCCGTGAATATTCCGTTGCGATCCCGTCCGCGCAAAATCTGCCGCGAAATTCATGCCAGCCCCCGAATGCCAAATCCACCGCCGCCAATCCGGCGCATGGTTTGCGGGACGGCAGCTCATGGGTCTGTTTATACAGGTGCTGGTTGAATTTACCCTGAAGGCAACCGATCGAATATTCCGGAAAATAGAAAGGGGCGATTAACCAGACCGGTGGCCTGCATCGCGCCGCCGTCAGTGGCTTGGGGCCGCTTCTTTTCCGGTGTCGACTTTCTCACCTTCGACAAGCTTGACCGAACGGGGCGAGCCGTTGCCCTTTTGCTCGCGAATATCGGCCTTAGACAGATAATCGAGCTGCTCGATCAGGACGTCCCCGACCACCTCGTCGCCAAGTTTCTTGTTCAGCCCCTCTCGGATGCGCTGCTTGAAGACATCAGGGTCAAAGGTGGAGATATTGGCGATGTTGACCATGGAAGAACCCGCCAGAAGCGTGAAGAGTTCGTCGGTCATCAATTGCGTTGCGGGCAGTTCGATCTTCGCCATCTTGTCCTTGTCGACACGCAAGGAAATGCGGCTGAGGAAATAACCGTTCACACCACCGTCATTGATGACGGGGATGGTGATGCTTTCGCCTTTGACCAGTTGCAGACTTGCCTTTTTCGCCCCCGCCTCATCTCCCGACGAGGGGGCCGTCGCCATCTGGACGGAGAAATACACCGCGCCGAGCGTGACGGCGCAAACCCAGACGCCGCTGAGAAGAAGCTTCAACATCAGGAGGCTGCGCCGTACATGAACTGTTCCTGGGAATAGGTGCCGTCCGTATCGGCTTCCTGAATCGCGGTCTTGAGAAGATCCGCAACAGCGCGAACCGCATTCAGATGCGCCTCGACGCGGCTGGCATTGGTCGCGAGCTTGGACTTGATGCCCTGCACCTGATCGAGATGTCCGGCGGCGATTTCCTCATGGGGCGTATCGCGGAACAACATCGTCAACTCATAGAGGCAACGGCTTTTATGGGCATTGGAGACTTTGAAATCGAACTGCGGGTCCTTACCGATATTGTCATTCTCATTGTCGATGATCATTTCAAGACGGCCGAGAACGGATTTGATGCGGTGGTCGTTCGACATAAGGTCCATGCTTGTCTCCTCGTTATGATTTATCATGCTCAAGCCTCGTCCGTTTTATCATTGGAAACGCCGAGGACCTGCCTTTCGAACTCCGCCACCATCCGAATTGCAGCATTATGGTCTTTGTCATTCATGGATACGTCGGTAATGCCTTTGCTCTCGGCTTTCCGCAACGCATCCTTGTAGGCCTGTTCTGCAATGCCAACGCCGCCATTTCTGGAAATCGTGTCGGCAAACTGTTCCGCCATCATGCTTTTCCAGATCTCGCCGGCGTTGCCCTTGCCGTAGACCTCCTCGCTGTCTTTCGGCAGCATGTTGGCAACGAAGGTCTGAAGCACGGAAGCCTCATACTTGCGATATGTTTCCGGAACTTCGGTACGGGCAGAGCGGATGTTGGTATTGCCGAGACCTGCTTTCGAAGTGGCGCTGTCAAGCATATCAATGGCAGCGCCAAAGCCCTTGCCCGAATCGGCAAGGCTCGTCGCAGCGAAAGCCGCCTTGTTCGCCTTCAATTTTTCCTGAGCGACCTGCACTTCCTGAGGGTCCGCAGCGCGAACCACATCCATCACCAGATCGCTTATAACCGATATCGCCACGTCCAGAACTCCCGAGCTGACGAACGGGCGGCATTAAAACCGGGGCGTTCGCTCAATCAAGAAACACCGCTGAATACGTCTCTCTGGACGCCCAACGATGCAACAACGGGACAGACTATGGATCGCCAACCTTGCTGGAGGCTGGTGTCCGAGATGCGTTCGTGATTTCTAACAGATCATAGATTGCATTGTCGTCGGCCTCACGATCCTCGAGATCGCGGGCGAGATGCATCCTGTCCTCCAGCCGGTCGGCCTTGGTCTTTTCCTTGAGCACCTTGTTTTCCTGCAATTGCTGCACGCCGGAGAGCTGACGGTCCTTGACGACAAGGCGGCCGTAACGATCCGAATAGTGCCTGGAGAACGTCTGGTGGACCGGCTCCATGGAACTCATCGCTTCAAGCACGTTCTCCATGGATTGCGCCACTTCGGCACGCACGCGGGTGGTGTCGGCCAGTTCCACCTCGGCCATTTTCTCCATGTGGCGCTGGACCGTTACCAGGCGCTTGAGTTTGGCCGAACGCTTGTCCGAAGCCATGGCATTTTCTCCAGATCAGAAGCCGATGAAGACCGGGCCGAAACCATCCACGAATTGCCGGATGAGGGCCGCGATCGACAGGTAAAGCATGAAAATACCGCCCGCGAGAACGAAAGGCGTCGATATGAAGTAGACCGGGATTTGCGGCGCCAGCTTGTTGATGAGGCCGACCGCAACGTTGAACATCAGACCGTAAATTACAAAGGGGCTGGCAAGCCGCAGCATGATGGAAAAGGAGGCGCGCAGCGTGTCTGTCAGGGTTATCAGCATCTTCTGGCCGCTGATGAGCGCGCCGACCGGTGTCGTGGCGTAGGAATCGACCAGCGCCCGCAGGACAATATGGTGGAAATCCAGGATGAACAGCACCATGAGCCCACCGAAGGTGATGAAGTTCGAAATCTGGTTTTCCTGCACGTCTTCAACGGCATCCGCTCCGCCGGGAGCGCTAAGCCCGATGGATGCGCCGATGAGCGCGCCCGTGAACTGGAAGCCGAGCGTGTAAAACCGCGCGATCAGCCCGTACATTGCGCCAATGACGATCTCGGTGAAGATGAGGCCGACAACGGCGCCCTGGCTTGCGCCGGAGACTTTCGGATAGATCGTATCCCACAGTACCGGCAGAAGCGCCATGGACACCGCAACGCACAGGAGAATGCGTATCTGCGGCGAGATGCGCGAACTGGAAAAGCCCGGCATGGTCATGAAGCAGGCGCCGATACGGCAAATTGCAAGGAACAATGCGATAATTGTCCCTTGCGGGTCGGTTATCATGAAATGGCGCCCAGAATCTTGATCTCCAGCCCCTTGGCCAGTTCCACATGCGAGAGAACCGGCAGGGTCGCAAAGAGTCGTTCGATGATCATGCGCACATAGGACCGTGTTTCCGGCGACGTGACAAGGACAAAGGGTAGTCCGCGATCCATGAATTCACGGATAACTTTCGATGCCTGCTCGGAAAATTCCTCGAGATGGCGGGGATCGATATCGAATTCGACGATTTCGCCCTTTTGATCGCGCTTGAGCGCCTGATGGAAGACCATGTCCCATTTGTTGCCGAGGCGAAGCACACGCAATACGCCATTGTCGGCAAGATCGCCGCAGAGCTGCTGCGACATGCGCACCCGTACATGTTCGACGATCTGCTCGGTCTTGCGCACATGCGGGGCAAGTTCGGCGACCGCTTCCAGAATGAGATGCAGGTTGCGGATCGACACACGTTCGGCGAGCAGCAGTTTCAGCACGGCCTGCAGGCCGGAATAGGACATGTGCGACGAGCAGATTTCGTCGGCAAGCTTCTTGTATTCCGGGTCCAGCCTGTCGATGAGGATCTTGACGTCCTTGTAGGACAGCAATTGCGGCAGATTGTTGCGAATGACTTCGCTCAGATGCGTCAGCACCACAGAGACATTGTCGATCGGGTGGAAACCTTCGCGCTTCAAATCCTCGGTGAATGTCTCGAGAATGGAAACGGCCGGCATGCCGAAGGCGGGTTCGCGGATTTCGTCGCCCGGAATGCTCGGCTTGCGCCCTGCCCCCGTCACGACAAGAACATCGCCAACGCGCAGATTGCTCGACGCGATCGTCGTGCCATGGACACGGATCTGGTAGGCCTTTTCCGGGATCATGATGTCGTCGGAGACCTTGATCTCCGGCACGACGAAGCCGTATTGGGTCGCGAACTTCTTGCGCATCTTGCCGACACGGAAAGCCAGTTCCTGATGCGCGCCGAGGAGGCGGGTCGAAACCTGCTTGCCGAGGGCAAGTTCGATTTCGGACGTCTTGAGGACCTGCTTGACGGAGTCCTTTTCCGCTTCGTTGGTCTGGAGAACCTTGTCCTCCTCTTCCTGACGACGCTGCGCGCTTTCCGCTTCGACCTGGCGCGGAATATACCAGCTGCCGAAGGCCATGATGCCGCCCAAAAGCGTGAAGGGCAGGAAGGGCAATCCCGGCATGACGGCAAGAAGCCCCATCAGCATGGCTGCGACCATCAAGGCGCGCGGATATCCGCTCAGCTGATTGATGACGGCCTGATCCGTCGATCCCGAGGTGCCGCCGCGCGACACCAGAAGGCCGGCCGCCAGCGACACGATAAGGGCCGGGATCTGCGAAACGATACCGTCGCCGACCGAAAGCTTCACGAAAACATCGGCAGCCTCGCCGATCGGCATGCCGTGGCGGAAGTAACCGATGATGATGCCGCCGAAAATATTGATCGCGGTGATGATCAGGCCGGCGATCGCGTCGCCGCGTACGAACTTCGAGGCACCGTCCATCGAGCCGAAGAACGAGCTTTCCTCTTCCAGCTCGCGGCGACGGCGTTGCGCTTCCTTTTCATCGATGATGCCGGCGGACAAATCCGCATCGATCGACATCTGCTTGCCGGGAATGGCATCCAGCGTAAAGCGCGCGCCGACTTCGGCGATACGGGTGGCACCCTTGGTGATAACGATGAAGTTGACGGTGATCAGGATCAGAAAGACGATCAGACCGATCACGAAGTCGCCGGACATGACGAGGCTGGAGAAGCCCGCAATCACGCCGCCCGCCGCCGTCGGCCCCTCGTTGCCGTGCGAAAGGATGACACGCGTCGTCGCAATGTTCAGCGACAGGCGAATCATGGTCGCGATCAGCAGCACGGTTGGAAAAGACGAGAAATCCAGCGGACGCTGAATCCAGAGCGCCACCATGAGGATGAGGACCGAAAGTGCTATGGAAAAGGCCAGACCGACATCCACCAGAACGACCGGAATGGGCAGGAACAGCACGCAGAGGATCGACACGATGCCCAATGCGAAACCGACATCCCGCATGCTCGGGCTTACCTTGGGCAAGGAAATGACTGGTGGTTGCGCCATAAAATCGTCCTGTCTCTTCATGAGAAGGGCGACGGAAAAGCCGCCGCACGGTTCCGCGGCACCGGTTTTCTAAAATCGCTGACGCAATTCAGCCCGATGCTTCAGCCTATCCCTAGTCGCTGAAGCTTGCGCGAGGATGGCATCCAGACGGTACGGGCGTCAGAAGCCCGACTGAACCCGCGAAAAGACGAGATTGGAAAAAAGGGCGATCTGCGCGCCCACAAACGGGGCGGCAACGCCGAGAACGATCATGATCGTTACGATTTTAGGGACAAAGGTCAGCGTCATTTCCTGAACCTGGGTCAGGGCCTGGATGAAGGCGATGGCGACACCAACGATCATGGCCGCGAGAACGGCGGGACCGGCCGCGACGAGAACCGTCCAGACTGCCGCCTGCATGATATCAAGCGCATCGGCCTCGTTCATCGTCGCATCCTTTATTCCGGAAAGGCGGCATCATGCCGCCTCTTCAATGTCAGGAACCTGCAGGCACGTCCGAATCGGTGCCGCTATCAGGTGTAGTCGCGATCGGACCGTTCGAGAAGGTCACACCGGCCTGCAGCAGCACTTTGTCACCAGCTTCTGTGATGGCGACGACGCCGTCCGAATAGACTTCGACTTCCTTTACCACGCCGGTGACCTTGTCGTCGGCGCTCTTGACCGTTTTGCCAACCAGGTCGGAAGCGCGTGTCAGGGCTTCGGCCTGCAGCATGCTCTTCAGATGGGTGTTGGTCTTGATCGTCTGCTCAACCTGCGAGAAGCTCGCAAGCTGCGACATCTGCTGGCCGGCATCCATCGGGCTGGTCGGATCCTGGTTTTTCATCTGGGCGATGAGAAGCTTCAGGAAGCTGTCGTAGTTAAGCGAGGCCGCGCTTTTGTCGTTGCTGCTCGCCCCGGCATTTGCCCAGGGGTTAGAGGCTGCCGACGTGACTGCATCTACCGCCATGGTGCGATCTCCTTGCGAATCTGCTCGATCGTTGCGGGGGTCATTTCCTGATTGTTGAGGATCTTTTCCTCGGTCGGGTACAGGCCACGAATGGCCTTCAGCGCTTCGAAAGCCTTACCCGAGGCAACCAGACCGTCGATACGCTTGAGTTCGGCCAGAATCTCCTCATGCTGGAAGCAATTCAGCAGCATGCTCACGGATTTACGGAACAGGTTCGTCGACTGTTCGCGTCCTTCCGGGTTGATGAGGATCATCTGGGCGATGAAATAAAGCTGTCTGAGCGGCGTCGTCGCTTGCTCCGGCTGCAGGACGTGGTTTTCAAGCAGGAACGTGACATCGTTCAGGAATTCGAGGGCCACCTTGCGATCCACCCGCAAAACCGCGCCGTTGATGAAAATCTTTTCGCCCGATTTCAGCGAGATTCGAAGTGTACTTTTCATTTCAGTCCATCCCTGATGATGGTTGTCACGTCAATTATACCCTGGAAATTCGTCGACTGACGTTTCCGGATCAGTTCGCACTCTTTCAAAATCCAGATCGCGATCGAAATCAGATTTGCCCTGAGTTCCATGGCCAGCTGGTTTTCGGGCTGCTTGAGGTCCTCAATGAAGCGGATCCAGACCCGTCGAGTGTAAAAAAGCGCTTCGATCGTGTGGCGCTGGGAAGAGGAATCCTTTGCCTCCACCAGCAGATCGATCGATTTTGTCAACGCCTGCCGCTCGCGATCCTTCGCGTCTGCGACACCATCCTCCATGATTTCGGCGTAGGAAAACTGGTACATTCATGTATCCTTTATCTGCCGCCACCCCTGTTCATCAGAGGTAGTTTACCAGACTCATTTTTTGCAGACGCGACGTAAGGCTGTAGGCAATTTCAATCTGCTGCTGGAGCAGATCCAGGCGTGTCTTCACCTCGTAGGTATCGATCCCCTCGATATCCAGCAGATGAGTCTCGATGATCTTTTTCTGGGCGGCGAGCGAGTCGTTCGCTTTCGAAACACGGCTTTCGGAAAGGCCGAGCTGGCTCTGCTGCTGGTTCAAACCACTAATGACCGTGCCTATATTGGTCACCGACCTGGTCGCCACCAATTCGCGAACGTCGCTTGGGACCTTGTCATCAAGGAACGTCATCGCCGTCATTGCTGTCATCGCGAAATAACGCATGCCCTGCGAGTTGCTGTTGGTCGATGTCTCGACCACCTCGTTCTGGCTGATGCGGCTCGTCATGTTCGTGTCGCTCGCCTTCGACCCATAGGTCGTCCAGAAATCGTAATTCTGGCCGGCCGTCAGATCGCTGTGCGGTGGGTTCGTAACCGGCGTAGTACCGTTGAACACGCCTTCGATACGGGTCATGAACGCCGCGGCCTGATCCTTGGACAGGTCGGCAATGTTACCGACCGCAGGTGTCTGTGCCGCCATGAACGCGTTCAGCTCAACCTCATAGGCTGCCTTCAGCGTCGATCCTTCGGCAAAGTAGTCATCGATAGGCTTCACATCCGTATTGATGCCGGAAAACAGAAATTCGCCACTGACTGCCGTATTGGCAAAACCGGTGAAGGTGTTGAACGCATTCGAAATGGTTTTGGCGACCGTTGCCAGCGTTGGTGCTGCGCTGCTGGTATTCGGAACAAGAACCTTCTGAATTTCCTGGGCAGCCTTTGCCATGCCATCAAGTGCCGCCTGAGAGGACTTGAGGCGCTGCGTGGCGATGGAATTGACGCTGACGAGCGAAGAGAGACGATCGACATCGCGATTAAGGTCAAGACTGCGGGCCGTGTTGGCACCCAGCGTCACGCCCAGGTCCGCATGTTTGCCCGTGGTCAGCTCGGTATTGAGGTTCGTCATCTCAAGCTGGGCCTTGAGGATGGTGCTGCGCATGCTGTTCTGCATCGCCAGCGATGAAATGAAGGACGTTTTCATCTATTACCTCACCATATCCATCAGCGACTTGAGCATGTCGTCGATGGTGGTCACCAGCTTCGTGGCGGCCTTGTAGGATTGCTCGATATCCATGAGCAGCGAAAGCTCCTCATCCAGGCTGACGGCAGTATTGTTCGAATAGGAGGTGGCGGAGCGCTCATAGAGCGCGCTTTTCGCTTCGTTTGCCGAAGTTGCGCCGGATCGTTCCTGTTCGAGCCACCCTACCGAGTTGGTGCCGTATTTCAGGATGCTTGTATTCGTATCGATACGTGTCGACGCGGCAAAATTCATGGGCGCGTCAAAAGCAGTGACATAGCTGTCGATCAGTGCGGAAAACCCGGTTCCGCCTGAAGTTGTGCTGTTGATTACATAAGCGGTACCGTTGATACCGCCGTCGCGCAACAATTCCGGGTTTCCACCTTTGGAAATAATTAACGCAGGGTTGACGGTAATGCTCGCAGCGAGCCCGGGAGAGACAACACCGCTTGCCGGAATGGTTGTGGCCGCAGGGGAGCCGTAGGTGAAGAGGCCTGGCATCTTCGGCAGCGTGCTGGTGGGGCTGGCCGGCTTTTCCGCAAACATGGTGATGAGGCCGCGCGCAATTTCGTCGAGCTGGCTCTGCATGGTTGGCGCCAGGTCGTCACGAACCTGCATCAGACCCTGAAGCGAACCTTCCGCTGTCGTGTTGCTGCCGCTGCTCGCCTTGATCGCGACGCCATCAACGTAGATCGCGTTCCCCGTGACCGTCGCGTCGTAGCCCGGCTGCGCCTTGAAAGTAACCTTGCGCGGCACGACTTCGAACAGGGTCGCGCCATCCGCCGTGTAGAGCGCCACGTCGTTGTTTTCACGATTGACGACATTGATCCCGATGATGGACGAAATGTCCTTCAGCAGCGTCTCGCGCTGGTCGAGAGCATCACTTGGATTGCCGCCGATCGCGGTCTGCGCCTTGACCTCGTTATTGGCTTCCTCGAATTTCGCGAGCAGGCCGTTCAGCTTGTCGACCTGAAGGGACATTTCCTTGTCGGCACGCAGGCGCATCGCCTGCAACTCGGACGAAGCCTTGTTCAGGGAATTGGCGACGTCCACGGCTGATGTAACCGCAGTCGCAGCAAGCGCGGAATCGCTCGGCTTTGAGGCGTAACCGTCGAGGCTCTTCAGCAGTTCCTTCATATAGGTGGCAGGCGAACTCTCGTAATCGTTGCCGCCGAAAAGGCTTTTCATCTCCTCGAGCCCGGTCAGAACGGTTTTCTGGCCGGAAGCGAGGGATGCACTGGAGATCGTCTGCCTCAGGAGGCTCTCATTCTGGGCACGGCCGTTGGCGACAATACTTGCACCTGACATGGTCGTGCCGAGAATGGCGGTTCGCTTGACGTAGTTCGCATTACCCACATTGGCAATGTTTTTCGAAGTAACGTCCGTCTGCTTACCTGTATTGTTGAAGATCGACTGCGCAGTATTCATTGCTGACGTGAGCGACATTCATTTGTCCTCGTGAGAATTACTATCTCTTCAGATTGATCAGGACATCCATCAAATCCGACCCGGTCTGGAAGACTTTCGAATTCGCTGTATAGATACGCTGGGATTCAATCATGTCGGTGAGTTCGCTGGCGATATCGACGTTCGAGCCCTCAAGCGCACCCTTCTGGATGTAACCGAAGCTGCCAGTTTGCGCGAAGCCGATGGTGACGACACCCGACTCGTTGCTGGGCAGATAAACGTTGCCGTTCTGCGGGCTGAGATTGTCGACGCTCGGCACCGTTGCCAGCGCCAGCTGGTAGATGTTGCGGCGGCCACCATCCTGATAGACTGCAGTCACCACGCCGTCCTTGCCGATTTCGACGTCCTTGATCTGGCTCGGACCATTGCCGTTCAGGATCGCGGTGCCGGGCGTGAACTTCGATGAGAACTGCGACATATCAGACAGGTCGATATCGATCGACTGTGCAACGCCGCTGTTGCTATCGTTGATGGTGATCGATTTGGGAGACGCAGTCGTAAGCTTGTTGGTGGCCGGGTCGAATGTCAGCGACACAGTTCCCTGGACCAGCGTAGCAGGTGCTGTTGCCGTGTATGGGAAACCACCATTCGTGGACTGGTCCTGACGATAAACCGCCACTTCCCAGGTGTTTGCAGCGGTCTTGGTATAGTAGAAATCGTAGAGTACCTTTGCACCGCCGCTATCGAACGCTGTCAGAGAGGTCTTGGCACCGATGGTCGAAGTGGCGACGTTGTTACTCGGACGCGAACCCGCAGCAACCGGATCTTCATCGCGGTTCAGGTTGGCCGGGAAGCTACCCTGTGTGGACGCCGATGCCGTCAGGCCGAAGTTGTTGACATTGATAGCCTCGAGACCGGTAAAACCGTTGACGACGGCAGCTGGCGGGTTGGATCCATAAGGGTAGCCCATCAGCTGGAAGCCAGCAGAGTTTTCCAGATACCCTTCCGCATTCTTCACGAAAGAGCCGGCTCTTGTGAGGTAAGGCGTGCCTGCTCCATCCTGAACCACGAAGAAGCCGTTGCCCTGAATGGCAAGATCGGTGCTCGACGTGGTGTAGGACAGGTTGCCCTGCTCTGAAATGCTGTAGCGAACGTTGGACTGCACGCCGCCGGAGGCATAGCTGCCCGACGAAGAGGGCAGAACGAGCGAGGAGAACGACGTCGATGCGCGCTTGTAGCCGGTGGTGCTTGCGTTAGCGATGTTGTCGCCAACGGTTCCCAGCTTGTTAGCCTGTGCATTCATGCCGGACACACCGGTTCGCATAGTGCCGAAAATACTCATTCAAAAACCCTCGTGGTCATCTTCAGGGAGAAGGTAAAGCGTTTGGCTTGCGTGAAGCTGTCTGAAATACCGCGTTTGAAAAAGACCACGCGGATGAATGAATATTATTGCCAATCAATGCTGTAACCGAGGAAACGCTTCGAATCGACCGGATCGTAGCCGAGCTTCTTGCGAAGCTTCTTGCGCAGCTTGCTGATATGGCTTTCCACGACGTTCTCTTCGACGTCATCATCGAAGATGCCGTAGATGGCATTGAAAATCTGCGCCTTGGAAACGCGGCGTCCGCGATTGGCAATCAAATATTCAAGGATGCGGCGCTCGCGCCGCGGCAAGGCAAAGACCTCGCCACCGACTTCGGGATCACGACCGTCTGAGAAAACCCGGATCGGTCCCGCATCGGTGAAATTCGAGATAACCTGCAGGCGGCGACGGATCGCCGCCGCACGCGCAAGGATTTCACGGGGGTGAACCGGCTTGCGCACGACATCGTCGACGCCGCTGTCGAACAGCGCCAGCGTCGATTCCAGTGAGGGCTGGTCGCTGACCGCGATCACCGGTGCCGTCGTGCGATCCCTGATCGCCTTGGGCAAGGAGAAGCTCCTGTCGCCCTGACCGATCAGGAATGCCTCTACGGCCGCCAGATCGCTGTCCGCTGCCGTCGAGACCCATTCCCCGAATTCGACCGGATCGAAACCGGTCGAGGGGATGCCCTCACGCCCAAATAGAGAAGTATAGCCGTCTTTAACGAGCTCGCGCTCATCAACCACTACGATCATTCGTCCGCCTCCGAATCAGTGTGGTGTTTTCCAATGCGGCATTGGTACGAATCGGGGGATTCAGCGACAACTGTAGGAAATCATCGATAGTTATTAATAATTGATTAACCATTTTGTGCCGATTTGATCTATATATAGTGGTTGTTAACCATATACGGTACAAAATTTTTGTGTAAAAATTTCAAAAATCCGAAAAAATCGCTTGCGACGCCTTTTTTAGGGCTTTCTCTCGCCACATTTCAAATTGCGAGTCCTTGACCGCATCAAAACAATCGATGGTTGTTATCCGTCGCAGAAATTTTTCGCGTTGGCGGTCCATTTTCCGTAGCCTGTCGCCACCAGATTGGCGATCACCCGGCAGACATATTTCTTTTGAGCCGGGTCGTTGTTGGGCCCGGCATGATAGCGGGCGACCGCCATGGTCCAGGTTTCGTGCCTGTTGTGGAGATTGCGCAGGAACATGGCGGCATATTCGACATTGCGGCGCGGATCGAACATTTCACGCGCGGATGTGAAGTTTTCGCCATGGAAATAGTGGTTTATCTGCATGCATCCGAGGTCGATCAGCTTGGCGCCGTTCCGCTTTGCCGTCTCGAAAGTGGTCAATGCCTCCTCGGTGGAGGAGGCAAATACCGGTTTTCCCTCAATATTCATGGCGTTGGGGTCAAGCCGACCCTTGCGACCGGTCTCGGTCAGGCCGACAGAATAGAGAATTCCCTCCGGCACGCCGTATTTGCGGGCGGCGGACTGAATTTCCCTTTCACAGACACCTGACGTTGCCGAAGCGGAGGCGTTTTCAGAGGTAAACGCCGTTGTCAGCAGAAGTGCGGGCAGAGCCAAGAGCGCCATCCATGCCTTCATTATGCACCCCCAAATTATCACCATTGCCCTGCCGTCCGCCGCGTGTGCCGGACTCGTCACGGTTGCGCCCTGCGGCGGCCTGTTGGCCTTGCTGCTGCGCCTGCTGATTTTGCTGATTGTTGGCTTGTGTGCCCGTTTGGTCACTCTTGTCAGAAGAAGCAATGCTGATCGTGATGTTATCGACCGTCAGACCCTGCGCCTTGAGGCCCTCGAGGATGCTCTTGCTGTCCTGCTGAAGCTTTTTGTAGGCGGCCACGTTCTCCACCGTCATGTGAACGGCAAGCTCATCGCCGGCAAGACGCAACGACATCGTCACCGATCCCAGCTCGATTGGCGTCATGTGCAGCTTCAGCGTATGGACGACTTTGCCGGTGCTGCTCTGGGCCGCCTCATTGGACAGCGACGAGCCGGGCTGCATGGCGCTAACCCATTCAGAATCATTGGCGATGAGGCCAGTCAGAGCCGAGGCGTTGGATGAAGGTGCCAGACCAATGAACCGCCGCGAATCGAGAACGGTAATCGTCTCGGTCGCCTTGCCGCTGCTTTCCCGGGCATCGAACTCGACGCGGCCATCCCGCTGAACCGTACTCATATCGAGAGCGCGGGCCGTGCCGGAACGAGGAGATGCGAAGCGGAATGCCGAGGCGTCGCCTTCAGTGCCCGATCCGGATCCGGCTTCGTTTCCGGCAAGCTCGGTCCGTGCGTGCATGTCCTTCGCCAGAGGCTCAGCCTTACCCCTGACAGTTTCAACCTTTTCGGATTTGACATCGGCCTTACCGGCAATCGCCTGCGCAATTTCCTCAAGGGGCGTCTTGGCTGTCACGATATCGCCGACATTGGCCGTGAGCGTCTGCAACTCTGCCAGCTTCGGATCGGTTGCATCCGCCGCCGTCTGGCTCTCCTTGTCGGCGTCCTTGACCTTCTTGCCAGGTTTGCCGTTTTCAGGCGATGTGTGCGCCGTCTTAATCGCATTCTGAAGCTCCGCCAGCGCCTCGTGACCATGGCCTTCTCCGGAATGGTCCTTGACGATCACGTTCAGGAAGCTCGGAGGCCGCTTGACCGGCACATCCGTCTTTTCAGCATCGTCATCCGGTTGCACATTCTGCTCCTCAGCCGATCCCGCTTCCTGCTGATGACGCGAATGCGTTGCCTGCGGCGGGCGCTCTTCCCTGACCGTCGCGAGGGTGTCGCCGAAACTTCCGCCTTTGGCGTCGTCCCTCACACTGGCGCTGCCAGCGCGCGGATCGTTATATGGCGCATTCACTATCGCGTTGATGGTTGCGTCGATCATGGTGCCCCCTCGCCTTTCTTCAAAAGGCTGTCGATTTCATCGAGCTTACTGCGGCCGCTCGTCACGAGTTGCCGGACGTTCTCGCCCTCATCCTCAGCCTTGTGGTTTTCAACTCTCCATATGCCCTTGGTATCGGAACTGGCCGCCTCATTCGCGGGCGCGCCCGACCCGGCCCCCTGCCCTGCCGTGACACCGGGATCGGCGCCAGGCTGCGGGGAAGGCGGACGAACCACCTGGTCGGCGATTGCCCTTGCCGCGTCCCGCAGGGCCCTGTCGCGATCCGAAAGCTGGGCCTCGGGAATTTGCCCGATTGTTTCAATCGCACTCACCACATCGGGCGTGCCGATATTGGAAAGGCTTTCATAGAGATTTGCCTGAACTTGCGGCTGGTCCGGCATATCCGGCGACAGCGCTTTCGCCTTCAACGCCGCCATGCGCGCCAGCGAGTCCTTGCCGCTGATCGCCGCGAGACGGGATAGGCGCAGATAAGCTTCCTTCTGCCTCTCCGCGTCCATCATGGCGAATGTTTCCTCTATCGTGTCGTGCCCGATGGAATCGACACGTTTGACCACCAGTGAGACCAGAAGGTCCGCGAACTGGCTGGCATAGGGCGAATGCAGGAACCGCCGCGCGTAACGCTGTGCATATTCGACGCCACGCCCGGCATCTCCGTCTTCAACGGCGATAGCAAGCGAGCGGCGGAGTGCAGCCTCCTCCACGATGGTACCGGGCGCTTCGAGCCGGGCTATGTCATAGAAACCGAGGGCAGCCACCGGATCGCGGGGGATCGTCACATTGCCGCCGATCAGTGCAAGATAGGCGCCAATTCTCGTGCCGCGATACTCGGGCACCATGGCAGCGATGCTCTGGGCGACCAGCGTTCCCTTGCCGGACAGATATTTGCGCAGAATATCGGCGACGCGGCTGTCGAAATTGCCGTCCACATCCCGCGCGACGAGCAATTCGAGCGTGTCCGGATTGCCGCCGCTCATCGCGTAGACAAGCGCCGCATCGACATTGCGCGGATCCTTGAAGATCGCCGAAGGTGCGCTCTTAAGCCGCTCGTCGATCGTCTGGAGCAGAAACCGCTGCATTTCGGTTGCCGAATGGTCTCCCATGGTGACCGAATCCTGCACGAACTGCAGGGAACGCAACATGGCATAGGGCATGAGGTTGTCTTGCGATTGCGCAAAAACCTTCGCCGGTTCGGCACCGAGACCACACAGTGTCGCCGCAAGAAAAATCCAACGTTTCGAGGATTTCGTCACACTCACCCCCGATCGGCCTCAAGCAGGATTTCGATACGGCGGTTCGCATTCGCCAGCGGGTCTGCCGGCACCTGCAATCTGCGATCCGCAAAACCCGAAACCTGTTTCACCCGCTCTTCCGACAGGCCGCCGCGAACCAGCATGTAATAGGCGCTATGCGCGCGGTCCATGGAAAGCCGCCAATTGTCATTGGCCTCACCCTTGAACTGGCGTCCATCGGTATGGCCGCGGATCACCACGCTGCCGCCACGCTCCTGAAGCAACTTGCCGATCTTCTCCATGGCCAGGACCATTTCGCCGCGGGGCACAGCCGATCCGACATTGAACATCGGCGTTTCCGTCTGGTCGGAAATGGTCAACAGCAATCCGCCTTCGGCGGGCGTCACCACCAGACCTTCGGCGAGCTTACCGCTGATGCCGGATATCTGCTTCTCGATCTCTTGGCGCAGCTCTTTGGCCTCTTCCTTCTGCGCCGCAGTACCTTGCTGCTGCTGCTCCGGCTGAGGCTGCGTAAGTGCTGCCTGCTCTGCAGCACCCGGCCGCTGCTGCGGCACAACGGCGGCGACTTCCATGGCCTTGCCGTGATCTGCACCATCGGCTGGCTGCTGAGACGATTTAGCCGCAACCGCTTCATTATCCTTGGCAGCGTCCTGCTGCTTGTTCTCGGCAGATTGCTGCTGTTCGACCGGATTTTGCTGCTGGTCCGCACGTGTGATCTTCACCTGCTGGGTCCAGAAATCGGGATCGAAGGGATCGCGGTAAGCCTCACCGCCGCTCGCACCCGTCGCCGGGCCGGAATCGGCAGCACCACCTTCGCCCTTGGCGCTGACATTGGCCTGCTGCCCGACCTGCTGGGCAATTTCCGCCAGAACGGAATAGGGATTCTCGAAAAAGTCCGCTTCTGAGAAGTTCGACTGCTCCCCGGTCTGCGAGGTCAGGTCTTCACCTGTCGCAGCGGCCGAACCCTGGGTGACCTTTTCCGCCTTTATGTTGGACTGGTCTTTCTTCTCGACGCCCTCTTCCTTGTCCACCGGCTTTTCCAGCCCCTTGGACGAAGGTTTTTCATCGGACAGCTTTATCGGATTGAAATAGCTGGCGACCGAGGCCTTGGTTTCCTCGTTTGCGGCGTTGACCAGCCACATGACGAGGAAGAACGCCATCATGGCCGTCATGAAGTCGGCATAAGCGATCTTCCACGCGCCGCCATGGGCGCCATCGTGCCCGCCCTTGTGGCGTTTGACGATGATGATCTCGTTCTTGCCGTGGTGGTGATTTTCGCCTTCACTCATTTCATCACCTTGCGAAGACTGGACGCCCAGGCGGACATGCGCGTGACGAACACGCTTTCACCCAACTCAACGGAGAGATCGATATCTGCCGTCTCGGTAAATTTCATCGTCTCTTCTTCAAAGCCCGGCTGCGTCTTCAGCTGCTCAAACAAATCTTTCGGGCCTTTCACGACAAGGGTCACGGCCTCGCCATCCGGCATGGAAGCGCGAACGACATCCGCAAGCGCCGAAACCGCCTTCAGCGACAGCTCTTCGGTCAGAACCGGGGCAAGGATATTGGCGGTCTGTTCGCTGAGATTGGTGGCGATCGCATCGATGCCTTCACGCAGTCTCAGCGACAGGAAAACGGCAATTTCTTCCAGATAGACGGAACGTAAGCCTTCGAGTTCTGCGGCATGAGCGGCAAGAAGCTCCTCGCGCTCGGCCTGCATTTTCTCCGTGATCTCGCGGGTCGCATCCTCGTGACCACGGGCATAGGCGGCCTGTTTTTCGCTTTCGACGTCGAGCGGCTCGAATTCATCGAAACCGGATGCAATATCGCCAAAACCGGAAATGCCGTCGACATCCGCCAACGGTTCGCCGAACGTCAGTCCCGCGGGCTGCACGTCACCGAAATCCTTGAGATATCTTGCAATGGACGCGCTCATGCCCGCCCCCGGAAAAACGGGCCAAAAGGGCGAAACATGTTTCGTTGCCTGCGATCAAAGCCGTTTGGCGGCACCACCGTCATCCTTGCTACCCTGCCCGTCTCTTCAATTGTTTCCGGCCGGATCACGCCATGCGATCCACCCGATATTGCCCCGACGTTAGGTGTTCAAACTTGTGCGAGGATGAAGGCGGGCCCCGTTTTCAGAAACCTTGCAACCAACTCCCCCGAACCCGCCGGACCGACGCCGGTTTACTTGAAGAGCTGAAGGATGTTTTGCGCGTTGGCATTGGCGATCGAGAGCGCCTGGATGCCGAGCTGCTGCTGTGTCTGCAGAGCCTTCAGCCTGGTCGATTCCTCGTTCATATCCGCATCCACGAGACGGCCGATACCCTTGTCGATCACGTCCATCAGGCTCGAGACGAAGTTTTCCTGCATGTTGATACGGCTCTGTAGTGAGCCGAGGCTGGAGGCCGTACTGGTCATGGCTTCGAGCTGCTTGTCGACAAAACTCATCATCACATCGATGGCGTCGGAAGCGGTGTAGTTCGTGGTGCCACCGGAAAAACCGCTCATGGCTGCCGCCACGACATCAAGATTGTCGAGATCGAGCGTGGAGACGGAAAGACCGAGGGATCTGGCAACGGAGGTCGGCGCACCGGTCGTGTCATAGAACCAATCGTTGCTGCCTGTGTCCCGATAGGCCGCCGCGACGGTGGTGGTGCCGCTCGAAGGGTTGGTCGCCGTCACCTTGACCCAGGTATTCTCGGACAAACGAAGATAATTCACCGTTCCGTTGCTGTAGACGCTCGGGTCGGTATTCGTATCCGGCGTCGCCGCATTCAGCGTGCCGATTTCCGCGTCCGTCAATTTCTTGACGACGTAACCCGCATTGGTGGTCACGCCGGCTGTCGTCGATGTTTGGGTGATCTGTTGTTCCGTCTTCGCGACAAAAACGGCGCTCTTGTCGAGAATACCGAGTTTTCCGCCGCTGAGGTCGAAAAGCACGGCACTGCCGTCCAACACATAGTCAACCGTGGTGACGCCGACATTGCCCGAACCGGTGCGCGTGAAGGACGCGACGACCTTTTTGGTGATGGGTTCTACAACCGGCGGCGTGCCACCATTGCTGATGCTGGCCTGCAGCCAGTTCTCGCCGGAGAAGGAGGCAGATTCCGACGTGCTCTTCAGCTGTTCCTGAAGCTGCTTGATTTCGTCCTGGATCTTGCCGCGGTCAGCCCCGACGCCATAGGCGGCGACAAGCTTTTCCTTGATTTTCTTGACGACCTCGATCGAGTTCGCAAGGGCGTCATAGGCCGTATCAACCTTGGCGGCGCCAAGTCCCAATGCATCCTGCACGGCCGAGAGCGCTGCATTGTCGGAGCGCATGGTTGTGGAGATAGACCAGTAGGCGGCATTGTCCGCCGCTGTTTCGACACGGTAGCCGGACGACACACGCGCCTGCGTCGTCTCGAGATTCTTGTCGATCATGCGCAAGGTTTGCAGCGCGGCCATCGCCGCCGCATTGGTCAAAATGCTGGTCATTGGGTCCACCCAATTGGTACTGTCAGGAAAAATCCGGCGCTGCGCCGAAAACGAGCAGAGGCATCATGCGCATCAGCGATGGTAAAAAGAGCCACCGCGACCTGCCGTTCGTTAACAAATCGTTAATTCGATAGGTACCAAACAACAACGCTGATTTGCAAGGCGTTCCTTGCCTTCACAGGCCGGTTTTGCATAAACCGACACGCTTCAGGCAAGGTCGGGTGAAAAAGTGCCCGAATGAAGCCATCGCGCCCGCGAATTCGGAAGGCGCAATGGATAATATATGAAAATGTCCGCTGGACTGGTTCAGGCAGCTTCGCCCTGGCGGGCCGACACGAATCGGGCAGCCGTCAGGCTCTGACGGAGAAATTCGGTGTTCTCGTCCGGATTTTCCGAAGGGTTCTGAAACGAAACATGATTGATCTCGACCGCAGCATGCTCGTTGGCCAGAATCAATTGCGCATAAACCGTCGCGCCGTGCGGTTTCAGTTCGAGATCGAGGACGATCTCCGGCGCCCCTTCCCATTCGAGCCTGTATTCGCCACCGGCACCGAAATTGATCGTGCCCGGATGATAATAAAGCTCCGCGGCCGACGAGACGAGGTCGGCAATGCTGCCGTAGCACTCGAATCTGAGCAATGAAATCAGGTCGGCCGGATCGAGCAGGCGCAGTTCGGTGGCGATCGGGTTGATCGCCTCTGCGACGATCATTTCCCGCTTTTCAGAATAGGCGGATTTTTTCATTGGTTTTATTGAACCCGTATTTTCGATGACTTCATGGCGTAAACCCGATGAACGAGCTCAGCTACAGCCTTGTAAAAAGCTGGTGGAATCACACTATCGATCGAGACTTGCGCAAACATGGAGCGTGCGAGCGGCGGATCTTCAAAAACGGGGATATTATTTTTTTCCGCAATCTCGCGGATTTTCAATGCGATAAGGTCCTGACCCTTGGCAACGACGACAGGCGCGTCGCCTTCTTCGCGAACGTAACGCAACGCCACTGCAAAGTGTGTCGGGTTGGCAATCACCAGTGTCGCGCGCGGCACATTGTCGATCATGCGGCGGCGGGCGCGGTCACGGGCGACCGAACGCTGACGGGCTTTGACCACCGGGTCGCCCTGCGATTGCTTGTATTCTTCCTTCACCTCATGCTTCGTCATTTTCAGCTGGCTGAACCAGTGGTGGCGCGTCCACAAAAGGTCGACGGCGGCAAGCAGCGCGGTCGAAAAGAGAATCACGACCATCATCTTTTTGGTGAGCTCGACAACCCTGACGAAAATGACCTGCGGGTCGGAGAACATCAGGTCGATGAGACTGTAGAAATCGCCGCGCAGAGACAGGAACATGATGATCGAAACGATCAAGATCTTGAACAGCGATTTGCCGAATTCCACAAATCCCTGCTTGCTGTAGATGCGGCCGAACCCCTTTGCAGGCGAGATGCGCGACCATTGCGGACGCACCCTCTCAAGCACCGGCGACGGCAGGTTCTGGAAAAACGAGGAGGCAAGGCCGAAGACGATGAACATGATCATGGCCGGCATGAGCAGATAGGCCATGGACGTGCCGAGGAAATAAAGCAGCGACAGGGCATCCGGCCTGGTGCTGAGGTTCCATTGTTCGGGCTGGCCGAACAGGTCCTTCAGCGTTACGCCGAGGCGACCGGCGCCGTCGGGCAAAAAGAAAACCAGATAGCAGTAAAAGGCGAGTGACGAAGCAAAGATCGGCACCTCGCGGGAAAAGGGAAGATTGCCCTTTTCCGCCGCATCACGGAGTTTTTTCTCCGTTGGGTCTTCTGTTTTACTGTCCTTGTCCTGATCGTCTGCCAAGGCACGTTCCCGGGATAAAAAAAGGCCCGCCGATCGCGGCAGGCCGTCATTCCGAAACTAGCGCCCGAGACCGGCCATCGCAATGGCCGGCATTGCCTGTAAGGCGGGTTATCAACCGGCTTCCGCTCAGGCTGCTGCGGATTGTTCCTCTGTGGAGGCTTCCTTCAGCTGAATCTGACCGGAATTGGCCAGCCGAATCGCTTCCTGCGCCACGGCGCGGCGTGCAATCGCCACTTCGCGGGTGTTGATGGAAGCCTGCGGCACGGCGAGGTCCGATTCGATCATACGGCGCTGGCGCGGGCTGATGCTGGACAGCACACATTCCTTGATTTCCATGGTTGCGCCACGCAGCGCCATGGTGAGAACGTCCGCCGAGACATCGTTGAGCAGCAGGACGCGGCTGCGCTGCGGCATGAACATGAGATCGTCGAAGAGGAAGATCTTCGGCTTGACCTTGTTGGCAGCTTCCTTGCTGAGCGTTTCGAGCGAGCTGAGCAGCGTATCGACCTGCGGCTTTTCCATTTCGTTCATCAGGTCGGCAACCTTCGTGGAGCCGCCCGCATTGCGCTCTGCTTCGATCTCGTTGATGAGGTTGACCACGCGCTTCTCGATGATCTGGGCAGCCGTGGGGCTGACTTCCTTCATGTTCACCGTGCGGTTCATGATATCGGCGCGCTGCTCTTCGGGAATGGTCAGAAGGACCTTGGCACCGAAGGACGAGGGCAGCATGGAGAGGATATAGGCGATGGTCTGGGGATGCTCGCGCAGCAGGAATTTGCCGACGAATTCCGGCTCCGCTTCCTGCAGGCGATCCCAGATCGACGCTTCATAGGCCTGGAAGGCTGCACGACGGCCGAGAAGGCTGTCCACCTCCTCCGGTGTCAGGCCCTCTTCGAGAATGCTTTCGATCGCCTTGGCATTGTCCATCAGACCCGTTCCTTCCGTGAACAGGTCTTCGAACTCCGCCACGATCTGGGCGAGTTCGTCAGGGGGAATGACACGCAGCGTCTGGGCCGAGGAAATGATCATCTGCAATTCGTGCTGCGTGAAAAATTTCAGCAGCTTGCCGGCGACGCCCTTGCCCATGGCAAGAAGCACCGCGGCCGCCTTGTCGGCCTGAGACAACGGCTTCCCTGCCAGCGGGTTACCGAAATCCTCGAAGTCCATCATGGTCTTTCCTCTCCGTCCCCACAGGGATCAGGCTTTTCTCGTACTCATTACTTCAATCAATTTTACGCCGAAGCGCGTATCGTCGTCTTCAAGTACCGTTATTTCACCGCGCGCAATACGGCGGCCATTCACCATGATCTCGACCGGTTCACCGATCTTGCGGTCAAGCGCGATCGTTGCACCCTCTTCAAGGCTCATCAGACCCGAGACGAGCATGCGGCTGGTGCCGAGAACGATCTGGACATCGATCGGGATATCCATGATCAGGTCCATATTGTCGGACAGGCCACTGCCGAGCGGCGCCTTGATGCCCGCGACCTGTGGGGTGGCCGCGAAATCGTTCATTGCAAAATCGCCCGCTCCACCACCGAAGGCGGAAAGGTCGCTGTCGGCGGAAGCGTCGTCAACGCTCCCGAAATCCCCGAAGTCGCCAAAGTCGGACAGCGAACCTTCCGCATCCGTCTTGAGGACGCCACGCAGATCGCCGATAGCCTGGTCGAGCTCACCGCCATCTTCAAGCGACGGCAGCGCCATATCATCGGTCACAGGTGTTTTCTTCGTAGCCATGCGCTGATTATTCCCTTTGAAACTTGCGTCAGCCTGCCCAGAACCCAAAAAAGGTGGACAGGTTTTAACCCATCAGATGTCGCAAGATCTCGTCGTCCGTGCTGACATTGTTCTTTACCCGAACCATGTAGCGGTCGCCGGACTTGCCGAATTCACAATTATAGAGCTTGGAGCCGTTGGCGCTGACCTCGACGCCGATGTCGTCCTGCTTCAGATCCTGAAACGGAATGACGTCGCCGGCCACCAGCCTGGAGATCGTCCGCAGGGTCAAGGTTTCGAGCTTGATGCGCGCCTCAAGCGTTACCTGCGATCTCTTCACCTGCTCAGAGATCAAATCCACCCATTCCGCCTGCTTCTTCAGCGCCTGGGCTGAAGCCTTGGGAGCGGCGATGGAGGTCTTGAGCAGGGGCCGCTGCGGCACGATCAGCGCGAATTCCGAAGAAACCTTGCCGATGGCGATCTTCATGCGGACTGTCACGCCGTAGAGGCCGGCGATCATCTCCTCGAAGGCGCTTTTTCCATTGGCCGTAAAGGGCGGGTCGATCGTCGCCTCGAAACCGCCCGGCGCGTTGACGCCCGACCGCAGGACACCCCCGATGCGCCCGAGAACCATGGCCGCCAGGTCGAGTTCGATGTGGGACAGGCTGCGCTCGTCCGGCTCGCCGATGGTGTCGGCGGCGGCGCCCAGCATGCGCTCCATGAGCGCGATGACGAAGCCGTTGCCGACCGCCATCATGAAATTGGGGCACCAGTTGCGCAGAGAACAATCCGCAACCGAGAAATTGCCGCCGATATTGGCGATGAGATCGGTCATCAGCCCCGATTCGGAGCCGATATATTCGACGTCTATCGCAATGCCGGTCTCGCTGTGAAAGATATCAGGCAGGAATTCGCTGTAGAGATGGCCGATATCGGAGCCGACCTTCGCGATTGTCTTGCGGTCGGAAAGCCCGCCGGTAAGTTTCGCGAGCAGCGACGTGTCGATGACGGGTGCTCTTTGCTGTGCAGCTTTAGCCATGGTCATGCCGCCTTGTTTTCGCCGCCGGGGTTCATCATCTCCTGTTCGACGGCGTCGATGGACGGCCGCTCGTAGTTGGAGATGGTCTTGCGCCCGTATTCAAGCGCGACCTGCGGCACCGAGCCGTTCATGTAGGCGATCAGCGTCTGCTTGACGATGATGTAGAGACGGTGCTGCTTGGTGCGGACGATCTTGACCTGCGAAGCGAGCGGGTTGCAGATCGAATAGGACAGGATGATGCCGAGCATGGTGCCCACCAGTGCGGCGCCGATGAGGCCGCCCAGCACTTCCGGTGATTCGTTGATCTTGCCCATGGCCTTGATGACGCCGAGAACCGCCGCGACGATACCGATGGCGGGGAAGGAATCGCCCATGGTGGTGATCGCGTGGTAAGGTTTCAGCTTGTCGTGCAGGATGGTCTCGATTTCCTCGTCCATCAGTGCTTCGATTTCGTGGCTGCGCGCGTTGCCGATGATGATGAGGCGGACGTAGTCACAGATAAACGACGTCAGCTCCTTGTTCTTCAGCACCGAGGGTGCGCTCTGGAAGATCGAGGATTCTTCCGGATTGTCGATATGCGCCTCGATCTCGTTGCGCGATTTCGTGCGCAGGTCGCGCATCAGCGAATAAAGTACGCCGAGTACGTCGAGATAGTTGCGCTCCTTCGGGACCGAGTGCTTGAAGGCCTCGCCGAGCGCCTTGCCCGAATCCTTCACGACCTTCATCGGGTTCGCCATGATGAAGCCGCCGAGGCCGGCACCGCCGATAATCAACAATTCGAACGGCTGAACCAGCACGTCCAGATGGCCGCCCATCGCCATGTAGCCGCCGATGATGCAGCCGAAGGTGATTATAAGTCCAATTACAATATTCATTGATCGACCACGCCCGAACAGTGTTCCATGCCGCCATCTCTAGAAAATGTGGCTTGCGTGAACCTGTCCGCGGAGCCTCTGTCCCTCGTCACTGCAGCCAGTTTCGCACAAGCAACATCCGGCATTATCCCGACAAAGGCGGACGTGCGCCTTGGTATCGGGATCAAACGAGAGCGGCGGTTCAGTGACTTCCACCTACACCAGCTACAGACTGATCAGTCAGGACATCGGCAAATCGCTTGAGCGTGTGTCGAAGCAACCCGACGTGGCGCGCGAAACCGAATATTACCGGTCGAAGATCGGCAGCGTGAAATCCGTCGACGACTTCATGGCCGATACCCGTCTTTACAATTATGCGCTGAAAGCTAACGGCCTCGAGGACATGGCCTATGCGAAAGCCTTCATCCGCAAGGTGCTGACCGAAGGCACGGCCGACAAGAACGCCTTCGCCAACAAGCTTTCCGACAGCCGCTATTCGGACCTTGCGAAATCGCTCGACTTTGCAAGTCTCGGTGCAGCGGCAACTGCGACCGAAGCGGCCCAGTCCGGCATCATCAGCAAATACACCCGCCAGACGCTGGAGCAGGAGGCGGGCGGCGACAATAACGGTGTCCGGCTTGCTCTTTACTTCGAGCGCAAGGCACCAACGATCAAATCGGGTCTCGATTTTCTAGCCGACGACGCGCTCGCACAGGTGTTCCGCACCGCCTACAACCTGCCTGACGAAATTGCGGCAGGAAGCGTCGAAAAACAGGCCGCGCTCATCGAAAAATCCATCAATATCAAGGATCTGCAAAATCCTGAAAAGGTCGGCAAGCTGCTCGAGCGTTTCACCATCATGTGGGAAATGCAAAATCCCTCGACGACCTATGATCCTCTGGCCGTTTTCGGCTCCTCCAGCGGCTACGGCATTTCCCCGGACCTGCTGATCTCCATCAACTCCCTGAAACTCGGAGGCAAATGATATGCAATCCGGACTATACGTCGCCCTTTCCTCGCAGATTGCGCTGGAGCGTCGTCTCACCACCATTTCCGACAATATGGCGAATGCGAACACGGTGGGTTTCCGCGGTTCCGAAGTGAAATTCGACGAAATGGTCGCCAAGAACCACAATGACATGAATGCCAAGGTGGCGTTCGTGTCGCAGGGTAACGACTATCTCTCCACCCGTCAGGGCGCCTTCGAACAGACTGGCAATAGTTTCGATTTCGCCATCAAGGGCGATGCCTGGTTCGCGATGGACACACCCGACGGCCAGATCCTGAGCCGCGACGGGCGTTTCACCATGCGCCCGGACGGCGCACTCATCTCCTCAAGCGGTTATCCGGTTCTCGACGCCGGCGGCGGTCCGATCCAGCTCAATGCGAATGGTGGCCCGATCACCGTCAGTCTCGATGGTGCGATCAGGCAGAACGACAACATCGTCGCCACGCTCGGTATCTTCCAGGCGGATTTCTCGAAAGGCTTCCTGCGCCATCCCAATAGCGGCGTGAAGCCCGTGGCCCCGCCGACGCCGGTCGTCAACAATCACGAGGTCGGCGTCGTTCAGGGTTATCTCGAGCAGTCGAACGTCAACGGCATTTCCCAGATGACGCAGCTCATTCAGGTCAACCGGGCCTTCGAGAGCATTTCGTCGCTGATGCGCGATACCGAATCCACTTTCGGCGATGCCATCAAGACGCTTGGCGGCGCACGTTAAGGAACTGAGCGATGACAATGCCGGAATCCACGCTCACGGTCGAGGCGATTTCACCGAAGCTCGCCCAGCTCGCCAGCCTTGCCGGACACTATGCCGATCCGGAGTTTTCGGTGGCGCCGGGCGGCCATGTCCGCACCATCGCCGCCGGACACTACACGGTTTCCGGCCTGTCGCGGCATGTGAGGCTGGGCGAGTTCGTCGCCCATCGCAGCGCGACCGGTATCCATCTCGGCGAAGTCGTGCGCGTGGAACCCGATATCTGCTACGTCTGCCCCATCGAACCGGGCGAGCCGATTGGCATTCACGACACCGTCATCCGCAAGGGTGCCTTCCGCGTTGCGCCTGACGACAGCTGGTGCGGCCGCACCATCAATGCGCTTGGCGAACCCATCGATGGCAAGGGTCCGCTTGCATCAGGCACGGAGCGCCGTCCGATTTCCAGCAATGCACCGCCGTCGATGACGCGCAAGCGGGTGGAGACGCCATTCAAGACGGGTGTCCGGGCAATCGATATTTTCTCGCCTCTCTGCCTTGGCCAGCGTCTCGGCATTTTTGCGGGCTCAGGCGTGGGCAAATCCACGCTCCTATCGATGCTTGCCAAGGCCGATGCCTTCGACAAGGTCGTCATCGGACTTGTCGGCGAGCGCGGTCGCGAAGTGCGCGAGTTCATCGAGGATACGATGGGCGAGAATATGGGCAAGTCCGTCGCCGTTGTCGCGACCAGCGACGAAAGTCCGATGCTGCGCAAGATGGCGCCGCTTTCGGCCGTCACCATTGCCGAATATTTCCGTGACAGGGGCGACAACGTCCTTCTTATCATTGACAGCGTGACCCGTTTTGCCCATGCGATCCGCGAAGTGGCGGTCGCTTCGGGTGAACCGCCGGTGGCACGCGGCTATCCGGCCTCGGTCTTCACCGAATTGCCGCGCCTTCTGGAGCGGGCGGGACCCGGCGCCGAAGGCAGCGGTACCATCACCGCCATCGTCTCCATTCTGGTGGACGGCGACAACCACAACGATCCGATTGCCGATTCGACCCGCGGTATTCTCGACGGCCACATCGTGCTGGATCGCAGCCTTGCAGAAGAAGGCCGCTATCCTCCGATCAATCCTCTGGCCTCGATCTCGCGTCTCGCCAAGAAGGCATGGACACCGGATCAGGAAAAGCTGGTGTCGCGTCTGAAAGCGCTGGTGCACCGCTTTGAGGAAACGCGGGATCTGCGCCTCATCGGCGGTTATCGACCCGGCACCGATCCCGATCTCGACATGGCGGTGAAACAGGTTCCGATCATCTATGAAACGCTGAAACAGCTTCCGAATGAACCGGCGGCGCAGGACGCCTACGCCGATCTGGCGACCGCGTTGCGCGGTGGAGTGCAAAATAATCAGCCACAGGTAAACCCGAGAATGAGAGGCTGACCCGTGAAAAAGAAACAGATCGACAAGATCGACGATAGCGACCTCGAGAACGTACAGCCGCAGCCTCCCTTCTTCACGCCCGACCGTATTTTGGCGTGGACGGGAATAGGACTTGCCGCCGCCGCCGCATTTTTCCCCTGGTACGTGTTCTTCAACGAGGACAAGTTTGGAATGAGAGTGGCAGACGGCGACCGCACGCGCGACCTGCCCCATACCGGTCCGCGTGAAGTCTTCAGCGTTTCGCCCCTGGCCATGACCAATCGCAACAAGGAAGACGCGCCAGCCCCCGGCGAATTGCCGGACATGCTGACGACGGCGACGGTCAGCGAAAAGGGTAAGGAAAAACAGAACAATCTCGCCGCAGGGCTTGAAGACCAGCCCTTCCCGGGCCAGACCTCCTTCCGCCTGCTGCATGTCTCCAACGGCCGCGCCCTCATCGAGGACGGATCGGGCATGTATATGGTGCGGGTGGGCTCCACATTGCCCGACAATGCGCGCCTGACCAAAATCGAGCAGCGCGACGGCGAGTGGATGATAGAGACTTCTTCCGGTAAAACCTATCATCCCGAGAAGTAGTCAGACCGGCACTCTGCTGAAGTCTGCTGCCGTCGCCGGATCCAGTCAGGCAGGACGGAGACGTCTTCGCAATTCACTATTCGATCCCAAGGCGTGCCGCATTTGCCGGCGCGCCATTTTTGTTTTCGCAATCGCCTTCGGGATCAGATTCTCCAGTGCTTCCGCACCTGCGCCCCTCACCGCAAGTCTGACGCAAGATTAGCACCGTAGGTTCGGGCCATACGAGATGGAGAAGTCTATGCAACCGATTCAACTGTTCGATCTGGCCTCCCGCCAAGCGGAATGGCTGAGCGTGCGGCAGGAAGTCGTGGCGACCAACATCGCCAACGCCAACACACCCAAGTTTCACGCCAAGGATGTCAGTCCTTTCGAAGCGGTCATGCAGGCCACCAGCCAGCAGGTCGGCATGGCGAAGACCCATCCCGCTCATTTCGGTGCTAGCGAGCTCAGCGAAAATATCGCGGTGCGCGACAACCCGATCAATAACGAGATCGGCATGCAGGAGTCCGGCAATTCGGTCGCGCTTGCCGAGGAAATGACCAAGACCGGCGAGATCAAGCGGCAATACGACCTGAACGCCAGTCTCGTCAAATCCTTCCATCGCATGATGCTGATGACGGTAAAGAGGTAAACCATGGATCCTTTGAGTGCGGCGAGCAAGATCGCGGGCAGCGGCCTGGAAGTGCAGTCCACCCGACTGCGCATCGTTTCGGAAAACATTGCCAACGCAAGATCGACCGGCGACACGCCTGGCGCCGACCCCTATCGCCGCAAGACCGTGACATTCGGCTCCGAGCTTGACCGCGTAAGCGGCGTGCAGCGCGTGACGGTAAAGAAGCTTGGCGTCGACCGCGGCGATTTCGTCCATGAATACGACCCCGGCAATCCGGCCGCCGACACCAGCGGCATGGTCAAGATGCCGAACGTCAACGTTCTGATCGAAATGGCGGATATGCGCGAAGCCAACCGCAGCTACGACGCCAACCTTCAGGTCATCCGCCAGACACGCGACCTCGTCGCCTCCACCATCGACCTTCTGAAAGCATCGCAATGATCGACGGCATCAAGCAACTCGGTTCCCTCTCGCTCACGCGTGGCACGAGCAACGTCTCTTCGCTGACCGACAGCATTTTCGGCAGCCAGCAGACGACGCCCGCCCAGCAGACGGGCGCAAGCTTCGCAAGCGTTCTCGGCAATATGTCAACGGATGCGATGAACAACCTGAAGAAGGCGGAAGTGGCCTCCTTCGAAGGTATTCAGGGCAAGGCAAACACACGCGAAGTGGTCGATGCCGTGCTTTCGGCCGAGCAGTCGCTGCAAACGGCCATCGCGTTCCGCGACAAGATCGTGTCGGCCTATCTCGACATTACCAAGATGCAGATCTAGAGCGCGTCCGGTTTGAAGCCAATCGTTGGCCGCGCTCTAGGCCTTTGTTTTTAAGCACTTTCCGGACGTAGAACCGCTCCGCGCCTTTACTGGAAATGCTCTAGCCCCGCAGGAAAAATGACATGAGAGCTCTTGCCATCGCTGCCACCGGTATGGACGCCCAGCAGACCAATCTGGAAGTCATTGCCAACAACATCGCCAACATCAACACCACCGGCTATAAGCGCGCGCGTGCAGAGTTTACCGATCTTCTGTACCAGACCGAACGCATGCAGGGTGTGCCGAACCGTGCCAACCAGGCGATCGTGCCTGAGGGAGCGAATATCGGCCTCGGCGTGCAGACTTCCGCGGTGCGCAACATCCACACCCAGGGCAACCTGATCGAAACCGGCAACAAGCTCGACGTGGCAATCATCGGCCAGGGCTGGTTTCAGATCGAGGCGGCCGACGGTTCGACGCTCTACAGCCGCGCCGGCGCCTTCAACAAGAATGCTGACGGCAACCTCGTGACGGTTGATGGCTACAATGTCATCCCGAACATCAATATCCCGACCGACGCGCAGGACATCACCATCACCCGCACGGGTCAGGTGACCGCCCGCATCGGCAACGCTGCGGATTTCACTGAACTCGGCCAGTTGACCATCGCCAACTTTGCCAACGAGGCGGGCCTGAAGCCGCTCGGCGACAACCTCTTTTCCCAGACGCCGGCCTCCGGCGCCGCCGTTATCGGCGTGCCTGACGATCCGAGCTACGGCTACATCAAGCAATCCTACCTCGAAGGCTCGAACGTCGATGCCGTCAAGGAAATCACCGACCTCATCACGGCGCAGCGCGCCTACGAGATGAATTCCAAGGTCATCACCACCGCTGACGAAATGGCTTCGATTGTCAGCAAGAACCTGAAGTAAGAACGGAAAGGCAGGCGGACATGAGGTTTGGCCGGAAACATAGCAGCTGCAGAACGGCACTCGTCCGTATGTGCCTTGCGTCTGCCTTTTCACTGGGTGCCATGGCACCCGCTTTTGCACAGGCACCGACGGCGCTGGTTCCTACTCGCACGATCTATCCGGGCGAGACGATCACGCCCGAACAGGTGAAGCCGGTGGAAGTGACCAACCCCAACATTTCCGCTGGTTACGCGAGCGATATCAGCGAAGTGGAAGGCATGATCTCCAAGCAGACATTGCTTCCCGGCCGCACGATCCCCATTGCAGCGCTTCGTGAACCGTCACTTGTGGTGCGCGGCACGAGCGTCAAACTCGTTTTCCACATCGGCAACATGACGCTGATGGCGTCCGGAACGCCCATGAGCGACGGCTCGCTCGGCGAGGTCGTAAGGGTACGCAACATCGATTCCGGCGTGATGGTCAGCGGTACCGTCATGAAGGACGGAACCATTCAGGTTATGGCGAAATGAAAGTGCTTCGTATCCTCTGTGCGGCTCTGGTTATTTCGGCCCTGCCCTTCATCTCGACGCCGCCAGCCCAGGCAGACACGTCCCGTATCAAGGATATCGCATCCCTGCAGGCCGGACGCGACAACCAGCTGATCGGATATGGTCTCGTCGTGGGCCTACAGGGCACCGGCGACAGCCTGCGCTCTTCACCCTTCACCGAACAGTCCATGCGCGCCATGCTGCAGAACCTCGGCATCACCACGCAGGGCGGCCAGTCCAACGCCAAGAACATCGCCGCCGTGATGGTGACGGCCAACCTGCCGCCATTCGCCAGCCCCGGCAGCCGTGTAGACGTGACGGTCAGCTCGCTCGGCGACGCCTCCTCGCTTCGCGGCGGCAACCTCATCATGACATCGCTTTCCGGTGCAGACGGGCAGATCTATGCGGTCGCGCAGGGAGCACTGATCGTCAACGGCTTTTCGGCACAGGGCGATGCAGCGACGTTGACGCAGGGCGTCACGACCTCGGCGCGCGTGCCGAACGGCGCGATCATCGAGCGGGAACTGCCGTCGAAATTCAAGGATTCGGTCAATCTGGTCCTTCAGCTGCGCAATCCCGATTTTTCGACCGCGGTGCGCGTCGCCGATGTCGTTAACGCCTTTGCCCGCGCCCGTTACGGCGACGGCATCGCCGAACCGCGCGATTCGCAGGAAATCTCGGTGCAGAAGCCTCGCACCGCCGACCTGACGCGGTTGATGGCGGAAATCGAAAACCTGACGGTCCAGACGGATACGCCGGCGAAAGTCGTGATCAACGAGCGCACGGGCACGATCGTCATCGGCGCGGATGTGCGTATTTCCCGCGTGGCGGTGAGCTATGGAACGCTGACCGTGCAGGTGACGGAATCGCCGCAGGTCATCCAGCCGGCGCCCTTCTCGCGCGGCGAGACGGCGGTGCAACCGCAGACGGATATCATGGCACTGCAGGAAGGCAGCAAGGTCGCCATCGTCGAAGGCCCTGACCTTCGCACGCTGGTTGCCGGTCTCAACAGCATCGGGCTCAAGGCGGACGGCATCATCGCCATTCTGCAAGGCATCAAATCCGCCGGCGCCCTTCAGGCGGAGCTCGTGCTGCAATGATGGAACTTCAGAAGAAAACTGCTTTCAGGAACGGCTTTACCCGGTTCGCGGCCATTGCCTCGCTGCTTTTCCTGCTGCCCGCCGCCGGCGCCGAAAGCCAGCAAAACGTGGTGTCCGAACTCAGCACGCAGGATGAAATCCAGAAATTCTGCACCAATATTGCCGATGCGGCCCGCGACCAGCGCTATCTCATGCAGAAGCAGGAGCTGGAAAAGCTTCAGGCTGACGTCAACGAGCGCATTTCCGCGTTGCAGGACCGCAAGGCGGAATATGAGGACTGGCTGGCACGCCGCAATCATTTCCTCGAGCAGGCGAAAAGCAATCTGGTCGATATCTACAAGACGATGAAGGCGGATGCCGCAGCACCGCAGCTCGAGAAGATGCATGTGGAAATCGCGGCTGCCATCATCATGCAGCTTCCGCCGCGCCAATCGGGCCTCATCCTCAGTGAAATGGATGCTCAGAAAGCCGCAATCGTCGCCGGCATCATGTCGCAGGCAATCGACAAAAACACTTCGAAGGATCCTTCATGACCCCGCGTCTTCCGGCCCTCCTCCTGCCGCTTGCCCTGCTTGCCGGCTGCCAGAACAACCAGACCCTGAAGGAAATCGGCAACGCTCCCGCGATGAGCCCGATCGGCAGCGGCCTGCAATTCAGCCAGACGCCGCAGATGGGCATGTATCCGAAGCAGCCAAAGCACATGGCGAGCGGCTATTCGTTGTGGAGCGACAGCCAGGGTGCGCTGTTCAAGGATCTACGTGCGCTTAACATCGGCGACATCCTGACCGTCAACATCCAGATCAACGACAAGGCCGATTTCGACAACGAAACCGAGCGCAACCGTACTAATTCCAGCGGCCTGAACTGGAAGGCAAAGGCGGAAATCTTAGGTTGGACGCCGGAGGCAGATTCCAACATCAAATACGGCTCCGATACAGACACCCAGGCCAAGGGCAAGACCAAGCGTTCCGAAAAGCTGACGCTGATGGTGGCGGCCGTGGTGACCGGCATTCTCGAAAACGGCAACCTCATCATCAGCGGTTCGCAGGAAGTGCGCGTGAATCACGAAATCCGCATCCTCAACGTCGGCGGTATCGTCAGGCCGCAGGATGTCGATGCGCAGAACATGATCTCCTACGAGCGCATCGCCGAGGCGCGCATCTCCTACGGTGGCCGCGGCCGCCTGACGGAAGTGCAGCAGCCCCCGGTCGGTCAGCAGGTCGTCGACCTGTTCTCGCCGCTCTGACGCCGACATGCGAAAGCGGGACTGACCCATGGAAAACGAACAGACTGAGGGCAAGAAAAAATCCTCGCCGATGATCATGACCATCGCTGGCGTTGCAATCCTCACCCTGCTGGGTGCGGGCGGCGGCTGGTTCGTGGGCGGCATGGTCGCCCCGAAGATCGCCGGCGCCGAGGCGCATGCCCCGGCTGCCGCCGGCGAGCATGGCGAGAAGAAGGGCGAGGGCATCGATAAAATCCCGGCAGAGGCTAACGGTATCGTCCAGCTCGATCCCATCACCACCAACCTTGCATACCCCTCCACGAACTGGGTGCGGCTTGAAGTGGCGCTGATGTTCAAGGGTCCGGTAGAGGTCAATCTCGCGGAGGATATCCATCAGGATATCATGGCCTACGTCCGCACCGTTTCCCTTCAGCAGCTGGAAGGGCCACGCGGCTTTCAATATCTTAAGGATGACATTCAGGAACGAGTTGACCTGCGCTCTCAAGGGCGCGTATCCAAGGTCATGTTCCGGACCTTTGTCATCGAATGATTCGATTTCTTGTTACCATCGCTGTTCTTCTGGCTTTGCCGGGCCTTGCCAACGCCCAGCAATTTCCGACCGATCTATTCAATACACAGATAGACGGATCCGTCGCCGCATGGATCATCCGCACCTTCGGCCTTTTGACGGTCTTGTCAGTCGCGCCGGGCATCCTGATCATGGTCACGAGCTTTCCGCGCTTCGTGATCGCCTTTTCGATCCTGCGCTCCGGCATGGGGCTTGCCTCGACCCCGTCGAACATGATTCTCTTGTCCATGGCGATGTTCATGACCTTCTACGTCATGTCGCCGACCTTCGATAAAGCCTGGACAGACGGCGTGCAGCCGTTGTTGCAGAACCAGATCAACGAACAGCAGGCGATTGGGCGCATCGCCGAACCCTTCCGTACGTTCATGAACGCCAATACGCGCGACAAGGATCTGAAGCTGTTCGTCGATATCGCCCGCGAGCGCGGACAGGTCGTGATGACCGACAATGTGGTCGACTACCGCGTGCTCGTTCCGGCCTTCATGCTTTCGGAAATCCGGCGCGGTTTCGAGATCGGTTTCCTGATCATCCTGCCGTTTCTGGTCATCGATCTCATCGTCGCCACCATCACCATGGCCATGGGCATGATGATGCTGCCACCCACCTCGATTTCCTTACCGTTCAAGATCCTTTTTTTCGTGCTGATCGACGGCTGGAACCTGCTGGTCGGCAGCCTTGTGAGATCGTTCAACTGACGGCAACTGTGCCGAAATAATCTTCGTTAATCCTGTTTGTTAACCCCGCAGCCCCACGGCTGCGGGGTTTTCGCGTTTTAACCCTTTGGTTACCGTTTTTGCTAGGGGTCGGATAACTATAATTTTAAATTAAAAACTTACCAATTAAATATACTTCGCAGTAACCATAAGTATTTTCTAGTATTTCTTAATGCTCAAATTAACAATTGGGCAATTCTTTGCTGCCAAATTCTCCCTACACGCAGCGGGTTTGGTTTCCAAAGGCAAGTAATTCGGAACCGAGTGGCATGAAGCCGAAACGTTGTGACCGGTAATACAAAGTCCGGAATGTCCCCAACTCCAGTATCTCGTAAAAACAAGGGACAAAATACTATGGCAAGCATTCTCACCAACGCCTCCTCTATGGCTGCTCTCCAGACGCTGCGTTCGATCGGCAACAACATGGAGACCACGCAGGGTCGTATCTCGACCGGCCTGAAGGTAGGCTCCGCCTCCGACAACGCCGCTTACTGGTCCATCGCGACCACGATGCGTTCGGACGCTTCGGCGCTCTCCACCGTTTCTGACGCACTCGGCATCGGCGCAGCCAAGGTCGACACCGCGTACTCCGGCATGGAAGCGACGATCAAGGTCGTTCAGGAAATCAAGGACAAGCTGATCCTTGCCCAGGACCCGACTGCCGACAAGAAGAAGATCCAGAAGGAAATCGGCCAGCTCCAGAAGCAGCTGACGTCGATCGCCGACTCCGCGACCTTCAACGGTGAAAACTGGCTGAAGACGAAAGCATCCAACGACGGCGCAGCATTTGCTGCCGGTACTGACGATGCGGCTATTGCCAACCTGAAGAAGCAGGTTGTTGCTTCCTTCACCCGTGACTCCGCTGGCGCCGTCAAGGTTCAGCGCGTCGATCTGCAGCTCAGCGGCTCGAACGTTCTGTTCGATACCGGCGCTGTAACAGACGGCAAGGGTACGGGCATCCTCGACAAGGCAGCTGTCGCAGATGGCGTTAAGCAGTCGGTTTCGAACCTCGATATTTCCGACCTGAGCATCTACAAGGGCGCTGGTGCCACCATGCTCGGCACTGCCGCTGCAACGGACAACGACATCCTCGACAAGCTCATCACCCACGTTGACAAGCAGCTTGAAACCCTCAACAGCGCTGCTGCCGATCTGGGCGCGGTCTCCAACCGCATCTCGATGCAGGGCGACTTCGTTTCCAAGCTGACGGCAACGATGGAAAAGGGTATCGGCCGTCTGGTTGACGCTGACATGAACGAAGAGTCGACCCGCCTCAAGGCTCTGCAGACGCAGCAGCAGCTGGCAATCCAGGCTCTGTCGATCGCCAACAGCGACTCGCAGAACATCCTGTCGCTCTTCCGTTAATCGGACCGAAAATTACAAAAGTCGAGCCGCGCCCGAAAGGGCGCGGTTTTGCATTTGTGGAGTGCTCCGCAAACGGGAAGATTTCGTTTACCATCCTTGCTTTGAAAGCATTTACCACGATTTGAGCGAAGCGCCGGGAGCGCCCTGAAATTAGGGAATTGGAAAGCACCGGCTGTCAGATTTTGGGCATGGACAGGCGGATAGCCGCTGGCCTGAATGACACAACACGCAGGATCGCAAGCGGAGGCTGACTGTCTTGCAATTGCGTGAAACAGGCAAACGTGACGGAGGCTGACCCAAGCGTATTGCCCTTTTACCAAAGCCGCATCCGGAAACGGGTGCGGCTTTATTATTTTTTAAACATTTCAGGCTACGCGCGCATGCGCGCGAAGATTGCATAATAAAATCTCAGCGTGTGCATTTTTTTGCGACCCTTAGCTCTTCATTAACCATATGGAGGTTAGCTAGAGCCATCGAAACGGCGAGCTAACCATTAAAAATCAGCAGGTTAGCAGGCATGATGCTGTGCGCTGTTCCCGGTGAGACCGGAATGTCCCTTCTTTAATCAGCCATTCAAGGGGCAAATTTACTATGACGAGCATTCTCACTAACGTAGCAGCTATGTCTGCACTCCAGACCCTGCGCTCCATCGGCCAGAACATGGAAACGACGCAGGACCGCGTGTCTTCCGGCCAGCGCGTCGGCGAAGCTTCCGATAACGCCGCTTACTGGTCGATCGCGACCACGATGCGTTCCGACAACGGCGCTCTTTCCGCTGTTCAGGACGCCCTCGGCCTCGGCGCCGCAAAGGTCGACACTGCCTATTCGGGTATGGAATCCTCCATCGACGTCGTCAAGGAAATCAAGAACAAGCTGGTTGCCGCCCGCGAACCCGGTGTCGACAAGTCCAAGATCCAGGAAGAAATCACCCAGCTGCAGGATCAGCTGAAGTCGATCTCCAGCTCCTCGTCTTTCTCCGGTGAAAACTGGCTGCAGGCAACCGTCAGCAACGGTGCTGGCGAACTGAAGAACGTCACCAAGCAGATCGTTGGCTCCTTCATCCGCGACGCTGCCGGCAACGTGTCCGTAAAGACCGTCAACGTTGACCTGAGCCGTAACACGGTGCTTTTCGACACGTCTTCGGGCGCTGCAAAGGACAAGCAGGGCGTCCTCGACTCCTACGCCTATTTTTCTTCCACGGGCAGCTACAAGCTGTTCGAAATCACCAATGACTCGGACGGCGTAGGCGCCGCCCAGCCGGTGACCAAGGTTGCAGCAGCCAAGGTTTACACTGAAGCCCAGCTCAAGGGTCTGAAGGAAGCAACTGCCGGCACCGCCGTCACCTTCACCACCGCTGCTGCAACGGGTATCGTCACGATCGCTAACGCCGATGCGACAGCCCCCGACGTCAACGGCACCTACTTCAATCTTGGCAACGACCAGTATGTGAAAATCAACACGACTGCGCCGACCTCGCCGGCAACCAAGACCAACATTGCCGTTGGCCTCGACGGCACCACCAAGATCTACCTGGAAGAAGGCGCAACCGCCCAGCTCGCAACGCAGCTCACCTACTCCCTGACGTCTCTGGACATCACCAAGGACCTGACCGGCACGTTCAAGAACAGCGACGGCTCGGCAGTCTCGGAAAACCAGTACCTCGACGCCATGGTTTCCTTCGTTGACAAGCAGCTCCAGAGCATGACGTCCGCCGCTGCCGACCTCGGCTCGGTCAAGATGCGCATCGAACTGCAGGAAAACTTCGTCAACAAGCTGACCGACTCGCTCGACAAGGGCATCGGCCGTCTCGTCGACGCTGAAATGAACGAAGAATCCACGAAGCTGAAGGCTCTTCAGACCCAGCAGCAGCTGGCTGTTCAGGCCCTGTCGATCGCCAACAACGACTCGCAGAGCATCCTGTCGCTCTTCCGTTAATCGGAAAAGACATCGCCAAAAAATCGAGCCGCATCCGAAAGGGTGCGGCTTTTTCCGTCATGGTTAAGAGAAATTATTATTTCCTAATTTTTATTAACAACAGTTTAGGCTTTGTTAACCATTCGGGCCCTAAAACCTAGCCATCGAAACGATTGGTTAACCAAGACGAAAAAGAGGTTAACAGGCATCAAGCCGCGCGATCGTTACCGGCGGCAATCCGGAATGTCCCTTTTCATTTAAGCCAATCAAGGGGCAAATAATTATGACCAGCATTTTGACGAACGTCGCGGCAATGGCCGCCCTTCAGACCCTCCGCGCAATCGGCAGCGACATGGAAGAAACGCAGTCGCGTGTCTCCTCCGGCCTGCGCGTCAAAACCGCCTCCGACAACGCCGCCTACTGGTCTATCGCGACCACCATGCGTTCGGATAACGGTGCTCTTTCCGCTGTTCAGGACGCCCTCGGCCTCGGCGCCGCAAAGGTCGATACAGCCTATTCCGCCATGGAAACCACTGTCGATGTCGTCAAGGAAATCAGCAAGAAGCTGGTTGCCGCCCGCGAGGCCGGCGTCGACAAGGCAAAGATCCAGGAAGAAATCCGTCAGCTCCAGGACCAGCTGAAAAGCATCGGCGAATCCGCCTCCTTCTCCGGCGAAAACTGGCTTAAGGGCAAGATTAGCGACGCATCCGGCAACCTCACCCCGATAACGAAGCAGATCGTCGGCTCCTTCATCCGTGACGGCGCGGGCAATGTTGCAGTCAAGACGATCAACGTTCAGGTCGACAACAAGACTGCCCTTTTCGATACCTCGACCGGTGCGGCGAAAAACGGTATCCTCGATAGCGCCGCCTATTATTCCGATACAGGCTCCCTGCGCAATTTCGAGATTACCACGACCACACCCGCAGGTGCTGCCACAAACACGCCCTCTACCGCAAAGGTGTTCACGCAATCCCAGCTTCTGGGTTTCCCCTCGGGGACGACGACCACAGTTTCTGCTCCAGACGCAGTAACCGGCCTCGTAACCGTTGCTGCGGCGACAACCGCACGAAACAACGGCACCTACTTCAAGATCGGCGAAAACGCAGCGGGTGAAGCCCTCTACGTAAAAGCCAACAATACCGCGCCGACGCCTGCAGGCACCACTGTAACGGCAATCGGAACCGGCGGTTCGTCCAATAACAATATTTACCTCGAAACCGCCGCCGCAGATTCCCAGATGGCACAGAAGCTCGGCTACTCGCTGATCGATCTCGACATCACCAAGGATCTCAGCGGTTTGCTGGACGCCAAGGGCCAGCCGCTGACGGACAATGACGGCCTCGACAACATGATCCAGTTCGTCAACACCAAGCTGGAATCGCTGATCAGCGCGAGCGCCGATCTCGGCTCCATCAAGATGCGCCTCGATCTTCAGGAAGATTTCGTCAACAAGCTCACAGACTCCATCGACAAGGGCGTCGGACGTCTCGTTGATGCCGACATGAACGAAGAGTCCACCAAGCTGAAGGCTCTGCAGACCCAGCAGCAGCTGGCAATCCAGTCGCTCTCCATCGCCAATACCAGCTCCGAGAATATCCTGTCGCTATTCCGCCAGTAAGCGGCGCCCGTTGGCTACGGGCGGTTTCGTCCCGCTCTGGCAGCAACAGAATATTCGGAAATGGAAACCGCGCTTCGCAAGAGGCGCGGTTTTCACATTTACCGAGACCAGTGCAGAATGCGCGAAAAAGCAAGCCGACATCGTGGACAAGACCCACCGGCACGTTGCGTAAATTTCTGATTTTATTGGGGAAAATGGTGCTGCTAGAGAGATTTGAACTCTCGGCCTCTCCCTTACCAAGGGAGTGCTCTACCCCTGAGCTATAGCAGCATCCGGTGCCGAAGCGTTTGCTTCAGCATCAAGCGTGGCGGCCTATTGCCATAGGTTTTTGACGAGCGCAAGTCGCAAAACGATATTCTTCAACAAGCGGGGCAAAAAAGCGTTCCCCCTGTTGAAAAACGTATTTTTCGGATATTGCTGAATTTATGAACGAACATCATGACAAACAGGCAAAGGCGGCGTTTTCCGTGAACGCTTCAGAAGACCCCGTTGCCGTTGCGGCAAGCGGCAACGCGCAGGCAGGACCCGGCGAGAAGGCGCGGCAACGCGAGGCGGAGCGCAAGGCGCGGGCAGCGAAGAAGCTGCGTGAAAACCTGCAGAAGCGCAAACAGCAGGTTCGCGCGCGCCGGGCCGGCGATGCGGATGAGACGATTGGCCTGCCTGCCGCAAAAACGGACGAATCATCCTCATAGAGAATTCACCAGCATCATTTGAAACGCCGCGGAAACTCGTCTAAGGACGCGCATTTCCGCAAGGCATGATTAAGAAAGGCGGGCAAAGGCCCGTAGGGACGCATGGATCGCATCAGAATTACGGGTGGTAACAAGCTCAACGGCATCATTCCCATCTCCGGCGCGAAAAACGCCGCCTTGCCGTTGATGATCGCTTCGCTTCTGACCAGCGATACGCTGACGCTCGAAAACGTGCCGCATCTGGCGGACGTCGAGCAGCTCATCCGTATTCTCGGCAATCATGGCGTCGATATTTCGGTCAATGGCCGTCGTGAAAGCCAGGGCGAAGCCTATTCCCGCACGGTCCACTTCACCTGCCGTACCATTGTCGATACCACCGCACCTTACGAGCTGGTTTCCAAGATGCGCGCCAGCTTCTGGGTCATCGGCCCGCTTCTGGCCCGTGAAGGCCGTGCGCGCGTTTCACTGCCCGGCGGCTGTGCCATTGGCACCCGTCCGGTGGACCTGTTCATCGAGGGCCTGCAGGCGCTTGGCGCAACGATGGAGATCGATGGCGGCTATATCAACGCCAGCGCTCCAAAGGGCGGCCTGATCGGCGCTGTTTATACCTTCCCGAAAGTCTCCGTCGGCGCGACGCATGTGATGCTGATGGCCGCGAGCCTTGCAAGAGGCACCACCGTCATTCACAACGCCGCCCGCGAACCGGAAGTCGTCGATCTAGCGCACTGCCTGATTGCGATGGGCGCGAAGATCGAGGGCGCTGGCACCTCCACCATCACCATCGAGGGCGTCACATCGCTTTCCGGCGCACGCCACCGGGTGCTGCCTGACCGTATCGAGACCGGCACCTATGCCATGGCCGTTGCCATGGCTGGCGGTGATGTGGTGCTGGAAGGCACGCGTGCATCGCTGCTCGACAATGCGCTGGACACGCTGCGGCTTGCCGGAGTGTCGATCAGCGACACGGAGACCGGTCTGCGCGTCGTGCGCAACGGCAACGGCATTCAGCCGGTCGATATCGTCACCGAACCCTTCCCCGGCTTCCCTACCGACCTTCAGGCGCAGTTCATGGCGCTGATGACCCGGTCGCAGGGTGTATCCCACATTACCGAAACCATCTTCGAAAACCGCTTCATGCATGTGCAGGAACTGGCCCGTCTCGGCGCGAAGATTTCGCTCTCCGGGCAGATGGCCCGTATCGAAGGCGTTACCCGCCTGAAGGGTGCGCCTGTCATGGCAACCGATCTGCGCGCCTCGGTGTCGTTGGTCATTGCGGGACTGGTGGCGGAAGGCGAGACCATGGTTTCGCGCGTCTACCACCTCGATCGCGGTTTCGAACGGCTTGAAGAAAAGCTCACCCGCTGCGGTGCGCTGGTCGAACGCGTCAGCGATTGATCCTTTCATCGCCGCTCATTCGTTTTCTCCCCGTTGCAGAGCGGGCCGCGACTGCCTATTTCCTGTACAAGGAATAGACATTGCGGGCGCGGCCCCGCGGAAAAGGAAGAAAACGATGAGCGGCCTGAAATTGCTCGCGCTGGATACTGAAGATCTCTCCGTCATTTCGACGCACATGCAGGACAGCGTCTTCAAACTGAAGGACGTTGCATTCGAGGCAAAGCAGGGCCAATTCACACTTTCCGCCAATCGTTTCGTCTGGGAAAGCGCGAATAAGAAGAACCTGCCGCCGGAGCGATGCCGCAGCGTGGTTTTCCTGAAGCGGGTCTCCGCCGTCCGCTCGCACGGCATCAATCGCAGTGATAAGGAACAGGTGCTTTCGCTCCTTGCAATCCGCTTCGTGCAGAACGGCGAAGGTCCTGATGGCGCCGTCGAACTGACGCTTTCGGGCGGTGGCGCTATCGCACTCGATGTCGAATGCATCGAGGCGCAGCTGACGGATGTGAGCGGCGCCTGGGAAACTGCCGCCAAACCGCATCATCCCGATAGCGAATAAGCTCTCCACGCCATTGCAACGGTTGCCTTTCGTCACTGTTTCGATTTATGCCACATACCAGAGCCGCATTTTTCTGCGGTGAGTTCGTGCACCTCGCGGGATCGCCGCGAGGAAAATGAGAGGGTAATGGCGTGGCAATCTGGCTGGAGCGGGCATCGGCTGATTTCGAACAGAAATTTGCTGCCTTCCTGACAACCAAGAGGGAAGTTTCGGAAGACGTCAACGCGACCGTTCGCGACATCATCGATGACGTCCGCAATCGCGGCGATGCGGCCCTTGCCCACTACTCCATTAAATTCGACGGCATCGATTTCTCGAAGGTCTCGATGCGGGTGACAGCGGAAGAGATCGATGCGGCCGTCGCAGCCGTTGACAGAAGTGTCATCGAAGCTCTCGAACTCGCAGCCCGGCGCATTGAAAAACACCATGCGCGGCAGATGCCGAAGGACGATATCTACGAAGACGAGATCGGTGTGGGCCTCGGTTCACGCTGGACGGCGATCGAGGCTGTCGGCCTTTATGTGCCCGGCGGCACCGCGAGCTATCCAAGCTCCGTCCTTATGAATGCTGTCCCCGCCAAGGTTGCCGGTGTCGAGCGTATCGTCATGGTCGTGCCGGCGAATGGCGGCGTGATAAACCCCGCCGTTCTTGCCGCCGCGCGCATCGCAGGTGTTGAGGAAATCTACCGCATTGGCGGCGCACAGGCCGTGGCTGCACTCGCCTACGGCACGGAAACAATCACGCCTGTCGCCAAGATTGTCGGCCCCGGCAACGCCTATGTGGCGGCCGCGAAACGGCATGTCTTCGGAACTGTCGGCATCGACATGATCGCCGGGCCTTCCGAAGTGCTTGTCATTGCCGACAAGGACAACGATCCGGACTGGCTGGCCGCCGATCTTCTGGCGCAGGCGGAGCATGACCGTGGCGCGCAGTCCATTCTCATCACCGACAATGCCGAACTCGGCAAGGCGGTGGAGGCGGCGGTGGAACGGCAGCTGAAACGGCTGTCGCGCGCCGAGACGGCAGCGGCGAGCTGGGCAGATTTCGGTGCGATCATTCTCGTCGAAAAGCTCACCGATGCCATTCCCTTGGCCAACCGCATTGCGGCCGAGCATCTGGAGCTTGCCGTTGACGATCCGGATGCGCTGATGGCGCACATCCGCAATGCCGGCGCGATCTTCGTCGGGCGCCATACGCCTGAGGTGATCGGCGATTATGTCGGCGGCTCCAACCACGTTCTGCCGACTGCGCGCTCAGCGCGCTTCTCTTCCGGCCTTTCAGTGCTGGATTTCGTCAAGCGTACCTCGATCCTGCGTCTCGGGCCTGAGCAGCTGCGGCAGCTTGCGCCGGCGGCGATCACCCTTGCCCGTTCGGAGGGGCTGGACGCGCATGCGCGCTCCGTCTCCATTCGCCTCAACCCGGAAAGTTAAGAGATGGCTTCAGGCGATTTCCGGCTCTGCGATGTGGTTCTGGACGATAGCATCGGCCGGTCCACGCCGGACGTGGAGCATGAACGTGCCGTCGCCATTTTTGATCTGATAGAGGAAAACACGTTCGAACCATTCGGCCATGAGGGCGGTCCATACCGGCTGCACATATCGCTGGTCGATGCCAAGCTGGTTTTCTCGATCAAGACCGAAGACGAGAAGGATGTCTCGACCCATATCCTGTCGCTGACGCCGTTCCGCCGCATCATCAAGGATTATTTCCTGATCTGCGAAAGCTATTACGAGGCGATACGCTCCTCCACTCCAAGCCAGATCGAGGCGATCGACATGGGCAGGCGGGGCATTCACAATGACGGCTCGCAGACTTTGATGGACCGGCTTTCCGGCAAGATCAAAATCGATTTCGATACTGCGCGCCGTCTTTTCACCCTTGTCTGTGTGCTTTATTGGCGGGGTTAGAGATGAGAGATCCCGCCACGGCTCCAAATGGGGGACAGGCTCCCAAATCGGTCCTCTTCATGTGCGGCATGAACTCCATCCGTTCTCCCATGGCCGAGGTCATCGCCAAACGACTGGTGGCGCCCGGCATCTACATCCAGTCGGCCGGCGTGCGGGCGGGCGAGCGTGACCCCTTTGTGGATGCAGTGCTGGAAGAACAGGGATTTTCGCTCGGCAAACACAAACCGCGCACATTGGACGAGATCGAGGATGATTTTTTCGATCTGATCATTACATTGACACCCGAAGCTCATCACGCAGCACTTGAACTGACACGCTCGAACTCGCTCGACGTTGTCTATTGGCCAACCATGGACCCAACCGTCATCACCGGCACGCGGGACCAGATTCTGGATGCCTATCGCGAGGTGCGGGACCATCTTGCCAGGCTGATTGCCGAACGCCTGCCAGGTAGGCCGCAGCCGGCGGCGGATACGCTTTCAAAAGACTGAGGTTGAGTGTCCGTTTCGATCGTACCAGACACTTCAAACGCCGCACAGGACAGGCATTTATTCGATCCGCACCTCTGACCTGGCGAAAATCGGTTCCGATTTTCGCCGTGATGCTTTAGAGGTTCACAAATGTGCCGGGATTGTGTAGTTTCCGCGCAATTTTCCCGGACACGACAGGTCCGGCACTATCAACAGGAAGAAAACCCTTACATGACAAAAGAAGAAGTCCTCGAATTCCCGGGCATCGTAACCGAATTGCTGCCGAACGCAACATTTCGCGTGAAGCTTGAGAACGAACACGAAATCATCGCCCACACGGCGGGCCGCATGCGCAAGAACCGTATCCGCGTTCTGGCGGGCGACAAGGTGCTGGTCGAAATGACGCCTTACGACCTGAGCAAGGGCCGCATCACCTATCGCTTCAAGTAATCCGTTTTCGGCATTCGGAAGCCCGGGCAGCGCAATGACCAACTCAAAACAAAAGCTCGTTCTGGCATCCGGTTCGCCGCGGCGTCTGGAACTGTTGCACCAGATCGGCATCGAGCCGGCACGTCTGATGCCGATGGATATCGACGAAACGCCCGTAAAGCTTGAGCATCCGCGCACGCTGTGCCGTCGCCTGTCGCTACAGAAGGCCGAGGCTGCGCATGCGGCGCTGAAGAGCGAGCAGACGTGGAAAGACGCCTATGTTCTCGGCTCCGACACCGTGGTGGCCGTGGGTCGCCGCATTGTCGGCAAGGCGGAATATACCGAGGAGGCTTCCGCAGCGCTGCATCTTCTCTCGGGGCGCAGCCATTGGGTCTATACCGGCATCTGCCTTGTGACGCCCGGCGGCAAGATCCGTCAGAAGGTTGTGGAAACCAAGGTGCGTTTCAAACGCCTTACCACGCGCGAGATCGACGCCTATATCGCCTCCGGGCAATGGCGCGGCAAAGCCGGGGCCTATGGTATCCAGGGCATTGCCGGCTCATTCGTGCAGAAACTGACCGGCTCCTACACCAATGTCGTCGGCCTGCCGCTGTATGAGACCATGTCGCTTCTTTCCGGTGAAGGATTCGAGGTGACGTCGGGCTGGCTCGAAGGATAGACCATGACAAAATCATCTCCTGAAGGTTCGGGAAATGTCACGCCGCTTCGGAAAACGAAGCCATGTCCGGAGTGCGGGCGGCCCTCGACACGGGAAGACTATCCGTTCTGTTCGGATCGCTGCCGCTCGCTCGATCTCGCCCGCTGGCTGAACGGTTCCTACGCCATTCCTGTCGCCGACGACGAAAGCAGCGCGGACGAGCAGGACTCGTTCAAAAATTCCTCCGAATAACGTTGCGCCGCCGGAAAATCCGGCGGTGGAATACAGAATATTTTTAATGACCTTCAGCTCGCAGTATATTCACCGGGTTACCGACAGCCCGAAAGCCATATCAAAAACCGGTTGACGCCCCTCCCCCGGCAGCCATTAGGGTTCCCCGATGGACGCAAGCCTGCAAAAAAGAGTAAGGCCTGGCGCGCTGCTGTTTGCGGTGCTGGCAGTTTGTCTTGCCATATTGTCAACGGTGCTGCTTGCCAATGACAAGAAACATCTCAAAAGCCTGCTGAGCTATCTCAACCTTGCGCCTGCCACACGCTCCGCCGAGCAGCCAGCCCGGATGAAGCCCGTCAAGCGGCAAAAGGTTACCGCCCAAAAGCTCAATCTACCGCCGCATCTGCTGAAATTCGAGCAAGGCGGCGACAGGGCATCCTTTGCCCGCGACTTCGTTCTGTCCGGCAAGGACCTCTGCGACCGCTTTACCGCGGCGGGCTTTTCCAACCCGCAAGGCTGGCACGCAAGCCCGGTGAAGATCCGCAATTTCGAATGCATGGCCGATCTTGTGGTCGGGGACACGGCGAACGCGTCGGAACGTGCATCGCTTTTTCTCGACATCAGAGGCGAGGCGTCCGACGAGGTTCGCTCTATCAGGATGAAAGTGGTTGCGCCGCAAACACCTGATGGTGCCGTTATTCTGACGAAGCTTGAGGACGCGTTGGCGATGATCATCGAGCAGACCCGCTGGGCCGACCTTGCCAGCATGCTTGAGCCGGCACGCAGGCTGCAACCCTATCAGGCAGAGCATTTCGGTATTTCGGTCTCCCTAAAGCCGGAGCCGTCTGCGCCGCATCGGCTGAACCTGATTTTGCTGGCAACGGAACAATTGCCGGGACTGAAGCTCACGCGCAGCTTTTTCGACAGCGAGAAATGGCTTCCCGCTGCCACTCTTTCGGATCGACCGGTCCTCTATTTTTCCGTCAGGTAGAACCGCATCCCGAAAACCAACGGCCGCTCAGCCTATCGCTGCCAGTTTATGCCGCCCAGGCAGAATCCTGTCGCTTCGCTGGGCTTGGCGTTTGGCCTCCCACTGAAGGGCCGTGCGAACGATGGTTGTGAGATCATTGAAACGCGGCGACCATCCGAGTTCCGACTGGATGCGGCTCGAATCCGCAACCATCGCGGCAATGTCGCCGGCGCGGCGGGGACAATGGATAACCGGGAAATCGTTTCCGGATTCCCGCTGCACGGCATGCAGCACGTCCAGTACCGAATAGCCGACGCCATAACCGCAATTGAGCGTTCGGGTGCCGCCACCAGCACGCAGATGCGCCATGGCGAGCATATGCGCGTCGATCAGATCGCTGACATGGATATAGTCGCGAACGCCGGTGCCGTCAGCGGTCGGATAATCGGTTCCGTACACCTCCACTTTGTCGCGCCGGCCGGTTGCCGCTTCGCACGCTACCTTGATGAGGTTCGCCACACCCGTGGGGGACGGCCCGGCACGGCCCTTCGGGTCGGCGCCGGCAACATTGAAATAACGCAGCGCCACATAGTTGAAATCATGTGCCTGCACGACATCGCGCAACATGATTTCTGAGGCGAGTTTCGACAGGCCGTAGGGATTTTCCGGGCTGAGAACTGCCGTTTCCGGCACCGGGCCATCAAAGGGTTGGTTCCCATAGACCGCGGCAGTTGAAGAGAAGATGAAATTGCGGATACCATGACCGACTGCCGCCGCAACAAGGGCGCGGGTCGTGCCGGTATTGTTTTCGTAATATTCCAGCGGCTGGCTGATCGATTCAGGGACGCTGACGGAGCCAGCGAAGTGGAAAATGGTCTCGATCTGGTTTTGTTCGAAAATCTGGCCGAGCAAGTCGCGATCGGCGACGTCGCCGAGATAGAAACGCGCCGCTGGCGCGACCGCCCAACGTGATCCCGTCGAAAGACGGTCGACAACAACGACGTCTTCACCGGCGTCGAGCAAAGCCCACACCATGTGGCTTCCTATATAACCGGCCCCACCGGTGACCAGAACAGCCATGACATTACTTCCCTGTTTGCTTTTGTTGCGTCCATCAAAGCCAATAATTCTTCATCATTGATTACTTGCACAGCAAATACCCCACCTATCCCTCGCCCCCTATGAAAAGGTGGCTTACGATTGGTTAGCGCAATGAAGTGTGTTTTATTTATTAGATGAAAATGTTCTCATAAATGGAACACAAGGCGCATAGCACAGAAAAGCCCGCACGTCGATTGGTACGCCGTGAGGTTGTAGTTTTAGCGACTCGCCATGATTCTTTTGGCAGAAAATCTGCCTGCCGCGGCCAAATTCGGCGCGGCAGGGCGGGCTATCGCAGGATCGCGGTTATCTGCCGAGAATATAGGACGCAAGCCGATCGGCTGCGTCTTCGATCTGCTTTGGGTTGCGCAGGAAGCAGGCACGGAGAAACAGCTCTCCGCCTTGGCCGAAGGCGGTGCCCGGCGCGAGGCCGACGCCGGTCTTGTCAACGATATCCAGAGCCGTGGCGCGGCTGTCGGTCACGCCGTCCACCTTGAGGAAGGCATAAAGAGCGCCATCCGGCTTCAATGTTTCCACGCGGTTCGTCGCGATCAGCGCATCGCAGAGAATGTCGCGGGATGTCAGAGCGCGTTCGTAGTTCTCGCGGACGAAACCGTCACCATGGTCGAGAGCCGCGACTGCGCCGCGCTGCATGAACTGCGCCACGCCGGAGGTGGAATATTGAATAAGGTTCTCGATCACCTGCCCGATGACGGGTGGCGCCACAAGCCAGCCAACACGCCAGCCCGTCATGGACCAGTTCTTCGAAAAAGAATTGGCGAAGACGATTTTGTCATCCGGTTCCATCACGTCGAGGAACGACGGCGCACGGGTGCCAGTATAGTGATAAAGTGCGTAAATCTCATCCGCCACGATCCAGAGGTCGTGCTTGCGGGCGAGTGCCAGAACATCGCGAAGATTGTCTCGCGTTGCGGTCCAGCCGGTCGGGTTGGACGGCGTGTTGATAAAGAGCGCCTTCGTCTTACCGGTGATCGCACTTTCCAGCTTGCCGATATCGAGATCCCAGCGACCATCGTGGAAATCGATGCCGGCTGCGACCGCCTTTGCGCCCGCCACGCCGATGGCGGCAACAATATTGGGCCAGGTGGGCGTGAGATAGATCATCTCGTCGCCCGGCGAGGTCAGCGCCTGCACCGCAAGCGCAATCGCCTGCATGCCGGAACCTGTTACGTAAAAATGATCTGCGGATAGAGAGGCTGAAAAGTGACGCTCGTAGTAGCTGCTGAGCGCCTGGCGCAATTCGGGAATGCCGCGTTGCCAGGTATAGAAGGTCTCGCCATTGTTGAGCCCGTCGATGGCCGCCTTGTTGATGAAGTCCGGGCTTGGCAGATCGCCTTCGCCGACCCAAAGCGGCAGAAGATTGTCCCGTCCCCGGGCATAATTTACGACCTCGACAATGCCGCTCTCGGGAGCCGCCAGAGAGCGCGCACTCAGACTGTTCAAAATGGACATTAAAGACACTCCGTTTGGTGTCTTCTTATCGCATCGAACGGGCGATATGCATGATATTCCGTGCAACAGTCATGGATTTTCTTTATGGATGGATGCCCGGCGAGAGGGAGCTGACCCATGGTCAGCAATATCGCGCCGGGACAATCTAAGCTTCAACGCGTCTTCAGCAGATCGCGGATTTCGGTGAGAAGCTTGACGTCTTCCGGCGGCGGAGCCGGTTCCGACTTTTCCTCGATCTTTTTCCGGTCGACAGAAGCGCGAAGCTTGTTGACGCCTTTGACCATCAGGAAAATGATCCAGGCGAGAATGAGGAAGTTGATGAGGACCGTGAGAAAGTTACCATAAGCGAAGACAGCGCCCTGATCGCGCGCGGCGGCAAGCGAGCTGGCGGTGACGCTGGAACTGAGTGGCAGGAAGTAGTTCGAAAAATCGAACCCGCCGAAAATCGCACCGACGATCGGCATTATAAGGTCGTTGACGACGGAATCGACGATCTTGCTGAACGCCGCCCCGATAATAACACCCACGGCCAGATCCATGACATTGCCACGGGCAATGAAGGTTTTAAATTCGTTAAGCATCAGATGGTCCCTCTCCTGCTTCGCGAGCTGAAGCTATGTGACTGTCCCTACGGGTTCAACCATATAGATTCCCTGTCCCATTTGGAATTCGTCAAGATTGCATTTATTAGGCTTTTTGCACGGTAGTCTTGAACTTTATGATCAGACCGCGCTCATTCTCAACGGCCCGGAATTCGCCTATGCTCGTTTTCAGGGATTGTTGCATGGGGAGGATGCGTGCTTCCTGGGTGGATCATATTCGGTTCGGCCTTCGCTTATGTCCTGCTGCTGTTTGCGGTTGCAAGTTATGGGGACAGGAACAGCCGGAAAAGAAACGCTCCCAAAAAGGGGCGGCCGTTCGTCTATGCGCTTAGCCTGGCGATCTATTGCACCTCCTGGACCTATTTCGGCGGCGTCGGGCTTGCGGCGGACAAGGGGCTGGAATTCCTCGGCATCTATACCGGGCCGATCCTTGCCTTCACCATTGGCATGCCGATCATTCGCCGGATCGTGGAGCTTGCCAAAACCGAAAAGCTGACGTCGGTTGCCGATTTCATTGCCGCCCGCTACGGCAAGAACTCCACCGTGGCGATGATTGTCGCCATCATCGCGCTTGTCGGCGCCATTCCCTATATCGCGCTGCAATTGAAGGCCGTTTCCAGTTCGGTGGCGACGATGGTCGATCCCGGCGATTACGGCATTGGCAGCGGCAACCTCTATTTCCTCGATCTACCGCTGCTCGTCACCATCGTCATGGCGGGCTTCGCCGTCATGTTCGGCACGCGGCATACCGACGCGACCGAACACCAGGACGGGCTTATTCTGGCAATTTCGATGGAATCGCTCGTCAAGCTCGTCGCCATGTGCACCGTCGGCTTTTACGTTCTGTTCGTCCTATTCGACGGCCCCTCGCATTTGTGGGAACTTGCGTCGGGCAATGAACGGGCCATGCGGGCCATATCCTATCACACGCCCATCAGCCGCTGGATCGTGATGACCCTGCTTTCCGGTTTCGCGATCATCCTGTTGCCGCGCCAGTTCCATGTCACCGTGGTTGAAAATCGCACGCCGGAAGAGCTGCGCATGGCGGGGTTCCTGCTGCCGCTTTATCTGATTGCGATCAACATCTTCGTGCTGCCGATAGCGCTTGCCGGAATTTTGACGCTCGGCGCCAATGGCAACGCCGATCTTTACGTCCTGCAATTGCCGCTTGCGCATCAGATGCCGGTCGTTTCGCTGATTACCTTCATTGGCGGATTTTCAGCGGCGACCGCCATGGTGATCGTTGCCTCGGTCGCGCTGTCGATCATGATTTCCAACGATATCGTCATGCCGATCTTTTTGCGGCAGAAGCTGTTGAACCGTTCGCCGCACCGGGACAACTTCGCCAAAACGCTTCTCAACATCCGCAGAACAGCGATCTTTGCGGTGATGCTTCTCGGCTACGGCTATTACCGTGCGGCCGATAGCGCCACCGGGCTTGCCTCCATCGGCCTCCTGGCATTTGCCGCCATCGCCCAGATGGCACCTGCACTTTTCGGCGGGTTGTTCTGGCGGCGCGCCAATGCGCGCGGTGCGATTGCCGGTTTGAGTTCAGGCTTTTTTGTCTGGGCCTACCTGCTGTTTCTGCCAAGCTTCGGCGGGCCTGATAACTCAGAGGTCGCGGCCACCGTTCTCGGCTTCCTCTTCTCTGGCAGTACGGTCTTCAACGGTCCCGAGGCCGACCCTTTTGTGAACGCGGTCATCCTCAGCCTGCTCGTCAACAGCATGGCTTTCGTGCTTGGCTCGCTTTCACGCAACCCGCGACCGGTTGAGCGCATCCAGTCCGGCATCTTCGTGAAGCGCCATTCGAAATCACAATTCGCCACGCGCGGCTGGAAAACCCGCGTCAGCGTCGGCGATCTCAAAAGCGCGATTGCCCGTTATCTCGGTGAAGAGCGCATGCTGCGCTCACTGGCGACCTATGAAAAGACGGCGGGCAGGAAGCTCAATGACGACCAGCCCGCCGACATGGCGCTGATCCATTTCTCCGAACAATTGCTAGGTAGCGCCATCGGCTCCTCCTCAGCCCGTCTCGTGCTTTCGATCATTCTCCAGAAGGCGGAGGACACTAGCGCCGACACGGCCTGGCTGCTGGACCAGGCAAGCGAGGCGCTGCAATATAATCAGGACATGCTGCAAACGGCGCTGGCGCAGATGGACCAGGGCATCGCCGTTTTCGACAGCTCGCAGCAGCTGACGATCTGGAACCGGCGCTTCCGCACCCTTCTCGATCTACCTGAGCAATTCGGGCAGGTGGGGCTACCGCTGACGGACATCGTTTCCATGCTGCAGGAGCGCGGCGACATGCCGCCGGGCGACACGGAACAGCTGATCACCAGTTTCCTGACCATGGACCTGCCTTTCTCGCTAGTGCTTGGCGGCGGTGAGCGCATCATCGAAGTGCGCTCCAACACCATGCCGGACAAGGGTATCGTCGCCACCTTCACCGATATCACGCAGAGAGTGGCGAGCGATCAGGCACTGAAACAGGCCAATGAAACGCTGGAGCAGCGGGTGGCGGAGCGCACCGTCGAGCTTACCCGCGTCAACCGCGAACTTGCGGAGGCAAGGGCATCGGCCGACGAGGCGAACATCGGCAAGACACGGTTTTTTGCTGCCGCCGGCCACGATATCCTACAGCCGCTGAACGCCGCGCGGCTTTATTCCTCCTCGCTGGTCGAGCGGCTTGGCGCCTCGGGGGAAAGCGATCTCGTCCAGAACATCGATTCGGCGCTCGAGTCGGTAGAGACCATTCTCGGCGCGGTGCTCGATATTTCCCGCCTCGACACCGGTTCGATGAAAGCGCGCATGACATCGGTGCCGCTGAACGAGCTGCTGAAACGCATCGAAACCGATTTCGCGCCGATGGCGCAGGAAAAGAACCTCGATTTCGTGGTCATGCCCACCTCGCTCACCGTCCGCTCCGACCCCAACCTGTTGCGGCGGCTGATACAAAACCTCGTCTCCAATGCCATCAAATACACGCTGAGTGGCAAGGTCATCGTTGGCGCGCGCCGCCGGGGAGGCGATGTCGTCATTCAGGTGACGGATTCCGGCATCGGCATTCCCGCATCCAAATTCCGCACGGTTTTCAAGGAATTCGCTCGGCTGGATGAGGGTGCAAAGACGGCCTCCGGCCTCGGACTTGGCCTTTCCATTGTCGACCGGCTGTCGCGCATGCTGCACCATCCGGTACAGCTGATTTCCACACCCGGAAAAGGTACGACATTCCGTATCCACCTGCCGCGCGAGGCAGACCGCCTGACGCCAGCCAAGGCCGCTGGCGGGATGGCCAATGCGGTGGCGAGCGACCGGCTTGCCGGCGTCAGGGTACTCTGCATCGACAACGAGCCGAAAATCCTCGAGGGCATGACGTTATTGCTGACGGGATGGGGCTGTGAGGTCTTACCCGCAGGTTCGGTGGCCACACTCGAAGAACCGTTCCTGGCAATGTCAGCGGTGCCGGATGTCATCATTGCCGATTATCATCTCGACGACGGCGACGGTATCAGCGCCATCCGCCTGATCAGGACATTCTACGGCAAAACGATCCCTGCCCTGCTTGTGACGGCGGACCGCAGCCCGGAAGTGCGCAGCGATGCGGAAAAATATGGGATTTCCGTCCAGCATAAGCCGGTCAAACCGGCGGCGCTGCGGGCCTATATCAACCAGATATCCAGCACGGCCCGCGCGGCGGCAGAATAAAAAATCTCCCGGACCTTGCGATCCGGGAGCTCTTCGACTTTCAAAAATTCTACTGTCAGGCCGCGCGGCTCAGTCGATCCTGGCCGGCCGCCGAGCCCTGCTCCATCTGAAAACGCTGAACCAGATCGAGCAACGCTTCCACTTCGCCCGACAGCACCCTGCTGGCTGCGCTCGACTGTTGGGCAAGCGCCGCGTTCTGCTGGGTCATCTGGTCCATCTGGTTGACGGACCCGTTGACATTGTGGAGCGCGGAGGACTGATCCTGCGTCGCCGTCGCGATGGTTTCGACATGCTGGCTGACGGCGACAATCTGATGGCTGATGGCTGAAAGAACCGTGCCCGCTTCCTGCACCAGCTTCGATCCGGAGCTCACCTCATGCGTTGACTGGTTGATGAGCTGCTTGATTTCACGGGCCGCGTCTGCGGAGCGTTGTGCAAGTTCACGCACTTCCTGCGCCACGACCGCAAAACCTTTGCCCGCCTCGCCCGCACGCGCAGCCTCGATGCCGGCATTGAGGGCGAGAAGGTTGGTCTGGAACGCGATGTCATCGATGACCTCGATGATCTGCTCGATCTTGCGCGAGGCGTCTTCGATACGGCCCATGGCGTCCACGGCATTGCTGACGACCGAACCGGAACTGTCGGCGCTCTGTTTGGTGATGCGGACGGCCTCGTTGGCTTCGCGCGCCCGCTCGGCCGACGATCTGACCGTTGCGGTGATTTCCTCGACAGCGGCTGCCGTCTCTTCCAGCGAGGCCGCCTGATTCTCCGTGCGCTTCGACAGATCGACCGACGATTGCTCGATTTCAAAACCGCTATGCTGGATGACCAGGGTGCGCTCGCGGATTTGCCCCAGCGCATCGCGCAGGTTGAGAAGGGATTCGTTGAAGTCCGTGCGCAGACGATCCAGACGGCCGTTAAAGGGTGTCTCGATCGTGCGGCTCAGATCACCGCGCGAAAGCCTGCCGAGGCCGGACGCGATCTCGCTGACTGCGAATTCGATCTGGCCGTCCAGCTCCTGCTTCTCGGCATCGTTGCGGTGACGCTCCGATTCCGCCACGGACCGTTCCTCGGCGCTTTTGCCCTCGATCGCGAGTTTCTCAAGCGCATTCTCGCGGAATATCACGAGAGCGCGGGCGATGTTGCCGAATTCATTGGTATTGGTGGCATAGGGGATCGGCGTATCGAGATTGCCGTCCGAAAGGGACTTCACCGCATCGGTAAGCTTGCCTAGAGGCTGCAGGGTGCGCCGGATGACGAAATAGGCGAGCAATCCCACGCCGACCATGGCGAGCGCGCCACAGATCAGCATCAGGTCGCGTAGGCCGAAAATCTGGGCTTCGTAGACGGCCATGGGAACGCCCACGAAAAGAATACCGACGGTTGCTCCGGACTTGTTGAGAACCGGCATGTATCCGGTCATGTAATTGGTGCCGAAAAGCGTGGCGGCGCCGAAATAACCCTCACCCTTGGAGACCTTTTCGAAAGCGGGATGGTCGGTGGCGAGCTTCGTGCCCGCTGCTCTCTCGCCCTTTTCGTTCTTCAGATTGGTGGTCATGCGAATATAATCGCCGGCCTTGGCTTCAAAAACCGTCGCGATGCCGCCATTACCGGCAGCCGTGCGGTCGACGAGATCATTGTCGCGCAGTGTCCCGATGCTGGCGCGGCCGATACTCTTGAGCTCTCCATCCACCATTTCGAGGGCCACGCCGCCGACCTTCATCTCGTAAAGGATCGCCATGCCGCGCATCGCGCTGTGCGTGTCACGCAGCGCAGTGGTGATGATATTGTCCTTCAGGCGAATGTATGTCGAAAAACCAACTGCCGCGACGCTGAGCGCAATCAGGCCGATCGTCAGCACGACGACCTTACCCGCAACGGACTTAAAGAGCCGGTTGTGCATGAAACAGTTCCCCAAAACCAAACTTATAAAAGTTCTAGTTGGCAACTGTTAAAAAAACGCGAAGTACCGATAGCAGCTTTTAGAGTGGATTACACAAGCCGCGCCGGCGCCTGCCGGCTTACAGGGACGGGAAAGCCCGCCCCCTCCTCAATCAGTGGATATAGCCGAGCCGGATGGCCTTTGCGATCGCCTGGATACGGTTGACGGAATCGAGCTTGATCGTCGCTGAACCCAGATAGGCGTTGACGGTGTGTACCGAAAGCCCGAGCTTCACCGCGATTTCTTCGCTGATACGGCCATCACCCGCCAGTTGCAGACAGGCGATTTCCCTTTCGCTCAACGCTTCAGAAGGTGCCACCTTGCGCTCATCCAGCGCCAGCATATCGACCATGATCTCGCAGCATTTGATGTGCTGTTCGATGACGACTTCGTTGTCGAGAACGAGGTTGCTGCCACAGAAAACGATGTAGCCGTTGCCAATCGTGCCGAGCCGCACCGGCAAAGCCAGTCCCGCATAGGGCAATGTATCGTTCTCGATCCGGCGCATCAAAGCCGGCACGTCAGGAAGATCGGCAAAACCGCCGGCATTCTTGTTACGCCAGATGACCGGCAGCAGCGATGTCTCGATATGATCCAAAAGAATATCGCCGACCGCGCGGATGAACTGCGCGCTCTGTTCGGCGGCATTCATGCCCCAGTTCTCCAGCTCGCAGGTCAGCTTCTTCTTGTTGGGGAAGCCGGAGGCGGCAGCCTTCGTCACCACGAAATTACGTGCGCCGACCAGTTTCTGCATGGCGACCAGCTTCGGAAACAGATCCGACCGGCTTGTCACAACAGGGCTGCGGTAAAACATCCCGCTGCTTTGACTCGTACCCTCATTATCTTTCGTCTGTACCATGGGTCCCGACCATCTATACGAGGTTGTTGCGCACGGCGTAGGCGATTGCCTCCGAGCGGGTTTTCGTCGCGGTTTTCCGCATCACGCTTGTAATGTAATTATTGATCGTATTGCGCGAAATGCCAAGTATCATCGCAATTTCGTCGCTTGTCTTGCCTTCCGCGATCCAGAACAGGCACTCAAGCTCACGTTCTGTGAGGTCGATGTCACGCACGGCCTTTGCTTCGCTGGCAATGCCGAAGCTGACGCAATAGCCGGTCAGAAGCGCGATTTCGCGCAGACGGTCCGGCGAAGGAACCGAGTGTTCAGGAAACAGCAGCAGAAGCGAAAGACGAATGCGGCCCACACAGAAGGAAAGCGCCGAATATTGCCGGTCGATGCCGAAAGGGACAGAAACGTCGTCCGGAAGAACAAGCAATCGCGGCTGCAGAAGCGAAAGGCACTTTTCCATTTCGCTCGATCTGTTCTGGCTGTTGGCGAGTTCGGCACCAAGCCTGCGCACCAGATCGAAAGGCCAGTCGGATGTGATGATGAATTTCAGTCCGGTTTCTTCGAGAAGATCCTCCCGCGCCAGCAGATAATGCGAGGCGCCGGCGTAGGTTACGAGCAGATCCAGCGCGCCTGAAACGTTGCCGGCAGCGGCCGAGGCTGCGACGTTCTTGGCAAGCTGGTCGCGTGGCAAGGGCTTACCCATGCCCTCCATAGGCTTGGCAGACAGCCTGCGGATATCAACATCGACTTTCAATCGCCTACGCCCTCTTGCTCCCAATGGGGAGATTATACCTCGGGATGGAATCATTCCATTCGAGAAGCTTACCAAAATGGGATGGTGAGCCCCCGGAGACCGAATCACTTCATTTTATGGAACGGACTGGGATTTGCCATTACCTGACACCAGCCTTTCCACGTATTTCCTTGTTCGTCTATTCCTAAAAAACATACTGAAAAGCTGACCAATCCATAAACGGCATTCTCAGCCTATTCCCAGCAAACTGTATCGTTGCTGAATTTTTTGTAAACAGTGTCCCAAAGCGGGAATGCGACGGCGCGCGGCGCCAAGATACCAAAGAACCCGGAAATGCGCAAAAGGCCGGGATAACCCCGGCCTTTTTCAAAATCATGCAGCTTTTTCCACTGCCCATTTGCGAAGTATCTTGGCTGCGCGTTCTTCGCTGATTTCCACCATGCGGGAGAGCCTGCGCTCCGGTCCTTCGCGAACCCGACGGTTGAAGGTGCCTTCGCTGTCGCCACCCGCCAGAAGATCGTCGGTGCTGTCGAAGCCGAAATCCGCCCCAAACCCTTCCATGAGACCACCAGCACCCGCATCCATGCCGGGAGAGAAATCCGGCAGTTCGAGGCCTGCGGTCTCCTGGCTGATCTGGCCTGCTGCCGCGCCGTTGCCAGTGACCGTACGAACCAGAGGGCGCACACCGAGCCAGACGACGAGGAAAGCAACAGCGACGAAGGCGAGCGAGTTGATGATGCCTGCCGAATTGCGGCTGAGCACTTCCATGATGCCCGGCCCGCTTGCGGCTTCGTCGAGCAGCTGCGTTTCGAGGAAGTCCATCGCCGTCAGCGTGACGATATCGCCGCGATCGGAGGAAACCCCCGCAGCCGAGGTGACGATCTTCTGCATTTCGGCAAGATAGGCGTCGATCTTGGCCTGGTCGACGGGTTCGCCGACCATCTTGGCGATGCGACCCTTGTTGACGACCACGGCGACCGAAATCTTCTCGACGGTATAGCCATTCTTGACGGTGGCGACCGTTTTGGAATTGATTTCGTAGTTGGTCTGCTCTTCCTTCTTGGCAGACTGGTCGGAAGACTGCGGGCCACCCGCGCCGCCCTGGGGCGCTGCCTGCGGTACGTTCTGTTCCACGGTCGCGGCCGTATCGGGCTGCGTTTCCTGGGACTTCTGGTCTTCCTTAACGGTGCGGACGGAGCGCTCGACGCGCGATTCCGGATCGTAGACGGTTTCCTGAATCTGCCGGCTGTCGGTATTGAGCTGCGCCGTCACGCTGGAGCGGAAATTGTCCATGCCGAGAAAAGGCGCCAGCGCCTTGTCGATATTGGTGGTGATTTCCTGTTGAACGTTCTGCGCCAGCGTCAACGAGCGGTTCATGGCGGCGTTGGTGACGTCGTCACCGGAAGCGAGAAGCTGGCCGGTGGAATCGAGCAGCGTCACGTCATCGACTTCAAGGCCGGGAACGGCCGAGGCGACGAGATGACGGATGGAAGCGGACGCTTTGCGCCCGGCTGTGGCATTGGCTCGAATCATGACCGATGCGGTGGGCTTCTGCTCACCGCGGCGGAAATTACCGACATCCGGCATGACGATATGGACGCGTGCGGCCGCAATTCCGTCGATCTGCTGAATGGAGCGGCTGATCTCACCCTCAAGCGCGCGAACCCGGGTCACTTCCTGCATGAAGGAAGTCAGGCCGAGAGAACCGACATTGTCGAAAAGCTCATAACCAGCATTGGCACTGTCAGGCAGGCCGCGCTCGGCCAGAAGCAGCCTTGCCTTGCTGGTGAGGCCGACCGGAACCTGGAGGCTGGCGCCATCCGTTCCAACCTGAAAGTCCAGCCCCGCTTCGGCGAGTGCAATGCTGATCTTGTTGAGGTCGCTTTTTTCAAGTCCCACATAAAGGGTCTCGTAAGCGGGACGGTTCACGTAAAGTGCTGCTGCAAGGATAATGGCCATGGACAAAATGCCCACGCCGCCCAGCATCAACAACCGTGTCTGACCCAGCGCCGCGAAATTCTTCAAGACCTGAGGGATTTGATTTAACAGATTCATTCTGTTCCGCACCGTCATTCATAGAGTCCGAGACCTTTTGGCCCCGTAATGACAATAGGGTGCGAAGCTTGCGCGAGCGTTGCCTTTATCCGCAATCCGCGAAAGGAAGGGAACCGCCAGATGAATGCTGTCTAGAACAGATCGAAGTCTCCGGCGACCTTGTCCAGCGGCTGCGAATGGCCGTGGCGGATGGCTGCGCCCAGCGCCTTTTGCATTTCGGCCAGCTTGACGAGGCTGAGCGCGGTCGAGACATCCACGATCCAATCACCGGGAATAGAGCCGGTGACGGTATCGATGAACTCGGCAAGGCCGCGGGTTTTCTGGACGGCAAGGTCGATGCCTTGCAAGAGCTTGACGCCATCGCTGGACAATTCGCCGCTTGTCGCTTCCAGCAGTTGCGGCTCGATGCGCTCGATCAGATAGGCGACATCGTGCAGTTCCGATACCACGCGCATCAGAACGTCGGGCAAGGCTTCTTCGAACGGAGTGGTGCCGGTGTTGTTTGCAATCTGCATTGGAAACTCCGTGACTAGAAAAATTCGATGTCGTTGGCGACGGGCTTGGGGGCCGGCACCGGACGCGTTTCCATGGCGACCGTCTTCTGGGTTTCCGCGCCGCTCAGCGGATGCTGTCGTGCACGGCCCGAAACCGGCCAGAACTCGATCTTGCGGCCATGATCCCCGCCCGTGGAGGAGCTGATGACCGGTATGCCTTCATCCTTCAGAAACTGCATGGCAAAGATGGCGTTCTGCTCACCGACATTGGAGAAGCTGGCAATCGTTTTTGCGCCGCCGAAAACTTTCGCCTCCAGCCGGTCGCGGCGTGCGCCCTTCTTCAGAAGACCGTTGATCAGCAGTTCCATAAGATGCACGCCATAACGCGTCGCATCCCCACCGGTCACGTTGCCCGTTCCCGGCAGCAGGAAGTGGTTCATTCCTCCAATGCCGGCAACGGGGTCTCTCAGACAGGCGGCCACGCACGAACCGAGTATCGTCGTCATGACCACGTCGGGATCGCTGACAACCTTGTACTCGCCCTGAATGATATGTACGCGCTTGGCCGCAGCTTCAATCATTTCAGCGATCCGAAAACCGCTTCGATGGCTGCGCGCATCTTGTCGATGGTGAAGGGCTTGGCCAGCACGTTGTTTGCGCCGAGCTGCGCTGCCTTCTGCACCAGCGCACGGTCGCCCTGTGCGGTGAGGATGATGAAGGCCGCCTTTTTGAGGGTCGGGTTGGCCCGCACGGCGTGCAGGAAACCGAGGCCGTCCATCTTGGGCATGTTGAAGTCGGAGATAACGAGATGATGGGGCTGCTGCTCCATGATCTTCAATCCCTGCTCGCCGTCGCCAGCGGCAGTGATCTGCTTGAAGCCGAGCTGTGTCAGCGCATCGCTGAGCAGCAGCCGGCTGGTCACCTGATCGTCGACGATCAGAACTTTGATCTTTTCTGCGAGAGACATTAGTCAGCACCTTCTTTGCGGGCAGTGGTTAGTTTCAGGATTTCTTCGCCGATTGAGGCCAGCGGCAATTGCAGTTCAACGGCGCCAAGTTCAAAGGCCACTCTGGGCATGCCGTAAACGACACATGTTTTTTCGTTCTGGCCGACGGTTCGCGCACCGGCATGCCGCATTTTCAGCAGCCCGGCCGCGCCATCGCGGCCCATGCCGGTGAGAATGACGCCGACGGCGTTGCGTCCGGCAAGCTCGGCGACCGAATCGAACAGCACATCAACTGAAGGGCGATGGCCGTTGACGGGATCGCGCTCGATAAGCCGGCAGCAGGGCGCGTTACGATTGGAAATCTGCAAATGGCGTTCACCGCCCGGCGCAAGGTAGATCTTGCCGGTCTGCAGGCGCGCCCCATCCGTCGCCTCTTCCACGACGGGTGCGCAGATGCGGTTCAGCCGTTCCGCGAAACTCTTGGTGAAAGTCGGCGGCATGTGCTGGGTGATGACCGTCGGCGGACAATTGGCCGGAAACTTCTGGAGCACGGCAATCAGTGCCTCGACACCGCCGGTGGAGGAGCCGATGGCGACGACTTTGCGGCCGGCACGATAATCGCTGACCGGGGTCGGCTGGGCTGCGACAACGAGTTCCGGGCGCGCCGCGCGGTAAGCTGCGTGTTGCGACCGTGCGGCGGCCTTGACCTTGTCGGCCAAGTCGCCGAAGGGGCGCGCATCGCCTGGAGCCGGCTTGCCGACACAGTCGAAAGCACCGATTTCAAGCGCGGCGAGCGAGGCATCCGCGCCGCGGTGCGTCAGGGACGAGACCATGATGACCGGCATCGGCCGCAGTCGCATGATCTTTTCGAGAAACTCGAGGCCGTTCATTTCCGGCATCTCGATGTCGAGCGTCACGACATCGGGATTGAGCTGCTTGATGGCGGCGCGCGCTTCCATGGCATTGCCGGCCTGCCCAACCACCTCGACCTCCGGATCGGCCTTGAGGACGGCGGAAATCAGGCCACGCATGGTAGGGGAATCATCGACGACGAGGACCCGTGCGAGTGCGCTCATGCCTTCCTCCCGGACGTGTGACCAATGTAGCGGTAGGTGGTGATGCCGGTATTGTCGAACAGGTTCTTGGCGTCGCCGGACACTCTTTCGGAATGGCCGATGTAAAGATGACCGCCTTCCGGCAGCAGGCCTGCAAAACGCGTCCAGATACGCATCTGGGTCGGCTCGTCGAAATAGATGACGACGTTGCGGCAGAAGATGACGTCGAAATTGCCCTTGAAGGGCCATTGTGTCATCAGGTTCAGTTCATTGAAGGTGATGAGGCGCTTGACCTTGTCATCGATGCGGAACTTGCGGCGACCGCCGACATCAACTTCCGTGAACCATTGCTTGCGCATCGCGGGAGACACGGTTTCGAGAGCGTTGTCATCGTAAACGCCTGCACGGGCCTGCGCCAGGATCTTCGGATCGATGTCCGTCGCCAGGATCTTGAAATCGTAGTCCGCCGCATTGGGAAACATGGCGAGCACGGTGAGCGCAATCGAATAGGGCTCCTGCCCGTCGGAACAGGCGGCCGACCAGATGCGGACGCGTCCGCCGGTCTTTGCCCTTGCAATGAGGCCCGGCAGGACCTCGTCGCGCAGGTGTTCGAAATGGTGGTTCTCGCGGAAGAAGCGCGTGAAATTCGTCGTCAGGTGCGACAGCATTTCGCGGCGCGCAGCCGCTCCATCGGGCGATGACACCAGTGCGCAATATTCCCGAAACCCGGCCAGTCCGAGATTGCGGATATGCTTGGACAAGCGCGAATAGACCAGCGACGCCTTGGTGTCGTTGAGATAGATGCCCGCATCCGCGTAGATCATCGCAGCGATCTCCGACAAATCGCGTCTCGTCAGCGGATATTCGCCGCTGGCAAGAACGTCATCGGGAGACTGTCGCTGATCGCTGAGATTAAGTGCTGCCATTGGATATCCGCCTTCAACCCGTCGCCGCGAGTGACATTTCCTGTTTCAGTGGCTGCCCGCGCGAAGCGCTGACGATGGCGTCGACATCCAGAATGAGCGCAACGCGTCCGTCACCCAGAATGGTGGCGGCGGCAATGCCTGGAACATGGGTATAGTTGGCTTCCAAAGACTTGATGACGACCTGGCGCTGGCCCTGGATCGCATCGACCATCAGGGCGCGCTGGCCGCCGCCTTCCGATTCCACCAGAAGCGCCACGCCTTCCACAGGATCGGCCTGGGTCGGACGGAAGTTCAGAACGCGTCCCACGTCGACCAGCGGGCAGAAAGAGTTGCGGATGGAAATCAGCCGCTGGTTGGCGCCGAAGGAGTGAATGTTCTTCGCTTCCGGCTGCAGGGTTTCCACGATTGCCGTCAACGGAACGACAAGCGTCTGGCCGGCCACGGTTACCACCATGCCGTCGAGAACGGCAAGCGTCAGCGGCAGGCTCATGGTGAAGGTCGAGCCAAGACCGGGGCGCGAGGAGATGTTGATGCGGCCGCCGAGCGCCTGAATGGAACGCTTGACCACATCCATGCCGACGCCACGGCCGGAAATGTCGGAAATCTTGTCCGCGGTGGAGAAGCCCGGCGCGAAGATCAGATTGTCGATCTCCTCATCCGTGAGGTTCGCATCGGCAGCGATGAGATCGTTGTCGATCGCCTTCTGGCGAACGCGCTCGCGGTTGATGCCCGCGCCGTCGTCCTGAAGCTCGATCAGGATGCGGCCCGACCGGTGCTTGGCCGAAAGCTTGATGGTGCCTTCCGGGTTCTTGCCAGCGGCTTCGCGTTTTTCCGGCGTTTCGATGCCGTGGTCCACCGCATTGCGGATCATGTGCGTCAGGGGTTCGGCCAGCTTGTCGATGACCGTCTTGTCGACTTCCGTGTTCTCGCCTTCGGTAACGAGGCGGATCTGCTTGCCGATCATGTCGGCAACTTCGCGAACGATACGCGACATGCGCTGGAAGACAGGCTTCACCGGCTGCGCACGGATCGCCATGACGCTGTCCTGGATTTCGCGCGTCAATTGCTGGAGTTCGTCGAGACCCATGTTGACGGCAGACGTGCCGCTCGCATCGTTTTCGATGACGCTCTGCGACAGCATCGCCTGATTGATGACAAGCTCGCCGACGAGGTTGATCAGGCGGTCAACACGGTCGAGATCGACACGGATGGTCTGGCCGGCACTTGCATTGGCCGCGGCATTGGCATTCGCCTGCGCTGCGGCCGGCGCTGCTGCAGCCTCACGCTTTTCGATGGCGGCGTTGACGCTCTGGGCGATCTGCGTCGTTGCGACGGCAGCCTCGACGACTGCGGCAACGTAAGGCTCTTCGGCCCCGGCGGTCACAACGGCCGGTTCCCCTTCCGCATCGCCGTCGAGAGCCGACAGGTCGAACGGAACCGGGATCATCGGCAGCTCTTCCGCATCCGCGGCAGTTTCCGAAAGAATCGGGATGATTTCGAGATCGCAATCCCATTCGGCGAATTCGAAGACGCTGCGGATTCCCTCTTCACCCTTGTCGGTCGAGATCAAAACCGTCCAGGAGAAATAGGACGCTTCTGGATCGAGCTTGTCGAGCGAGGGCAGTTCCGACAGGTCGCAATTGACGCTCATCTCACCGATGCGCGAGAGATCGCGCAGGAGAAGGGCTGCTTCATTGCCTTTCGAATAAAGCGATGCGTGCGGCTTGAAGGTTATCTGGAAAGACGGCGTCTCCATCAACGGCGTCGTTTCATCGGCAAAGTCCGAGAAGGAGAACGGGATCGGCTCGAAACCGCTATCGTCTGTCGGCTTGGGCGCAACGGGTTCCGGCATCTTTGCGACAACCGGCGCTGCCACCGGCGCGGATGCGTGGACGGTTTCGCCGTTGGCCAGGGCTTCCAGTTCCTTGACGAGGCCACGGGTGCGGCTTTCGTCGACGCTGCCGCCGTCTCTCGCCGCATTGGTCAGGTCCGCCAGCACGTCGGCGGAACGCAGCATGACTTTCAGGACGTCCTGTGTCGGTTCCAGCTTGTTGGAGCGAACGCAGTCGAGGGTCGTTTCAAAAACGTGGGCGAAGGCCACGAGATCATCCAGACCGAAGGCACCCGCCCCGCCCTTGATGGAATGAACGGCACGGAAAACGGCGTTGACGGTTTCCGGATCACGGTCACCGTCATTCAATTTAAGAAGCCCCGATTCCAGTTCCGCGAGTTGTTCCTCGCATTCCTGGAAAAAGATTTCCTTGATTTCGTTCATATCCATCGTGAAATGTCCCGTATCAGGCAGTTACGCGTTCAATGGCATCGATGAGCTTCGCAGGATCGAACGGCTTGACGATCCAGCCGGTCGCACCGGCCTGACGGGCGCGGTTCTTCTTCTCTGCGTCGCTTTCGGTCGTCAGAACGAGGATCGGTATGGCCCGGTACTTCTCGTTGCGACGCACACCCTCGATGAAGCCGAAACCGTCAAGACGGGGCATGTTGATATCGGTCACGATGACGTCGGGGTTGCTCTGCTCCAGCACTTCGAGACCCTCAATGCCGTCTTCGGCCTGAATTGTCTCGAAACCGGCATTGTTGAGCGTGACCAGGAGCATGTTCCTGATCGTTCTGGAATCATCCACAGTAAGAACTTTTTTCTTCACTTCTTGATCTCCTTCAGGAGCAAATGATCGATTTCGACGCCTATCAGTTTCATGGTCTTGTCGAATGCATCGGACACTCTGGCAAAACCGAACGGCTTGCCGTCCTCTTCCCAGGACTTCGCACCGGCCATCAGGACCTGGGCGCAAAGCGCACCGATACGTTCCACCTCGGACGCATCCACCGACAAAGGTGCTCCTCTCAGCGTCATCAGCTTGCCGTGCAGCGCCGATGCCTCGTTGAGATCCAGCACCGGTGACAGTCTCAGCGTCGCCTCAGCTGCTTTTCTGGCTGCCATTACATGACTCCTTGGCGTCTGAATTGTTGGTAATCCTGGCCGTAATCCGTGCGGTTATCCGCACGGGCCACAAATGATGTGTCCTGCCGAGCCGTAGCGGCGACAGCTGCCGCCTGTCCCTGACGGGCAATGCGGAATTCGCGAATGGTGCGGCCGAGTTCCAGAATGACAGTGTGAAGCGTATCGGCCTCCGAGGAGCCATTGCCCATATCGGCAAGGTTCCGGTCTGCCTGTCTTTGCTGTTCACCGATGTCGGCAGCGACTGATTGCAATTCGCCGGCGTGCTCTGCCGCGTGCCGGGAGACCTCGGTGATCATGTCGTTGATGCCGGATACCTGCCGGACAACACCGCCGATTGCGTCCTGCGTGCGGTTGACCATGTGCACGCCGCCTTCGACCTGCTTTTTCGTGGAGCCAACGAGGCTTTTGATCTCTCTTGCAGCGTCTGCGGAACGCTGGGCCAATGCCCGGACCTCCTGCGCGACAACGGCAAAACCGCGTCCGCTGTCACCGGCGCGTGCTGCCTCGATGCCGGCGTTGAGGGCGAGAAGGTTCGTCTGGAAAGCGATCTCGTCAATCGTGCCGATGATCCGTCCGATCTGCTCGGCGGATTGCTCGATATCCGACATGGCGTTTATCGCCTCGCCGATTGCCTTGCCGCTTTCGACCGCCGCCTCACGGGCATGGGAAACCGCCGTCTCCGCCGCCGAAATGCGGGCGCCGTTTTCGGCCACATCCCCGATCATCGTCTGGATCGCACGGGAGGTCTCGGCAAGGGCCGCGGCCTGCTGGCGGGAGCGCTCCGCCATTGAACGGCCAATGTCGGCAAACCGTGCGCTCAGCGCCTCGGCTTCGCCGATGCTGTTTTGCGCCGATGTCAGTGACGCGCCAATCGTCTCGAGTGCCGCATTGAAAGTGGCAGCAACGTCGCGGTAGGCGTCGGGCACGTCGCCGCCGATGCGGGCCTGCAAATCGCCTGCGGCAAATGCCGTCAACGCTTCGCCCAGCAACCTTGCAGCTTCAGAGCGGTCATTGTCACGCTGTTCTGCCAGTTCCCGGCCATGGCGCAGGCGCAATTCATTGAAGCGCAACGATACGGCAATCTCGGTATCGACCATCACCAGACGGACGACGTTCTTGACGGCTTCCGCCAGTTCGCGGCTCTTTTTGCGGTTGCCGGGCAGGATGGAGCGCGGCGCGTGCTCAGTCACCAGACCACCAAGAAGATTTTCCAAAACGACGGCATGGCTGGCGATCTGCCAGCGAGGATCGAGACCCATGCGACCGGCATTGTCGGAAAGCACTTTCACCCGTTCGGCATAAAGCCCATCGAAACGCGCATCGGTCAGCACGCTCCAGTGCGAGGATTGCAAATCGTGCAGGCGGTCGAGCTGGTTTTCGCTTTCGAAAGACGGCGAACAGTCCGGCATAGACTGGAAACGGTTCATCACATCGCGCAGGCCAGCCTTAACGTAAGGCTCCAGCATACTGCGATAATTGCGCAGGAAATCGGATTGCGTCTCGTCGAGGCCGGCAAAGCGCAACCGCCCCGCCAGGCTTGCGCCTGCCGATCTCCGCGCTTGTTCTGATGGCAAGTCCTGCCCCAACCGACGACCCCAATAATATGACGGCCGGTAAAACCCGGCCAAATGGCAAGGTTCAGAACGCCAGCACCCTTAAGGGGGATTTTTGAACGAACATACCCATCGCGGACGATGCGGCATCGACGCTTGCCTGACCTTCTTGAACCAAGAAACGAAATACCGGATCGGGCCCGGTACGGCAGTGCGGCGTCATGCCTGGAAGGGGAGATAACCCCATTCCGCCGTGGAAATACCATCAATCTTTATGGTTAATTCCTTGCTTGAAAGTTAAGAAACATCAGCACCGGCGTCAAACGGTAAAATTTGTAAAAGCTTTTAGCCGTTGTCGCCCCTACTTTGCCGCAAACGGGCAAAAACGAAAAGGAATCGGACGCGACGGGCGGTTTTTCCAGCCTGTGCGCTGGACAAGCGTGTCCGCCTTCCCCTAAAACAAATCAACGGGATATTCGCTCAGCGGTGATGCTTTAGAGAGACCTTTACGATCAAGGAGACGCCAACTTGTTACGGATGGAGAAATGCCGCTGTTCAAGGCGCCATCCGCAAGTGTTGATCGGTCTTGTGGTTGCGAGCCTGCTCGTCATCATCGGCTTTCAGGCGCCATCCGGCATCAAGGCAATCTCAAAGACCAGCCGTCTGGAACGATTGCAGACGGCTGACCTAAGCCACTCCCCCTCGCCTCGCGATAAGGACTGCACCACCGGCGACGATCACGGCTGCAAGGCTCACAACGGTGCTCCGGGGCTTCGCCCCGTCGGTTTTCCCTCGACCATCCTGCGGATCGTGGCTGACGCCAAACCGGCCGTCACGCCTGTTGCCATCGCGCCACAAACTTTCCGAGACTTTGCGAACGTGGTTCCAAGAGCACCTCCGCATATTATCTCTTAGTCATTCCGGCGGTCCTCATCATTCGGTTCCTTGCGAACCTTGAGGGATCGGAGTCGTCGGAAACCCGCCGTAGGCTCCAATTCCAGAGAGAAAACCGCCGCCGCATATGACACTTGCAACCGTTCTACCATTTATTATCGCATTGCCGTTCGTCGGCGCTCTCATAACGGCCTTCATGCCGCGCGAAGGCGCGGCCGCAAGCGCGGCCTACGTAGCTAGCGCCGTAGCCCTCTTCGGCCTGGTCGGCAGCATCCTTCTTTATCCAAATGTCAGTGGCGGTGGCGTGCTGAAATACGATGTGGAATGGCTGCCGCAGCTGGGGCTTAATTTTACCCTGCGGCTGGATGGCTTCGCCTGGATTTTCGCGATCCTCATTACCGGCATCGGCCTGCTCGTGGTTCTCTACGCCCGATATTACATGTCGGCCCAGGACCCTATTCCACGGTTTTTTGCCTTTCTGCTCGCCTTCATGGGCTCGATGCTCGGCATAGTGCTGTCCGGCAACGTCATTTTGCTGTCGATCTTCTGGGAAATGACCAGCATCTTCTCGTTCCTGCTGATCGGCTACTGGCACCAGAATGCCGGCGCGCGCGATGGCGCCCGCATGGCGCTGACCGTGACCGGCATCGGCGGCTTCAGCCTGCTCGCCGGGCTTCTGATCCTCGGCCACATGGCGGGAAGCTACGATCTGGACAAGATCATCGCGGCCGGTGCCGATATCCGCGCCCATTCCCTTTATCTGCCGGCACTTATTCTCATCCTTGGCGGCGCGCTGACGAAAAGCGCACAGTTTCCGTTTCATTTCTGGCTGCCCAATGCCATGGCGGCGCCCACGCCCGTTTCCGCCTATCTGCACTCGGCCACCATGGTGAAGGCCGGGGTTTTCCTGCTGGCGCGGTTCTGGCCGGTGCTGGCAGGCACGCCGGAATGGTTCTGGCTGGTGGGTGCTGCAGGCGTCATCACCCTGCTGCTCGGCGCCTATTTCGCCATGTTCCAGCAGGACCTGAAAGGCTTGCTCGCCTATTCCACCATCAGCCATCTGGGGCTCATCACCACGCTTTTGAGCCTGGGCAGCCCGCTTGCGGCGGTTGCGGCGATCTTCCACATGGTCAACCACGCCACCTTCAAGGCATCGCTGTTCATGGCGGCCGGCATCATCGACCATGAAACCGGCACGCGCGACATGCGGCGGCTGAGCGGGCTTTACACCTATATGCCGGCAACAGCGACGCTCGCCATGGCGGCGAGCGCTGCAATGGCCGGCGTGCCCCTGTTCAACGGCTTCCTCTCCAAGGAAATGTTCTTTGCCGAGGCCGTCGAAACCCACGCGGACTCGCTGCTGGACCGGGCTTTGCCATACGTCGCGACGTTGTCAGGCGCCTTCGCCGTCGCCTACTCGCTACGCTTCATCCACACGGTCTTCTTCGGCCCCAAGCCGGTTGACCTGCCGAACCCCAATCCGCATGAGCCGCCGCGCTGGATGCGTTTCCCGATCGAGTTCCTGGTTTTCGCCTGCCTGATCGTCGGCATCGTTCCGAGCCTGTCGATCGGCCCGTTCCTGCATTCGGCTGTGCTTTCCGTTCTCGGTCCGCAAACACCCGTCTACAGCCTGTCGATTTGGCACGGTTTCAACCTGCCGCTCATCATGAGTATTGCGGCACTCGGCGGCGGCGTTGCCATCTATGCCCTGCTCGGCGGCTATTTCTCCCGCTGCGACGACGGCCCGCCGATCTTCCGGCATCTTCGGGGACAGCGCATCTTCGAGCGCATTCTCGTCACCGTGTCCTGGAAGTGGGCGCGGTGGCTGGAAAGCACGCTCGGCACCCGGCGCCTGCAGCCGCAGCTGAGGCTTCTGATCCTCGTGGCGCTTCTTGCCGGTTTCTCGCCGCTTTTCCTCTCGGAATTTTCATTGTCGCTGCCGCGCGTGACGTCCTTCGATCCGATCTTTGCCATTCTGTGGCTGATCGGCATGATCGCCGCGCTGGGTGCCGCCTGGCAGGCGAAATATCATCGTCTCGCCGCACTCATCATGCTCGGCGTCTCCGGCCTTGTCACCTGCCTCACATTCGTCTGGCTTTCTGCACCCGATCTCGCGATCACCCAGTTGCTCGTCGAAATCGTCACCACCGTTCTGATCCTGCTCGGTCTCAGATGGCTGCCGAAACGCTTCGAGAAGGTGGACAGCAGCGATGAATTGCCGGCGCAGCTTCGCCGCGCCCGTGACTTCCTGCTGGCCGCAGCAAGCGGCATTGGCATGTCCGTCATCGCCTATGCGGTCATGACCCTGCCCGTGCCGAACGCCATCGCGACCTATTTCCTCGAGCGCGCTTATTCGGAAGGCGGCGGCACCAATGTCGTCAACGTCATCCTCGTCGATTTCCGCGGCTTCGACACGTTCGGCGAAATCGCGGTGCTGGCGATCGTGGCGCTGACGGTCTTTGCGCTGCTTCGCCGTTTCCGCCCTGCGCATGAAAGCATCGGGGTGCCGGAACAGCAGCAGATGCAAAACGCCTTCGATGCGGAGCGGCCCGACCGCAGCAAGGGCGATACGGTGCGCGACTATCTCTATGTACCGTCCATCGTCATGCAATGGATGTTCCCGGTTATCGTCACCTTTTCGATCTTCCTGTTCATACGCGGCCACGATCTGCCCGGCGGCGGCTTTGCGGCCGGCATCACCATGGCAATCGCGTTCCTGCTGCAATATCTCGCCGGCGGCGCGCGCTGGGCGGAGGATCGCATCCGCATCCTGCCGCTGCGCTGGATGGGCTTCGGCCTTCTGATGGCGGCGGCAACCGGCATGGGGTCATGGTACTTCGGCTATCCGTTCCTGACCTCTTATTTCCAGTACACGGAGATACCCTATATCGGCAAAATGCCGACGGCATCCGCCTTGCTGTTCGACCTCGGCGTCTTCTCGCTGGTCGTCGGCTCCACCGTTCTTATTCTTATAGCACTGGCACACCAATCGTTGCGTAACTACCGCGTTCGCACGCCTGAAGCCGCAAAAGCGGAGGACGTGTAATGGAACTCATTCTTTCAATCGGCATCGGCATCATGACCGGCTCCGGCGTCTGGCTGATCCTGCGCCCACGCACTTATCAGGTCATCGTCGGGCTTTCGCTGCTGTCCTATGCCGTCAACCTGTTCATCTTCGGCGTCGGCGGCATCAAGACCAATGCGCCGCCGGTGCTGGTGAACGGCGTCGACAGTTCCACGCTTGCCGACCCCGTGCCGCAGGCGCTGGTGTTGACGGCAATCGTCATCGGCTTTGCGACGACTGCGCTGTTCCTCGTCGTGCTTTTGGCCGCCCGGGGGCTTACCGGCACCGACCATGTGGACGGGAGGGAATCGAAATGATGTCGTTCCCCTTCCACATCGTCATCGCGCCCATTCTGGTGCCGCTGATCACCGCAGCCCTCCTGTTGTTCTTCGACGAGCGCCAGCGCGTGGCGAAGGCCGCCATCAGCCTTGCCTCGACCGTGATATTGCTTGTTGTCGCCATCCTGCTGTTCCGCGAGGTGAACTCGACGGTCAATACCGAGATTGCGGCGGTGGTTTCGAGCGGGGTCTATCTGCTCGGCAACTGGCCGGCGCCCTTCGGCATCGTGCTCGTTGCCGATCGCCTCTCCGGACTGATGGTGCTTTTGACGGCACTGCTTGCCATTCCCTCGCTGATCTATTCGCTCGCGAAATGGCATAAGGCAGGCGCGCATTTCCATTCGCTGTTCCAGATGATGCTGATGGGCGTCAACGGTGCTTTCCTGACCGGTGACCTCTTCAACCTCTTCGTTTTCTTCGAGGTTATGCTCGCGGCATCCTATGGTTTGCTGTTGCATGGCTCCGGTCAGCAGCGCGTCAAGGCCGGGCTGCATTACATCGCCATCAACCTCGTCGCCGCATTGTTCTTCCTGATCGGCGTCAGCCTCATCTATGGCGTCACCGGCACGCTGAACATGGGTGACCTTGCCCACCGCATCGACGGCCTCAACCCGGACCAGCGCATGCTGCTTGAAACCGGCGCTGCGGTTCTCGGCATCGCGTTCCTGGTCAAGGCTGGCATGTGGCCGCTGAATTTCTGGCTGCCTTCCGCCTATGGCTCGGCTTCAGCACCTGTCGGCGGGCTGTTTGCTATCATGAGCAAGGTCGGCATCTACGTCATTGCCCGCCTGTCCTTCCTGCTTTTCGGGCAGACGGCCGGGGAATCGGCCGGTTTTGGCCATGATGCCCTGCTTGTCGGCGGTATCGCCACCATCATCTTCGGCGCCATCGGCGTTCTTGCCTCGCAGGCGCTTGGGCGGCTGGCCGGGTTTTCGGTTCTGGTGTCCTCGGGAACGCTTCTCGCCGCCATGGGCACCGGCAATCCCACTGTTGCAGCCGGCGCGCTCTATTATCTCGTCAGTTCCACACTCACCATCAGCGCTTTCTTCATGCTGATCGAACTGGTGGAACGCGGGCAGGATGCCGGCGCGAACGTTCTTGCCGTAACCATGGAAGCCTATGGCGAGGGCGAAGAGGAGGAAGAGGAAGAGGAAGTCGGCGTAACCATGCCCGGCACCATGGCGGTGCTCGGGGCGTGTTTTGCAGCCTGCGGCATTCTCCTCGCCGGTCTGCCGCCGCTCTCGGGCTTCATCGCCAAATTCTCCATGCTGACCGCCATTCTCAACCCTTCGGGGCTGGGGGCCAATGACAGCGTCTCCACCCTTTCCTGGTGGCTGGTCTTCCTGATTGTCTTTGCAGGTTTCGCCTCGCTGATCTCGATGACCCGCGCGGGCATCCGCACCTTCTGGGCCTCCCTCGAAGGCACAGTACCGCGTGTTCTCGTCATCGAAATAGCGCCCATCATGCTGCTGCTGGGACTGACACTCGCCATGACCGTGCAGGCGGGGCCGGTGATGCGTTACATGCAGGAGACGGCGCGTATTCTCGATCTGCCGGCCAGCTACATTCAGGGCGTCATTTCCGCCCCAAGAGCGGGAACCAATCCGGAGGGGCAGCCATGATAAGCCGTGTCCTGCCCTACCCGCTGCTGACGGTGTCGCTGATCATCTTCTGGATGACGATCAACAGCTTTTCAGCCGGACATCTGCTGCTAGGCACCGGTGTGGCCCTCATCGCCTCCTGGGCTATGGCGTCGCTCCGGCCGGCAAAACCGCGCATCCGCAACTGGCACAAGCTCGTCAAGCTGATCGCGATCGTGCTTTACGACATCGTCCTGTCCAATATCTCCGTCGTGAAGATCATTCTGTTCCAGCGCGAGAGAGACCGCAAATCCGGTTTCCTCGCGGTGCCGCTCGATATTCGCGATCCGATGGGATTGGCCGTTCTGGCGACAATCCTCACCTCGACACCGGGAAGCGCCTGGCTCGAATATAATTCCAGCCAGGGCACGCTTCTGCTTCATGTTCTCGACGATGAGGATGAGGCGGCCTGGATAAGCCTCATCAAGAACCGATATGAAAAACTTTTGATGGAGATATTCGAATGAGTTCGATTATCCTTTTCTGGTCCTTTTCGCTCGCGCAGCTGATGCTCGCCATTGCCATGACGATTTCCGTTTACCGCATCGCCATCGGCCCACGCGCCCAGGACCGGGTGCTCGGCGTCGACACGCTCTATGTCAACGCCATGCTGCTTCTCTTGACCTTCGGCCTGCGCACCGGCAACGACATCTATTTCGAGGCCTCGCTGCTCATCGCGATCCTCGGCTTCGTCTCCACCGTTGCCCTGTCCAAATTCATGATGCGTGGCGAGGTGATTGAATGAACAATGCCGCAGAATTTCCGCTCTGGGCCGCCATTCTGGTGGCGTTCTTCGTCCTTCTGGGCGCCTCGCTGACGCTGATCGGCACCATCGGCTTCGCCAAGCTCAACAGCTTCTACGAGCGCCTGCACGCACCGACGCTCGGCACCAGCTGGGGCACCGGCGGCATCGTCATGGCCTCCATCATCTATTTCTCCGTCTCCGGCGACCGCTTCGCCTTCCACGAGATCTTCATAGGCATCTTCGTGACGGTGACGACGCCAGTATCGCTGATGCTGCTGGGGCGTGCCGCGCTTTATCGGGACCGGGCGGAGCAGAACTCGGATAACCGGGAGCATTTGTAGCACTTTGGGCAACGTCTATTGAAAAATAGAATCCCAAAAACAAAAAAGCAGAACAAACACCGTAAAAAGCAGTTCACAAAGCATTAATTAAAACAACCTACCATTGAATCCAATTTTGGAGAAATGTTGGGAAGTACGATGAGTGGACAACTTTTCTTTGGCGACAACTTGCACATCCTGCGAGAGCATATTCAGTCGGAAAGTGTGGACCTCATCTATCTTGATCCCCCTTTCAACTCAAACGCTAATTATAACATCCTTTTTAAAGGGCTTGGCGGCAGAAACGCGCAGGCACAAATAGAAGCCTTTGACGATACTTGGCATTGGGGAATTGCAGCTGAAACCGCTTATGATGATGTAATGCGATCCGGCTCCCAAGCATCTACGATGGTGCGTGCACTACGCGCGACGCTTGGCGACAACGATATGATGGCATATTTAGCGATGATGTCTGTCAGATTAATCGAACTACATCGAGTACTCAAACCGACGGGCAGCCTCTATCTCCATTGTGATCCAACAGCCAGCCACTACTTAAAGATGATATTGGACAGCATATTCTCACCTTTTTGCTACAAAAGCGAAATCAGTTGGAAAAGGTCGTCCGCCCACAACGACGCGAAGCAAGGCAGGAAGCAATACGGGAACATCCGCGACATTGTTTTTTTCTACACCAAACATCCAAGAGAGTGGACATGGAACTGGCAATTCACTCCCTACGACAAAGAGTACATAGATCAATTCTATAAGTTTACGGATGAGAAAACGGGTCGCTTATATCGTCTTGGCGATCTAACCGCCGCAAAAACAGGTGGAGATACTCGATATGAGTGGCGCGTGAAGCGCCTCTCTGGAGGCGAGTGGGAAGCAGACCCCAAAAATGAATATCTGTACCCTAAGCCTGGTTGGGAATATGAAGGGAAATTGCCATATGGAAAACGGATTTGGGCCTATTCTTTCGACAACATGTCGAAGTTCTCTAATACTGGCAGAATAGTCTACTCTTCGACTGGCATGCCTAACTACAAGCGCTATCTAGATGAAATGCCGGGCGTGCCACTCCAAAATTGTTGGGATGACATAAAACCGCCTAGCGCCAAGGAAAGACTTGGCTATCCCACACAAAAACCCATAGCACTATTGGATCGTATAATAGAAACATCCAGTAATCCTGGTGATGTTATCCTCGATCCGTTTTGCGGTTGTGGTACTGCGGTACACTCCGCGGAGAGGAATAAACGGCATTGGATAGGCATTGATGTCACCTTCCCTGCTATTCAAGTCATCGATGATCGCCTGAGGTACTATGTCCCATCGGCTAGGTACAAAATCGACGGCATCCCTAGGACCTTGGAAGACGCAGCCGCACTGGCAGAAATAGACAAATTCCAGTTTCAATTTTGGGCGGTGGCCCTTGTCGGAGGCCATTCGCGATATGGCAAGGGTGGCGACCAGGGAATAGATGGCCAGTTCTTTTTTAAGCGCGATAGTAAGACTGACGGGATGGGTATTATATCAGTAAAAGGCGGAAAGTCGGTCAATCCGGGTATGATACGTGATTTAAGAGGAACCATTGAACGTGAAAACGCTGAAATGGGTGTCTTCATATCGCTAATTCCCCCAAGCCTTCAAATGGAAAGCGAGGCTGCGAGTGCCGGTTTTTTTGAAAGCTCACAGGGTCGTCATCCCCGCATCCAAATTAAGACCATAGCCGATCTGTTAGATGGGAAAGGCATTGACAGCCCGCTTCAGTACACAACTGTCACAATGGTCGAGGCAGGCCGCCAAGCAGCACGTGGGACACAGAAAAAACAGGCTATCCCTCCAAACGAACTGTTGCGCCAACGAAATCTTCTCTTGCCGATTAGTGGAACGGGCAGGAAAAAGGACCAAGAAGAGTTCGAGCTTGAAAACACATCGAGTCAGTTGGAAAAGGCAGTCGTCAAGCGTGCTAGGAACAGCCAGATTTAGTGACGAGAACAGTTACGCTAATTGCCTTATCAGAGAGATACTATTTTAGAAAAATGGTGCCCGGAGGCGGATTTGAACCACCGACACGCGGATTTTCAATCCGCTGCTCTACCAACTGAGCTATCCGGGCACTTCAGGTCCTTGAAGAACCTCCGCTTTTGGCGGGCGGGGCTGTTTGGTGCCCCGAAAGTGAGCGGGGTTATAACATCTTGTTCGGACATGGCAAGCGCCATAGCGAAGTTTTTTGACAGTTTTTTCACGGCGCCTGTGGATGGCTGGAATACGTGCGCTGTGAAGGCCTTATCGTGGCTGGAAACGCGCTATCGGCAATCCGCCAGACCTGATCAACATCAGTCAGGTGGCGGGTTCAGGCGCGGCTGATCCGGGCGAGCGGCGGTTGGGCGGCTTGGGGCAATTATGCCCCTTCCCTGCGCCGTGCGGCAAGTCCAAGCGCAAAAGGCACCACAGCCACCAGAGCCGCCATGACGGGTGAGGACGCGAAGATGCGGCTGGCAAGCGAGGTAACGGCAACGGAGCGCACGACCATCATCAGGCGCGAATTCTCGTGGACTTTCTCGTGCCTGAGATCTGCGGGTTTGTGGCGGGTTGGATGGGACGCCGATTCCAGCTTTTTCACATCGCGGCGCAGCTTTTCCAACTGTTTGCGGAGTTCGTCCAGTTCCGCGCGTATCGACTGGTCCACCGTAGCGGAAGCACGCGCCTCTTGGACAGTGGGCTTTTCTGCCTCTTTCTCCGCAGCTTCTTCATCAAGTTCAGCCAAGTGGTCGTCAAGGTCCGATGGTTTGTCGAAACCATGGGATCGCAGCGATGTCTTCATTGCAGTCTCCTGAAGTGTCCTGAATTGCGGCACCGGGCGCGCATCGCCCGTTCACGCCTTCTCAACGCCCCAGCCGGGCAAAGGATGCACATAAAGCGACGGTATCGGTACGATAGGCCGATAAAAAAACAGGCCCCGAAGGACCTGTTCATTTGTGTGTCTTGAAGGCTTATGCCGCTTTCGCGGTGCTGCCATAGGGATCGAAGCGACCGTAGAAGGTCTCGCCCTTGACGGCCATGTCCTTCAAAAGCGGCGTCGGCTTGAAGCGTGGGCCATAGGTCTCGCTCAGCTTCTCGGCCAGCGCCACGAAGGTCTTCACGCCCATGCCGTCGATATAGGATAGGGCGCCGCCGGTGTAGGGCGCAAAGCCGAAACCGAGGATGGAGCCGACATCGGCCTCACGCGGGTCGGTGACGATGCCTTCTTCCACGGTGCGGGCGGCTTCCAGCGCCACGGTGACCAGAAAGCGCTGTTTCAGCACTTCCATATCCACATCCTCCGGCTTCTGTTGAGGATAGAGATCCTTCAGGCCGGGCCAGAGGGACTTCTTGGCAGGCTTTGGCGGGTAGTCGTAAAAGCCCTTGGAGTTCTTGCGGCCAAAACGGCCCTCGCCTTCCACCAGCTTCTTCACCAGTTCCATATGGCGCGGATCGACAGCCTTTTCACCGAGATCGGCGACGGTTGCTTTCAGGATCTTGTAGGAAAGATCGATTGCCACTTCGTCGTTCAGCGCCAGCGGGCCGACCGGCATGCCGGCGAATTTCGCGGCATTCTCGATCATGGCGGGCGGCACACCCTCGATCAGCATGTCGTAGCTTTCCGCCATGTAACGCAGCACGCAGCGATTGACGAAGAAGCCGCGCGTATCGTTGACGACAATCGGCGTCTTCCTGATCTTGGCCACATAATCCAGCGCGACCGCCAGCGCCTTGTCACCCGTTTCCTTGCCCAGGATGACTTCCGTCAGCATCATCTTCTCGACCGGCGAGAAGAAGTGGATGCCGATGAAATCCACCGGGCGCTTGGAGTTCTTCGCAAGCCCGGTGATCGGCAAGGTGGAGGTGTTGGAGGCGAAAATTGCGCCTTGCGGCAACACGGCTTCCACGGCCTCGATGACGGCCTTCTTCACGTCGCGGTCTTCAAAGACGGCCTCGATGACGAGATCGGCGTCGGAGAGCGCCGCGTAATCCGCTGTCGGGGTAACGAGGTCGAGCAAGGCCTTGCCTTCATCCTGCGTCAGCCTGCCCTTGCCAATGGCGGCCTTGACGCTTTCCTCGCAATGGCCCTTGCCCTTGTCGGCGGCTTCCTGATCGCGGTCCACCAGCGTGACGGGGATACCGGCTGCGGCAGTGACATAAGCAACGGCAGCGCCCATGAAGCCCGCGCCGACGACGCCGACCTTTCTGAACTCCGTCTTCGGCTGACCGGCCGGGCGGCGCGCGCCCTTGCCCAGTTCCTGCATGGAAACGAACAGCGAGCGGATCATGCCGAAGGCTTCCTTCGAACGAAGGATTTCGGTGAAATAACGCTGCTCCACCTTCAACGCCGTATCGAACGGCAATTGCAGACCCTCATAGACGCATTTCAGGATAGCAAGTGCTGCCGGATAGTTGCCGGCGCTTTCACGGCGCAGGATCGCCGGAGCGGCCGGCCAGAGCTGGGCAGCGGCCGGCGTCCAGATGCCGCCGCCGGGGGCCTTGAAGCCTTTTTCATCCCAGGGGGCAACCGGCTTCAGGCCGTCCTTGATCATTTGCTTGGCAGCGGAAATGAGCTGATCCGGCTCCACCACCTGATGAACCAGCCCCATGGCCTTGGCGCGCGCGCCGGTCAGCGACTGACCGGTGGTCATCATCTGCAATGCTGATTGCGCATCGGTCAGGCGCGGCACGCGCTGGGTGCCGCCGGCACCAGGGAAAATGCCGACCTTGACTTCAGGAAGGGCTATCTTGAGGCTCTTGGCATTCGACGCGACGCGACCGTGGCAGGCAAGCGACAGCTCGAAAGCGCCGCCCATGCAGGTGCCGTTGATGGCTGAGACCCAGGGCTTGCCGTTGGTCTCCAGCTTGCGGAACAAGCCGGTCATGCGGCCGACCAGTTCGAACAGCTTGGCGGCTGCCTGATCCGGGTCCTTCGCCTTCTCGTCATTGTAGAAGGAGAACATCGACTTGATCATCGAAAGATCGGCACCGCCGGAAAACGTGCTCTTGCCGGAGGTGAAGACAACACCCTTTACGCCAGCGTCGGCGACAGTTGCGTCAACGATGGCGTTCAGTTCGTCCATCACCTCGGAAGTGAAGACATTCATTGACTTTTCCGGCATATCCCAGGTGACAAGGGCAATGCCGTCTGCGTCCGTATCGATGGTGAAATTGGTATAAGTGCTCATCTTGGGATTCCTCTTCCCTGAATTTCGTTTCGCCGGACTTCCCGATCCCTCATTCCCGTGCCTGTCACAGGAACCCAGTCAGCCCAAGTCTTTGGGCTGGAAGACTCTCGCGCGCCGCAGACGCGGCGCTGCTGGGATCCCTGTGACGAGCACAGGGATGAGGAGCCTGGGGTTAGCCCTCCGTAACTCAAACACGCTCGATAACGGTCGCTGTGCCCATGCCCGCGCCGATGCAGAGCGTGACGAGCGCGGTGTTCAGATCGCGCCGCTCCAACTCGTCAAGCACCGTGCCGAGGATCATCGCTCCTGTCGCACCCAGCGGATGGCCCATGGCGATTGCCCCGCCATTGACGTTCATCCTGTCGTGGCTGATGTCGAAGGCCTGCATGTAACGCAGCACGACGGCGGCGAAGGCCTCGTTGAGTTCGAAAAGATCGATATCTGCAAGCGACATCCCGGTCTTTTTCAGAAGCTTCTCGGTCACATCCACCGGGCCGGTCAGCATCAGCGCCGGATCGGAACCGATATTGGCGAACGCCCTGATGCGGGCACGCGGTTTCACGCCCATAGCCTCGCCGCCCGCCTTGGAACCAACCAGAACGGCGGCCGCGCCATCGACGATACCGGACGAATTGCCCGCATGGTGCACGTAGTTGATACGCTCCACTTCCGGGTGCGCCATGATGCCAACGGCTTCGAAGCCGCCCATTTCACCCGGCATCTGGAAAGAGGGGTTGAGGGAAGCCAGCGCCTGCATGTCCGTACCGGGGCGCATATGTTCGTCGCGGTCGAGGATCGTCAGGCCGTTGCGGTCCTTCACGGGGATAACAGACTTGCTGAAATAGCCCTTTTCCCAGGCGTGCGCGGCGCGCTTCTGGCTTTCGACAGCATAGGCGTCGACATCGTCCCTGGAGAAACCGTATTTCGTGGCGATGAGATCTGCCGACACGCCCTGCGGCATGAAGAAGGCGGGGAAGTTGACCGAAGGGTCCATGTACCAGGCGCCACCAGACATGCCCATGCCGACGCGCGACATGCTTTCCACGCCGCCGGCAATGACGATATCGTCGGAGCCTGCCTTGACCTTGCCGGCCGCGAAGTTGATGGCATCGAGACCTGAAGCGCAGAAGCGCGAGATCTGCATTCCCGGTGCCTTGTTGGAATAACCGGCCTCGAAGGCGGCGGCTTTCGGGATAACTGCACCAGCATCCATGACGGGATCGACACAGCCCATGATGATGTCATCGACAGCAGACGTATCGAGCCCGTTGCGGTCGCGGATGGCTTCCAGCGTCTTGGCGGCAAGGCGAACGGAGGGCACCTCATGCAGGCTGCCATCCTTCTTGCCGCGTCCGCGCGGGGTGCGGACATGGTCATAAATGTAAACGTCGGTCATTAACTCTCTCCCTTGCACTGGATTCTCAGTGCACAAAGCTCATTTAAGCGTCCATTTTCCGCGACGATCATCATCAGCGGCAACAAGGCGCCCCTTTTTTCTCAATTCTGTCGCCGCCCACCGCATGTCATATTGCCACGAATAAAAGAGATCGTGCCCATGCAGGTCATTTTGGTGATGATCCCAAATGTACTTCGCCACGTACAGAATCGATCCCTCGCCATTATTCGCCTTCAGCGCCTCGACTACCCAATCTTTTAAATCTGCCTTGGTAACCATCAAAAACCTTCGTTGTCAGAATGCTTCCGCAGCCAGTTCCATCATGGTGTCCGCGCCGGTTTCGATGCGGGCCTTGCGTAGCGCCGTTTCCGGCATGATGCGCTCCATATAAAACTTCGCCGTGACAAGCTTGGTCTTGAGGAAATCCTCGTCCGAAGTGCTACCTGCCGCAAGGGCTTCGCCCGCCGCCTTCGCCATGCGGGCCTGCATGTAACCCAGCACCACGATACCGAAGAGGTGCATGTAATCGGTCGAACCGGCACCGGCATTGTCTGGCTTGGCCATGGCGTTCTGCATGAACCACATGGTTGCGGCCTGTAGATCGTTCAAGCCCTTCTTCAGGCCCTTGGTGTAGAGGCTAAGCTTTTCGTCGGCGCGGTTTTCCTCGCAGAAATCGCCGATTTCCTTGAACAGCGCCATGACGGCACGGCCGCCATTCATGCCGAGCTTGCGACCGACCAGATCGAGCGCCTGAATGCCGTTCGCACCCTCATAGATCATGGTGATGCGGGCATCGCGGACATATTGGCTCATGCCATGTTCCTCGATATAGCCGTGACCGCCGAAGACCTGCTGCGCCATGACGGCATGGTCGAAGCCCTTGTCAGTCAGCACGCCCTTGAGGATCGGCGTGACGAGACCGAGCAGGTCATCTGCCGTCTGACGCTCTTTCTCATCGGTCGACCGATGGGCGATATCGGATTGCAGCGCGGTCCACAGAAGGAAGGCGCGACCAGCCTCGTTATAGGCCTTGATAGTCATCAGCGTACGGCGGATATCCGGGTGCACGATGATAGGATCGGCCTTTTTATCGGGGAATTTTGCCCCGGAAAGTGAACGGCCCTGAATGCGCTCGCGGGCATATTCGACCGCATTCTGATAGGCGATCTCACCCACGGACAGGCCCTGAAGGCCGACGCCGAGGCGGGCTTCGTTCATCATCACGAACATGGCGGAGAGACCCTTGTTCTCCGCACCCAAGAGATACCCCGTCGCATCGTCATAGTTCATGACGCAGGTGGCGTTGCCGTGGATGCCCATCTTGTGTTCGATCGCGCCGCAGGTGACGCCGTTGCGCTCGCCGAGCGAACCGTCCTCCTTCACGAGGAATTTCGGCACGATGAACAGCGAAATACCCTTGGTGCCTTCCGGCGCGCCCTCGATGCGGGCAATCACCAGATGGACGATATTATCAGTCATGGAATGTTCGCCGGCCGAAATGAAGATCTTCTGGCCGGAAATCTTGTAGCTGCCGTCGCCCTGCGGAACTGCTTTTGTGCGCAGCAGGCCGAGATCGGTGCCGCAATGGGGTTCCGTCAGGTTCATGGTGCCGGACCATGTTCCCTCGACCATCTTCGGCAGATAGGTTTCTTTCTGCTCCTGCGTGCCATGGACGAGGACGGCAGCGATGGCGCCCTGCGTCAAGCCGGGATACATCATCAGCGACAGGTTGGCGGACGACATATACTCGCCAATCGCCGCATGCAGCGTATAGGGCAGGCCCTGCCCGCCGAATTCCGGCGGTACGGCGAGGCCGATCCAGCCGCCTTCACAATAGGCGTCGTAAGCCTCCTTGAAACCATCAGGAACGGAAACCGAACCATCATCTGCACGCTTGCAGCCCTGTTGATCGCCAGACAGGTTCAGCGGGAAAAGCCGCTCCTCGGCAAGTTTCGCCGCCTCGCCGGTAATAGCCTCGATCATGTCGGGGGTTGCATCCTCGAAGCCGGGCAGGTTGTTATACCGCTCGAGGCCAAGAACGTCGTTCAGAATAAAAAGCGTGTCTTTAACTGGGGCCTTGTAAACAGGCATTACCGATGTTCCTCCGCATCGTGAAAGCCGGAGCCGATCCGGCCGATATGGGATGACAATATTTGACGTGCGCGTAAACGTCAAATAAATTCCGGTCGAATGTCATGGCCCTTTTTCCGCGCAATGCTTGGCCAGCCCCACGCGAAAGCGTTACGCGCCGCAAAAGTTAAAAAATTCCAACCATAGTTAACCACTTCTTTACCACGTTTCGTGAATTCTCCGACACGAGGTAACTGCTTCGTCAATCGAAGCATTTTCCTCCATTGGGGGCAAATACCGGCTCTAGAATTGCTGCATGTTGTGCGACGGCATTATCAGGCGGGTAGCCGTTGCAACAAACACCGGGCACGCCGGACGGAAGCGAAGCGAGCGAGAAGATGAACGGATTGCGATCGAAAAACCAAAGCCCGAGCGACAGGTCGTCTCTTGATGCTCTCAATCGCACCATTGAAGGCCTTGAAGCCCGCATCGAAGGGCTGATGAGCCAGAAATTTCCGCGCGACCCCCGGGCCACGACAGCTGAGCCGAAAAACGAGGCCCATGCCGCGCCGCGCGAGCCACGCGCCACCGTCACCCCGCCGCAACTCGACCCCGTCAACGAAATCCGCCAGCGCCAGCGCCTGCTTGAGGCAAGCTTCCAGCGCCCGCAGGAGCCGGTTGCGCGCCCGGAACGAACCATTACCAGACCGCTTGCGCCTGAATACCGGCCGAACGACGTGCAGAACGCGGCGGCCAACCCCGCACCGCGCGCGCGCTCCATCCCGCCCTATCAGGAGCAGCAGCGAAACGACGCGGCCTTGCAGGAGATCGCGCAGGCGCTCGTCAACCTGCGGCATGAGCTGAAGCACGATATCTCAGAGGGCGTGGCGCGCGAAGCGCAAGGGCTGCGAGCCGAAATCCGAAACATTCGCGCGATCGCGGAAGACCAGCAGTTCATCGGCGACCTGCGCGACGATATTGCAAGGCTTGCCGGCAGCATCGACCAGCTCGGCAATCTGGCCTCTCCCGATGCCTACGGGCTGCGCAATGAATTCGATGACCTGCGCCTCACCATCGATCAGCTTGCGCGTGAAGACAGCGTACATCGGATCGAAAGCCGCTGGAACACCGTGGAAGACACGTTGCGCGGTTTCGACACGGCCTCGCTGCAGGATGAAATCGTCTCGCTCGCCTATCGTCTCGACGACATCAAAACCCAGCTCGGCGGCATGAGCAACAATCCCGCCGTGCGCGTGCTTGAGGAAAAGCTGATCACCATCGCAAGCGCGGTGGAGCAGCTCGGCAAGCATATGCAGCCGAACGAGGCTGCCTTTACCGAACAGTTTTCCGGTCTGGACCAGCGACTGGATGAAATCAGCCGCGCCATTGCCGCTACTGGCGCCCGCTCCAACAATGCACAGGCCACCGACAACGCACTGGCACAGCGGCTGGAAACCCGCCTGAACGGCCTTGCCGAACAGCTCGGTGATATCAATCGTATTGCCGCCGCAAAGCCCGATCCTGCTGTGGATCTCACCGCCCGTCTCGAAACGCTGGCCGCCAAGATCGACGAATTGAGCACGGCGCGCGACGCGGCACAGCTGCACGAGCGACTGGACCAGCTTTCCCTGCTTCTGGAGCGTTCGCAGCGCCCCTCACAGCAGGCGGAACTAACATCGTTCCTCAGCGACATTTCCCGCAAGATCGACGCGCTGGATCACGGCACCGTCAATGACGGCCTGGCGGAACGGCTCGACACGCTTTCCCGGCGCATCGAAGACCTTGACTATCGCTACAGCCAGCCGCAGCCCGTTGCTGGTTTCAACGAAGGCACTTTTTCGCGCCTGGAAGAACGGCTTGGCGATATCGCGGCCCGTCTGGACGAGACCGCCCATGCCGCACCCGCCGACAGCGGAGCTTTGCTCAGCCTCGAAAATCAGATCGCCCATCTCTCCTCGCTAATCAGCCAGCCGGGTCATCACCAGCCGGCGGGCATGTCGCCAGAACTCGATGCCCGCATGTCGGCGATCGAGGACTACATGGCGTCCAACGATGAATATATCATCGAAGCGGCTCGACAGGCGGCCGAGGCCGTTCTGGACGCCTTTACGCGCAACAATGTCTCCTCCGGCGCAAACCTCGCCGATATGACGATGCTGACCGATCTTGCCACCGATCTACGCAGCCTCGAGGCACTGAGCCGCAACACGGAAGAACGCACGCACCGCACCTTCGAGGCGCTGCACGAGACGCTGGTGCAGATTGCCGGTCGACTGGACAGCCTTGATAATCGCGCTCCCGCTCCCGCCTATCGCGAAGAGGCAGCGCCACGCAACGTCGCGCAGCATATGATTACGCCCGCACGCGAAGACGTGGCCATGCCGGCCGCCATCTTCCCGCAAGAGGGCTACATCACCGAAGAACAGCTTATTCTCGAAGACACGCGCGATGCCGGCGAAAACGGCGCGGATGCGATAGCAATCGTGCCGCCCGCCGCTGCAAAACCCGCAAAAGCAGAGAAAAAGAGCCTGCTTGCCGGCCTGACCAAGCGTTTCAAAACCGGCACGGCGAAGACCGCCAAATCGGCAGAGGAACCCGTATCGGCAACCACCACCCGCACGCAGGTGGAACCCGCCCCCTCGCTCGATCCGATCGACGTGCTACCCGCGGGCCAGGAGAACGAACTTCTGGAGCCCGGCTCCGGCGCACCTGATATCAAGAAAATACTGGAACGGGTGCGCGCCAGCCAGGTCGCTTCCAGCGGCAAGGCGGCGGATGCAGAAGGCCGCACGGATTTCATCGCCGCGGCCCGTCGCGCAGCGCAGGCTGCCGCCATGGAAACCTCACCGGAGAAGCTTGAGACCGGCAAGAAAAATCGCAAGGCCGACGCTTCGGCGCTTTCACGTTATCGTCGCCCGCTGCTGCTCGGCATCGGCGCCATTCTTCTTGCGATGATGGCCATGCCGCTCGTCAAGACGATGATGGGCGGCGCGGAAGCCCCGGCACCGGTCATCGAAGAGAAGATGGGCGACGCCCCGGTCTCCGCACTTCCCGAGACCGGCGACAAGGCCGTGACCATTCCGTCCGAACTGGCTATCGATCCGCAAGAGGCAGCATCCGCCGACAGCATCGAAAACGCAGCACCATCGGAAAACACCATCGATCCGCGTACCATTGGCGGCGCGCCGCTTGCCAATGAACCGCCTGTTGCCGATGCGCCCGCTGTGGATGCGGCGACATCAGGCACTGTCGCACAGAGTGAGCCGCAGGCACCGGTGCAGGCCGCTACCACAACTGCCGCCGCCCAGGGCGCGATTGTAGTTCCCGCCGGTATCGAGCCAGCATCGCTGGCGGAAGCCGCAGCGAAGGGCGACACGCAGGCGCTGTACGAGATCGCAGCACGCTACACCGAGGGTCGCGGCCTTGCCGCCGATCGCGCGGAGGCCGCCAAATGGTACAAGCTGGCTGCGGATCGCGGCCTTGCTCCCGCACAATATCGTCTCGCCAACCTTTACGAGAAGGCGAATGGCGTCGAGCGCAACCTTTCCGAGGCGAAGCGCTATTACACGCTGGCAGCCGAACAGGGCAATGCAGGCGCCATGCACAATCTCGCCGTCCTGCTCGCCTCCGATGCGGCCGGCCAGCCGGATTTCACCACCGCCGCGCAATGGTTCATCAAGGCTTCCGAACTCGGTGTCCGCGACAGCCAGTTCAACCTTGCCATTCTCTACGCGCGCGGAAGCGGCGTGAAGCAGGATATCGAGGAATCCTACAAGTGGTTCTCCATTGCGGCCAAGGATGGCGACACGGACGCTGCCCAGAAGCGTGACGAGGTTGCGGGAGCGATGAACCCGCAGCAGCTTCAGAGTGCACGTGCGAAAGCCGACGCGTGGAAGGTCAAGCCGCTTTCGGAAGACGCCAACAGTGTCAACCCGCCCGAGGAATGGGCTGGCAAGGACGGCGTGAAGACTGCCTCCGTGGACATGGAAAAGGCTATCCGCAACATTCAGGCAATCCTGAACAAGAACGGTTTCGATGCCGGCCAGCCCGACGGCAAGCTTGGCAAGAACACGGTTACCGCCATCAAGGATTTCCAGAAATCCGTTGGCCAGACACCCGACGGGCGCATCACCAACGAGCTGGTGACAGCGCTGCTCGCCCGCAACAAATAACCGTTTCGCAACGGATGAGGCGGCCTTCCCGGCCGCTTCCCTACAGTTTGGCGCCGGAATGTGGCGCTGCTCCCACGCCTGATCGCTATCTTTCCAAATTATCAACGTATTTACCGTTGAATGTTGACACGTCGGACCCTCGCGGGCATGACGGATGAAGGCTGGGCATGCCCGGTCTTTTCAGACAGAAAATGTAAATCGCGGCGCGGCCCCACACCCGGACAAGCCCTGCCGCCCGGAACCATTTGCCCGAGGTCCGAGCCGTGACTGTCTATCTGCCGATTGCAGAACTGTCGGTGAACATTTTCATCATTCTCGGCATGGGCGCGGCCGTCGGTTTTCTTTCCGGCATGTTCGGTGTGGGGGGCGGTTTTCTCATCACCCCATTGTTGATTTTTTACAATATTCCGCCCGTAGTGGCTGTGGCGACGGGCGCAAACCAGGTGGTGGCCTCTTCCGTCTCCGGCTCGATCACGCACTTCCGGCGCGGAACGCTGGATGTGAAGCTTGGGAGCGTCCTGCTGGTCGGCGGTCTTGTAGGCGCGACGGTGGGCGTGTGGATATTTTCCTTCCTGCGCAGCATCGGCCAGCTCGATCTCATCGTTTCGCTGCTTTATGTCATCCTGCTCGGCACTGTCGGCACCTTGATGCTGAAGGAGAGCATTTCCGCCCTGCGCCGTGCTGCCCGTAATGAGACGGTGACACTGCGCCGCCCCGGCCATCACAACTGGGTTCACCGCCTGCCGCTGAAAATGCGGTTCAAGAAGTCGAAGATCTATCTCAGCATCATTCCCGTCGTCACGCTGGGTTTCGGTATTGGCATCCTGACCTCGATCATGGGTGTCGGCGGCGGCTTCATCATGGTGCCGGCAATGATTTATCTTCTGCGTATTCCGACCAACGTCGTTGTCGGGACCTCGCTGTTCCAGATCATTTTCGTTACCGCCTATACGACCATCGTTCAGGCCGCGACGAACTATTCCGTCGATGTTGTGCTGGCCTTCATCCTGATGGTCGCGGGCGTCATCGGCGCGCAATATGGCGTGCGCGTCGGGCAGAAACTGCGCGGCGAACAACTGCGCGCGCTTTTGGCGCTTCTGGTGCTTGCAGTCGCCCTTCGCCTTGCCGTGGCACTGGTTGTTCGCCCCGAAGACCTGTTTTCGGTCGCCGTCGGAGGGTTAGGTTATTGACCCACCGCCTGCTGCTTTGCGCCTTTCTGCTTATCGGTTCCTGCCTTGCCTTTACCGCTTCGGCGCAGACACCGCCGCTTGCCCTGCCTCCCGGCACACAGCAGCGGTCCTTGCAGGAAAATATCGAAATCGGCGCATCAACGACGGAGATTCCGATCACCTCCGATTTTCGCGGGGCGGATTTCACGCTTTTCGGCGCCCTTAACAACACCGACCAGTTGCTGCTCGCTATCGGCCAATATGATATCGTTGTTACCCTCGAAGGCCCCAGCGACTACATGACCGTGCGCAAGAAGGAGCGCGTGGCCGGTATCTGGATCAATACCAGCGCCATCACCTTCACGCCGCTGCCGGAATCCTATTCCATGGCCAGCACGCGCGATATCAGCGCCGTCGCTTCGCCTGGCACCTTGCGGGCAATGGGGCTGGGTGTCGAACATCTGTCGCTCAAAAGTGCGGTGTTTTCCGGCGTGCCCGACAATGTCTTCGATTTTCAGGAGGCCTATCGGCGCCTGCGGCTTTCAAGCGGCATCTATCGCAACGACACGACCGGCGTGCGGCTTGAACGCACCGGCCTGTTCTGGGCAACCCTGCGCCTGCCCGCCAACGTCCCGAACGGCGTACATACCGCCCGTGCCTATCTCTTCAAGAGCGGCAATTTCATTGCCCAGCGCGAGCTGAAACTGCGCGTCGTCAAGACCGGCATGGAACAGGCAATCACCGATGCCGCGCATCAGACACCGCTTGCCTATGGCGCGCTGTGCGTTCTCCTCGCCGTCGTCACGGGCTGGAGTGCCAGTATTATTTTCCGCAAGGACTGAGTGTTTTTCATTCCCGTAAAAGAGCGCGTCTTTCGCCCTCGGCGTAAAAGATAGCGTTCGCTTCCTTCAATGGTTTGCGGTAAAATTCAAGACGTTACAACCACGTACGCAGCTTATGGCGGCAAGTGCGGTTGTGACCGGGATGAAAAGGAGAAATGTCATGTTCAAGCACATTCTCATTCCCACCGATGGCTCGCCGCTGGCGCAGATCGCAATCGACCAAGGGTTCGCTCTCGCCAGAGAGGCAGGCGCAAAGGTGACCGTCGTGACGGTGTCCGAACCCTTTCACGTGATTGCCAGCGATGTCGAGGACATTGCCGCCATTGCCGAAGAGGAATTCCACCGTTGCGAGGAGGCGGAGCATTTTCTGAGAGATACGCAGGCGCACGCCGCATCGATGGGGCTGGATTGCGAAGCCCTGCTGGCGCGGGCGGGACGGCCGGATGAGGCGATTGTCGAAATCGCCAACAGGACCGGCTGCGACCTCATCGCCATGGCTTCACACCGGCGCAGAAGCTTCGTCGAGATGCTTGTCGGCAGCGTTACGGCCAAGGTGCTGAAAAACTCGAAGATACCGGTGCTGGTATACCGCCAATAGACGGGCGAAGCGATGCGCTCAGCCGAGCAGATTTGAAAACCGTACCGAATAGATACGGTCCCGCCCCATCAGATGCGCGACGAGTGCAGTGTGGTCAAAGAGACCGCGCATGGCCTTGTGCCGCAAATCCAGTCCGCCGCTCATCACCCCGAAGGCCGGCATCAACAGGCGGGAACCATCGGTGGCGAAACAGGGGCGCCGCACCGTTTTTTCGCGGCGGCGAACAGTGGCGGAGGGATGCAGATGGCCTGCGATTTCACCCGCGGCATCTCCTACCTTAGGCTCGTGGCGGAAAACGAGATTGCCGTAAAACATCTCATCTACCGAAGACCCAGGCAGATCGACCGTGCCATCCGGATCGTGATTGCCGTTGATCCATATCCAGTCACGGCCACGGGCCATCTCGCGGATCAGTTCGCGCAGCATAAGCGGCAGATGCTCGGACCCGACCCGATCGTGGAAATTGTCGCCGAGGCTGACGACGATCTTCGGATCGTAACGGCTGACAAGGGAAGACAGGATTTTGAGGGTAGCGATCGTGTCGTAAGGCGGCAGCATGCGCCCGCGCCGGGCAAAGGCCGCACCTTTTTCCAGATGCAGGTCCGAGACAACCAGCAGCGACAGATCGGGCAGGTAAAGACCACCCAACGGGTCACACCAGGCGGCGACGCCGTTGATGGCAGTTTCGCTGCCAAGGCATTCGAAGCCATTGGAAAACCTGTCGCTCAATGTCAGTCGGCTCAGCACTTTTGTGGTCGTTCCTTCATTCCAGTTTGATGCTTCAGGACATGGCTTCGGCGATAAGCTCGTCTGCGGCCTCGGCCAGCACCTGATCCATCGCCTCGCCCGCCACCGTCTCGCGGCCGATTTCCAGCATGACGGGAACGGCAAGCGGCGAGACGTGCTCCAGCGCACGATGGGTGGTGTGACCCTTGATTCGCTTCAGCATATCGCCAAGACGGCCAATGTCCAAAAGTCCCGCCGCCGCATCACGTCTGGTTGCCTCCAGCAGAATATGATCCGGCTCATGGCTGCGAAGAACGTCATAAATAAGATCGGCGGAGACCGTGACCTGACGGCCCGTCTTTTCCTTGCCGGGATGGCGGCGTTCGATGAGGCCGGAAATGACAGCACAGTTGCGGAAGGTCCGCTTCAGCATGAAGGATTCGTCCAGCCACGCCTCGAGATCGTCGCCCAGCATGTCCTCGTCGAGAAGTTCCGCCAACGACAGGCGGCGGGATTTCAGCCGCCTGCCAATATCCTCCATGGCCCAGATGGCGAGCGAATAATCGGTAGCAACGAAGCCCATGGGCTTTGCGCCCGCCCGTTCCAGCCGCCGTGTCAGAAGCATGCCGAGGGTCTGGTGAGCCAGACGCCCCTCAAAAGGATACATGACCATGAAGAAGCGTTTGCGGAAGGGAAATGTCTCGACCAGCAGCTCGTCGCGCTTGGGAATGATCGATTTTTCCTTCTGGATTGCCAGCCAGTCGCGCACCTGATCCGGCAGCGACTGCCAGCGGGCGGGATCGGACAGCATGGAGCGCACCTGGTCCGCAAGGTAGGTGGAAAGCGGAAACTTGCCGCCGGCATAGGAGGGTATCTTCGGGTCTATCGAAAAGGCCTGCGACACCAGGCATTCATTCTCCCGGATGCCTTCGAAGCGCAGAACCTTGCCGGCAAACAGGAAGGTATCGCCCTGCACCAGCTGCTCGAGGAAATATTCCTCGACCTTGCCGAGCGACATGCCGCCGCGTCCGACCGAGCCCTTGGCATTGCGCTTGACCATGCGGACATTGAGTTCCGCAGCCTCGACGATGGTGCCGAGGTTGAGGCGATATTGCTGCGCGACCGCAGGATTGGAGACACGCCAGCGGCCGTCCTTCATCTGGCGGATGCGGGCGTAACGTTCATAGGTGCGCAGTGCGTATCCACCGGTAGCGGTAAAATCCACGACGCGGTCGAAGGTAGAACGCGGTAGATCTGCATAGGGTGAAGCGCTTGTCACTTCACGATAGAGATCATCCGCATCGAAAGGTTCGGCGCAGGCCATACCGAGCACATGCTGGGCAAGAACATCCAGTGCGCCTTGCGCGATGGGGGGCGTATCCTGCGCGCCGATATAGTTCGCATCGAGTGCGGCCCGGCACTCCATCACCTCGAAACGGTTGGCGGGAACGAGGATTGCCTTTGACGGCTCATCCATGCGGTGATTGGCGCGGCCGATGCGCTGGGCAAGGCGGCTCGCCCCCTTTGGCGCGCCGACATGCACGACGAGATCGACATCGCCCCAGTCTATGCCGAGATCGAGCGTGGAGGTGGCGACGACCGCGCGCAATTTATTTTCAGCCATTGCGGCCTCCACCCGGCGGCGCTGTCCGGCATCCAGCGAACCGTGATGCAAGGCGATCGGAAGATTATCGTCGTTTACATTCCAGAGTTCCTGAAAAATCCGTTCCGCCTGCGAACGGGTGTTCACGAAGATGAGCGTCGTCTGGTGCGCCTTCAGAGCGGGATACAAATCCTTCATGGCGTAGCGCGCGGAATGGCCGGACCATGGAATACGCTCCTCCGTCTGCAGAATGGCGATGTTTGGCTTGGCTCCGCCTTCCACTGTTATAAGACCTGCGGGCGGTTCTCCCTGCCCCTGCGGTGCCAGGTAACGGCGCAAATCCATCGGCTCCGCCACCGTGGCGGAAAGGCCAATGAAGCGGACATGCGGCGCGTGCCTGCGCACCCGCGCGAGCGCGAGCGACAGCAGATGGCCACGCTTGGAGGTGACGAGCGAGTGCAGCTCATCCAGCACCACATATTTCAGGTCGCGGAAAAAGCGCTCGGCTTCCTTGTTGGCAAGCAGCAGCGACACCTGTTCCGGCGTCGTCAGGAGAATATCGGGCGGTTTGACCTTCTGGCGTTGGCGTTTTGCCTGCGGCGTATCGCCGGTGCGGGTTTCGATTGAGATCGGCAGGCCCATTTCCGTGACAGGCTTGGTGAGATTGCGTTCGATATCCACCGCAAGTGCCTTGAGCGGCGAGATGTAAAGCGTGTGCACGCCGACAAAGGCGGAGCCCGGCGGCACCTTGCCGCGTTCAGCAAGATCGGTGAGCGACGCCATGAAGCCGCCCAGCGTCTTGCCGGCACCCGTCGGTGCAATCAGCAGCATGTTTTCGCCGCCACGCGCCCGAGCCATCAGCTCCAATTGATGCGCGCGCGGGGACCACCCTTTTTCGGCAAACCATTTCTGGAATGAAAGGGGCAAGGTGCCGACATGCGTGCCGGAAATGGGAGACTCAGCGTGTTTCACGCCTTCAAGGTAGTGAGAAACCTTGAAAAAAGAAGAGCGGAACAGAGCTGCTTGACAGGAATGCATAATCATGGATAAATAATATCCACGATACTAAAGCAAACCAAACGTGAGCAAATCGGATGAAACTCGGCGACGGCGTTGAACAGGCCATTCACAGCGTAGGCATGTTAGCGGGACTTTCCGAAGGCGGCGTGCTTTCGGCGGCGGCGCTGGCAGAATTCCATGGCGTTTCCACGAGTTATCTCTTGAAGCACCTGCAATTGCTTTCCGGTGCCGGAATAGTTTCCACTGTACCGGGGCCGAAGGGCGGTTATCGTCTGGCCCGGACAACCGACAAGATTACCCTGCTTGATATTGTTCTGGCCGTGGAGGGACCACAGCCTGCCTTTCGCTGCGCGGAAATTCGCCAGCGCGGGCCGAACCCCTTGCCGGGACGTTATTTCACCAAGCCCTGCGGCATCAACGCCGCGATGCTGAAGGCGGAGAAAGCCTATCGGGCGGAACTCGCTAAAACCAGCATTGCCGACATTCTGGGCGACCTTGCCGCCACTGACGACGGCGGCATTGCGGCACGCGGCTGCGCCTTTCTGGAGCTGAACGAGCGCAGGACGGCGACGCGCTAGAACCTAAAAAGACCCAACCATCTGAAATACCGGAGAGCTTCGCAGCTTCCCGGAACGATGACACGTGCCCCTCAAACTGAACCACGAATGGAGAGAGACACATGAAAACCCGTTTGAACTATGCCAAAGCATCCCCCGAAGCCTTCAAAGCCGTGATGGCGCTCGAAACCTACGTCCAAAGCAGCGGCCTCGAGCGCCGCTTCGTTCATCTCATCAAGCTGCGCGCATCAATCATCAATGGCTGCGCGTTCTGTGTGGACATGCATGTGAAGGAAAGCCGTCACGACGGTCTTTCCGAACAGTGGATCAACCTGATGAGCGTTTGGCGGGAATCCCCGGTATATACCGAACAGGAACGGGCGTTGCTCGGCTGGGTGGATGCGGTAACGAAGATTGCCGAAACCGGCGCTCCGGATGACGCCTTCGAGGCCCTGAAGGCGCATTTCTCCGATGAGGACATCGTGAAGATCACCGTTGCCATCGGTGCCATCAACACCTGGAACCGCATCGCCGTCGGCTTCCGTTCGCAGCACCCGGTCGAAACGGCAGCAAAAGCAGCCTGATCCGCTTTACCTGCACCGGACGACCGTTACATGGCGATGTAGCGGTCGTTTCTATGATTGATGGCGAGCGCGAGATTCATGACCAGCGCGCCGAGGATGGAGCAGAGGATGACGAAGGGTGTCGCCACGAAGAATGAGCAGGCCAGCACCATGCCATCGAAGGCGAGCTGGACGAGACCGGCGCGCCAGCCAAAACGGTCCTGGAGATAAAGCGCCAACATGCCGAAGCCGCCGAGGCTGGTGCGATGGCGGAACAGTGCCAGCATGCCTGCCGCAACCGTCAACCCGCCGAAAAGGGCGGCCGCGACGGGATTGATGCTTTCGAAAGCGAAGAAGCCCGGCATATATTCCGAAAGCAGCGCCGTCATGGCAATGGCGCAAAAGGTCTTGACCGTGAAAGCAAGGCCGAGACGGCGGAAGGCGAGATAATAAAACGGCAGATTGACGAGGAAGAACACCGCGCCGAAGCTGAAGCCGATCGAATAGTGCACCAGAAAGGCAATACCCACCACACCCCCGGTGAGGAGGCCCGCAGCGGAAAGCAGTGTCACGCCGAGCGAGACCAGCATGCTGCCCGCCAGAACGCCCTGGGCATCTTCCAGCAGCGAATGGCGATCGGGCGCGGAAGCCCAGATATTCACGCGCTTTCGCGTAGTCGTATCGCCCATGCCTGTTCCCCTGATTTTCCCGACTTGATCGAGCTATTGCGCCCAAGCGCGAGAGATTTCAAGCGTACTTTCTTCAGCGCACAACGATGTATCTGTCCGAGCGGTGGTTGATGGCGAGAAACATGTTGAGGACGAAAGCGCCGACAATCGAATAGATAACGGTGGCCGGATCGATGACGAGGAAGGCGCAGAGCATCACGAATGCATCGAAGGCAAGCTGGATCAGGCCGGCGCGGATGCCGAAGCGGTCCTGAATATAGATGGCCAGAATGCCGATGCCGCCGAGGCTGGCGCGATGGCGATAAAGGGCCAGCAACCCGTAACCGAGGAGCAGGCCACCGAGCAGCGCCGCCCAGAGCGGGTTGATGCTGTCAATGACCATCCAGCGCGCTTCCACTTCCGTCAGCACCGAAACAAGACCGATGGCAATGAAGGTCTTGATGGAAAAGGCAAGACCGAGGCGGCGGAACGAGAGGTAATAGAAGGGCAGATTGACGAGGAAGAACAGGAGGCCGAAGCTGATGCCGAAGGCATAGTGAATGAGGAAGGCGACGCCGGCGGTGCCACCGGTCAAAAGGCCGACCTTGTTCAGCAGATAAAAACCGAGCGCCGATACGATAGCTCCGGTAACGATGCCCTGCACGTCTTCCACCGGCGCATGTTTGGCCGGATCCGAACTCCACATGCTGTAAACGCTTCTCGTTCTGCTCACGCTTTTTCCCTCAGGTTTCCGCGCATTTTGCACTGCAACAAACACGCGATCAAGATGGATACGTAAGGACGACTGACCTATCGTGAAAAAGGCAAGAAACGAAATGTTCAGGCTTTGGCGCGGGCAAGAAAAAGAATGCCGGAAAGGGGTTTTCCGGCATCCTTTCGAATGGTGGTTTTGCGGATTTCGACAAGAGAATAGCCCGCCCGCTCAAGAAGGCCGCTCACATAGCTTTTCGAATGTGCGTAACGCAGCGATTCCCGCAGCACGAAACCATCTTCATCCCCTGCGTCCTCCACCGAAAAGGCGAAGAAGCCGGAGGGCGCAAGCAGGGCCGAAACGAGGGGCATGACGGTTTCAAGACTGCCGAGATACATCATCACGTCGGCGGCGGCGACGAGGTCCGCGCGGTGGTGCGGCATTGCCGGCGCGAACAGTCCCGAGGCGTCAGCTTCCAGCGATAGATCGGCCTGGCCGAGATGGTCGTAAAGTCCCTTTTCCTCCGCCTTGGCGAGCATGTTCTGGGAAATGTCGAAACCTTCCAGCCGCTTCGCCAGGGAGCGGATTTCAACGCCGAGAAGGCCGGTGCCGCAGCCAATATCGACAATGGTGTCGAAGACGCCGCCTCCCGTCGCCTTGCCGATCAGTTCCGCCAGCTTCTGCGGTACGCTGTAATCCAGTTTCTCGACTAGCGACGTTTCGAAACGGTCTGCATAATCGTCGAACAGCCCTTCCACATAACGGCTCGGCGGCTGCTCCGGTGTGTCCGCGGCGCCGAGAACCGCGAGTTTCAGTTCGGCTGCAAACAGCCCTTCCGTATCCAGTTCGGCGACTTTTTCGTAAGCCGCCACGGCTTTGTCCGTTTCCCCCGCCTTTTCATGATATTCCCCGAAGCGAAACCAGCCCGCCGTCCACCGTGGCGCAAGTTCAAGCGCCTGCTCCATGAGTTCGGCGGCGGCGGGATAATCACCGCTCTCCGCCAACATGCGGGCATAGTCCGCCCGGCGGTCGGCAATGACGTCACCGGAAGAAAACTGGTTTGGGGCCATTCAAGATTTCCTGAGAAGATGTCGGCTGTCATTTATCAAGCCATAAAAAAACTCAAGTCCTATTTCATGGCGCACTCATGGAATTGCGAATATGACGCGATATAGTGCACCGAAACTTGCATCGAAGCAGCGTGCTTCATATGTCAGGACAAAACAGGAGACTTGCTGATGGCCGGTGAGGTCAACAAAATGCTGGGTGATACGGTGGCCCGCACCGTGGTGAAGCTGCTGGTGGTTTCATTGCTCGTCGGCTTTCTGATGGCGATCTTCGGATTGACGCCATGGAATATCATCTATGGCGCACGCGACTTCGTGGTCGATCTGTGGCGCAGCGGTTTCCACGCGCTTGGCGCGATCGGCGACTATCTGATCCTTGGCGCGACGATCGTCATACCCATTTTCATCATCCTGCGCCTCCTGAGCTATCGCCGCTGACATGACCGACACATCTTTCCAGACGCTTACGCGGCGCGGCTTCGTGCTGATTTCCGCCGGTTCCGTTCTTTCCGCCTGTGTTTCCGTGCCTACAAACAAGGGCATGCCGTCAGGCACCCGCGATGAGACCGCGGCAGCGCTTCCAATGGTCAACGAGTTGCGCCGCTCGAAAGGGCTTTCGCCACTCTCCTTCAGTAGTGCGGCAAGTGGTGCGGCCGCTTATCAGGCCGGACGCATGGTCAAGGCGCAGAAGATGGCGCATCTGATCGGCCTGACCGACAGTTTCCTCATCCGCATGAAGGACGGCAATGTGCCGCTACCAGCAGCGGAAAACGTGGCGGCCGGGCAGGACAGCGTGGAGCGTGTCGTCAAGGCCTGGATCGGCTCGAAACATCATCTCGAAAACATGCTCGGACCCTATAATGGCCTTGGCGTCGCGGTTGCCTATGATGCCGCAAGCCGCAACCGGCCCTATTGGGCGATGGTGCTCTGCGCGTGAGATAACGGGGGGCGCCCCCTCCACCCTCATTCCTGTCCCTGTCACAGGGATGAGGCAGGAGAGCACACCACCACGATAAGCACTTATCTTAACCGACGCAGCGTCTCGACCGTTCAGGTCATCGTCATCCAAGCTTGCGGTCGGCCCAGCGGTCGACCGTGCTGTCGCGTAGGTCACGAATGGACTGCACACCTTCGCGAGAGACCAGCTTCGACAGGCCTTTGACGATGGACGACGGCAGGCCGGGGCCTTCATAGACCATGCAGGAATAGAGCTGAACCAGATCGGCCCCTGCCCTTACCTTTTCCAGTGCCGTTTCCGGCGAAGAAACGCCACCCACGCCGATGATGGGCAGATTGCTGCCGACGCGCCGGCGCATCTTGGCGAGAACAGTGGTCGAAAGCTCGAATAGCGGCTTGCCGGACAGTCCACCCGCCTCACCCTTATGCGGACCGGGCCGCAGGCCTTCACGCGAGAGCGTGGTGTTGGAGACGATCAGGCCATCGAGATCATGGGCCAGCGCCTCTTCCGCCACGTCATCCAGCCCTTCCTCGGTCAGATCGGGCGCGATCTTCAGAAAGATCGGAATGCGTTTGCCAAAGCGTTCGGCTTCTGCCCTGCGGCGCTCCAGCACGGCGCCAAGAAGTGCCGCGAGGCTTTCGCGCGCCTGCAAGTCACGCAGACCCGGCGTATTGGGCGAAGAGATGTTGACGGTGAAATAGGATGCGACCGAATAAAAGGCCTCGATGCCCTGCACATAATCGGCGATGCGGTCTTCGCTGTCCTTGTTGGCACCGATATTGACGCCGACGATGCCGCGTAGCTGCGCCTGCTTCAGGCGCTCCAGCGCTGCGGCATGGCCTTCATTGTTGAAACCGAGGCGGTTGATGACGCCTTCATCCTCAACCAGACGGAAGATGCGCGGTTTGGGATTGCCGGATTGCCCACGCGGCGTGACGGTGCCGATTTCAGTAAAGCCGAAACCGAGCCTCAGAAGTGGTCCCGGGACTTCCGCATTCTTGTCGTAACCCGCCGCCATGCCGAGCGGATTGGGGAAAACGAGGCCTGCAACGGTCTGCTGCAGCCGCGGATCGTGCGGCACCATGCAGGTGGGCAGAAAGCCGCTTTTCAGCGCCGCCACAGACAGGCCATGTGCCTTTTCCGGATCGACAAGAAACAGGCCCTTGCGGCCGATTGAGGAAAATAATCCGCTCATCACAAAATCTCCGGAAACTGGTGCTGGCCATCATGGCCAAGTGAAAGCGGCGTTTCCCAAAGCACGGCGGTCAAGGGAAGAGACGCATAGAGATGGGGGAAAAGATCGCCGCCTCTCGAGGGTTCATAAACCAGCTTGTCGCCAAGTGCTGCACCATCAACAGCGATCAGAAGCAGGTCGGTCTGGCCGGAAAAATGTCGGGCGGCAGTCTCGGCCGCCTGCTTTGCCGTTGAAAAATGAATGAACCCATCCGTCAGATCGATGGCGGCGCCTTCGAAGACGCCTTGTTCCCTGGCTGCATTCCACAACGTCTCCGGCACGATTTTATAAATGATCGCGGGCGTTTCGTGCATGGGGCTCTCCGAAGGCTTTCCAAGGCTTTTCAGTCTGGGCGGTTTGCCGCAAAGCGGGTCGATTGTCCACAGTTTCCACGGCATTTTTATTGCCGCGACGGCTGTTCCCAAGCTTTTTCTTGTAATACGCAACCGATTAGCGCAACCTTTCAGCAGAGGAGCCGGAAGCAGTCTAGACTGCCGGCAAACGGGAGTGCGCCATACCTTTCAAAGAACCGCATAACGCCCTTGGGAGGGGGCCAGAATGTCGGAACTTGTCATTATCATCGCAGACGACCACCCGCTTTTTCGCGGTGCCCTCAAACAGGCCGTATCCGGTCTCGACGGGCAGCAGACAATCATGGAAGCCGGGGATTTCGAGGCTGCCAGAAGTGCCGCGACGGCATGCAACGACGCCGATCTGATGCTTCTGGACCTCGCCATGCCGGGTGTCAGCGGATTTTCAGGCCTGATGGCGCTGCGGGCGGAATTTTCCAGCCTGCCCATCGTGATCGTTTCGGCAACGGACGACGCAACCACTGTTCGCCGGTCCATCGAACTCGGCGCTTCCGGTTTTATTTCCAAATCCTCGAGCATCGACGATATCAGGGATGGCATTCGCGCGGTTCTTGAAGGCGATGTGTGGATACCGGCAAGCTGTCAGGGCGAAAAGGAGCATGATCCTGACGTGGCTGATCTCATCGGCCGGCTCAGAACGCTGACGCCGCAACAGAGCCGGGTTCTGGGCATGCTGGCGGAAGGCCTGCTGAACAAGCAGATCGCCTATGCGCTGAATGTTTCGGAAGCCACCATCAAGGCGCATGTCTCCGCTATTCTGTTGAAGCTTAAGGTCGATAGCCGTACACAGGCGGTGATACAGCTCAGCAAGATAAACACATCGGCCATGGTGGCATAATCGAGGATTTTATTCCTTTCTTTTCTTTACTCCTAACGGGATATGGTCTAGATTCCGCGGAGTAAACGACAGGAGCTTTTCCGCCACGGGCTCCACCTGCGGGCTTTCATCATGCTTTCACACGAGACGATCTGGAGCGCCATCGATACGCTTGCCAAACGTCACCAGCTGACGCCTTCGGCCTTGGCGAAGCGTGCCGGTCTCGATCCCACCTCGTTCAACAAATCGAAGCGTTTCGGCCCGGATGGCCGCAAACGCTGGCCTTCGACGGAATCGGTATCCAAGGTGCTGGAGGCGACGGGGGCAAGCGTCGACCAGTTTTTTGGTTATGCTTTCGGCAGGACGCAGACAATGCAGCCTTCAGGTGCGGACAATGCCATCCCCCTGCTCGGTTTTGCGCAGGCGGGCTCCGGCGGCTTTTTCGACGATGGCGGTTTTCCGGCCGGTCAAGGCTGGGATGTGGTGGAGTTCCCCTCTTCTCCCGAACGCAAGCAGGGCGTCTACGCGTTGGAAGTACAGGGCGAAAGCATGATGCCGCTTTACCGCGACGGCGATATCCTGATCGTGGAGCCGGGCGCGCAGGTGCGGCGCGGCGACCGCGTGGTGCTAAAAAGCCGAGACGGCGAAGTGATGGCCAAGGTGCTGGCGCGGCAAAGCCCCAAGAATATCGAGCTTCTTTCGCTCAATCCCGAACATCCGAACCGCAGCTTCGACATGGCCGATGTGGAATGGATCGCCCGCATCATCTGGGCCAGCCAATAGACACCCGCCATTGCGAAGACAGGCGTCCTACTTGCCCGGGCCCAACTCAGAGAGCAGGCGTCGATACTATCCCTTTACAGACCGAGTGACGTTGCCGCGGCATCAACCGTCATGATCTTCGCACCGCCGGAGGCTGCCCTGCGGACAAGGCTCTGAAGTTTGTCTTCCGGGCAACCGTAAAAGCTCGGCGTCTGCGAAACATCATGGGTGAAAATGATGAGCCAGCCGCCATTTTGCAAAACATCCTCGAGCCAACGATCGGCGGCATCGAGATAGTTTTGGTCCGCGCGCAACTCCACCCCGGCAAGATTGTACGGATCGATGCTGCCCCGGTTGATGCCAGGCATGATGCCGCGAGCGGTCTTGAACCTTCGTCGTAACAGGGGCTGCATGACGGGCGAGGCCATGCCGAAAGGAACGGAGAAATTCCGCCTGCCTCGGTTTTTGGCGAACGATCCCAGCACGGTTTCGTTGCGATCAAGATCCTCTTCAAGCCCGCGCCGTGAAAAGCTCGAGAGTTTGCGATGGGAAAAAGTATGGCAGGCAAGCTCGTGGCCGGCCGCTGCAAGTTCCGAACAGCCTTCGGTTGAAATCATGTCCTGCTGTTCATAGTGCTTGTCGATAAAAGTACCTGCGAGATAAAATGTCCCGCGAACACCCTCGCTTTCCAGAATGCGCGCGCCCTTCGTCCAGGCGCTCGCCGGCACATCATCGAATGTGAAGGAGACGATTGGTTCGGACGTTTTGATCAGCGACGCCGGTCCTGGAAAGTACTGCACCAGCCGGTTATTGATCCTGTCTGCAAATGTCCCGATTTTTTGTGTCATGCATAAGCCCCCCGGCCTGTCTGCAAATTACTGCCCCTGCTCAAGTATGTCGTACGCCTGATGCCTCAAACAATAGATTGCAATCAGTAGAGAAGACCAGATAGGCCCGGTTCCGGTAAAGAAATTACTCTCAAGACACGAAGAAAGCAGTGCATACACCCAAATTCTTGCAAAAAGCCGCGTTAATGCCGGATCGGTACCCTTGTTCACAGCTATATGAAAATCATTTGCGGGTATGATGACGAGCCATATGACGATGAGAACAAAGGCCGGCAGGCCGCCATTCAGCAGGCTTTCGACAAAGCCGTTATGGGCATGGAAGGCGGTGACCGCCCAAGTGCCGGCAGTATCGGCCTGCGCCAGAAGCCGGTCACTCGTCCAGAATGCCTGAAAACCCTGCCCGAAGATCGGCGATTGCGCAAACGTGTCGAAGGACAGGCGCCATATATCCGTTCGGCCGGTAAAGGTGGAATCGATCCCCAGACTATCGACCACATGCCGTATGCTCGGAAAATAGGTGGAGCCGACCGCGAGGATGTTGAGGAAAGCCAGAAGACCTCCGATCATCAGCAATGTCCGACCGGCATGTCTTTCCATGACCCAGACCAGCGCAACAGTGACGGGCAACAGCATCGCTGCGGTTTTCCCGTTGGTTTTCCAGAGGAAGAACCCTGCCAGAAGCGTGATGACAATGCCGCCAACCGTCGACCAGCTATTGCGCAGGTAAAGCCCGATCATGACGAGAATGATCATGGCCGGAGCGGCGGCATTCTTGTGATTGAAGATGCCGCGCCAATCGCCGGCCAGCGCCGTTTCATCGAGATCGTAGGGCTGGTGGATCGAGCGCGAGCGCAGGAAGATCACCCCGAAGTAGCAGAGCGCCAGCAGGATAACGGCGAAGATGGCCATCATCCGGTCGAACTGCCGCCTGTCGCGCGGCATGACGACGAGGACGCTGGTGATGAAGCACAGAAGGCCCGTAAAGAGCAAACGTTGCAGCGAAGTGCCGGGCTGGGAGCCAAGCACCGAACAAATCACCAGCCAGGAAAACAACAGCAGAATGGGCAGACGCGGCCGCAACAAAAGCCCCGTCAGCCGATGACGCAGGGCAAAAACACCCAGCATCAGCGCAATTACCAGCCCGGTCAGCTGGTTTGCGGCGGCGTGCGGCACGGGTGCAGCCGCAAGATTTTCAAAAGGCGCAACGGAAATCCAGATATAAAGCATCGTGACGACGAAAAAAATCGCGTCGCGACGGCCGCCCGTAAGCGACATGCTGTTGCTTTGTACAGGAATGGACTGCGTATCAGTAAAAGGCGGCATCGTCGGCCACATCGAAAAAGGATAATCGGATCATTGGCCTGCCTTGTGACGAACAACGAAACCCTTTTTGAAACCGGGCCATGTCCAAATAACCATAACAGTCATTATCATCATTATTATACAATTGCTTTAACCCTCTCTTACCTCAAGAAGGCTAAGACTGGGCAACTGCCATTCATAGAGGTCAACGGCCTTCGAATTATTGCCCCCTTGCCGGGTTTTCCAGTTCATCAATTTTAAGAACACGGCAGTTATCTTGAATTCGCCCGGCGACGCCGGAAAGCACGGAGAATAAGGTGTCGTTGAATACGCCGCGGTTCAGCCATCTAGTCAGACTGGGATTGACCTATATGGCATCCGGCGGGGCGCTTTTGATGTCCAGCGCCGCCCAGCTTTTGACCTTCGCCCTGCTTGCCCGCCATCTCGGCGTGGAACAATTCGCGCTCTATGCCTCGATCACGGCCGTGACCAATCTCGGCGTACAGATTTGTGGTTTCGGTTCGCAGGAATCGCTGATCCGCCGCGTGGCGCAGGATCGCAGTATGTTTCCCGTGATGCTCGGCCACAGCTATCTCTTGAGCGCCGCTACCGGCATTGTGCTGACCATCATCGGCATGGTCACGATCCCGGTGTTTTTCCCGACGTCGGAAACATTGCTGCATACCCTCATCACCACTTTCGTGATCCTGGTCACGAACCTCATCCTTTTGAAAGTCATTTCGCTTTCCACCCAAAGCTTCATCGCCCATTCCGACTTCGCCTCGGCCAACAAGCTGGAAGTGATGTTCGCCGTTGCCCGCACAATTGCCGCCGTGGTCGCCTGTCTCATCTTCAAGGTGGAGACGGTGGAGGCCTGGGCCCTGTGGAACCTGGCTGCCCATACGATTGCGGCAGTGATTTCGCTTAAGGCGATTGGCAGGCTCGGTCGGCCGGTTTTCCGGATCGTTCGCGATGAAATCCGCATCGGCATCCTGTTTTCCACCCAGTTCCTGTTCAAGGCCGTGCGTGGCAATGCCGATATTCTCGTTCTCGGTGCCGTTGCCAGCGCCGAGGTTCTGGGCAGCTACTCCATTGCCCGGCGAATTCTCGACAGCTCCTACCTCTCCGTCGAGGCTCTGAACCGGCTGATCTATCCGGGGTCGGCCTCAGCCGCCCTGCAGGGTATCGGAAAGACCATAGAGCGCGCTTATAATGTGCTGAAGGCAGCGCTTGTCATCGCAGTCGGCAGCGCACTTGTCATCTTCATCATCGCACCCTTCCTGCCGCTACTGTTCGGCGACGAATACGTCTCGCTGCCGATCATCACCCGTATCCTTTGCTGGGTCGTGCTGCCGATGGCCGTTGCGGCAACCGCGCTTGAGGCGCTTGGCGCATCCGGACGGCAGGATATCCGCGCCAAGATATGGAATAGCGGCAATCTCATCGGCTCCGTTATCGTCGCCTTCCTCACCTGGTCCTTCAGCATTTCGGGAACGATCGGCAGCTATTTCTTCGTGGAAGCCGCCATCGCCGCCGCCGTTTGGATCGCGCTTTTGCGATTGCGGCGCAACGAAGAAGCCTTTGCGCCCGCCAAATAGAACGTCATCCGGGCCCCGATCCGAGTGAAACCGGATTTCTCTAATAAAGCCCGTAGGGGAAATAACGCCGGTAGATTTCTTCCAGCCGGCCATTGCGCGAAAGCGCGGCAAGCGCCTGATCAAAGGCCGGTACAAGCACATCGTCCGGATCAACTGCCATGATGGAAAGGCCTTCGCCAAGAAATCTGTCGGATAAATAAGGTCCGCCGAAAAGCGCACAGCAAGCACCGGACGCGCTTCCCGAAACCCAGAAAGGCAGGCGCAGACCATCCGCAAAAACGGCGTCCACCTTGCCCGTCTTCAACGCCTCATACATGGGTTCGTAACCATTAAAGCCTTCAGCCGAGGCTTTGGGAAAAAATGCCTTGAGCATCTGTTCGTGCCGCGAGCCCGTGACCACACCCACCTTCTTTCCCGACAGGGCATCTGCGCCGGAGCCAGTGAATTTCGCCGCTTTGTTGACGGCAAGACGCGCGGGCAACAGCAGATAGGGTCGCGAGAAGGTGAAACTCTTGCGCAGATCGGCGGTGGTGGCAATGCCGGAAATCACCGCTTCGCCCTCTCCCATTTCCAGCGCTGCCTCCAGCTCGTCAAACGGCAGTGCCTGCACCTGGCATTTGCTCTCAACCTTCAGCTGGGCGCAGATTTCGCGCACCAGATCGACATGAAAACCGGCAAGCCGGCCTTCCTGATCGGTAAAATTGAAGGGTGGGAAATCGACCGACATCAAAAACCTGATCCGGGGCACGGAGGAGAGATCGCCACCCGGAAACCGCTCCTGCGCATCAAACAGCACCGGCATGCGGTTTCTGTCCGAGAGACCTTCCGCGTGAAGTTTTCCCAAATTACCACCGAATTGTAAAGCGATAGCTAAAGTAAAACCAATAACTATATTTCGCGTTACATTCATCATTCTCATCTATACTGTCCGTAGCAAGAAGCAGGGCGTTACCATGGCGGCGGCGGCGATGCATGGATTATTTTAGGCACTATACACGAGAATCGTTCCGCACGACGTCAGCGGGGCGAAAAATTGCGTTTTCGCTCATCAGCGACAATCCGCTTTGGACAGCGCCCGAACCGGACGAGCATGGGCCAACACGCTTTCTCTCTTCGCTGGGATTCGGCAAGCCTTATATCGCTGCATTCGAAGAGCAGGCCCTCAAAAACGGCTCAACCGTGGAAGACGAATTGCTGGCGAGCGGCCTAGTCGATGCGGATGCGTATTACGGTGCTTTTGCCAGATTGTTGCGATTGCCGTTTCGACCGGAAATCGATCCGGGTCGTGTGGCAGACATCAATCACCTGGACGCGCAACTAGCCGAACCACGGCTCCTGCGGTTGACACCGCTGAATGGTAAGCCAGTGCTGCTGATCGTGCCGGAACTGGCAAGAATGGAATTGCTGAAAGGCATCCTCGATCAGCGTCCGTATCTTCTTGAAGAACTTGCCGTGACCACGCCACAGGCCATGCGCAGCGCGATCTGGAAGGCGGGCGAAGCACGCCGCTGCCGAGACACGCGACATCAGCTTTTCAACGCGGCGCCACAGCATTCCGCAAGGATCACGCTGCATGGCGAGCAGGGTTTTGTCAGCGGCATTTTCGTTACCCTGCTCGTTCTGTCGCTACTGTTTTATACGCAGGCGGCCCTGGCCTATATTCACGTCACCCTCACGATGCTTTATCTCTCCACCTTGCTTTTCAGGTTGTTTGCACTCGTCCATACGCCAAAAGGAAACGATCCGAAAAACGTCATACCACTCCAGCAGGACGGAGAGCTGCCGGTCTACACTATTCTTATGCCGCTTTATCGCGAAGAGGCGGTCGTTGAGCAGCTCATTCATGCGCTGGAGCGGCTGGACTGGCCCAAATCCCGGCTCGATATCAAGCTCGTCTGCGAGGCAGACGACGTAGCGACGATAGAGGCCATCCAGCGGATAAATCCCGGTCCGCATATCGAGATCGTCAGGGTGCCGCCATCCATGCCACGCACGAAGCCCAAGGCCCTGACCTATGCGCTTTCCGGCGCGCGTGGCACTTTCGTTGCCGTTTACGACGCCGAGGACCGGCCGCATCCGCTGCAATTGCGCGAGGCCTATGCCGCCTTCCGCGACCAGCCGGACGAGGTGGCCTGTGTGCAGGCGCCGCTTATTATCAGCAATGCCAGTTCCTCCTGGCTCAGCGCCTGTTTCGCACTGGAATATTCCGGCCTTTTCCGCTGCATGTTGCCCGTTCTTGCAGCGTGCAGGTTACCGCTGCCGCTTGGTGGCACCTCCAACCATTTCCGCACCGCCGTTTTACGCCGGGTGGGAGGATGGGACCCCTATAATGTGACGGAAGATGCCGATATGGGCCTCCGGCTGCACAGGCTGGGTTATCGCTGTGGTGTCATCCGGCGGCAGACACTGGAGGATGCTCCAACCTCCCTTTCCGTCTGGCTGAACCAGCGCGCGCGTTGGTACAAGGGCTGGCTGCAAAGCTGGCTGGTCATGACCCGCTCGCCCTTCACGACCGCGCACCGCATGGGATGGATCGCCTATATCGTCTTTCAGCTGCTGATTGGCGGCATGCTTCTGTCGTCGCTGGCCCATCCCTTGCTGTTTGTTTCCTTCGCCTTCATGGCCATAGCAATCCGGGAAAACGGCGCGGATATGCTGCTTTCCTGGCAGGGCATTCTGTTTTTCATCGATACGCTGAATATTTTCGGAAGCTACGCCATCTTCGTACTGATGGGCAGAAACAGGATGATAGCTCATGAGAAACAACAGGTCGGACGGCGCTGGTTGGCGATCCCGCTTTACTGGCTGATGCTGTCACTCGCCGCATGGCGCGCCGTGGTGGAATTGAAAACCAAGCCGTTCGTCTGGAACAAGACGCCGCATATGCCGGTCATCAGGAACAAGGCCTGACGACCAGATTTTATAAACGAATTCCGGTTCCGTCAGCGCCGCCACTGCGGATATGGCACAAACCAAAAAGCCTTGCCGATCGAGGCTTCTCCATCGGCAAGCTTTATCGCTTCGCAAAAGATCGGCCGAGCAGCTCTATTTGGTAACGAGCTTGTTCTTGATGAGGCCGACAATGATCTGGACAATCAGGCCGCCGACGCCGCCGCCAACAAGCTGGCCGGCAAGAGCGCCTATATCCATGCCGCCGGCGGCAGCAGTTCCCGCCGTCCCGAGCAGCGATCCGAGCACGGCTCCTCCGCCGATGCCGCCAATAGCGCCGGCAATCAGGTTGCCGAGCGCACCGAGATCGGAATCCTTGAGTATTTTTCCGCCGGCCGAACCACCAACCGCACCGCCGACAATTTGGGCCAATATCGAAGTAAGATCCATGTCATCCTCCTCACAGGTTTCCCCGACCATTCGGGGAAACAATGCTTCCCATTCATGTCTGTGCGGGCCGGAGAAAGCGGGCTTTGAGCCTTAGTCTTTCTCGCCGAAAAGTTTCCAGACCACGGCGCCGATTGCGCCGCCGAGGATCGGAGCGAGCCAGAACAGCCAGAGCTGTTGCAGCGCCCATCCACCAACAAACAACGCCTGTCCCGTCGAGCGGGCCGGATTGACGGATGTATTGGTGACCGGAATGGAGATCAGATGAATAAGTGTGAGAGCAAGGCCGATGGCGATCGGCGCAAAACCAGTGGGAACCCTGCCATGCGTCGATCCCAGAATGACGATCAGGAAAAATGCCGTCAAAATGACTTCGATCAGCAGCGCCGACACGAGCGAATATCCACCCGGTGAATGTTCCCCGTAACCATTTGCGGCAAAACCGCCAATATCGGCACCGGCTTTACCGGTAAGGATGACATAAAGCGCCCCCGCCGCGACGATCGCACCCAGAACCTGCGCCACTATGTAAGGAACGAGGTTCGATGCCGGAAATTTGCCAGCAACGGACAGACCGACGGAAACGGCTGGATTAAAATGACCGCCCGAAATACCCCCGACCGCATATGCCATGGTCAAAACCGTCAGACCGAAAGCGAAAGCGACACCGAGAAAGCCAATGCCGAGTTCAGGAAAAGCAGCGGCAAAAACCGCACTGCCGCAACCTCCGAACACGAGCCAGAAAGTGCCAAGAAATTCCGAAAGAAGCTTGCGACTCATAACACTCCCCCAATAATGTTACGACCGTATCAACTATTACGTGCAATTTAATTGTAGTCAAGCTAAATCGCATAGTCGCACGTTTGCCGCAGCGATGGCGGTGACATGCGCGCTTTTGGCTGGCCAGGAAGTTGTTTGGATTGCCTTGAAAATATGGAGCGGGTGAAGGGAATCGAACCCTCGTATTCAGCTTGGGAAGCTGCTGCTCTACCATTGAGCTACACCCGCGCCGCGCACAAGACATCGGACAGTTCTTATCGGGTGTCAAGCACCCGACAGGATCATTACTCCGCGCGGAAATGCTTGGAGAGCTTCAGGCCCTGTGCCTGATAGTTGGAGCCAAGGCCGCTGCCGTAGAGGCCATCAGGTTTTTGCAACATGTGCTCGTAAACCAGCCGGCCGACGATCTGGCCGTGTTCGAGGATGAAGGGCACCTCGTGGCTGCGCACCTCGAGAACGGCGCGGCTGCCCGTGCCGCCCGCCTGCGCATGGCCGAAGCCTGGATCGAAGAAGCCCGCATAATGCACGCGGAACTCGCCCACCAAGGGATCGAAGGGCGTCATTTCGGCCGCATAAAGTGGCGGTACATGCACGGCTTCACGCGAAACGAGAATATAGAACTCATCCGGATCGAGGATCAGTTCGGCACGGCCGCGGGCGTATAGAGGTTCCCAGAAATCGAGAACATCGTGCTGAGCCTTCTTGTCGACATCTACCACCGCCGTGTGATGCTTGCCGCGATAACCGATCAGCCCTTTTTCACCAAAACCCTTTAGGTCGATGGAAAGCGCGATGCCGCCGCCGGTCACATTAGGGGTTTCGCTGGCGACCAGCATCTCCGTCTCGTGCAATTTCAGAAGCTCGGCCTCGTTGAGCAACGAGTGGCCGATGCGGAAACGGATTTGCGAGAGGCGCGAGCCACGGCGCACGACGACCGGGAAGGTGCGCGGGCTGATTTCCAGATAGAGCGGGCCGGCATAGCCCGCAGGTATCTTGTCGAATTCCTGCGCATTGTCGGTCATGACGCGGGTGAAGATATCAAGACGCCCAGTCGAGCTTTTCGGATTGGCCGAAGCCGACATATCCGCCGGCAGCTCCAGGCTCTCCATCAAGGGCACGATGTAGACGCAACCGGTTTCCAGAACCGCCCCCTCGCTCAGATCGACCTCGTGCAGGCTGAAGCGGTTGAGCTTGTCGATGACTCGGGTTCCGGGGCCGGGCATGAAACTGGCGCGCACGCGATAGGCTTTGGAGCCCAGTCGCAGATCGAGGCTCGCGGGTTGCACCTGATCGACATCGAGATCAGCCTCGCTTTTCAGCTTGCCGCCCGCAAACAGCGCCCTGATCGCGCCATCCGCCAAAATGCCCGTGGTTCTGGTCATGATCATCATTCCTTTTTACGGCGACAAAACCAAAAGGAAAGCATTGACGCAAGCCGGTAACGGCAGTATGGCAAGCTTATCCCGTGGTGATTTGGCCGGTCGGCTTGCAGCCACGTTAAACAAGTGGCTAAAAAGACCGGGTGCTAGGAACCGGTCTGCTTTTGCGACCGGTTTTTTTGTTTTGAGGTGATCACATGAGCAATAAATGGCGCCCGGCAACCCAGCTCGTTCACGGTGGTACGCTACGCTCACCCTATGGTGAAACGTCGGAAGCGATCTATCTGACCCAGGGTTTCGTTTACGAAAACTCCGAAGCCGCCGAAGCGCGCTTCAAGGGCGAAACGGATGGCTTCATCTATGCCCGCTATGCAAGCCCGACCAATGACATGTTCGAAAAGCGCATGTGCCTGCTGGAAGGTGCGGAAGACGCCCGTGCGCTTGCCTCCGGCATGGCCGCCGTGACAGCCGCCATCATGTGCCAGCTGCGTGCCGGCGATCACATCGTTGCTGCCCGCGCGCTTTTTGGCTCCTGCCGTTGGGTGGTAGAAACGCTTGCACCCAAATACGGCATCGAGTGCACGCTGATCGACGGACGCGATCTCAACAATTGGGAAAAGGCGATCCAGCCGAACACCAAGCTGTTTTTCCTCGAAAGCCCGACCAACCCGACGCTCGAAGTGGTAGATATTGCCGGCGTGGCGAAGCTCGCCAACCAGATCGGCGCGAAAGTGGTTGTCGACAATGTTTTCGCCACACCGCTTTTCCAGAAGCCACTCGAACTCGGCGCCCATATCGTCGTTTATTCGGCGACGAAGCATATTGACGGTCAGGGCCGCTGCCTTGGCGGCGTGATCCTTTCCGACAAGAAGTGGATTGAGGAAGAGCTGCAGGACTATTTCCGCCACACCGGCCCAGCCATGTCGCCGTTCAATGCCTGGACGCTACTGAAGGGCATCGAAACCCTGCCGCTGCGTGTCAAGCAGCAGACGGCCAATGCCTCGAAGATCGCCGATTTCCTAGCCGACAGCGGCAAGGTTGCCAAAGTGATCTATCCTGGTCGCGCCGACCATCCGCAGGCAGACATCATCGCGCGGCAGATGTCGGGCGGCTCGACGCTCGTGGCTTTCGAACTGAAGGGCGGCAAGGAAGCGGCATTCGCACTGCAGAACGCGCTTGATATCGTGAAGATTTCCAACAATCTCGGCGATGCCAAGAGCCTCATTACCCACCCTGGCACCACGACGCACAAGAACCTGACCGACGAGGCGCGTGCCGAACTGGGTATTTCCGGCGGGACCTTGCGTCTTTCCTGCGGTATCGAAGATACGGACGATCTGCTGGAAGATCTGGCGAAGGGTCTTGCGGCCGTTTCAGTTTAAGGATTCAATCGACATATCGCCATGGCCCGACTTCCCGTCGGGCCATGGCACGCATCCCGCCTGGGTGAAAGCCCGCGTCGGGCAACCAATATTTACCTTTACCGTTATCCCTAACGGTGAAAAAACGGCGCAACAGAAGATGCACGTGGTCGTCAAGTCATTCATTTTCTTGACGATAGCCAGAACCTGTAGTGTAGGATGATGGCAGCAGGGAAAATATCGAGGTGTGGCGCGTATGTATCGTGCTCTGACAAGGGATATCGAGGTAACGGTCGATCCGTATTATCTCGAGGAGCAGTCCGACCCGGATGACGATCGCTATGTCTGGGGCTATAAAGTCGTGATCTCGAACAATTCCGATGTTCCGATAACACTCGTCAACCGCTATTGGCACATCACCGACCAGAACGGACAGGTGGATGAGGTCTACGGGCCGGGTGTCGTCGGCGAAAAACCGCATCTGAACCCCGGCGACAGTTACGAATATTCATCCGGCTGCCCGCTGGATACGCCGTCAGGCCTTATGTTTGGCCATTATGAAATGGAAACGGACAAAGGCGAGGTGTTCAACGTCACCATCCCCGCCTTTTCACTGGATTCACCCGGCCTGTTGCGGGTGCTGAACTGACAAAAAAGCCGCGCCATTCACAAGCGCGGCTCTCCTCGTCAGACGTTTTCAAACTCGCTGACATCGTAGCGATAGGTCGTGGAGCAGAACTCGCACGTCACGGCAATCGCACCGTCTTCCTCACTCGCCTTGATCTCTTCGGCGGTGAAACCGGACAGCACACCCTTGATCTTGTCCCGTGAACAGCTGCAACGGTCGAAAATGACCTGCGGATCGTAGATGCGCACGCCGCTCTCGTGGAAAAGCCTGTAAAGCAGACGCTCCACTGGCACCTGCGGATCGGTCAGCTCGTCGGTATCCACCGTATTCAGCAGCGACACTGCCTCTGTCCAGGCATCGTCCTCCGCCACTTCATAATCGCCCTCGTCGCCGTCACCGCCATGGAGATCGCGCATGCGCAAACGCTCGGGCGCCTGCGGCAGGAACTGGGCAATCACGCCGCCTGCACGCCAGCTATGGCGTGGCTTCCCTTCGCCGTCACGGTCGAAGAACTGGGCAACGCCGAGGCGCACGCGGGTGGGAAGCTGTTCCGACTGACGGAAATAAACCCCGGCGATTTCTTCCAGCGAAGAACCGTCCAGCGGCACGATGCCCTGATAAGGCTGCATGCCGACGCCCTGATCGATGGTGAAGGCCAGAATGCCGGTTCCGAGCAGTTGTTCGGGCGAGGTTTGCCCCGCAGCAACAGCTTCCGCCAGCCGCTCCTCATCGAAACGGGCATAAGCGCGCATGCTCTCGGGCGCGGTGAAATCCGCCACCAGAAGGTCAACCGGGCCGTCGCCCTTGGTCTGCACAGTCAGCTTGCCGGAAAATTTCAGGGATGTGCCGATCAGCGCCGTCAGAACCGTTGCTTCCGCGAGCAGGCGGGCGACAATCTCGGGATATTCGTGACGTTCGAGGATGGCATTCAACAGCGGCCCGACCTGTACGGCGCGACCGCGCACGTCCAGACCTTCGACCTGAAAGGGCACAACCTTGTCGTCGCCAGCTAAATCGAGATTGTCCAGTTCAACCGTTACATCTGCCATGTCATAACTCCTTGGCGCAGCCGTTGCGCCGCTACCGTCCAAAAGTCCGGCTTTTAAAATGTACTTTTTCAGCTTGTCGCACAGAGATCCGGGAAGCGAAACCGCCTCCGGGGAAAATCGTGCAAATCGTGAGGTGGCCCGCCAGCGAAAAGCCGACGAGCGTCTTCGAAGCCCCACAGATGGGAATGTGCATCGCCGAGTTCAAGCACCCGGCCGATAGCGGTCAGATGACGCCCATGCACCATGCGATAATGGACTTCTGCGCATGGAGCCGGTTTTCCGCCTCGTCGAAGACCACCGATTGCGGCCCGTCGATCACTGCATCCGTTACTTCCTCGCCGCGATGCGCCGGCAGGCAGTGCATGAACAGCGCTTCCTTGTTGGCCTTCGCCATCAGCGCTTCATTGACCTGATAAGGCTGGAAGATATTGTGGCCGCGCGCCTTGTGTTCCTGGTTCATGGACACCCAGGTATCGGTGACGACGCAATCAGCGCCCGCCACTGCCTTGTCGGCATCGTGGTACAGCGAGATTTCGCCACCATTGTTGCGTGCCCAGTTCAGGAACTTGTCGTGCGGTTCCGAACCCATCGGGACTGCCATCGCCATGCGGTAACCGAAACGGGCGGAGCCTTCCACGAACGAATGCAGCACGTTATTGCCGTCACCCGTCCAGGCAATGGTCTTGCCCTTGACCGGGCCGCGATGTTCTTCGAACGTCAATATATCCGCCATGATCTGGCAGGGATGCGTGTCGTCCGTCAGGCCATTGATAACAGGCACGGTGGCGTGTTCGGCAAGCTCGAGCAGACGCGAGTGATCCGTGGTGCGGATCATGATGGCATCGACATAGCGCGACAAAACCTTGGCCGTATCGCCAATCGTTTCCGCGCGGCCCAGCTGCATTTCCGTGCCCGACAGGAACAGGGTCTCACCGCCGAGCTGGCGCATGCCGACATCGAAGGAGACGCGGGTGCGTGTGGACGGTTTTTCGAAAATCATTGCCAGCATCTTGCCAGCAAGCGGCTTTTCCGCCGTGCCGGTTTTGGTGGCAATCTTGCGCGTGCGCGCATCATCAAGAATTGTCCGCAGATCCTCCGACCCGACGGCCGAGAGGTCCAGAAAATGTTTTGGTGAACCCATTCTAATCTGTCCCATGCTTGCGAGCCCCTGAAGAGAGGCCCGCTCTTGATTTTTTCAGGCGCTTTTTGCCTGTTTCGCAACCGTCAGGGAGGCGGCAGCCGCGTCGATACGTGCAAGACCCTCACGGGCCTCTTCCGCCGTGGTGACGAGCGGCGGCAGAAGACGGATGACATTGTCGCCCGCAGGAACGCCAAGCAGATGCTCTGCGCGCATGGCCTGCAGCAATTCGCCCGAAGGAATCTTCGCCTTGATGCCCAGAAGCAGACCTTCGCCGCGAATTTCCTCGATCACGTCAGGATAACGGTCCTTGAGCGAGGCCAGACCCTGCCGGAAGACCAGCGCGACGTCACGGACCTTCTCGAGAAAACCTTCGGAGAGAACGACGTCAAGCACGGCATTGCCGACTGCCATGGCCAGCGGGTTGCCGCCATAGGTGGTGCCATGTACGCCCGCCGTCATGCCGGAAGCGGCATCTGCCGTGGCAAGGCATGCGCCGAGCGGGAAACCGCCACCGATACCCTTGGCGACCGCCATGATATCGGGCGCAACACCGGTATGTTCATAAGCAAACAGCTTGCCTGTGCGGCCGACACCCGTCTGGACCTCATCGAAAATCAGCAGCAGGCCGTGCTCGTCGCACAATCCGCGCAGAATTTGCAGGAATTCCTTGCTGGGCGAGCGAATGCCGCCCTCGCCCTGGATGGGCTCGATCAGAAGTGCTGCAGTCTCAGCCGTGATGACGGCCTTGAGGGCATCGACATCACCGAACGGAACCTGATCGAAACCTTCGACCTTGGGACCGAAACCTTCGAGGTATTTCTGCTGGCCACCCGCGGCGATCGTCGCCAGTGTACGGCCATGGAAAGCGCCTTCGAAGGACACGATGCGGAACTTCTCCGGATGGCCCTTGGTATAGTGATAGCGGCGGGCGGTCTTGATGGCGCATTCCAGGGCTTCCGCGCCTGAATTTGTGAAGAATACCTTGTCCGCGAAAGTCGCTTCCGTCAGGCGCCTGGCGAGTTTTTCCTGTCCCGGCACTTCATAAAGGTTCGAGACGTGCCAGACCTTCTCGGCCTGCGTCTTGATCGCATCAACGAGGTGAGGATGGGCGTGGCCCAGCGAGTTGACAGCGACACCGGCCGCAAAATCCAGATATCGCTCGCCGCTTTCCGTGAACAGCCATACACCCTCACCGCGCTCGAAGCGCAGGGGGGCTCTTGAAAACGTATCAAACAATGGCGCGCCGGCTTCGGCCATGGCTGTATCACTCCTTGCGCAGATGCGCTGTCAAACTGTTGTCAATAGGCTTGCGGGGTTATCCCTCGCCTGAAAATCAAAATGCCGCCTTGCGGCGGCAGGGGCACTATTGTCACTTCGTTTGCCGATGTCAACAAAAGTCAGCGTTTCCCGGGCTTCTCAAGCACTAGTATGCGGCGGCGGGCCAGCCCCAAGGTGTTGCCTTTCAGACTCAATACGCCAGCAAGTTGGGGAAAACCGGAAAATCGATTCCAGATGATTCCCGCGACTCTTGCCACGGAGTCGGGCTGGCACTAGGTTAATCGCTAATTACTAGACTGCATTGCGGCGGAACTAGTCACCGAAAATCAGGCGGAAACCACGCTTGCGGCATGCGCGCGAGACGGAGAGGGATTCTGCCGAAAATACACGCGACAAGCGGAGAAGCGGCATGAACTGGACAGACGAACGAGTCGAAAAGCTCAAGAAATTGTGGTCCGAGGGCCTTAGCGCCAGCCAGATTGCAGCGCAGCTGGGCGGCGTCAGCCGTAATGCCGTGATCGGCAAGGTCCATCGTCTCAATCTGCCGGGACGCGTCAAGGCTGGCGGTCCAGTGACTTCGGCACGCTCCGCGCCGAAGCGCACAGCTGCCCCTGCCCCGCGCGCGACGACTTTCGCAGGTCGCGTCAACGCGGCACCGGCGCGTATCCTCACCCGTTCGAACGCGGCAACGGCGCTGCACGAGGAGATCGATATCGAGACCGCGCAGGTGCTCGATTACGTTCCTTCCAAGAACGTTGTCACGCCGATTTCCCGTCGCCTGACGCTGACGGAACTGACCGAGCGCACCTGCAAATGGCCGGTTGGCGATCCGCTGAAGGACGACTTCCATTTCTGCGGTTGTGAGGCGCTGGAATCTTCGCCCTATTGCAAGTTCCATGCGAAACTCGCCTACCAGCCGGTGAGCGAGCGCCGCAAGGCTTGAGTGTTGCGGCACGCATTCAGCACTCAAAAATTACGGGCCTTCGGGCCCGTTTTTTTTATGACAAAAATCAAGCCGCTTTCTGGGGCGACTTGATGGCAGGCCACACCCTTTCCCCTTACTATTGGGCGTGACCCTTCAATCCGGATTTCAACGCGCAGCCGATCTTCTCCGGTCAAAACGGACAATGGCATCGAGTTTGGCGGATATTCACATTGAAAAAGCCCGAAACCGTTTCAGATTTCGGGCTTCCTGATTTTTTGGTGCACTACTTCGCCAGCGAAACCACCTGGTTCCGCGTCGCTCAGGCTTCCATAGAATATCCCGCGCCACGCACCGTGCGGATGACATCCTGCATGTGCGAGAAATTCAGGGCCTTGCGCAGACGTCCGACGTGCACATCGACAGTGCGCTCGTCGACATAGATATCATGACCCCAGACGCCATCCAGCAATTGCGAGCGGGAAAACACCCGACCCGGCGACGTCATCAGGAATTCCAGCAAGCGGAATTCCGTCGGGCCGAGGCGCACTTCGCGGCTTTTGCGGTGAACGCGATGGGTCTCGCGATCCAGTTCGATATCGCCGCATTTGAGCACCGACGACAGAACCTCGGGACGGGCCCGGCGCAACATGGCCTTGACCCGGGCCATGAGTTCCGGCGTCGAGAACGGCTTGACGACATAATCGTCAGCGCCGGTAGCGAGACCGCGAACCCGTTCGCTCTCTTCGCCACGCGCCGTCAGCATGATGATGGGCAGGCGTTCTGTTTCCGGCCGCATTCTCAAGCGCCGGCATAGTTCGATACCGGAGACACCGGGCAACATCCAGTCCAGGATGAGAAGATCCGGAATGCGCTCCTGCAGCCTGATTTCCGCCTCATCGCCACGGGGTATCGTGTCGACGTCGTATCCCTCAGCCTCGAGATTGTAACGAAGCAGGACGCTCAACGCTTCCTCGTCTTCCACAACTGCAATCTTGGGCACCATATGCTGAACTCCGCAAGCTTCTGCTTGTCTGTTACTCGGTCACCGAACCAAGCGTGTTGGAACTGTCGTCCTTCGGACGCTCGCCCTCCGGCTGGCTGCCGGTGGTCATGTAATAGATCGTCTCTGCGATATTGGTCGCATGATCGCCGATACGCTCGATGTTCTTGGCGCAGAACAGAAGATGCGTGCAGGTGGTGATGTTGCGCGGGTCTTCCATCATGTAGGTCAGAAGCTCCCGGAAGAGCGACGTGTACATGGCATCGATTTCCTCGTCGCGTTCACGGATCGCATTGGCCTTTTCGGCGGAACGCGTGGAATAGACGTCGAGGACTTCCTTGAGCTGCACCAGCGCCAGGTCGGACAGATGCTCGATGCCGCGGGCGAGCTTGCGCGGAACGCCGGTGCCGGCGACAGCGATAACGCGCTTGGCCGTGTTCTTGCCAAGATCGCCGACGCGTTCGAGATCGGCGGCGATACGCAGGGTGCCGATGATCTCGCGAAGGTCTGCCGCCATCGGCTGACGCTTGGCGATGGTTACGATCGCCTTGTCGCCGATTTCGCGCTCAGCGTGGTCGAGAATGGTATCGTCCGAAATGACTTTCTGCGCGAGCGCAGCATCGGAATTGACGAGTGCGCGCACGGCGTCACCGCACATCTGCTCGGCAAGACCGCCCATTTCGGCGATGCGGCGCGTCAGAAACTTCAGTTCGTCGTCATAGGCAGACAGGATATGCGAATGGGTCGTTGTCTGTGTCATGGTCTATTCCTCCGGCTTGGCCTGCATGCGCGTGCCCAACAGCGGGGCACGGCAGAGGCACCAGTCTTGTACGGTTACGATAAAGCACCGGCCGGGGATCAGCCGAAGCGGCCCATGATGTAGTCCTGCGTGCGCTGGTCGTCCGGATTGGTGAACATCTTGTCGGTTTCGTTTTCTTCGACAAGATGACCAAGATGGAACATGGCCGTACGCTGGGAAACGCGCGCCGCCTGCTGCATGGAGTGCGTGACGATGACGATGGTGTAGTTGGTGCGCAGTTCGTGGATCAGTTCCTCGACCTTCGCAGTCGCGATCGGATCCAGCGCCGAGCACGGCTCGTCCATCAGGATCACTTCCGGGCTGACGGCAACCGCGCGTGCGATGCACAGACGCTGCTGCTGGCCACCGGAGAGGCCCGTGCCGGATTCCAGCAAACGATCCTTCACCTCGTTCCAGAGACCCGCTTTCTGCAAGCTATGCTCGACGATCTGGTCCATATCCGCCTTGTTGCGGGCGAGACCATGGATACGCGGGCCGTAGGCGATGTTCTCATAAATCGTCTTCGGAAACGGGTTCGGCTTCTGGAACACCATGCCGACGCGGGCACGCAGTTCCACGACGTCGATCTGCTGATCGTAGATATCGTCGGTATCGAGCGTGATCTTGCCGGTGACCCGGCAACCGTCGATCGTGTCGTTCATGCGGTTCAAGGTGCGCAGGAAAGTGGATTTACCGCAACCGGACGGGCCGATAAGTGCAGTCACCGTGTTTTCGCGGACATTGAGGTTCACGTCGTAAAGCGCGCGCTTTTCGCCGTAATAAACCGAAACATCCTTGCCGATCATCTTGTATGAGACTTCATTCATTTTCTTGTCCAGCGCCTTTTCAACTGCTGCTTCCGACAACATGTTCATTGCTCTAGCTCCCTCTACCAGCGCCGCTCAAAGCGGCGACGCAACAGGATTGCGCCAACATTCATGAGAATGAGGAACAGAAGCAGGATGATGATAGCGCCAGATGTCCGTTCGACAAAGGCGCGCTCAGCTTCGTTCGCCCACATGTAAATCTGCACCGGCAGGGCCGTGGACGGATCCATAGGCGTTGTCGGATAGTTCGCGACGAATGCCACCATGCCGATCAGAAGCAGCGGCGCCGTTTCGCCCAGTGCGTGGGCGAGACCGATGATGGTGCCGGTCAGAATGCCAGGCATTGCCAGCGGCAGGACGTGATGGAAAATCGTCTGCATCTTGGAAGCGCCAAGACCGAGTGCGGCGGCGCGGATCGACGGCGGCACGGCCTTCAATGCAGCGCGGGTGGCGATGATGATCGTCGGCAGGGTCATCAGCGTCAGGACGAGGCCGCCGACCAGCGAGGCCGAGCGTGGAAAGCCCATGAAGTTGATGAAGACGGAGAGACCGAGCAGACCGTAAACAATGGAGGGAACAGCCGCCAGATTGTTGATGTTGACCTCGATAAGGTCCGTCAAACGGTTCTTGGGGGCAAATTCCTCCAGATAGATGGAGGCCGCAACACCGATCGGCAGCGACAGCACCAGCACGATCAGCATCATGTAGAACGAGCCGATCAGCGCAACGCCAACACCCGCGGCTTCCGGACGGCTCGAAGCGCCGTTGACGAAGATGCCGGTATTGAAATGCTTGCCAAGCTGTCCGCTTTCCACGAGCTGGTTCATCCAGCCGAGCTGCTGGTTCGAGATACGGCGGTTTGCTTCATCCCCCGACATGTCGACCTGGCCCTTGAAGGCGCTGTCGACATCACCCGACGCCAGAAGCGTGACGCTGCGCGTGGTGCCGATGACGGACGGATCGGCGACGACGATATCACGCAGCTGGGTGCGTACGCTGTCGGAGATCATGACGTTGACGGCGCGAAGACCGGCCTTATCCGTCGGCGCGACGCCGAGAACCTTTGCCACCGCATCACGGGCGAGGACGGGATAGTTGGCCGTCATCAGCTTTGCCGGATTGGTTGCGCGCTCGTTCTTTGGATCGATGATCAGTTCGGAAAACTCGACCGGAACGGTGATCATCGTCTGCTGGAAGGCGGTGTGACCCTTGGATACGACCGACCAGAGCAGCAGAAAGAGGAAGATGAGGCCGAACGAGATTGCTGCCAATCCATAGGCGCGGAAGCGGCGTTCAGCTGCATAGCGACGCTTGATGCCGATATCACGGCGCGTGGCCTTGTTCACGGCGGCAGCACCGGCCGCCGGAGAAACGATGTCGGTCATTCATATTGCTCCCGGTATTTGCGCACGATGTAAAGCGCGTAGATATTCAGGCAAAGCGTGATTGCAAAAAGAGTTATGCCCAGCGCGAAGGCCACCAGCGTTTGCGGCGAGGTAAACTCAAGGTCACCCGTCAGCTGGCTGACAATCTTGACCGTCACTGTTGTCATGGGTTCGAAGGGGTTGAGCTGCAGGCGGGCAGCGACACCAGCCGCAAGAACCACGATCATGGTCTCGCCGATCGCACGCGACGCCGTCATCAGCACGGCGCCGACGATGCCGGGAAGAGCGGCGGGAAGGATGACCTTCTTGATGGTTTCAGAGCGCGTGGCGCCGAGACCGAGAGAGCCATCGCGCAGCGAACGCGGCACGGCGGTGATGATGTCGTCAGACAGCGACGAAACATAAGGGATCAGCATGATGCCCATGACGAAGCCGGCGGTGATGACGCTCTGCGCCTGGATGAAGTTGGCGTAGTTGCCTGTCGCAAGACCGCTGATCTGCGTGGAAATGTCTCGCAGGAAAGGACCAACGGTCGTCAGCGCGAAGAAGCCGTAGACGATTGTCGGGATGCCCGCGAGCACCTCGAGCAGCGGCTTTACAATCGAGCGAAGGCGCGGCGTCGCATATTCCGACATATAGATCGCCGAAAACAGCCCGACCGGAACGGCGACCAGCATGGCGACGAAACCAATATAGAGCGTGCCGGCGAGCAGCGGGATCAGGCCGAACTGGCCGGAAGAGTCGGTCGCACCGGCAGCGGCAAAACGCGGATCCCATACCGTTCCGAAGAAGAACTGGTGCGCCGGAACCATGGTAAAGAACTGGATTGCTTCCGAAAGCATCGAAAGGACGATGCCGATGGTCGTCAGGATGGCGATGGACGACGCGACGACCAGAGCCGCGAGAATGACCCGCTCCACCCTGTTGCGCGCCCGAAAACGCGGCGCGATTGAACGCAGTGCATAAGCGGCACCGGCGAATGCGGCCAGCAGCACGGTGGCGATCATGCCCAGGCGGCTGGTGGAGGTCATCGCATTCAGCGTCTGGGCGGCATCGACCATGAAACGCTGGGGTTCGCCGGCAATTGCCACGCCCTTCGATGCAAGAAGCGATCTTACCGCAGCCGTATCCGCATCAACCTTTGCGGTTTCTTCCGGCGTCAGACGCTGAAGACCGCGGGCGATGGACGTTACCATGCCGTAGGTGAGGCTCTGCTGCGCTTCGGATTGGGAGCGCACATCTTCGGGAAATTCGCCACGCACCGCAGAGGTAACGATCAGCGGGCTGATAACAAGCCAGATACAGAGAATGAGCGCTGCGGGCAGCACCGCCCAGACGACAGCGTAGGAACCGTGATAACCGGCACGGGAATGCATGCTGGAGGGACGCCCACCAGACAAAGCAACGGCGCGGCGGCTGCCGAGCAGATAACTGCCGATGCCGATCAACACCAGTATCAGCAAAAGGATCGATGTGTTCATTAGAGTTCCCTCGTCGTGCCTCAAGAGCACGGTGCGATATCGGGCAAATCAAAAAGTCATCAAAACGAGACCGCTGGACCATCCAGAGATGCTTGCCGCCTGACTGTAACAAAGTCTGGCAAGCGTCAAGGTTGATACATCCTATCCATCTGTAATCCATCAACAATTATGTGGACGGCGATGGATGGGAACTGTCAACCGGAGACAGCCGCCTTAAGCACAACGGTACCGGAGCGGAGAGAGGGGTGCGGCAGGCCACACCCCTCCTTGTTTATTACATCGAAGCGCCGGCAGCGAACTTGGAGCGAATTTCTTCGCGTTCTTTTTCCGGAGCGGCAACGAGGCCGTAGTTTGCGAGCGGGGAGTCGGGGCCGATCATTTCGTCAGAAACGAAGAACTCGACATATTCCTTGAGGCCCGGGATAACGCCCAAGTGAGCCTTCTTCACGTAGAAGAACAGCGGGCGCGAAACCGGGTACTTGCCGCTGGCAACGGTTTCCGTGGACGGAACAACGCCGCTGACGGTCGCAACCTTCAGGCGGTCAGCGTTGTTCTCGTAAAATGCCAGGCCGAAAACGCCGAGGCCGGTCTTGTTGGCGTCGATGCGGGCAAGCGTCTCGGTGTAGTCGCCGTCGATGTCGACTGCAGCGCCGTCCTTGCGAACTGCAACGCACTTGGCAGCAGCCTGCTTGGCGTCGGTGATCAGCGCCTTGATGGCGTCGGTCGCCTTGGCTTCCTTGCAGCCGTCAGCCATGATCTTCTCTTCGAAGACTTCACGTGTGCCGTGCTTGGAACCCGGAATGTAAGCGGCGATCGCTACATCAGGCAGTTCCTTGTTGATTTCCGACCACTTCTTGTAAGGGTTGGCAACGAGCTTGCCGTCCTTGACGATTTCAGCGGCGAGCGCGAGGTACAGATCCTTCGGCTCGAGCTTGATGTCCTTGTTGGAAGAGTCCATTGCGAAGACGATGCCGTCGTAGCCGATCTTCACTTCCTGAACGTCGGCAACGCCAGCGGCCTTACAAGCGGCAAGTTCGTCGCTCTTGATCGGGCGCGAAGCGTTTGCAATGTCGATGGTGCCTTCGCCGACGCCAGAGCAGAACGCCTTCAGACCGCCGCCCGTGCCGCCAGACTCAACAACCGGAGCCTTGAAGTTCGGAAAAGTCTCAGCAAAAGTTTCGGCAACGATCTTGGCATAGGGCAGAACCGTGGAGGAACCAGCAACCTGGATCTGGTCGCGAGCAGCGGCGGCGCCAGCGAAGGCGACAGAAGCCACCAGAGCTGCTGCGGAAAATTTAACGAAGTTCATTTGTCTCTCCCGTCGTGGGCTTGTTTGTGGACGCAGCCGATAGCGGCAGACGCTCTTAGCATGCGCTCGGCGGTCTCTTCTTAACCACCGTAACCACTTCCTTTTATGTCACTTCGGTGAAAGATTTGTGACAGCCTAAATTATTGATTTTATTTATAAAATTTTTCGAAGCTGAAGACTGTAACGTACTCTATGTCAGAATCTGACGGTAAAGTCCGTGCCATTGCCCAGTTCCGATTTAATGATGAGGCGGGCGCGGTGGCGGGTGAGGATGTGCTTGACGATGGCAAGCCCGAGGCCGGTCCCTTTTTTGGAGCGACTGTCAGCGACACTGACGCGGTAAAACCGTTCCGTCAGACGCGGCACATGTTCGGCAGGAATGCCCGGCCCCTTGTCAATGACGCTCACCTCCACCGGCTTACCGGGATCGGCACGCAGCCAGACATCCACGACCTTGCCTTCCTGGCCATATTTACAAGCATTTTCAACGAGGTTCTGAAACACTTGCACCAGTTCGTCGCGGTCGCCCTGCACTTCTGCCGGCCGGTCGGGCAGATGCAGCGTAATAACCACATCCAGCTCGTTGGCGAGCGGCAGCAGCGCATCCCGGACATGGCCGATGACTGGGACGAGATCGACCTTCTGGTCCGGCGCAATATTCGCCCGCAATTCCAGCCTTGAAAGCGACATGAGGTCATCCACCAGCCTGCTCATGCGTGTGGCCTGATCGAGCATGATGGCGAGGAAACGTTCCTGCGCTTTGGGGTCGTTGCGGGCCGGCCCCTGCATGGTTTCGATGAAACCGCGCAGCGAGGCGAGCGGGGTGCGCAATTCATGGCTTGCATTGGCGACGAAGTCGCTGCGCATGCGGTCGATGCGGCGAAGCTCCGAAACATCGCGGAACGACAGGATGTAGAACGGTGGACCCGCTGCCTCTCCCGCATCCGCCCGGGCAATGCGGACGATGAAGACCCGCTCTGAGGGAAAACGCTCGGAATGCTCGACCTGGTTGGGCTGGCCGGTGGTGATGGTTTCGCGAATGACATCCAGCAAGCCCGGCGAACGCAGCCGGGCGGAAATATGTGCGCCGGCCGGAAGCTGGCCAAAGGCGCGTTCCGCCGCGCCGTTCTGATAAAGCACGCCTGCGTTTTTATCGAGGATGAAGACCGGCGTATCCAGAACGGCCAGACCCGCCCTCACCCCGGAAATGACGTTTTCGCCGGGCACATCAGGTTCTTCCGCCTCAGCAGCTGCGGTTTCATCCTTAGCCGGCTCCTCCGGCTTTTGCCGAGCGGTCAAAATAGCGATGACGGCACAGAGCCACAGGACGGCTGGCATATAGGGCGTTTGCAACTCAGAAACGGCAGCGACGGCAAGCATGCTGACGACGAGAACAGGCAACCAGTTTCGGCCAAGCTTTTTCGCAAAAAGCTTCAATCCACTCTCGCCTTTCATGACTGCCATTTCAGCACACTTTCCACTTTCACCTGACAGCGCATCGGAGTCTCATAGGCCAGCTTCATGACAGAGATTCATCATCGCGTATTTTCCACAGCGTATATGCGCAAAATCTGCGCCGCAATCGTCACTGCGGTAGCACTCCGGCTAACCAATCCTCTTTCACTTGAATTATGCGGGTGGATATGAACTCATTGGCAGCGAGTTGCCTTTACACAACAACATCAGGAGGAAAGCATGGGCGAAGAAACGAAGAAGCGATCGGTGGAGATCACCATTGGCGGCAAGCTGCGCAGCTTCGACATCGACGATCCGGTTCTTCCCGACTGGGTGGAGGAGAAGAAGCTTTCCGCCGGAGATTTTCCTTACGACAAAAAGATGAAGCGGGAGGAATACGACGCCACCCTCGAGGCGCTGCAGGTTGAGCTGGTCAAGGTGCAGTTCTGGCTGCAGGCCACCGGCAAACGGGTGATGGCAGTCTTCGAAGGACGCGATGCCGCCGGAAAGGGCGGCGCGATCTTTGCGGCCCACGCTTACCTCAACCCCCGCTATGCCCGTGTCGTGGCGCTGACCAAACCAACCGAGACCGAGCGTGGCCAATGGTATTTCCAGCGCTATATCTCGCATTTCCCGACGGCTGGAGAATTCGTCCTCTTCGACCGTTCCTGGTATAACCGCGCCGGGGTGGAGCCTGTTATGGGCTTCTGCACCCCGGAAGAGCACAAGCGCTTTCTCAAGGAAACACCACGCCTCGAAAAGATGCTGGTCCACGAGGGTGTTCATCTTTTCAAGTTCTGGCTTGATATCGGCCGTGAAACGCAGATCGAGCGCTTCCATGACCGTCGCCACAGCCCGCTAAAATGCTGGAAGCTTTCCGACATGGATATCGCCGCGCTGACGAAGTGGGACGACTACACACAAAAGCGCGACGAGATGCTGGAAAAGACCCACACCGATGTCGCCCCTTGGACGGTGGTGCGCGCCAACGACAAACGCCGTGCGAGGGTGAACCTCATTCGCCACATCCTCACTACGCTTGATTACGACGGCAAGGACAAAAAGGCGATTGGCGAAATCGACGACAAGATTCTTGGATCAGGACCGGGTTTTCTGAAATAAGACTGGGAGACGTCAACAAGCGCCCCGGCTGCGGCGCTTGTTCCCTCTTCTTGCTGGATTCTTACTGACCCGGCAAAATGCGCACGGAGTACAGGTTCACCGGGCGGGCATTGCCATCGATATCGCTGTTGATGAAGATCTTGCCGGGCGCATTCGGGGCAAGCGAACGCTCGAACGTCGTGTTCAGCAGCATATCCGCACGCTCGGCCGTGGCCGTGAAACGGTGACGGGAGCAATCGCCCAACGTGGCGAAATCGCATGCTACGGAAACCTGCGTTTGCCGATCGCTGGAGGATTGCAGCGTGATCGAGATGGTCGAGGATTTACCCGCCATGTCGCGCATCACTTCCACCGGAACCTCGACGCTGATTGCGCCGTCCTGAGAGACGCTTCTCGACGTCACCCGTATCGCCTTGCCGGCGGGTGTGGCGATGTTCTCGACATTGGCGCGGGGGCCTGCCGAAACTCCGGAACTGCCGCGCTCCGCATTAAATACTTCCACCCAGTCGTCGGAAAAACCGCGGCCGGCGGAAAGGCTCGGCGCGGGCTCAGTACCGTTGAAGTCCTCCGCCTGGACTTGTGCCGGCGGATTGGGCACGCTGGTATCGCGCTGCTCCGGCGTGAGCAGCAGGCCTGAGGAATAGACCCACCAGGCGCCGAAACCGACAAAGGCCAGAAGCGATACGAGCATGAAAAGCCGGGCGAAAAGTCCGCGACGCTTGCGGCGGCCAACGGCACCTTCCGGACGAAACGCGAGCGAGGCGTCACCTGCGCTGGAGCCTCTTCTTGGCGGTTTTCCATTGCGATGTCCAGCACTCAGAGGTTCCGGAGCAGCAGCGGCGCCCGGCCGCACATCGCGCGTTTCGCCACGCAATTCCGGCTCGACGGCCATATCGCCGTGATGCTGCGATTGTGAGACGGGATCGACCGAGGGGCCGTCATGCGCCGCACTTTCCGGCACAGGCGGCCGCAACTGCTGCTCCACCCTGTCCATAAGACGGTTCCGCTCTTCATTCTCTATAACATGGATCAGGCTTTCGAGCCGCTGGCGCTGCTGGCCCACAATCTGCGGGTCGTCTATGCCCTGCTTGCGCAGGCCCGCTTCCAGTGCCTGACGGGACGATTGGTAAATTCGTGCACGAACTTCGGCGTTCGATCTGTCCGATTTTTCCAGAGCATTTCTGATTGCCGTTTCCAGTCCGCTCACGACCGATCCTTATTCTACTGCTCTTCGCAAAAAATATGTGGCAGTGCGCCATTGGTTTACGATTCGGTAACGGCTATGCCGCGCCTCCGCAAGCATCGTTTGCGATAAAGACCGGATTGCCTTGGGGAAAATCGATCCATTGTGGCGCTGCGAGCGCAGGTCTGCCGGGCCAGTACGACGCTGTTTTCGCTTTCAATCCGCTGCCGAACACGATATTGACTTACGTGCGCGTAAACGTAATCCGTGGGAGGAGACATGCTGCCGTCCGTGCTGAAAGACAATCTGCGTCTTCCGGTCATAGCGTCACCGCTATTCATTATTTCGCATCCGCAATTGACGCTGGCGCAATGCAAGGCGGGTGTCATCGGCGCTTTCCCGGCGCTGAATGCGCGGCCCGAAAGCCAGCTGGACGAATGGCTGGCAATGATCACCGAGGATCTAGCCGCCCACAACAGGGCCAACCCCGAGCGCCCGGCCGCTCCTTTCGCCGTCAACCAGATCGTACATATGTCCAACCGGCGGCTGGAACACGATCTCGGCCTCTGCGTCAAATACAAGGTGCCGGTCGTGATTTCCTCGCTTGGTGCAGTACCGGAAGTCAATGCGGCCGTGCATTCCTATGGCGGTATCGTGCTGCATGATGTCATCAACGATCGCCACGCCCGCTCCGCCATCCGCAAGGGCGCGGACGGGCTGATTGCGGTGGCAACGGGTGCAGGCGGACATGCGGGCACGCTTTCACCCTTCGCCCTGGTTCAGGAAATCCGCGAATGGTTCGATGGTCCCCTGCTGCTGGCTGGCGCCATCGCCAATGGCGGCTCCATCCTTGCGGCGCAGGCCATGGGCGCGGATATGGCCTATATAGGCTCCCCCTTCATCGCGACGCAGGAAGCCCGGGCCTCCGACGCTTACAAGCAGGCGATCGTGGAGGCACAGGCCAAGGACATCGTTTATTCGAACTATTTCACGGGCGTACACGGCAACTACCTGAAAAGCTCGATCGTCGCCTCAGGCATGGACCCCGACAACCTGCCGGAAGCGGACCCTTCCAAGATGGACTTCGAAACCGCCACCGGCGGCGCAAAGGCCTGGAAGGATATCTGGGGCGCCGGACAAGGCATCGGCGCGGTCAAGGTGGTGGAGCCAGTGGCTGACCTTGTCGATCGGCTGGTACGCGAGTATGAGGCAGCCAGACAGCGCATCTGCGCGAGAGGCTGAGGCCACCTATAAACAACGGGCAGGCAAAGCTTTTTTTCGGATTTTTCGAAACCCGCGCATTCAAGGCTTGAAATCCGTCAGCATTGCCTGTATCAGCCCGCCATGAAGCTGATCCGTAACAAACGGGTCACAATCGGGCCGCTTTAGCTCAGTTGGTAGAGCACGTCATTCGTAATGACGGGGTCACGTGTTCGAGTCACGTAAGCGGCACCATTTCTTTCTAAAAAATTCATTTCTGACACTGAGTTGCCTTTGGCGCGGCGTTGTCCACTGGCGGAAATCGTCATTTGGCGCTGCTGCTGCAATCATAAAACCTTTGAAACCAAACAGGCCTCCGCACGTTGAGCAGCAAGTCGCAATCAAATGGAAAGCCTGCCATCGTGGATGTCCTTCGTATTCTCATCGCCATCATCCTTCCGCCGGTTGGCGTGTTTCTCCAGGTCGGACTTGGCCTGCATTTCTGGTTGAATATCCTGCTCACGCTTTGCGGTTACATTCCCGGCATCATTCACGCGATCTGGGTGATCCTGCGCAAATGAGATTTGCGCGGCATATGATGGGACAACCATCAGATTCGCACAATATTTTAGTACGTGATTAAATTCGTAATACCGACTGGAACCTCATCTTCTCCCTCACGTTATGGTGATGACACCAGCTAAGGAGAAAATCATGAACCAGATCATCTACATCGTGGGCCTCGTCGTCATCGTTCTGGCGATTCTTTCGTTTTTCGGCTTTCGTTGATCACCGTTGTCAATTCGATCGCTTGCGCTTATTCTAATCAGCGGTAACACACGGCTGCGTTCATGGGTTGCTTTGCTGTCGGGTGTATTTCGGGATCGCGTTGCTCTGGGAGGTGCACGATGAAGAACGAGAGATGGACAGAGCCTGTCGAGGTCAATCTCGAGGCGAAGGGCAAAAGCGTTATCGCCGGCCCGTTCGAGGCACTGATGTTATTGACGGAAGGCTGGCCGAAAATTCGCGGATTGAGTTTCGTGAGAGCCAGAAGCGCCTGCCGCGCTGCGCTTGATGGACGCAAATCGCCGGAGGAAGCGCGAAAGTGCTTTACCGATGCGGTTTCCGAGATGCAGAAAAATCCGCACTGACCATATTCAGACGACAAATGGCCCCTCGAAAGGGGCCAATTTCATGATTGCTATATTTCGTTCGATCTACATCCAGTAAGGTGCGACGCCGTAGTAGTCGTAAACCTTGCGGTCTCGCGCATGCAGCAGGTCATCATCGTCCAGGTTGGCGAAGTGAGGCGCATTTTCGATCTGCTCTTTGGTAAGATCGATGCGATAGCCATCAAGCTCTTCGTCGTAATGGAGCTTTTCCCACGGCAGCGGATAATAGTCGTCGCCGATTCCGAAAAAGCCACCAAAGCTCAAAACCGCATAGGCGACACGGCCGCCGCGTTTTTCCAGAATGATCCGCTGGATCGAGCCGATATGCTTACCATCGGCGCCATAGACGCGCGTGCCTTCAACCTTGTCGCTGGCGATCAGGCTCGGTGTATCCTTGACGTAAGGGTCCTGCCCGGCACGGGGTTCTTGATGCAACATAACGTCTTTCCTCCTTGGTTTTTCCTCGTGAGTATTACGCCTGGTAAACCCCTCCACCAGAAATTCGTTCCGAAGCTTTTCGCGCGCTGCGGACTGAAGACGCGGATCAGGAGGCGCGGAAAAAGCCCTATTGGCGGATTTTTTGCCAGACGGAAGGAGAAACACCGACCATTTTACGGAAGACGCGGGAAAAATGCGCCTGATCCGAAAACCCGGCTGCGATGGCGATGTCGGTCAGCGCCATGTCGGTTCGCATCATCAGGTCCTTGACCCGATCGATACGCGCCTGCATCTGCCATTGATGCGGCGGTACGCCTGTCGACGCCTTGAAGGCGTGGCTGAAATGGGATTGCGACAGGTTGGTGAGTTCTGCCAGTTCCTCCAGCCTTATCGACCGCAGGCAATGTTCGCGAATGTAATCGGTCGCCGCCCTCAACTGCCAGGAGGCCAGCTTGCTGCGTTTTTTGACCGGCTCCCGCTTCACCTTGAGGAAATCCGTCAATAGCGCCAGCACGAGGCTTTCGCCGTATAGATCGTGCAAAGGGTCTGGATTATCACATTCGGCGGCGATCAGCCGCGCAAGCACCAGCAGGCGCTCATCCTCGAACATCAGGTGCGGATCGAGCAATCCGTGCGGATCGAACCCCTGCACCAGCCGCGCCCCCAGCAATCCCGCATCGAAGTGCAGATCGAGATGGCGCACGAAGGAAACATTGCTGAGTTCCGCATGTACGTCCAGGTCGGCCGGTACGAAGGAAATGCGGTTCGCTTCGGATGACGCGTAATTGTCGCGGCGGCTACGGTTCATCATGAACCGCCCATCATCCGTCCCATCCATATCAAGCAGGAAAACGAAACGCGGGTCCTTGCCGACATAGCGGCCACCCGCCTTCGATGCGCAACGCACGTCCCACAGATCGGCGACGATGCCGTTCCACACCCGCGAGCGTGGGCCGCCGATAACGGCAAAGCCCTCGATCTCATTTTCCATCCGAACGCGGAAAGCCATGGCCTCTCGATCCCGCAAGGCGCAAAGGCGCCCCTATAAACATGATAAGATTATTCATGTTTATAGGGGCAAACTATTTTTCCCGCAACTGCCAGCTACCCGTTACCACTTCTTGGAAAGCTTGAAGGTGATGGTGCGGCTGTCACCCCAGCCGCAAACCGAGACGCCGGCGCAACTCTTGACGTATTCCTTGTCGAAGACATTCGCGACGTTGACGGATGCCGTCCAGTCGTTCTTCTCGTAGCGGATCGCGGCATCGAAGACCGCAGCATCCGGAACACGCAGCGTGTTTGCCGCATCTGCCCAGGACTTGCCCTGATAACGCACGCCGCCGCCAATACTGAGACCTTCAAACGTATCATCGGTGAAGGCGTAATCCACCCAAAGCGACGCGGTGTGAGCAGGCACAATCCACGGAGATTTGCCGATCAGGTTAGGATTGGCGTCCTTGGTGATATCGAGATCGGTATAGGAATAGGAGGCAATGGTTTTCCAGTTGTCAGTGAGATTGGCCTTCGCCTCCAGCTCAAAGCCGGTAGACTCCACCTGTCCGAACTGGCCGCTCGTCGTTACGCCGCCGGCGGTATAGGAAACGATGGCGTTGTCCTTAACAAGCTTGAAGACAGAGGCGGTGATGCTGCCATCGAAGAAGGTCGGCTCGTATTTGATACCGGCCTCGAACTGATGTCCTTCCTCGGGTACGGCGGAGCTGCCATCCGCAAGTGTATCGATGAGCGGATTGAAGAAGGTGGCCGCCGAGACATAGGGCGTCAGGCCATTGTCGAATTCATAGGCAAGACCGGCGCGACCGCTCAGCGCATCGTCATTTGAGCGGCGAGACACACCCGCTGGCAGCCTGTTGTTCAGTTCGGTATCGACGTAATCGTAGCGCCCGTTCAGCGTTACCAGCCAGCCATCGCCGAAACGCAACTGATCCTGTGCATAGATGCCGATCTGCTGCTGCGTCACGACGTTATTGGCGTAGACGAAATTCGTTCCCTGCGTCGAACCATAGACCGGGTTGAGCGCACCGATCGCATTCGATCCGCAGCACGCCTGCACCTGATCCAGCTTGTAGTATTTATAATCGAGACCGAAGAGCAACGAATGGCTGACAGCACCGGTATCGAACTGGCCTTCGACGCGGTTGTCGACGCCGAAACTGTCGACCTTCGACAGGCCGTCATAACCAAAGCGGGTCAGCATATAGTCATTGGTGGTGGCATCGAGGATTGGCTGGCCATTGGCGTCAGTATTGGCCCAGCCGCCCGCATAGGGTCCGGTTTCATGCTTGTAGAGGTGGCCGTAGCGTGCGTTCTGGCTGATCTTCCAGCCATTGTCGAATTCGTGGCTGACTTCGTAACCCACCATGGACTGGTAGACGCGACCATTGTCGATATCAGGCTCGCCATAAAAGGCCTTGCGGTCCAGCTTGCCAAAAGGTGCGTCAACCACAGTGCCTACATAGGGCAGGAAGCCATTGCCGACATGGACCTGATCCAGCGCCGAGAAATAGCCGTAGAGCGTGGCACTGGTCTGAGCATCCGGCTCGAAGGTGATCTGCGGCATGATGAAGCCGCGCAGATCCTCGGAGTAGTCGGTGTAATTATCGCCGCCCGAGACCTTGCCGGTGACGCGGTATTTCCACACGCCCTCACCGTCAACCTTGTCGCCGAGATCGAAACCGAAGAAAGCATTGCCGAAATTGTTGATGCCGATTTCCGTTTCGCGGACTGGCTCATCCTGCGGGCGCTTGCGAACCATCTGCACGATGCCGCCGGGATTGGCGCCGCCGTAGAGCACCGAAGCCGGTCCCTTCAGCACCTCCACCCGCTCCAAACCATAGGCATCCATCTGGAAACCGCCGAAACCGTAGCTGAACAGGTTCAGCCCATCCAGAAACACGCCGGTCTGGGTTGCCTGGAAACCGCGAATGTAAAACCAGTCCGTATCCGGATCGGTGCCGAAAGGCTCCGCCGTTACGCCGGGCGTGTAACGCAGCACCTCGTCGATCTTGGTCACGACGCCGCGGTCATCCATTTCCTTGCGGCCGACGACCGATACGGACTGAGGAATGTCCTTCGTTTCCGTCTCAGTTTTCGAACCCGTCGCGCTTTTCTTCGCAACGTACCCCCGGACCGGACCAGTGGCGTTTTCCGCGCCCTGCCCCTCGACGGTGATCTCCCGCAGGACGGTCGTCTGCTGTGCGTGACCTACCAATGGCGCCATCAAAACAATGGCAGCCGTTCCCAAAGCCAGGCGGCCCAAAAACATCTCATGCAAATTTTTCAAGATATGCCCCGAAACAGATCACGGCCGACGTTTATATACGGCAGGCCGCAGCACCTCAATTAAGCTGAGTATTTACATCAGGATTAAGGCCGGATGCTTGTCGTTTTCTGGGCAGATTTGAAGCTTATTGGCTTCTCGCACAGTTTTGCGCCTGTCATTTATGGTGCAGGCGTCAGCTCTTGCGCCGCCCGATCCTTGCAAGCTGCATGACCGGCAGGATGCCGATGACGACGATCGCCAGTGCCGCAATCGACGCTTCCTCGTAGGTGCCACGCGCTGCCTCACCGTAAAGATGGGTTGCGAAAGTCTCAAAATTCAGCGGCCGCAACAGGAGGGTGGCGGGAAGTTCCTTGACGCAATCGACGAAGATCAGCAAGGCGGCGGCGGCCAGCGATGCCTTTGAAAGCGGCAGATGGATCTGTCGGAATGTCTGTGTTGCGGATCGTCCCAGTGTTCGCGAGGCGTGATCGAAGGATTGCGGGATACGGCTCAGGCCGGCATCAACGCCGCCAGCCGCAATGGTGAGGAACCGCGCCGAATAGGCGTAAATCAGGGCCGCACCGCTGCCGATGAAAATGAGGCCGGTGGATATGCCGAACCAGTCGCGCATGGTCTGGTCGACAAACCGGTCGAAGCCGCCAAGCGCAATCAGCACACCTATGGCGATGACCGTGCCGGGGGCCGCGTAACCTACCGTGGAAAGCCGGTAGGACCAGAGCGAGAAGCGTCCCGGAGCAAGGCGCATCGCGTAAGCGACCGCAAGGCCGAGGACGAGGGTGATCGCCGTCGCCAGTCCGGCAAAGAGGATGGTATTCAGAGCCTCATCGGCAAAACGGGACGACAGTCCGCTGAACCGGAAACGCTTCCATGCCTCGGTGACGAGATAGCTTGCCGGCGCCACGAAGCCGATCAGAACCGGCAGGCTGCCGAGCGCAAAGGCACCGCAAGCTTTAAGACCGGTGAGACGCACAGGCTCCAGTTCCCTGCTTTTCTGCGCCGACACGGTATAACGCTGCTTACGCCGCGCCCATCGTTCAAATGCCACGAGGGCAACCACGATGAATAACATGGAAAGCGCGATCTGCGCCGCACCTGGCAGGTCGGATTTCGTGACCCATGTGGTATAGACCGAAACGGTGAGTGTTCGGACACCAAGGAATTCCGATGCGCCGATATCGTTCAGCGCTTCCATCAGGGCAAGGCTGATGCCGACCGCGACGGCCGGGCGTGCCAAAGGCACCGCAACCTTGAAGAAAGCCGCGCGTCTGGAAACGCCAAGCGTGCGTGCTGCTTCAAGCAGGTTGCCCGCCTGCGTGAGGAACATGGCGCGCACAGGAATATAGACATAGGGAAACAGCACGAAACCGAGCAGGATGATGCAGCCCGTCATGGACCTTATGTCCGGCAGGCGGAATTCACGCGGGCTGGAATAGCCCAGCAGCCAGCGGATCGCCCCCTGCACCGGCCCGATCGGATGCAGGATATCGAGATAGGCGTAAGCGACGATATAGGTGGGCATGGCGAGCGGCAGCAGCAGCGCCCATTCCAGTATTTTGCGGCCGGGAAAATCATAGGCCGTAACCAGCCAGGCGGCAAATGTGCCGATAACACCGGCCAGCAACCCGACGCCGAGCATCAGAACTGCGGTATCCGGCAAAGCCGTCAAAATCACGCTGGAACCGAGATGGGACCACAGGCCATCAGACCCCTGCACCGCCTGCGAGACGAGTGCCAGAACCGGCAGCATGGCGCCGCAGACCGCTGCCAGAGACAGGCTCAGCCACCAGAAGGAGGATGAAAACCTTGGTCTTGCGCGGGGCATCAATGGCTGGACGGCGTCTGGATTCATGAGCTTCTTGAAAATACAGGGAAGGCGCCCGCGGATGCGAACGCCTTCCAACTTGTTGTCGCCAATTGGCCTTTACTGGTCGAAACCGACCTTGTCGACCAGCTCGCTCGCCTGTTTGCGATGAGAGACGATCTCCGTCAGCGACTTGTTGTCAACCTTCAGGGTGCCGAAGGAGGCAACGATGTCGTTGAGTGCTGCGCCCTGCCTGACCGGATATTCGAAGTTGGCTTCGGCATAGATCTTCTGGGCTTCGTCCGAAACAAGGTATTCCAGAAGCTTGACGGCTTCGGCCTTGTTCGGAGCGTTCTTGGCAACAGCCGCACCGCTGATGTTGACCTGCGTGCCACCATTCTTGAACGTCGGCAGAACGACCTTGATCGCGTCGCCCCACTTCACCTGCTCCTCGCCGCCCTTGCCCGAGCGCATCAGGCCGACATAATAGGAGTTGGCGATGCCGATATCGCAAATGCCACCGAGGATATCCTTGGCAACGTCACGGTCGCCGCCGCCTGCCTTGCGGGCCAGGTTTTCCTTGACGCCGGCAAGCCACTTTTCGGTGTCCGCTGCGCCATAGTGAGCGATGTAGTCGGCAAAGAGAGCCGTATTATAGGGATGCTGGCCGGCGCGAATGCAGATCTTGCCCTTCCACTTCGCATCTGCCAGGTCTTCATAGTTGAAGGAGGCAAGGTCGAGATCCTTCGCCGCATAGAGAACGCGGGCACGCATGGAAAGTGCGAACCAGTGGCCCTTGGCGTCGCGAAGTTCCGCCGGAATAGCCTTGTTCAGGGTTTCGGATTCAACCGGCTGGGTAACACCCTTTTCCGCGAGATCGACGAGATTGCCGGCATCCACCGTCATCAGCACGTCGGCAGGTGAGCTTGCACCCTCGCTCAGAACGCGCTCTGCAAGGCCATCCTTGAGGAATACGGTGTTGACCTTGACACCGCTGGAGGCCGTGAAGGATTCCAGCAGGGGCTGGATCAGGGCCGGCTCTCTCGTGGTGTAGATATTCAGTTCAGCAGCGCTGACTGATCCCGCTGCAAAAGTGACCGTGCTGGCAAGCAGGGCAAGTTTGGCAAATTTCGTCATGATGTGTCTCCCTCTTCGATGGCGCAATATAGGGGGAGCAAACATCATACATGACGTATCAAATCAAGTTTTATTTGGCCGGTTTCAGACGGGTTTCGATCACCAACAGTTGAAAATGGAGCGAAAATAAACATGCAAATCCGCTCATTCAACTTCAGGTAAATATCAGGACACCCTTCGGATCGATGCCGAAGCGCACGGCCTTGGTCTTGGCGGGTGTGCGCTGCATCGTCCTGACGCGCAGGTCGGCTGGAAGGCCGGGAACGGCTATGCCGAGCTGTTCGATCTCGCCGAGGAACACACGACTTGATATTTCGCCGGCAATCCCGTCTTTCGCAGCGCTGTCCTCGATGATCGAAATCGCATTGGGGCGAACATAGGCGGTGGCGGCAAGACCTTCCGCCAGACCGGACGCATCGCCCAGAGGCCCGAGCGGCGTTTCCACCCGCCCCTCCCTCACTCTGCCCTCGATCTTGTTGAAGGCGCAGAAAAAATCGGCGGCGTAGCGGCTTTTGGGATGATCGTGGATTTCGTAGCCCGTGCCGCTCTGGACGATACGACCGCGCTGCATCAGCACCACACGATCGCCGGCGGAAAGCGCTTCTTCCGGATCATGGGTGACCATGATCGCCGTCGTGCCCAGTTGCCGCAGGACGCCCAGCGTTTCCTCGCGCACAGTGTCGCGCAATCCCCGGTCCAGATTGGAAAAGGGCTCATCCATCAACAGCAGGCCGGGTTGCGGGGCAAGGGCGCGGGCGAGGGCTACGCGCTGCTGCTCACCGCCCGAAAGCGTGTGCGGATAGCGCTTGGCCAACTCCTGCAGATGAACGTGCTCGATCATCTCCGCAGCCCGGCGGCGGGCCTCGGCCTTTGGCAATGACCTGAGACCAAACATCACATTCTGTTCGACGGTGAGATGCGGGAAGAGCGCATAATCCTGAAAGACGAAACCGATATTGCGCTTTTCCGGTTCCACGAAACCAGCCGGACCAGCAACGACTGCGCCATTCACACAAACGCTGCCATGATCCGGCGTTTCCACACCCGCTATAATGCGCAGCAGGGTCGATTTTCCACAGCCGGAACGTCCCACCAGACAAATGATTTCGCCGCGTTCGACGGTCAGATCGATATCGGACAATACATCCGTATCGCCGAATCTTTTTCCGACCGATTTCAGTTCAAGCGCTGCGTTGCCTGCCATTTCCAATCCTGCCCTGCTTTACGAATTATGTTGATCGCTCAAATCAGGATTAAAGTCAAAAGGCGGGGAAAATAGGTTTCCATTCACGAGGTTGCGAGATGTTCGGCAGGAATATTGACGTTTACGTTAGAGTTAAATAGGCTTTGCCGATACGATGGACGTCAAGTGATTAGACGTCTATCATTCGTCATCGGGGAGCGGAGGAGCAGTCGATCCGGTGACGCCACATGAGGTTCCCTCAATCCGGCCATTACGCCGGTTGATTGGGGGTCTCATGATGATCAGGCAGCTTATAGCGCCTTTCATGCGTTCCATCGAACGCACGGCGCGACAGAGACTCTGGGAGGAGAAGCATGAGTGAATTGTCCCTGGGACATCCGGAAAATGTCAGCGCAGAGAAGCGCTGGCTGGCATCCTACCCGCCGGGCGTACCTTCCGAAATCCCCGCATCCGCCAATACCTCCCTTGTCGAACTTCTCGAAAAGAGCTGCGCGAAATTTGCCGACAGGAAGGCCTTTTCCAGCATGGGAAAGTCCCTGACCTACCGGGATCTGGATATCGAAACCCGCGCGGTGGCCGCATGGCTGCAATCCAGAGGGCTGGAAAAAGGCGACCGGGTTGCGGTGATGATGCCGAATATCCTGCAGAACCCCGTCGCCGTATACGGAATTTTGCGGGCAGGCATGATCGTGGTCAACGTCAATCCGCTCTATACGCCGCGCGAGCTGGAACACCAGCTGAAGGATTCCGGCTCAAAAGCGCTTTTCGTACTGGAGAATTTCGCCCATGTGGCGCAGCAGGCGGTGCCGAAAACCGCCGTCAGACATGTTGTCGTTGCAGCCATGGGTGATCTCCTCGGCCTCAAGGGACATATCGTCAATCTTGTGGTTCGCAAGGTGAAGAAACTGGTGCCGGCCTACGCTATTCCCGGCTCCGTCAGCTTCAAGGCCGTGTTGAAGGAAGGTCAGGGATTTTCCCTGAAGGCGGTCCGCCTCCTGCCGCAGGATATCGCATTCCTGCAATATACCGGCGGAACGACGGGCATTTCCAAAGGTGCGATCCTCACCCACGCCAATCTTCTGGCCAACAAGGCCCAGATAAGCCTGTGGCTGGATGCTGCTTTCACCCAACGCAAGGACCGTCCAGAAGTCCTCAACTTCATCTGCGCGCTGCCCCTGTGCCACATCTTTGCGCTGACAGTGAATTCGCTGATGGGCATCGCGCTTGGCGGCCATAACCTGCTGATCGCCAATCCACGCGATATTCCCGGCTTCGTGAAAGAGTTGTCGCATTATCGACCGCATATTTTTCCGGGTATCAATACGCTGTTCAACGCGCTGATGAACAATGAGGATTTCCGCAAGCTCGATCTGTCCTCGCTCATTCTTGTTCTCGGCGGCGGCATGGCGGTGCAGAGGCCGGTGGCCGAGCGTTGGCTTTCCATGGTCGGCTGCCCGATCGCCGAAGGTTACGGGCTATCGGAAACATCGCCTGTTGCCACCGTTAACAGACTCGATGCCACGGAATTCAGCGGCACCATCGGCCTGCCAATTTCCTCTACGGAAATCGACATTCGCGACGAGGAAGGCAAAAGCCTGCCGACCGGCGAGGTCGGCGAGATCTGCATTCGCGGGCCGCAGGTCATGGCCGGTTACTGGCAGAGGCCGGATGAAACCGCGAAAGCAATGACCGAAGACGGCTTCTTCCGTTCAGGCGACATGGGCTTCATGGACGAGCGCGGCTACACCAAGATCGTCGACCGCAAGAAGGACATGATCCTCGTTTCCGGTTTCAACGTCTATCCGAACGAGATCGAGGAAGTGGCCGCCAGCCATCCCGGCGTGCTGGAATGCGCGGCAATAGGGGTTCCCGACGAACATTCCGGCGAGACCGTCAAGCTTTTCGTCGTCAAGAAGGATCAGTCGCTGACGGAAGCGGAACTCAAGGCCTTCTGCGCCAAAAGCCTGACAAACTACAAACGGCCGAAAATCATCGAGTTCCGAACGGAGCTGCCGAAATCGAACGTCGGCAAGATCTTGCGGCGTGAGTTGCGCAATCTGAACTGAAGGACGAGAGCCGGGTAACCGGCTCTTTTCTTTTCTCCCAGTCCATTTCTTTTACCGAAGTCGCCTTGATTTGGTCGCCTGAAAAAGAATAGTTTCCTCATCCTTCCAGGAAGCCGAGGAGCACGAGATGCAGGCCACCATCGAAAAACTGAAAGCAACGGCAAGCAGCACAGCCGCAACCGATCTGCGCGCTGCTTTTGCGGCCGACGACAAACGATTCAGCCGTTTCAGCGCCAAATTCGATGACCTGCTGATGGACTATTCCAAATGCGCTGTTAATGACGAAATCGTCACGCTTCTCGAACAGCTGGCGCGCGACGGTGGCGTCGAGGCAAAGCGCGAGGAGATGTTCTCCGGCAAGGCGATCAATTTCACCGAAGATCGTGCCGTGTTGCACACCGCACTGCGCAATCGCTCCAACACGCCGGTTCTCGTTGACGGCAAGGATGTGATGCCGGATGTGAACGCCGTTCTTACCGCCATGGGCAAGTTTGCCGACGCCATTCGCTCCGGTTCCCTGAAAGGTGCGACCGGCAAGAAGATCACCGACATCATCAATATCGGTATCGGCGGCTCCGATCTCGGCCCCGTCATGGCGACGCTGGCGCTTGCGCCTTTCCATGATGGTCCGCGTGCGCATTTCGTCTCCAATATTGATGGCGCGCATATTGCCGACACGCTGAAGCTCGTTGATCCCGAGACCTCGCTCTTCATCGTCGCCTCCAAAACCTTCACCACAATCGAAACGATGACGAATGCCGCGACCGCACGCCGTTTCATTGCCGACAAGCTGGGTGAAGAGGCTGTGAAGCACCATTTCGCCGCCGTTTCGACAGCATTGGAAAAGGTTGCCGCCTTCGGCATCGAGAGCGATCGCATCTTCGGTTTCTGGGACTGGGTTGGCGGACGTTATTCGATCTGGTCGGCTATCGGCCTGCCGCTGATGATCGCCATCGGGCCGGAGAATTTCGGAAAGTTTCTGGATGGCGCGCATGCCATGGACAAGCATTTCCGCGAGGCGCCGATCCGTGAAAACCTGCCGATGCTGCTCGGTCTCATCGGATTTTATCACCGCAACGTGCTGAACTATTCCACGCGGGCGATCCTGCCCTATGACCAGCGCCTGTCGCGTTTTCCTGCCTATCTGCAGCAACTCGACATGGAATCGAACGGCAAGGGCGTGACGATCGACGGGACACCTGTCGAAGGCCAGTCCGGCCCGGTCGTCTGGGGCGAACCCGGCACCAACGGCCAGCACGCCTTCTACCAGCTCATCCACCAGGGCACGAGCGTCATTCCGGCGGAATTCATGATCGCCGCCAACGGTTTCGAACCAGAACTGCGCCATCAGCACCAGCTTCTCATCGCCAATTGCCTGGCGCAGTCGGAAGCCCTGATGAAGGGCCGCACGCTGGCTGAGGCGAAAGCCCAGCTCACCTCCAAGGGCATGGAAGACAGCCAAGCCGATTTCATCGCGCCGCACCGCGTTTTCACCGGCAACCGCCCGTCCATTACCTTCGTCTACGACAAGCTGACGCCATTTGCGCTTGGCCGTCTGATCGCGCTCTACGAACACCGCGTCTTCGTGGAAGGCGTGCTGTTCCGCATCAACTCCTTCGACCAGTGGGGTGTGGAGCTTGGCAAGGAACTGGCAACCGGCCTGCTTCCCGTCGTTGAAGGCAAGGAAAGTGCAGCCGGCCATGACAGCTCGACACAGGGTCTGGTGAAGGCGCTGTCGGGACTGGCGGGGTAAAATTCTTGCTCCCTTGATAATTACGAAAGCCGGAAGGAAACTTCCGGCTTTTTCAATTCAACATCGATGGAACGCCGATTGGAGGCACATATGGCACTGCGGCAAGGCAAGGATTTTCTGGCGTTTCATGACCTGCCTGAAGATGCGGTGCTGTCGATCATAGACCGTGCAGGCAGTCTGGCGCAGGACTGGTCAAAGGGCACGATGCCGCAGCTGCTCAAGGGAAAACGCATCGGGCTGATCGTCGACGATACCGGTTGGCGCAACACCGCTGCCTTCGATCTCGGCATTCAGGCCATGGGCGGTGTTTGTGTCACCGTCCCGATCAGCTTTAATGGCCGCGAAGAAATTGCCGACCTGGCGGGCTATCTCGACAACTGGTTCGATCTAGTCATTATCCGCACGAAAGAACTCTCGACCCTCCGGGTGCTTGCGGGCGAAATGCGCGCATCCGTCATCAACGCGCGGACCAAGTCCAATCATCCCTGCGAGACGCTTGGCGATCTTGCCCACATCAAAAGCTTGAGAGGCCGGGTCGACGGTCTCAAGATCGTCGGCGTCGCGCCGGATGCCAATATTTTGCGCTCGTGGGTCGAGGCCTCGATTTCCCTGCCAATTCAGGTCACACAAGTTTACCCCGAACAATGGCACGTCACCGATGCTGCGCTTATCAACCCGAATTTCCGGGCCAGCTCTGATATGGCGGAGTTGCTGGACGCGGATGTGGTCATTACCGATTCCTGGCCCGCCGGTTCGGATCATATCCCGATCGAGTACCGCATATCCGCATCCCTTCTCGACAGGATGCAGCCCGAGGTGATCTTTTTACCCTGCCCACCGGTCGCCCGTGGTCAGGAAGTGACGGCAGACGCAATGACCCATCCGGCCTGTCAAAGCCGGCCCGCAAAGGCATTTCTTCTGCACGCGCAGAATGCCCTGATGGAATTTCTCCTCGCCTGAGGCGGCGCCGGTCGCCTCAGATATACAGCGCCGCCATCTTGCGCCAGGCGCCTGCACGATGAGCACGTCCCTCCCAGACATGCAACTGATGCCCTATGTGCTTGTCATTAAGAACCCGGCTCAGGTGATGGTTGTTGTCCAAAAACGGATCGGCATCGCCGATGGTGAAAACCATGTCGATGCGGCGGAGGTTTTCAAGCCGCCAGCCGCAGGCGAGGTCCGGCAGAAAGTGGCTCGGCATGTGGAAATAGACATCGTCATCGTAGTAACCGTCGAACAGATCGCCGAAGGATTCCACCTTCATCGTCAGATCGTAGCGGCCGGAAAAGGCGACGAGCTTGCGGAAAAGATGTGGGTGACGAAAGACGAGGCTGGCGGCCTGAAACGCGCCGAGACTGCAGCCCTGCACGATGGTATCACCATGCGGGTTTTTCTCAGCCATCAGCGGCAGCACTTCATTGAGAATATAATCTTCGAAGGCGGCATGGCGGCGAATGCGCTCGGCCGGGTGATTATAGGCCGCATAAAAGGTCTCTTTGGCCAGCCCCTCGATACAATAGAGCTGAAGATGACCGGCCTCCACTTTATCGGCCAGACTGTCGACAAGGCCAAGTTCCTCATATTCGAAGAAGCGCCCGTCGCGTGTGGGAAACATCAGCACCTTGGCGCCAGAATGACCGAATATCAACAGCTCCATATCACGATGAAGCCTTTGACTATACCAGCGGAGATATTCGCGTTTCATGGCACCTTGAAAAACTGTCTGACCTTGTCCCTGTGGACCGCATCTTGGGATGCACTGTCAGCGTATTCGAAATGTCCCGCGTCTAGGATGAAGATTTCATTAAATTTTGAGAACGGCAGGGCATTGGCAACCGCAAACTGGCACGGCGGCGCCACCGCCGGATCGAACAGGGCGGGCGCGACCAGCATCGGCACTTTTATGCGGGAAGCCGCAGAAGCGGCATCGAACAGACGCAGCATTTCCAGCACATTGGCATGGGTCTTCTGATAGGTCTGGACCGCATCCGCGCTGCCGACGGTCGGCAGCGTCAGCCAGAACGGCCGGTGTCCGAATGTCGGTACGACCAGATGGCCCCGGTCGATGCGCGCATCATATGGTATCGCCAAAGCCCCAATCCCGCCCCCGAAGCTGATGCCGCTGTAGCCCACCTTCCCTTCCAGCCATGGATAGAGCGTGACGAGCGTGGAGACGGCGATCCACAGATCATCGACACAGCCACCGATGATGTAGTCGTCTTTTCTGTCGATGTTGTAGAGGACATGAAGGGCCGGGTCGGACGAAATCGGCGGACAGGCGCTTAGCGAAAGCCCGCGAAAACAGGGAAACAGCACGGCCGTTTCTTCCACCGGCACGTCGAAATCGGGCTCTCCCCGCCCGCCATAACCATGGCCGACAACAAGTCCGCGCCGCACCTGTCCTTTGCGCGGCAGAAGCATCCATCCACCGATGCGGAAGCCGCCGGTGGATGTGTATGAGATATCGAGAACATGCCAGCGGGGATGGCTGAGTTTGCTCTTGCGCAGCACCGGTCGCGGATCCGTGGCCAGCGCGTGGCGATAACGCTTCTTCCAGAAATCATCAAAGCCCGGCGGCGCCTCAGGCGGGATAATGGCCAGCAACTGCTCGCGCCGCATGCCATAGGTCGGGTCGAAATCGAAAGGATGGGTTGTTGGAACGCTCATGCGATGCTTGTTTCGTGAAAGACCGGCCGACACAAGCTTCTTGATATCCAAATATCGATTTTTTACGACCCCGGCCCAGGCAGGAGTGATGAACCGCCTTTTCAAAACGGTTCAACCATATCCTTTACAATCCGATTTCATGCGCGAAGGGCGGATTTGCGCCAGCTCGCGAGACGGTCACCGCAGCAGCCTTTGCGCCGAGCGCCAAAGCCTTTCTGATCTGCTCTTCCGTCAGCGAAGCGACCTGCGCCTTCGTCAGAAGCCCCTGCATTTTCAGCGAGGCGAGAATGCCGGCGTCGAAGGTGTCGCCCGCGCCGACGGTATCGACGACCTCCACCCGCTCGGAAGCCACTTCCACCTTGAAATTGGCGGTGTAACCGACCGCACCCTTGGCGCCACGGGTGACGACGACCAGTTTCGCGCCGTGATGCAGCCAGTGGCGAGCGAGCGTGTCCTCGTCACCTTCCAGACCGAACCACTCGAGGTCTTCGTCAGAGAATTTCACGATATCAGACATGGCAGCCATACGACGGATGCGGGCCATATGCGACTGCTTGTCCTTGATGAAACCGGGGCGGATATTCGGATCGAGGGAGATGACTCGGCTTTGATGCTCGCGCACCATAAGCGCCTCATAGGTGCTGCCGCAGGGTTCCGGAATGAGGCTGATCGCGCCGAAATGCAGCGCCTCGCAATCGGCGCCCAAGGCCGGAAGCTCGGCCTCGGTGATCATCCGGCCGGCAGTGTTTTCGTCATAAAAGGCGTAGGTGGCATGGCCATCGACGAGCTTGACGAAGGCGATGGTGGTCGGGCGCGAAAGTGTTGCGCAATAGCTGAAATCCACGTTGCTCGCCCGCAGGGTTGTCCGCAGGATATCGCCCATCATGTCATCGGAAAGACCCGTGAAGAACGCGGACGGGACGCCGAGACGCCCGAGCGCAATGGCCGTGTTGAAGACTGCTCCGCCTGCATAGGGGGCAAAACCCGCCTCACCCAGCGTCGTCTGCCGGGGCAGCATGTCGATCAGGGCTTCACCACAACACAGGATCATTACGGTCCTCCTCAAACAGCAAATCAAATGGACTTAAATCGATTTAGACGAAGATCGATCGGAAGGCCAGCCACAAGCTGGCTGGCCGCATCCGAAATTAAGATTGCGGCAATTCGCTGACGCCGCCGCGCTTTGCAGACCATGGCAACGGGTTATCGAGGAAGGCCTCGACCTCCGACAGGGTCTTTTCGTCGAACAGCTTTTCAGCCCGGGCAACAGCCAGAACATCGCGCCAGGTCGTGAGATAATGCAGCTTGACATTGCCATTGGCGAAGCGCGCTTCGGCCTGTTCGAAAATGCCGTAATAGAAGAGCGCAATACCGTGATCGACAATGCCGCCTGCCGCGCGGATGGCGTCGATGAAGGTGAACATCGAGCCGCCGGCCGTCGTCAGGTCCTCAATGACGAGCACGCGCGCGCCTTCCGGCATATGGCCTTCGATCTGGGCGTTGCGGCCATGGCCCTTTGGCTTCTTGCGGCAATAGATCATCGGCAGGCCAAGACGCTCAGCAAGGAAAGCCGCGAAGGGAATGCCCGCCGTTTCACCGCCCGCGACACAGTCAAATTTCTCGAAACCGGCCTCGCGCATAACCGCCGCTGCCGCAAAATCCATTGCCGCAGAGCGAATGCGCGGGAAGGAAATGAGCTTGCGCATGTCGATATAAACAGGGCTCTTCATGCCCGACGCGAAGGTGTACGGGCTTTCCGAATTGAAGTGGACCGCCTTGATTTCCCACAACATCTTCGCAACCAGTTCTGCAACGACAGTGCGGTCAGTGAATGTGAAATGGTTCATAGGCGTTCTCCTTTTTCGGCCTTCATAACAAAACCGCCGGCAGTGCCGGCGGTCATTAAAAAAAATCAGCTCACGTCCCAATGAAGCGGGAACATCGGATCAAATACGGTCACCGGCCCGGCGCCCGTCTCGATCTTGGCGGGAAACGACACCGGCTCATCGCGCTTCACCAGCGTGATCGTCTCCTCATTTGGCGCCAACCCGTACCAGGCTGGGCCGTTGAGGGAAGCGAAGGCTTCCAGCTTGTCGAGAGCGTTTTCCTGCTCGAAGACATGCGCAAGACAGCTCATGGTGTTGATCGAGGTATATATGCCGGCGCAGCCGCAGGCGCATTCCTTCAGCGGATCGACATGCGGGGCGGAATCGGTGCCGAGGAAGAAGCGGGCATCACCCGAAATCGCGGCCGCACGGAGTGCCAACCGGTGCTCCTCGCGCTTTGCGACGGGCAGGCAGTAATAATGCGGCTTGATACCGCCGACCAGAATGGCGTTGCGGTTGATGATGAGATGGTGAGTGGTGATGGAACCGGCGAGATTGGCCTTGGACGACTTGATGTAGTCCACGCCATCGCGGGTGGTAATGTGCTCCATCGTCACCTTGAGCTCAGGCAGGCGCTGGCGCAGCGGCTCCAGAACCGTGTCGATGAAGGCTTTCTCGCGGTCGAAAATATCGACCTCCGGCGTCGTCACCTCGCCATGCACGCAAAGCGGCAGGCCGATCTTCGCCATGCGTTCCAGAACCGGCATCGCCTTGTTGAAGTCGCGCACGCCGCCGTGGGAATTGGTGGTCGCGCCGGCCGGATAGAGCTTCACGGCGGTGATAAGGCCACTTTTCTTGCCCTCTTCCACGTCGTCGGCCTGCGTGTCCTCGGTGAGATAAAGCGTCATCAGCGGCTCGAAACGGTCGCCCGCAGGAATGGCCTTGACGATGCGTTCGCGATAGGCGCGGGCATCGGCGCAGGTGACTACCGGTGGCACGAGGTTCGGCATGATGATTGCGCGGGCGAAATGGCGGCTCGTATCCCCGATCACGCCTTCCAGCATGGCGCCATCGCGCAGATGCAGATGCCAGTCATCAGGGCGGCGAAGGGTGAGCGACTTCATCGGGATACCTCGGAGCATGACGGAATTGGCGCCCGCTTAGCATCTTTCGTCACAGGAAAACAGCCGCCGAGAGGCATCGGGCGGCTGTAAATGTCATTTTTTTGAAGCGAGCCTCAGATGCCGCCCGCTTCGGGACCCCACACATCCGTCATGGCAAAGCCGTCCGCAAAGGGATCGAAGGGGTCAAGGCCGACCTGGTGCAGCCCGAAGGTGAAACCGCGCCCGGCAATGGTGGGAATGACCGCCGGACGACCTGCCACTTCGGTGACGGCGGAAAGGCCGACATCGAATTCCGAACCGATGATCGAACGGGATTTGTATTCGTCTCCCACCTTCACCTTGCCGCGCGCGTAAAGCGTTGCAAGATTGGCGGAGTTGCCGGTGCCGCAGGGCGAGCGATCCGCCCGGCCAGGCCACATGGTGGTGCAGGTGCGGATGGAACCATCGGCATCCACATCGCGGAACATCACATAGGCCACGCCTGATATGGCGGGGATTTCGGGATGCACGACCGTCATTTCACTGTTGACGAGGTCCTTGAGGATCATGCCCGCAGCAACCAGTTTCGCTGCATTGGCCTTTTCGATGGTCAGGCCGATCTGGCGCACATCGACCAGCGCGTAAAAGATGCCGCCATAGGAAATATCCATCGTCACCTTGCCCCATTCGGGCGTGTCGATGGTCACATCCAGCTCATGCACGAAGGACGGCACCATGGTCAGCTTGACCTTTTCGCAGCGCCCGTCGCGGCAGGTGGCGGTGGCCTTGACCAGACCGGCGGCCGTTTCCAGAATGACGACCGTTTCCGGCTCCTGCATCTCCACCATGCCGCTTTCCAGAAGTGCTGTCGTCGCGCAGATGGAATTGGAGCCGGAACTGGCATGCGCCTGATCCGGCTGGAGAATGACGAAGGCTGTATGGGCATCCGGGTGCTTCGGCGGCAGCAGAAGATTGACTGACCCCATGGGCGTGCCACGCGGCTCCAGCGTCAGAAAGCGGCGCAGGGCTTCCCCTTTTGGATCGGTATTCATCCAGTTAAGCTGCTCGGCCACGGTGTTGCCGGGAATTTTCGGCGCGCCGCCGGTGACGACACGGCCGATTTCGCCTTCGCAATGAACATCGAGAAGCTGCAGGGTGCGTTTCCAACGCATGGGATCTTACTCCGGAAGTTGAGCTGTTGACCGGACCATATAGGTAAAAATACAAGCTGTATACAAATCTGCGCGAGCTGGATGGCGAAAATCGTTTATGGTTTTCGCCATCCACTTCTCATCGTGATCTAGCGATTTCGGCACTCCGCCCGGTTACGATTGGCGGCGGCGTCGCAATTCACTCTCGAAGACTGAACTGCCTGATCGTCCACTACGGAGCCGGCCGTATCACCAACCGATCCGACGGTGTTTTCAACAGAGCGGCCGAGCCTCTCCACCTGCCTGCCGTAATTTTCACGCGTGCGCGGATCGAACACCGCAATGGGCGCGCTGACCACGACGCTTGCCGCCGTTCCGACAGTTTGCGCGGCACCGATGCTGACCGCGCCCAGCGCCTCCCCCAGACCGACATCGGAATCCGTCACAGTCTGGCCGGCAATGAGGCGGTCGCCGATCAGGCGCACGACTTCAGGGCTTTCTGCAAATTTGCCGTGGTTCAACCGGTCACCGGATTGCAGCTTGGTCAGATCGAGTACAGTGATGCCGGCCTTTTCCAGCTGGCTGCGATAGGGTTCGACGGAAGGGTCGATCTGGCCCAGACGGTCGACATTGCCGGAAATGCGGCGCGACAGGCTGAGCGCACGGTCATCCTGCGAGACGAACAGGGTGAATTTCGGCGGCGCCTTGCCGAAGCTGGCGAACTGCCGGCTGAACACGTCCACATCGAGATCTGGTGCTGCCAGAATGACATTGCTGATCTTCGGATCGACGCGGCCGTTGCGGATGGCCATCTGGCGCAGCGCCTCCACGGCAAGCCATGTGCCCATGGAATGCGCCATGACCGTGACCTCGCCGATCGACTTGTCCTTTGCCAGACGGGTCAGCATTTCCTCAAGCGCATCGCGCGAGTAATTGGTGCTTTCCTTGTCGTAATTATAGTCGAAAATACTCGCCCGTGACGGCCATGTGAAAACCACAGGCACGACATCCGAGCCGGAATCATAGACGATCTGCGCAAAGCGATAGACCGATTCCTCGTAACGATTGTTGAAACCGTGCACGAAGACCAGAACGCGGCGGTCCTTATGGATATGTTTGCTGATCCAGCTTTTCGTCTCCGCTTCGGAACGAACAGGCTCAACCGCCACCGTGGTGAAATCCTTCAGAGGGTTAGGCGGCAGCTTCTTCGGCCACTGCACCTGCCCGACCTTGCGGTTGGCCTTGGGCGGAATGGAGATGGTGACGGCATCGACCTTCAAGCCGGTTCCGCGTTCGCCGCCGAAAAGCACGGCTGCATTGTCCGAGGGAGCTCGCGTGGTGGCGACCAGGAGATTGACGGGCGTGGTTCCCGCCACGGTCTGCCCTGTTGGCGTCATGACCCCGATGGGACGCCCCCCGCAGCCAGCGAGCAGGGCAACAATCGCGATTATGGCTACGAAGCGGATTGGCATCACATCACTCTCCTGCAACCCAAAGGCAGCCGGATAGCGGCCAGAGGACAGGAATTTCTACCGGAGGCGGAACTGCCGCGCCAGCAACCATCGTGCAAGCGCGGAGATTTCCGCGCCGGTGTGTCCAAACAGACCCAATTTCCCCGCCTTGCGGAGCCGCGAGACGTGATTGTGACGTGCAGGCGAGTTCTATCGCTGCGGCAGCATTGTGCCCCTTTCGCGAAGGGCATTGTGCCAGGACAGCGCCTCTTCAATGAGGTGCGGCGTATGTCCGCCGCGTGCCACCGCTCGCTGGAAATAGTCCGTCAGGGCATCGCGATAGTGGGGGTGCACGCAATTTGCGATAATGACCGCAGCGCGCTCACGCGGGGCAAGGCCGCGCAGATCGGCCAACCCGATTTCCGTGACCAGAATATCCACATCATGTTCGGTATGGTCGACATGGCTGACCATCGGCACGACGCTGGAGATGGCGCCGCCCTTGGCAATCGACTTGGTGACGAAGATGGACATATAGGCGTTGCGGGCAAAATCCCCCGAGCCGCCAATGCCGTTCATCATGTGAGTGCCACCGACATGAGTGGAATTGACGTTGCCATAAATATCGAATTCCAGCGCGGTGTTGATGCCGATGATGCCGAGGCGGCGGATGACCTCCGGGTGATTGCTGACCTCCTGCGGACGCAGGATCAGCCTGCTCTTGTAATCGGCCAGTCGCGGCATGACCCGTTCGTTCATGGCAGAGGAGAGCGTGATCGATGAACCGGAAGCGAAAGTCAGCTTGCCCGCGTCGAAAAGCTCGAAGGTCGAATCCTGCAGAACTTCCGAATACATTTTGAGATCGTGAAACGGCGTATCGATGAAACCGTGCATGACGGCATTGGCGATGGTGCCGATACCGGCCTGCAACGGCTGGAGTTCGTGGGTCATGCGGCCATGACGGACCTCATTCAGCAGGAATTCGGTGAGATGGCCAGCAATCGCCTTGGTCTCGTCATCAGGTGGCAGCACCGTCGAAAAACTGTCGCTCTTGTCGCTCAGGACGATTGCGGCGATTTTTTCCGGCGGCACCGGAATGAACGGCAGACCGACGCGACTGTCCGTTGCCACCACGGGAATGGGCATGCGGGTCGGGCGTTTTGCGGGGATGAAAATATCATGCAACCCCTCGAGAACGTCGGGTTGCGACAGATTGATCTCAACGATGACCTTTTCAGCCAGAATGGCAAAGCTCGCCGAATTACCAACGGATGTGGTGGGCACGATACCGCCGTCCGCCGTAATCGCAACCGCCTCGATGATGGCCACATCCACACCGTGGATCTGGCCGCCGCGCAATTGCTCGACCGTTTCAGAAAGGTGCTGGTCGATGAACATCACCTTGCCGTCATTGATCGCCTTGCGCAAAGCGGGGTCGGACTGAAACGGCATACGGCGCGCCAGCATGCCCGCCTCCACCATGGTCTTGTCGAGATCATTGCCAAGCGATGCACCGGTCATCAGGGTAATCTTCATCGGGTGCGTCTTAGCACGCTCGGCCAGCGCCAGCGGTACCGCCTTTGCTTCGCCGGCCCGCGTAAAGCCGCTCATGCCCACCGTCATGCCATCCTGAATGAGGCGGGCAGCCTCTTCGGCGCTGACGATCCTGTTCAAGAGGGACGCGTTGCGGATACGCTTTTCAAGCATGCACTTCTCCATGATCTGCATTCCAGATGGCGCATCACGTGGCGGGCCACCTTACCAGTGACTATGGCGCGGAGTTTCAACGATGAAACTGACATAGATCAAGGGTGTGAACGGGACCATGGCTTTGATCCATCAAATCTGATCGACAGACCGCAAGTGGCGCATCGGCGCGACAGGCTGCGGGGCGATCGCAGCATCGCAGCCGACCGCAACCGCTGATGAGGCGTATGGATCGCCTCATTACATACCGGGGGGTTGCCTCAGCTATTGCCCGCAATCAGGGGCCTTCGCATGCGGAGGCCTGACCCAGCACGACCTGCCCTACTTCGACATCATAGGCACGCATGCCGAATGTACCGAGGCTGATCACCCGGTAACAGGGGTTGCCGCCGGTCCACAGGGGATCGACAACCTCGATATCGGTGATGAAGCGATGCGCGCAGGCCTGGCCGGAACTATAGGCGATGCCTTCGGCACTGGTGCCCGCCATCGGAACGTGGATATGGCCAAAAACAATATGGCGCACGCCGGCCGGATGTCTGCCTAGACGCTGCATAACCGCGCCGTCATCATGCATGCCGATGTTTTCGAAATGCCGGATACCGCAATCCATTGGCGGGTGGTGAACGAAAACCGTCACGGGAAGGTCGCCAGCGCCTTCAAGCGCCTTGTCCAGCCATGTCAGGCGATCCGCACCGTACATGCCGCCGATGACATCGGCCTCGTGGCTGTCGAGAAACAGCAGCCGGCCGAAATCGGTATCGATGAAAGACTGGATATAGCCGTTTTCATCCCGTGGCTGTTCGGGAAAGGCCGCCACGAATTCCGGACGGCGGTCGTGATTGCCGAGCATCAGCCGCACGGGCAAGGACACGGACGCCAAAATGTCGCGAAGGAGTTCATAGGCCTCCGGCTCGCCGTAATTGCAAAGATCGCCCGTCATCACCAGAAGGTCGGCGTCTGCGTGTTTTTCGACGATATCTGATATCGCCGCGCGCAACTGCTTCTCGGGATCCACGCCGTTTATCGCGATGCCTGGCGGCAAAAGATGGGTGTCTGTAATCTGGATGATCTTCATTGTCGGTCTCTCTGCATAAAATGGCTGCGGGAATGTGGTTCCCGCAGCCTTTTCCATGGTGTCGCTTACTTCAGCAGGGCGTTGGTCTGCTCGACGATCTGCTTGAGACCAGCTTCCGGCGACACTTCACCGCGCATGACGGTGCCGATGATATCGCGCTGGGTGCGCCAGATGCGGACGGAATCGCCACCGGGATAACCGGCCCACGGCAGAGAACGATCGGCCTGCAGCGAAGCTGTCTTCACATTCGGGTTCTCGGCGTAATAGGGAGCCAGGAAGTCAGCGCCGGTTGCCAGCTTGTTGGTCGGCAGGTAGCCGGTGATGCGCACGATGGTGTTCTGCGCCTCGGGGCCGGTGATCCACTTCAGATACTTCCAGGCAGCATCCTGCTTGGCTTTTTCCTGCGTCAGAATAACGGCAGAGTTGCCGCCCGTCGGCACGCCGCCCTTTTCCTTGTTGTCGAGCGGGAAGGTTGCCGTCTTCAGCTTGAAGCGGTCACCAACCAGGCCGGTGATGGTCTGAACGTGGGCGGGCGTCGAGAAGATGAAGCCGGTAAGGCCTGCACCGAACTGCTGGCGCGACTGGTCCCAGTCGAGCAGGTTCTGGCCACCTTCGGTGACGAACTGGCGGGTCATCTTCAGGGCGTTGAGGCCGATCTCGTTGTCGAACGCAACGGTCTTGGTCTTTTCGTCAACGAGCTTGCCGCCCTGTTCGAAAACAAGCGCCTGCCACAACCAGTCATCCGGCCAGCCATTGATGTCGTAGCTCATGCCCGCAAACTTCGGGTCGAGTGCCTTGATCTTCTTGGCGAGAGCGATCAGCTCCGGGAAGGTCGTCGGCACCTTGTCCGGGTCGCCGCCAGCCTTGGTGACGAGGTCGGAGTTGATGTAGATGATCGGCGAGGAAGCGTTGACCGGCAGGCCGTACTGCTTGCCGTCGATCTGGCCGAGAGCTGCCATCTTCGGGCTGTAGTTCTTGTCGAGGAAGGCCTGACCGCCTTCAGCCTGGATGAAGGGGCTAAGATCGGTGATCTGGTTGCGCGGTGCGAGCGTGTGCACCAGTTCCGCCGTCAGGTTGTAACCCGAGAAATAAACATCGGGCAGATTGCCGGTGACGGCGGAGCGCAGAACTTGCTGCTGGCCTTCATTGTAGCCTGCGGCCGGAGCGAGGAAGTTGATCTTCACATCCGGGTTCTTCTTCATGAATTCATCGGCCAGCGGCTGATGGAATTTCGTGAAACCCGGCAGGTTGTAGAGAACGTTCAGCGTGATTTCGTTGGCAAGAACCGGCGTTGCGAGGCCTGCAAAGGCCACGCCGAGTGCCAGACCGCCCATCAGAGCGCGTCGGTTGATTTTCATGTCATTCTCCAAAATGGGTTGGGAGGAGGAGTTCGAACGACGTCACTTGACGCCGGTCATGGTAATACCGGCGATGAAATGCCGCCGTGCGAGGAGGAAGCACAGCACCATTGGCGCGGTAATCAGTGTTGCGCCCGCCATCAGGGCACCGTAATTGGCGCCGGATTCGACATCCGCAAAAAGCATCATGCCGAGCGGCGGCGGGGCGAGATTGGTGTCGGAGACCACGATCATCGGCCAATAAAGGTCGTTCCAGTGGGCGACGAGCGAGAAGATCGAGAAAGCCGCGAGCGAAGGCAGCGAGCCGCGCAGCACCAGTCCCCAACAAATCTCCATTTCCGAAAAACCATCCATGCGGGCCGCTTCGATGATTTCATCCGGGTAGCTGCGGAAGGACTGGTTGAACAGGAAGATGGCGAAGACCGACAGGAAGAACGGCATCATCATCGCGAAATAGGTGTTCAGCAGTTCCGTCTTCGCCAAACCGACGAAAAGCGGCAGGGCAAGTGCCTGAATTGGCACGCAGAGTGCCGCGATGATGAGACCCAGCAGCAGCTTGCGACCCGGAAACCTGAGCTTCGCCAGCGCATAGGCCGCCGGCACCGATGTCAGGACCTGTACGACGAGGATACCGACGCAGACGATGACGCCGTTCAGCATGAAACGTGCCATCGGCACCTGGCTCGCTGCGCGGGTATAGTTTTCGGCGGCATCGAATTTCGCCGGGATCGGCCAGAGCGAGACGTCGAATATTTCCGCAGGCGAGCGGATCGACGTCAACATCATCCAGTAGAACGGCAGGAGCATCACGAAAGCGCCGAGTGCCAGCACGAGATGCGGGAAGTATTTGCGGAGCGCGGCCATCAGTAGTGCACCTTCCGGTCCATATGCAGCGTCTGGCCGATCGAGAGGATCAACACGATAGCGAGGAAGATCACCGTCAGCGCGGCGGCATAACCGGTGTTGGAATATTCGAACCCTTCAAGATAGAGATCGAAAAGCAGGGTTTCGGAACCGAAGCGGCCCTTGGTCAGCACGGCAACCGTCTCGAACACCTTGAAGGCCGAGATCGAGGTGGTGACCACCACGAACATCGTCGTCGGCCCCAGCATCGGCCAAGTCACCGTCAGAAACCGGTCAATCGGGTTTTTAGCGCCGTCCAGTCTCGATGCCTCGTGCAGATCCTTCGAAATGGCGGTGAGGCCGGCGAGGAACAGCACCATGTTGAAGCCCAGAACCTGCCAGACACCCATCAGCGCCATGGTGGGAATGAGCAGGACCGGGTTGGAGAGGAACGCGACGGGCTCGAAGCCGAACCACTTGATCGCCGCATTCACCGGGCCAAGCGACGGATGCAGCAGAAATTGCCACACGGTCGCCATGGCGACGAGCGTTGCGGTGACGGGCAGGAAATAAGCGACTTCCCAGAATGCACGGCTGCGCTTGCGATTATAAACGAGCAAAGCCACGCCGAGCGCCAGGAACACGCCGAAGGGAATGACGATGACCGCATAAATGGCGGTATTCGCCAGCGCGCGCAGGAAGACCGGGTCGTGGAAAGCCTTCACGAAATTGTCGAGACCCACAAAGCGGGTGGAGAGTGCGCCGAGCTTGTAATCTGTGACGGAAAAACCGGCCAGAACGAATATCGGAACGATATAGATCGCCAAAAGCAGCAGACTTGCCGGTGCCGCGAACATCAGGCCACGCCATATCATCCGCCGGTCCGCCTTCGAGAGGCGCGGGCGAGACTTTGCGCCCGTGGCCGAGGAAAAATCAACCGCCGTCATGCCGGCACCATTTCACGCACCGTCGTCTTGCGACGCAGGCCGTCCGCGGCAAAAAGATGCACGCGCTCCGGCGCAAAGCCGAGGTTCATCACACCGTTCTCATCGGCGCCCAACACCTCGCCCGCGGCCTGACGCAGGGTAATGGCGACGGTTTCATCGCTCAGAAGACGGCAGTTCACGAAACGGTCCGCGCCATGGGTTTCGCTGCGGGTCACCCGCACCGCGAAGCCTTCCGCACCCGGGCGCAGATCCTCGGCGCGAAGGCCAAGCGTCGCCGGGCCGGCATCACGACCAGAAGCCTCGACGCCAAGATCGCGGCCGAAAGCCGTGACCTTACCTCCAGCATGGATTTCCACCGGCAGCAGGTTGATCGACGGCGTGCCAATGAAGCGCGCAACCGTCAGTGTCGCCGGTTTCCGGTAAAGCTCGTCCGGCGTGCCCAGTTGCTCGATACGACCTTCCGACATCAGCGCGATGCGGTCCGACATTGTCATCGCTTCGATCTGGTCATGGGTGACGTAGATAAACGTCGCGCCCAACCGCCGGTGCAGCCCGGCAAGCTCCTCGCGCATGTGGGCGCGAAGCTTTGCATCTAGGTTGGAGAGTGGTTCGTCCATGAGGAATGCGGCAGGCGAGCGCACCAGTGCCCGGGCCAGAGCCACGCGCTGGCGCTGGCCGCCTGAAAGCTGGGCCGGCTTGCGGTCCAACAGATGCGCGATCTGCAGGGTCTCGGCCGCCTGTTCGACGGCAGCATCGATCTGGCGCAAAGTTTCGGCAGGCGCCGCAAATCTTCCGATCAGCGGCAAGCGTGCAGCAAGCGGCAGACGTCGCATTCGAAGCGGCGTCGCAATGTTCTGGCGCACGCTCATATGCGGATAAAGCGCGTAGGATTGAAACACCATCGCCAGATTGCGGTCACTTGGATCGATCTCCGTCACATCCTGACCGCCGATCGTCACCGAACCGCGATCCGGCGTTTCCAGCCCCGCGATGATGCGCAGCAGCGTTGACTTGCCGCAGCCGGACATGCCGACGAGGGACAAAAATTCTCCGGGGCGGATGGAGAGATCGATCTCTTTCAGAACATCGTCAGCTCCAAAGCCTTTTCCGATACCCGAAAGTTCAAGTGATTGTGGCGTCATTCTGCGCTCCTTTTCTGGAGCGCATATGCTTATATTGTATGACAATATGACGAAGGTTTGCAGAAAGTTCCGTGACACTGAAAAGCCCGGCAATCCCGGCTCATCGCCACGCCTTGCGATGCCGACCTTCACAAAAAACCGCTAATATCAGGGGGCAGTTCGACTATCCGAGCTCGACGCTTGTTCACCGGCCCTGCGCGCCTCGCGGGCCCGGTTTCTAAACGGCTGCAAGAATCACATGAGCCTGAATTTTGGCGACGACTTCGTCGCTGCCATAGCGCGCTTCAATGGCGGATGCGGCGCAGTCCGTTGCGGCTTCAAGTTTTCCCGGCGCTCTGGCTTCGATTTCGGTCCGGAGAACGGTTCCCTGACAATAGGCGATGGCAGGAATGCGCGGTGACGATGCACGGCTTTGCGCCGCTATCGTCTCGATCACCACCCGAGAGAAGCCGGCAGTTTCCAGCTCACCACGAATCAATGTCGTATCGTGGTAGCCGTGCGGGGTGCGGACCATGAAGCGCGGCGGATCGTCGGGAAACAGGCTTGCAAGGGCGTTCGTCACCTCATTCGCGAGATGATTCTCCTCGATGCGGTCCCATACGTTGAATAAATAATGGCCGCCGGGCTTCAGCACCCTCTTCGCTTCGCGATAGGCAGACGGGCGGTCGGGAAAAAACATCGCACCGAACTGGCAGATAACGAGATCGAAAGCAGCATTTTCGAACGGCAGCGCCTGAGCGTCGGCTTGGCGCCACTGGATGCGATTGTCGGGCACCTGGCGCGACGCCGCAAAGTCAAGCATCGGCTGGTTGAGGTCTGTCACGACATAGTTTGCCGCGGGCGGTAATCCTGGTGCCAGTTCACGCGTGACAACCCCGGTACCTGCGGCGATTTCCAGAACATTGATCGGTGTCAACGCCGCCGCCCGCCGTGCCAGATCGCGGGCGAATGGCTCGAAAATCAACGGCACCATATAGCGGTCGTAGTTTTCCGGAATAGAGCCGGCAAAAACCTTGTCCGTTTCCAACATAGCTTCCACCCTGCGGTCAGCTGATGACCCCGGAACTTTAGCACATATACGGGAAATTCGGAATCTGTTCGGCCACGTGGGTTTTACGGATATGCCAACGGTGCCGATATTCTATCGACACGACAAACAGCTTTAGGCAAAGGCAGTATCATAGTATTTTTGTGGGAAGAGAAATGGCGCACCCGAAGAGATTCGAACTCCTGACCCCCAGATTCGTAGTCTGGTGCTCTATCCAGCTGAGCTACGGGTGCGTGCCGTTCCGGTCATTTCCGGTGGCGTGGCGATCCTCTAAAACGTCCTCATTCCGATTGCAAGCGATTTCGTTTCGAAATTGTCATTTTTCCGCAGCAATTCATGTATCTTATTGATTATACTAGAAATTCCATCAAGGGCATTTTTGAGTGGCCATATGGGGCGCATATTCCGGGAGGTGCGGCGATTGTGCAGGACCTTCTTCAGGCGAAGTGATCAGGCGGTCCGAGCGGCGTGTACGGAGGCGGCGCGGTCGGCGATCTCGATGCGAAACTGCGTACCGGGACCGGGTTTTTCGACAAGCGCTATCGTGCCGCCATGGGCAAGCACAAGTTCCCGCGCAATCACGAGGCCGAGACCGGTGCCGCCGGAGCGAGCCGATCCCCTGAAGGCGGAAAACAGGTTCTCTTTCGCCTTGCGCGGCATTCCCGGCCCGTTGTCGTCTATCACGATGCTGACGACGTTGCCGGCCCTCTGGGCTGCAATCGACAGATGCCGAGGCGACGCGTTCGCCGTGTCGGATTGCAGTGCCTGAACGGCGTTGCGACAGAGATTGTGGATCACCCGGAAAAGCTGCTCGGCATCCGCATCGACGGTGAGATCGGGCGGCACGCTATCGTGAAACTCGATGCCGCTTTCCGGATCGAGCGCCAGAATGTCACGCACATCCCGCACCAGAAGACTTAACTGCACCGTCTTGCGTTTCGGCGCGCCCTCCGTCGCCTGCCCGTAGGCCAGAACCTCGGTTGTATAGGATACGGCGCGGTCGATCGTGCGCAGCAGTTTCGGCGCAAAGCTCCTGACCATCGGATCGTTGGCGTCCACCAGCCGGTCCGACATAAGCTGTGCGGATGACAGGATATTGCGCATGTCGTGGTTGATCTTCGAAACCGCCAGACCGAGATCCACGAGGTTTTTCTGTTGCCGCAGGGTTTTCTGCAACTCCGTCTGCATATCGGCCAGGTGACGGCCCGCGACGGACAGCTCGTCGCTTCCCTCCTCCGGCACGAAAATCCGCTCGGGATTGCCCGGTTCCTCGGAAAAACGCTGCATGCCGAGCGTCAGGCGACGTATGGGCCGGATCATGATGCGGTTGATGGAAACGAAGATGAGACCGGCGGTGACAAGCGACAGGACAATGGAGATCAGGAAAACATTGCGGGCATAAGCCAGCATCGCCGCCCGTAGTTTGTTTTCACCCAGCACGAGTTCAATGATGGTGTCGCTGTCTCCGACCACATCGAAAACGCGGATGACGCGATTGCCACCAAACAGCAATGTGGAGAAGGCATCCCGCACCGCTGCCAGTTGCGAGACATCGGAAAGATCATATTGCTCATCGACCCCAGGTGGCGTTTCTGCCACGGCAAGCAGGCGCGATGTGCCATCCTTGCGCAGCGCAATCAGCTTCGCCCCGGTGGCCATCAGCGTGTCGTTCTGCACGCTCCGCGGCAATTCGGCCTGCAAGCCATCGATCACCGCGCCGGCTGCTGCCGCCGTGTTCAGACGGTCCCGCAGCCATGAAAGACGCATATTGGCGACCGAAGGCACGAAGATCAGCACTTCGGCAATCATCACGAAAATAACGGTGAGCAACAGCAGGCGCCCGGAAAGCCCCCCGGTCAATCCCGGCATGCAGTGCACCGGATTGTCTTCCGTGCCGTCCAAGCTGTTTACGCCTTTAGAAAACACCGGGCCCTGATCCTGTATGCGCGCCGCCGCTTCGGTGGAACGGCTCGGTTTATATGCAAGCACGATAATAGGACCTAACAGATATTTTTCAAATGCGTTGCAAAACAAACGTTTCCATCGCCTGAAAAACAAAACGCCGCCCGAGAGGGCGGCGTTTGACTTAGAACCGGTCTCAAGCGAAACCGCAGGCGGAATGGCTTAGAACTCCTGCCAGTCCCCGTTCGCCACAGCAGCGGCTGGTTGGGCGTTGAGAGCGCGGCTGACGCTGCTCATCAATTTACGTGCCGGAGAGGCCACGGCCGCTGCCCTTCCGGACACCGCCACTGGCCGCATCGGCTGTTCTGCGCGAGAGCGGATCTGACCATCCTCTACGCCGACCTTGAAGCGCGACACCAGCGTGACGAGATGGCCCGCTTCACCGCTCAGCTTGTGGGTTGCGGCCGAGGTTTCCTCCACCATTGCGGCATTGCGCTGCGTCACCTGATCCATCTGGTTGATGGCGGTATTCACCTCATGCAGGCCGGTCGACTGTTCCCGCGCCGCGGTGGCGATCGAATGGATATGTTCGTTGATAGCCAGAACGCGGGTCTCGATCTCGCCCAGCGCGCTGCCGGTTCTCTGCACCAGCGACACACCGCGCCCGACCTCTTCGCCGGACTTGGTGATCAGCGCCTTGATGTCCTTCGCAGCCGTCGCAGAGCGTTGCGCCAGTTCACGCACTTCCTGTGCGACGACAGCGAAGCCCTTGCCCGCCTCACCCGCACGCGCGGCCTCAACGCCGGCGTTCAGCGCCAGGAGGTTGGTCTGAAAGGCGATCTCGTCAATGACATTGATGATCTGGCTGATTTCCCGCGAGGCATGCTCGATCCGATCCATGGCGGAGACGGCATCGCGCACGACATTGGCGGATTCTGCCGTCTTCTGCTTGGTCTCTGCGACCATGGTGCTGGCTTCCTGAGCCCGATCCGTGGAATTGCGAACGACGGCGGTGATTTCGTCGAGGGCGGCGGAGGTTTCCTCCAGTGCCGCAGCCTGCTGTTCCGTCCGCTTCGAAAGGTCGTCGGCCGCCGAACGCAATTCGTTCGCATTGCCGCTGATGCCTTCCGTGCTGCTGCGCACTTCCCGCATCGTCTCCCGCAGCTTGGCCAGCGTCTCGTTGACATTGGTCTGGAGCTCGGCGAAGACGCCGCGGAACTCGCCATCCATCTTTTCCGTCAGATCGCCCCGCGCCAGACCTTCGATGACGCGGCTGGTCTCGGAAACACCATTGTCCACGCCGGTGAGCAGGGCATTGATCGTCGCAGCGAAACGATTGAGGTTTTCGTCGCCGTAATCCTTGTTGATGCGGCGGCTGAAATCGCCCTGGGCCGCAGCGTCGACGACAACGGCCATGCCGGCCTGCAGGTCATCGCTCTTGGCACGCATGGCGGTTTCCTGCGCATTCATGCGGCGCACTTCACGACCGTTCTTCTTGAAGACTTCGACTGCCGCTGCCATTTCGCCGATTTCGTCGGTGCGGCCGAGATAGGGAACGTCCGCGTCCAGATTTCCGTCCGCAACGGCATTCATCACTTCCGAAACCTTGCGGATGGGCGCGCTCAGCTGCCGCGCTCCGATGTAGAGGCCGAACGCCGCGCCGGCCAATATGCCGCTGCCGGTGACGATGATGACCAGCCAGAAGGTCGTCGTTACAAACCCGTCGATGCCCGCCTTGACGGCTTCAAGCCCGGCGATGTCATTCTTCACGACAGCATCGATTTCCGCCTGATAGGCTTTGCGGTTGGCCCGGTTCGCGTCGTTGTTACCCTGCTGGTTGGCAGCCTGCGGGCCGGCCTCGCGGGCAAGCCGCGCCGTTTCCAGACGGAAGGCCTTGAATTCCTTGAAGCGACTGGAGAGATTGTCGAAGGCCGCCTTCTGTTCTGCCGGAACGAGAGGGGTCCAGGTTGCGATCAGCTTCTCCATGGCGTCGAGGTTCTTGACGATGCCATCAGCAAAAGGTGCCGCCTTTTCGATATCGGGCGCAGCGTAGACCCCGCGCGCCTCCATGACGACCGCAGTCACAAGCCGGTTCAGCGCTTCACCCTTATAGGCGCGCTCCGCTGCCTTTTCGTATCCGACCGTGCGCACCTGAAATTCGCTGACCGCATATATGGACAGGCCGCCGATGGTGCAGGCCACAAGGCTCATAAGCCCGACAAGAAGATTGATACGACCGCGAATTCTCAATTTCGTTCCCCCAAAAGCCAGCCGCACGATGGAAAATGGGAAGCTGGCATAACTTTTCCCGTCACAACATTTATCAATGCCGTCTTAAGAAAGAATTTCAGAATTTACCGATCGTGCGATCGGAATGCGCCCGCATCGCCCGTGAGCGAAGCCGATTTCATGGCGCTTCCGCAAAAGGTGAAGCGCGAAAACCCCTTCGGCAATTGACTTTGCTCGGCCTATGCCCTTATAAGCCGCGCACGCTCGGCCATTAAAAGCTCGCCCAGGCGGGGTTAGCCGTGCAAAAAACGAAACGCTCTTGCAAATAGTGCAAATTCAAGAAGGGCCGCACACCGCGGTATTAAATAAATGTCGAAGCGTACATTCCAGCCATCCAAGCTTGTTCGCAAGCGTCGTCATGGTTTCCGTGCCCGTATGGCTACTGCCGGCGGTCGCAAAGTTCTCGCAGCCCGCCGCGCGCGCGGCCGCGCAAGTCTGTCGGCTTAATTGCCGTCTCTGTGGCCCGATGAAAGTCGCGGGCACATGAGCAAGACAAAAAAACTGCCCGGCCGGCTTAAAAACCGGTCGGATTTTCTTGCCGTGCAGACGGGGGAAAAGCGTCGGGGAGGCACCTTTCTTCTGGAGGTCCTCGACAGGAAAACCCCGGAAACCGAACCTCGGGTCGGTTTCACCGTAACGAAAAGACAAGGCAACGCGGTCGAGCGAAATCGCATGCGCCGCCGTCTCAAGGAAGCCGTCAGGCTTTCTGCCGGATTCGCAATGAAGCCCGGCCATGACTATGTGATTGTCGCCCGCAGGGACGTGCTCGAGACGGCCTTCCCGAAACTTCAGTCTCTCCTTACCGAGCGAATTGAAGGAACGGCGAAACCGAAACGGTCCCAGGACACCCGCTCCAGGAAAGAATGATGGAAAAGAACCGCAATTACTTCATCGCGATAGCCCTTTCGGTTGTCATCGTCCTCGCCTGGCAATTCCTTTACATGAATCCGCGCATCGAGCAGCAGCGCCGCGCCGAAGAGGCCCGCCAGGCGCAGCAGCAGACAACGCAGCAACAGCCGGCACCGGGTGCCGCACCCGGCGTGACCGTCGACGGCGCACCGCCTGCCTCCTCCACGCAGGCCGCCGCCACGGCGACGCGTGAAGAGGCGATTGCAAAAAGCCAGCGTGTCGCCATCGACACCAACGCCATCGCCGGCTCGATCAATCTGACCGGCGCCCGCTTCGATGACATCCGGCTCAAGGGCTACCATGAGACCGTCGATGACTCGAGCCCGATCATCACGCTGTTTTCGCCTTCCGACACCAAGGACGGCTACTTCACCGAACTCGGTTACGTTGGCGGTGCCGATGCCGGCAGCGTTCCCGGTCCTTCGACCGTGTGGACACTCGCAAGCGGCGACAAGCTGACGGAGACCACACCGGTTACGCTGAAGTATACCAACCAGAATGGCGTCGTTTTCTCGCGTACCGTTTCGATCGATCAGCATTACATGATCACGGTCAACGACAAGGTCGAGAACCCCGGGCAGGCGCCCGTCTCCTTTGCCACCTACGGCCGCGTGACGCGCAACAACAAGCCCGCAATACCGCCCGTTTTCGTCATCCATGAAGGCTTCCTCGGCGTCTCGGGCAAAGACGGCAGCCTGACGGAAGAAAAATACAAGGATGTCGAAGAAACCCCGGTAACGATTGCCAAGGCGACCGGCGGCTGGCTCGGCATCACCGACAAATATTGGGCCGCTGCCATTGTGCCGCCGCAGATGACGCCGTTCGAAACGCGTTACTCGCACATCAAGGGCAATCAGCCGAGCTACCAGGCCGATTTCAAGAGCGACACCATGACGGTCGAACCCGGCCAGTCCATCGAACTGAAGAGCCTTGTCTTCGCCGGTGCCAAGGAAGTGCCGCTGGTTGACCGCTATGAAACCGAATATTCCATTCCGAAGTTCGACCTGTTGATCGACTGGGGCTGGTTCTACTTCATCACCAAGCCGATGTTCAAAATGATGGATTTCTTCTTCCGTTATTTTGGCAACTTCGGTGTGGCCATCCTGCTGACCACCATCGTCGTCAAGGCTCTCTTCTTCCCGCTCGCCAGCAAGCAATATGCATCCATGGCGAACATGAAGCGCATGCAGCCGAAGATGGAAGAACTGAAGGCCAAGCATGGCGATGACCGCATGGCCATGCAGCAGGCGATGATGCAGCTCTACAAGGAAGAGAAGATCAATCCGGTTGCCGGCTGCTGGCCGATGCTGCTGCAGATTCCGGTCTTCTTCGCGCTCTACAAGGTCATCTACGTCACCATCGAAATGCGGCATGCACCGTTCTTCGGCTGGATTCACGACCTTTCCGCGCCAGATCCGACCTCGCTGTTCAACCTGTTCGGCCTTCTGCCCTACGACGTGCCGCACTTCCTGATGATCGGCGTCTGGCCCCTCGTCATGGGCATCACGATGTTCCTGCAGATGCGCATGAACCCGACCCCACCCGATCCGACACAGGCGATGATCTTCACCTGGATGCCGCTGATCTTCACCTTCATGCTGGCTTCGTTCCCCGCCGGTCTGGTTATCTACTGGGCATGGAACAACACGCTGTCGATCTCGCAGCAGGCCCTCATCATGAAGCGTCACGGTGCCAAGATCGAACTGTTCGATAATCTCAAAGGGCTATTCAAGCGAAAGCCGGTGCAATCGAAATGAGTGAAACCGGCCCGGCAACCGAAAAGCCCCTCTTCGGGCGACCCTGGATATTCATTCGCGGCGTTCCCGCGATGAAATTCCTGCCGCCCGAAGGCCCGCCGGAGATTGCCTTCGCCGGACGTTCGAATGTCGGCAAGTCTTCGCTCATCAATGCGCTGGTGGGCCACAAAGGCCTTGCCCGCACCTCCAACACACCCGGACGCACGCAGGAACTGAACTACTTCGTTCCTGAGGGTTATTCCGGTGAGCCGGGCGACCTGCCGCCGATGGCGCTGGTCGATATGCCGGGTTACGGCTATGCGCAGGCGCCGAAGGACCACGTCGATGCCTGGACGAAGCTCGTCTTCGATTACCTGCGTGGACGTGCGACGCTGAAGCGCGTGTACGTGCTGATCGATTCCCGCCACGGAATAAAAAAGAACGACGAGGAGGTTCTTGGCCTGCTCGACAAGGCGGCCGTGTCATATCAGGTCGTGCTGACGAAGACGGACAAGATCAAGGACGTTGGCGTTCCCCGGCTGATCAGTGAAACGCTGGAGAAAATCCGCAAGCGTCCCGCCGCCTATCCGGAAGTTCTCGCTACCTCGTCGGAAAAATCCTTCGGGCTGGATAGCCTGCGCGCCGAGATCGTACGAACGGTCTCGCTCTAAAAGACCATCGCCTTCAGGCGATGGTGAAAAGCAAGACGGCGGTCCACAGCATCGCCGTCAGTGCCAGAAGCCGCCAGAAACGCACGGAATTCCACACCTCCAGAAGCATCGCGGCGAATATGCTGCCATTGCGAAGCGGCTGGCCCTTGAATGGCAGACCGGAGCGAAGCGGATCCCTGTCAAGCAGGGCTGCAACGCCCGCTCTTTCGCGATATTCGGTTTCCGCCAGATTGTCCCGCCAGCGCCTGACCATGGCCGCAAACTGGCGGTCGCGTTTGACGCGTTTTGCAAGCTCCGCCATGCTTTCCGGTGGCAAGGCACCCAGCACATATTCGCCAGCGAGTACTTCGTCCCGCAAACCGCTTTGCTTGTCTCGATCCGGTACGGTCATATGTTTTCAAACTCCTCGGTCGTTCAGGCCAGCATCGTTTTTTGCGATGCGCAACGATCCTCCGTCGCCCTGCTGAATAACCCCTCCCCTGCTCGCCACAAGGCTGGTCCGATTGGTGCTTTATGTCAATCTTATTACGCGCCGCAGGCCGCCCAAAAGCGGAATTTTACTATGCGCCGACACAATATGGCCCGGAGGTTACTTCATTCATTCACCCCGCGTATTCACCTGTCCTTGCAAACGCATCGACATGCCGAATCTGCGCATCCTGCACCGCAAAAATCGATTCCGATTTTTGCGCCGATGCTGTAGAGCGATGAAAGGCTCTCAAGGGCCGCAACCACAGACCGAGGTTTTTCCATGACTGCTTCCGAAAGCGAGACTCAGGCGCGGCTGCTCGCACAGGCTCTGCCCTTTATGCAGAAATATGAGAACAAGACCATCGTGGTGAAATATGGCGGTCATGCCATGGGCGACTCCACACTTGGAAAGGCTTTTGCGGAAGATATCGCCCTGTTGAAGCAGTCCGGTATCAACCCCATCGTCGTGCACGGCGGCGGCCCGCAGATCGGCGCGATGCTGACGAAGATGGGCATTGAATCGAAGTTCGAAAGCGGCTTGCGCGTTACCGATGCCAAGACAGTCGAGATCGTCGAAATGGTTCTGGCCGGCTCGATCAACAAGGAGATCGTCGCGCTCATCAACCAGACGGGCGAATGGGCCATTGGCCTGTGCGGCAAGGACGGCAACATGGTCTTCGCCGAAAAGGCGAAAAAGACCGTCGTCGATCCCGACAGCAATATCGAGCGCGTTCTCGATCTTGGTTTTGTCGGTGAAGTCGTCGAGGTCGACCGCACCCTGCTTGACCTGCTTGCCAAGTCGGAGATGATCCCTGTCATCGCTCCCGTCGCTCCCGGTCGCGATGGCGCCACCTACAACATCAATGCCGACACCTTTGCCGGCGCAATTGCCGGTGCGCTCAACGCCACCCGCCTCCTGTTCCTCACGGACGTGCCTGGTGTTCTCGACAAGAACAAGGAACTCATCAAGGAACTGACGGTCTCCCAGGCGCGTGCGCTGATCAAGGACGGCACGATTTCCGGTGGGATGATCCCGAAGGTCGAGACCTGCATCGAGGCCATCAAGGCCGGTGTTCAGGGCGTGGTGATCCTCAACGGCAAGACCGCCCATTCCGTTCTTCTGGAAATCTTCACGGAAGGCGCGGGCACGCTCATCGTGCCCTGATACGGTTCATGTGGCGGACGGGAATGCCTGTCCGCCACGACAACACTTTCAGCCGAATATCAGAAGCGACAGCACGCCCAGCACGATCAGCAGGCAGCCCGAGAGTTCCAGCCGGTTGATCTTTTCCTTGAAGAAGAGCACGGTCGAGGCGAAGGCGAAGAGCATCTCCACCTGCGCCAGCGCCTTGACCACAGCCGCCTGCTGCAACGTCATCGCCGTGAACCAGCCGAATGACGCCGTGGCCCCCACGAAACCGACCGCAAGCGACGGTTTCCATGCCTTCGCGATCCGCCGCAATTCGTCCCTCTCCCGCCATATGATCCACAAGAACATCGCCAAGGTCTGCGTCACGATGACAACGACGAGGGTAAAGCCGGCCTGCATCACCGCATCCGGTGCCGGCAGGCTGGGTGCTAGCGCCAGCGAGGCCGAACGGTAAGCGACAGACGACAGGCCGAAAAAAGCCCCCGAGGCGAGGCCGATGCCCGCCGTCCGGCTGAAGATGGAGGTGAGAATGGAGGCAGGGGTCACTTCCGTGCGCGCGACCGAAATCAGCATGACGCCGGCCACCGAAATAGCGATGGCCGCAAGAGTGCCGCCATTGACGCTTTCGCCAACGAAAATCAGCGCAAACAATGCCGCCTGCGCCGGCTCAGTTCGGGAATAGGCCGTGCCAACCGCGAAGTTGCGGAAGGAAAACAGGTGCACCAACAGGAAAGTGGCGGCGATCTGCGCCATGGCCCCAACCATCGCCCAGACGGCGAATGACATGTTCGGCACCGGCAGCGGCCGGCCAAGTACACCATGCAGAAAAACGAGATAGGCAAGAGCGAAGGGCATTCCAAAAACGAAGCGCACGAAAGTTGCGCCCGTGGTGCCCATCATGCCCTTCAGGTGTTTTTGCAGGGTCGAGCGCAGGTTCTGCAAGAACGCGCTTGCGAAGGTTATGCCTATCCAGAGTTCCATGATCTTGGCGGTATCATGCGCTGGAGGCCGCAGCCAAGCCCGATTTTCCCGTCTGTCGTCGTCTTTTCGATTTTCTTCGGCATTCGAAACGGGCATAAAGCTGCCCATGGACACAAAGCCGAAAAACCTGCCCGATGCCGCCGATTTCGCCCACGTCAATGAATGGGTCTTCGACCTCGACAACACGCTCTATCCGCATCACGTCAATCTGTTTTCCCAGATCGATCGTAACATGACGGCGTATGTTGCGGAGCTTTTAAAGCTCGAGCCCGACGAGGCTCGCGCACTTCAGAAGCGCTATTACCACGAACATGGCACCACGCTTCAGGGCCTGATGATCCACTACGGCATCAGCCCGGACGAGTTTCTGGAGCGCGCGCATGCCATCGACTATTCCGCGCTGAGCCCGCATCCGGAGCTCGGCGAGGCAATCAAGGCGTTGCCGGGCCGCAAGTTCATCCTCACCAATGGCAGCGTCAAGCATGCACAGGCAGCGGCGGGCGCGCTCGGCATTCTCGACCATTTCGAGGATATTTTCGATATCGTCGCCGCGGACTATCTGCCAAAACCGGCCAGCGCGACATATGAGAAGTTCGCCGCACTTGCGAAGCTCGACACCAGAAAAGCCGCCATGTTCGAGGACCTGCCACGCAATCTCGCGGCACCCAAGGCACTCGGCATGAAGACCGTGCTGCTCGTTCCTTCGAACCTCGAAGGCGTCATCATGGAGCGCTGGGAGATTCCCGCGGCGACGGATGAGCATATCGACTACATCACTGACGATCTGACCGGTTTCCTGACCAAAACGATCACCCGCTGACCGGCAACATCGAAATCGAGCGCAGACGACATTACCGAAGCTTCATGCACCTTACGGATGTTTAAGTAGTGAACTGCCACCTGCGCCACTATCTTCCTCCTCAGGGACACCAACGGAAGGTAATGACGATGTCTACACGAAAGATCGCACTCTCTGCTCTTGGCGCAGCCCTCTTGCTCGGCTCGGCCGCTACAGCCAGCTTTGCGGCCCCGCCAGCGCACGGCAAAGGCCACGGCGAGCGCATGCCGTTCCGCCCGGAACTGGCGTTCGTTCAGCTGCTGAAGGTGGCCGACACCAACAAGGACGGCAAGATTACCAAGGAAGAGTTCGCCGCACGTCAGGACGCACTTTTTGCCGAGATCGACAAGGACAAGGACGGTTCGATCACGCCAAAGGAAATGCGTGAATACCGCCAGGCCAAAATGGAGGCGTTCCGTGCGGCTCATCCGCGCCCAGAGGCTGCTAACGCCAAAGCGGGCGAAGGCAAGGGACCTGAGGGCAAGCGCGCCGAACGCGAACATGGCGGTCGTCAGGGCTGGGGCAAGCATGGCGGCAAGGGTGGGGCGTTCGCGATGATGCGCATGGCCGACACCGATGAAAACGGCCAGGTCAGCAAGGCCGAATTCACCGCAGCCGGCGAAAAAATGTTCGAACGGCTGGACAGGAACAAGGACGGCGTCATCTCTATCGATGATATGCCAGACCGCCCGTTCCTTTAATCACATAAGAAAAAGCCCGCTCAATCGGCGGGCTTTTTTCCTTTCAATGCAGGCTGACGGTTTTCAGATCGTCTTCGGCAGCCTTGAAAAACGTGCTGGAACGATTGTCTGTCAGGAGGATCGGCGTGCCATCCGCGCCAAACAGGGCCCAGAGATCGAGTTGCGGATCGAGATCAGGCGCTTCCGGGAAACAGCGGCTTACGTCTTCCGCGCGGATTTTACGGATATAGCCCACTTCTCCCTCGCCGATATGAGCGAGCTGGGACCGGGTGAGACGCGCATGCGCTTCTTTTAAAAGCATATTTCAGCCTCCTTCTTCACGCCGAGCGATTCGTGTCGGATTCCGGCGTTCACGTTCTACTCTGAGACGGAAATATTAATTTTCTTTACCACGTTTGAAATTTCGGGCTTCACCAGATCGATGGCAAGAAGGCCGTTGCGCAGGCGCGCGTCCCTCACCTGCATGCCGTCTGCAAGCACGAAGACCCGCTGGAATTGCCGGGCAGCGATACCCCGGTAGAGAAAATCTCGCTTTTCCTGCTCCTGCTGGCGACCGCGAATGACGAGCTGATTGTCGGCCGTCGTCACATCCAGATCGTCCTGCGAAAAACCGGCGACTGCAATCGTGATACGCAGGCGTTCCGGCACGTCTTCACCGCCGGGCAGGCGCTCGATGTTGTATGGAGGGTAGCCATCATTGGCCTTCGCCATACGCTCCAGCGTTTTTTCCATGGCATCAAAACCCAGCAAAAGCGGGTGGGTGAATGGCGTCATGCGGCTCATATCGTCTCTGTCCTTGCAACCAAGCGACGTTTCGCGGTCCCGCTTCCGGCAACCCTGCCGGTCAATCTTACCGGCTCTACGCAATATGGGAAGCAAAACCACGATGCGCAAGGCGGGGCCACAAGGCAAAGGCGGGCACGCCGAGGAATGAGACTTGACAAGTGAGCGTCCGCCGCTCGAAAAAAGCGCCTTATCTCAACGGCGGGCAAGACATGGCAGAACGCAGAAAAATCATCATAGACACGGATCCAGGTCAGGACGACGCGGCAGCGATCATGCTGGCTTTCGCAAGCCCGGAAGAAATTGAAATTCTCGGTCTGTGCGCCGTCGCCGGCAATGTTCCGCTGAAACTGACCAGCCGCAACATCCGCATCATCTGCGAATTGTGCGACCGCACCGATATTCCCGTCTATGAGGGTGCCGAGCGGCCACTGGTGCGAAAGCCCATCACTGCCAAGCATGTTCACGGCAGCACCGGCCTTGATGGCCCGGTTCTCGACGAGCCGACGATGGAGGCACAAAAGCAGCACGCCGTCGATTTCATGATCGAAACGCTGCTGCGGGAGCCTGCGGGCACCGTGACGCTCTGCACGCTCGGCGCGCTGACCAATGTGGCGCTGGCTTTGCAGAAGGCCCCCGAGATTGCAGGCCGCGTCAAGGAACTTGTGATGATGGGTGGCGGCTTCTTTGAAGGCGGCAACATCACACCGGCTGCGGAATTCAACATCTATGTCGATCCGCAGGCTGCCGATATCGTCTTCCGTTCCGGCGTGCCCATCGTCGTAATGCCGCTTGACGTAACCCACCAGTTGCTGACCACCAAGGCGCGTGTCAGCCGCATTCGCGATATAGGCACACGCCCGGCAATCGCCATGGCGGAAATGCTGGAATTCTTCGAGCGTTTCGACATCGAGAAATACGGTTCGGACGGCGGCCCCCTGCACGATCCAAGCGTCATCGCCTATCTCCTCAAGCCCGAGCTGTTTCAGGGCCGCGATTGCAATGTCGAAATCGAGGTCAATTCCGAACTGACCATGGGCATGACGGTGGTGGATTGGTGGCGGGTGACCGAGCGCCCGGTCAACGCCCGCGTGATGCGAAATGTGGATGCGGACGGCTTTTTCGAATTGCTGACGGAACGTTTCGCCCGCCTCTGATGGGAACGCAGACATGAAAAGGGCCGCTGGCATGACCAGCGGCCCTTTCATTTGGAACCACGGGATATTCTCAGAACTCGGTCCAGTCGTCCTGTGCCAGCGCGTTTGCGCCGCTGGTTCTTGGGCGCGAACGTTGGGTCGCAGCCGAGCGGCCCGATGCCTGTGACGGGGCGACAGGCGCACGCATTGCCGCCGCGGTGGCGCGCAATTGCTGGCTCGACTGGCTGGAATGACCGCCGGATACGGAGAAGCCGGCAACGAGCGATTTCAACGTTTCCGCCTCGCTGTTCAGCGTCACGCTTGCCGCCGTTGTTTCTTCCACCATGGCCGCATTCTGCTGGGTGACCTGATCCATCTGGGTGACGGCGGAATTGATTTCCTTGAGACCGACCGCCTGCTCGCTGGCGGAGGCCGAAATCTGCCGTATCAGCTGGTTGATCTGCAGAACCTGATCGGCAATCTTTCTCATCGTCTCGCCGGCCTTGCCGACCAGCTGGACGCCCTCGCCCACCTGCCTTGCGGAGGTGTTGATCAGACCTTTGATCTCCTTCGCAGCCGTCGCGGAACGTTGCGCCAGTTCACGTACTTCCTGCGCGACGACGGCAAAACCCTTGCCAGCCTCGCCCGCACGGGCAGCTTCCACACCGGCATTCAGCGCCAGAAGGTTGGTCTGGAAAGCGATTTCGTCGATTACCCCGATGATGCGGGAGATTTCCGCCGAGGATTGAGCGATGCCTTCCATGGAACTGACGGCCTGCTGCACGACCTCGCCCGACTTGCCGGCGTCATCGCAGGCATTGCTGACAGCTGTCGCCGCCTGCGCTGCGTTTTCCGCACTGGAATTGACCTGCGCAGTCAGCTGGTTGAGGGCGGCAGCGGTTTCTTCCAGGCTTGCAGCCTGCTGTTCCGTGCGGTGGGAGAGATCGCTCGCAGCGCGGGTGATCTCGCCCGTGCCGTTGCCGATGCTGGCAACGGTTCCGTTGACGGTGGAAACGGTTTCCTCGAGGCTGGCGAGCGCCGAGTTGAAGTCGTTGCGCAGCTTTGCATATTCACCGGGGAACTGGTCCTCGATACGATAGGTCAGATTGCCCTGCGAGAGCGCATTGAGACCCGCGCCGAGTACGCTCACGATGTGTTGCTGCATCCGGCTGTTCTCATTGCGCTCGGATTCGGACCTTTGGCGCTCCGTTTCCGCATTGCCACGCTGCACGGCGGCATCCGCTTCCATTTCGCGGATACCGGCAAGCTTCGCACGGAAGCCTTCCAGAGCCGTTGCCACCGCGCCCGTCTCATCCCTGCGATCCTGTCCGGAAACCGGCACATCGTAACGACCGTCGCTCAGTGTTTTCACATCGGAGACCAGGGAGGCGAGCGGATTGCGGACGAAATAGCGGACGGAGAAATAAAGCGCGGCAATAACCGCCGCAAGAATGACGATCGCCCCGAGGATCATCAGATAAGTCTGCTCCTGCACTGGCGCGTTCAACGCCTGATGCGGGATATCCACCAGAACCACCCAGGTGGCATTGAGGCCCGGAACCGCAAACGGATAGACAAGGCGGTTATAGGGCGCGTCTGTATCAAGGCCGAGATTTTCGATCAGGCCCTGCTTGCCGGATGTGATCGCCGCCTGAACGGTGCTTGCACCCTCTCCGTCATAGGCCTTCATGTTCTGCTCGGGCGTCGGCGGTACCAGCCATTGGCCGCCCTGCGAAATGAGTGTCACACGGCCGGTTTCGAAAGGATGCAGAGCCTGCAGCTTCTGCGACAGAGCTGCCAGAGAGATATCGACCCCCGCCACACCAATCATCTTACCATCAGACATGACGGGATAGGCAAGCGAGGTCATTGTGGTGGGCACTTCCGTGCCTTCGGCCAGATAGGGCTGGGTAATGGCGCCCTTGCCGGATTTGGCAGCCAGCGAATACCACTCCGCCGCATAGTCGTTCTTGAAGGTCGAAAACTGGATGTCGCCTTTCTGGGTCTTCGACCAGTAGGGGGCAAATGCACCCGTTGCATTGGTGCCGAGATCGAGCCTGTTGGCGATCTCGGTGGTCTGTCCGTCGAAAAGGCCCAGCTGCTCACAGAACCAGCTTCCGAAAGCGAAAGCATTCTGCTCGACATTGGCCTTGAGGATGTTGACGATGCCGGGGCGGTCCATCGATTTCGCCTGGTGCGCACGGCCGATGATACCGGCCATGGAGCGGGCAGCACTGCCGAGTTCACCGACATCTGCGGCGATGACGTTGGCGATGGCGCGTGCCTCGGTGTTCGCCTGATCCATGGTCAGCGAATGGACACGGTCGCTGGTCTGGGAAATGAGGAAGGAATTCGATGCGACAAGGACCGTGGTGATTGCACAGCCGGTTACAAGGATCAGCTTGGTCGCAAGCGACTTCACTTTGAAATTGAACATTTTGGCCTCGATCAAATCGCCGGCCGAAAAGGCTGGCGTCAACGGATGAGAAATCTCCGTCATGGAGGCCCGCCCGCTGGGGGCAGTGCGCTGCAACGCGACGAGGGGAAATTAGAATATCTTTGCTAATTAACCCCTAAAATTCCCCCGTCGCATCGAGCCGAAATCAGTGCTCGTAATAGGCGGATACGATGTTCCATGCATCGTCGGCCGTTTCGGCGAAATGTAGCAGCTCCATATCTTCGGGCGCAATGGTTCCGAAATCCACGAGGAATTCGAAATTGACGACGGAGCGCCAGAATTTCTCTCCGAAGAGAATGAGCGGGATGGGCGCCATGCGCTTCGTCTGGATCAGCGTCAGCGTCTCGAAGAGTTCATCGAGCGTGCCGAAACCGCCGGGGAAGATCACCACGGCCTTGGCCCGCATCAGGAAATGCATCTTGCGGATGGCGAAATAGTGGAAGTTGAAGCTCAGCTCCGGCGTGACATAGGGGTTGGGCGCCTGCTCATGCGGCAGAACGATGTTGAGGCCGATGGACGGGCCTCCGACATCGGCTGCGCCGCGATTGCCTGCTTCCATGACGCCGGGACCACCGCCGGTGACCACGACATATTCCAGATGGTCCGATTTCGCGCCGTAGTCGGTGCAGAGCCGGGCGAACTTGCGCGCCTCCTCGTAATAAACCGAGGATTGCTCCAGATTGCGTTTCTGCGTCTCGTTGCGGGCCGCCCAAGCCTCGCCGCCGGGCTCGGGAATGCGCGCGCCGCCGAACATGACGACGGTGGACTTGATGCCCCGCTCGGTCAGCGCCATTTCCGTCTTCAGAAGTTCGAGTTGAAGCCTGACGGGGCGCAACTCCTCGCGGCAGAGAAAATCCATATCCGCGTAGGCAAGCCGGTAGGATGGGGAATCCGACTGCGGTGTTTTGGGAATGACATCGGCCTGCTGCTTGTCCGCAGAGCTACGCTTCAACGGGTCCCACACCCCATCCTTGCGCCGCAATTTGCCGTTTTTCAGTCGTGTCATTTCCAAGCCTTTCGTCTGGTGCGCCAAATCACCCAAATCACATTGACGCCTTTCCAACACTCCCTTAGATCAAATGACCATAGCCTTCCAGCGGCGCGGGACCATCCGTGGCCAAGAACACACGCGACATTCAAGGAATTTTCCATGAGCCTTCCGGATCTCACCTCTCTCGAAACCACCATCGAAACAGCCTTCGACAACCGTGACGGTGTGAACGTATCGACGAAGGGCGAGGTTCGCGACGCGGTGAACACATCTCTTCAACTTCTCGACAGCGGCAAGGTCCGCGTCGCCGAAAAGCAGGCGGACGGGAACTGGAAAGTGAACCAATGGCTGAAAAAGGCCGTGCTCCTCTCCTTCCGTCTGAACGACATGGAAATCGTCACCGGCGGCCCCGGTGAATCCACCTGGTGGGACAAGGTGCCGTCGAAGTTCGAGAACTGGGGTGAAAACCAGTTCCGCGCTGCGGGCTTCCGCGCAGTGCCTAACGCCGTCGTGCGCCGCTCGGCCTATGTGGCCAAGAACGTGGTGCTGATGCCTTCCTTCGTCAATCTCGGCGCCTATGTCGATGAAGGCACGATGGTCGACACCTGGGCGACGGTCGGCTCCTGCGCGCAGATCGGCAAGAACGTGCATCTGTCCGGCGGCGTTGGCATCGGCGGCGTTCTGGAGCCGCTTCAGGCCGGCCCAACCATCATCGAGGACAATTGCTTCATCGGTGCCCGTTCGGAAGTCGTAGAAGGCTGCATCGTGCGCGAAGGCGCCGTTCTCGGCATGGGCGTCTTCATCGGCAAGTCGACCAAGATCGTCGATCGCGCCACCGGCGAGATCACCTATGGCGAAGTGCCACCCTATTCCGTCGTCGTTGCCGGCACCATGCCGGGCAAGCCGTTCCCGAACGGCGAGCCGGGCCCAAGCCTTTATTGCGCCGTCATCGTCAAGCGCGTCGATGAAAAGACCCGCTCCAAGACCGGCATCAACGAGCTTCTGCGCGACTGATAAAAGCTGATACCATGACCACGACCGATCCCGTTGCCAATCTCGCCGCCCTCATCCGTTGCCCTTCGGTGACACCAGCCGAAGGTGGCGCGCTATCCCTGCTAGACACCCTGCTTTCACCGCTTGGCTTTGCGGTGGAAAAGATGGTGGCGACGGAAGCGGGAACGCCTGACGTTGAAAACCTCTACGCCCGGCTTGGCACGGAAGGTCCGCACCTGATGTTTGCGGGCCATACCGATGTCGTTCCGGTGGGCGACGAGGCGGCATGGAGCCATCCACCCTTTGCCGCTGAAATTGCCGGCGGCGAAATGTTCGGCCGTGGTGCGGTGGACATGAAGGGCGGCATTGCCTGTTTCGTTGCCGCCATCGCCCGCTACATCGAGAAACACGGAAAACCGAAAGGTTCCGTTTCTTTCCTGATCACCGGTGACGAGGAAGGCCCCTCGATCAACGGCACCTCGAAGTTGCTGGAATGGGCCGCCGCCAAAGGCGAGGCATGGGATGCCTGCGTGGTGGGTGAACCGACCAACCCCGACCAGCTGGGCGACATGATCAAGATCGGCCGCCGGGGATCGATTTCGGGCCGCATCACCGTGCATGGCGTGCAGGGTCATGCCGCATATCCGCATCTGGCCGACAACCCCATTCGCGGGCTGCTGCAACTGACCCACGCGCTGATGCATCCGCCCTTCGATCACGGTACGGACGACTTCCAGCCGTCCAATCTGGAAGTGACGACCATCGACACCGGCAATGCCGCCACAAATGTCATTCCGGCGCGGGCGACGGCGTCGTTCAACATCCGTTTCAATGACAGCTGGACGGTGGAGAGCCTGCGGGCGGAAATCATCCGCCGCCTCGATGCCGCCGCTGCCGAGGGAGAACTTCGTCCCGACCGCAGCCCGGTCAAATATGAGATCGTCTGGGCGGACCGTCCGGCCCATGTTTTCCTGACCCGGAACAATGCGCTCATCTCATCGCTTTCCGGCGCCGTGGAAGCCGTGACAGGCAAGGAGCCCAAGCTTTCGACCACTGGCGGCACGTCGGATGCGCGTTTCATCAAGGATTATTGCCCCGTCGTGGAATTCGGCCTCGTCGGGCAGACCATGCATATGGTCGATGAGCGCGTGGAAATCGCCGATCTGGAGACTCTCACAAACATCTACGAGACCTTCATCGAACGCTGGTTCTCCCATGCCGACGGCAAGTGAAGTAAGGCTCTATCTGAAAGGCCTCTGGCTGCTGCTGCTCGGCGACCATACCGGCGCGCGTTATCTGGATCTGTCCGAACGCGGCATGTGGCGGTCCTTCTACTCCGCCCTCTGGTGCCTGCCCGCCATGCTGGTGTCCTGGCTGTGGCTGCGCGCTGCGTTCCTGGCAAGCTATCCGCCCGGAACAGGAACGGGACTAATCTACTTTTTCCGCCTTGCGATGGTCGAGGCTATCTGCTGGATCGTGCCGCTGCTGTTGATCGGCATGCTGCTGTTCGCCTTTGGCGCACGGGAAAAATTCACCGCACTGGTCACCACCATGAACTGGCTGTCGCTGCCGTTTTCCTATGCCTATGCGGTTCTGATCCTGATCGCGTTTTTTCTGCCGCCCTTGCAGGGGCTGATCGCCATCCTCTGGCTGGCACTCCTGCTGTCGCTGGTCTTCGCCTTTTCGCGGATCGTGCGCTTCTTCATCCGCGACCAGTCGTTGCTTGTCTCGGCGATCGTCATTACCCTGCTGGTGCCGGGCATGCTTCTGTCCGAGGCGCTGCAGCGTTTTCTCGGCGTTTATCCGGCCTGAGAAACGAGACGGACTTTAGTCCGTGTCTTCGACCGTCTCGACCTTTGAATAGACCCGCGGCGGAATGACATCGGGATAATCGACTTGCATGAAATAGAGACCATCCGGCGGCGCGACGGGGCCGCAGGCTTTGCGATCCCGTGCTTCCAGTGCCGCGCGCACGTCTTCCGGTGTCATGCTGCCTTCACCGGCCATTTTTAGCGTTCCGGCAAAAGAGCGTATCTGGTTGTGGAGAAAGCTCTGCGCGGTGGCGCGTATCTCGATAAGATCGCCATTGCGCGTCACATCCAGCCGGTCGAGCGTTCTGACCGGGCTCGTCGCCTGACAATGAACCGAGCGGAAAGTGGTAAAATCGTGCCGGCCGACGAGCATCTGTGCAGCTTCATGCATGTGTTCGTGGTCCAGATCTTTCGATACCCACCATGCGCGCTTGTGCTCGAGTGCCAGCCGCGCTTTCCGGCAAATGATGCGGTACAGATAATGGCGGCGAAGCGCGGAGAAGCGCGCGTCGAAATCCTCGGTCACCGCCGTTACGTCGACAACCGAGACGGCCTCTTTCGCCATGGCCAGATGGGCGTTGAGAGCATTGCGAAGCTTATATGGCGCCCAATCGCGGGAAAGATCGACATGAGCTACCTGTCCCACGGCATGCACGCCGGAATCGGTGCGGCCAGCGCCGCGAATAGAAACGGTTTCGCCGGTCAGCGACCGGACGGCAGCTTCAAGCGCGCCCTGAACTGAAGGGCCGTTATCCTGTCTCTGCCAGCCGAAGTAAGGCGTACCGTCATATTCGACGGTCATGCGGAAACGCGGCATCAGCCGAGCCTCGTTCTGGCGGGAACGGGTGTGCCACGAACGAAATCGGCAGCCGACAGCGGCTTGCCACCTGCCTTCTGCAAACGGGTAAGCCGCACCGCGCCACTTCCGCAGGCGATGGTCAGGGCGTCATCGAGCACAGCGCCTGCCTCGCCCATACCGCTCGCCAGTTCTGACGCCAGAACCTTCACGCGCTCGGCCTTGCCGCCGATTTCCATTTCCAGCCAGGCGCCGGGAAAAGGCGATAGGCCGCGGATATGGTTATGGACGTCCTGTGCCGGCCGGGAAAAATTAATCCGGGTCTCGCCCTTGTCGATTTTCGACGCATAAACGACGCCTTCTTCCGGCTGCGCAACGAGAGGAAGATCGTCTGCTTCCAGCTTGTCCATCGCCTGCCGCATCAGCCGCGCGCCTGTCAGCATCAGGCTGTCGTGCAATTCACCTGCCGTGGTATTCTCACCGATCGTGACCTTGGCGGTCAGCGCCACCGGGCCGGTATCCAGCCCCTTTTCCATTTTCATGACCATCATGCCCGTCTCGGCATCGCCAGCCATGATCGCCCGCTGAATGGGAGCAGCGCCGCGCCAGCGCGGCAGCAACGAGGCGTGGCCGTTATAGCAGCCAAGACGCGTACCGCTCAGGATCGCCTCGGGCAATAGCAGCCCATAGGCAACGACAACAGCGACGTCCGCATCGAATTCCCTGAATTGCTGCCGGTCTTCCTCGGCCTTGAAATTGACCGGCGTCAGCACGGGCAGACCCAGCAGTTCGGCCGCCTGATGCACCGGCGATTTCTGCAGATCGAGGCCACGGCGACCGCCTGGACGCGGCGGCTGCGTATAAACGGCAACGACCTCGTGACCAGCGTCCACCAATGCACGCAGCGTGGGAACGGAAAAATCCGGCGTGCCCATGAAAATGATGCGAAGAGCCATATCGCCCCCTGCCCTCTATGCCGGTCCGTCTACATATTTAAGACGAATCAGACCTTAGCGCGGGCTGCTTTGGTGAATTTCTTGATGACCATTTCTCGCTTCAGCCGCGAAATATGGTCGATGAACAGAATGCCGTTCAGGTGGTCGATCTCATGCTGCAGACACGTCGCCAGAAGTCCGTCCGCATCGACCGTCTGCTGCTTGCCGTCACGATCGACATATCGCACTGTCAGGGATGCGGGACGCTCTACCTCGGCATAATAATCGGGAATGGAGAGACACCCTTCCTCATAGGCCGACACGTCGTCCGACACTTTGAGGATTTCCGGATTGATGAAGACGACCGGCTTTTTCTCCTCGTCCTCGCGCGAAACGTCGATCACCAGCATGCGGCGCGGCACGCCCACCTGAATGGCGGCAAGGCCGATACCCGGCGCATCATACATGGTTTCAAGCATATCGTCGGCAAGGCGCAACACTTCGGCATCCACCTGTTCGATGGGCCTTGATTGCTGGCGCAGCACGGGATCGGGCAAAATGATAAGCGGTTTGATAGTCATGGCTTCCCATAACGTATCTCTTGCGCGGAGGAAATAAAAAATACGCGGTCGAAATGGGACCTTCGGCTGGTTTTGCCCGACTCAATTCCGCCGCATGAATGTTCTTGTTTTGATCTTACGAATCACTGGAAATCTGGTAGATTTAGCCATGAGTATCGATTTCTCTTTTCTCCTCGATCCCGCCTTGCGGGCCGGCTCCGTCGACATCAGCTTCGGCGGGCTTCTTGCGGCTCTCGTTTTCGGCCTTTCCGCTTTCTGGATGGTCACGAAAAGTCGTGGGAAAAAAGCGGAAGCCGATGGTGAAATTTCCGATCTGTTGAAGACCCAGTCGGAACTGCACGGCCGGATCGCGGCGATGGCCGAGACGCTCGGCACGCGCCAGAGCGAGATGGGCCAGACGATCAACCAGCGCCTCGACGGCATGTCGCAGCGGCTGGGCGAGACGCTGACCGAGCAGACCCGGTCGACACACGAGAATCTAAGCCGCCTGCAGGAGCGGCTTGCGGTTATCGATGCCGCCCAGGGTAATATTCAGGATCTGGCAAAGGACGTGGTCGGGCTTCAGGCGATCCTCTCCAACAAGCAGACGCGCGGCGCTTTCGGGCAGGCGCGGATGGAAGCGCTGATCGCCGATGCGCTTCCCGCCGGGGCCTTTCAGCTTCAGCCCACGCTTTCGAATGGCTACCGACCAGACTGCATCATCAGGATGCCGAACAACGCCCCGTCCCTCGTCATCGACGCCAAGTTTCCGCTGGAGGCGTGGAATGCGCTGAAGGCGGATGAAACGCCCGAGGGCAAACGGGCTGCGACCCAGCAGTTCCGCCGCGATATGGAAGTGCATATTCGCGACGTGGCTGAGAAATATCTGATACGCGGCGAAACGCAGGATACGGCCTTCATCTTCGTGCCGTCGGAATCGATCTTCGCCGATATTCACCAGCATTTCGAATATCTCGTGCAGCGTGCCCATCGCGCCCGTGTCGTCATTGTCTCGCCATCGCTTTTGATGCTGTCGGTGCAGGTTATCCAGTCGGTGCTGAAGGACCAGCGCATGCGCGAGCAGGCGCACCTCATTCAGGGTGAAGTCGCGCTTCTCATGGATGACGTGCGGCGGCTGGACGACCGGACGCGCAAGCTGCAGGCCCATTTCGGGCTGGCGCAGAAAGATGTCGACATGATGCTAATTTCCTCCGACAAGGTGCTGGCGCGTGGCCAGAAGATCGAGGGCCTCGATTTTTCGCCGACGGAAAAGGAGACCTCCCATAGCGAAATCGAGCAGGCGCGACGCTTTGCAGAGAACAGGGCAGGAACGGCCAAGTTGCGGGTGGTTGACGACGAGTGATCCCCTCGGGCAAAGTCACCGCCTTGCTTTGAATTTCATACGGACATGCCCTGATGATTACTGTTTTCGGCTCCATCAACATGGATCTCGTCGCCACCGCCAAACGCCTGCCCAAACCCGGTGAAACCGTGACGGGAGAGACCTTTTCCACGGCGGCCGGCGGAAAGGGAGCCAATCAGGCGCTTGCCGCACGGCGCGCAGGTGCAACGGTCAAAATGGCGGGCGCTACGGGTGATGACACCTTTGCCGCGCCAGCGCTGACATTGCTGCGCGATGCCGGCACCGATCTGTCGCTCGTCAAGACCGCGCCCGGCCCCACGGGAACCGCCGTAATCCTGATCGGTGAAGGCGGGGAGAACATGATCTCGGTCATTCCCGCCGCTAATGGCGAAGTTTCCGCATCCGACGCCGCAAAAGCCGTGGCGGAGATGGCAGCGGGCGATATTCTGATGCTTCAGTTCGAGGTGCCGGCACCCTCAATCGAAGCAGCACTGACGGCCGCGAAGGCTAAACGCATCACCACTATCATCAATACCGCGCCGCTGACCGCGGACGGGCCGCGCCTCGCCAGCCTTGCCGAAATCGTCATCGCCAATGAAACCGAGTTCGAACTGCTGATCGACAAAAACGGACTTTCAGCCTCCGAACGGGAAAATGAACTCAAATCCCTGCATGAGCAGACCGGCCAGACATTGATCGTGACGCTTGGTGCTGATGGCGTGATCGCCATTCGCAACGGCAAGGTCTTCAAGGCGTCCGGTCTCAAGATCGAGCCGGTCGATACTGTTGGCGCTGGCGATACATTCTGCGGTTATCTCGCCGCCAGCCTCGATCAGGGTATGGATTTCGAAAAGGCGCTGAAGCGCGCCGCCGTCGCAGGCTCGCTCGCCTGCACCCGCGCCGGCGCCCAGCCTTCCATTCCGGTTGCTGCCGAAGTGGACGCGAATATCTGACGGTTCGAGCTGTTAAATGCGAATGAAAGTGAGATAGGCCGAGCTGCGGCCTTCTCTTTTCGCCTTGTTCTCATAACGCGTGCCCGGCCAGTTGGCATAGGGGGTGTGCCAGTCCTCGGCACTTGCCGCCGTCCACTCGAAACCGCCGTGGCGGGCGCAATGCTGTAGCGTCCAGTTGACGTAGGTATCGATATCGGAAGCAAAGCAGAACTTGCCACCGGGTTTCAGGACGCGATGGAAACGGGCAAGATTGACGTCGGAAACGAAACGGCGCTTCCAGTGCTTCTTCTTCGGCCAGGGATCGGGATAGAGTAGATCGATGTGATCGATCGACCCATCCGGCAGCCAATCCAGCAATTGCGTCGCGTCATCATCGTAAAGGCGGATATTCATCAACTCGCCTTCACGCACGCTTGCCAGCAGCTTTGCCATGGAATTGACGAAGGGCTCGACGCCGATAAAGCCGGTCTCAGGATTTTCAACCGCGCGGTGGGCAAGGTGCTCGCCGCCGCCGAAACCGATTTCCAGACGGACCGATTTCACATCCGCCGGAAAGAGAGCGACGAGATTTTTCGGAGGCGCGCTTTCCAGATCGATTTTCAGCAAAGGCAGCAGGTTTTCGATCGTATCGATCTGCTGATTGCGCAGGGGCTTGCCCTTGCGTCTGCCAAAAAACGCTTCCGTTGCGCGCGAACGCCGCTCTTCCGTCATGTCATACTCTCAAGAACAAATAGACTAAACCCGCACAGGGCCACTTGAATGGCACTATGCGGGTTACAAATGGTGCAACCGGTATCTCTCAATCCCCGTCGAATGACAAGGCTTAGAACAAGTCCCCGCATTTTCCGAACGTAAAATCGCTACGCAATTTTACTGGAAATGCTTCAAGCGCTCAAAGCTTCCTTGAGCGGCTTCACCAGATCGAGCTTCTCCCAGGAGAAGGAACCGTCACGGCCCGCCTTGCGACCGAAATGGCCGTAGGAGGACGTCTTAGCATAGATCGGCTTGTTGAGATCGAGATGACGGCGAATGCCCGACGGCGAGAGATCCATGACCTTGCGGATGGCGCCTTCGACCTGATCTTCGCTGACCTTGCCGGTACCGTGCAGATCGACATAAATCGACAGAGGCTGGGCGATGCCGATCGCGTAGGAAATCTGAATGGTGCAGCGCTCGGCCAGACCGGCAGCCACCACGTTCTTGGCCAGATAGCGGGCAGCATAGGCCGCGGAACGGTCAACCTTGGTCGTGTCCTTGCCGGAGAATGCACCGCCGCCATGGGGGGCAGCACCGCCATAGGTGTCCACGATGATTTTGCGGCCGGTCAGACCCGCATCGCCATCCGGACCACCGATAACGAATTTGCCCGTCGGGTTAATATACCACTGGCAATCATCGGCGATCTTCAGGTCACCCAGCGCTTCGCGGATATAAGGTTCGACAACTTCGCGAACCTTCTTCGAATCCCAGCTGGCATCGAGATGCTGCGTGGACAAAACGATGGATACGGCTTCCGAAGCCTTGCCGTCGACGTAACGAACCGTCACCTGGCTCTTGGCGTCGGGACCGAGTTTCGCAGCTTCGCCTTCGCCGCTTTTACGGGCGGTCGCGAGCAGCTGCAGAATACGGTGGGAATAATAGATCGGAGCCGGCATCAGGTCCGGCGTTTCCTTGCAGGCGTAACCGAACATGATGCCCTGGTCGCCAGCACCCTCGTCGCCCTGCTTGTCGGAGGCGTTGTCCACGCCCTGCGCGATATCCGCCGACTGCGGATGCAGGAGAACGTCGATCTTCGCCGTCTTCCAGTGGAAACCATCCTGCTCGTAGCCGATGTCGCGGATCGCCTTGCGGGCAGCCGACTTGAACTTCGAGGGATTGATAACCGGGTGGCCGGCAGCATCCTTGAGAACCTTGCCGTCCTTGTCCTTTTTCAGCAGGGTATCGGGAACCCGAACCTCACCGGCGATAATGACGCGGTTCGTCGTCGCAAGCGTTTCGCATGCGATGCGCACGGTCCAGGGGTCGACACCCGTCTTGGATGCCTCACGATAGATGAGATCCACGATTTCATCGGAAATACGATCACAAACCTTGTCCGGATGACCTTCGGCCACGGACTCGCTGGTGAACAGGTAATTGGCACGCATGCGGGATTCCCCTCAAAGAACGGTCTTCGAGTTTGTTAGTCATTTCGGCCATGAAAGACAAGGACACAACCACATAAATATATCTTTATGTGAGAATTCCTTTCTAATTGGGCACAAAAAAACGGCCCTTGCGGACCGTTGAGTGTCCAGCGCCGTACGCTGGAAAATAAAGCAGTCGCCTGCGAGTGCTACTCGGCATCCCCTTCGGCGGCGAGCGACTTCACGAGATCAACGAGGCGGCGGCGAACCTTCGGGTCGGCGATCTTCACGAAAGCGCGGTTCAGTTGCAAGCCTTCGGCAGACGACAGGAAATCCACCACGTAATTGGAACTCGATGCTTCTGCCATGCCCGTCGTGCCGACGGCCTGATCACCCGGCGCGTCCTCGAAGAAGAAGGAAACCGGCACATTCAGGATCGCGGAGATATTCTGCAGGCGGCTGGCGCCCACGCGGTTCGTGCCCTTTTCATACTTCTGAATTTGCTGAAAGGTAATTCCGAGGCTTTCACCCAGCTTTTCCTGGCTCATGCCCAGCATGGTTCTGCGAAGACGAATTCGGCTTCCGACATGAATGTCGATGGGGTTAGGCTTTTTCTTATTTTCGGTCATCATGCGGTCCTGACACTCGGAAAGGGTTGATATCTCGTTTCATTGCTTATTCGAAGAAATGAGCTGGTATTTCGACAGCGTCTAAACTTGTTTTACGACTGACGTATTCACTATGCAATTGTAGGGGTTCCCGGTCAATTCTGGCGCCGGGCAAAACGCCAGGCAGAAAATACCGAAACGGTCAGCATGATAGAAAAAATCAACCAGAAATACGTCCGATGTATGTCGTAAGTAACAGCGTCATTTGACCCACCACTCAAGGTGGCGTCAACAATTCCGACCCGGCCGTAATCCAACCCGGCAATAATACGACCATAGGGATCTATAACGGCGGAAATCCCGGTATTAGCGCCGCGAATCACCGGCACTCCCGTTTCAACGGCCCGTACTCTTGCCTGTAGAAAATGCTGATAAGGGCCGGGTGTATCGCCGAACCAGCCATCATTCGTGACGTTCAGGATCGCTGCGGCGCCCGCCAGACCAGGGGTCATCTCTTCGGGAAAAATGATCTCGTAGCAGATCAGGGGATAGAGGGTTTTACCGGAAGGAAGCGTCAAAGGCGTGCGCGAAGACGCGGCTGAAAAGCCGCCCGGCAGGCTGATGACATTATTGATGCCGAATCCCCGTAGAATATCTTCGAAAGGGACATATTCTCCAAAGGGTGTAAGATGGACCTTGTCGGTCGCGCCGATGATCTCGCCCTGACTGTCAATCGCATAGACCGAATTGTAGTAACGCGGAGGCCGGCCGGCACCGGCATCTTCCATTCTGACCGCACCGGTAAACAGGACCTGCCCGTCTTCAAGCGTCTTGGCGATTTCCGCCAGAGCGTCCGGATTTTGCGTCAGGATGAAAGGCACGGAGGTCTCCGGCCAAACAATGATATCTGGGCGTTTTTTTCCTTCGCCGGGCGGCAGTCCCGTCAAGCGCAGATGCTCGCTGAAAATCTCGGCCCTGTCTGCATTCAGCATCTTGCGGGACTGGTCGATCGACGGCTGCACTATCCTCACGGTCAGCGCGTCCGCAGGTGTCTCCAACGGTGTCTGAAGGCGGTAAAAGCCATAACCAAAATGGCCAGCCAGCAGCAGGCCCGCCACAATGAGACCCGGCCACATGCCTTTTTTCGTGCCGATCAAGGCAGGCGAGGCGAAGATGAAAACGGCAAGCGTGGTGACACCAAAAAGACCAAGCAGATGCGCCGACTGCATCATGATCGGCACAGGCATGACGCCATAACCGATGGCGTTCCAGGGGAAGCCAGTTGCTATGAAGCTGCGGAGCCATTCCAAAAGGCCGAATGCGGCCGCAAGTGCGGCGATACGGCCGAGACCGTCCGACCAGACGATATTGGCGGCTGCGACCGCAAAACCGTAAAACACGGCGAGAACAGCCGGAAGGCCGAGGATGGCGAGCGGTAGCGCCCAGGCGAACTCGTCAGCTTCCAGCAGGAGCGCATTGCCCAGCCACCACAGGCCCGCCACGAAATAACCAAGGCCGAAACACCAACCGATGCCGAAAGCGGGCATGATACGGCTGAAGATGCCGCCGCCCGGCTTGCCGGTGCAGCCATCGACCAACCAGACAAGCAGAGTGAAAGACAAAAAAAGCGCCGCGAAAAAGCCAACCGGAGGCAAGGCCAGCGCTCCAACCGCGCCTGCGGCAATCGCCATCACTGCGCGGCTTTTGCCGCCGGCCAGCATTACCCTGCCTGCAAGACGCTCCATGCCATCTCCGTTTAATGCCCACCCGGAAAAGCCCAACCCCGGCATGGCCGCGCAAAGGAATTTCCCTTTAGACTCGACGTAAAGGAAAAAAGATTCGCAGTCCACAGAAGGGATGGTCGCCGGAGCACCGTCCGTCCTTTTGGACTCTTGATGACGCGTTCAAGGAGCGGCGGCGACGGGGAGCATCCCGTCGCCCACCTCAGTCAGCGTTTTGCTGGTGGGTGATGAGGCGAACATCCGGCGCGGGCAGCGGAATAACCTCATCGGCATCGGCATCGCCCGGCGCGCGGTCATCCTGCCCTTCCGAGCCATGATCGCGGACGATACGGACACCCTTGATACGCCTTGTATCCGCATCGAGGATCTGGAACTCGAAACCAGGTACGGCCCTGACCACTTCACCCTTGGCCGGAATGCGGCCGAGTGCGAAGAATATCAGGCCGCCGAGCGTATCGATTTCTTCAAGATGCTCGCGGACATCGAATTCCGGTCCGATTGCCTCGGCAAGTTCAGTAAGTTCGGCGCGGGCATCCGCCACCAGCACGTCGGCGGACAGACGCGAAAACATCGTCTCGTCCTTGTCGTGCTCGTCATCAATGTCACCCACGACCATCTCGACGATGTCCTCATGGCTGACGAGACCGTCCGTGCCACCATATTCGTCGATCACGAGGGCAAGCTGTGTTCTCTGTGCCTGCATGGTCTTCAAAAGATCGGAGGCCAGCATGGAGGGGGGTGCAAAAAGAATTTTACGCACCAGCCCGGCATCGGCGACCGTCTGTTCCAGATCCACCCGTGCCAGGTCAAAATTCGGTCGCGGCGAGCGCGGAGCTTTCGCCTCGCCATAGGCAACGCCACGCGATCCCACCCGGCGCTTGTTGCGCGCCTGCTTGGCGACATAGGCCAGCAGATCGCGAATGTGGATCATGCCCTTCGGATTATCCAGCGTCTCATCGTAGACCGGCATGCGGGAGCGCCCGGTTTCCTCAAAGAGGATCAGAGCTTCGCCGATGGTCATATTCTGGTCGAGACCGTCGATATCCACGCGTGGGATCATGATATCTTCGACCCGAACCTCCCGGAAACGCAGGATATTGTTCAGCATCGCCCGCTCTTCGGGCGAAAAGGCGGCACCGATTTCGGTGTCGTCCATCAGCGCGTCGGTCAAATCCTCGCGCAGGCGCTCACCCTGTGACGGTTTCAGCAACCGTCCAATGCGCGACCAGATCGTCGATCTCGGCTTTGCATTGGAGTCGTTCCGTAAATGACTACTGCCCTCCTCCGAGGAGGACTGCTCGCCGTTTTCTCTGCCCTCATTGGCAGGTCGTGCAGAATGTTCGTTCATGGCTCCAGACAATATTCAAAGCGGTTCCTGTCCCGCATAAGGATCAGATAGGCCAAGCACCGCCAAAATGCGAGTCTCAAGCGACTCCATTTCTTCCGCCTCCTCCTCATCCATGTGGTCATAACCGAACAGGTGCAGGAACCCATGAACAAGAAGATGGGTCAGATGATCCTCGAAACTCTTCTCAAGTTCAAGAGCCTCGCGTTCAACCGTCTCGCGCGCGATGACGATATCGCCCAGCATCGGGCCAGGCATGCCGCCCGGTTCCAGCGGAAAAGCGGGGAAAGACAAGACATTGGTTGCCTTGTCCTTGTCGCGCCATTCGGCATTGATTTCCCGGATATTTTCATCGTCGGTAAAGACCAGCGACAGTTCCACCGGCATTTTCGGGAAGGGTTGGTTCTCTTCCCGCTTCAAAAAATCAACCGCTGCATCCAGCGCCTTGGTGGCGAAGGCAAGAAGGTCCTCTTCCGAGGACCAGCCTTCGGCCTCGACGCTGATTTGAATATCCAGAGCTGTCATTGTCTTGCGTCAGTTGCCCTTCACGAGGCTTTCATCCGGCACCGCCGTGTGGGATTCGTACGCCCGCACGATGCGCGCCACCATCGGATGGCGCACGACGTCCACATCCTTGAAGCGCACGACGGATACACCTTCCACATCGGTGAGGATTTGCAGGGCCTCGACAAGGCCCGACTTCACGCCGCGCGGAAGGTCCACCTGGCTTGGGTCGCCGGTCACGATCATGCGGCCTTTCTCACCAAGACGGGTAAGGAACATTTTCATCTGCATGGTCGTGGTGTTCTGGGCTTCGTCCAGAATGACGGCGGCGTTGGCGAGCGTGCGTCCGCGCATGAAGGCCAGCGGCGCAATTTCGATGACGCCCGCCTGAATGGCGCGCTCCACCTTGTCACCCGGCATCATGTCGTAAAGCGCGTCGTAAAGCGGGCGCAGATAAGGATCGACCTTCTCCTTCATGTCGCCCGGCAGGAAGCCAAGGCGTTCGCCCGCTTCTACTGCGGGACGCGAGAGGATGATGCGGTCGACCGCACCACGCTCCAGAAGTTGCGCTGCATGCGCCACGGCAAGATAGGTCTTGCCCGTGCCGGCGGGGCCGACGCCGAAAACCAGTTCGGACTGCTCCAGCGCCCGCATGTAGACATCCTGGGTGGGCGTTCGGGCAGCGACGGTCTTCTTGCGCGTGGAAATCTGCGCCATGGAGATCTTCGCCTTGCGCTCCATCGTCGGCAAGGTCAGCTGGTCATCTGCCGCCATGGCCATGCGGATCGCGCCTTCCACGTCGGAAACCTCGGCGGTTCCGCCCTTGAGCAGACGCTCGTAAAGGAAATCCAGCGCCCGGCGAGCCTGATTGGTGGCAACGACATCGCCGGTGATGGCAACGGAATTGCCGCGCGGGCGCGCATCGATGTTGAGGCGTTGTTCCAGCAATTTGAGGTTCTGATCGAACTGACCGAATAGCTCTCCCGCTATCCTGTTATTCTCGAACGTGAGGACGAAGTGATTGGCGTCGGTCGCGGCTTGGCGTGGCTGGCGCGATGAAGGTGATACCAATTCATGTGCGTTCAAGCGGTCAGGCTCCTGTCCCAATCAGTGTCGGCTCCTCACTCTAACTCTCTGCCACCTCGGCAAACAAGCTGTTTGGACCCGTTGCGGTGATTCGTACATTAACAATGTCACCGATTTTCAAAGTCTTTGCATCAAGATTCACAGATTGCAGCCAGGGAGAGCGACCTATCAACTGTTCAGGCATGCGGCCGGGCTTTTCCAGCAACACATCCATCGTCTTTCCGACCAGCGATTCCGCAAATTCCTTCTGCTGCCGCAAGAGCAGCGCCTGCAATCGTTCCAGCCGCTCGGCCTTCACCTCTTCCGCAACCTGATCCGTCAGATCAGCGCCCGGCGTTCCGGGGCGTGTGGAATATTTGAATGAAAATGCCTGCGCATATTTCACCTGTTCGATGATCGCCATCGTGTCTTCGAAATCACGATCCGTCTCGCCGGGGAAGCCAACAATAAAATCCCCGGACATGGCGATATCAGGGCGGGCGGCCCGGATTTTTTCAATGAGCTGGATATATTCCTCACCTGTGTGGCGACGATTCATCGCCTTCAGAATGCGATCCGACCCGGACTGAACAGGCAAATGCAGATAGGGCATCAGAATGCGCAGGTCGCGATGTGCGCCAATCAAGCGGTCATCCATGTCGCGCGGATGGCTGGTGGTATAACGAAGGCGTGCGAGACCGGGAATTTCCGCCAGCCGGTAAAGAAGCTCGGCAAGTCCCCATTTTTCGCCTTTCGAGCCTTCGCCCTGCCAGGCATTGACGTTCTGGCCGAGCAGCGTGATTTCGCGCACACCGGCATCCACCAGTTTCATCGCCTCATCCACGATCTGGCGCACGGGACGCGAAACTTCCGAACCACGCGTATAGGGCACAACACAGAAGGTGCAGAACTTGTCGCAGCCTTCCTGCACCGTCAAAAATGCCGTGACGCCGCGCGTACGCAGTGTTGCCTTTTCGGCCACCGGCAGATGTTCGAACTTGTCCTCAACGGCATATTCGGTCTCGATGACGCGCTCGCCGCCGCGCACCCGCTTCAGGGCGTCCGGCAGGCGATGATAGGTCTGTGGGCCGATGACGACATCGACGGCTGGCGCACGGCGAAGGATTTCCTCGCCTTCCGCCTGCGCCACACATCCGGCAACGCCGATCACGAATTCGCGGCCCTGTTCTTCGCGCGATTTTTTCATGTCGCGCAGGCGGCCGAGCGCCGAATAGACCTTTTCAGCGGCCTTTTCGCGGATGTGACAGGTGTTCAGAAGCACCAGATCCGCCTCGCCCATATCCTCCGTCTGAACGTAACCGTCCTTCGCCAGCGCATCGCTCATGCGGACGGAATCGTAGACGTTCATCTGACAGCCATAGGTCTTGATGAAGACCTTCCTGCTGTTAGAGCCCTCGCGGGCAATCATTTCGGGGGCATCGAGGCCAAGCGTTTCCTGGGTCATGGCGGTTATCTAGTGTTTTTCACGCCCGGATTAAACAGAAAAATACCGGAAAAGCTGGAATGCTCTATTTCCGCCAGCCACCACGCAGGCTGAAAGCCAACATGGAACGGATAGAAGCGGCGATATCGGTCGCCAGACGCTTGCGGTTATCCGTGCTGTGAAACGGAACGCTGTCACCGAATGTAACGTCGACGTCGATAGCACCTGCCCTGATGATACCGAGCAGATGCGGCACCAGAGTTATGCTGCCCGGCCAGGCCGCAATGACCCGGTGGTAACGTCCCATGGCCATGCCCTGCACCCGCGTATAGGCGATTGCGACCGGCTGCACATAGACGAGCTTGCCCGGAACCTGCTCGGCAGCCGTGGAGGCTGCGCCAAACAGCGAGGATTTGACGGCAAGCATGCGGTTGCCGTCAGAGGTGGTGCCTTCCGGGAACAACACGACGATCTCGCCATCGGCCATGCGGGCGGCGATCTCGCCGACCTGCGCACCGGTGCTGCGCTTCTGCTCGCGCTGGACGAAGATGCTTTTCTGCAGACGGGCGAGCCAGCCAAAGACGGGCCAGTCACGCACTTCCGTCTTGGCGATGAACACCACGTCGGCAATACTGCCGAGAACGAGAATGTCCTTCCACGAGGCGTGGTTGACCGCCAGCATCAACGGTTTTGCCCGCTCCACATCCCCATGGACATGCACGCGGATGCCGAGGACATGGCAGGCTATGCGGTGCCAGATGCGGGGAATGCGACGGCGAAGCTGCCAGTCGAAGGCAAGGCCCAACAGTTGCAGCGGCAGCAATATAAGCGTGACGATCAGGAGAACGACCGCAATATAGGCTGTCCGGAGCCACATCATGATTGAACCGTGCGCTTGCTCACCAGCGTCTCAATGTTCGCCGGGCTTCAACGGTACGCCGTAGAGTTCGAGCCGGTGATCGACGAGCTTGAAGCCATGCTCCCTGGCGATCTTTTCCTGAAGCGCCTCGATCTCGGGTGAATGAAACTCGATGACCACACTGTTCTTCAGATCGATCAGATGATCGTGATGTTCCTCAGGCACGGTCTCGTAACGCGAGCGGCCATCGCGAAAATCATGACGCTCGATGATGCCGGCGTCCTCGAACAGCTTCACCGTTCTGTAAACGGTGGAAATCGAGATGCGCGGATCCACGGCGGAGGAACGGCGGTAAAGCTCCTCGACATCCGGATGGTCTGCCGATTCCTGCAGCACGCGGGCGATGACACGGCGCTGGTCCGTCATCCGCATGCCGCGTTCGGCACAAAGTTCCTCCAGCGTTTTCGAAAGGTCTATCACGTCTTCTGGCCTTTTGAGTATTCCGGTTGAATTTCGGGGCTGTCGCCGAAAAATGCCTGTCGCAGGGAACTAGCGAAGATCGCGGCGCATGACAAGCGCCGTCGACTTCGCGCCATCCTTGGCGGTGTAATAGGCCTTGCGCTCAGCGACCGTTTTGAAGCCGAGCTTTTTATAAAGTCCCAGGGCGGAGGCATTGTTGCTGTCCACTTCCAGGAACATCGTTTCGGCACCGCGCATCATCGCCTCACGGACGGCCGATTGCATCAGGCGCCAGCCGAGGCCGGTGCGCGCGAACTTGTCGGCCACCGCAACGGTCAGGATTTCCGCCTCGCCGGCCACTTCGCGCGCAAGCACGAAACCACCGAGCGGTTTGCTGAAAAATGCGTTCGTCTGCCGCGCGACGGCACCGAAAACCGAGCCTTGCGTCAACAGCCCGGAAAACTCCCCGTCATTCCAGGGGCGCGGAAAGCGCAGCGCATGCAATTCCGCCACTCCGGCGCAATCCTCATGCTGCATCGGCACGATCTCGAAATAGGGCTTCCAGCTTAGATATTCGTCAAACATAACAAGGAATCATCCGCACGCATTTACGGGTGCCACCTATCAGGCAACGCTCTGGCGTGCCAGCGCAAAACCCGTCTGCGGCCGGGCATCCGGGCCGCGAAGGTAAAGCGGTGCGGGTTTCGGCATGCCTTTCGGCTTGCGTCCACCCGCCCGCGCGACAGTGGAAATCGGAAAATGATCGGGCCCTGACCCCGCGTCGAAACCCTGAAAAAGGGGTGCGGCGGAACCGATAATGGCGCCATCGAAACCGGAGAGAGCCGTTTTGGCATCCTCCAGAGACAAAAGCGCGGCCTCGAGGAGCGGCGATCCATCCTCTGCAAACGTCTGGAGGTAGGCCTCGCCCCGTTTGGCGTCGAGCCCGACAGCCACTGGCCGGCCGGGATTTTCCAGCAGATGATGCAAGGCGATCGTCTCAAGCGTGGTTACGCCGACTGCCTCTATGCCGAGCGACAGGGCAAAACCACGCGCGGCGGCAACGCCGACGCGAATGCCGGTAAAGGAACCCGGTCCGATCGTTACCGCGATGCGCCCGACTTTCTGAAGCGGCAGGTGTGCCTGCTGCAGGGCACCATCAATCACAGCCATCAGCCGCTCGGCATGACCTTTTCCGATGGTTTCGCACACCTCGCCAAGCACCGTGTCGGAGGCGCTGTCATAGACGCAGGCAGAACAGTCCACACCTGAGGTATCGAGTGCGAGAACAATCATGGCGCGGCCTGGCTTACAACGTCATACAGCTTCGACTTCGCGCACTTCCGGCACGAAATGGCGAAGCAGGTTCTGGACGCCGTGCTTCAGCGTGGCGGTGGAGGACGGGCAACCAGAGCAGGCGCCCTTCATGTTCAGGAACACGGTGCCGTCGCGGAAACCACGGAAGGTGATATCGCCACCATCCTGCGCCACGGCGGGGCGGACGCGGGTATCCAGCAGTTCCTTGATGGTGGCGACGATGGTTTCGTCACCCGCTTCAAAGAACTCGCCTTCCTCATCCGACACTTCAGCCGCAATGGCAGTGCCCATGATGGGGCGGCCAGACATGAAATGCTCCATGATCGAACCGAGAATGGCGGGCTTCAGATGCTGCCATTCGGCGTCATCCTTGGTGACGGTGATGAAATCGAAGCCGAAATAAACGCCGGTGACACCCGGAATGGTGAAGAGGCGCTCTGCTAGCGGCGAGGCCTGCGCCTGCGCGGGGTTGAGAAACTCAGCCGTGCCGCTTTCCAGCACCACCTTGCCCGGCAGGAACTTGAGGGTTGCGGGGTTCGGCGTGGCTTCCGTCTGAATGAACATTATCTGTCTCCTTCGAGGTCGCCGTTCACGCCCCGCAATTTAGAATTCTTCCAAAAAATACGCCTGGCGAAGCCTTACTTCAAGCCCTGACATGATAATTACATTCAAGAAATCGTCAGCCCCAAATTCTTGCCCGAATCCGTTCCTGCCTTTCGGGGTCGAACAAAGGTCAGCAAAGGGCGTCGATTTCCTCATCCGTCAGCGTATCCGGCAGCACGGTGACGGGGATGGGGAAGGCCGCACCGCGTCCTGAGATGGAGGAGACGAGCGGTCCTGGCCCTTCCTTCGTCGATCCTGCCGCCAAAACCAGAATGGCAATATCGCGATCTTCCTCGATGAGCCCGTGGATCTGTTCGGTTGCGCCGCCTTCACGGATGACCGCTTCTGGCTCGATGCCGATGGTCTCACGGACCTTCTGGGCGATCTTGGCAAGCGTTGCTTCCGCCTCCTCGCGCGCCTCGGCCCGCATGATCTGCTCGACGCCCAGCCACTGCTGGAAATCGCCTTCCGGTATCATGTAAAGCAGAACCAGTCCGCCATTGGAGTTCTTGGCGCGACGACCGGCATAATGCACGGCCCTTTCGCATTCCGGTGTGTCATCGATAACAGCGAGAAATTTGCGACGATGCCCTTCCAGACGCGACAGCCGTTTTGAAACCATTCCGCACTCCCTGTGTCCGCCGCGATCCGAAAAACCGCCCGACGGTTCGGGCGGAGATTATATCAAATCACGGCAGGCGCAAACCGCCCGCCGTGATCCGCAAGGCGATACGTGGTCAGCGCAGGAACCCGATGATGTCGCGCACCTCGTTCATCGTGTTTTCGGCGATCGCGCGCGCGCGCTCACCACCCTGTTTGAGGATGGCATCGATGTGGGTGGGATCGTCGAGAAGGCGGCGCATCTCGTTGTTGACCGGAGCCAGCACATTGACGGCAAGCTCGACGAGAGCCGGCTTGAAGGCCGAGAACTGCTGTCCGCCGAACTCTAAAAGAACCTCCGCTTTCGTCTTGTCAGACAGTGCCGCATAGATACCAACGAGGTTTTCGGCCTCCGGGCGGCCCTTCAGGCCTTCCACTTCGCTCGGCAGTGCATCCGGGTCCGTCTTCGCCTTCTTGATCTTTCTCGAAATTGCGTCGACATCGTCCATGAGGTTGATGCGCGACAGATCCGACGGATCGGACTTCGACATCTTCTTGGTGCCGTCCTTCAACGACATCACCCGCGGTGCCGGACCGCCGATCAGCGGCTCCACCATCGGGAAATAGGCATGCACCGGCTCATTGCCCACGGTGATGTCGAGCCCGAGACCGGCGTTGCGGATATGGTCGCCGAAATCGATGTTGAATTTCTGGGCGATGTCGCGGGCCAGTTCCAGATGCTGCTTCTGGTCGTCGCCGACAGGAACGTGGGTCGCGCGGTAGACGAGAATGTCCGCAGCCATCAGGCTCGGATAGGCAAGCAGCCCAAGCGACACCTGCTCGGCATTCTTGCCGGACTTGTCCTTGAACTGCGTCATGCGCTCCATCCAGCCGATGCGCGCCACGCAATTGAAGATCCAGGCGAGTTCGGCGTGCTGCGGCACAGCCGACTGGTTGAAGACGATATGCTTCACCGGATCAATGCCTGCGGCAATGAAGGCGGCAGCGATCGAGCGGGTCTGCGCCTTCAGGTCGGAATGAACGAGCTGGGCGGTGATGGCGTGCATGTCGACGACGCAATAGATGCAGTCGTTATCTTCCTGCAACGCCACGAATTTGCGGATGGCCCCGAGATAATTGCCGAGATGCAGATTGCCGGTCGGCTGGACGCCCGAGAAAACCAGCGGCTTGAATGCGTTCATTGTCGTCCTCGAAAAGGCTTGTGGAGGGCCCCGCCCCGTGGTTGGAATTGCACGCGCGCTTATGCACCTACAGCCCCTCGCAATCAAGCGGTTTCAGGGCGCGTCAGCCGCGTGGCTGAAGAAGATCCCAGTGATTTCCATAAGGGTCCGCAAAGACCGCGACAGAGCCATAAACCTCATGGCGCGGCTCCTCCAGAAAGCGCACGCCGCGCGCAAGCATCGTCTCGTAGTCACGACCGAAATCGTCGGTATGCAGGAAAAACCCGACACGGCCGCCGGTCTGGTTGCCGATGGCAAGACGCTGCGCTTCGCCATCCGCCTCGGCAAGCAACAGGGCACAGCCATCGGTCCCTTGAGGCTTCACCACCAGCCAGCGTTTGCCGTCATCAAGAGGTTGGTCGGAAAGGCAGTCAAACCCCAGGACCTCGCAATAAAACGTCTTTGCCCGGTCATAATCGTCCACCAAGAGTGTGATGAGGGCGATGCGACGGTTTTCTGCAAAGGACATCAGCTTGTCTCCGTCTGGGCATTCTTGTTGCGGCGCTTTTTGATGGCTCTCTTGACCATGCCGAGATCGGCACCACCCGAAACGAAAGCCAGCACGAAATAAACGAGCATGGCGGAGAGCACGAGGCCCATGATGGTTCCGGCCCGGACGAAAATGGAGGAGGCGGAGGACAGCTCGAAGCTGAGATAGGTCAGCGCATAGTGAACGAAGCCCGCCATAAGGGCGGCGGCCAGCAGCAAGCGCGGAATGCGGGTGAGGAGCGGAATGTCCACATGCCAGTGACCCCGCCACAACAGCATGCCGAACAGCAGGGCGGCATTGACCCAGCCGGCAGTGATCTCGGCAATGGCGATGCCCGGACCTCCGAGACGCGGAAACAACGTCAGCGCCAGAGAGACGTTCACAACCACGGAAATCGCCGCGAAGATCATCGGGGTGCGGGTGTCCTCGCGGGCAAAGAAGCCGGGAATGAACGCCTTTATCAGCACGAAAGCCGGCAGGCCGAGGCCATAAATACCGAGGATCTGCGCGACGGTGACGGTGGCCGAAGGCGCGAAATTGCCGCGCTCGTACAGAAAGCGCACGATGGGTTCCGCCATGACGAGAAGGGCAGCGGCGGCGGGCAATGTCAAAAACAGCACGAATTCGACCGAGCGGTTTTGCAGGCTTCCCGCCTCGACCATATGTCCGCCACGCAAAGCCCGCGCCAGCTCCGGCAAAAGCACGGTGGCAACGGCGATGCCGACGACACCGAGCGGCAGCTGGTAAATCCGGTCGGCATAGGCGAGCGAGGAGATCACACCCTCACCGGCAGACGCGATATTGGTGTTGATCAGGAGATTGATCTGGGTGATGCCGCCGGTGATCGCGGCCGGCAAAGCAAGGACCAGCAGGCGCTGGACATTCTTCGTCAGCCGGGGTCTGCGGAAACCGATCCGCATGCCGGCATTGCGCACGGCGATCCAGACGATGCCAAGCTGCACCACACCCGCCGCCATGACACCCCAGGACAGGGCATAACCCACCTGAAGCGGGTCGTAATGCTTCCACCAGGCCAGCATCAGAACACCAATCAGAATGATGTTCAGGAAGACCGGCGCAATCGCGGCAGCGAAATAGCGGTGCAGCGAATTCAGCATGCCGCCCATCATCGCCGCCAGCGACATGCAGGCGAGATAGGGGAACATGATGGTTGCGAGACGGACGGTGTTGTCGAATTTCACCGGGTCTTCCAGAAAGCCCGGCGCAATAACGGTGCGCACGATGAACGGCATCGACAGTTCCATCAGGATCGTCAAAGCCAGAAGCACGGTGAACAGAACGCCGAAAACTTCTTCGGAAAAGCGCCTTGCGCCCTCCATGCCGTTCGCCTCGATTTCCTTGGCAAAAAGCGGCACGAAGGCCGAGTTGAACGCGCCTTCGGCAAAAAGGCGCCGGAAGGTGTTCGGGAACCGGAAGGCAGCATTGAAGGCATCGGCGACCGGGCCGGTACCGACGGCTGCGGCCATCAGCGTCTCGCGGAGGAACCCGAAGATACGGCTTCCGAGCGTGGCCGTGCCGACCGTGGCGAACTTTCCGATCAAGCTCATGGGAATTTCAAGCCTTTGCCGTGCGCGTGGCCGGCAGCGCCGCCACATCGGGATGGGCGATGATGCCGTTTGGCATGCGATCGCGCAATTCGTCTTCCTGCTCGCTCATCACGGCCTTCAGGCGCGTGGCAATGCTGGCCTGCCGGTTGTCATTGGTGACCTTCTGGCCGAAGAGATCAGTCACGTAGAATGTGTCGATGACCTTCTCGCCGAAGGTGGTGATGCGTGCGGAATGAATATCCAGCGACAGATCGGCGATGACAGCCGTCATATCCGCCAGAAGCCCCGGCCGGTCCAGGCACTCGACCTCGATAACGGTGAACTTGTTCGAAAGCCCGTTGGAAATGATAACGGAGGGCGGAATGGTGAAGGCGCTTTTCTTCCTCCGGCTCTTGGTGCGGGTGGCAATCATTTCCGGCAGGCGCTGACGACCGGACAGAACCTCTTCGATCAGCTTGCCGACATTGTTGCCGCGCCGCGTCTCGTCTTCGTCGATCGGAAATTCGCGGTTGATCAGGATCGTATCGAGCGCCCGCCCATCGGATGTGGTGAAGATTTGCGCGTCGGCAATGTTGGCGCCGGCCGCAGCACAGGCGCCGGTAATGATCGACAGCAGGCGCGGATGGTCGGGCGCCAGCACGGTGATTTCGGTGATGGCGTGGAAGGAATGTGTGCGCACCATGGTCGACAGCGCTTTTTCCTGCTTGTCGGCCTCGCGGATGAAGCGGGTGTGACGCACCTGATCTTCCAGCGCCACCGTCAGCAGATAGGGCTCATAGTGCAGCTTGGTGTATTTGCGCCGTGCCTTCTGGCCCCAGTCTTCCAGCGCGTCGTAAAGCGCCTGACGGGCAATATGCGCCCTTTCCTTGCGGGAGACTTCCGAAAAGCCACCGGAGAGAAGCAGCTCGGTCTCGTAATAAAGCGAGCGGAGCAACTGACCCTTCCAGCCGTTCCAGACACCCGGACCGACCGCGCGGATATCGCAGACCGTCAGGATAAGCAGCATCTTCAGCCGCTCCATGGATTGTACCTTGTCGGCGAAATCGGTGATGGTCTTGCGGTCGTGCAGGTCGCGCGTCTGGGCGACCATGGACATCAGAAGATGCTGCTCGATCAGCCAGACCACCATTTCGGTCTGCTTGCCGGTCAGCCGGAAACGCTGGCAAAGCTTGCGGGCCACCCGCGCGCCGGCAATCGAGTGGTCCTCCTGCCGGCCCTTGGCGACATCGTGCAGCAGAACGGCCACATAAAGTGCCTCACGCTCCTCGACACCCGGCATCAGCTGGTTGGCAAGCGGATGGGCATCCACAGCCGTCCCCTTGTCCACCTCCGACAGTACGCCGACCGAGCGGATCAGATGCTCGTCCACCGTATAGTGATGATACATGTTGAACTGCATCATCGCGACGATCTTGCCGAATTCGGGAATGAACTTGCCGAGGACGCCAGCCTCGTTCATGCGCCGCAAGGTGAGCGCCGGATCACGCCTCGAGGTGAGGATCGCCAGAAACAGCCGGTTCGCCTCCTCGTTCTCGCGAAGCCCGTCATTGATCAGCGACAGCGACCGGGTAACGACACGCAGCGCATCCGGGTGAAGTTCGAGATTGTTGATATCGGCGATATGAAAGAGCCGGATCAAATTGACCGGATCGTTTTTGAACACGTCCGGCTTGGCCAGCGCGATGCGGCCGCGATCCTCAACGAATTCAACAGAACCGGGAATTTTGCGGACGCGGTGGGCAAAGCGGCTGAGAACACCCGACAGGCCCGGCACGTCCTTTGCCTGCCTGTCCTCCAGTGCGGCGCAGACGATGCGGGTCAGGTCACCCACGTCCTTCGCCACCAGGAAGTAATGCTTCATGAAACGTTCGACGGCGGAAAGCCCGGGGCGTGGCTGATAGCCCAGCGCATCGGCGATCTCGCGCTGAATGTCGAAGGAAAGGCGCTCTTCCGCCTTGTTGGTGATGAAATGCATCTGGCAACGGACGGCCCAGAGAAAATCATCGGCCTTTTCGAACAGCCTGAGTTCGCGCTTAGACAGGACGCCAAGCTTGACGAGATCGGCTGTATCGCGGACATGGTAATAATATTTGGCGATCCAGAACAGCGTGTGCAGGTCGCGCAGGCCGCCCTTGCCTTCCTTGACGTTCGGCTCCACCAGATAGCGCGTATCGCCCGCCTTGCGGTGACGCTGGTCACGCTCTGCCAGCTTGGCGGCGATGAATTCCGGCCCGGTGCCGGTGACAACTTCCGACTCGAAACGTTTTTCGAGATCGTCGGTCAGGGATTTTTTGCCGCAGATTGCCCGCACTTCCAGAATGGCGGTGCGGATGGTCATATCGGATTTCGACAGGCGGACGCACTCATCCACCGTGCGCGTGGCGTGGCCGACCTTGAAGCCGAGATCCCAGAGCAGATAAAGCACGAACTCCACGGCCTTGTGCATATCCGGCGTGTTCTTGGCCGGCAGCAGGAACAGAAGGTCGATATCCGATCCCGGCGCCAGCGTGCCGCGACCGTAACCCCCCACCGCTGCAACGGCGATCTGCGGCGCGTCTTTCGGATAGACATATTGGCAGGCGAGATCATAGAGGATTTCGATCAGCCGGTCCTGGAGCCAGGAGATACGTCGGGCGCAATCGATGCCGCTGCCGTCGGATTTCAGCAGTTCGCGAGCCTTTTCCCGGCCTTCCGTGCTGGCCTTGCGAAAGATCGGCAGCAGGTCTGACCTGACATCGGCGATGCGCTTGCCGTCGTTCTTGAAGATGATGTCGCATTCGCGCTTCAGCGCCGAAACATCGAGAATTTCGGAAAAATCCAGGTCCTTGATGGCCATTTATGCCGTTATCCATGTCCTGTGGGAAAGCCACCGCTTGCGATGGGATTGTCCTATAGCGAGTTTCAAAGGCGATGGACAGGCAGTCTATCCTCTTAAGCCTTGCCAAGTTCTTTCTTTAACGCATAGAGCGCGTCCAATGCCTCACGCGGCGTCATTTCGTCCGGGTTGAGCCCCTTCAAAGCTTCTTCCACCTTAGATGGTCCAGCCTTGCGGGTTTCCTCACGGCGAACCGCGATCTGGAACAGCGGAAGATCGTCGATCAGCTGACTGGCCGGGTTCTTTCGATCGGCATCTTCGAGCTTCGTCAGCACCTCACGGGCGCGCTCCACCACCGATGCCGGAAGTCCGGCGAGCCTTGCCACCTGAATACCGTAGGAACGATCCGCAGCACCCGGTCCGACCTCGTGCAGGAAGATGACATCACCCTCCCATTCCTTCACCCGCATCGTGGCATTGGAAAGGCGACCAAGTTTTTCCGACAGCACCGTCAGTTCGTGGAAATGCGTGGCGAAGAGGCCACGGCAACGATTGACCTCGTGCAGATGCTCGACCGCCGCCCAGGCGATCGAAAGGCCGTCGAAGGTTGCCGTGCCACGGCCGATCTCATCCAGAATGACCAGCGAGCGATCCGTCGCCTGATTGAGGATGGCGGCCGTTTCCACCATTTCCACCATGAAGGTCGAGCGGCCACGCGCCAGATCGTCGGACGCGCCGACGCGGGAAAACAGCCGGTCTACGATGCCGATATGGGCGGCTTCTGCCGGAACGAAGGAGCCGATCTGCGCGAGGATGGCGATGAGCGCATTCTGACGCAGGAAAGTCGACTTACCGCCCATATTAGGGCCGGTCAGCAGCCAGATCGCACCATTTTTGCCGCCCGCAGCAGCCGACAGATCGCAATTATTGGCGATGAATGGCCCAGCCGACTGGCGCCGCAGGGCCTGTTCAACCACAGGGTGGCGCCCGCCTGTGATCGCGAAGGTCATGGAGGCATCAACGATCGGTCGGCAATAGGCCTGTTCGGTAGCGAGATAAGCAAGGCTTGAGGCGACATCGATCACCGCAAGCGCCAGCGCACCCGCCTTGATCGCCTCCGCCTGCTGCACCACGGCCTCGACCATGCGCTCGAAGGCTTCCAGCTCCATGGTCAGAGCCTCAGCCGCGGCATTGGCGATGCGGCTTTCGAGATCGGCAAGCTCGGTGGTGGTGAAGCGCATGGCGCCGGCCATGGTCTGGCGGTGAATGAAGCGCGCCTTCGCTTCATCCGTCGCCATCATGACATCGGCGTTGCCCGCCGTTACCTCGATGAAATAACCAAGCACGTTGTTATGCTTGATCTTGAGCGACTTGATGCCGGTTTCCTCGGCATATTGCAGCTGCAGCCCGGCGATCACCCGGCGCGACTGGTCACGCAATGCGCGCACGTCGTCGAGTTCTGGATTGGCGCCCTCACGCAGAAAACCGCCATCACGCTTCAAAAGCGGCAGATCGTCGGCCAGCATCGATCCGAGCATGGCTTCCAACCCGCCCGGCAAAGCCTTCAGATCCGCAAGTGCAGCAGCAAGCTCCTCCGGCAATAATCCCTGATCGAGAATGGCGGCAATTCTCTCGGCCGACGCCAGGCCCTGCCTGATCGCCCCGAGATCGCGCGGGCCACCGCGCTCCAGCGCAAGACGGGAGAGCGCGCGCGGCATATCGGCAACCTGTTTCAAGGCGTCGCGCAGGCCATCGCAAAGGGATACGTCATCAATAAGATAGGCGACCGCATCGAGACGGGCGTTAACCCTTTCCGGATCGGTCAAGGGAGACATCAGCCGCTCGGCCAGAAGCCGCGCACCGCCGCCCGTGACCGTGCGGTTGAGGGCATGCAGGAGCGATCCGTCCCTTTCGCCTGAGAGCGTCTTCACCAACTCCAGATTGGCGCGGGTCGCGGGATCGATGAACAGCGTGGAGGCAGCGCTTTCGCGTTCCGGCGCACCAAGCGGCGGGCGCTCGGCAATCTGGGTCTTTTCAACATAGGCAACCGCGGCAGCGGCAGCGGCCATTTCCACGCGCGAAAATGTGCCGAAACCATCGAGGGTCGAGACGTTGAAGTAACGCGCGATCCGCCCTTCCGCCGTAGCGCTGTCGAACAGAATGGCCGGCTGCGGCACGGCGACACGGCCAAGCATATCGAAAACCGGTCGCAGCTCTTCGTCATGGAACAGACTGTCGGTAACGATCAGCTCACGCGGATCGATGCGCCAGATATCAGCGAGGAGCCGCGTCAGCGTGGTTTCCGCCAAGCGGAAGACGCCGGTGGAAATATCAATCCAGGCAAGCGCAAACTGTGCCTCCGCACTGCCGCGAATACGAGCGAGCGCCATAAGATAGTTGGATTCCGTCGGCGACAGCAGCTTTTCTTCGGTGAGCGTGCCAGGCGTGACAAGCCGCACCACATCGCGCTTCACCACGGATTTCGATCCGCGCTTCTTCGCCTCGGCCGGGTCCTCCACCTGCTCGCAGACGGCGACGCGATAACCGCGCAGGATGAGCTTCTGGAGATAATCATCGGCGGCGTGAACGGGAACGCCGCACATGGGAATATCCTGCCCCATATGCTGGCCGCGTTTCGTCAGCGTGATGCCGAGCGACCGCGAGGCTTCCACCGCATCGTCAAAGAACAATTCGTAAAAATCGCCCATGCGGTAAAACAGCAGCGAACCGGGGTTGTTCGCCTTGATCTCGATATATTGCTCCATCATGGGAGTGGCCGTAGCGCGGCTCTCTTCCGAGATCAGGGAAGCGGTGGTCAAAACGTCCGTCAATGGCTTGCCGATGTCATATCGTGTTGCGGAAAGGGAGCGCCGACACTAGCGGCAATGGCCGCACCAAGACAACACACACGGCACCGCTGCCCACAGGAACATCCCGCTTGATCCGAGTTAAAACCGGTTAGCCGTTGATGCGCTCGGTCTCGCCGCCGTAATAGCTGATGTAGCGGCCGGCGATAGAGGAAACCGGCAGGACCACGAGAACATCTGTCGTGTTGAAGGCGTGGTCCACCACGGCGCCGGAGCCGAACATAGCGCCGAGACGCATATAGCCCTTGATCAGCGGCGGCATGGCGTTCAGCGCCTTGCGGGCGTTCAGCGCCTCAGCCGGTACCAGGTCCATCTCGTGATAAAGCTCGGGAAGAGCGGAAGCCGCCCACTCGCCCTTTGCAACGCAATTGTGATGCAGGAAGGACAGAGCAAGCGCGTGGGCTTCCGGCTGCACGCCGGGGAACGAAGCGCAACCGATCATGGCATCCATGCGGTGTTTCACGGCATAGGCCCAGTTGCCCTGCCACAAAAGCTCAACCGTGCGCTTGGTGCGATATTCCGGCAGCACGCAGGAGCGGCCAAGCTCCATGAAGCGCTTGCCCGGATGGCGCGCTACCAGCCCGGCGATGTCGAATTCGCTTGCGGAATAAAAACCGTTATTCGCGAGTGCAGTTTCCTGACGTAACAGACGGTAGGTACCGACGATCTGGTCCTCGCTGTCGCCTTCAATCGCCTTGTCGAGCACGAGCAGATGGTCGCAGACACTGTCCCAGGCGTCGATGTCGCGCTTGCGGCGCATGGCGTCTGCGGGAAGGCGCGCCTTCATTTCATCAACGAAAACCCGGTAACGAACGGACTGCGCCGCGTCGATCTCCCGCTCGTTTCTTGCGAGCCGCGTTTCCAGCGAGCCGATACGGCCGAAAAGCCCCTCATTGTCCTGAGCGGTGTCTGGACGAGGATGAATAACAACTTTGTTTTCACAAATGTCGTGACTGTAGATTTCGGCAACCATGGGGAATCGCTCCGCCACCAAAAGATTTTTCCTGTCATAAATCACTAATTGACGACAGAATAGTGACAAAATGCAGCCATTGCGAGTCTCTCAAGTCATGATGGCAACAGGCGTTTCGCCTCCAGCAAGCGGCGGATTTCCTCGACCAGTCGTCTCGGGTCGGCAGGCTTGGTCAAAACCTTGGCCGCACCGGCATTCAGCAGGATTTCAGCGGTTTCAACGCTCGCATCGCCGCTGAGCACGATGAGCGGAATATTTCTTCCGCCCTTCAGCGTGCCGAGAAGCTCCGGCAGCACCTCAAGCCCCTCGCCGCCCGGCATATTGAGATCGGATATGATGAGGTGCGGCAGGCGGGTTGTGCCCGGCGCCACGGCTTGCTGCAGGGCCTGAAAATCGTCGACACCGCGCACGATGTAACCGCTTTTTTCCAGAACGGCCCGGATGATGCGCGCATTGACGGCGTCGTCCTCGGCCACGAGGATATCGATACCGCTTACCCCCTCCGTTACCCGTGACGAAAACCCCACATCCGGATGGTTGTCGTTGATGGCATCGCGCCGTTCTATGCCGCGCAGACGGCCGCAGAGGACGTCAATCAGGGACTTTTCGCGCAGCGGCCGGATCAACCAGGCGTCGAAGGACGCATGCATGGTCGACGCCCGCTCTTCGGGACTGACCAGCAACGTGCGGCGGACATTCTGTTGCGGCCAATCCCTTAGCGCGTCTCTGAACAGAGGCGAAATACGCCTGTCGACAATGATATCGGTGAGATCGGCAGCTGTACCGTGCAGCTTTTCCAAGTCCTCCGGTTCGTGGATAAGAGCGCATTTACCGCCGAAAGCCTCGATCGCCTCCATCGTCACCGTTGCTGCCACGCCCCTCGGCGCGACCAGCAGGACATTGGTATGCTGCAGGCAATGGTGCCGGTCCGGGTCCGGCGTGCCGGTGGACGAACTGCCCGGACGGAATGCCAGCTTGAAGGTGCTGCCCTCACCCTTGCGGCTGAAGACCGTGAGGCTGCCGCCGAATTCCCGCACGATGCGGGCGGAAATCGCGAGCCCAAGCCCTGTTCCCCCACTTTGTTGCGACATCGGGCCTGCCTGTTCGAATTCGCCAAAGATACGGGCTTGTTCCGCTTGGCTCATGCCGGGGCCGGTGTCCTCGACGGTGATATGCAATTCGCCTTCAACCATGCGCGCTCGGATGACGACCCCGCCCACCTGCGTGAATTTGACGGCATTGCCGAGGAGGTTGAACAGAACCTGACGCAGCCTTGCCGGATCGAAATCCAGATAATCAGGCACATCCGGCGTGACGAAGGAGGTGATTTCGATGCCCTTTTCGTGGGCGCGATGCGCCAGCATCTCGACAATGCTCTCGATCAGCCGGCGCAGGTTTTCCGCACGCGGATTGAGTTTGAAACGGCCCGCCTCCATGGTCGAATAATCCAGCAGGTCCTCGACCAACTGTACCAGCGACTGACCGGACTGCTTCATGCCGTCGAGATAATTACGTTGCTCTTCATTGAGCTTCGTCTGCGATAGAAGATGGTTCATGCCGAGCATGCCGGAAAGCGGCAGACGGATCTCGTGGCTAACAGTTGCCAGCAGCCTTGCCTTTTCGGCATCGGCCTTTTCCGCGCGTAACCGGGCGTTTTCCCGCTCGCCGAGTGCCAGCCGCTCCTCGGTGACATCTCTCGCGATGCTGCTGATGAGAAGACGACTGCTTGCCAGATCGCGGGTGACGACATCGTGCCAGGAGAAAATGCGCTGACCGAACGGGGTCGCGATTTCCACATCATAAGCGTGGGCCTTGTCGCCTGGCCGGAAAGCGATGCCGATTTCCTCACAGCTCAGCCCTTCGGGTGCCGAGCAGCCCGTCACTTCACGAAAAACCGCATTCGCCTCGACGATGCGCCGATCCATATTGCGGATGACGATGATATCGCCCATGGCCTCCTGGATCTCGGCAATCAGCGATCGGTTTTGAGTTTGGCGTAGCCGTACATCCAAATCATCTGCAGATAGTTTGCCGGGATACTGGAAGGATTTGCCGAACATGGCGTAGGACAGGAGACCGACCAGCACCGCACCGAAGAAGGATGCCAAGGCGACGGTGACCGAATAAGGCACCGCAAGCGCGATCAAGGCCGCGGAGAAGGCACCCACCGACAATGACGCGGCAACGTACAGCGTGATCGATCTGGCATCTATCCCGCGCTCCGCACCGCCATGGTGAGATGTCGTGTCGACACGATCCGCAGGCTGCGCCGGGGTGGCGGCGAGGCCATCTGAAACTTTTTCCCGCAGTCGTGCCAGTTCGCTCATGCACAACCGCTACCACGGCAGCGGTTTTGATATGCTTGGCTCAAACGCTAAAATTTTACTTTTTAGCCGCCCGGGCGTGCAGAAACTCATCGAGAATGACGCAACCGGCACCGATTGTTATGAAAGTGTCGGCCAGATTGAAGACCGCGAACGACCATGTATCGGTGTGAAACAGGATGTAGTCGATGACGTGACCGTAGAAAAAGCGGTCGAGAAGATTGCCGGCTGCTCCAGCGATGATGAAGGCGAAGCCAAGATGGGCAAAAGTCCGATCCGCCGCCGTCTTGCGCCAGAGCCACAGAACGAAGACCACGATGACGAGCCGCATGCTGACGATGAACCAGCCGTGCATGTCCGCCAGCATCGAAAACGCCACACCTAGATTATAGGTGCGGTAAAGCGCCAGGAACGGAATGACCGGCACCATCTCCTGCAACGGCAGATAGGTCTCGACCAGTTGCTTGACGACCTGGTCCAACACAAGGGCAGCAACGATAAGCGCGAAAGCCGGGCCAAATTTCGAAAACAACGCCGCTTTGGCCATTACTTCACCGGTGCCAGTTCGAGGAGATGTCGCCGCGCCTCGAAAAGCATGACAGCGGTTGCGATGGCGAGATTGAGACTATCGGCACGGCCCTGTTGGGGAATGCGCGCCAGTTGGTCTGCCTTGCCGGCCAGTTCAGGCGGCAGGCCGGATTGTTCGTTACCCATCAAAAGCACGACGGGCTTTCCGGCGTAATCGATTTTTCGATAGTCCACCGACCCGGCAAGATGGGTGGCAACGACACTGACATTGGCTGATTTTTTCCATGAGAGGAATTCCTCAACCGAGGCGCGGGCAACGGGCGTAGCGAAGACCGAACCCATGGTCGCACGCACGGTTTCCAGCGAAAACGGATCGGTGCAATCGCCGACCAGAATGACACCTGAGGCACCCGCCGCATCCGCCGTGCGGATGATGGTGCCGAGATTGCCGGGATCACGCACCCGATCGAGCGCGATATAGGTCTCGCCTTTTTCCGGACGGATATCCTTCAATGGCTTCCATCTCTGGTCAAAGATGCCAACGACCATCTGCGGATTGTCGCGGCGGGTGATCGAGGCGATGACTTTTTCGCTGACTTCTAGCACCAGCCCGCCGGAAGCGACCGTCTTTACGGCCGCCTGCTCCACCAGCGGCTTGCCCTTGGCCGCCTTGGCGTAAACCAGGGTGCGGATGGTCCAGCCCAGTTCGAGCGCGTCGATAACCAGCTTCAAGCCTTCCGCCATGAAGGTGCCGGTCTCTTCCCTGCCCTTTTTCTGGGTAAGCGCCTTGATATCCTTGATGATGGGATTGGCAAGGCTGGTGACTTCCTTGACCTGGCCAACCCGGCGCGTCGTGTTTTCGCGCATGTCGTTCGTCATTTCGGCTCCCAGCGGCTGAACAGCGATGTGGAAAGCACCCGGCCCGGCGTCTTCCCATCAAGCCCGGCCTCGCGAATGACGAGCTCGCCGGACGCAACGACGCCACCGGCGCCGCGCATGATTTCGCGCATCAATTCATGCATCGAATAGAAGCTGGCCCTGATAGAATAGGCCGTCAGCACCAGACCGAGCGCTTTGGGCGACAGGATTTCCCGGCAGATATCGAGCATCAACGGAAGATGGTCGAACAATTGCCAGATTTCACCATGGGTGCCGCGGCCGAATTTCGGCGGGTCGGTGAGAATGATGTCGTAGGTGCTGCCGCGACGCTCCTCGCGCTGGATGAACTTCATCGCGTCTTCGCAAATCCAGCGGATCGGCGCCTGTTCGAGCCCGGCAAGCGCCTGGTTCTCCTTTGCCCAGCCGATCGCTTTCTTGGAGGCGTCGACATGGGTCACTTCAGCGCCTGCAGCAGCGGCGACCAAAGAAGCGACGCCGGTGTAACCAAACAGGTTCAGGACTTTCAGCGGCCGGTCAGCCGTTTCGACGGCATTTTTCAGCCATTCCCAGTGGACGATCTGCTCCGGGAAGACGCCGACATGCCGGAAGGCCGTGAAACGGCCGAGAAATTCGACGCCGAGCAGCGACAGTGGCCAGGTTTCGCCAAGTGCTGCCTTTGGAAAACGCCAACGGCCCATGCCGTCTTCATCCGTGTCGCCGGTAAAAATGGAGTCGGCATTCTGCCATACGCGGTCGGGAACCGACGGTTGCCAGAGAGCCTGCGCCTCGGGACGGACGACGCGATATTCGCCGTATTGTTCAAGCTTCAGGCCATTGCCGCTGTCGATGAGATGAAAATCACCCGCGCCACTCGATTCCAGAATTACCGGAACCTGTTCTGCGGGACGTTCGCCGGTGCGATGCTTGAGGGGCCGCGCAGGCACCTGCTCAACGGCCGGTACTGGGGCTATCTTTTCCCTCGGCGCAGATTTGGGCGCGCTGCGCACCGCGTCCGGCTCGCGCTTTTTCGGTGCCGCGTCCATTCGCCGTGCCGGCTTTGCGGCATGAACCTGTTTTTTCTCGCTCCCGGCACGCACGCGATTGCCCGGCCGGCTGTCTTTTTTCTTCAATGGAAATCTTTCCGCTTCTGCCCGCGTCTTATCGCGCCAGCAAATAGCATTCCACGCGTCGCTCGACTAGAGCCGCAACGAATGTCGGCACCATCACTTTGCCGGGAGTTGGCCCGCATTCGGAAGCTGCGCGGCTGTTGCCGCTTTGTGCCGGTTCGCCTCGTCATGCCAGCGAACGGCTTCCTTCGCCTCGATCCGGGCGCGCTTGCGATGCTTGCCCTGCGCAAACCATGTGGCGGAAGATCCCAGAAGCACGCCGAAAATGACGGCCAGAAACAGGAACACGAAAAACGGCGCGGTGAAGGAAAGTACACCATCCTCCGGCCGGAACGGATTGAGCGCGAGCGTCACGGACTGACGATTGGCCACGCACAGGATGACGAGGATAATCGCCAGCGGAAGCAGGATGATGAGGTTGATGATTTTTTTCGACATCCGACATTACTCCATCGCGGCGTGAATTCCCTCGGCTCCGTTTCCGGCGCGGCGGGTGAGAACGATCAATCGTCCTCTTCGTCACCCATACCGGGGTTCAGGCGCTCACGCAGTTCCTTGCCCGTCTTGAAGAAAGGCACCCATTTTTCCTCAACGAAAACCGATTCACCCGTGCGCGGGTTCCGACCGGATCGCGAAGGACGGTTCTTCACCGAAAATGCGCCGAAACCACGAAGCTCGACGCGATTTCCCGCTGCCAAGGCATCGGTGATTTCATCCAGCACCGCATTGACGATATTTTCCACGTCACGGTGATAAAGGTGCGGGTTACGCGCAGCAACGATCTGCACCAGTTCAGACTTGATCACGGTTGCCCCCTGAAAGAATTGGATTTTTAATGCGGCTCAACCTGCCAAACGGAAACAAGACCGTCAAGAAACAACTTGTCCGCACCGAGCTGACCGGAGCCCGCAAACGGGATTAAATCGTCATATCCCAGAAGCTTCGCTATTTGCGCAACACTGAAAAGCGAAAAAGGCGAACTGGAAGACGGTGCGCGCCATTCCACGATCGGCAGATCCTTGGCAACACCGCGCGTTTCGAAATAGCCGCGAATTTCCTTTTCGCCGCCAAGCGTGTCGACCAGCTTGTTGGCGAGCGCCTGTCTGCCCGTGAAAATCGATCCGTCCGCCAGTTTCAACACATCCTCGCGCGGCAATTTGCGGCGATCGGCCACAAGATCGACGAACCAGCCGTAGCTGTCCATCACCATGGAACGGATCATCGTCTTCGCCTCTTCGGGCGCCTCATGGAACGGCGAAGGCTCCGCCTTCATCGGAGAGGACTTTATTTCCTGCAGCGAGACGCCGAGCTTATCCATCAGCTGGCCGATCTGGGGATATTGAAAGATCACGCCGATCGAGCCGGTGATCGAGGTTTCGCCAGCGACGATGACGTCACCTGCAGATGCGATCATATATCCAGCGGAGGCGGCAAGCGTGCGGACATCGGACACCACCGGCTTCTTTTCCGCAACGCCGCGAATGGCCTTGAAGATGCGCTCGCCGCCATAGGTGGTGCCACCGGGCGATGAAATCGACACGATCAGCCCTTTGACATTGTCGCTCTTGGCAATCTTGTCCAGCCGCTCCAGAAGTTCGGTATTGTCCTGGATCAGCCCGGAGATCTGGACACGGGCAATATGGGGTCTCTCGCTTTGCTGCGGGGTGGCCCATAGAAACCGGTAGAGGCCGAAAATGCCGGCGACAAACAGAAAAACAGCGGCAATCCGCCAGAAAGTCAGCTTGCGGCGCAATCGTCTGCGATCCGCTATCGCCATATTATCCATCGAAAACCCCTGCCTTCCGGCATTTGAAGCGTAATGTAAGCGTCATGGCCATATGGTTCTTCTAGCGCGAAGCCGCAAGGAAACAATAAGGAAACCAGAATTACGATTAAATTCGCATTTCCCTTGCACCTTTCCAGACAAAAACCATATTGGCAGGACACAGCACTCATGCCAAAGACATCAAGATAAACATATAAGCTTCAGTTGCGCGCCAAAGTGGCGCCCAGGAAGTTTTCCGGACCCACTCTTATGCTCGAAAGACTCCGCCAACCCGCGCCAGCGTTTCCGCTGCCCAATGACCAGAACGGCGCTTACGAGCGCGCGCTGAGGCATTCCGCGCGCGTGAAGCGGCTGAAAATCATTCTGCCGCTCGGTGCGGCGATCATCTCGTTTGCCTTCGTCGCCGTTTCGCTCATTCGCACCTGGGCGCCCGAAGAGGTTTCGCTTGAAAGCGCAAGGATCGAAGACGGCAAGATCGTGATGGAAAAGCCGGCCGTTGCGGGCCGCAACGAGAAGGGGATCGACTACTCGATGAACGCAGACCGTGCGTTGCAGGATATCGCCAACCCCAACCTCATGACGCTCGAAAGGGTTCTGGCCGCGGTGCCTGTGAACGACAGCGTCGCCCAGGTGATCGCCAAGGAAGGCATTTTCGACCGGGCCACCAACACGCTGAAGATGACCGCCCCTTTTGACATCAATCTCAGCAATGGCATACAAGCGAAGTTCCAATCTGCGGATGTCGATCTGAAGGCTGGAAAAATGAGCAGCAAAGAGCCAGTTTCGATCAAAACAAACGACGGCGCCATTGTTGCGCAATCGATTGATATCGCGGATAATGGCAAGACTATTACATTTTCGGGGCAGGTACGCGCACGTATCGCTGCATCCAATATCAAGAATGAAGGCAAGTGAGAGCCCGGTCCAGATGATGCAAATTTCCCGTCCCGTTTCCCTTGGCAAATCCGCAGGCGTTACAGCCGCAGCTTTTGCTTTTTCCTGTCTTGCAACCGTGGCTTTCGCTCAGAACACCACCAGCAACATGACAGGCGTCAAGCTCTCCGGCGACCAGCCGATCGCTATCGAAAGCGATCAGCTCGAAATTCGGGACCAAGAGCGCAAGGCCTATTTCACCGGTAACGTGAAAGTTGTGCAGGGCACCACCACCCTTCAGGCCGGCAAGATGACGGTCAATTACAAGGGTGAAGGTTCCTCGCTCACCAGCGGTGACGCCAACATCGAAAAAATCTTCGTCGACAATAACGTCTACCTGACGTCCGAGACGCAGAAGGCCACGGCCGATCACGGCGAATTCGACATGGCGGCGCAGACCTTCATTCTGACCGGCAAGCAGGTTGTGCTGTCCGAGGGCGCGAATGTGTTCACCGGCTGCAAGCTCACTGTTCTGATGAATTCGGGGCAGGCAAAGCTTGAAAGCTGCGGCGGCCCTGTCCGGATAATGCTCGATCCGAAATCGCAGCAGAAGAAACAGTAGTCTCACCTCGTGAAGATAGCCTCGATCTCAAAAATATTTGGCGGTGGGCGCGACCGACCTGTGGACGCTGCGTCGCAGGCCGACAAGGCTCGCTATGACGGCACCCTGATCGCGCATGGTCTGACGAAGACCTATAATACACGGCGCGTCGTCAACGGCGTCTCGCTGGTCGTGCGCCGTGGTGAAGCCGTGGGGCTGCTTGGCCCGAACGGCGCGGGCAAAACCACCTGTTTCTACATGATCACGGGCCTCGTACCCGTCGATAGCGGCAAGATCGCCATCAACGGCAACGACGTCACCACCATGCCGATGTACAGGCGTGCCCGCCTCGGTGTCGGCTACCTGCCGCAGGAAGCCTCCATTTTCCGTGGACTGACAGTCGAGGAAAACATCCGCGCCGTGCTGGAAGTGCACGAACCTGACAGCGCCAAGCGCAGCCGCAAGCTCGATGAGTTGCTGGAAGAGTTCCACATTGCGCAGCTGCGCAAATCGCCCGCTGTCGCCCTGTCGGGCGGCGAACGTCGCCGTCTGGAAATCGCCCGTGCTCTGGCGACCGATCCGACCTTCATGCTTCTGGACGAACCTTTTGCCGGCGTCGATCCGATCTCCGTCAGCGACATTCAGAACCTTGTCAGACATTTGACCGCGCGCGGGATCGGCGTTCTCATCACCGACCACAATGTCCGCGAAACGCTCGGCCTCATTGACCGCGCCTATATCATCCATGCCGGTGAGGTTCTGACCCATGGCCGTGCGGACGATATCGTCAACAATCCGGATGTGCGCCGGCTCTATCTCGGCAATAATTTTAGCCTTTAAGCTCCCGGGCGCGAAAGATTCTTCATCGCGCCCCGCAGTGACGCTTGACCAAACATAATAAAAAAGCAATTTTTGGGCCAAGTTTCGTTGCCTGCGCAAAATTTATGAAATTTGTGGCGACGAAGAAGCTGTAAGGGGAGTTTCGCGTCCGCCATGGCATTATCTGCCAGCCTTTTGCTGCGTCAAAACCAGTCTCTCGTGATGACACCGCAACTGATGCAGTCCATCCAGCTGCTTCAGATGACGCATTTCGAACTGACGCAGTTCATCGCGCAGGAGGTGGAGCGCAATCCTTTGCTTGAAATTGCGGCAAACGACGGCGATTTGAGCAACGATACCCCTGCTGATGCGGAGAATTTCGGCGATGCCGACAGCGAAGGGTCCGACAAGTCCGCGCCGGTAACGGCCGACAGCGACGACTGGTACGGCGATCGCGCGGCAAATCTCGGCGAACAGCTCGACACCAGCTTCGAAAATGTCTTTCCTGACGATACCGAACCCAGAAAGCCCGACGCACCCGAACTGGCGGGGCAGTGGAAATCCATGCCCGGGCAGGAGTCAGGCGAGAGTTACGATCTCGACGACTTCGTTGCCGCGAAACAGACCCTCAGCGACCATCTCAATCAGCAATTGCCTCTCGCCATATCCTCTGTGGAAGACAGGATGATTGCCGATGCGCTGATCGGCCAGCTCGACGAGACCGGATATATCGCCGTAGATGCCGTCGAAGACGTCGCTGAACGGCTGGGGGCGGCGCCTTCGGCAGTGGAGCGCATTCTGGAGACGCTTCAGGGCTTTGATCCTCCCGGCGTGTTTTCCCGCTCGCTGAGCGAATGTCTGGCGATCCAGCTTGCCCAGAAGGACAGGCTTGATCCGGCAATGCGGGCTTTTATCGACAATCTGGAGCTTCTGGCGAAACGGGATTTCGCTTCTCTAAAAAAACTCTGCGGCGTGGATGAGGAAGACCTTCTCGACATGCTGGCGGAAATCCGCACGCTCAATCCGCGTCCGGGCGCTGGTTACGATTCGACCGTTTCCGAGACAATCGTTCCTGATATCATCATTCGCCCCTCCTCTGCCGGCGGCTGGCTTGTGGAAATCAACCCCGAGACCCTGCCGCGCGTGCTCATCAACCAGACCTATTTCGCAGAGGTTTCAAGGCACAAGTCGCGTGAGGGAGAGGATCAGGATTTCCTTTCCGAATGCATGCAGACGGCCCATTGGCTGACCCGCAGCCTCGACCAGCGCGCCAGAACGATCATGAAGGTGGCGACCGAAATCGTGCGCCAGCAGGACGCCTTTCTCGTCAATGGCGTGGACCACCTGCGCCCGCTGAACCTCAAGACGGTGGCCGACGCCATCAAGATGCACGAATCCACGGTCAGCCGGGTGACGTCGAAAAAATATATGCTGACGCCGCGCGGCCTGTTCGAGCTGAAATATTTCTTCAGTGTTTCCATCAGTTCGGTGGAAGGCGGTGACAGCCATTCTGCAGAAGCGGTGCGTCACCGCATCAAGGCGATGATCGCGCAGGAGGCCGCCGACGCAGTGCTTTCCGATGACGATATCGTCGATAATCTGAAAAAGAGTGGTATCGATCTTGCCCGCCGCACCGTGGCCAAATATCGCGAGGCGATGAACATCCCATCCTCCGTTCAGAGACGGCGCGAGAAGAAGGCCCTGGCCAGACTGTCGGCGTTCTGAGCGGTGGCGCTGGTCACGTTTTCAGGGCTTTCCAGCCGCACCATTGACTCTTGCTACGGCAAGGGCTAGAAGCCCGCCGCACACGTAAGCAAGGTCATTTGTAACGGATTCATCTCCACCGTCCATGGGCGTAAAATTCGAATGGGGGCTTTTAAAGGCCTTCGAAACGCTTGGATGCGCGCGCGGCTTGACGTAAGCTGGTACTCGCAAATCACTACAAAAAGGAAATTTTCCATGAGTGTGCGTGTATCTGGTAAACATATGGAGATCGGCGAATCTTTCCGGCAGCGGATTGAGGACAATATAGGTCTGGCAGTTACCAAATACTTCGATGGGGGGTATTCAGGCCAAGTGACCGTAGAGAAGTCCGGATCGCGTTTTGCAGCCGATTGCAAACTGCATCTCGATACGGGCGTTGTATTGCATGCGGCGGGTCAGGCAAATGATCCGCAAGCGAGTTTCGATGCCGCCGCCGAGCGTATCGAGAAGCGCCTGCGTCGCTACAAACGGAAGCTGAAGGACCATCACCACAATGGTTCCGCGGCGAACGGCGCGATGTCGGAAATCGCCTATACGGTAATGGATGCTGTCCCCGATGAGGACCACGAGGTTCCGGAAGACTACGCACCCACGATCGTTGCGGAAAGTTCGAAACAGATAAAGACGATGTCCGTCGCCAGCGCCGTGATGGCGCTCGACATGACGGACGAACCGGTTCTGCTGTTCCGCAGCCCCGGCAAGGAATATCTCAACATCGTCTACCGACGACATGACGGCAATATTGGCTGGATCGACGCGGAAACGATCAAGAGCTGAACAGTCTGACAAGACATGGGAGGCAGAGCGCGAAAGCGTATCTGCCTCCTGCATCGTCTCGATGGCATGAAGGAAAAAGAGAATGGCGTTGGCAGATTTGCTGCAACAAGATGCGATTATTCCCGCCCTCAAGGTGAATTCCAAAAAGCAATTGCTTCAGGAGCTGGCCGCAAAGGCAGCCAGAATTACCGGAGTCTCGGAACGGGAAGTTTTCGACGTCATCCTCCAGCGTGAGAAACTCGGCTCCACCGGTGTGGGGCACGGCATTGCCATTCCGCATGGCAAGCTGAGCAGCATCCATCAGATCACCGGCGTCTTCGCACGTCTTGAAACACCTGTTGATTTCGAGGCGCTGGATGACCAGCCGGTCGATCTGGTTTTCCTGCTGCTTGCACCCGAAGGCGCCGGCGCGGATCATCTGAAGGCGCTGTCGAGAATTGCCCGTGCTTTACGCGACCCCGAGCTGGTGGCCAAGCTGCGTGCCACCGATTCCGACACGGCAATCTACGCCTTCCTCAATCAGGAGCAGGCGACCGCTGCCTGATCAAAGGCTGTCGACGGTCCTTTCCATGGACAAAAAAACGCGCCCTTGAGGCGCGTTTTTTATTGGAGCATTTCAAACAAAAGCGCGTCCCGGTTTTATATCCGGACGCGCTTTAGATGAGGGAATGCCTCACGCATCCTTCTCGTTGACGGAGGCGGTGCCCGGCTCGGGCGCTGCGGCGGTCTCCACCTTCGGGCCACCCTTTGAGACGCCAACCATGGCGGGGCGCAGCACCCGGTCACCGATGGTGAAACCGGCCTGAACCACCTGCAGTACCGTGTTGTTCGGAACTGCCGTGTTCGGAATTTCGAACATCGCCTGGTGGAAATTCGGATCGAATTTCTGGCCTTCCGCATCGATCTTTTTGACGCCATGTCGCTCCAGCGTCGAGAGCATCGAGCGCTCCGTCATCTCGACACCTTCGATCAGGCCGTTGAGACCGGCTTCGCCATTGGTCTTGAGTTCGTCCGGAATGGCTTCAAGAGCGCGGCGAAGATTGTCGGAAACGGCAAGCATGTCGCGCGCGAAAGCGGCGAGAGAATAGGCCTTCGCATCCTTGACTTCGCGCTCGGTGCGGCGACGAAGATTGTCCATTTCTGCTGCAAGACGCAGGAACTTGTCGCGCAGATCGGCATTTTCGGCCCTGAGCAGTTCGATCGGATCGGGCTCGGCAGCTTCCGCCGTCTCTTCCCCTGTAAATGCGGGTTCGACAAACTCTTCGGCGACGTCCGCGTCAGGTCCGGGCTTTTTCGTATCGTCGGTCATGACGTTCTCCAGATTTGAATATTGTTGGTTGCGCCCGATATCGAGGTTTGAAGGGCAAAAATCAAGGCTTGCGGCGAAAAGCTTGCCGCATTCTCTAACCTTGCGGGCTTGTCCTATCTCTGCTTTCGGGAAAGGCGGGCCATAATTTGTGCGGTGTAGTCCACCATAGGCACGATACGGGCGTAATTTAGCCTCGTGGGACCGATGACGCCGACGGCACCCACAACGCGATTTTCCTCATCCCGATAAGGTGCCACGATCAGTGACGAGCCTGACAGCGAGAAGAGCTTGTTTTCCGAGCCGATGAAAATCCTGACGCCTGAGCCACTTTCTGCAAGGTTGAGGATCTCGATCAGATTTTCTTTACGTTCCAGATCGTCGAACAGCAGGCGCACACGATCGATATCTTCCTCACCGGCCAGACCTTCCAGCAGGTTGGAGCGTCCGCGGACGATGAGGCGGCCGAGCTTGCCCTCTTCATTGTCGCCCGCCCATATGGCGAGACCCCGTTCGATGAGGTCCTGCGCGAGCGTGCCGAGTTCCGACTGCAATTCGGCACGCTGCGTCTGAAACTGGCCCCGCAGTTCCTGCAGCGTCTGCCCGGAAAGATGGGCATTGATGAAATTTGCCGCCTCTGTCAATTGCGATGACGAAATGCCGACCGGCAATTCGATGATACGGTTTTCGACCTGATTGTGGTCCCCTACCAGCACGGCAAGCGCCTTGGTCGGCTCCAGCCGGATGAATTCAACGTGCTTGAGAATGACGTCGCTCTTGGCCGTCAGCACCAGGCCGGCACCGCGCGACATGCCTGAAAGCATGCGGCTTGCCTCCGTCAGCAACCCTTCCAGCGATTGCTCGTGGCCGGCGACTGGACCGATCTGGCGGTCGATACTGGCTCGCTCATCGGCGGGCAGATCGCCCACCTGCATGAATGCGTCCACGAAGAAGCGCAGCCCCGTCTGGGTGGGCAGGCGACCGGCGCTGATATGCGGCGAATAGATGAGACCCAGTTCCTCGAGATCGCTCATGACGTTGCGAACGGAGGCCGGTGAAAGCGACATCGGCAACAGCCGCGACAGGCTGCGCGACCCCAAGGGTTCGCCGGTGTCGAGATAGCCTTCGACGATGCGCCGGAAAATCTCCCGCGACCGTTCATCCAGCAACGATGCCTGATCTTTTGAAAGCGGTGCGGAAAAGCCCATATCATCCGTTCTTTATCGTCAAAACTCTGTCCGTACCAATATAATGCGTTGCACCGCTGCGGCAAAATGGAAATTGGCTTTGCAAAACCCCGGGGCGCGCCTTAGAAGGCAGGAACCAACATGGAGAGTGGATCATATGCGGCCTTCAGGCAGAAAAACCGATCAGATGCGCAAGGTTTCCTTCGAGCGCAATTTCTCGAAACATGCCGAAGGTTCCTGTCTGGTCAAATTCGGTGATACGCATGTGCTCGTCACCGCAAGCCTTGAGGAAAAGACGCCGCCGTGGCTGCGCAACAGCGGCAAGGGCTGGGTCACCGCCGAATACGGCATGCTGCCGCGTTCCACCCATGAGCGGATGAAGCGCGAGGCCTCGGCCGGCAAGCAGGGCGGACGCACGCAGGAAATCCAGCGCCTTATCGGCCGCTCGCTGCGCGCAGTGGTCGACCTGCAGGCGCTTGGCGAGCGCCAGATCAGCATCGACTGCGACGTCATTCAGGCCGATGGCGGCACGCGCACGGCTTCCATCACCGGCGCATGGATCGCCTTGCATGATTGCCTGAAGTGGATGGAAACCCGCAACATGATCAAGGTCGAGAAGGTCCTGAAAGACCATATCGCCGCGATCTCCTGCGGCATCTTTGCAAAACAGCCGGTCATCGATCTCGATTATCTCGAGGATTCCTCCGCCGAGACCGATGCGAATTTCGTCATCACCGGCTCCGGCGGCATCGTCGAGGTGCAGGGAACCGCGGAAGGTGCCCCCTTCTCCGAAGAGGAATTCCTGACGCTGCTCGGTCTTGCAAAGGCCGGATGCAGCGAACTGGTCGCCCTTCAGAAACAGGCAATCGCCTGAGCCGACAGGAAAACGTCATGCGCAAGCTCGATACCAGAACGATCGTCGTCGCCAGCCACAACAAGGGCAAGATCGCCGAAATCGCCGACCTGATCGGGCCTTTCGGCTTTTCAGCCAAATCGGCTGCGGAGCTGAACTTCGTGGAGCCGGACGAGACAGGCACCACCTTTGAGGAAAATGCTGCCATCAAGGCGCTTGCGTCTGCGAAGGCATCCGGCCTGCCGGCTCTGTCTGACGATTCCGGTCTGGTCATCGATGCGCTGGATGGCGCGCCGGGCGTTTACACCGCCAATTGGGCGGAAACGGCTGACGGTACGCGCGACTTCGCCATGGCCATGCAGAAGGTCGAGGATGCGCTTGCCGAACGCGGTGCAACGAAGCCGGAAGACCGCACGGGCCGATTCGTCAGCGTGCTGTGCCTTGCCTGGCCGGACGGGCATGTCGAATATTTTCGCGGTGAGGTGGAAGGCACGGTGGCGTGGCCCCCGCGCGGAACGAGCGGTTTCGGCTATGACCCGATCTTCAAACCTGAAGGTTACGACACCACATTCGGTGAAATGACCGCAGACGAAAAACACGGCTGGAAGCACGGCGATGCGTTTGCGCTCTCCCACCGTGCCCGCGCGTTCAAAAAATTCGTCGAAACCTGTCTGGAGGCATGAACCCGATGACCGGGGAGCACCAACTTTCTGCCCCCGGCGCGTCGCTTCTGCCGGATACGGGCGATCCCGGTTTCGGGATCTATCTGCACTGGCCCTTCTGTGCGGCCAAATGCCCCTATTGCGATTTCAACAGCCATGTCCGCCACCGCCCGGTGGATCAGGAACGGTTCACTGCGGCGTTCCTCAGCGAAATGGCAAAGATGCGGGCGCTCAGCGGTCCGCGTGTCGTTACCAGCATTTTCATGGGCGGCGGCACACCTTCGCTGATGGACCCGCAGACCGTAGGCGCGCTTCTTGATGGCGTTTCGCGCTTCTGGCATGTGCCTGATGGTATCGAGATCACCATGGAGGCTAATCCTTCAAGCGTCGAGGCGGAGCGGTTTCGCGGTTACCGGGCAGCCGGCGTCAATCGCGTCTCGCTCGGCGTCCAGGCGCTGAACGACCGGGACCTGAAGTTCCTTGGCCGTCTGCATGATGTTGCCGATGCGCTTAAAGCCATCCGTCTGGCGCGGGAGATTTTTCCGCGCATGTCCTTCGATCTGATTTACGCCCGCCCGAACCAGACTGTGGCCGAATGGGACGCTGAGCTGAAGGAAGCCGTCTCCTACGCCGTCGACCATCTGTCGCTCTATCAGCTCACTATCGAGGAAGGCACGCCGTTCTACGGGCTGCACAAGGCTGGCAAGCTGATCGTACCGGATGGCGAGCATTCGGCGGTGCTTTATGAAGCGACGCAGGAAATCACCGAGCGTTACGGCATGCCGGCGTACGAGGTTTCCAATCACGCCCGCCCCGGTGCGGAAAGCCGCCATAACCTGACCTACTGGCGTTATGGCGATTATGCCGGTATTGGACCCGGTGCGCATGGACGCCTGACCAATGGCGCCTCCAAGCTCGCCACCGTCACCGAGCGCCATCCCGAAACCTGGCTCGAGACCGTAGAGCGTGAAGGCCACGGCATGGTCGATCAGGAGCTTCTCGGCGTCGACGAACAGGCAGACGAATTGCTGCTGATGGGCCTTCGCCTGCGCGAAGGCATTGATCTTGCTCGCTGGAGCGATCTCTCCGGCCGCGAGCTCGACCCTGAGAAAGAGGAATTCCTGCTGCAACACGGCTTCGTGGAACGAATCGGCAATTCCCGCCTGCGCTGCACCCCTTCCGGCATGCTTATTCTGGATGCCGTGGTCGCCGATCTCGCCTGCTGACCGGCAGCCTGCCTGGTCCTGAGCCAATGAACAACCGAGAAACCAATAAAAAAGCGGCCCGAAGGCCGCTTTTTCATGCGTTGTTTTCGTTGATCAGGCGCTTCAGCAGCTCAACCTCGTGGCCGAGCTTGGTGTCGCCGGAAATCAGATCCTCGATCTTGCGCACCGCGTGAAGAACCGTGGTGTGGTCGCGACCGCCGAAACGGCGACCGATCTCGGGAAATGAGCGTGGTGTCAGCATCTTGGCCAGATACATGGCGATCTGGCGCGGCTTGACGATGACGCGGGTGCGACGGTTGGAAACCAGCTCCTGCCGCGACACATTATAATGCCTGGCGACGATGCGCTGAATATCCTCGATACGGACGCGCTTGGCCTCCCCACTGCCGACGAGGTGCGACAGCAGCTCATCGACACGGTCAACCGAGAGGTTCGGCTCGAAAGAGCGCCGGAACATCAGCTGGTTGAAGGCGCCTTCAAGCTCGCGTCCGCTCGCCGTCACGCTTTTGGCCACATGGGTCAGTATTTCGTCCGAAATCTCGAAAGACGGATCGTCCTGACGCGCAGAACCCATGCGACGGTTGAGCATTTCGTAGCGCATGTCGTAATCGGGACCTTCGATCTCGATAGCCATGCCACCCTGAAGGCGCGAACGGACACGCGGATCAAGCGATTCCAGCTCCCACGGCGCGCGGTCAGCGGCCACGACTACCTGCTTGGCGCTGTCGAGCAGCATGTTCAACAGGTGGCAGAATTCGTGCTGGATCATCTTGCCCTGCAGGAACTGCATGTCGTCGATGACAAGAAGGTCGATATTTCGCAGGGTGTCCTTCAGCGTCAGCGCATCATTGTCGCGGATCGCGGTCGCAAAACGCCACATAAAATATTCGGCCGTCAGATAGACCACACGCGGGTTGCGCGGACTGTCGATGGCGGCATTGGCAATTGCCTGCAGAAGGTGTGTCTTGCCAAGCCCGACACCCGCATGAATGAACAGCGGATTGAAGCGCACAGCACCGGCACCCGCTTCAGCGATCGTCTTTGCCGCCGCAAGCGCGACGCGGTTGGACGAGCCCTCGACAAAAGTGTCAAAGGTGAAACGTGTATCGAGCGGCGAACCGAACAGCGGCCCGGAGCTACCCTGCCGCAGCGTCGCCTGCGCCGCCGCAGGCTGTGCAGAAGGTGCTGTCGCGGGCTGCGACGGAATGAAGGACTTGTTGCGCGCAACAGCGCCCATGTCCTGAACGGGCTGCACCCGTTCCTCGACCTGCGCGGGGCGGGCCGGGCGGCTGGCGGAGCGGACAAGAATTTCCACCTTCAGCACGTCCGGATCCTCGCTTTGGACGAGACTGGTGATCAGATCCATATAACGGTTGTTGATCCAGGACTTCAGAAAGGTCGTCGGAACGGTAAAACGGACGACGCTTTTCGAAACGGTGTGGAGTTTGAGCCGTGCAAACCAGCTTGCATAGACCTCGGGACCAACCTGTGCCTTCAGCCGCGCGCTAAAACGTTCAAACAGCGCATCGTGCTTCATTGCCGATTTATCCCCTGCCGCTTCTGAGCAAGCTGCATCACGAGCCTGTGGTGCGCGGTCCCCATCGGCCACCGCACCCATCGCCAAATTCAATTGCATATTGCCGCCTTTCAAATTGCCAATCATAGCCTGACGATCAAAAAAACGATCGCCAGAGATCCCCCTCGTATTATTTCCCGCCTCCAGCACTCCCCTCGAAAGAGCGTCAAAGACTACTACTTGTTTGCGAGCCGGTTATCCCATTTCCCTCCCCTTCATGGAGAGGCCTGCGACACGCTAAAAACGCTCCTTTCGCTACAACTGTAAGGCGCATTCTTAAGGACAAAAAGCTCCAGCCCGTTCCGAGACCGAAACGGCACAAAAAGCTCAATGACCTGAGAAAACGGACCTCGAAAGGCCCGCCAGCAAGAAGGTGAATATCGTCGATACGATCATCGAGATAATCTGTGGACTGAGATCCGCACCCCTTGTTGAAATGCATTTAGGCAGGATCGTGGGGAGAGATCAATGGCGTTTTTTCTGCAAAAACTCAGATCGACCATTGACTCGCAATGGTCGTTTTGCATCACCGGCAAGGTCCGAAGCAGAATCGCTTATGAATCAATGAGATTCAATTTTGGCATTTTTCGATAGCCCGTTTTGGCAAAAAAATAAAAATCTTCTTGACTCAAAACTGGCTGCGACTTCCGTAGAGAAAGCTTCCCATTTTTCGGGAGACCTCCGGCAATCCATTGTTTTTATTCAGTTTTTCTTGTCGCTCATCTGACACGCGTTTGTCACGTTACGGCAGGAATGATTAACGTAGGGTTAGAATCACAAAAAGCCCGGTCAAAAGACCAGGCTTTTTGAATAGTTAATTGTGATTAGCCGGATTAGGCGGAAAGAGCCTTAACGCGCTGGGCAAGACGCGACACCTTACGGGATGCCGTGTTGCCATGCAGAACGCCACGCGTCGCTGCGCGCTGGATCTCAGGCTGAGCTGCCTTCAGAGCTTCGGTGGCTACTGCCAGATCGCCCGAAGCGATCGCTTCCTCGACCTTGCGGATGAAGCCGCGAACGCGCGAACGGCGAGCCTTGTTGACTGCGGTACGGCGAGCGATCTTGCGGGTCGCCTTTTTCGCCGAAGTTGTATTGGCCATGTATGCCTCTCTTCGAATTCAAACCAAATTCCGCAACCAGAGGATCGGGTCGTTCGAAGACCTCACTTAACCCAAGAATGCGGGAGTAATTTCGGACAAGCCGGATGGCTTTCCTTAACCGTGGGCGGGCATATACCGCTAAAGCGTACGCCCGTCAACGCGCAAATGGCGGAAAACGCCGATATTCCGAATCCTTAGCGATTCCGGAAAGCGGGTTTGCGCTTTTCAACGAAGGCCGCCATGCCCTCCTTCTGATCCGCTGTTGCAAAGAGCGACTGAAAGGATCGCCTTTCATATCTCAGCCCTTCCGAAAGTGGAACCTCGAAGGAGCGATTGACGCTTTCCTTGGCCATGAGGACGGAAGCGCGAGACAGCGAGGCGATGCGAGTGGCGGCATCCACCGCCTCATCCATGAGATTCGCCGCGGGGACGATCCGCGAAACGAGGCCGGCGCGCTCTGCCTCGGCTGCATCCATCATGCGGCCGGTCAGAACCAGATCCATGGTCTTCGCCTTGCCCACCGCCCGCGTCAGCCGTTGTGAGCCGCCCATGCCGGGAATGACGCCAAGCGTGATTTCCGGCTGGCCGAATTTCGCCGTGTCCGAAGCGATGATGAAATCGCACATCATTGCCAGTTCACACCCGCCGCCCAGCGCAAAGCCGGAGACTGCGGCAATGACCGGCTTGCGGGTCGATGCGACCTCGTCCCAGCCGCCGAGAAAGTCGCCGACATAGGCATCGACAAAATCCAGCCCCTGCATTTCCTTGATGTCCGCGCCAGCGGCAAATGCCTTTTCCGACCCCGTTATAATGATCGCGCCGATGGAATCGTCAGCAGAGAACGAGGAGAGAATGTGCCGCAGCTCCTTCAGAAGCACCGAATTGAGGGCGTTGAGCGCCTTGGGCCGGTTGAGCGTGATGACGCCCACCTCGTCGCGTTTCTCGACCAGTATCGTTTCATAATCCACGGCAGTCTCCCTCGCCATTATTCCGCCTCAGCTACTTCTGGCAGGCCGCGCAATAAAAGGTCGAACGACCGGCCTGCACTATCCTTTCAACCGTACCCCCGCAGCCGGGTGTACGGCAAGGCTGGCCTTCCTGATCGTAGACTGAAAAGGAATGCTGGAAATAACCGAGCGTTCCGTCCGTCTGTATATGGTCGCGCAGGGAAGAGCCGCCAGCGGCGATTGCGTCCGCGATCACGTCCCGGATCTTCTCCGTGAGATTGATGAGCTGCGGCTTCGGCTCTCCCGTTTTGGTCACCAGCGTTCCCGCCGCCCGCAAAGGCGAGAGATGGGCACGCCACAGCGCCTCACAGACGTAGATATTGCCGAGGCCCGCAATGACCTTCTGGTCCAGCAGCGTGCTTTTTAACGGCTGGCTTTTACCCTGGAACCGGCTCGCGAGATAATCCGCGCTCAGCGCGTTGCCGGTCGGTTCCGGTCCCAGCCCCGCAAAAGCGGGGTAGAGGTCGAGCTTGTTGCGCTCCACCAGATGCATGAATCCGAAGCGGCGCGGGTCATTATAGATGACGCAGATGCGCTCTTCGCCCTTATCCAGATGAAAGACGACATGATCGTGCTTGCCGTCCTTCGAGCGGGCATAATGAAACGCGCCGGGCGCGTTCCTATTTCCTGCCTCATCCGCCGCCGCCTCGATACGGAACGAGCCGGACATTCCAAGATGGGCAACGATCGTCAGCCCGTCTTCCAGCTCTATCAAGAGATACTTCGCCCTGCGCCCGAGCGATATGATCGTCCTGCCCTCGATCAGGCCCGCGAAGTCCTCCGGGAACGGAAAGCGCAGATCGGGACGGCCAAGATGGAGCTTGCGGATTCTTGCCCCTTCCATGGTGGGCGCGAGGCCGCGTCTAACGGTTTCGACTTCTGGCAATTCTGGCATCTGGCTTATCCGGCAGTTTATCGTTAGGACCATGTGGTCTATACAATGCACGCGAAATGTCGCGCCCAGGCGATGCGGCAACAGATAGCGTCGCCATGGCGTTTCCGCTATGGTCCGCCACGCAATTAATATGGAGACAGACGATGACCGACGCCCGTACCACTGCCCAAGGCGGCATGGAAACGTCCTATGGCTTCCACAAAGTGGACGAAGGCAAAAAGCAGGGGCTGGTCAACGATGTCTTCCACAAGGTGGCCAAGCGCTACGACATTATGAACGACGTGATGTCGGCCGGCCTGCACCGGCTGTGGAAGGACGCCATGGTGTCCTCGCTTTCACCGCGCAAGGACGCCTCTTATAAGGTGCTTGACGTAGCTGGTGGCACCGGCGATATCGCTTTCCGCATCGTGGAAGCCTCCAACCGTCTGGCGCATGCCACCGTTCTCGATATCAACGGCTCGATGCTTGCCGTCGGCGAGGAGCGCGCGGCAAAACGAAAGCTCTCCGACAATCTGACCTTCGTTGAAGCCAATGCCGAGGAGCTGCCCTTCGAGGCGAATACCTTCGACGCCTATACGGTCGCCTTCGGCATTCGCAACGTACCGCGCATCGACGTTGCGCTGAAAGAAGCCTACCGCGTACTGAAACGTGGCGGGCGACTGCTGGTGCTGGAATTTTCCGAGGTGGAAATGCCGCTACTCGACCGCGTCTATGATGCATGGTCGTTCAACGCCATTCCGCAATTCGGCAAGATGATCACCGGGGATGCCGAGCCCTATCAATATCTGGTCGAGTCTATCCGCAAATTCCCCAATCAGGAGGATTTCGCGACGATGATCCGCTCCGCCGGCTTTTCGCGCGTGACCTACACAAATTACACCGGCGGTATCGCCGCCCTGCATTCCGGCTGGAAGCTTTAAGACCATGTCCGGCAAAAGCAGGAGACAAGCATAAGCATGAGCACTTTGGGCGCATATTTCCGCCTCGCAAGGGTTGGCTGGGTTCTCGTGCGCGAAGGCGTCGTGCTGGCCTTGCCATCCGATGACCTTCCTGCCTCCGCGCAAGTGATGAAGGCGTTGCTGAAGCCATTCGCCCGCAGCAAGGCCAAGCGGGCGCAGCGTAGCGACCGGCTAGCGGTAGCTGTCGAGCGGCTTGGCCCGTCCTATGTGAAGATGGGACAGTTTCTGGCCACAAGGCCGGATGTGGTCGGCGCCGACTTCGCCGACGATCTTGCGAGCCTGCAGGACCGCATGGCATTTTTCCCCGCAGCCGCGGCCAAGGCTAATATTGAAGGTTCGCTCGGGCGGTCTGTTTCGGAACTCTACAGGGAATTTGGCGATCCGATCGCCGCCGCTTCCATCGCCCAGGTTCACCCGGCGATAGTGGATACGCCGAAAGGGCCGCGCAAGGTCGCCGTCAAGGTCATTCGCCCCGGCGTTCGCCAGCGCTTCCAGAACGATCTGGAGGCGATGTATCTGATCGCCGACCTGCAACAGCGTTTCGTCCGCTCTGCCCGCCGCCTGCGGCCGGTGGAAGTCACTCGCACGCTGGAACAGACAACCAAGATCGAGATGGATCTGCGGCTTGAGGCCGCCGCCCTTTCCGAACTTGCCGAAAATACCAAAGAAGACCCCGGATTCCGCGTTCCGGAGGTAGATTGGGAACGCACCGGCCGCGATGTCGTCACCATGGAATGGATCGACGGCGTCAAGATGTCGGATATTGAGGGGCTGAAGGCTGCCGGCCACGATCTGAACAAGCTGGCTGATACCCTCATCCAGTCCTTCCTGCGGCACACGTTGCGCGACGGCTTTTTCCATGCCGACATGCACCCCGGCAATCTCTTCGTCGATCCGCAGGGCATGATCGTAGCCGTGGATATGGGCATTGCCGGGCGGCTGGGAAAAAAAGAACGCAGGTTCCTTGCCGAAATCCTCTACGGCTTCATCACCCGCGATTACATGCGCGTCGCGGAGGTGCATTTCGAGGCCGGTTATGTGCCGGGCCATCACGATAAAGCCAGCTTTGCGCAGGCGATCCGCGCCATCGGCGAACCGATCCACGGCCAGCCGGCCGAGACGATCTCCATGGGCAAGTTGCTGACGCTGCTGTTCGAAGTTACCGAGCTCTTCGACATGGAAACGCGCCCGGAACTGGTGATGCTGCAAAAGACCATGGTGGTGGTGGAAGGCGTATCCCGCATGCTCAATCCGCGTTTCAACATGTGGAAAGCGGCCGATCCGGTCGTCAGCGGCTGGATAAGGGACAATCTTGGCCCGAAACGCATTGTCACCGATCTGAAGGACGGCGTGAAGGCGGCTCTCAAGCTTGCGGAAGCGGCACCCGAGATCGCTGCCAAGACGGAGAAGCTGCATTCCGACCTGGTGTATATGAGCGAGAACGGCCTGCGTTTCGACGCCCAGACCGCGGAAGCGATCGGCAAGGCGGAAGCGCGCCACACCAGATGGGGCCGGGCGGCGCTCTGGGTGATTGCGCTGACGCTTCTCTATATCGCGATCAGGATCAGCTAAACGATATTCAAACTCGGCGCTCACGCCGGTGCGGCACACTTTCGAACCGAAAATCGCCGGTCTTCCAGTTTGATAGATGCGTACCATGCTGCTGCAACATATCGAGGATAATGACCTGATCTTGATTGAAAGTTAGATGATTGCCGGACGGGAATTGAGATTGATGGCAAAAAATGAAGCCGTAAAACGGGTCCTTACCTATTGCTCGTGGCCCATGGTGTTTTTTCTCGGTCTTACCGGGGCTTATTTCGCTTTTTCGAGTGAGCATCCGATCACCACATTCCTCGCCGTCTACGCGGGCGCGGTGGCCAGCCTGTTTCTTCTTGAGCGTTACATTCCCTATGAGACGGAATGGCTTCAGTCTGATGGTGAAACCGTCAACAATATCGCCCACACGCTCTTGACCAAGGGGCTTGTTCAGCTTGCTGCCACGGCAGCGGTGCTCTTTCCAATGCTGACCGCCATTTTTCTGCAACCTTTGGCGGCCATGAAATTCGACCTGTGGCCTTCTCAGTTGCCGATGGTTGTTCAGGTCACGCTCGCCCTGATGATCGCTGAATTCGGTCTCTACTGGGCGCACCGTATCGCCCATGAAACGGTGTTCTTCTGGCGTTTCCACGCGCTTCATCACAGCGTTGTCCGTCTTTGGGTCGTCAATACGGGCCGTTTTCATGTGGCCGACTCGCTGTTCAAGATCGCGCTCAGCCAGATTCCGCTTTATCTCATGGGCGCGCCGTTGCAGGTGTTCTGGTGGCTCGCGGCTGTGACCGCCTTCATCGGCATTCTGACCCATTGCAATGTGGATATGAAAACCGGGCCGCTGGACTACGTGTTCAGCACGCCCCGGCTGCACCGATGGCACCACTCCAAAGAGCTGCCTGAGGGAAATACCAATTATGGCGAGAACCTTGTCATTTTCGACCAGTTGTTCGGCAGCTATTTCAATCCCGATCGCCCTTCCTCGACCAACATCGGTATCAAGGGAGAAATTGCAAAGGGCTTTCTGCCACAGCTTTTTCAGCCTTTCACTAAAGAAGGGGTTCGCCAGATCATCGGGCGAAACACGAAAGAAAATTGAAGGGATTGGCGACAATGCCGCCTTTAGGCCGGGAGAATTCCCAGTTCGACCCGCAGCTTCTTCGTCAGCCCTGCAGCAACGAGTTCATAGGAGCGGCGGACATAATGTTCCAGCTCCTCTTGCTCCAGCGGTGAATGATCGGAGATCGATATCCATTTGCGCTTGGCGAAATAAGGTGCCTGATGGATACCTTCCAGCGAGGTGAGGATTTCGAAGCTTTCCTCCGAACATTTCACCACAAGCCGCCAGTCGTCACGTTCACCCAGAACGGAAAAGACCTTGTCTCCGACCTTGGCAACGTGGGAATCCCACTGATCGACGAAACGGACGCCCGGCCATTCTCCGAGCAACCTGTCGAATGTCTTGCGATCGAAAAGGCTCATGCGAGTTTCTCCGCGATAAGGGCCGCCAGACGTTTGGCGACTTCGGCCTTGTCCATATCAGGCCAGGCCTCGATACCCTCATTCGAAATGATCTTCACGCTGTTGCGGTCTCCGCCCATGATGCCGGTTTCCGCCGAAACATCATTGGCAACGATATAATCCGCGCCCTTGCGCTCCAGTTTGGCTCGGCCGTTTTTCTCCACATCCTGCGTCTCGGCGGCGAAACCCACCACCAGCTTCGGGCGCTTTTCGTGGTGGCCGACGGTTTTGAGAATATCGGGGTTTTCCATAAGTTGCAGCGCAGGCGGGGCATCGCCCGGCTGCTTTTTGATCTTCTGCTCCGAAGAACCCGCCACCCGCCAGTCGGCGACAGCGGCGACCATGACGGCGATATCCACCGGCAGCCTTGAAATCACCGCATCGCGCATCTCCTCGGCACGCTCGACATGGACCGTTGCAACGCCCGCCGGATCGGCAATCGTGACGGGACCCGAGACCAGCGTTACCTCCGCACCCAATTCCGCAAGCGCAGCTGCGATGGCATGGCCCTGCTTGCCGGAGGAGCGGTTGGCGATGTAACGCACCGGATCGATCGGCTCATGGGTGGGGCCGGAGGTAACGATCGCCGTTCTGCCTATTAAAGGCTTCCGCCCGCCATCCAGCAAAGCCTCGACGCCTTGGACGATCTGCAAAGGCTCCGCCATACGACCAAGACCAGCCTCGCCCTTCTCCGCCATTTCGCCTGCCATAGGGCCGATGAAAAACACGCCGTCTTTTTTCAGGGTTTCGACATTGCGCGCCGTTGGCTTTGCCGACCACATTTTCGGGTTCATGGCAGGTGCGACCAGCACCTTCCGATCGGTCGCCAGAAGGATCGTGGAGGCAAGATCATCAGCCAGACCATTCGCCATCTTCGCCATCAGATCAGCGGTGGCGGGCGCGACCAGCACGAGGTCGCATTCGCGTGCGAGCCGGATATGCCCGACATCCTGCTCGTCCTGCCTCGAAAAAAGCTCGGTGAAGACGTGGGTGGCGGACAGTGCGCCAACAGCAAGCGGAGTGACGAATTCCTGTGCGCCCTTCGTCATGACTGGCGTCACCTTGGCGCCGCGCTCTTTCAGACGGCGGATGAGGTCGAGGCTCTTATAGGCCGCGATGCCGCCGGAGATGATGAGGAGAATATGTTTGCCTGAAAGCGTCATGATGCCGGACCAGTTTCCCGTTTAACCGGGAAACTAAGCCCTTGGCATTCAAAGTGCAATCCGGCTGATATCACGCCGCCTTGGCGACGTGATATTCCTTGATCGCGACCATCTTGATCGCCGGAAACCGCTCGGATTCATACCGGAGCGAGAAGGCATCCTGCGCCAGAAACACCGGATCGCCATCCAGATCGCGAGCGATATCGCCGCGCTTGACGTTGAGGAACTTGTCCATTTCCGCCGGCTGATCGGACGAGATCCAGCGGCAGACGGAAAAGCGAGACATTTCAAACGAGACCGGCAGGCCATATTCGCCCATCAGCCGTTCCTTCAACACATCGAGCTGCAGCGCGCCGACAACGCCGACGATGGCGGGCGAGCCGTCTTCTGGTGAAAAGAGCTGCACGACACCTTCTTCCGCCATCTGCTGCAAAGCTTCCTTCAGCTTCTTCGCCTTCATCGCGTCTTCCAAGCGCACGCGGCGCAGGATTTCCGGCGAGAAGTTCGGCACGCCCTGGAATACGAGATTTTCACCTTCGGTCAGCGTATCACCGATGCGCAGCGTGCCGTGGTTGGGGATGCCGACCACATCGCCCGCAAAGGCGGTATCGGCCAGCTGGCGCTGTGACGCGAAGAAGAATTGCGGTGCGGTCAGCCCCATGAGCTTGCCGGTGCGCGACAGCCGCGCCTTCATGCCGCGCTCCAGCTTGCCGGAGCAGATGCGGGCAAAGGCGATGCGGTCGCGATGGTTGGGATCCATATTGGCCTGAATCTTGAACACGAAGGCCGTCATCTTGTCTTCCGCCGCATGCACGGTGCGGGTATCCGCCACCTGATCGCGCGGCGGCGGGGCGAAATCACCCAGCGCATTGATGAGGTCGCGCACACCGAAATTGCGCAGCGCCGAACCGAAGAATACCGGCGTCATGTGACCTTCCAGGAACGCCTGACGGTCGAAGGGGCGGCAGGCTTCCAGAGCCAGTTCCGTTTCCTCGATAAAGACCTTGCGCTCATTTTCCGGCAGACGATCGGCGACAGCCTGAGGGCCGTTGACCGAAAGGCCATCCACCTGCGTGTCGTTGCCACGAAAGGTGTTTTCAGCAAGATTGTAAGCGCCACAGAAGCTCTTCGCCCGGCCGACCGGCCAGGTGATCGGCGCGGTATCGAGCGCCAGCTTTTCCTCGACCTCATCCAGAATCTCGAAGGGATCGCGGCTTTCGCGGTCCATCTTGTTGATGAAGGTGATGATCGGAATATCGCGCATGCGGCAAACTTCGAAAAGCTTCAGCGTGCGCGGCTCGATACCCTTGGCGGCATCGATGACCATGATCGCCGCATCCACCGCCGTCAGCGTGCGGTAGGTGTCATCGGCAAAGTCTTCGTGGCCGGGCGTATCGAGGATGTTGAAGACGCGGTCGTTATATTCGAAGGTCATGACCGAAGTGACGACCGAAATGCCGCGCTCGCGCTCGATCTTCATCCAGTCCGAACGGGTCTGGATGCGATCCTTCTTCGCCTTCACCTCGCCGGCAAGCTGGATCGCTCCGCCGAACAGCAGCAGTTTTTCCGTAAGCGTGGTCTTACCCGCGTCCGGGTGCGCAATAATAGCAAAGGTGCGGCGGCGGGAGACCGCCTCGGCAAGTGTTTCGGCCATCTGACAAATCCTGTGGAATTGCGGGGTATCTAGCGTTTCAGGCCCGCATTTGCAATTGACCTTGCCGCGATCTCGGCAAACTAATGCCGCATGACCGTTCAAAATGATAATCGCCCCCTCCTCCGGCTTGTGCGTCTCGCCAATGGCGCAGACCTCGAATTGCCTTCCTATGAAACCGGTGGCGCCGCCGGAATGGACCTGCGCGCCGCAGTGCCGGCCGATGAACCGCTGACTTTGCAGCCGGGCGAACGGGCGCTGGTGCCGACCGGTTTCGTCTTCGAGGTTCCACAAGGCTATGAGGCGCAAATCCGTCCGCGCTCCGGCCTCGCCATCAAGAACGGCATCACCTGCCTCAATTCCCCCGGCACGGTGGACAGCGACTATCGCGGCGAAGTGAAGGTCATTCTCGCCAATCTGGGGCAGGCCGATTTTGTCATCGAGCGCGGCATGCGCATCGCACAGATGGTGATTGCACCAGTTACGCAGGTGACAATCAGCGAAGTGTCCGAAACATCCGAGACGGCACGCGGTGCCGGTGGTTTCGGCTCCACGGGGCTTTGACCAGCCCCCTTTATGGGCGATTGTTTTCACCCCTGATTTTCGCTATTGATCTGGCGGATTTTCGGGGAAAATGACCATGACGCTGACGACCCTTCTTGCCTATGCCACCGCACTCTTCATCGCCGCTGCCATCCCTGGCCCCGGCATGACGGCGATCGTGGCGCGGGCGCTTGGATCGGGGTTTCGGGAAACCTTCTTCATGGGCCTCGGGCTGGTGCTGGGCGACATGATCTACCTGACCGGCGTGATCCTCGGCCTCGCCTTCGTGGCGCAGACTTTTCAGGAGGCCTTCATGGTCCTGAAGTTTGCCGGCGCAGCCTATCTTCTCTATATCGCATGGAAGCTCTGGACCGCCGGCCTCTTGCCGCAGGACCTGAAGGCGAAAAAAAGCACCAGCATTCCCATGTCGTTTCTGTCCGGACTGCTGATCACGCTGGGTAATCCAAAAACCATGCTGTTTTATGTGGCGCTAGTGCCGACGCTGATCGACATCCGCATGATCGGCCCATCGGAATATGCGACACTTCTGGCGCTGACCTTCATCGTATTGATGGCCGTTCTCCTGCCTTACATCCTGCTTGCTGCCAAGGCGCGCAACCTCCTGAAACGGCCAAGTGCGTTGACGATCCTCAACCGCACCGCGGCGGGAATTCTGGCGGGAACGGCGACCGTGATCGCGATCCGCAGCACCTGAAACGATTTCGTGCATTTGCCTGATTTATCGTGAATTTTTTCCGGTAATCAGACGATATTAGGACGAACGTTCGCTGGTCTGACAAGACTATTGCTCCTATTCTGCCGCTGAAATCTTGCGGCCACACATCGTGTGGCCTTCATACAGGAGAGCATCATGCCCGAAGCCAGAAAGCCCGGACGCGGACGCGTCTATTCCTCCATCACCGAAACAATCGGCGATACGCCGATCGTGCGGCTGGACAAGCTGGCGAGGGAAAAGGGCGTGAAGGCCAATCTTCTCGCCAAGCTGGAGTTCTTCAACCCCATCGCCTCCGTGAAAGACCGCATTGGCGTTGCCATGATCGAAGCGCTGGAAGCCCAGGGCAAGATCACCCCCGGCAAAACGACGCTGGTTGAACCGACCTCCGGCAACACGGGCATTGCGCTAGCCTTTGCCGCCGCCGCCAAGGGTTACAAGCTGATCTTGACCATGCCGGAAACGATGTCGGTCGAACGCCGGAAAATGCTGGCCTTGCTGGGCGCGGAACTGGTGTTGACCGAAGGCCCGAAGGGCATGAAGGGCGCCATCGCCAAGGCACAGGAACTGGCCGAAACCCTGCCAGACGCGATTATTCCGCAGCAGTTCGAAAACCCGGCAAACCCGGATATTCATCGCAAGACGACGGCCGAAGAAATCTGGAACGACACCGAGGGTGCTGTCGATATTTTTGTTTCGGGCATCGGCACGGGTGGCACTATCACCGGTACGGGCCAGGTGCTGAAATCCCGCAAGCCGGAGGTGAAGGTCATTGCCGTCGAGCCAGCCGACAGCCCGGTTCTTTCCGGTGGCAACCCCGGTCCGCACAAGATCCAGGGCATCGGCGCCGGTTTTGCACCCGCGATCCTCGACACTGGAATCTATGACGAAATCGTCACCGTGACCAATGACGACGCTTTTGAAATCGCCCGTCTGGTGGCGAGGCTGGAAGGCGTACCCGTCGGCATCTCCTCGGGCGCGGCACTCGCAGCGGCAATCAAGGTCGGCGCACGTGAGGAAAATGCCGGCAAGAATATCGTCGTCATCATTCCCTCCTTCGCGGAACGTTACCTTTCGACCGCTCTTTTCGAAGGGCTTGGGCTTTAAGCCGTTCCGCTTCGGTCAGGCCGCAAACGCGCGCCTGACCGCAATGACCGATTGTGCCGCCGGCCATCCGCCAGCGGCACAATTGTTTTAGCCGGTAAAGGGCGAAGGAACGCCTCTTATGCCGCCGCCGTCAGTCCTTCACCGGCAATGCGGTATGAAATGGCTTCGGCCACATGTATACGTCCGACAGTTTGTTTGCCGTCCAAATCAGCCAATGTGCGGGCGACCTTGAGAATGCGATGATAACCGCGTGCGGAGAACTTCAACCGTTCGGCAGCATCGCGCAGCAATTGCAGCCCGGACACATCGGGCTCCGCATATTTTTCGATCAGCGTTGTCGTGCAGCGAGCGTTGGTGCGAATGCCTGAAAAGCCCGCCGCAGCATAACGCTCCTGCTGCGCAAGGCGGGCGCGAGCGACACGGGCGGCCACCACCGAACTCGGTTCGGCAGTCATGGGACGGATGAGGTCAGTGGCGGAGACGGCGGGAACGTCGATGCGAATATCGATGCGATCCATCAGCGGGCCGGAAATGCGGGCCTGATAATCTGTCATGCAACGTGGCCCTCTGGCGCAAGTGAAACCCGGCTCCCCCGCTCTGCCGCACCGGCAGGGGTTCATCGCAGCGACAAGCTGGATTTCCGCCGGATAAGTGACGCGGTGATTGGCACGGGCAACGATGCATTCGCCCGTTTCCAGCGGCTGGCGCAGCGCATCCAGCACCTGAGGCGCAAATTCCGGGAACTCATCGAGGAAAAGAACGCCGTGGTGGGCAAGTGAAGCCTCACCCGGCTTGGCACGCAGCCCTCCGCCGATAAGCGCGGCCATGGTGGCGGAATGGTGTGGCGTGCGAAACGGTCTGCGGTCCGACAGCTTGCCGCCGGACAATTGGCCGGCGATGGAGTGGACCATGGACACTTCCAGCAATTCCGCAGCCTCGAGCGGTGGCAGAATTGAGGGCAAGCGCGCAGCGAGCATGGATTTACCGGAGCCGGGCGGGCCAACCATCAGCAGATTATGGCCACCGGCCGCTGCCACTTCCAACGCGCGCCGGGCCGTCTCCTGTCCCTTGATATCGGCCAGATCCGGCAAATTGACCGGATTGGCGCGGATGGCGGGCATCGGGCGGGAGAGAAGCTGGGTGCCGCGAAAATGGTTGGCAAGCGCAATAAGGCTGCGTGGGGCGAGAATATCGATGCCAGCCCCGGCCCAGGCTGCTTCCGGCCCGCTATCAGCCGGGCAAATCAAACCCTTCCCGAGCGCATTGGCACCGATGGCCGCGGGCAGAGCGCCCGAAACCGTGCCGATGGTGCCATCGAGATTGAGCTCGCCGAGAACCACATATTGCCCGAGCGCTTCCGCCGGGATCGCTCCCAACGCGGCCATGAGACCCAAAGCGATCGGAAGATCGAAATGCGATCCTTCCTTGGGCAAATCCGCAGGCGCAAGATTGACCGTGACTTTTTTTGCCGGCAGCGCCAGACCGGAGGCATGGAGCGCGGCCTGCACCCGCTCCCGGCTTTCCGCCACCGCCTTGTCCGGCAGGCCGACGATCTGGATGCCGACCTTTCCGGGTGCGACCATCACCTGCACCTCGACCGGCACACCCTCTATTCCCTGAAATGCAACCGTATTGACCCGTGCCACCATGGCCTGCCCCCGCAAACCGGCCACAACATCAAAGCATTATGCCCCGATGGCGGCCACTCTCAAGTAACCTGCCACAGAGCAAAGAATAAAACAAGAACATTAAGCGAACAATTTCGCGCGAACGGTGTATTTCAGTTGTATAGAGTTGTGCACGCGGAACAAACGCAGGTGGCGAGGAAATTGCCTCAGAACTCCTGTGCTTCGCGCTTTTTCTCGATCGCATCCCACAACAGGCTCGCCACATCGGCACCGCCGAATTTCTGCACTTCACGAATGCCTGTCGGTGAGGTGACGTTGATTTCCGTGAGGTAATCGCCGATCACATCGATGCCAACGAACAGGAAACCGCGCTCGCGCAGGGCGGGGCCGATGCGGCGGCAGATTTCCTTCTCACGCGCGGTGAGTTCCGTTGGCTCCGGGCGGCCGCCGGCATGCATGTTGGAGCGGGCATCATTTTCCGCCGGCACGCGATTGATCGCGCCCACGGGCTCGCCATCCACCAGAAGGATACGCTTGTCGCCCTTGCGAACATCCGGCAAGTATTCCTGGGCGATATAGGGTTCGCGGAACATCTGACCGAACATTTCCAGCAGCGATGAGAAATTGCGGTCGTCCCGCGCGGAATGGAAGACGCCTGCGCCACCATTGCCATAAAGCGGCTTGAGGATGATATCGCCCATTTCATTGCGGAAGCGGGCGATTTCAGAGACATCCTTGGTGATCAGCGTCTTCGGCATCAGATCGGCGAATTCGGTGACGAAAATCTTTTCCGGCGAGTTGCGGACCCAGGCGGGATCGTTGACAACAAGCGTTTTGGGATGAATGCGCTCGAGCAAATGGGTCGAGGTGATGTAGGCCATGTCGAATGGCGGATCCTGGCGCAGATGAATGACATCCATGGTCGAGAGATCGACCCGCTCCGGCTCCGAGAGCGAAAAATGGTCGCCCTTGATATCGCGCAGTTCCATCTGTTCGACGGTCGCGTAGATTTTGCCATCGCGCATGGAGAGGCGTTCGGGCGTATAGTGAAACAGCCGGTATCCACGTGCCTGCGCCTCAAGGCTCATGGCGAAGGTGGAGTCGCCGGCGATATTGATGCCGGAGACATGATCCATCTGGATCGCGACGTTCTTGATCTTCGCCATGCGCATCTTCCTCTTGCAGCATGCGGACGCTTCGCGGTTCCGCCGTGCCCATTGCCTCGTCTGTTCGCGATTCCCCGCAGGACCGGAAGAGACCCGGAAATGCTTCAGAAAACCCTGAAGATGTAGGGCAGCGACCATTCAAACGCAACTGCTGCGAGGGGTGCTTTTTGTGAGTTTTATTGAACCTTCAGAATTCCGCAGGTGGCGCTGCGCAGAGCCCCACCTGACGGAGTGTTTTACCAGTTCAGGCCGCCAGCTTGTAGGAACGACCGGCAAACAGCTTGTTCTTGACCCGGTAGGCGAGAGCCAGCGCCGTGGGGAAAGGGCGGCGCATGAAGGCAACCTTGCGGACATACTCATCCACCCGCCAGGTGGCCCATGTTCCCGCGCGGAAATAAGCGACGTCACCCACCCGCAGGATACTGACTGTGCCGTCTTCCGCCGTCACATGCACCTCACCCTCAAGGATATAGACGGTCTCGTCCCAACCGAAGAACCAGCGGAACTCGCCCGCCGTACAATCCCACATGGCTGTGCTGGACGCGCGGTCTCCGCTTCTGGAATGATCCGCCGCACGCGCCTGAGGATCGCCGGAAATGATCCAGTCGGGGTTGATGGGGGCCGGCTGCAGCCGCAAATCGGTGCAGGACGCGCTAACCACGCCCTCGTCTTTTGTCCGGCGCATAGAGGCCGGCAATATCGGCACTGTGCGGATCGCCATGGTCGCAGCCGCCGCGAACATCATCTTTAAAGGCATATTAGAAAACCCCCGTGAAATATTGGAGATCTTCTATCATCGGGATCGTAACGAAGCGGTTTTGACAATCGGCGCAATTTTAGTCATCGCGCCGATTTCTTATCGTCCACTCAGGCCGTTGCCAGCTGCACGGGCTGCGCCACAGCCTGCTCCGCGTTGCCGGCTATGCGCTTGCCGGTCTCGCTGGAGAAGAAGTGCAGCTTGTCCGGAGATATGGCGACCGACAAGGTAGCCGGAATCTCGACCTCCGGCGAAAACGCCACAGTCAGGTTCTGGTCGCCGATCATACCGTGGATAAGACGCTGCGAGCCGAGTTCCTCGATATACTCGACGCGTAGCGAAAAACCGGGCTCACCTGCCGCCGCCAGGCGGAAATCTTCCGCCCGCATGCCCACAGTAACCGGGCCGGAGGTGGGGGCGAAACCGTTGAGCGCGATCAGCGACGGCCCGACGGCAAGGCTATCCCCATGCAACTCGCCGTTCAGCAGGTTCATGGCGGGAGAGCCGATGAAGCTTGCGACAAAGGTGGAAGCGGGGGTGTGATAGACCTCAAGCGGTGCGCCGATCTGTTCGATGCGGCCGCCGTTCAGCACCACCAGACGGTCTGCCAGCGTCATGGCTTCCAGCTGATCGTGCGTGACGTAGATCGAAGTGGTGCCGAGACGCTTTTGCAGGCGCTTGATCTCGCCGCGCATGGAAACGCGCAGTTTGGCATCAAGGTTGGACAGGGGCTCATCAAACAGGAAGGCCGCCGGTTTGCGCACGATGGCGCGGCCCATGGCGACTCGCTGACGCTGGCCGCCGGAAAGGGCGCGCGGCTTGCGCTCCAGATAGGGTTCGAGCTGGAGCATGCGGGCGGCCTCGGCCACGCGCGCATCGATCTCCGCCTTCGGCGTCTTGCGGTTCTTCAACCCGTATTCCAGGTTCTGGCGCACCGACATATGCGGATAGAGCGCATAGTTCTGGAACACCATGGCGATATCCCGGTCAGCCGGATCTACCTGGTTGACCACCCGGTCACCGATCTTCACCGTGCCTTCGGAAATATCCTCAAGTCCGGCCACCATACGCAGGAGCGTGGACTTGCCGCAGCCGGAGGGACCGACGAGAACAATGAACTCGCCGTCCCTGATGTCGATATCGACGTGATGCACGGCACGCACGCCGCCATGATAATCCTTGCAGACCTGACTGATTTCTATCGCGGCCATTTTCGGTTTCCTTATTTGTCACTTTCGGTCAGGCCCTTGATGAACCAGCGCTGGAAGATCACGACGATCATCACAGGCGGCAGCATGGCCAGAACGGCAAGCGCGAAAGCTTCGTTGTAATCGGGGATTTGCGAACCGACCCAGACTTGCAGGATCGACTTGATGCCGCGCATCAGGGTGAAGAAACTCTCGTCCGTGGTCATCAGCATGGGCCAGAGGTACTGGTTCCAGCCGTAAACGAACATGATGATGAAGATCGCCGCCATCATGGTACGGGAAAGCGGGATGATCACATCAATGAAGAACTTGACCGGGCCCGCACCGTCTATGCGAGCAGCTTCCAGCAATTCTTCAGGAATGGATTTGAAGAACTGCCGGAAATAGAAGGTACCCGTCGCAGACGCCAGAAGCGGCACGATCAGACCGGTGTAGGAGTTCAAGAGGCCGAGTTTGCTCATCACCTCATAGGACGGCATGATGCGTACTTCGAGCGGCAGAAGCAGGGTGGTGAAGATGATCCAGAAGGCAAGCGTTGCAAACCGGAACCGGAAATAGACGATCGCATAGGCTGCCATCATCGACAGGACGATCTTGCCGACGGCAAAACCGATGCCGAGGATCAGCGAGTTGAGCACCATGTTGAGACCGGTGATCTGCCCGGTAAAGCCGCCCTTTTGTGTCAGGACCTTTTCATAGGTCCCGACGAAATTGTCGCCCGGAACGAGTGTCAGGCCGCTGCGGTGGATTTCCGCCGCCGTATGGGTGGACGTCATGAATGCCACGACGACAGGCAATATCAGGAACAGTGCGCCAATGATCAGCACCAGATGGTCGAGGGGTTTTGTCTTGTACATTGTCTTTTCCCTCAATTGTAATGGATGCGTTTTTCGATGAAGCGAAACTGGATGATGGTCAGAACGAAGACGACCAGCATCAGGATGACGGACTGAGCAGAGGAACCGCCGATGTCATTGCCGCGGAAACCGTCGAGAAAGACCTTGTAGACCAGCGTAATCGGATTGTTGGCGGCCTTGTCCTTCACCATCACGTCGATAATGCCGAACGTATCGAACAGCGAATAGGTGATGTTGATGATCAGCAGGAAGAAGGCAGTCGGTGCCAGAAGCGGCATGATGACCGTCCAGAACCGGCGCACGCTCGATCGGCAATCGATGGCGGCAGCCTCGCGCACGGCGACGGATACGCCCTGCAATCCGGACAGGAAGAAGATGAAATTATAAGGGATCTGCTTCCAGACCGCGACGGCAATCATGGCGAAGGCTGTATCGAAGTAGTTGAGGCCAACCTTCATATCCCAGCCCAAAAACGCGGCCATCTTGACGAAAGGCCCGATATGCTGGTCGAAAAACATGATGCCGATGAGACCCGCAACCGGCGGCGCGATGGCGTAAACGGAGATCAGCAACGTCTTGTAGGCGGAACTGCCGCGAACGACCGCATCGGCCTTGACCGCAAGCAAAAGACCGAGCGCCAGCGAAAAGAAAGTGACCAGCACGGTGAAGACAACCGTGAATTTGGCGATGTTTAGATATTCCGGATTGAAGATGGCATCGGAATAATTGGCGAAGCCCACGAACGTTGCACCGAACCCGAAAGGGTCTTCGATAAAGAACGACGATTGCACGGCCTGGACGGAGGGCCAGTAGAAGAAGATGAAAATCACCGCCAGTTGTGGCGCCAGAAACAGATAGGGCACGTAGGACGAGGAGAACTGCACGCGCTTCATGCTGGCTTCTGCGGCCTTCGCCGTTTTTCCGGTTTTTGCAGACCGGCCGGATAGAAACCGGGCCAGACGCGGTTGAGACGATGTATAGGCCACGCTTGCGCCTCCTTAATCCAAGAGCGAGCCTCCTTTCCGGCGGAAAGGAGGCTCGACAACTATCGTTGGTTTCAAAAAGGGAGATCAGCCAGCCGTTTTAGCGAAACGGGCGAGAAGATCGTTGCCTTCCTTTTCGATGATGTCGAAGGCGTCCTTCGGCGTTACTTCGCCGGAGAAGATGCGGTTGTATTCGCGTTCCATGATGGAGCGGATCTGCGGGTAGAAACCGAGGCGGTAGCCCTTGGACCATTCGCCTGAAGGCAGCGACAGCTGCTGGATACCGACTTCGGCGGCAGGCTTTTCCTTGTAGAAGCCTTCAGCCTTGGCCTTTTCGTAAGCAGCCGTGGTGATAGCGACGTAACCGGTTGCCTTGTGGTAGAAGACCTGGATTTCCGGCGAAGTCAGGAACTGGAAGAAGTCAGCGACGCACTTGTTTTCGGCTTCAGACTTGCCCGACATTGCAAAGAGGGCAGCGCCGCCGATGAAGGAGTTGGTGCCAGCGCCCTTGATGGAGCCCCAGTAGGGAAGGAAGGTTGCCGAGAACGGCATGGACGCCGTCTTCTGCAGGCCACCGAACGAACCCGAGGAACCGATCCAGAGGGCAACCTTGCCTTCTTCGAAGGGCTTCTGGTTGTCGTTCCAGCCGGCGCCGTAGTAGGCGAACAGACCCTTGTCTTTCCAGTCCTTCAGCTTGTCGAACATCATGACGAGGTTCGGATCGGTGACCTTCAGCTTGGTGTCGGTGACGCTGTCGTAACCATTGTTGTTGGTTGCGAACTGGATGTTGTTGCGGGAGAAGAAGTTTTCCGTGAACTGCCAGGTGAGCTGCGACTGGACGAGCGGGATGTAACCGGCTTCCTTCAGCTTCGGTGCGACCTTTTCAAAATCTTCCCAGGTCTTCGGAGCTTCGACGCCAGCCTTCTTCAAGGCTTCGTCGTTGACATACATGATCGGCGCGGAAGTGTTGAAAGGCATACCGACGAACTTGCCGTCAGCGGCAGCGTAGAAATAGCGGACGCCGTTGATGAAGGCTTCGCGGTCGAACTTGTAACCGGCCTTGTTGATGAGGTCTTCTGCAGGAATGACAGCGCCCTTGGCGTTGATGATGGTGGCAGCGCCAGCATCGAAAACCTGGAGAATGTTCGGCTGTTCGCCCGAACGGAAAGCAGCGATGCCGCTTGCAAGCGCTTCTTCGTATGAGCCCTTGGAAACCGGCGTCAGAGCGCATTCCTTCTGGGCTTCGTTGAACTTCTGCGAAACTTCGTTGATGACTTCGCCGTTACGGCCGCCCATGCCGTGCCACCAGGTGATGTTGGTCGCAGCCATGGAAGACGTTGCCGAAATGCTGACCGCCACTGCGGCCATGGAAATCTTCTTCAACATTACTAAATCCTCTCCACCATTTATTGGGATGAGGATGCGAATAGAGACGTTCCGTGACGCCTCTTTAACGGTTTTATGTCAGATTTATTACAGTCCCTGCGATAGGAACTCCATTCTTCCAGAAACGGATGTCTCAAGCGTCCTTGCGCTTTATCGGGCGAGCCGGATTTCCGACCACCGTCGTCCCGGCAAAGACATCCCGCGTCACCACCGAACCGGCCCCGACGATCGCGCCATCGCCAATGGTGATGCCGGCCAGAAGGATCGCGCCGCCGCCGATCCAGACATCGCGACCGATCGTGACCGGCTTTGCGATTTCAATGCCTTGCGAACGCGGAGCCGGGTCCAGGTGATGTTCGGCGCAATAGATCTGCACGGCCGGCCCCAACATCGCGCCATCGCCAATCCGCACGGGCGCAGAATCTAGAATGACGCAGCCGGTATTGAGATAGACGTTCGCACCCAACGTAATGTTGAAGCCGTAAGCGCAATGAAACGGTGCTTCGATAAAGGCTCCTTCCGCAACGGAGGCAAAGAGCGCCCGCAGCAAAGGCGACATGGCCTCACGCTCATCCGGCGGCGAGGTGTTGTGCTGGTGAACGGCACGGCGGGCGCGGGCGCGCAGCACGTCCAGTTCGGCATCCATGCAACAATACCATTCGCCCGCAGCCATTTTTTCCCGCTCAGTGGACATTGCCTCCCCCCTCAAAAAGCGTCGATGAAATGCTGCGGCAGGCGTCGTGGCAGGACTGCGACGATATCGAAACGCAACGAAAACCGCGCGGCATCCTTGCGGCGGGAGAGCCAAATATCGGCAGCTGCCCGAATGCGCTGTTGCGAACGGAAGCCGACCGCATCGACAGCCCCGGCACCGGAAGGCCGCGCCTTGACCTCGACGATGGCGACGACATCCTTCTTGCGGGCAATGAGATCGATTTCTCCCAGCCGGGTTCGATAACGAATGGCGAGGATGCGGTATCCCCGAAACAGCAGATAGAGTGCTGCCCAGTATTCCGCAGCGTGGCCGCGTCGCTCGGCCTTTCGTCTCTTGTTCGTTTGCCCGTCAGCGGCCATCCGCATCCTTCATATCCAGCAGCCGTTGATAAAGCTCCTTGCGCGGCAGGCCCGTCAGCTTTGCCGCCTCGGCTGCGGCCCTTGCGGCAGGCATGGTTGTGACGAGATCCTTCAGGAGTCTCTCGACATCCTCGATATCGGGAATTTCGTCATAGGAGGGCGGCTCTATCAGGAGCACGATCTCGCCCTTCACCACACGGTCCTCGTCGTAATATTCCGCAAGCTCGCCCAGCGTGCCACGCCGGAACTCCTCGAAAGTCTTGGTCAGCTCGCGGCACACCACAGCACGGCGATCGCGGCCAAGGACTTCCGATGCCACCTTTACGGAGGTGCCAATGCGGCGTGGCGATTCAAAAAACATGAGGGTGGCCGGAATTTTCGCAAGTTCGGCAAAACGGTCGCGCTTGCCGCGATCCTTTACGGGCAGAAAGCCCGCGAACAGAAAGGCGTCACTCGGCATGCCAGAACCAACAAGCGCAGCAAGCGGCGCAGATGCTCCCGGCACCGGCACGACGCGATGACCGGCCTCCAAAGCGAGCTGACCAAGGCGATAACCGGGATCGGAGACGAGTGGCGTTCCGGCATCCGACACCAGCGCCACGGATTTTCCGGCCTCCAAAGCGGCGATGAGTTTTGGTCCCGCTTCCTGCGCGTTATGCTCGTGATAGGAGAGCGGACGTGTGCGGATACCGTAACGCTCAAGCAAAATGCGGGTGACGCGGGTATCCTCGCAGGCAAGGACGTCAGCCGAAGCCAGCGTTTCCAGCGCCCGGATGGTGATGTCGCCGAGATTGCCGATGGGGGTGGCCACGAGATAGAGCGCCGGCTCCAACGGCCGCGCCGGAATAGTGGCCGTGCCGATCCTGAAGCTCTTGGTCGCCTGTCCGGCGTCGCTGTTCGATATTTCTTCCGTCACACGGCTTCCAATCATTCTGGCCGATCATTCCCGGCCGGTCGCTCCAGTTTTACCCCTTTATGGGCAATAGAAAACCGGCGAACAAGGTCCACGGGCGGTCACAGGCTGTGGATCATGCTGTATAGCAGCAAAATGACCGGCGGCAGATGCACTCGGCTCTTGCATTTTCTGCAATAACTCTGCCATTTTGCCCGTCCACATTATCCGGCGTTCCGGCCGGTCAAGACTCTTCTTACCGATCCGGCGGTGGCCGGGTCGCAACGGTTGAAAGCGGTAGCGTCCATGCGTATTACTCTTGAGCGGTCGAACCTTCTTAAATCGCTGAACCACGTCCACAGGGTCGTCGAGCGTCGTAACACGATCCCGATCCTGTCCAACGTTCTGCTGCGCGCATCCGGCGCCAATCTGGATATGAAGGCGACCGACCTCGACCTCGAAATCACCGAAGCGACGCCGGCCATGGTGGAGCAGGCGGGCGCGACCACCGTGCCGGCGCATCTGCTTTATGAAATCGTGCGCAAGCTGCCGGATGGTTCCGAAGTGCTTCTGGCCACCAATCCGGATGGCTCCACAATGACGGTTGCTTCCGGCCGTTCGAAATTCTCGCTGCAATGCCTTCCAGAAACCGATTTCCCGGATCTGACCGCCGGTACCTTCAGCCACACCTTCAAACTGAAGGCGACCGACCTGAAGATGCTGATCGACCGGACGCAATTTGCGATTTCGACCGAAGAGACACGCTATTATCTGAACGGCATCTTCTTCCACACCATCGAAAGCAACGGCGACCTCAAGCTGCGCGCAGTCGCGACGGACGGTCACCGCCTTGCGCGCGCCGATGTGGATGCGCCTTCCGGCTCCGAAGGCATGCCGGGCATCATCATTCCGCGCAAGACCGTCGGCGAATTGCAGAAGCTGATGGACAATCCCGAACTTGATGTCACTGTTGAGGTATCAGACGCGAAAATCCGCCTGACCATCGGCTCGGTCGTTTTGACCTCGAAGCTGATCGACGGCACCTTCCCGGATTACCAGCGCGTCATCCCCACCGGCAACGACAAGGAAATGCGCGTCGATTGCCAGACCTTCGCCCGTGCGGTCGATCGCGTGTCGACCATCTCTTCCGAGCGTGGCCGCGCCGTGAAGCTGGCGTTGACCAACGGCCAGCTGACGCTGACCGTCAACAATCCGGATTCCGGCAGTGCGACGGAAGAAGTGGCTGTCGGTTACGACAATGATTCGATGGAAATCGGCTTCAATGCCAAATATCTCCTCGACATCACCTCGCAGCTTTCCGGTGAAGACGCGATTTTCCTTCTGGCGGATGCGGGCTCGCCAACGCTCGTTCGCGACACCGCCGGCGACGATGCGCTTTATGTTCTGATGCCGATGCGCGTTTAAAGTGGACTTTTTTTCTTCAAATCAATCAAAAAACGCCGGTGGATCGCTCCACCGGCGTTTTTTGATTCGGCGCAGAAAGATTTCTAACGCTAAACGAATTTTTCCAATTACGACATTTTGCCTTGTTTTAGCGCCAAATGAGATAAACAGTGCGTAACATTTTTTTGACAATGACCAAAATACATCCGAGGGGAATTATGGCACTCAACCTGAAGCAACGCTTTGAAAGAAAATTTGAGGAAGAAATCCGCTTTTTCAAAGGCATGGTCAGCCAGCCGAAAAAGGTCGGAGCCATCGTCCCGACATCCTCCATCACGGCAAGAAAAATGGCGAGTGTCATCGACCCGCATTCCGACCTGCCAGTTCTGGAACTCGGCCCCGGTACCGGTGTCATCACCAAGGCCATTCTGGCACGCGGCATCAAGCCGGAGCGCCTGACGGCCATCGAATATTCGACCGATTTCTACAATCAGCTTCTCAGAAGCTATCCAGGCGTCAACTTCATCAATGGCGATGCCTTCGATCTGAATGCGACACTTGGCGAGCACCAGGGCCAGATGTTCGACAGCGTCATTTCCGCCGTACCGATGCTGAATTTTCCGATGGCCGCCCGCATCAAGCTTCTCGACGAATTGCTGAAACGCGTGCCGCATGGTCGCCCCGTCATACAGATATCCTACGGTCCGATTTCCCCGATCGTTGCGCAGCCGCATCTCTACCACATCCGCCATTTCGATTTCATCGTGCGCAACATTCCTCCGGCGCAATTGTGGACCTATACCCGGGCCTGATCACACGGCAGAGTGGGCAAGGGCCGTCATTTCCCGGTCGTGACAGATGGTTAGGGTCCTGATTTGCCCTTCCATCGCCATTGAGGACCGTTCCCATGCATGCCCTTTACATTACCCATCCCCAGGTCCGGATCGATCCGGCGGTTCCGGTTCCGGAATGGGGACTTTCGGACTTGGGTGCACAGCGGGCGTTTGAGGCAAGCCGCCTGCCATGGGCACGCGCATTGCGCCGGATCGTGTCGAGTGCGGAAACCAAAGCCATCGAAACCGCCCGAATCCTTGCTGAAACATCCGGCGCGGATATTGAGATCATCGAGGCGCTGCATGAGAACGACCGGTCGGCAACAGGCTTCCTGACGCCGCCGGAATTTGAAAAGGCTGCCGACTGGTTTTTTGCCCATCCGCGAGAAAGCTTTCACGGCTGGGAACGGGCAATCGATGCGCAGGCGCGAATTGTTAACGCCGTCAGGGCCGTTCTAGACCGGCACGACCCGCAACAGCCGATTGCCTTTGTCGGCCATGGCGGCGTCGGCACGCTTTTGAAATGCCATATGGAAGGCGTCGGCATCAGTCGTAGCAAGGACCAGCCACCCGGCGGCGGCAATCTTTTCCGGTTCCCAATCGCCGAATTTTCACTTGCAGCTCAGCGCCCCACATGCGACTGGACGGCAATGGAAACATGGCAGGGATAAGACAATGACCGCGCGCGAAAAACTGATCGTCGGGCTCGATGTTCCGACTGTGCAACAAGCTGAAGACATCGTATCGAAGATTGGCGATGAGGTTCTGTTCTACAAGATCGGCTATCAGCTGGTATTTGCCGGTGGTCTCGAATTCGCCCGCGACCTTGCCCAGAGCGGCAAGAATGTCTTTCTCGACATGAAACTGCTCGACATCGACAACACCGTCGGCTCCGGCGTCGAAAACATCGCCCGCATGGGCATGTCGATGCTGACCCTGCATGCTTACCCAAAAGCCATGCGCGCCGCAGTCAAGGCAGCCGAAGGCTCCGGCCTCTGCCTGCTTGGTGTCACCGTGCTAACCTCGATGGATGATGCCGATCTTGCGGAAGCCGGCTATGCATCGGATGCCCGTTCGCTGGTGCTGCGCCGTGCGGAACAGGCGCGCGAGGCAGGCATGGGCGGCATCGTCTGTTCGGCAGAGGAATCGACGGCGGTGCGTGAAATCCTTGGCCCCGACCTTGCCGTCGTCACCCCTGGTATTCGCCCGGCCGGTGCCGAGGCGGGAGACCAGAAGCGCGTGATGACGCCTTTTGACGCCATCAAAGCCGGTTCGAGCCATCTGGTTGTCGGCCGCCCCATCGTCAAAGCAGAGGATCCGAAAGCAGCAGCCCGCGCCATTCTTGACGACATGCTGCGCGCCAGCTTTCCGGCAAATCAATAAGGACCATCGGAGGAGACGAAATGGCAAAGGGTTACTGGATCGCGCGTGTCGATGTACGCGACAACGAACGCTACAAGGACTACGTCTCGACAGCGAAGCCCGCTTTCGAGCGGTTCGGCGCCAACTTTCTCGCCCGCGGCGGTGCGTTGACCGAACTTGAGGGCAAGGCACGCGCACGCAACGTCATCATCGAATTCCCCTCTGTGCAGCACGCGATCGATTGCTACAACTCGCCCGAATACCAGGCGGCGGCCAAAATCCGTCAGGAAGTCGCCGACGCGGAGATGATGATCGTCGAAGGAATTTGACGGTCGTCAACCGCATTTCCAAAACTAGTCCCGGGCCTTGTGACAACGTCTCTTCACGCGCGCACGGCTTTGGGCTAAGAGACTGAAAAACGCTTTATCGACAGCTTCTGAGGAGCCTCCCATGACTTTGGCCAACCTTCCACCCCTCGTCACCGTTTTCGGCGGTTCGGGTTTCGTCGGGCGGCATGTCGTGCGGATGCTCGCCAAGCGCGGTTACCGCATCCGCGTTGCCGTGCGCCGTCCCGATCTTGCTGGTTTCCTGCAGCCGCTCGGCAATGTCGGCCAGATCTCGTTTGCTCAGGCGAACCTGCGGTATCGCGACTCCATCGTCAAAGCCATCGAAGACGCCGACCACGTGGTCAATTGCGTTGGCATTCTGGCCGAAAGCGGCCGCAACACCTTTGACGCCGTGCAGGAATTCGGCGCGAAAGCCATTGCCGAGGCAGCCCGCAACGCCGGTGCAACGCTGACGCACATCTCCGCCATCGGTGCCGATGCCAATTCGCCGACCGGCTACGGCCGCACAAAGGGCCGCGCCGAGGCAGCAATCCATTCCGTTCTGCCCGGCGCCGTGATCCTGCGTCCTTCGATCATCTTTGGACCGGAAGACGACTTCTTCAATAAATTCGCCAAGATGGCCCGCAGCCTGCCGTTCCTGCCGCTGATCGGCGGCGGAAAAACCAAGTTCCAGCCGGTCTATGTCGAAGATGTAGCAGAAGCCGTTGCCCGCAGCGTGGATGGCAAGCTGAAGCCCGGCGCCATCTATGAACTGGGTGGCCAGGACGTCATGACGTTCCGCGACTGTCTTGAGGCGGTTCTTGCCGCAACCTACCGTCAGCGTCCTTTCGTCAACCTGCCTTTCGGCGTCGCCTCAATGATCGGAAAAATCGCTTCGCTGGTGCCGCTGATTACGCCGCCGCTGACTGTCGATCAGGTGACCATGCTGAAAAAGGATAATGTCGTTTCCGCTGACGCGGAAAAGAACGGCCTGACTCTGGAAGGCATCGGCATTACGCCCGTTCGCGTTGCTTCCGTCCTGCCGTCCTACATGGTGCACTATCGCCCGCACGGACAGTTCTCGAACGCCGGAAAAGCAGCATAAGCCTACCGTCGCGCATTAACGATCTGAACGAAAGCGGGAACCATTCCCGCTTTTTGTTTTTGCGCAATTCAATCGCAACCAAACCGCTATTGGCGCATTTCCCCCTCAACTGCAGGGGAGGTGCACCATCGACTGAAGCTGTTTTGAACAGCCGGGTAAAAGTTAACGGCAAAGTGGCCTCCACAGCCAAGCGTGGCACAAGCGCAACTGTGGAAAAGACTTCGCATTAACCCGGTATTCAGCAAGCCGCTTTATTGATAATGGCCACATTCCTAACATATCCAGAACCCTCACTTCACACACGGCGGCGTAATCCGCGCGAACGAACGTCTGAAAGGCAATAATAAAATGGGCAGATCTATCGCACTCTTTTTTGCGTGTGCGGCTTTGGTGGTTCTGGCGGGTTCTTTCATGGCGCCGGGCACGGTTGCAGCGGGCAAGAGCGGTTGCGCTCCCGCCTACGGTGTCGACCCTTGCGCAACGGCTTCGATCAGCACGAACTGATCAGCTTTCACAAGTCTCAAATAAAAAGCGCCTCCGGATTCTCCCGGGCGCTTTTTATTTTGTCCGTGTATTAAAAACGAACGGCTATTTTAAAGCTCGGCTCAACGGTAGAGCAGAAGTGCCGCCAGACCCAGCGAGCCGATAACGATGCGCCACCAGGCAAAGGGTGCAAAACCGCGTCGCGAGACGAAGTCTAGCAGCGAGCGTACGACGAACAGGCCGGAGACGAAAGCGGCGATGAAGCCTACGGCAATCAGCGCACTGTCATCGAAGCTCAGGGCATCTCGGTTCTTGTAGAGATCGAGCACAAACGCGCCGAGCATGGTCGGCATCGCCAGGAAAAACGAGAATTCGGCAGCGGAGCGCTTGTCCGTGCCCATCAACAGCGCGCCGACAATGGTGGCGCCGGACCGGGAGGTGCCCGGAACCATCGCAAGGCACTGGAACAGACCGATCTTGAAGGCAAGCGACGGCGGATAATCCATGATGTCGGTATATCTGGGCTTCAGCGGCATCCGGTCGACGGCCAGCAATATGACGCCGCCGATAACCAGCACGATACAGATGAGGACAGGTGTTTCGAACAGCACCGTCTTGATGAAGTCATGCGCCAGAGCGCCGATCACCGCCGCTGGCAGGAAGGCGACAGCGACGGCCAGCACGAAGCGGCGCGCCTTGGCACTTGTTGGCATCGCCATGGCGATCGACACAAGCTTCTGAAAATAAACAAGAAGGATAGCAACGATCGCGCCGAGCTGAATGAGAACGGCAAAGGTGTTGCCCGGCGATTTGAAGCCGAGAAAATGCCCGGCCAGCAGCACATGCGCCGTTGAGGAAACGGGAATGAACTCCGTAAGACCCTCGATAATGCCCAGCAAAAGCGCGCTGATGATCGATTGGTCACCCATGAGGTATCCTTTTTTCAGGGGGAAGCGGGAATGGAAAGCAATTGCGTTAAACTTGTTTTAAAGTAGCCAAGCTCTTATAGCGTCTTGATGAAGCGAAACTGAAAAAGTTTTCCGTCAATTGTCGATCATGACAACCAATCGTAAAAATTGAGTACCGATGCCAACTCTCTATCACTCTCCCATGTCGACCGCATCGCGGTTCGTTCGTCTGATCCTTTCGGAATACGGGTTCCAGACCGATCTCGTGGAGGAGCAGCCGTGGGAAAGAAGGCGGGAGTTTCTGGCCCTGAATCCGGCGGGCACCCTGCCGGTCTATCTCGATGACAATATGCGCTCTCTCAGCGGTCCCTACGTGCTCGCCGAGTTTCTCGACGAAACGCACGGGGTTTTGAAGCGTGACCGGCGATTGCTGGCGGAAGACCCGTTTCAGCGGGCGGAAATCCGCCGCTTGACCGAGTGGTTCCTGCAGAAGATGGAAAACGATGTGACCCGACCGCTGGTGCGGGAGCGGGTTTATAAATTGCAGATGACGGCGGCGCAGGGTGGTGGCCCCCCGGATTCCAAGCTTCTGCGCACCGCGCGTAACAATGTTCGTCAGCACATCAAATATCTGGAATGGCTGGCGGGTTCGCGGACGTGGCTCGCCGGCGACCGATTGAGTTATGCCGATCTGGCCGCGGCTGCTTCTGTTTCGGTGCTGGATTATCTCGGCGAAATCAACTGGCTTGAAGCGCCCATTGCCAAGGAGTGGTATCAGCGGCTGAAATCGCGCCCGTCCTTCCGGCCGTTCCTCAGCGAGCGCATTCCGCGCCTTGCCCCCTCCTCCCACTACGCCGATCTGGATTTCTAAGTTTCGGCCTCCCGGTTATTTGCTGCGGCGTGTAGCTACGCATATATATGTCGCAGAGTAACCCGCAGGAGAAACGACCATCGACGTTGCCAGCGACAAGCAGCGGATACGCGCTCGCAAACTGACGGACTTCGTTCGTCAGGAGGCGCTTTCGCTCGGCTTCGATCTCTGTCGTATCACCGCGCCGGACAGCATTCCGCTGGCACCAGGACGGCTGAGGCAGTTTCTGGATAAGGGCTATCATGGCACGATGGCGTGGATGGAGGAGACCGAGGCCCGTCGCGCCGAGCCGAAAACGCTGTGGGGCGACGTGCGCTCCATTGTCATGTTCGGGCTGAATTACGGGCCTGAAGAAGATCCTCGCGGCGTTCTGTCCAAAGCCGACAAGGCAGCCATTTCGGTCTATGCCCGCAACCGCGACTATCACGACGTCATAAAAGGGCGACTGAAAGAAATCGCCACCCGTTTTGCCGCGCGCGCCGGCGAGGACGTGAAGGTCTTCGTTGACACTGCGCCGGTGATGGAAAAACCGCTTGCCGCAGCCGCGGGGCTCGGCTGGCAGGGCAAACACACCAATCTGGTCAGCCGCACCCATGGTTCCTGGCTGTTTCTCGGCAGCATGTTCACCACCGCCGAGCTTTTTCTTGATGAGGCCGAGAAGGACCATTGCGGCTCCTGTCGCGCCTGTCTCGATGCCTGTCCGACGGCCGCCTTCCCCGCCCCCTACCAGCTGGACGCCCGCCGCTGCATCTCCTACCTCACCATTGAGCACAAAGGCGTCATCCCGCACGAGTTCCGGCCGATGATAGGCAACCGCATCTATGGCTGCGACGATTGCCTTGCCGCCTGTCCCTGGAACAAATTCGCGGCCAGCGCCTCCGAGATGAAGCTGCAGGCGCGCGAGGATTTGAAGGAACCTTCCATCGCCTTCCTGCTGACGCTGGATGACGCTGCCTTCCGCAGCTTCTTCAGCGGCTCACCGGTCAAGCGCATCGGGCGTAACCGCTTCATCCGCAACGTTCTGATAGCTGCTGGAAACTCGCGCGACCGGCAATTCGTGCAGCAATGCAAGTCTCTCGCCGAAAAAGACCCGGCACCGGAGGTGCGCGGCATGGCCGCATGGGCTTTGTCGCAGCTTATGGACAGCGAGGAATTCCGTGCATACTCTGCCGGCCGCGCCCCGGAGCCTGATCCGGAGGCTGAAATGGAATGGCAACTGGCAGAGGCGTGACCCATGCATGTGATGATTTTCGGCGCAGGATATTCGGGCAAGGCCATCGCAAACGCGCTGAAAACCGAAGCTGCAACGATATCGGGCACCACGCGCAGCACGGACAAGTTCGCAAGCCTTGCTGCAACTGGCATGACACCCTTCCTGTTCGACGGTGCCCATCTTAATGACGATCTCATCGCCACAATGGCCAATGTCACCCATCTCGTGCAGTCCATCGCGCCGGGGAAGGATGGAGATCCACTGCTTGCGCTTTTGGGCGACGACCTGAAACGGCTTCTGCCCAAGCTTGAATGGATCGCTTATCTTTCCACCGTTGGCGTCTATGGCGACCATGACGGCGCATGGGTGGATGAGGAAACCCCGTGCCGCCCGGTTTCCGCCCGGTCAGTGGAACGCGTTGCTGCCGAAACCGCCTGGGCTGCGGCTGCTGAAAAAGCGGGGGTGCCGCTTGCCATCTTGCGCCTTTCGGGAATTTACGGCCCCGGACGCAATAGTTTCATGAATTTCGAAAAGGGAACGGCGCGCAGGCTGGTAAAGAAAGACCAGGTGTTCAACCGCATCCGGGTTGAGGATATTGGTGCGGCCCACGCCTTTCTGGCGCGGAGAAATGAACGCGGCGTCTTCAACGTGACGGATGATGAACCCGCCCCGCCGCAGGATGTGGTGAGCTTCGCCGCCACGTTGATGGGCGTCGAGCCGCCTCCCGAACAGGCATTCGAGACCGCCGATCTGACGCCGATGGCACGCTCCTTCTACGGCGAGAACAAGCGCGTTTCCAACGCCAGGATACGTGGCCTCGGTTTCGATTTCAGCTTCCCGGAGTACAAAATCTCCCTGACACAATTGTGGGAAAGCGGCCTCTGGCGGGGCTAAAAATCCCCCATTTAAAAGCGATGAAAAATCCTTCCAAACCCGTTTTTGAGGATGGTTTTGGTGGTTTTTCAGTCAATTAGGCTTTTATTAACCATGCAAAAATCGCTAAAATCATAGCCATTAGAAAAATATTTCACTCACATTTCGTGAACTGGATTCACGAAGGCGTGACTTGTAACAGCATTTCCATTGAGCATTGATTCTGCGTCATTTTTTCCACTTTTCAACAATAAGGCACCGACGACACCTTTCCGGCTAACGATCACGAATGTTACGGTCTGTAACACTTCGTGATTTGAGATCAGCTTTTTTTCGCCATTTTTCCCTCGCCCTACAATCTTGCATTCAAACGCGTTCAGGCCAGACAATGGCCGTTTAGCAAGGGCACAATCAATCGGCGCGGGGCCGATTTTCAGGGAAGCACAGTTTGTTGAATATCCGTCGTATAACTTTCACCGTCGCAACTATAGCCGCCTGTTCCATCATTGCGCCTCTTCAGGCGAATGCGGCAAATGGTTGTGGAGGGGCATCGTGGTATGCGTTGAGCTCCAAGACTGCTTCGGGCGAGCGTATGAACGCCGCCAACATGACCGCCGCTCACCGCTCGCTGCGGTTCGGCACCAAGGTCAAGGTTACCAATGCCCGTAACGGCAAGGCCGTTGTAGTGCGCATCAATGACCGCGGTCCGTTCATCAAGGGTCGCGTTCTCGATCTTTCCAAGGCCGCTGCCAAAAACATCGGCATGATCAGTTCCGGCACCACCAAGGTCTGCTACGAGGTCGTCAGCGCCGATTGAGCCTTGCCCTTGCCGCCATTCGCGTCTACCAACCGGGCTAATCAGCAAAATGAGGTAGACAATGCGTTTGGGCGGGCGTTTGGCCGGAGCAATCGAAGTATTGGCGGATATTGAGGGACGCAGGCGTCCCGTTGCCGATGCTCTGAAGGACTGGGGACTTGCCCATCGTTTCGCAGGTTCGGGTGACAGGGCCGCGATCGGCAACATCGTCTATGACGCGCTGCGCATGAAACTGTCACACGCCTGGCTGATGGATGACGACAGCGCCGCCTCGCTTGGTTATGCAGTTCTGCTGCGCCAATGGGGCAAGAGCTTTTCGGAACTTGCGGCGGAATTCGACGGCGACAAATTTGCCCCTGCCGCGCCTGATGAAGAAAAGCAGAAAGCCTTTCTCTCCCGTTCTCTCGCCGATGCACCAGCCCATATTCAGGGCGACATTCCCGAATGGGTTCAAGCATCCTTCGAGACGGCGTTCGGAGAGGGCTGGCTTGCCGAGGCGCAGGCGCTGAACCAGCGCCCGACACTTGATCTGCGGGCCAACACGCTGAAGGCCACTCGCGACAAGGTGCTGAAGGCGCTGGAAGAGAGCGGTGCGGAAGCAACGCATATCGCCCGTCAGGGTGTCCGCATCCCCGCCGGCGAAGGCCCTTCCCGCCTGCCGAATGTGACCGCCGAACTGTCCTTCCAGAAAGGCTGGTTCGAAGTTCAGGACGAGGGATCGCAGATCGTTGCCGATCTTGCCGGCGCGCATGAAGGCGAACAGATACTCGATTATTGCGCCGGTGGCGGCGGCAAGACGCTGGCCATGGCCGCCAGCATGAACAACAAGGGTCAGGTTCACGCCTTCGACGCGGATCGCAAGCGGCTCGCGCCGATTATCGAGCGGCTGAAACGAGCCGGCACGCGCAATGTACAGGTTCATGACCGCGCAGCCGGACTTGTCCCGTTTCATGAAAAATTCGATCGCGTTCTGGTGGACGCCCCCTGCACTGGCACCGGAACATGGCGCCGGCGGCCCGACACCAAATGGCGGCTGACGACACGCAATCTGGAAGAACGGGTACAGCAGCAGGGCGAGGCCCTTTCGCAGGCCAAGGGTTTTGTACGCCCCGGCGGCGAGCTGCTTTATGTCACTTGCTCGGTTCTGCCCGAGGAAAACGAGCAGCAGGTCACGCGCTTCTGCGAAGAAAATCCGCAATTCTATATCGGTTCGGCACTGGATCGCTGGCAGACGACTTTTGGCGGCAATGCAAACAAACCGCATTCCTCTGACGGCAAGACAGTGACGCTGACGCCTGCAACTACAGATACGGATGGTTTCTTCTTCTGCGTAATGAAACGCAAAGCGTGAAACAGGTTTTGCACGCGCTGATTTTACTTCGAAAAATACCGAGTAGCTTGTTTCAAAGCATTCTAAACTAGAATATTTGACACAAGTTTGCGATTGGGTCAGAACTCGCTTGCCGCAGCGTGAGGTTATTTCACGCCTGCCCAAGGAGAGGGATCATGATCCGCAAAACCATTCTCAGCGCGTCTTTCGCGCTTCTGGCCGCATCCGCGACCTTCACCGCGCTTCCCGCCAGCGCTGCGACCGACGCCGCCGCTGTCGTCAAGCATTACGCCGACGTCGCGCATGCGAAATACGAGGATTCGCTGACCACGGCGAAGGCGCTGGACAAGGCAATCGATGCGCTGATCGCAACACCGAGCGAAGGAACGCTGAAAGCTGCACGTGAAGCGTGGATCAAGGCGCGCGTTCCCTACCAGCAATCGGAAGTCTACCGGTTCGGCAACCCTGTGGTCGACGCCTGGGAAGGCAAGGTAAACGCCTGGCCGCTGGATGAAGGCCTGATCGACTATGTCGACGGTTCCTACGGCACCGAGAGCGACGAGAACGAGCTTTACGTCGCAAACATCATCGCCAATCCGAAGATCAAGATCAGTGGCGAAGATGTCGATACCTCGAAGATCGCCCCCGAACTGATCGAAAGCCTGCACGAGGCGGGCGATGTCGAAGCCAATGTGACGACCGGTTACCACGCCATCGAATTCCTGCTCTGGGGCCAGGACCTGAACGGCACCGGACCGGGTGCGGGCAACCGCCCCTATACCGACTACGACAAGAAGAATTGCACGAACGGCAATTGCGACCGCCGCGGCGATTACCTGAAGTCCGCCTCCACCCTGCTGATCAAGGATCTTCAGGAAATGGTGGACGCCTGGGCGCCGGAAGGCGAAGCCACCAAGACAGTGGAAGCCGACCCGAAAGCCGGCCTGACCGCCATTCTCACCGGCATGGGCTCTCTTTCCTATGGCGAGCTGGCAGGGGAGCGCATGAAGCTCGGCCTTCTGCTGCACGATCCGGAGGAGGAGCATGATTGCTTCTCAGACAATACCTATAATTCGCATCTTAACGACGCCATCGGCATCGCATCTGCCTATACCGGCGAATATACCCGTGTGGATGGAACGAAGATGACCGGCGCCTCGCTGTCGGAGCTGGTCGGCGCCAAGGACAAGGCGCTGAACGACGAGATGACGGCGAAGCTGAACAAGACGCTCGACGCCATGCATGCCATGGAAAAGCGTGCCCAGACGGTCGAGGCCTACGACCAGATGATCGGCGAAGGCAACAAGGAAGGCAACGCCGTGGTTCAGGCTGCCATCGACGGCCTTCTCGACCAGACGAAAACCGTCGAACGCGTGATTGCGGCACTCGATCTCGGCAAGATCGAACTTGAGGGTTCCGCCAGCCTCGATAATCCGAACGCCGTCTTCAAATAAGAGCCAATGCGGGCCGCAGATCGCTGCGGCCCGCCATTCCCATGCTTTCCATGAAGTCATCGCTGCCGCGGATCCGCAAGCCGTTCTACTTCGCCGGGGCAGCCTGCCTTGTGGCATCGATGGTGCTTGCCGCGCCGCTTCGTGACGATCTGACGGAAAAAGACCAAAGCCGCGTTCAGGTTGTCACCGCGCCGACGATGGATTTTACCATGCCGGAGCCCTTCGAGGCCATGTCCGGCGGGGCAACGACCAGCACCCATAAAGCCGATAGCGGCGCGTTTTCGCATCCATCCGCAACAATGCCGTTTGAGCGAAAACAGGATTTCAAGCTCGGCAATGCGCTGTTCCAGAAGCTCTGGGTGTCTTCCCCCTCCTCCACGCAAGCCTCAGACGGGTTGGGGCCGCTCTATAACGCCCGATCCTGCCAGGCCTGCCATGTGAAGGACGGCAGGGGCCGACCGCCACTTGCCGGCGAAGATGCCGTCTCCCTGTTTTTGCGGCTGGCCCGGCCTGCCCGCAACGAGGCGGAACGGGCAGCGATTGCGCGCCACGAGGTGTTGAATTTTCCCGACGAGACCTATGGCCGGCAGCTTCAGAACGTTGCCATTCCCGGCCTCGCTGCAGAGGGCAAACCTGTCGTCACCTATATCGAAAAGCCCGTGCGACTGGCCGACGGCGAGGTGGTGATGCTGCGCAAGCCAGACTATGCCGTGGCAGGCCTACACTATGGCCCTCTGGGCGTCGATACGACTTTGTCGGCGCGGATTGCCATGCCAACCCTTGGGCTTGGGCTGATCGAGGCCATTGCCGAGGCCGATATTCTGGCCGGCGCCGATCCGGATGACAAAAATGGTGACGGCATTTCCGGGCGCCCTGCTTTTGTACGGGATCACCGGACCGGCGAAGTGAAGCTCGGCCGATTTGGCTGGAAAGCCCAGAACGCCAGCGTCCGCGACCAGAGCGCTAGCGCTTTCTCCCACGATATCGGTATTTCCACGCCGGATGCACAAAACGCCTATGGTGATTGCACCGACGTTCAAAAAGACTGTCTTGCCATGCCGACCGGCGTGCAGCCACGGCTTGGGCCAGTGGAGGCGCCAGACCCCATTCTCGATCTCGTGACCTTTTACACCGAAAACCTTGCAGTGCCGCAGCGCCGCGATGTGGGTGATCCCACCGTGTTGCGGGGAAAGCAGCTTTTTTACGCATCTGGCTGCACATCCTGCCATACACCGAAATTCGTCACGCGCCGTGACGCTGCCGACCCCATGCAGTCTTTCCAGCTGATCTGGCCCTATTCGGATTTTTTGCTGCACGACATGGGAGAGGAGCTTGCCGACGGCCAACAGGTGGGCGAAGCAAGCGGGCAGGAATGGCGAACCCAGCCGCTCTGGGGTATCGGTCTGACGCGAAGCGTGAATGGCAACGGCTTTTACCTGCATGACGGGCGGGCGCGCAGCCTGACAGAAGCGATATTATGGCACGGCGGCGAAGCGCAAAAAGCGCGCGATGCCTTTGCCGCCTTGCAAAAATCCGACCGGCAGGCTTTGCTGGCTTTTCTGGAGTCCCTTTGATGAAAAATGCCATGCGAAAAATACCCGGTCTCATCTCCCTGCTGCTGCTTTTGGGTATGCGGCCCGCAATGGCGCAGGATGTGGAGCTGATGCCGCCGCCACCGCTCGACCCCATACAGGTGCGGGGCGTGATGGAAAAAGCGGTGAACGGTTTCATCCGTCCCGGCTATGACCACTTCCGGCAATCGGCAGAGAAGCTAGAAGGCAGCATGAAGGCGTTCTGCGCCGCCCCTTCCAAAACGACGGATGAGGCGGCCAAAGCGGCCTTTGCCGATACGGTCTCCAGCTGGTCAACCATCGAGATCGTTCGGGTCGGTCCGGTGATCGAGCACAACCGCTTCGAACGTGTGCTCTATTACCCAGACAAGAAGGGTCTTGGCCTGAAACAGGTACAGCGTTACCTTGCGGAAAAGGACGAAAGCGTCACCAGCGCCGAGAGCCTGAAGGGCAAGAGTGTCGCAGCGCAGGGCCTCGGCGCGCTGGAATTCGTGCTCTATGGCGCCGGAGCGGGTGACCTGTTCGACAAGAAGGGCGATTTCCGTTGCCGTTATGGCGCGGCGATTGCCGGCAACGTTGCCAATGTGGCGGCGGAGCTTTCCGACAGCTGGAACGCACCTGATGGAGCGCAGAAAAACTGGACGCAGCCCGGCGCGAATAATCCCGTTTTTCGCGATGAGCGTGAGGCGCTGGTTGCCCTGCTTGGCATTCTCGTGCACGGCGCCGAAGCAATCCGCGACCAGCGCATAGAGACGTTCTACAAGGGGCCGGACAAGGCGAAGTTTCCCCGCACGGCGATCTACTGGCGGTCCGGCCTGACGTGGAAAAGCATTGCCGCAAACATCAAGGCCGTTCAGACCCTCCTGCACACGGCCGATATGGTCGAACTCGTGCCACCCGACCAGCGCTCCATCGTCAACTCCATCGATTTCATCGCCAAATCGATGATCCGCATTGCGGGAACGATTGATACCAACGTGGAAAAGGCGCTTGATGACGACCAGCAACGCGCCAAGGTGGATTACCTGCTGCTGAACGGCAAAGACCTGATCTACCGCCTCAACGACCAGTATGGCGGCGCAATCGGTCTCAGCTCCGGCTTTTCCTTCGCCGACGGAGACTGAGGCGGTGATATCAGGCAAAAAGCCGACGCTCATAGACAGGCGCAGCTTTATCAAGGCAGCGGGCATTCCGTTCCTTGCGACGCTCGCTCCCGGCTCGCTGCATGCGCTTGAACGCGCGGACGCTGTCTTCGCTTCCGCTTTTCGCGCCCATGACGGTTCCTACGGCATTGCGACTGTGAGCGAACGCGGCGAGATCATCGACCGTGTTGCGCTCCCAGCCCGCGCCCACGGAATGGCAACGAGCCATGCGACCGGCATGACAGTGGCCTTTGCGCGCCGGCCCGGCACCTTCTTCATGGCCTTTGACCCCGCGCGACGCCGCGAGCCTGTCGTGATGCACACGCCGGAAAACCGCCACTTCTACGGCCACGGACAATTTTCTCCCGACGGTGCGGTCCTCTACGCCAGCGAAAACGACTTCGATGGCAATCGCGGTGTTATCGGGCTTTACGATGCCCGCAACGGATTTGCCCGCATCGGTGAATACGACGCCCACGGCATTGGCACCCATGACATGACCGTGAGCGACGATGGCAGGCTGATCGTGATCGCCAATGGCGGCATCGAGACCCACCCGGATTTCGGCCGAACCAAACTCAATGTCGACAGCATGCAGCCGTCGCTCGTGCTTCTGGACGCCGCCAGCGGCCAGTTGATCCAGAAACATACGATGCCAGATCAGTTACGACAGCTTTCCACCCGCCATGTCGATCTCGGCGATGACGGGCGTGTCTGGTTCGCCTGCCAATATGAGGGACCGCGCAACGATCTTCCGCCGCTTGTTGGCCATTTCTCGAAGGGCGAGGACCTTGCCTTCGTCGATCTACCAGAGCAAACGACGGTGCGCCTTGCCAATTATGTCGGTGCCATCGCCGTCAACCGGCGCGATGGCCTGGTGGGCCTGACCTCACCCAATGGCAACGCGGCCGTGACGCTGGATGCGAAAACCGGGCGTGTTGTATCCGAGACGACCGTGCGGGAGGCTGCGGGCGTTGCCCCCGCCATAAAGGGCATTGCGGTTTCTTCCTATGACGGATTTTTCGAGGCTATTCGCAGCGACGTGGCGTGGGACCAGCATATCGTGCGTATTTCAGGCTAAAATACTGAAAATGCACCGGAACAAAAAAGACCAAAAAGCATTTGAGGCGTCATGAAAAACCTGTCCGTGTATATCATTTTCGTGGTTGTGGTTGTTGCGCTGGGTGCGCTCATCGGCATCAACAACGTGCCGGGCGAATGGTACCAGTCGCTTCAGAAGCCGCCCTTCAACCCGCCCAACTGGATATTCGGCCCGGTTTGGACAACGCTCTACGTGATGATCGGCATTACAGGCGCGCGAACATGGATCGTGAGACCGGCGGGCACGCGCATGCGTCTCTGGTTCACGCAGCTGGTGCTGAATTTCCTGTGGTCGCCAATCTTTTTCGGCATGCAAAGCCCGACAGGCGCGCTCGTCATCATCGTGCCTATGCTGATCTGCATTCTGGCTTTCATTGCGCTCACCTATAGTCGCGACCGCATCTCCATGTGGCTTTTCGTGCCCTACGCCCTTTGGGTCGCCTTTGCCACGCTGCTGAATGCAAGCATCGCCGTGCTGAACTAATTGCTCCTGCGGCACTTGCCTTGCCCGCCGCCACACGCCATGTCAGTTTGCGGTGAGGACAAAAGCAGGCAGGTAAGCCAATGGAGATCACGGATCCCGGCGATTTTCGTCAGCGGATAGAAAGAAGCTTTGCGCGGCAGGGTGTGGTGCAGGCAATCGGTGCGCAGATAAGCCGCATCGAACACCGTCTGGTGGAAATCGAGCTGCCGTTTCATGAAAAGCTGACACAGCAGCACGGCATATTGCATGCCGGTGTCATTGCCGCCGGCCTGGATACCGCCTGCACCTATGCCGCCTATACGATCATAGAGCCGGAAGCCTCGCTGCTGACAATCGAGTTCAAGGTCAACCTCATGTCACCCGGGCGCGGCGAGCGGTTCCTGTTTCGTGGCGAAATCATCAAGCCGGGCAACAACCTGATCGTTGCCGATGGCCGCGCTTACGCCCTTTCCGACGGGCCGGCGAAGCTGATCGCCTCCATGACGGGCACGATGATGGTGGTAAAGGGCCGCGAGGATATTTCCGGATGAGCTACCGGCTTTTGCATGTTGCAGACAAATCCATTCTTTTCGTCATGGCGGCTTCCGCCGAATACGGTCCACACCTGCAGACGCGCATCGCGCCCTTGATGACCGGCGTCGGCCCGGTCGAGGCAGCGATTTCGGTCACGGCAATTCTTGCCGGTCTCGATGCGGCGGACCATCTGCCTGACCTTGTCGTTTCGCTCGGCTCCGCCGGCTCGCGGACGCTCGACCAGACTGGCATCTATCAGGCGATTTCTGTTGCCTATCGCGACATGGATGCCTCCGCCTTCGGTTTTGAAAAGGGCCGCACGCCGTTTCTCGATCTGCCGGCCGAGGTGGCCTTGCCCCTGCGCATACCCGATATTGCCGAGGCGCGGCTTTCCACGGGCGCCAACGTCGTCTCTGGTGCCGCCTATGGGTCGATCGATGCCGATATGGTGGAAATGGAAACCTATGCCGTGCTCCGGGCCTGCCAGCGCTTCGGCGTGCCGCTCATCGGCCTGCGCGGTATTTCCGACGGCAGGGAAGATGTGAACCATGTGGACGACTGGACGGAATATCTGCATATCATCGATGAAAAGCTCGCAGACGCCGTCGACAGGCTTTGCCGCGCTATCGAAGATGGTGCGATCACCCTTTGAACCTCGCGATTTTAGTAAATTTCCGCTGTTAGACGCCCGCTTCCGGGTTGCCTAAAGCCGCCATTTTCTTTAAAGGCTCGCCATGACCCAGATAGCCCATCCCGACAGCATTCTCATCATCGATTTCGGCAGCCAGGTGACGCAGCTGATTGCGCGCCGCATCCGCGAAGCCGGGGTCTATTGCGAAATCCACCCGTTTCAGAATGCCGCAGAGGCGTTTGAGAAGCTCCAGCCCAAGGGCGTGATCTTCTCCGGCGGCCCCGCATCTGTCACGGCGGAAGGCAGCCCGCGTGCGCCGCAGGCGGTGTTCGACAGCAAGGTTCCGATCCTCGGCATCTGCTACGGCCAGCAGACGCTCTGCACCCAGCTTGGCGGTGTTGTCGAGGGCGGTCACGCGGCGGAATTCGGGCGCGCCGATATCGACATCAAAAAGGCAAGCCCTCTGTTCGACGGTTTCTGGGAACAGGGCAAGAGCTATCCCGTCTGGATGAGCCACGGCGACCGCGTGACGAAACTGCCGGAGGGTTTCGAGGTTATCGCAACCTCCGAGAACGCACCCTTCGCCATAGCTGCCGACGAGACACGCCACTATTACACCACCATGTTCCACCCGGAAGTGGTGCATACGCCAGATGGCGGCAAGCTGCTCTCCAACTTCGTGCACAAGATCGTCGGTCTCAAATCCGATTGGACGATGGCAGCCTATCGCGCCGAGATGATCCGCAAGATCCGCGATCAGGTCGGCACCGGGCGCGTGCTCTGCGCACTCTCCGGCGGCGTCGATTCCTCGGTTGCGGCGATCCTCATCCATGAGGCGATCGGTGACCAGCTGACCTGCGTTTACGTCGACCACGGTCTGATGCGGCTTGGCGAAAGCGAGCAGGTCGTCGGCATGTTCCGCGACCATTACAATATTCCGCTGGTACATGTGGATGCCGCAGACATGTTCCTGGGCCAGCTTTCTGGCGTCTCCGACCCGGAAGTGAAGCGCAAGACTATCGGCCGTTTGTTCATTGAGGTCTTCGAGGCGGAAGCTGCCAAGATCGCAGCAGACGGCAAGGGTGCTCCGAATTTCCTCGCGCAGGGCACGCTTTACCCTGACGTCATCGAGAGCGTTTCCTTCTCCGGCGGTCCTTCCGTCACCATCAAGAGCCACCACAATGTCGGTGGCCTTCCCGAGCGCATGAACATGCAGCTGGTGGAGCCGCTGCGCGAGCTCTTCAAGGACGAGGTGCGTGCGCTTGGCCGTGAACTTGGCCTGCCGGAAAGCTTCATCGGGCGCCATCCCTTCCCCGGCCCGGGTCTGGCGATCCGTTGCCCCGGTGCGGTCACCCGCGAGAAGCTCGATATTCTGCGCAAGGCAGATGCGATCTATCTCGACGAAATCCGCAAGGCGGGTCTTTACGACACCATCTGGCAGGCCTTCGCAGTGCTCCTGCCGGTGCAGACCGTGGGCGTCATGGGTGACTACCGCACCTATGACTTCGTCTGTGCCCTCCGCGCTGTGACCTCCGTGGATGGCATGACGGCGGATTTCTACCCCTACGACATGAATTTCCTCGGCCGCGCCGCGACCCGCATCATCAACGAAGTCCGGGGCATCAACCGTGTCGTCTATGACGTGACGAGCAAGCCGCCCGGCACGATCGAGTGGGAATAAAACGAAGGCGGAGCAATTCCGCCTTTTGTTCCTCTTTTGTTCTTTATTTTATCACCGCGCAATGATAGGTTTCCGGCCTTGGTATAAGGCTGTGGAGCATCGTCATGGAGTGCGAGTTGGCGGACGAAAGAGCCTTAAGGCAGCTTTGTTTTGATGGGCTGGAGCCGCAGAAAATACGGCGCATCAATCCGCGCTTTCGAAACAAGCTCCTGCTACTGCTGAAGCCACCACGGCAATTGGCGGAAAGAATTTTTATCGATGCATCGCATCATGCCAAGGGTCGGACAACCCGCGAGGCATATCCCGCCGAGCTTCTGCACATAACCCTGCTGTGTTTGGGATGTTTCGAGACAATCCCTCACGGACTGACAAGCAGGCTGAAGGCGGCAATGGGTGCGGTAAACGCGCGGCCTGTTCCGGTCACCCTGGACGCAAGCGCGCTTTTCGGCAATCGCAATAGTCTGGTGCTGCGAAACGGTGGTGATCTGCCGGAGATCAACGCTCTGGTGAAGCTGCTGCAACGCGCGCTTCGACAGGCAAACCTTCCCTATATCGCGGCACCATCTTACACGCCGCATATCACGATGATTTATGGCTGCGGGAAGATAGAGCCGATGCCGGCCGGAAAACCCTATAGCTGGCTTGCGGGTAATTTCGAGCTTGTTTTCAGCCATAATGGCGAAACGCGACATGAGTCCCTTGGACGCTTCGCACTTTCCGCAAAAGCAGATCGTTATGAGCCGCTCGAAAGCCAGCTGCATTTACCGGATAAACTGATCGGTCCGAGAAAACGGCCGAACCGAAAGCAGGCGGAACGCTAAGGCCCGCCAACATATACGCACGAGCGAGGCGATGTCGCCTCGCTGCAAACGATAATCAGCTTAGAGCTGAACCTTGTCGAAAGCCTTGCCGTCGATGCCAAGCGCTTCGAGGTCGGCGCGGGCCGGCTTGCGATGCGCGCGAACAGCGGCCGAAACCGAAAGTGCGGCACCGAGAACGGCGAAAGTTTCGCCAAAGAAGTTACGCGATGTCTTTGCAACCTGACGCATTTTTCTCTCCATCTTTGATGCCCAGATAATGGGCATTTTTGGCCTCTGCTACAACTCATGATGTAGCAGGGAAGCCATGCAGCTTTGCTCGCGCTCGTTTGGATGTCAGACACTGCATTTTTGCATGGCTAGAATTCCGTGCTTCAGGCTGCGGGTTGAATACGGCGCATTATTTGTTATGCCGGAAGTTCAAGACAAAGAGGCAGGCAACATGACGGTCACCATTTACGGCATCAAGAACTGCGACACGATGAAAAAGGCCAGAAGCTGGCTGGAGGCCAACGGTGTCGACTATTCTTTCCATGACTACAAGACGGCTGGCATCGACCAGGCCCATCTCGAAACATGGTGCGATGCCGCGGGCTGGGAAACGGTTCTGAACCGGGCCGGCACTACCTTCAAAAAACTGGACGATAGCCAGAAAGCCGATCTTACCCGCGAAAAGGCCATTGGCCTGATGCTGGAGCAGCCCTCCATGATCAAGCGACCGGTGCTGGAGGCAAAGGAGACGATAACCGTCGGCTTCAAGCCGGAAACCTATCAGTCCCTCTTTGCGTGAGCGCAGGCCACCATGTCCAAGACAACCCGCGCTACCCAGATGCTGACCAAGGCCGATGTGAACTTCACCACAGTTACCTATGACTACGACCCGAATGCCGACCGGATCGGCCTGCAGGCGGCCGAAGCTATCGGCGAACCGCCACATCTGGTTCTGAAAACACTGATGGCCGAGCTGGATGGCAAGCCGGTCTGCGTCGTCGTCCCGTCCGACCGGGAAGTGAGCATGAAGAAGCTCGCCGCCGCCTTCGGGGGGAAATCTGCCAGCATGATGAAGCCCGCCGATGCGGAGCGGGCAACCGGTTATCATGTGGGCGGCATCAGCCCTTTTGGACAGAAAAAACAGGTTCCGACCGCCATAGAGACTGGGGCCATGACCCATTCCTATGTCTACATGAATGGTGGCCAGCGCGGTTTGCAGGTAAGGCTTTCCCCCGGCGACGCGCAGGCGGCGCTGAAAGCCGTTGTCGCACCTTTGGTGGCCGATTGACGTCTCGACACAGCTTTGAAAGCATTTGGCTTTCGAAGCGAATGGGCTATGGTCGGCGCCTCCGATTGAAATATACGAAGGCAGATCATGACTGTTTCCCCCATCGATCCCGTCAAACTCGAGAAACTGGCTGAAGTCGCCGTCAAGGTCGGCCTGCAATTGCAGAAGGATCAGGATCTGGTGATCACCGCTCCGCTGGCCGCGTTGCCGCTGGTGCGGTTTTTGACCAAACACGCCTATCTTGCCGGCGGCGGGCTGGTCACCACCTTCTACTCCGACGAGGAAACCACGCTTTCCCGCTACCGCCACGCCAGCGACGCCAATTTCGACCGGGCTTCCGGCTGGCTCTATGACGGCATGGCCAAGGCCTATGCCAATGGCGCGGCGCGGCTTGCGATTGCCGGCGACAACCCCATGCTGCTGGCCGAACAGGATCCCGCCAAGGTGGCGCGCGCCAACAAGGCCAATTCCACGGCCTATAAGCCGGCGCTTGAGAAGATTTCCAACTTCGATATCAACTGGAACATCATCTCCTATCCAAACCCGTCCTGGGCAAAACAGGTCTTTCCCGGTGTGACGGAAGACGAAGCGGTTCGCAAGCTCGCGGACGCCATCTTCGCCGCTTCGCGGGTAGATCTCGCCGATCCGGTCGCGGCATGGGCGGAGCATAACGCCAATCTCGCCAAGCGTTCGGCATGGCTGAACGGTGAACGTTTCTCGTCGCTGCATTTCACCGGTCCCGGCACGGACGTGAAAATCGGCCTGGCGGACGGCCACGAATGGCATGGGGGGGCCTCAACCGCCAAGAACGGTGTCACCTGCAACCCGAACATTCCGACGGAAGAAGTGTTCACCACACCGCATGCGCTGCGGGTGGATGGTTACGTGTCCAGCACCAAGCCGCTTTCACATCAGGGAACGCTGATCGACGATATCCAGGTGAAGTTCGAAGGCGGCCGCATCGTGGAAGCCAAGGCTTCGAAGGGCGAAGCCGTGCTGAACAAGGTGCTCGATACCGACGAGGGTGCGCGGCGTCTGGGTGAAGTGGCACTGGTGCCGCATTCCTCGCCGATTTCGGCAAGTGGCATCCTGTTCTACAACACGCTGTTCGACGAAAACGCCTCCTGCCACATTGCGCTCGGCCAATGCTATTCGAAATGCTTCGTTGATGGTGCTTCGTTGTCGCAGGATCAGATCAAGGCGCAAGGCGGCAATTCCAGCCTGATCCACATCGACTGGATGATCGGTTCCGACAAGGTGGATATCGATGGCGTGAAGCCGGATGGCTCCACAGTTCCGGTGATGCGCAAGGGCGAATGGGCCTGAGCTATTTCGGCAGCTGGCTCCGCTGACTGAGCCAGATGCTGAAAAGCACTGCAACGAAGCCGACGATTTGCGCTGGCGTGAGGCTTTGGCCGAGCGCCAGCCAGCCGAGCAGGGTCGCAACGACGGGGCTTAGGAAACCGAGCGAGGCTGCAGCCGAGGGTTCGATGCGGGCGAGACCCCGGAACCACAGAAAATAGGTCAAGGCGGCACCAATAATGCCGAGATAGGCCATGCCGAGAATATTGGCCGCGGTAGGTGCAGGCAGGGCCGGTTCCAGGAAATATGCGACCGGCAGAAGCAGAATGCCTCCAGCCGTCAATTGCCAGGCCGTAAAGGTGAGGTTCGACACCGGCGGTCGCCATTTGCGGGTTAGCACGGTTCCAAAGGCCATGGATACGGCGCCTGCAAGACCCGCAGCCACGCCGACGGCATCCAGCGCGGCAGCACCCGGCGCCAAAACCAGAAGTGCGACGCCTAAAATACCCAGAAGACCAGCGACAATGGCCAGCGGCCGGACCGGCGCGGCGAGAAACAGCCGCGAAAGGCCGATGACGATCAGGGGTTGGATCGCACCCACAGTCGCAGCCACTCCACCCGGCAGCCGGTAAGCCGAAACGAAAAGCATCGCCCAGAAAAACGAGAAATTCAGCGCACCTAGAATGAGGCTGCGTGGCCACCAGATGCCCTCCGGTAGTTTTCTGACGAGAAGCAACAGCAATATACCGGCCGGCAAGGCGCGCAGCATCGCAACATGGAATGGATATCCATGCGGCAGGAATTCGGTGGTGACGAAGTAGGTCGTTCCCCAGATGGCGGGGGCAAGTGCAGTCACCAGCACATCGGCGGCATAGGTCGTATTTTTCTTCATTTCAAGAATCTCTATATCAAGATAAATACAACTTAACCAATTTTATCTTGACGTCAAGATATCAGTTGTTATGCCTTGGTGATGAACAAAGAACCGAATGATCACGTCGATCACATTCTGGCGCAATGGCGCAAGGAGAGGCCCGATCTCGATGTCGAGCCAATGGGGCTGCTTGGGCGCTTGAAACGGCTAACCACGCATCTCGGTCGCGAGGTGGAGGCGGTGCTGCTGAAACACGGCCTCTCCTCTTCCGCTTTTGATGTGCTGGCGACATTACGGCGCGCGGGCGCGCCCTACCGGCTTTCGCCCGGTGATCTGCTGGCCATGACAATGGTAAGCTCCGGCACGATGACCAACCGGATCGACCAGCTGGAAAAAGCGGGTCTGGTGGAGCGCATCCACAACCCGCAGGATCGTCGCAGCGTATTGATATCATTGACGGAGCGGGGATTTGCCATTGTCGAGGACGCGGTCAGCGCCCATGTCGAGAACCAGCAACGGCTGGTCGCACAGCTCAGCGAAGAAGAGCGCACGGCGCTGAACAAGCTTGTGAAGCGATTTCTACAGGGGTTTGAAGCTTAGTTCCCTAAAAAGCGGACAGGAACCAGCAATCGCGGAGGTTATGGCGCTTGTTTCGGCGATAAAAATCCTATAAGCAATTTTCCGTTAACCTGTCCTACAGGTTGGAGGAGCGATTGTATAAGCCCATTTTGCAGGAAACCGATCTCGTCAGCAGCGCTATTGGCGCAATCACGCGCCACATTCGCGAAAACGAACTTGCCCCCGGAGCGAAGCTGCCCAGCGAGCTTTCGCTCTCGCAGCAGCTCGGTGTCTCGCGCACCGTGGTTCGCGAGGCTTTCAGGTCCTTGTCGGCCATGCGGCTGATCGATGTCAGCGTCGGCAAGCGCGCCACGGTGGCGACGCTGGATCATGGCGCGATGTCGCTGATGTTCGAACATGGCATTCACACCGAGCAGATCAACATCCAGCAGATTTACGACGTGCGCCGCACCATCGAAGTCAGAACCGTGACGTTGGCGGCGTTGCGGCGAACGGATGCGGAGGCGCTCACCATTCTCGACCACGCCAACAATATGGAGCGGGACTTCGGTAATAGTGACAGGGTCATGGAACACGACCTTGCCTTTCACCTTGCCGTTGCCAGAGCCTCCAAGAACCCGGTTTTCGAACTCATTCTCGGCGCCTTTCAGAATGTGACGCGCCAGACATGGCCGATCGGCTGGAAGAGCCGCAAATCCGACGCGCAGCGTCATGCCGCGACTGAACTTCATATCGCCATCGGACAGGCCATTGCCGCGGGCGACCCGCAAACGGCCTCAACACTTATGGCGCGGCATTTCGATGAAAGCGTGCATGCGCTTCTGGCCGCCGGCATCGCCTGATTTTTCAAACGCAGTTCCAGACCGAAAACTGCCTGCCTCTGGAGGAGACACTTCATGAAAATTACGAAACTCGAAACCGTCCGCGTGGCGGAACGGGCAAACCTGCTCTGGGTTCTGGTCCACACGGATGAGGGCATTACCGGACTTGGTGAAACCTTCTACGGCGCCGAGACGGTTGAAACCTATGTGCACGAATATATCGCACCCCGCGTGATCGGCCGCGATCCGCTGCAGATCGACCTTCTGGCACAGGATCTCGTCGGTTATCTCGGCTTCCGTTCATCGGGTGCGGAAGTACGCGGCAATTCGGCCTTCGATATCGCGCTTTGGGATATTTTTGGCAAGGCTACCAACCAGCCCATTGCGCAATTGCTTGGCGGCTTCAGCCGCAGGGAAATCCGCACCTACAATACCTGCGCGGGCACGGAATATATCAAGAAGGCGACCGGCCAGCAGACGGCCAATTACGGCCTGTCCGGCGGCAAGGATTATGACGATCTGAACGGCTTCCTGCACCGGGCCGACGAGCTTGCCCATTCGCTGCTGGAAGACGGCATCACGGCCATGAAGATCTGGCCTTTCGATGCGGCGGCGGAAAAGACGCGCGGCCAGTATATCTCGATGCCTGACCTGAAAAGCGCGCTCGAGCCGTTCGAGAAAATTCGTAAGGCAGTCGGCGACAAGATGGATATCATGGTGGAGTTTCACTCCATGTGGCAGCTTCTGCCCGCCATGCAGATCGCCAAGGCGCTCACCCCTTACCAGACCTTCTGGCACGAAGATCCGATCAAGATGGACAGCCTTTCCAGCCTGACGCGTTATGCTGCCGTTTCACCCGCGCCGATTTCCGCATCGGAGACGCTCGGCTCACGATGGGCTTTCCGAGATCTCCTGGAAACTGGCGCCGCCGGTGTGGTGATGCTTGACATCAGCTGGTGTGGTGGACTTTCCGAAGCGCGCAAGATCGCTTCCATGGCCGAAGCCTGGCATCTGCCCGTTGCGCCGCATGATTGCACCGGCCCGGTGGTACTCTGCGCCTCCACGCATCTGTCGCTCAACGCACCGAATGCGCTGGTGCAGGAAAGCGTGCGCGCCTTCTACAAGACGTGGTACCGCGATCTCGTTACCGCATTGCCAGAAGTCAAAAACGGCATGATCACCGTGCCGCCGGGTGCCGGCCTTGGCATGGAGCTGCATCCCGATATTGAAAAGACCTTCACCGTCAGCCGTCGTTTTTCAGATGCGGCGTCTATCTAATCAGAACAGACTGCCCTGATTTCCCGGGTCGGAAGAGGCCGGTTTCACCGGCTTCTTTTTGGGAGCGGCAGGCGTCTGAACGTCAGATGATGGAGTAGCCTCGCCTGTCGTCAGGGCGGCCACGCGACCGTCGGCAAACTCCATCGACACCACAGCGCCGGACGCGATGGCAGCAGCCCGGGTCAGGGGCCGGTTCTCCTCGTCGCGGATGACAGCATAACCGCGGTTCAACACATTCTTGTAGGACAGCGACTGCAGGATGCGGTCATGGGCAGCAAGGCCCGAGCGGTTCTGCGCCATGCGGTGAAGCACGGCGGTATCGGCACGTCGCGTTGCGGTGACGACCCGTTCCTTCTGCCTCTCCAACTGGCCGAGCAAGCGGGCTGGCAGCGAACGCAGCGCGGAATCGGTCGAGGAAATTCTCGACTGTGCCTGCAACAGGCGGCGCTCCACAAGCGCCTCGGCCCTCTGCATGCGTTCCGTAACACGCTGGCGATGCTGCCGCAGACCATTCAGCAGGATTTCCGGCCTCAGACCCGAAGCAGAGCGTTCGAACGCGCGGCGCTTGTTCAGCGTCGTCATTTCAAGCCCGCGACCCAAACCGCTTGCGGCCTCGTCGAAACGACGGCGCGGCAGAGCCAGAAGCTGGTCAAGCGATGGCAGCGCACGCACCAGAGCACGCACGCCCTGTCGGCGATTGTCCATTTGGCGTGATACCGAGCCGGAAAGGCGCGCCGCAAGGCCGGAGAGCTGCGCCTCCAGTTCCGCACGCACCGGCACGGCCATTTCGGCGGCACCCGTCGGTGTCGGTGCGCGCACGTCGGCGGCGTAGTCGATCAGGGTCGTATCCGTCTCATGCCCCACAGCGGAAATCAGCGGGATTTCGCTCTCGGCAGCGGCGCGCACGACGATTTCGTCGTTGAAGCTCCAGAGATCTTCCAGACTGCCGCCTCCACGGGCGACGATCAGCACGTCGGGGCGTGCAATCTCACCGCCGGGCTGAAGCGCATTGAAACCGCGAATGGCGTTCGCCACTTCCTCACCCGAGCCTTCCCCCTGCACCTTGACCGGCCAGACGACGACATGGACCGGAAAGCGATCCGAAATCCGGTGGAGAATATCGCGAATGACTGCGCCCGTGGGCGATGTGACAACACCGATGACACGCGGCATGAACGGCAGGCGGCGTTTGCGTTCCGCATCGAACAGCCCCTCCGCCGCCAGACGCCGGCGGCGGTCCTCCAGCAAAGCCATCAGCGCGCCCGCGCCGGCCGGCTCCAGGCTTTCTATGACGATCTGATATTTCGAGGAGCCGGGAAAGGTGGTGACCTTGCCGGTGGCGATGACCTCCATGCCCTCTTCCGGGCGGAACTTCAGCCGCGAGAAAGTACCCTTCCAGATAACCGCATCGATGCGGGCGCGATCGTCCTTCAGGGAGAAATAGGCGTGACCCGAAGAATGCGGACCCCGGTAGCCGGAAATCTCGCCGCGCACCCTCACCTGATCGAAAGCCGTCTCCACCGTTCGCTTGATGGAACCCGACAGTTCGGAAACCGAGAACTCGGCAAGATTGCTCAATGCGGCATTGGAGAAAATATCGCTCATGCCCGTTTGTAACCAAAACCCGTCGATTCGGAAATGCCGGTACTGGCCGGGTCTATTTTAACGGCGGTGAAACCATATCCTCAACTAACGAGTTAGGAAAATGGGTGAGGGAGGAGAAAACAAGGGTTCGTTAGGGAAGAGGACGCTACGTCTTATCCCAGACCCGGCAACCAAAGAGGAGGCGGCATTCATGATTTTTCTTACCGCCACATTGCTCGGCGTAACCGCAGTTGCGTTGCGTTCGGTATTCAGCATCATTTTCATCTGCCTGATGGTTATCGGCGCCTATGGTGTCGCAATGGCGATTTCTGCAACCGCCGTGCCGCTGATGTCGCTGCTCCTGGCGCTTGCGGGTTATAATTTCGGCGTTGTGAGTGTGGTCATCGGCCTTCTCGTGCTGCAACGTCCGCGTTCCACCCAGCCGACGCTTTAAAGCACACGGCCTTGCGGCTTCGCCACTTCGCCCTGACCGAGGTTTACGGACTGGCTGTAGACCTTTCCATCTCTTTTCTGCTGATTTTTTATATCGGCATCGACCCGCTTGCCGCCCGTCTTCCGGGCGCTTTGGCAGGGCTTGCGACGAGTTGGAGGCTAAACCATTCGAATGGCGATGGCCGCAATGAGCTGAACGGCTTTCTGTTGAACGCCGTCACGCTTATCTCCCGCATGGTTGGCGTCGGGCTGTTCGCCCTGCTGCAATGGCGCAATCCACTCGTGCAGCCGCTGGTCCCGCTTGCTTTTTCGGCACTCGCGGCATTGGTGCTGGCGCTTTACGGCTATAGGCGGCTTCAAAAGCAGCGTGCGGATCAGGATTAAACCGTCTCCCAACCGTCCTTTTCCGCCGCACGGTAGATGGCATCGATGAAAAGCTGGTTCTTCCTCGAGCTTTCCAGGGTGACGACCTCGCCCTCACCTTTCACCGCGCGGGCAAAGGCCTCCGCCTCCAGCTTGTACTGGCGACTATCCTGAAACCGGAAGACTTGCGACTGGTTATGGCCCTGGTTGGTCAACTCGATTTCCTCCGCACCCCAGCGATTTGCATTGAAGGGAGATTTGATCTCGATGTACCCGTAAGTGCCATGGAAAACCATCAGCTGGCGGGCGGCAAGCTGGGTTGCCAGATAAAAGCTCAGTTCGAAGCCGCCGAAATCGGCCCTGACGCTGGAATAGATATCGGTACCGAATTCTTTATCACGCTCGACGCTCGCCTGTACGCGCTTCGGCTCGGCACCCGTGGCAAAACGGGTGACGATGGTCGGGTAGACGCCGATATCCGGCAAGGCCCCGCCGCCCAGTTCGGGAATATTGCGCATATTGCCGGGATCGCGGTTGAAGTAGCTGAAAGCGCCCTGCACATGCTTCAGCGTTCCGATTGCACCTGATGCCAGCAATTCCTTCACCTTGGCCCAAACAGGAGAATAGGTGACCATGAAAGCCTCCGACACGACGACGCCATTGTCATCCCGCGCCGCGATGATGGCGTCGATCTCTTCAGCCTTGAGTGCGATCGGCTTTTCACACAGCACGTGTTTGCCGGCATTGGCAGCTTTTATGGTCCATTCCACATGTTGCGAGGTGGGAAGCGGAATATAGACGGCATCGATCACATCGGATGCAAGCATTTCCTCATAGGAGCCGAAGGCATGCGGGACGGAAAAACGATCTGCAACCGCACGCGCCTTGGCATGATCGCGGCTGGCGATGGCGCTCACCACACAGTTCCGCGCATCCTGAATCGCCGGAATGACGTGATCCTGAGCGATTTTCGCCGTTGAAATTATTCCGAAGCGCAGCATCTCATTCTCCCACTCTGTAATTCCGGGAAACTTACCATTGTCGCGACGCCTGGCAAGTCGCACGAAACGTAACTGCAAACGCTATGGCCGGATTCGTCCTTCCTTTGTCGGTTTCCATGCTTTTATCCAGCCTTTCAAAGGTGAATTATGCTATACATGAACCCAATGGAGAATCATGAAATGTCCTCTTCTCACACAGCACTCCTTGTCATCGACGTTCAGGAATCCTTCCGGCATACCCCCTATTTCGAGGAAAGCGAACTTCCCGCCTATCTGGAAAAACAGCAGGCACTGATCGACGGCGCCAAGGCATCGGGCATTCCCGTCGTGCAAATCTTTCATGTCGATGGCGACCGGGCCTTTGCAGAGGAGAGCGGCTATATTCGCGCGCTGGAAGGTGTGCGCATTACCCCTGACGTCACCTTTCGCAAGAACCGCCACTCTGCTTTCGCCGGCACCGGCCTCGATATCTGGCTGACGCAAAAGGGTATCAGCCGGCTGATCGTATCCGGCATCCGCACCGAACAGTGCTGCGAAACGACCACACGGCATGCATCGGACCTCGGTTACACCGTCGATTACGTCACCGAGGCGACGCTTACCTTTCCAATGACGCACGCCTCGGGCACCGTGTTCAGCCCTGATGATATTCGCACCCGAACCGAGCTGGTGCTGGCCGGTCGCTTTGCGCGCATCGCAACCGTCGGCGACGTTCTCGAAACGGTACGAAAGGCCGCCTGATGGACAATGGCGGCACGCGGACCATTCCCTTTTATACGCTTGTGCCGCCACACGCGCTGTTGCTCGATATTGCCGGCCCGCTGGAGGTGATCCGTTATGCCAACGCGGAACAGCGGGACATCCATTTCGACTGCCGTTACATCGCGGAACATGACCAGCAGCAATCCTCCATCGGCCTTGGGCTTTGCGGGCTGGAGGCCTTGCCCGAGAGCCTGCCGGACAATGCTTTCCTGCTGATTTCCGGCAGCATCTCCCGATTCGACAACGCGCCCGAGATGCGACGGGAGCGGCAGGCGCTGGTGGCATGGTTGCGCCGCGCAGTGCGCTCGGACACCACAGTCATTTCCATTTGCTCCGGCGCACTGCTGGCGGGCGAAGCAGGACTTTTCGACGGGCGGAGCTGTACGACACATGCGGATTGCATCGAAGCGCTGCGCCGCACCGCACCGCTGTCGCAGGTGGCCGAAAACCGTCTTTTCGTGGAGGATGGCAACCGCTTCTCCAGCGCCGGTATTTCCACCGGCACCGACCTCATGCTGCATGTCGTTTCCCGACTGACATCGCCAGCGGTCGCGGCGCGCGTTGCTAAAAACATGGTCGTTTATCTCAGGCGCAGCGGCAATGATCCGCAAATCTCCCCCTGGCTTACCGGCCGCAACCACATTCACCCCGCCATTCACCGGGTGCAGGACCGGGTGATGACTGAGCCGGCTCAGGACTGGTCTTTGGAACGGCTGGCCGATATTGCCGCACTCAGCGAGAGGCACCTGTCCCGCCTGTTTCGCGAGCATACCGGCATCAGCGTCATCGACTACGTCAACCTGATGCGGGTCAATCTCGCCCGCGACATCCTTGCAAACAGCCGTCTGGATATGGAGACAATTGCGGAGCGGGCGGGCTTTGCCTCCGCCCGGCATTTGCGGCGCGTGTGGCAACAGCACAATCACCTCCCGCCCAGCCACTATCGCGGCTTTCAGGCCTGATCTCACCCGCTTTTGCCCGTTGCCTGATGAATGCCATCAAAGGAATTGAATGGTTATGCCGGCAAGCAGTTGATAACCTTGCCGCCAAAGACAGCAACAGGAGCATTCCCCGTGGAAAAACGAAGCCTTGGCCGCACCGGCCTCTCCATCGCCCCGATCGTCTTCGGCGGCAACGTGTTCGGCTGGACAGCGGACGAGAAGACTTCCTTTGCCCTGCTCGATGCATTTTTCGACGCCGGGTTCAACGCCATCGACACGGCAGACGTCTATTCCGCCTGGGTGGACGGGCATGAGGGCGGCGAGTCGGAAGCCATCATCGGAAAATGGCTGAAACAGTCGAGCGTCAAGCGTGAGGACGCGGTGATCGTTACCAAGGTCGGTTTCGACAATCGCGGTCAGAAGACAGGCCTCAGCGCCAAATGGATCGCAGAGGCTGTCGACGCCTCGCTGAAGCGGCTGCAAACCGACTATATCGATCTCTACCTCGCCCATAAGCCGGACGCGGATGTGCCGCTGGAGGAAACGCTTGCAGCCTTTGCAAAGCTGAAGGAACAGGGAAAGATACGCGCCATCGGCTGCTCCAACTATTCGGTGAGCCAGCTTCAGGAGGCGCTGGACACGGCCGCGAAGAACGATCTGCCCCGTTACGATGTGCTACAGCCGGAATATAATCTCTACAACCGTGCGGATTTCGAAGGCCCGCTTGCCGATCTTTGCGTCGCCCAGGAAATTGGCGTCATCAATTATTATAGCCTCGCGGCAGGGTTCCTCACCGGGAAATATCGCGCCAAGGCGGATACCGAGGGCGTCGCCCGCAGCTACCGGGTGGGTGAATATGTCAACGCCCGCGGCCTTGCCGTTCTGGGCGCCATGGATGCGGTTGCCGTGGAAACCGGAGCCAAGCTTGCCGATATCGCGCTGGCGTGGCTATTGCGGAAGAAGGCCGTGACGGCACCGATTGCCAGCGCCACCAGCCTGTCGCAACTCGAAAGCTTCAAACGCGCCGTCAATCTCAAGCTGACGGATGAGATGATGACGCTGCTCGACAAGTCGGGCGCGTGACATGGATCTTGTAATTCGCGACGCGGAGCCGGAAGACCGGGCAGAATGGCTGCGCCTGTGGAACGACTATCTCGCCTTCTATAACGTACACCTTGCCGAGGAAGTTACGGACCATACATGGGCGCGTATCCTCGATCCGGCGTCACGCGTTTCCATGCGCGTGGCTCTTCTGGGCGACAGGATGGCCGGTTTCGCCATCCATCACTTCCATGATTCCACCTGGGTGAAAACGCCCGACTGCTATCTGGAAGACCTGTTCGTTGACGGCGCGATCCGTGGCAAGGGAACAGGCCGGGCGCTGATGGATGACCTCATTGCCATATGCAAGGAAAAGGGCTGGTCCCGGCTTTACTGGAACACGGACGAGCACAATCACCGTGCCCAGAAGCTTTACGACAGCTACGTCAAAAGCGACGGCCATATCCGCTATCGCATCAAGTTCTGATCACCCTCTGAAGCGGAAGAAATCCACGAAAGCCCTTAGCGCCGGGCGCATCTGCTGGCGCGAGGGGTAATAGATATAAAAACCATCAAAGGGCGCGCACCAGTCCTCCAGCACCCGGACCAGCCTGCCTTCCTTGATGTCGTCTTCTACGCGCTGTTCGAAAACGAAAGCCAGACCCGCACCATCAATCGCCGCCCGGCGAATAAGGCTCTGGTCCGACAGGACGAGCGGCCCCTGCACATCGACCACCAAAGGTCTGCCGTCCTTTTCCAGCTCCCAGCGGTAGAGCAGACCACTGGAGAAGCGACGGAGAATACAGCGATGCCCCATCAAATCCCTCGGCTCACGGGGCGGGGGATTTTCTTCGAAATAGGTGGGGGCGCCGACGATCGCGCCACGCCATGGGCCGCTCGCCTTCACGGCAATCATATCCGCTTCAAGATTTTCGCCGAGCCGCAGGCCGGCATCGAAACCTTTTGCGACAATATCCTCGAAGCGGTCATCGGTCGAAATCTCCAGCGAGATATCTGGATATAGCCGCAGGAACTCGCCAAGCCGGGGCATGATCAGGTCCTCCGCCGCAAGTCTCGGCAGGGTTATCCGCAACGGTCCGGCCGGCCTTCCGCCATGCTCGGCAAGCGTATCGATGACGGCATCGATTTCAGCAAGGGCCGGCCCAAGCGTCTCGAGAAGCCGCCTGCCCTCCTCTGTCGGCGAAACGCTGCGGGTGGTACGATGCAGCAGGCGCAGGCCAAGGCTCGCTTCGAGCGACGATACTGCATGGCTGACGGCGGAAGGCGCAATGGCAAGTTCGGCGGCAGCTTTACGAAAGCTGCGGCCTTCGGCAACGGCAGCGAGGACAGCGAGTTGAGAGAGTTGCACACGGTTCATTGTTCTAAATAATAGAACAACCCGCAACGATTTGCAGCGATTATTTTTGCCGTCTTAGGGCGCTATCTTCTCACCACGCCCTGACAACGGGCGGTTCCTCATGGAAGGACGAACAGATGAAAAAAAGAACTCTCGGAAACAACCTTTCCGTTTCGGCGCTTGGCCTCGGCTGCATGGGCATGACCCATGCCTATAGCCCGACCGGCGACGAAAATAGTGCAATAGCGACGCTGCACCGCGCCGTCGAAGTCGGTGTCACTTTTTTTGACACGGCAGAGGTCTATGGGCCCTACAACAACGAAATCCTCGTCGGCAAGGGTTTGAAGCCCTATCGCGACAAGGTGGTCATAGCTACCAAGTTCGGTTTCAAAATCGACGCCAGCAAACCCGCAGGCCAGATGATGGTGGGCACCGACAGCCGCCCGGAAAATGTGCGCGCCGTCGCCGAAGCCTCTCTCAAACGCCTAGGCGTCGACACCATCGACTTGTTCTATCAGCATCGCGTCGATCCGGATGTCCCAATCGAAGATACGGTCGGCGCCATGGCGGAACTGGTCCGGCAAGGCAAGGTGAAACATCTAGGCCTTTCAGAAGCGAGTGCCGAAACACTTCGCAAGGCGCATTCCACTCACCCGATCGCTGCCATACAGAGCGAATATTCGTTATGGACCCGCGATGTGGAGGAAAACGGCGTGCTGGAAACCTGCCGCGAACTTGGCATCGGTTTCGTCCCCTTCAGCCCGCTCGGGCGTGGTGCCCTGACGGGCGCGCTGAAGTCGCTCGACGGACTTGCATCCGACGATTTCCGCCGCGGCCTGCCGCGCTTCCAAAGTGAAAACTTCGATGCCAATCTGGCGCTCATCAAGCTTCTGGAAGATATGGCTGCCGAAAAGGGTCTTACCGCCGGGCAACTGGCGCTGGCCTGGGTTCTGGCGCAGGGTGACTTTATCGTTCCGATCCCCGGTACGACAAAAATCGCCAATCTTGAGAAAAACGTGGCGGCAGCGGATGTATCGCTGACGGCAGAAGAAGTCGCCAGCCTTGGCGCGTTGCTTTCTCCAGCAAAGGTTGCCGGCCAACGATATCCCGAGCGTATGTCCCAGATGGCGAACCGCTAAAAACAAAAAAGCCGAGGCGACTGCCTCGGCTTTTTCAATTCATGGAAACAGAGCTTTACGCTCTCAGCACGCCGCCCGTCGATTTCTCGACGTTACCGACGATCTTTGCGGTGAGCGCCTCGAAATCCTCGTCCGTCAGCGTCTTGTCGACCGGCTGGATCTGAACTTCAATGGCGATGGACTTTCGGCTTTCGCCAAGCGATGCACCTTCGAAGACGTCAAAGACATTGACGCCGGTGATCAGCTTGCGATCAGCGCTTGTTGCAGCCTTGATGATGGCACCTGCCTCGACCGACTTGTCGACCACGAAGGCGAAGTCGCGCTTGACCGCCTGGAAGGGCGAAAGCTCAAGGGCCGGCTTTGTGCGGGTCGCCTTCTTCTTCGGCTCCGGCATGGCGTCGAGATAGATCTCGAAACCGCTATAGACACCAGAAACATCCAGCTCTGACAGAGTCTTCGGGTGGAATTCACCGAAATAGCCGAGCACGACCTTCGGACCCATCTTGATGGTGCCGGAGCGGCCAGGGTGATACCAGCCGGGAGCGCCGGCCTCGATCTGCACATTGGCCATCGGCAGGCCACAGGCTTCGAGCACCGAAAGCGCATCGGCCTTGGCGTCATAGACATCCACCGGCTTGCCGCCGCCCTTTGTGGCATTGGACCACATGCGGCCGCTGCCTGCGAGCGAGGCCGTGCCACGGCGTACACCGCCGGCAACACGGCGCTGGGTGTCTGGCGTGTCACCCTCATAGGTGCCGGAGACCTCGAAGATTGCCACATCGCCATGGCCCTTGTCGGCATTTCGCTGTGCTGCGGTCAGAAGGCCCGGCAGAAGCGAAGGACGCATATCCGACATATCGGCCGCGATGGGGTTGGCCAGTTTCAGAGCGGGCGAACCGCCACCGAAAAGCTTCGCGTGAGCTTCCGGGATGAAGGACCACGTGACGGCCTCCAGCATGCCACGGCTGGCAAGCGCACGGCGCGCGGTGCGGGTGCGCACCTGCAGCGTCGTCAAGATGCGGCCGTTGACGGCACCGAAGCTCTCCAGCGGTTCCGGCTTGATGTTGTCGACGCCATGAATGCGCATGACCTCTTCCACCAGATCGGCCTTGCCGTCGACATCCGGGCGCCAGGACGGCACGGTGACGGAAACACTCTCGCCCGTTCCCTCGATGCCGAAACCGAGACCCTTTAGAATGGCCAGGCTTTCTTCCGCCGAAACTTCTAGGCCGGTCAGACGCTTCACTTCCGAGAGCGGAAAATCAACGACCTTGGGCTGATGCCCCTTGTAACCGACGACCTTGGCTTCGCCGGCAACGCCGCCGCAGAGTTCCAGAACCAGTTCGGTGGTGCGTTCCAGACCCGGAACCATATATTCCGGATCGACGCCGCGCTCGAAGCGATAACGGGCATCGGTGATGATGCCGAGCGAACGGCCGGTCTTGGCGATGTTGATCGGATCCCAGAGAGCGGACTCGATCAACACGTCAACGGTGTTTTCATCACAGCCGGAGTGTTCACCGCCCATGACGCCGCCGATGGACTCGAGGCCCTTTTCGTCGGCGATGACGACATTGTTCGGGCCGAGCTTGTATTCGCGCTGATCAAGCGCGAGGATCGTCTCACCCTCCTTCGCACGGCGGACCGTCAGATCGCCTTTGACCTTGGCGGCATCGAAGACGTGCATCGGCCGGCCCTGATCGAAGGTCATGTAGTTGGTGATGTCCACGAGCGCATTGATGGGACGCAGGCCGATCGCCATCAGACGCTGCTGCATCCACTTCGGGCTCGGGCCGTTCTTAACACCGCGCACGATGCGCAGCGAAAAGCCGGGGCAGAGCGCCGCGTCATCCAGCTCCAGCTTCACGTCGAGCGGGGTTGAGCCTTCGACCTTGAAGGACGGCGCTGGCTTGGTCTTGAGCTTGCCGAGACCGGAAGCGGCGAGATCGCGGGCGATGCCATAGATCGAGGTGCAATCCGGGCGGTTTGGCGTCAGATTGATCTCGATGACCGGATCGTCAAGTCCGGCATAGGTCGCGAAAGAAGTGCCGACCGGCGCGTCTTCCGGCAGATCGATGATGCCGTCGTGATCGTCGGAAATGTTCAGCTCTTTTTCGGAGCACATCATGCCGTGGCTTTCGACACCGCGTATCTTGCCGACGGCAAGCGTGACATCGATGCCCGGAACGTAAACGCCAGGACGCGCCAGCGCACCGACGAGGCCGGCGCGCGCATTCGGTGCGCCGCAGACGATCTGCACCGGCTTGCCGTCACCGGCATCCACCATCAACACCTTGAGGCGGTCGGCCTCGGGATGTTTTTCGGCGGAGACGACCTTGGCAATGACGAAAGGCTTATAGGCCGCCTTGTCGTCGACGTCCTCGACCTCAAGCCCGATTGCCGTCAACCGTTCGCAAATCTCGTCCAGCGTCGCATCCGTTTCGAGATGCTCTTTCAGCCAGGAAAGAGTGAATTTCATGTCTTTGCTCCTTGGCTAACCGGATTAAACGCTCAAACCGCCGAACAGCGTCGGTATGTCGAGCGGGCGGAAGCCGTAGTGGTTCATCCAGCGGACATCGGCGTTGAAGAAATCACGCAGGTCCGGCATGCCGTATTTCAGCATGGCGATGCGGTCGAGGCCCATGCCCCAGGCAAAGCCCTGATATTCATCCGGGTCCAGACCGCCGGCGCGCAGCACATTCGGGTGCACCATGCCGCAGCCAAGGATTTCCATCCAGTCGTTGCCTTCGCCGAACTTGACGATCGGGCCGGAGCGGTCGCACTGAATATCCACCTCGAAGCTCGGCTCCGTGAAGGGGAAGAACGACGGGCGGAAGCGCATGACAACGCTATCCACCTCAAAGAAGGTCTTGCAGAACTCTTCAAGTACCCAGCGCAGATTGCCAACATGGGCCTTCTTGTCGATCACCAGACCTTCGACCTGATGGAACATCGGCGAATGGGTGGCATCGGAATCCTGACGATAGGTCTTGCCCGGAATGACGATGCGGATCGGCGGCTTCTGGCTTTCCATGGTGCGGATCTGCACCGGCGAGGTGTGCGTGCGCAGCACCTTGCGCTCGCCGTTTTCATCCGGCTGGAAGAAGAAGGTGTCATGCATTTCGCGGGCCGGATGGCCTTCGGGGAAATTCAGCGCCGTGAAGTTGTAATAGTCCGTTTCGATATCCGGACCTTCGGCGATCGAGAAGCCCATATCCGCAAAGATCGCGGTGATTTCATCGACGATCTGGCTGATCGGATGAATGCGGCCGCGCTCGGTCGGAGACTGGCGGACCGGCAGGCTGACATCAAGTGTTTCCGCCTTCAGGCGGGCGGCAATCGCGGCATCTTTCAGGCCACTCTTGCGTTCACCAATCAGGTCGGTGATTTCAGTCTTGAGCTGGTTGATGGCAGCGCCCCGGGTCTGGCGCTCTTCCGGCGTCATCGACCCCAGCGTCTTCAGAAGCTCCGAAACCGAGCCCTTCTTGCCAAGCGCGGAGACGCGCACGGCTTCGATGGCCGGCTCATCGGCGGCGGCGGCGATCTCCGACATCAGTTGCGATTTCAAGGTATCAAGTTCAGTCATCTTTTCCTGCCTTGCCGGTATTTTTAACAGCGGCTTCGGGGTTCACAGCATTCATCAGATAGTCGGTCGCCATGATAAAGCGTCGCAGATCACTACCCATCCGCACGCGCCCGATCAACCGGGCAAGCGGTAAAAATCGCCCCAGAATGCCGATCAGACGGCACAATTCTTCAAGCGCCCGCGGCGGGGCGTTTTCACGCCAGCGGGCAAAGGCGGCGTCGCAGGTTTTCGGCGCATCGCAGGCGCGGGTCGCGACCTGCAAAAACAGCAGCCAGATATCGCGCGCCTGCGCCGTCTCCAGCGGCATGACCTCCTGCGGGCGCTCCTCGAAATCCATGAAACCGATACGGTCGTCTTTTAAAAAGAAGTCACGCACATGCGGGCGGCCGTGGCAGAGGCTCGCCGCATGCAGCTCGCCAAGCGCTTCTGCGGATTTCACAAGCAAGGCGTCATGTTGCACCGGATCGGACGCCTTTAACGCATCCATCCGCTCCATGAGCGTCGGACCGACATCTCCCAACACCATTGCTGTGCGCGACGAGTAGATCAGCGGCGGAACCGGGAAACCGCCTTGCTGGAACTGCTGCAACGTTTCCAGCTCTCGCTGCATGAGGCCGGCGCCGTCCAGCGGTTCAGAAGGGCGAAGAAAAGCATAAGGCAGAAGTTTTGACAGCAGCTTCTGCATTTTCATCCACCAGGTCACACGTTCCGTGCCCTGCCGTTTGATCCACACCGTCAATTGCGAGAGCTCGACCTTTTGAATGCGCCGGTCACTTTTCAGGAGGACGCGCATCAGGGTTGCGATGTCGTCATCGTCGAGATGAACGCGAAAGCCTTCTGCTTCCACAACCTCAATTTTATTGACCAGCATTTCCGTCCACCAAGGATTTCGCTTCAAACGGCGTGAATACTCCAACTCTTCTAAATTTCTAAATTAAAAAACGCCGATAGAGCTGTATCAGAAACTGAAAACGCAAAACCCGCGCCGGAGGACCGGCGCGGGTTTCAAATGAACAACAGATTGTCCGCGCCGTAATTACTTTACAGCGGTTTCAAACTCGTTGGTCGTACCAGCTTCCTTGAGGTACTCAAGAGCCTTCTTCGCGGTCTCGACGAGCACGCCGAATGCTGCCGGCTCATGGATAGCCATGTCGGACAGAACCTTGCGGTCAACTTCGATGCCAGCCTTGTTCAGGCCGTCGATGAAGCGGCCGTAGGTCAGGCCGAATTCGCGAACAGCAGCGTTGATACGCTGGATCCACAGAGCGCGGAAGTTGCGCTTGTTGACCTTGCGGTCGCGGTAAGCGTACTGCTTGGAACGATCCACAGCAGCCTTTGCTGCGCGGATGGTGTTCTTGCGGCGGCCGTAGAAGCCCTTGGCTGCCTTGAGTGTCTTGGTGTGCTTGGCGCGGGAAGTTACGCCACGTTTTACGCGTGCCATGTCATGATCTCCTTAAAGTGTCCAAAAGTGCGGAAAAGTCTCAGAGACCGTTCGGCAGGTAGTTCTTGACGACTTTTTTGCCGTCAGCTTCGGCGAGAACCATGGTTCCACGCGCGTCGCGAATGAACTTGTTGGTACGCTTGATCATGCCGTGGCGCTTACCGGCGGCGGCTGCAACAACCTTGCCGGTGGCGGTGATCTTGAACCGCTTTTTTGCAGCGGACTTCGTCTTCATCTTGGGCATTTTGCTACTCCGTGTTTTTGTATCGAAACAGGCAGACGAGGCCTATTTCAAGCTATTCAGGAACGGCCTCGGCATGCCCTGCCGGACCGTTCGGACGCGCGCTTATAACCGCAGTCGGTTAAAAGCGCAACGGGGAATACAAACTTCCCCTTGCGGTGGTGCTTCATGCCGCCCGGGCGGCGTGCGCGAAAGAGTTATTTCGGCGCGAGAACCATCATCATCTGACGGCCTTCCAGCTTCGGCTCGGCTTCAACCTTGGCAATCGCCTGGGTATCTTCCTTCACCTGGAGGAGAAGCTTCATGCCGAGTTCCTGGTGGGCCATTTCGCGGCCGCGGAACTTCAGCGTCACCTTCACCTTGTCACCTTCGTCAAAGAAACGGTTCATCGCCTTCATCTTCACGTCATAGTCATGCGTGTCGATGTTGGGGCGCATCTTGATTTCCTTGACCTCGACGATCTTCTGTTTCTTGCGCGCTTCAGCGGCTTTTTTCTGGGTCGAGTATTTAAGCTTGCCGAGATCGAGGATCTTGCATACCGGCGGTTCAGCGTTCGGCGAAATCTCAACGAGATCGAGACCGGCATCCTCCGCCATTTTCAAAGCCTGGTCCGTCGGCATGCTACCGAGGTTCTGGCCCTCTTCATCAATAAGCTGAACTCTGGGAACCCGGATTTCCCGGTTGGAGCGCGGGCCCTCCTTGACGGGGGCATCGGCTTTGAAAGGTCTGCGAATGGTCGTATTCTCCTGATCTGTTTCTGGATCACATCGGCAAAAAACAGCTTGTTTGGTACAAGCGGCGGAAATGTCGTTATTGCCGTGGCGAAGTCAATAGCATATCTGCCCGAAAAGATCACCTGTTGTCACGGTTTTTGCAAATACGCCGCCTTTGTTGCGCGAAATTCAGGAGAATTGCATATACATGACAGAACAAGCCGCTGAATTCCTGCGTGTAGGCATGGGCGACGACGCCCGCGACATCGCCGTCCTTCATCGCCCGGCAACTTCACGAGAAGATGCATCCACGCTCGTCTGGCTCGGCGGTTACCGTTCCGACATGACGGGAACCAAGGCGGTGGAACTCGACCGCTTTGCGGCGGAAAACGGCATTGCGTGCCTGCGGCTCGATTATTCCGGGCACGGCGCTTCCGGCGGTGACTTCAAAAAGGGCACGATTTCAAGATGGCTGGAAGAGGCACTTGCCGTCGTGCGCGAAAAGGCGCCATCGCGCGTCGTCCTTATCGGTTCGTCGATGGGTGGATGGATCGCGCTGCGCATGGTCGAGGAACTGCGCAAGGCTGGCGGCACGCCGTCCGTCGCTGGTCTGGTCCTCATTGCGCCAGCCCCCGATTTCACGGCGGACCTGATAGAGCCGAGCCTCACGGATGCGGAAAAACGGTCGCTTGAAGACAAGGGTTATTTCGAGGAACATTCGGAATACAGCCCCGAGCCGAACATCTTTACGCGCGCGCTGATGGAAGACGGGCAGCAGAACCGCGTCCTCACCGGCATCATCACCACGGGCTGCCCGGTTCACATCCTGCAGGGAATGCGCGATCCCGATGTTCCCTATCAGCATGCGCTGAAGCTCCTCGAACATCTTCCTGCTGACGACGTCGTCTTGACGCTGATCCGCGATGGCGACCACCGGTTGTCCCGGCCGCAGGATATCGACAGGATGCTGGCTGCCGTCAAAGCCCTTGCAACATAGGCATTTGCGCAACGATCTTAACCATATTTAACGAGTCTTGCGCGCCGCCGATGGCTAGTGATTGACTCCTGACCCCCAACCCTCTTAACTTTTCATTAAGAATTAAGGGACGGGTTTCATGATGAACGCACCGCTGGCGCGTGCGCTGCTGTTTGCAGTTGCCGCCGGGCTATTGACTGCTGCCTCCGCCGTGGCGGAAACCAAGGGAAGCCCTTCCATGGTGACGGGCGGGATCACATCCCAGCCGATCGGCCATTATGAGTTCTGTCAGAAATACGCGAGCGAGTGCAACATTCGAAGCAAGCTGACGCCGCCACCACGCGTCACCGAGTATGGCTGGGGTGTGGTTCGCGAGATCAACACATCCGTCAACACCTCGATCGTCGCCATGACCGACATGGAAATCTACGGCAAGGAAGAAGTCTGGGAATATCCCACGACCGCTGGCGATTGTGAGGACTTCGTGCTGCTGAAGCGCAAGAAGCTGATCGAGCGTGGGTTTTCCGTTGCTGACCTGCTGATCACTGTCGTGCGCAAGCCTGATGGCGAGGGCCATGCCGTGCTGACGCTCCGCACCACCGATGGCGATTATATTCTCGACAATCTCACCGACGACGTGAAGCTCTGGACCGACACCAACTACACTTATCTGAAGCGGCAGGCGTCCTTCAATTCGGGCCGCTGGGTTTCCATCGAGGATGGCCGCGACGTTCTGGTCGGCGCATTGCGCTGATCGACAGATATTATAGGCTCAATGCAGAAAGCCCGCAGCAAACGCTGCGGGCTTTATTATTCACTAGGCGTTGCCGATGATGATACCGGCGGCCAACACCAGCGAACCGCCGAGCACTACCTGAAACACTGCCCGCAGGAACGGCGTTTCCATGAAACGGTTCTGAATAAAGGCGATGGCCCAGAGTTCCACGAAGACGACGACTGCGGCGATGGCCGTTGCTGTCCAGAAATGCGGAATGAGATAGGGCAGCGCATGGCCAAGGCCACCAACGGCCGTCATTATGCCTGAGGCGAGACCGCGCTTTACCGGAGAGCCACGACCGGAAAGCTTGCCATCATCATGGGCCGCCTCGGTGAAGCCCATGGAAATACCCGCGCCAACGGAGGCCGAAAGGCCGATCAGGAAGGTTTGCCACGTATCCTGCGTGGCGAAGGCGGCTGCGAAGATCGGCGCCAGCGTCGATACGGAACCATCCATCAGTCCCGCAAGACCCGGCTGCACAAAGGTCAGAAGAAATTGCCGCTTTGCGGTTTCCTCCTCTTCTGTCTTGCCGTTTTCGTCGAGATGTTTCTCTTCCAGCATCTGCGCGATGTCTTCGTGACCACGCTCCGCCTCGGCCAGATCGCCGAGCAGCTTGCGGGTCGAGGCATCGCTGGTTCGCTTGACAGCCTCGTCGTAAAAACGGATCGCCTGGGCCTCCATCAATTCCGCCTGCGCACGAATTTTGTCGAGCGACAGGTTCTTCACCAGCCAGTCCGGCGTGCGCTCGTAAAAGCCACGCACATGCTCACGGCGGATCAGGGGGATTGTTTCCCCAAATCGCCTGCGGTGCATGTCGATCAGCACGTTTCGATGCTGCTGTTCCACCTCGGCCATATCATCGAAGATTTTTGCGGATTGCGGATATTGCGCGCGCAGATGATCGGCATAGGAGCGGTAGATGCGGGAATCGTCTTCTTCGGACGAGATGGCAAGTGCGAGGATTTCCTGTTCGCCAAGCGAGGAGAACGGGCGTTTGGACAGGGAAAAAAGACTGCGGAACATGGCTGGAACCTCTTTAGAATAATTCTAAATACATCCTGATCACGCCACAATCAAGCCTTTTAGAATTATTCTAATATGCCAAAGGGTCGCATTGCGGAGTGTCGAAGAGCCACGTAGGTTCTGCCGCAAAAGGAAGCACAATGCAGGACCAGATCGCGGCAAAGGCCGCCCACAACGCGGAAATTCAGAACAGGGCGGAAAAGGCCATGGCGGCTATCGGCATCGACGCCGGTTTCGTCGACCTGCTGGTCGAGACATTTTACGGCCGCGTTTTGGAACATCCCACGCTGGGCCCTGTCTTCGATGCGCGGCTTTCCGGGCGCTGGCCGGAGCATATGGCCAGGATGAAACAGTTCTGGGCCGCCGTAGCCTTCAAGAATGGCGGTTACGGCGGCAAGCCGGTGCAGGCGCATCTTGGCGTAAAAGGCATGTCGGCGGAACTGTTCCCGCAATGGCTGGCGCTTTTTTCGGCCACCCTTGACGATATCGCGCCGAGCCCACAAGCCCATAGCTGGTTCATGGAAACTGCGGAACGCATCGCAAAAAGCCTGACGCTTTCGCTGTTTTATAATCCTGCAATGGATGATCCGGCGTTAAGACGCATGCATCCTTAGCCCCATCCGGGCGATGATAGCAGGCCCGGCAAGTTCAAATATTCCCCTTGATGGCCGCAAGGATAAATGTTTAGTAGCCGGTGGGAGGCGTACCGTACGGTTCGCCTGTAATATGCAGACATATCAGGGCTTATCGACATGGATCGCAGATCATTTATTCGCAAGGCGGGCGCTGTTGGTGCCGGTGTTACCGCAACCGTGCTGGCCGCTCCGGCCATTGCGCAGGAAAACCCCAAAATCACCTGGCGCATGACGTCGTCATTCACCAAGGGCCTCGACATTCTATTCGGTGCCGGGCAGATCGTCGCCGATCATGTCAAGGAAGCATCCGGCGGCAACTTCGTCATCCAGCATTTCGCCGGTGGCGAAATCGTGCCGGCGCTGCAGGCAGCGGATGCGGTGACGGCCGGAACCGTCGAAATGGCGCATACCTGCTCATACTACTATGTCGGCAAGGACCCGACCTTCGCGCTCGGGACCTCGGTTCCCTTCGGTCTCAATGCACGCCAGACGAATGCATGGTTCAATCAGGCGGGCGGCAACGAGTTGCTCAATGAGTTTCTTGCCCAGCACAATATCTACTCGATCCTGCTCGGCAATACCGGCGCCCAGATGGGCGGCTGGTTCCGCAAGGAAATCAACACCATCGATGACCTGAAGGGCTTGAAAATGCGCATTGCCGGCCTGACCGGCCAGGTGATGCAGAAGGTTGGCGTGACACCGCAGCAGATCGCCGGCGGCGATGTTTACGCCGCTCTCGAAAAGGGCACCATCGATGCAACCGAATTTGTCGGTCCCTATGACGACCAGAAGCTCGGCTTCTACAAGGTTGCGAAATATTACTACTACCCCGCATGGTGGGAAGGTGGCCCAGCCGTTCATGCTTTCGTGAACCTGCAGAAGTTCAACGAGTTGCCGGAGAACTACAAGCGTATTCTGAAAGACGCCTGCGCCGCCGGCAGCGCCAGCATGCTGGAGCGTTATGACGCGCGCAATCCGAAGGCTCTGAAGGAACTCGTGGCGCAGGGCGCCATCTTGCGGCCGTTCAGCCAGGAAATCCTCGACGTCTGCCACAAGGCGGCTCAGGACACCTATGCGGAGATTTCGGCCAAGAACGAAAGCTTCAAGAAGATCTACGATAGCCAGCAGGCGTTCAAGAAGGACGCCTATCTCTGGGCACAGATCGCCGAATATACCTATGACACCTATATGATGATCCAGCAGCGCAACGGCACGCTCTGATCCTCATTTCAGTATCTTCAAACGGCCATCCGGCATCTGCCGGGTGGCCGTTTTTGTATTCGATACCAGCTTCCACACCTCGCGTTCACGCCAGTCCACCGGGCTCATGCCGGTGACGCGGCGAAATTCCCGGTTGAAGTTGGATTTGGTCTGAAAGCCGGAAGACAGCATGATCGCAGTGACCGACTGATCCGTCTCCTCCAGCAGCCGGCAGGCTTCGCGGATGCGCAGCTGGTTGACATATTGCGAGACGTTAACGCCGAGCGAGCGATTGATCGCGCCCGAGATTTGCCGGCTCGGCAGACCGAGACGTTTTGCGAGCCGTGACAGGTTTAGGTTCTCATCGCGGTAGAGCGTGTGGGTCTCCATCAAGCGATCAAGCCTTTCGACAACATCCCTGTCCTGTTGTGAAGGCGCCGGTGACGACAACTCCGCAGCAGGCTGGGCAGCCGTTTGCGGCGCTTTGCTTTTGCCGGCAAGTGCAGCCATGAGACCGATCAGCAGAAGCCCGAGAAGATTGGCATTGCTGACAAGTGCGGCAACATTTTCTCCATGCGCCCACTCGAAATCGAAAAACACCAGAAGATCGAAGAACGCGGAAACGCAGAGAGCGACCGCGGCGACAATAAGCGCCTTGTGTGCAGATGCGACGCTGGCAAATTGTGCCTCGTCCAGCCCATCCGGCCCTTTTCTTGCCAAGAGAAGCAAGGCAATGGCGTGCCCGACAAAAATCACGATCAGCGCAAAATCGATCGCAACGGGAAGGACGAACTCCAGAAAGACGACGAAGAAAGGTGAGAGCAGAAGACTGGCAAACATCGCCCTCTTGCTTTCAACTCCAACGCCCATCAGTCCGCGAAAGGCGATGTAGACGAGAGGCGGCAGGCAGGCAGCCAGAACAGGCAAAACATAACGCGCTTCGCTCACACCATATCCCCAGCGCAAGCCGACAAGAACGGACTGCACGGCGCAAAGCGCGATGAGCGCCAGAAACGCCCGGTTGGTTCGCATATCCTCTGCGCCTCGAAAGAAGACGATGAACATGACGACCAGCAGAAGTGCGACGACAAAAGGCAATGGAATGAAAAGCACGGATAACGATCCCGAAGCGATGAATTACCACCCATTCATGGACCAGATCGCGTTTCGGCACGACCTTTAACGCGATCAAGGACGCATTTATTCACCCTAGAAGAAAAACGGGAGCATCCACCTTGTCAAACGGAGAGGCTCTCATGACACTGAAAAACACCCTTGTCGCACTTCTGATGTGCGCGGCTTTTTCCCCGCAGGCATTTGCCGCAGAGGATGTCGGGCTTACCAGCATCCCAGTTTCTTCCAAGGCTCGCGACACAAACCTTGACGTTACGATCTGGTATCCGGCCAAAGGCGGAGACGGCACACCGGCGCTTTCCTCCGAGAACCGTATCTTTCAGGGATCAGCGGTTCGGAAGGACGCGACCATCAAAGACGGCCATTTCCCCCTCGTGTTGATTTCGCACGGGTCCGGCTCGCGCGCTGAAGGCATGGCCTGGATCGCCGCGAAACTCGCCAGCGAAGGTTTCATCGTCGCCGGAACCAATCATCCCGGCACGACCAGTGGTGACTCGACGCCTGCCGATACGCCGAAAATCTGGGAACGGACGAACGATCTATCCACAATCGTCACGGCCTTGACGACGGACGGCACGTGGTCGGGTGCAATCGATGCGCAACGCATCGGTGTTCTCGGCTTTTCGCTGGGCGGTAGCGCAGCGATGGAGATTGCAGGTGCACGCGCCGATCTTGACGCCTATGTGCGCTATTGTGAAGAGAATGCAGCAATGATGGATTGCCAGTGGTTTGCCGGCGGCCGGGCCTATGTCAATAACGAGCCGGTCAGCGTACCGAAGCTCGATCTCAGAACCATCGACAAGGCCCGTTTCGAGCAGCAGAACCGCGATCCACGCATCCGTTCCGCCGTGTTGGTCGATCCGGGTCTGGCACTGGCTTTCCAGCCGGACAGCCTGAGACAAATCGATATTCCGCTGACCTTCATCAATCTTGGCAGCGAAGGTAAAATACCGCCCGCTGTCCTTGCCGACGAGCTTGCAGCACAAGTGCCTGCCTCTACTTACCGACAGGTCGACGAGGCCAACCATTTTAGCTTCCTGCCCCTTTGCAAGCCGGATGCCGATGCGTTTCTCAAATCCGTTGGCGAGCGCGATCCGATCTGCGAACCGGCCGGGCCCCGCGACCGTAAGGATATTCATGCACAGCTGGAAACGATGATCGTCAACGCCTTCAACCGCACGCTGAAGCCGGGTCAATAACCAGAAGAACCTAGCCGATCCTTTTGTAAAACAGGGTCGTGCCGCAATAACGCCCGTCAGAAAAAAGCGCATAGTCGGGGATGACGCCGACGCGTTCCCAACCAAGACGGGGATAAATTGCCTCCGCATCGCTACCCGTGGCCGTATCCAGCACCAAAAGGGTACGGCCACGTTTTGTCGCTTCCTGCTCCACCTTTTCCATGAGCTTCCGTGCAAGTCCCAGCCCGCGTGCCGACCGATGCACAAGAAGCTTCATCAGATCACCGCGATGTGGCTGGTTGGGCTTGGAGGCCAGACCGACCTGCACCGTGCCCACCACTTTATCGTTTACTTCCGCCACCACATGAATGGTGCCGCCTGCTTCCACGGCATCGGCTACCTCCCGCCAGAACGGCTCGGCATCTTTTGGGGAGAAAGGCAGCATGAAACCGACAGACGCGCCGCCATTAACGCAGTCGGCGATAACGTCACAAAGTTCGGGCAAGGCATTGATCGTCTCTGCCCGGTTCAATACGCGGATGGTGGCCATTAATAACTCCTGTCGGGGAAAATCAGCGCTGTCTTTGATCCAGCACGACGGCATAACGGGCAGGTTTTTCTGAGGGATTGTGGAAGACATGTCCCTCACCCACCGGCATGAAAAGGCAATCGCCGGGTTCCAGCCGGTGCACGTCTCCACCACTCGTCATCTCCAGCACACCGTCAAAAAGCCAGACATATTGCGTCATTCCGCGGCTTGCCGCATGCGGCGGGAAACCGACAAGTGCGCCCGCCGGGAACTCGACCTCGACAATATCGACATCGGAACCGACGCGTGGCGGAGAGATGGCACGGCGCACATAACCGGTCTCCGGGTCTTTCCAGAGCTGCTGGTCACGCTTTTTCACCAGCGGTGAAACAGCCTCTTCGTCTTCGGCGAAAAAGCCGGAGAGCGACAGGCCTAGCGCTGCGCAGATGCGGGCAAGAAGCGAGGCCGTGGGGCTCGCCTCGCCACGTTCTATGCGGGAAATCATGGCGCGGCTGACGCCGGATTCGGCGGCGAGCCGGTCCAGGGTCAAACCATTTTCGGCGCGCAACGTCTTGATGCGGTCGCCGATAGAGCGTTCGAGAATATGATCTTCGTTTTCCATCATGCGAGAATACATTCTCACATGATGGAGTCAATATCTACCATAATGGAAATTGCGATCGCTTTTTTACCGCGGGTTCTGCGCGCGGCAAAGATGCATCAGGCACCGACCTGGGCGATCCAATCGTTCAGATTATAGTAGTTCGTTACTCGACTAACTTTTCCATCCTTCAGGTCAAAGAATGCACCAGCCGGCAGGACGTATGTCTGGCCATCGGCTTCCGGCAGACCTTCATCGGTTGCGAGATATTCGCCGTTCACGATGAATTCCGCAGAGGCGCGCTTACCGTCCTCGCTCGCCATGATGACCATGTCGGTGAGGTTTTCCTTATAGCAGCGGTTCATGTGCTGCATGAAGGACGCAAAAGCCGGCTTTCCGGTCTGACGCTCGCCCTGATTGATGTCATGTACCACCTCGTCGTGAAGAAGCGCCAGAAAGGCATCCATGTCCTGACGGTTGAAGGCATCGTAATAGGCGCGGATGGTCTCAGTGGCGGTCATTGTCTTCTCCGTTCAATGCTTGCGCGGGTTTTCCATGACGGTATAACCAGTGCAACCGAAAGTGAAAATGCCCATGACCGTCGAAATCAAGTCTCTTTCCGGCATCGAGGCCGCGCCCTATTTCGATGACCTTGCGCGCCTGCGGATCGAAGTGTTTCGCGCCTTTCCCTATCTCTATGACGGATCGCTGGATTACGAGCGCAAATATCTCGCCACCTATGCCGACACGAAAGGCGCGGTTTTCGTGCTGGCGCTGGATGGCGCACACGTGGTGGGCATGTCCACCGGCATGCCGATGGCGGCCGAGACCGACGAGGTGAAGGCGCCCTTCCTGAAGGCGGGTTACGATCCGGACCGAATATTTTACTTCGGCGAAAGCGTGCTTCTGCCCAGCTATCGCGGGCATGGCATCGGGGTGCGGTTCTTTGTGGAGCGGGAGGCGCATGCGAGCAAGCTCGGCTTCAACTGCTGCACCTTCTGCGCGGTCGAGCGCCCCGCCGACCACCCGCGCCGGCCGTTGGATTACGTGCCGCTGAATACCTTCTGGGAAAAACGCGGCTATCGCCATCACCCGGAATTGCACACCAGCTTCACCTGGCGGGATCTAGACGAGAGCACCGAAAGCCCAAAGCCCCTGTCGTTCTGGATGAAGACCATTGCTGCCGGAGAGGAAAACAGATGACGAAACTCGCCGCCAGCCAATATGCCATCGAACTCATCGAGACATGGGAAGGCTATGCCGCCCATCTTTCCGCGATCGTGCGCGAGGCGAAAGAAAAAGGCGCCGAGCTGCTGCTGTTGCCGGAATATTCGGCCATGACGCTGACCGGGCAGTTGCCGCCGGATGCGCGCTCGGACCTGCACCGCTCCATCGAAGAGATACAGCCGCTCATCCCCTCATGGGTCGAGCTTTGCGAAGAGCTGGCGCGGCAACATCAAATCCTGTTTCAGCCGGGCAGCGCGCCAGTGAAAGACAAGGACGGCAAGTTCCGCAACCGCGCATGGCTGTTCGGCCCCAACGGACTGATCGGGTATCAGGACAAGCAGATCATGACGCGCTTCGAGCGGGAGCAATGGAACATCCATGCCGGCATCGAGGGCCTGAAAGCCTTCGAGACGCCGATCGGCAGGCTCGGCATCCTCATCTGTTACGACAACGAGTTCCCGATGCTTGGCCGGAAGCTGGCCGAGCTTGGCGTCGAACTGGTTCTCGCTCCCAGCTGCACCGATACGCTGGCCGGCGCCTACCGGGTGCGCATCGGCGCGCAGGCGCGGGCGTTGGAAAACCAATATGCCGTTCTCTCCTCCCCCACGGCGGGTGAGGCTCCATGGTCTCCCGCCGTCGATGAAAATCGTGGCCGCGCAGCACTTTACGTGCCATCCGACTATGGCATGCCGGCATCGGGTATCGTCGCGGAAAGCGAAAGCGATGCGGTGACACACAGCACGTTGCTGATCGCCGATATCGACCTTGCTGCCGTGGCCAAGCTTAGAACCGAAGGACAAGTGGCCACCCGCCGCGACTGGCCGGAGCAGTTTGCGATCTGAAAAGCCCATTTTAAAGGGCTTTTAACCAAATTCCCGCTTTGCGGCATGAGAAGCCCCTGCTATAGCGCGGGGCATGAGCACAAATTCGACCCGCACGCCCCTGGACCATATCCGCAACTTCTCGATCGTTGCCCACATCGATCACGGCAAATCGACGCTGGCCGACCGGTTGATCCAGTCGACAGGCGGCCTTGCCGAGCGCGATATGTCGGAACAGGTTCTCGATTCGATGGATATCGAACGCGAGCGCGGCATCACCATCAAGGCCCAGACCGTGCGCCTGCACTACAAGGCGAATAACGGCGAAACCTATGTGCTGAACCTCATCGACACGCCCGGTCACGTCGACTTTGCCTATGAAGTGTCCCGCTCGCTTTCGGCCTGCGAAGGTTCGCTACTGGTGGTGGACGCATCTCAGGGTGTGGAAGCCCAGACGCTGGCCAACGTTTATCAGGCGATCGACAATAATCACGAGCTGGTGACGGTCTTGAACAAGATCGACCTGCCGGCCGCGGAGCCCGACCGCATCAAGGAACAGATTGAGGAAGTAATCGGCATCGATGCTTCCGAAGCTGTGTTGATTTCGGCCAAGACCGGGCTTGGCATCCCCGATGTTCTCGAAGCCATCGTCAACCGCCTGCCACCGCCGAAGAGCGAAGTCGGCGAGAACGGGCCGCTCAAGGCACTGCTCGTCGACAGCTGGTACGACACCTATTTGGGCGTCATGGTTCTGGTGCGCGTCATCGACGGCGTGCTGACCAAGGGCCAGCAGATCCGCATGATGGGTTCCGGCGCAAAATACGGCGTCGAGCGCGTTGGCGTACTTACCCCGAAGATGGTCAATGTCGACAGCCTCGGCCCCGGCGAGATCGGTTTCATCACCGCCTCGATCAAGGAAGTCGCCGATACGCGTGTTGGCGATACCATTACCGACGACAAGCGCCCGACGGCGCAGGCCCTGCCCGGCTTCAAGCCAGCGCAGCCCGTGGTTTTCTGCGGCCTCTTCCCTGTCGATGCAGCCGACTTCGAAGATCTGCGCGCGGCAGTGGGCAAGCTTCGCCTCAACGACGCCTCCTTCTCCTTCGAAATGGAATCGTCTGCCGCTCTCGGCTTCGGTTTCCGTTGCGGCTTCCTCGGTCTGCTGCATCTTGAAATCATTCAGGAACGTCTCGAGCGCGAGTTCAATCTCGATCTGGTCGCCACAGCACCTTCGGTCGTCTATGAAATGACGCTGACGGATGGCACCGAGAAAGAGCTGCACAACCCGGCTGATATGCCTGATGTCGTGAAGATCAAGGAAATCCGCGAACCGTGGATCAAGGCGACGATCCTGACGCCCGACGAATATCTCGGTGGTATTCTGAAACTCTGTCAGGACCGGCGCGGCCTGCAGACGGAGCTGACCTATGTCGGCAACCGCGCGATGATCACCTATGAATTGCCGCTCAACGAAGTGGTGTTCGATTTCTACGACCGGCTGAAATCCATCTCGAAGGGTTACGCCTCGTTCGACTACAACATCATCGACTATCGCGAAGGCGATCTCGTCAAGATGTCGATCCTCGTGAACGGCGACCCGGTGGACGCACTCTCCATGCTGGTCCACCGCTCGGCGGCTGACCGGCGCGGACGCGGCATGTGCGAAAAGCTGAAGGAACTCATTCCGCCGCACATGTTCCAGATCCCGATCCAGGCGGCCATTGGCGGCAAGGTCATCGCCCGCGAAACCGTGCGCGCGCTGCGCAAGGACGTGACGGCGAAGTGCTACGGTGGCGATGCGACGCGTAAACGCAAACTTCTGGACAAGCAGAAGGAAGGCAAAAAGCGCATGCGCCAGTTCGGCAAGGTGGAGATTCCGCAGGAAGCTTTCATCGCTGCGCTGAAGATGAACGACGAATAAGCGGCCGCTAAATCGTCGCTGATTTGACAAGGGAGGCTCACGGCCTCCCTTTTTACATTCACGCCAGCTGCTCAGGCATGCAGCTTCGCGCCCTTGGTAATCTTGTCGACGATTTTCTTGTCCGCCCTCAGCGCCATGCCGACAACCTTTGCATTGTCGGGAGAAAATTCCGAAAACACCTGGCGGTTGGCAACATCATGACCGGTTGCGAACATTTCCTCGATATAGAGCGATGTCGTGACCTCGCGTTCCAGGGATCGCTGATGGATTTTGCGCAGTGCCTCCTGATCCGTGGCCATGACGACTATCGGCTGGACGGACAGGGGATTGTAGACGTTACCCGCCCCGTCGCGGTATGGTTCCCCGATGATCTCTCTGGTCTGGGCGACGATGCCGGACATGAGAAATGCGGTGACATTCAGTTTTTGCCACACGGCAAGGTCATCACGAAGGATGACGGCGATCTTGGTATCAAACATGCGAACTCAATCTGGCTGTGGTTACGAAAGAGAAGCGACCCTAGTCCCTCAGGGTACGAGCGATCTTGAACGTTCGTGCAAATTCGAGGGGATCGTGCAGGCCCCTTCCAGCGAAGGGATCGAGCGCATCGAAGCGCGCTTTCACGGCAACGCCTATGCACCCCATCGCCATGACACCTATGCTCTGGGTGTGACGCTTTCCGGCGTCCAGACGTTTTCCTATCGTGGCACATCGCATTTCAGCACGCCCGGAAAGGTTATCGTGCTGCATCCGGACGAAGTTCACGATGGTGGTGCCGGCACCGACGAAGGCCTGCGCTACCGTATGCTCTACCTTCCGCCGGAAAAAACCATGGAGGTGGCGACCGGATTTCACGCGCTGCCATTTGCAAAAAATCCCGTCATCGAAGACGATGAGTTCCGGCAATGCCTGATAGAGGCTCTCGGCAATCTCGAAGGCGAGCCGGACAATCTGCTCCTGACCGACTGGCAATCGAGACTGTCGGATCTGCTCTGGAAGCATTCGAACGGAAGCGAGAGAACCCTCAGGCGGCTTGACCGGATCGCCGTTTTCCGTTGCCGGGATTACCTGCTGGAGAACAGCGCGCTTGCCGTCAGCTCAGAGAAGCTGGAGCAAATAAGCGGGTTAGATCGCTTCACGCTCTTTCGGCATTTCCGCTCCCTGTTTGGCACGAGCCCGCACCGTTATCTCATCATGCGGCGTCTGCAAAAATGCAAGGACATGATGCGGGCGGGTGCGGGTCTTGCGGAAACGGCGTTTGCCTGCGGCTTTGCGGATCAGGCGCATTTTACCCGCCACTTCAAGAATGCCTTCGGAATGCCTCCGGGGCGCTGGCTAAGCCTTGTTTCGCACTGATCATTCCGGAAACATGATCGACCTGTGAGCCGCAGTCCCTGCCATGGCGCCATCGCCCACAGAAAGAGCGACCGAGCCGGCGGGCCTTGCCACATCACCGCATGCGAAGATTCCGCGCACTGTCGTCTGTTTCATGGCATCCGTCACGATGCTTGAACCCATCGGCCCTTCTTCCACGATGCAACCGAGCTTTTCGATCCAATCCGAGGCAATCAGCAATTTCGGTTGCGTGAAAAGACCGGCCAAAGCAATGCTGCGCCCATCCGCAAGAACGACATCCGCATGCCCTGCGATCTCTCTGATACGCTCTTTTTCCACCCGAACGCCCCGGGCTGACAAAAGCGCATTCTGTTCAGCATCCGGCACGAATATACCGTTGGTAAAAAAGGTCGTTTCACCCCAGTCCGGAAGCATCAGTGCATGGTGGATGGCCAGCGGTGAGGCCGCGATGACGCCGATCCTGCGCTGATCCAGTTCGTATCCGTGGCAATAGGGGCAATGGAAGACGGCGCTGCCCCAGCGTTCCTTCAGCCCGGCTATATCAGGCAGTTCATCCGTAACGCCTGTGGCAAGGATTAGTCTAGCCGCCCTTTCGCGGCGATTGCCATCGATCTCGATGACGAAGTCATCGAATGATCCTTCGGCATTCGTTACCCTGCCCTTTGCCCAGTGTATCGTCGGGTAGCGCTCGATCTGGCGGCGTGCCTCGGCGATGATGTCGCCCGGCGCCTTGCCGTCCTGTCCGAGAAAACCGTGGGAATGGCTGGCGAAGCGATTTCTCCGCTCACCCGCGTCCACCACCAGGATGTTTTTTCTCGCGCGCCCGAGCTGCAGGGCGGCGGACAGGCCCGCATAGCTGCCGCCGATGATGATGACGTCGTATTTCATGATGCACCTATCGTTCACCGAGCCGGAAGCGCCCGTTCGTTTCACGATACTTATATTGTTACATGATTTTTAGAGTCAATAGTCACGCAACTTATATTGTTACGTCATATGCTAACTGGTAATGTCGCGAAAAACAGGCGGATTTCACCGATGAGACACGACACGCGCCTTTCACGGGTGCTGCATATTCTGATCCATATGGAGAAACACGAGGGTGCGGCGACCTCGGAAAGCATCGCGGCGATGTTGCAGACGAACCCGGTGGTGGTGCGCAGAACCATGGCGGGCTTGCGGGAGCACGGTTACGTGTCGTCGGAAAAAGGCCATGGCGGTGGCTGGGTTCTGGCGCGACCGCTCAGCGAAATCACGCTGCTTGATATTTACCGGGCGCTTGGCGCGCCGGAATTGTTCTCGATTGGGCTGGCAGGAGATAATCCTAACTGCGTCATAGAGCAGGCCGTCAATGCTGCCCTTTTCGACGCCATGAACGAGGCGGAGACCATTCTCCTGTCCCGCTTCGGAAACATTACGCTTTCGGCGCTGGCGGAGGAATCGATGAGCCGCTGGTCCAGATTGTCCAACCACCCCTCCGCGATGGATCAGCTCTAACGCCGCAGAGTTGGCGCAATAAAAAACCGCCTGCCGTAAGGCAGGCGGTTTTGTCAGATTATCTAACCCATTACGGCTGCGTCTGCGTGCCGCCGGTATTCGGGCTTGCCGGTGCGGCATTGTTGGCAGGCGGTGTTGCCGGGACGGTCGGAGTCACGGGCGCCGGTGCCTGTTGCGTCGCCGCAGGCGGCATGGTCGAGGATGTCGTGGCCGGATCGGTGTTCGGGCCGCTCATCTGCGACCAGGCGAAAACGCCCACCAATGCGACAACGAGAATCGCCAGCCATGGCATCCAGGACGGAGACTTGCGGGCAAGCGGTTCATTGCTGATATTCAGTTCCGGACGAAGATCACGGTCCGGGCGCGGATTGTTTGGATCGAATGTCATGGTATTTCCTCCTCTTCATTCTGAGAAGAAAACGGCGTTCACGGGATTTTGTTCCGATTCTCCTCGGCCAGCACAATATGGGCGACAATTACGCGCTCTGCCTGAGGGCATCTGCCAGCACCGCCATGACCTGAGGAGCGGCCATTTGCGACACATTGAAACGCATGAAAGCGGATGCGTTCTGCGCGGAGCTGAAAACATTGCCGGGTGCCAGCACCACCTGTTGCACCAGTGCCCGGCGTGCAACATCGGCGGCGTCGACCCCCTCCGGCAGGCGGCACCATAAGAACATGCCCGCCTGCGGTTCGATCCACGGCACACATCCAAGCGCTTTCAAACGCGCCGCCGCCTCAGGCACCGCCGCCGCGAGACGCTGTCGAAGAGCCTCGACATGCTTGCGATAACTACCGTCAGTCAAAAGCGACAGGATCAATGCAGCCGAAAAATTGGCTCCACCAAAAGCAGTGGCAATCTTGAGATCGGTCAGGGCTTCCACCCATGCTGGAGGCGCTGCGATGAAACCGCACCGAACGGAAGCAGACAGGGTTTTAGAAAAACTGCCGATCTGGACGACCCGGTTCAGACCATCGAAAGCAGCCAGCCGTGGTGCCGCCTGCGTTTCAAAATCGGCAAAAATATCATCCTCGATGATGGTGAGGCCCGCCTGTTCGGCCAGCATCAGCAGGCGATGGGCGGAAACGGCGGAAAGCCTTGCGCCTGTCGGATTATGGATCGCGGAATTAGTGATATAAAGGCGCGGCTGATGCTCTTTCAGTGCCTGCTCGAAAAGCGGCAGGTCCGGTCCAGCCGGCGTATAGGGCACACCAACGATTTTCACCCGATGCGCCCGCAAGAGAGCGCGGAAGTTAAAATAGCAGGGATCATCGACAATCACCGTATCCCCTGGCTGCAGTAGGAAACGACACAGGAGATCGATCGCCTGCGTGCCGGAATCGGTGAGCATGATCTGGCTGGCGCCCGCCTGTACGCCATGTTCGGCAAGTCTGCGGGACAAAAGCTGGCGTAGCGGCAACAGCCCCATTGGGCTCGCATAATCCGTCAGCAAGGAAGCATCCGCACGGGCAAGCGCCCTCACCGCCCGCCTTAGCGCTTGCTCCGGCATCCATGACGCTGGAAGCCAGCCGCAGCCGGGCTTGGCAAGCGCCGCCCCCTCGTCCAGCGCCTGGCGCGACACCCAGAGCGGATCCACCGCCCTGTCCAGCCGAGGCTCGATATCGGCCAGAGACAGGGGCGCGAGCGGACCCGCCACATAAAATCCCGAACCCGGTCGTGAGCTTATAGTGCCATCGGCAACCAGCCGGTCATAGGCCTCGACGACGGTTGAAGTGGAGACCTGCATGGCCTTCGCAAGCGCTCGAACGGATGGCAACCTGGCGCCGGGAACGAGGCTTCGCGAAGCGATGCGTTGCCGCATGCTGGCCATCACCTGTTCTATGCGCGTTCCCGTCGCGAGGTGTCCGTCCACATTTCTCTCCAACCGTACCACCCAAACAACCATAACAGTTTCTTGAAATTGTATATGACTGTCGCTGTTTTCACCAGCCGTTCCGGATCAAGTAAGGGAAATTGCAGGAGACGGTCATGGACAAGACGACAAGCGGTTGGCTAAGCGGCCTTATCGGCGTGGTGATATTCAGCGGCTCGCTGCCCGCCACGCGGGTTGCGGTAACGGGTTTCGATCCAGTGTTCCTGACCCTCGCCCGCGCCAGCATAGCCGGCCTTCTGGCGCTCGCTTTGCTTTTTGTGTTCCGGCAAAAACGCCCGGCGCGCGATGATATGGCATCCCTTTTCATCGTGTCCTTCGGCGTGGTGGTTGGCTTCCCGCTGTTGACTGCCCTCGCCTTGCGGCACATTACCTCGGCCCACTCCATCGTCTTTGTCGGGCTTTTGCCGCTCGCTACCGCGGTTTTTGCCGTGCTGCGTGGGGGAGAACGCCCGCGGCCCGCCTTCTGGTTCTTTTCCTGCCTGGGCAGCGTTCTCGTTGCCGGCTTTTCATTGTCGAATTCGCTGGCCTCCGGGCTCGGAGCATCACTTGCCGGCGATCTCTTGATGCTGGGCGCGATTATCGTCTGTGGGCTGGGATATGCCGAGGGTGCTGCCCTTTCCCGCAAACTGGGGGGCTGGCAGGTCATCTCATGGGCATTGGTCCTCTCCCTGCCTCTGATGCTGCCGCTTGCCTTCTTCACAGGGCCGCAAACCCTCGCAGGCATCGACCCGCAGGCCTGGGGCGGCCTTGCCTATGTCTCGCTGTTCAGCATGCTGATCGGCTTCATCTTCTGGTATCGCGGGCTGGCGCTTGGCGGAATTGCCGCGGTGGGCCAGCTGCAATTGCTGCAGCCGTTCTTTGGGCTGGTGCTTGCAGCAACCCTGCTTCACGAGGAGGTCAGCCCTGCGATGATCGCCATCACGCTCGTGGTGGTGCTCTGCGTTGCCGGCGCGCGAAAATTTTCGCGCTGACGCCCGCCCCGTCAACTCGAGCGGCGGTCTACCCAGCGATGCCAGGCATCCTCGCTGCCGTTGAAGACATTGAGATCGATGCGTCCATCGACACCATGCGACAGGCCGGAGCCGGAATATTGCCAGAACAACCACTTGCGGCCGGGATAGACCACGGACGGATGCTGGGCAACGGCGCGCAGCCAGAAGGGATAGTCCTGGAACTCGCCGGTCAGATTGTCCTTATAAAAATCGGGCGCCGTATAGATAATCGGACGCTGGCCGTAATGGCGCTCCAGCTTGTCCATGAACACGCGCATCTTTTCCAGAATACGCTCACGGGAATGGCGCATCTTGCAGCTCGATTCGCCGTTATATTCCACGTCGATCACCGGCGGCAGCGCATCCGGATCGCGCGGTACGTTGCGAATGAACCAATCCGCCTGCTCGCCGGCCGACCGGCACCAGTAGAAGAAGTGGTAGGCGCCACGACGGATGCCCGCTTCCTTTGCACGCTGCCAGTTGGTGCGGAACATCGGGTCAAGATGATCGCCGCCATCCGTCGCCTTGATGAAGGCGAAGTTGGCGCCGCGTGTGCGCAGCTGCGGCCAGTCTATATTGGCCTGCCAGCGCGAGACATCCACCCCGTGGACCTGAAAATGGCGCGGCTGGACCCTGCCGAAATTGATGGGTTTGGCATCGCTGAAGCTGGAGCGGAAAATGCGCGAACGGATCTGCGCACCGGCACTGGCCGCCGGGGCTGCAGCCATGGCCAATTGTACCGGACGCTCTGCCGGTCGTACCATTCCAGCCTGTGACGGTGACGGCAAACGGGTTTCAAGCGCGTTCTGCGGCACGGGCGCTCGTGGGGTAACGGCTGAAAAGGCCTTTGGCTCTTCGGGCACCGGCCCGCCCCATGCCAAAACTTCCTGTCGCGGCTGGGCCGTGATGGGTTGGCTGCCCACGCTTGCCTGCGGCACCGGCGCGGATGGCGTAACCGAACTCGTGGTTTCCTTCGACGGCAGGCCGGCCATCAGGCTTTCCGGCCCGGAACTGGACGTACAGCCACCAAGCAGAAGGCAACCGAAGAGAAGTGCTGGCACAGCCGATGAACGCATGAGAACCCGTACGCAAAACAATCCAGGGGCACTCTGACGCCGCCCGGGAACCTCGAAATACAATTGCTAACGGAAGATTATCAAAAAAGACTGAATCTTATCTTTACGCCGACACCTTCCAACGCGCCCGTCATTTCTGGCAGGAGAATGCCTCGAGGTTTCGCGAAACGGAGAGCTTCAGGCGGTCATCGTGCTCAGATCGACCGTATCGGCGCCGGGGGAATTTTTCTTGATCGATTCGATGGCGTGGATGGCCGATGCCTTGGCCTTGTATCCTTCGGACGAAAACATCGTTTCCCCGTTGGATGCTTTGAAGCGGAAGCGATATTCCCCGGCCCTGTCCTGATAGATTTCGAATTTATACATGATCTTGGTGCCTCCTTGGCAAACGTCGGTGAAACACACTCAATTCTGAGCGGCCTTGGCCATATTCGCAACCGATAATTGCCAGATCACACAAGCCGTACCCAGGCACGGGCAATTTCCAGACCGGTCGCATCGGCCACATCGGCACGCCCGCCACGGTGATCGTGGTAATTGTTCATCCAGCCGGGCGCCATTTTCTCGACGGAAGCCGGGAATGCCTCACACCATCCGTCTACCACGGCCGTGGATGCCTCAAAATGAAATTGCGTGCCATAGGCGGCCCGGCCAACGCGAAAAGCCTGATTTCGCGTTGCACCATTGGTCGCAAGTCTCGTCGCCGCGGGAGGAAGCGTGAATGTGTCGCAATGCCACTGAAAAATGGGAAATGTCTTGTCGAGTCCCGCCAATAGCGGATCGGACACGCCCTCTTCCGTGAGGGATACGTCTTCCCAGCCGAATTCGGGCGGGCCGGCCAGAATATTCTCTCCGCCATAGGCGCGCGCCAGCAACTGGCTGCCGAGACAGACGCCCATCACGGCCTTGTCCGCATCGCCAAACGCTTTCATCAAAAGTGCGAGGTCTGGAAGATAGGGATAAAGCACGTCGTCAAGAGCGTTCTGCTCCCCGCCCAAAACGACGAGCGCATCGTGTGCAGCTGCATCGAGAGGAAGAGGCTCACCCGCATAGGCGCGGATGACATGCACGTCAGCCCCTGCCTCTTGCAGAGCGACGCCGATCTGTCCATGCGGCGTGCCCGCCATGTTTTCGATAATTGCAACGCGCATGGGGCCTCTTGCCGACAACGGGGAATACGATCGGCCGGTATCGCCGATCGAATTCAGCTTCACCACGAGAAAAACGGATTTTCAAGAGGCGCAATATCGTCAGCAAGGCAATAAGCGGACAAGCCGGCCTGTGGCACCTTAAAATTCCCGCGACAGCTTCGCGTCGACGGAATGCCGGTTGCCGCCGCGGACAGCGAAGAACAGGAAAATGGCTGCCCAGAGAACTGATTTTTCCGCGCCACCCAGACCTTCCGCTTTTACGATACCGTGAAAATAGACCGTTACTAAAAGCACGATCATTGCGGCAAAGGATGCCGGCCGCGTGAACAGCCCAATGGCCACGAGAATTCCACCGAAAAATTCGGTGGCGGCCAGGAGAGGTGACCAGAATACACCCGGATAAAAGCCGAGGCTCTCCACCATGCCGACAGCCCCGAACGGATTGGCGATCTTGCCGAAGCCGTGGGTGACAAGAAGAAGCCCGGCCACGACGCGCAGAACGGTCTCCACCAGATCATGTGTCGAATTATAAAGAGGTGCGACCGCCGGAACGAAAAGACGCTGACGATTATTGTCGAACTGGGCCATGGGATCTCCGCGTTTTAGCCTTCGATGGCTTATCTGTTCGCAAAGCAGCATGATAAGAACAAGCATGCCGCAGGTAAAAACATGAGTATTATAGTTGACATTATCGTGAGCATTATTGTCACCGGGCGCTGAAGGAGACGTGATCATGGCCGAGACCAAGCCCCGCATAACCATCCGCTACTGCACACAATGCAACTGGCTGCTTCGTGCGGGATGGATGGCGCAGGAGATTTTGCAAACCTTCGCTTCTGATATCGGCGAAGTCAGCCTCATTCCCTCAACGGGTGGCCTGTTCGAGATCACCGTTGATGGTGAAACCATATGGGAGCGCAAGCGCGATGGCGGTTTCCCCGGTCCAAAAGAACTCAAACAGAGAATCCGCGATGTCATCGACCCGGAACGTGACCTCGGTCATGTCGACAGGACGAAGCATGAAGGGCTCGACAATTGACGCGGCAACATGTTTCAACAGCGTCTAACCAAGTTTTTTCCCTTTAAAATCAATGATCGTCATAAAAGTTCAAAAAGTCTGTTGACACCGGGCGGCTGCCCTCGTACATCGCTCTCCGTCGCCCAGATGGCGGAATTGGTAGACGCGCCAGCTTCAGGTGCTGGTACTCGCAAGGGTGTGGAGGTTCGAGTCCTCTTCTGGGCACCATTCCATTTTTGATCTTAGCCAGATCAAACACTTAGACGAAAAAACAGCAACATTCAGTCCTCCTGCAAAAGGCAGGGGAACATGTTGCGGTTTTTCGTTTTGCTGGCGATCAACCCCGATTTTTCCCATAAAAATACTGCCCAGGACGAGCACTAAGCCTTTGTCACTTTGACAAAATGCCAGCCATTCCCGCGCGCGGAATTCCGATATATTCAGACCTGGTATTGGGTTGCAGTTCGCTTAAGGCTGGGCGTCTTTGTCGCCACTGTTTTGCGAATGCTGTTCGCAATTCGGCGTACAGGAAAGCACGGTCCGTTCCGTCTGTCGAAAAACGCGAACCGTATTGCCCTCATCGATGGAGACGAGAATGCGCTCATCGACGATTGGATTGCCCTCGGCATCGAGAAGAACAAGATTCGTCGTGCCGAAACTGCGCCCGGTCAGCACGATCGTGGTGGCATCGGCCACCGTCGCATCGGCGACTTTCGAGTTGCCGACAATAACCTTGCTCACGGGGCGGTCGAGGCGAAGGACACGGGCGTGGTTCATCGAAACGCGCAATATGTCTTCCTGAGCAAAAACAGGCTGTAACGAACCCGATAGGATGACGGACAAGCCGACCACGATTTTCGCCAGTTTTCCGGATGACACGCGTTTCGCCCCTGCTCACTACCCGCACTTACTGTGCAGCAGAATGCGGGTTTTTAGTGAATGAAGCGTTAAATGATAGAGGCCCCTAATGTGAACGGTAACCATGCCTGACATGGCAATATTTTCGAGGCTCTCGCTGTCCCGCACCAAAACTGAACATCTATGTCTCACCGGGAGGACACTTTGCCGGAAATAAGAAACTGACAGTCTCTGGAATATATTTGTTTATCAGGAACTATAAAAATAGAGACAATACTTTTTTGTTTTGTTTACCAAGAGAAACTCATCCTGTCGTTTACTTTGGATTAATCCTCTTCTTTAAGCGCTTGGAAATCGCTCACCTGTAATTTGAACGCAACCGAACAACGGAAAACAGTTGTCGGCGTGCTGAACACAACACAAGAGTTAGGAGAGACCCATGACTAAGATTTTCGCTCGCTTCCTGAAGGATGAGTCCGGCGCCACTGCAATTGAATACGGCCTGATTGCTGCGCTTATTTCTGTTGCCATCATCGGCGGCGCATCGTCGCTGGGCTCCAAAATCGGACTCCAGTTCACGAACCTCGCGACTTACCTCAACTTGACCGCGAAGACATCGTGATTATACGCACCAAAGCATATGCCACCCCGTAAACGGGGTGGCATTTTTATAACAATCTTCCGTCAACTTCGAAGAGATAAAAATGGCAGTTGCGGCAATTTTTCTTATACTGCCTCTCTGCTTGGTGTTCGCTGCCATCAATGACGTAGCGAGCATGACCATACCCAACAGAATACCGCTTATATTGCTGCTTTCCTTCATTGTGGTTGCGCCCTTTACGGGTATGGAGTGGCAAACCTTCGCAATGAGCATTTCAGCCGCCGCAGCCGTTTTTTTTGCCTGTTTTGCGCTCTTCGCTGCCAATGTCATGGGCGGTGGGGATGCCAAACTTCTCACAGCTGCCGCTGTCTGGTACGGTTTCAATGCCTCCCTAATAGAGTTTCTACTTGCGGTCACCTTCATCGGCGGCGTGTTGACGCTTGGAATCCTGCTTTTGCGATCGCGCTCGCGGGAAATCATGGCGGCCGGCATTCCCATTCCGGATTCCTTGCTGGTTGCGAAGAAAATCCCCTATGGCATAGGCATCGCTATTGCCGGGCTTTTGACCTATGGCGAAACACCGCTTGTAAAAGCCGCCATCGCAAGTCTTTCCTGAGAAATCTGCGTTCACTGCAGGTTAAAGGCCTGTTAACCAGAAATCCAAGCATAATATTAACCATAATTATACCAATGACCGGCCATCCTGACGGGAGAAGAATCTGATTCCCTCAAGGATCGAGCATGAAACCGTCGCGTATCGTCATTCTGTCCGTTGCCCTAGTCGCCGCCGGTCTTGCCGGCATCGTTGCCATGCAGATTTCCGGCGCGAAGCAGGTCATCGAAAAAGCGGAAACGATCATAGAGAAGGAACCGACGGTTAACGTTCTCGTTTCCTCGGTCAACCTACCCGTTGGCAGCCGCCTGAACGATAGTTCGGTACACTGGACGCCCTGGCCCACTGGTAACGTCATCGACAGCTTCATAACGGAAGCGAAAAACCCGAACGCCATAACCGAACTATCCGGCGCTGTCGTGCGGCTGCCTTTGTTTCAGGGCGAGCCGGTACGGCCTGAAAAAGTGGTCGATTCCAGCACCCGCATCATGTCCTCGCTTTTGCCGGCCGGCAAACGCGCCGTCGCCACGGAAATTTCCGTCTCGACAGGTGCTGGCGGTTTCGTGCTGCCGAATGACCGAGTCGATGTCATCATGGTCCGCAAGGGCGATTCAGGTCATTTTTTAACTGAAAATGTTTTGAACAATGTCCGTGTTCTGGCGATCGACCAGCAGATCAAGGAAGGCGAGGACGGCACCTCAGCCGTCGTGGGTGCAACCGCAACGCTCGAACTCACACCCGAACAGGCCAAAATCATCACCGTGGCGCAACAGATGGCGGATCGCCTTACGCTGGCTTTGCGCTCAGTCGCCGATGCGCAGGAAAACGACACGCTTTCAGCAGGTTACCTTCTCAACGGCGGCTCCGGGCAGCCGGAGATTCAGGTGATCAAATCCGGTTCGATCGTCAAAGCCGGACAAGGAGCATCGCAATGACCGGGAGTTCCATGGCAAAGCGCATTAAACAACACCTGCGTTCCTCAATGGCGGGCAGCCTTGCATTTTGCTTGGCTTTTTCAGGTTTTCCGGGTCAGCACTCTCCCGCGTTTTTGCGTATCAGCGAAGCCGAGGCTCAAAGCGCGAGCATCGTGCGGATCACCGAAAGCGGTAGTGGCATTCGCAAGCGCCTGAAGCTCGGTCTCAACAAGGCACTGGTCATCGATCTGCCGGAGGATGCCCATGATATTCTCGTCGCCGATCCGAGCCTTGCCGATGCCGTAACCCGTACGTCCAAGCGCATCTATCTGTTCGGAAAAACGGTGGGCCAGACCAATATCTTCATTTTCGGAGACGGCGGGCGCGAAATCGTCAGTCTTGATCTTGAGGTCGAGCGCGATATCTCTGGGCTTGAGGCCAATATCCGCCGTTTCATTCCCGAATCGGACATCAAGGTAGAGATCGTTTCGGACAACATCGTTCTCACTGGATCAGTGCGCACGCCGCAGGATTCTGCACGCGCCGTCCAGCTTGCCGAAGCATTTCTGAAAGGCGGCGAAGCCACCACCCGCAACATATCGCTGACGGGCGGTAACAATGGCGGTGACGCGGCGATATTTGCCGAAAACCGCCAGACATCGCAGATCGTCAATATGCTGACGATTGAGGGCGAAGATCAGGTGACGCTGAAAGTCACCGTTGCTGAAGTTAGCCGGCAGGTGCTGAAACAGCTTGGCTTCAATGGTTCCATCAGCAGCTCGACAAGCAATAACGGTTTCGAATTTTCAAATCCGTCCAATCTCGGAAATGCAATTAGCGGTGCGTCGCGAATAGCCAGTGGCGCGATTGGCTCCGGCTCGCTCAACTTTGCTTCCTATCTCAACGCCATGGAACAGGCGGGTGTCGTGCGCACTCTGGCCGAACCAAGTCTTACCGCCATCTCCGGCGAACAGGCCAAGTTCTACGTGGGGGGCGATTTCCGTCTGCCTGCAGAGCAAGAAGTTACCATCGACAAGGATACGGGCCAGCCAACCATAACGCGTACCACCAACACGGTCGACTACGGCATCACGTTGAACTTCAGGCCCGTCGTGCTTTCACCGGGACGGATCAGCCTTAAAATCGAGACCAATGTTTCCGAGCCGACATATGAAGGCAACGTTGTAACCGGAAATGCGGGCCGCACCATCCCAGGTTCTACCTACATGTCGATCCGCAAACGCGAGACATCGACAACAGTCGAACTTCCGTCCGGCGGCTCGATTGTGATCGCAGGTCTGGTCCAGGACAATATTCGCCAGGCCATGTCAGGACTTCCCGGCATTTCCAAAGTCCCGATCTTCGGCACGCTTTTCCGCAGCAAGGATTTCATCCGCAACGAGACGGAGCTTGTCATCATAGCAACGCCCTATCTGGTACGTCCTGTTGCGCGCAATCAGATTGCCCGGCCGGATGACAACTTCAACCCGGAAAACGATGCCGCGATGTATTTCATGAACCGTGTCAACAAGGTCTATGGCCGGAAGGATCAGGTCCAGGCGGCTCCCTATCAGGGATCAGTGGGGTTCATCTACAAATGACGACACACGCACGAAATCTCGTCCTCAGAGCAAGCCCGGTCCGGGCAGGAAACGTCATGCAGGAAAACCCTTCTTCCTTTTCCTCAAGCCTGCCGGGCAGACGGGCAGGTCTCGTCGCCATGGTAGCGCTTGCCGCCGGCCTGTTGCAGGGTTGCGCACGCGACCCGATGACGACCAACGCCATTCCTGACGACTACCGCACGCGCCATCCGATCACCCTCTCGGAAGCCGAGCATTCGCTGGATATTCCGGTTTCAGCAGGCGATAGCCGGCTGACCACGGCAATGGCGGATAATGTCCGTGGTTTCGCCCAGAATTACGCCTCGATGTCGACGGGAATCGTCAATATCCAGATGCCATCGGGATCAGCCAACTCGGCAGCGGCTTCAAAAATGGCGAGACAAATCCGCTCCGCGCTTTCCGGCGCTGGTGTGCCCTCTGGCAAGATCATGGAAACACGTTACGCTGCATCCCCGAATGGCGACGCCGCCCCCATTCGACTGAGTTATGTGGCCGTTACCGCCATGACCGGGCAATGCGGCCAATGGCCCGAAGACCTTTCCGACAATACCTTTGCCAACAAGAACTGGTACAATTTCGGATGTGCCTCCCAGAGCAATCTCGCGGCACAGGTTGCCAATCCCATGGATCTGGTTGGCCCGCGTGGCATGAGTCCGATCGACGCGGAGCGCCGAGCAGTGGTGATTGACGCCTATCGCAGCGGCAAAAACACGGCGACGCCAAATTGACGCGGTTCCAACAATTGTCAGGGCAGGAAAGACGATGAGCGCTGTAGAATACGATATCAAGTCAAGCGGCGACGCGGAAGCCGAACAGCCGGCGCCGCGTGCCTCGGATATGGATCGCCTGCGGCCCTTGCCCCGCATATCCGTCCATGCCTTCTGCGTCAGCGAAAACATGCAGCGCGTGATGGATGCCTTATCCAGTGACAGGCGGATGAGCAAGGTCACCCTGCGGGTAACCAAGGGCGACATCAACGCGGCGGCGACGATGTTTTCCGCCTCACCAACGCCCAACCTCATCGTTCTCGAAACAGCAAGCTCACCGTCTTCTCTGCTGGATGATCTCGCTCCTCTGGCAGAGGTTTGCGACCCCACCACCCGTGTCATCATCGTTGGCCGGCACAACGACATAACGCTTTATCGCGATCTCATCCGCAACGGCATTTCCGAATATCTCGTCGCACCGATCAACATGGCCGATCTATTGGCCTCGATCGCGACGATCTTCGTTGACCCGGAAGCGGAGCCGCTCGGTCGCAACATAGCCTTCATCGGTGCCAAAGGCGGGGTGGGCTCGTCGACGATCGCGCATAATTGCGCCTTCGGCATCTCTACCCTCTTCTCCACCGAAACCATTCTGGCGGATATGGATCTTGCCTATGGCACGGCCAACATCGATTTCGATCAGGATCCCGCTCAGGGCATGGCGGAAGCGGTGTTTTCGCCGGAACGGCTGGACGAGGTGTTCCTCGACCGTCTGCTGACGAAATGTTCCGACCACCTCTCACTTTTGGCCGCACCCTCTCTTCTCGACAGGACCTATGATTTCGATCGTCAGGCGTTTCTGCCGATTCTTGAGGTCCTGCAGCGCAGTGCGCCCGTCGCGGTTCTCGACCTTCCCCATCAATGGTGTGACTGGACGCGGGCGGTGCTTGCGGAAGCCGACGAGGTGGTCATTACGGCGGTTCCGGATCTCGCAAACCTGCGCAATACGAAGAACCTGTTCGACGCGCTGATAAAACTGAGACCCAACGACAAGTTACCGCATCTCGTTCTCAATCAGGTCGGCATGCCGAAACGCCCGGAGATCGCCCCTGCGGATTTTCTCGACCCACTGGAAATCGAGCCGGTCGCCATCATTCCGTTCGACACCCAGCTGTTCGGAAATGCCGCCAACAGCGGTCGCATGATCAGCGAGATGGACGAAAAATCCCAGATCGCGGAAACGTTCTCGCAAATTGCCCATACCATTACAGGCCGTACCATTCTGCGCAAAAACAAGCGCGGCGGTCTGGACAAGCTCAAGAATATTCTCAAGCGCAAATAGGCTCCCTTTCTGGGCCTTTAGACGGAAACGCCGATGTTCGGAAAACGCGGGCCAGAAGGCCCAGCCAGAACCATAAAGCCGGATTTTGTCGCGCCTGCCATACAGCAGGTGAAGGCAACGCCTGAGCCGCGATCTCTGGCGATCGACACTTTGGAGCCCGGCCAATCGCCTGCAACGCGGCAGGCACAATCTCCCATGCAATCGCCGCAGAAAAAGCGTGCCCGCACGGAAGATTATTACAATACCAAGGGCCAGGTCTTTTCCGCGCTCATCGATACGATCGACCTTTCGCAGCTCGCCAAGCTCGACGCGGAGAGCGCACGCGAGGAAATCCGTGATATCGTCAACGATATCATAACGATCAAGAATTTCGCCATGTCCATCGCCGAGCAGGAAGAGCTGCTCGAAGACATTTGCAACGACGTTCTTGGTTATGGGCCGCTGGAGCCGCTTCTCGCACGCGATGATATTGCCGATATCATGGTCAACGGTTCCGGCCAGACCTTCATCGAAGTCGGCGGCAAGACCATCGAATCCGACATACGGTTCCGTGACAATGGTCAATTGCTTTCCATCTGCCAGCGCATCGTCAGTCAGGTCGGCCGACGCGTGGACGAATCGAGCCCGATATGCGACGCCCGCTTACCCGATGGATCGCGTGTCAACGTCATCGCACCACCGCTCGCCATCGATGGTCCGGCGCTTACGATCCGAAAATTCAAGAAGGACAAGCTCACGCTAGACCAGCTAGTGCGTTTCGGCGCGATCACGCCTGAAGGCGCGACCCTGCTCAAGATCATCGGCCGCGTCCGCTGCAATGTCGTCATCTCTGGTGGTACCGGCTCTGGCAAGACCACGCTTCTCAATTGCCTGACGAGCTTCATCGACAAGGATGAACGCGTCATTACCTGTGAGGACACCGCCGAACTGCAACTGCAGCAACCGCATGTGGTGAGGCTGGAAACGCGCCCGCCGAATATCGAAGGTGAAGGTGAGATCACCATGCGTGATCTGATCAAGAACTGCCTTCGTATGCGGCCTGAACGTATCATCGTCGGCGAAGTGCGTGGACCGGAGGTTTTCGACCTTCTTCAGGCGATGAACACCGGCCATGACGGATCGATGGGAACGCTCCACGCCAATACGCCGCGGGAATGCCTCAGCCGTATCGAATCGATGATCGCCATGGGCGGGTTTACCCTGCCGGCAAAGACGGTACGTGAAATCATTTCGGGCTCTATCGACATCGTCATTCAGGCCCAGCGCCTTCGCGACGGCTCACGCCGGATAACGCAGATCACCGAAGTGATCGGCATGGAAGGCGACGTCATCGTGACCCAGGATCTGATGCGATACGAAATTGACGGCGAAGACGCGCATGGCAAGCTGATCGGCAAGCACGTATCCACGGGCATCAGCAAACCCCATTTCTGGGATCGCGCGCGCTACTATGGCGAGGAAAAACGCCTGGCCACCGCGCTCGACGAGATGGAAAAGACATCCTAGAGCAAGTCTTGTTTAAACGGAATCGTCTGACGTGCTCTAACTCTTTGTTTCTACGTATTTTCCGGACGGAAAACCACTACGCAATTTTACCGGAAATGCTCTAAGGAAGGCGACTGCCATGGACCCCACAATCCTGTTACTGGCCGCACTTGTCGCTATTTCGGCAGGGGCGCTTGCTTATGCCTTCCTCTTCCAGCAGATCGAGGTCGAGAAAAAGACCACTAGTCGCGTCAAGCGGGTCAAGGCCGCCGAGACGGATCACGCAAACATCAAGGCCGCGCGGGACCGGGTCCAGGAACTTGGCAAACGCCGCAAGTCCATGCAGGACAGCCTGCGGGAAATGGAAAAGAAACAAAGCGAAAAGGCGAAGAAAGCAAAGAATGTCGGTCTGCGCGAAAAGCTGGTTCAAGCGGGACTGCAACTTTCTGTCCGGCAGTTCCACCTTCTGAGCGCAGGCGCGGCTGCTTTCTCCGTCGTCATTGCGCTTCTTTATGGCCTGTCGATGCTTATCGCTCTGCTCATAGGAGCCGTCGTGGCCTTGGGACTGCCGCGATGGGTATTGGCATTTATACTCAAGCGCCGGCAGAAAAAATTCCTCGAGGAATTTCCAAATGCGCTGGATGTCATGTGCCGGTCGATCAAATCCGGATTACCGTTGAACGACGCCGTGCGACTGATTGCTTCAGACGGTCAAGAACCAGTCAAGACGGAATTCCAGCGCGTCATCGACGCGCTACAGGTCGGCATCGGCATTCCGCAGGGGATCGAGCGCATGATGCTGACCGTGCCGCTTTTCGAAGTGAGCTTCTTCAGCACCGTGATCAACATTCAGGCGCAGGCGGGCGGCAATCTTTCGGAGGCTCTTTCCAACCTTTCGAAAGTTCTGCGTGAACGCAGGAAAATGCGTGCCAAAGTCAACGCGTTATCGATGGAGGCGAAGGCCTCGGCAGTTATTATTGGCGCGCTGCCTTTCATCGTCATGCTGCTGGTGCATTTCACCTCGCCCGACTATCTGTCGGTGCTCTTCACCGACATGCGTGGGCACATCATTCTGGGGGTGTCGGCATTATGGATGCTGATCGGGATTTTCATCATGCGCCAAATGATCAATTTCGACATATGAGGGCACGACCATGACAGGAAGCCTCTTTTCCAGCCTGACGGACCCGCAAACGATCATTGCCATTCTCGTCACCCTTGCGGTTTTCGCAACCCTCTATACGCTCATCATGCCACTCTTTGAGCGAAAAGACTTCGCCAAGCGCATGAAAGCCGTGTCATCGGAGCGCGATCTCATTCGCAGCCGCGAGCGTGAGCGCCTCGCCGCCGCCACTAGGGACGGCAAGGCCTCCCTGCGTGGCAATAATAATAAATCGGCGCGCCGCATCGTCGAAAAATTCAACCTTCAGGAAGCGCTTGCCGACAAGAACACGATGAACAAGCTGCGCGCTGCGGGTTTTCGTTCACAGAATGCGCTCAACACATTTCTTGCCGCCCGGTTCGTGCTGCCATTCGTTTTTCTGGCCCTGGCCTTTACCTGGGTTTTCGTTCTCGGAAACCTCGCCGATAAGGCTTTCGTCGTCCGGCTGATGGCAGTGCTCATTTTCGGTTATCTGGGTTTTTACGCACCCAATATCTATGTTTCCAACGCCATGAACAAGCGGCAGGCCTCGATCAGGCGCGCTTGGCCGGATGCGCTTGATCTGATGCTGATCTGCATCGAATCCGGTGTGTCCATGGAGGCCGCCATGCGTCGTGTTGCGGAAGAAATGGGTGAGCAGTCGCCCGAACTGGCGGAGGAAATGATGCTGACGACAGCGGAGCTTTCCTTCCTTCAGGACCGGCGCATCGCACTTGAGAATTTTGGCATGCGCACGCAGCTGGACGGCGTAAAAAGCGTGGTGCAAGCGCTTATCCAGGCGGAACGATACGGCACGCCATTGGCTCAGGCGTTGCGCGTTCTGGCCCAGGAAGGCCGTGACGAGCGGATGAACGAAGCCGAAAAGAAGGCCGCCGCCCTGCCGCCAAAGCTGACCGTGCCGATGATCATATTTTTCCTGCCGGTGCTCATCGCAGTCGTTCTCGGACCAGCCGGCATTCGCGTCGCCGATACGTTCTGACACGCTAAACGCGCCCGCCCTATAGGCGGTAGCGCGTGATGAGGCGGAGCTGTGAATATTATCTGCGATGTGGCATTGATGGACGCGCCTGAACCCGCATCAGCCTGCTGGCTTGTTGTCCTTCTTCGCCAGTTGCTGCCAGGAATTCTGCTGCGACAGCATTGCACGCAGATAACCGAGATTTGCCTGCGCCTGCTGTGGCGAAAGTTCCTGAACCGCGATGCGCTCAGCCTCGGCAAACCGTCCCTGAAGACCCACCACGAGCGCGAGGTTCTGGCGAACGCGGCTGTCGGCGCCCGGCTGGGTGATGGCCGATTGCAGATATGTCTCGGCGGTACGGGGATCGCTCGACAGGACATAGGACATGCCAAGGTTCGAGAGCACGCTTGGATCGTTCGGTTTGAGATCGAGTGCCTGCCTGTATTTGGTGCGGGCCTCGTTCGACCTGCCAAGCTGGTCGAGCACGGCACCTTCGGCAGAATACAGCCGCCAGTCTGGACGATCAGGCGTCTGTGCTCTCTGAATGGTTGAAAGGGCCTGTTCGAGCTGGCCTGATGCTGCCTGCGCCTTGCCATAGGCGGCAAGCACCTCGCGGTCGGACGGATTGGCGATGGCGATCTGCTGCATGACCGCGAGCGCCTGCGTGTTCTTGCCGGTCATCATCAGCACGTTAGCATAATTCATGCCGACTGACCTGTCCTTGGGGCTGCGTTCATAGGCCTTGCCGGCCGTCTCTTCCGCCTGCCGGAGCTGGTCCATGTTCATGTGGTCATAGGAGCGTGTGGCCGCAGGAATGGAGCCGGTGGACATGCGATCCGGCTTGTTGGTGCTCGCGCATCCGGAAACGGCGAAAACCAGCGCTGCGAGACATGCTCCCCGCAGTAAGCCTGTCCGACCTGTCTCGCTCAAAGAAAAAGCAGTCATGGCAGTGCCCCCGCCCAAGAATTATCGATCTTGCGCCCGACATACGACAGACTCACATGACGCAACTTTCGCTTAAGCAATAATCTGTTAACCCTAACAGAGCGTTAATCGCACCGATTCTCGACAGTTACGAAAGCAGACCATGGCGCCCTATCAGTTCATCGAACGCCCGACACCTTTCAGCTCCAAGGCTGGCAGCACCCTGCCGGTTTTCGCCGTGACGCCAGCCCATATCGAACAGGGTGCCATCGATCCTGTTGCTCTGGACTGGGCGAAGAAAGCGGGTTTCAAGGCCGAAGCAGGCGCCGTATTGCTTGTTCCCTCTTCCGATGGTTCGCTAGGTGGCGTTCTTCTCGGCCTTGGGGGCAATCCCTCCGAAATCCCGTTCATAACCGGAAAACTGGCCCGCGAGCTTCCCGAAGGCGAGTGGCATATTGAAACCGCGCCATTGACGGCCAATCGGCTGGCTCTCGGTTTCGGCCTCGGCAGCTACCGCTTCGACAAATACAAGACAACCAAAACCAGCGGGGCAAAGCTTCTCATTCCGCAGGATGCCGAAGATGGCGAGATCAAGCGCGTTCTGGCCGGCGTCTTCCTCGCCCGCGATCTCATCAATGTTCCGGCCAACGATATGGGACCGGACGAGCTTGAGATCGCCTTCCGCAGCCTTGCCGCACACTACAAGGCAAAGGTGGCCGTCATTACCGGCGACGATCTGCTGAAGGAAAACTTCCCGCTCATCCATGCCGTCGGCCGCGCCAGCGAAAGCGCACCGCGCCTTCTGGAAATGAACTGGGGCAAGAAGGGAAATCCCTGCCTGACCCTCGTTGGCAAGGGTGTCTGCTTCGATACTGGTGGTCTCGATATCAAGCCAGCCGCCTCCATGGCGCTGATGAAGAAGGACATGGGTGGTGCGGCCAATGTTCTCGGTCTTGCGCTGATGATCATGGACGCGAAACTGCCGGTCAATCTTCGCGTCCTCGTGCCCGCCGTCGAAAACTCCATTTCCGCCAACGCCTTCCGTCCCGGTGATATCTACAGGAGCCGCAAGGGCCTGACGGTACAGATCGACAATACGGATGCGGAAGGCCGTCTCGTTCTGGCCGATGCGCTGGCCTATGCAGACGAGGATGCGCCGGACCTGATGATTGACATGGCAACGCTCACGGGTGCCGCCCGCGTTGCTCTCGGCCCGGATCTGCCGCCCTTCTATACCAATGACGACGATCTGGCCCACGATATCGCGGAAGCGAGCATCGATACCGACGATCCCCTTTGGCGCATGCCGCTCTACATGGGGTACGACAAGGATATCCGCTCACGCGCGGCCGATATCACCAACGCGCCATCAGGCGGCATGGCAGGATCGATCACCGCCGCCCTGTTCCTGAAGCGTTTCGTCACCAATACGAAAAAATGGGCACATTTCGATATTTACGGCTGGTCCTTGAGCGAAAGGCACCATTCATCGATCGGCGGCGAGGCTCAAGGGATCAGAGCACTCTTCCATTACATCTCACACCAGTTTGCGAAGTAAATCGGTACCACGGTTGATCTGACCGGCCCACGGGCGCTTCGTTAAGCGGAGCGCCCGGCCTTACTCAAACCAGAACCTTCTGTTCCTTGAGATCTTCCTCACCAAAGAACTTCAGATAACGCTCCACCTCGGATCGTTCGCCTGTCGCTTTTTGCGGATTATCGGAGAGTTTCACGGCTGGCCGACCATTGGCGTCGCTGACCTTGCAGACAATGGAAATCGGCTTCAAGCTGGCGATGGTCTTCGGCGCGCAACCGGCGAAATCATTGGTCAGATTGGTGCCCCAGCCGAAGCTCATGCGCACCCGGCCTTCGAAATGCCTGTATGTATCGACGATGGCATCGACATCGAGCCCATCTGAGAAAATCAGCATCTTCTTGCGGGGGTCACGGCCCATCTTCTGCCACCACTCGATGATCTTTTCCCCGCCTTCGATCGGCGGCGCGCTGTCGGGACGAAAGCCCGTCCAGTCCGCCACCCATTCCGGCGCATTGCGCAGAAAGGCCGCCGTGCCAAAAGCATCGGGCAGCACGATCAGCAGGTTGCCGCCGTAAAGCCGGTTCCAGTCCTTCAGAACCTGATAGGGTGCTGCGGCCAGTTCCTCGTTGGTTTGCGCCAGCGCCGCAACCACCATCGGCAATTCATGCGCATTGGTGCCGACCGCCTCAAGGTCGGAATCCATGGCGAGAAGGACGTTGCTCGTGCCGGTGAAGGCAGGGCCAATGCCTTCCTTCAGCGCCTCGACGCACCAGCGCTGCCACAGAAAACTGTGGCGGCGGCGGGTGCCGAAATCGGAAATACGCAGGCCCGGCAGTTCCCGCAACCGTTCGACCTTTTCCCACATCTTGGCCTTTGCGCGGGCGTAGAGAACATCCAGCGTGAAATAACCAAGCGAGCGCATTGCGCTGCGCGAGCGTAGCTCATTGATGATCGCCAGCGCCGGGATTTCCCAGAGTGTCGTATCCATCCAGCGGCCGTGGAAATTCAGCTCATATTGCCCGTCTCGCTTGAAAAGCTCGTATTCCGGCAGCTGGTAGCTCGAAAGCCAGGAGAGGAATTCCGGCTCGAAGATTTGCGAGCGGCCGTAGAAGGTGTTACCCGCAAGCCAGATGTTCTCCTTCTTGGAGAGGCGCAGGGTACGCGCGTGATCGAGCTGCTCGCGCAGTTCCATCTCGTCGATCTCTTCCGCCAACCGCACCGTCTTCGTGCGGTTGATGAGCGAAAACGTCGCGTCGACTTCCGGATAGAGTTTCCAGATCATCTGCAACATCAGCAGCTTGTAGAAATCCGTATCGATCAGGCTGCGGACGATCGGATCGAGTTTCCAGGTGTGATTGTGGACACGGGTTGCTATATCGGTCTTCGTCATGCTTGCATTCCCCAGCATCGGCCCAGAACATCGGCAGGGCCGACGTCACCCCGCACCTCGACAGGTATTATCAACCTGTCATGTCAAAGATTTATCTGAAAAAGCAACAACAAGTCCAGAGTGCGGGCGGCGCAAACGCCGCTTTAAGTCATATTACTTCAGAAGGTCGGGTCGACAGGATTGATGCCGGGATACCAGTCCTTGGAGATGGGATTTCTGCCACCGAAGCTGGAGATGCCGTTCTCATCGGTGCAGCGATAGCCTTGAACCGGCAGACCGCGACTACCGAAAACATCCCGGTATGGGCCGCGGGCATATCCAGTTACACCAAGTTCGCTATGGCAATTGTAACGCACCTTGGGCTGTAGCGTTCGCGGGTCTTTGACACCCGGCAGGTTCGCATAGGCATCTGGAGCCGGAGCAAAACCATTCTGAAAAACGGTCTGCGCCTGCGCGGAAGCGCTCATTAACACCGCTGCCAGGATCGCTGCCAATCGTGTTGCCATTTTTGTGTTCATCGATGCCGGTCCCGTACCATCATTCAACCGATGTAGGCTTTCGGCTGTGGTCGCACAAAGGGCGAGGCAGGCACAATTTCGTGAAGCCGCCGCCTCAGCCTTCCAGACGCCGGAAAGCCGTCGGCTTTTCGTAAAGCCAGCCGATGCGCTCGATGGCCTCATTGAGATTTTCGCGTGCAACATTCATCGTGTGGCCATTGGCATGCAGCAGCGTCTCTTCGTTTTCCATTAGCCCGACATGGCCCTTCCAGAAAACCAGATCGCCGCGGCGCAATTCATCGCGTTCTATTTCCACGCCGAGCGATTTAACCTGCATGTCGGTATCGCGCAGAACCCGTCGGCCCGTCATCGCCATGGACAATTGCACGAGGCCCGAGCAATCGATGCCAAAGCCGGAGCGGCCGCCCCAGAGATAAGGTGTCTCGATAAAGCGCAAGGCCACCGCAACATAGTCCTCTTCGAGAGCGGCATCGACTGGTCGGCAATGGGCGGCGATTATGCCCTCGCCTCTTTCGGTCAGCAGATAGCGGGTGCCGCGTGTCTCGGCCTCACCAACGATCCGGACCATGCTGCCCATGGAAATGGCTGCGACCGGTGGTTTGCGCAATTCGGCGGAAGGATAGAGGAAGGTGCGTGGCGCAACCACCTGGTGGGTAACGGCAACGACATCGCCGATTGCCGTCTCCGGCACGTAACCGGCATAACCATCAGCATCCGCCTGCACCCAGGCCCAGCCATTCGCCCGGTCGAAAATGCGCACGGTTTCACCAAACAGCAGCTCCGTATCGATGCCGGCGGCAAGGTCAGGCGTTGGCCGCAGGCCAATAACCGGCACCGCGATCTGGGCTGGCGAACCGCTGACGAAACGCTCGGCCTGAACCACGCCTTGCAGTTTCTCATCGGCCAGATCGGAGCGGAAGACATTCAGGCGGCGGTCGAGCATCATGGTTTCACATCCAGAGGTTAGATCTTGCGTGCCTGATCAATAATCAGATCGCCGAATTTTTCCAGATAGAGCGCACCTGCCACGGTGCGTTTTATCACGACATTGCGCTTGTCCCGTTCGTCCCGCACCCTGTCAACCAGCCCGAGCGCTCCCAGACTGTCGAGTGCGCGGGTGATGACCGGTTTGGTCACGCCCAGCAAGGCGGCGAGGCCCCGGACTGTATGTGGCGGCGGCACGAGGTATATCTGCAGCAGGATTGTAGTCTGGCGCAAGGTCAAATCCGGCGCATCGGCCGTGACCTGCGCAGCAGATACGCGATGCCAAAGCCCCAAGGCCTCCGTAGGCGAAAGTTCTGCAGGCAAACCGGTAACCTTCCAGTCGTTATCCCACCGTTTTCATTCAACGGAGCGGAAAACTCAAGAAGCATACCGCACAAACAGAACCGCCGCGCCTTCGCAGATCATAAAAGATCGCGCGGCGCGGCGGTGTTGTTTAAACCCGTTTGTCGGGCCTTTAATGTCCCCTCTGGACTTGCAAGATGAGATGCAGGAAGCGTGCCAGTTTTACCGCAGTGCACAAATACGAGCAAAAACAGATGCTTGGGGTATAATTCCGATGTTATGTTCAAATTTTCCGCAAGGCGAAAATAGCAACAAAAACAGGCAATCAGCAATTCAGTGCTTAAAAACTGCCTTCCGCCGTAACAGCGGAAGGCTGGGATCGGGATGGGTCAGATTTCCGCACCGCGAGCGGCATCGGTCGCATCTGCATTGTGCCGCCGGTTATGTCGGATGGACGACCAGAGCGAAATGCCGATCAGGGTCGCGCCACCAAGGCCGGTGATGACCTCTGGAATGTGGAACATCGTCTGCACGTACATGATGACGGACAGGATGAGGATCGCGTAGAAAGCGCCGTGTTCCAGATAGCGGTATTCGGCGAGCGTTCCCTTTTCCACCAGCATGATCGTCATCGAGCGCACGTACATGGCGCCGATACCGAGGCCGATGGCGATGATGAACAGGTTCTGCGTCAGCGCAAAAGCACCGATGACGCCATCGAAGGAGAAGCTTGCATCGAGCACTTCGAGATAGAGAAACGCACCGAAGCCGCCTTTTGCAGCGCCTTCGAGCACTTCCTGGCTACGATCGAGAATACCGCCGACGACTTCCACCAGCAGGAAGGTCAAAAGACCCCAGATTGCCGCATGGAAAAAGGTGTTGGCCGCAACCGGACCAAGCTCCGGATTGTCGCTGGCGCCGATGATACGAGAGAAGGCCAGCATGACGACCAGCACGAAGGCGATCTCGATACCCTTGACGGAGGAATAGACCGCAGCCTTTTCCTCGATCCAGCGCACCCAGTGCACGTCCTTTTCATGGTCGAAGAAGAAGTTGAGACCGACCATCATCAGGAAGGTACCGCCAAAAGCAGCGATCGGCAGATGGGCGTCACGCATGATTTCTGCATAACGTTCCGGCTGCGTGGCCGCCATGACGAGCGCCGTCCAGGGGCCGACATTGGCGGCAACGACCACGATCAGCAGCGGGAAGACGATACGCATGCCGAAAACGGCAATCAGAATACCCCAGGTCAGGAAGCGATGCTGCCAGACTGGCGTCATCTCTTTCAGCTTGTTGGCGTTGACGATGGCGTTGTCGAAGGAAAGCGAAATTTCCAGCACGGCAAGCACCGCACAAATGAAGAAGATCGTCGCTGTTCCACTGACAGTTCCGGTCATTTCCCAGCCGAGATAGCCGCCAAGGATCAGACCGACGATGGTGACGATAAAAGCCCACTTGAAGTAGGAAAGTGTGGTTTTCTGGGCGGCGCTCATGTCCGGTTACCTCCGGTAACGAGAGCGATTGTGGAACGACGCAGGACGTCGGGCCGCACGCAGAAAGCACGCGCGCGAAGCACATTCAGGTTTTTCATAGTTTTTAATCCGCCGGCCAATTTTTGCAGGCGGTACCGACATCACGAGAGCGCCGTAAAACTCTCGCCAGAGGGGCCCGGCACCTTTGTTTCCTCTGCCCTTGCGAGACATATGATCGCAGGACCCTCTCTTACTCCTCGAAGATCACCTCTTCGTCAAGTCCCGTGATGATTTCGGCGGCAACATCACGGGTAAACAGAGGAAATGCCTAGTCCGCAGCCAGTATATCCACCTTTTCGCGACCGCGTTTGAGCGTATTTTCACGGAAGAAAATATAAAGGCCGGAAAGAACGATCAGGCCCGCACCGACGACGATACTGGTCTGCGGCACATCACCAAAGAACAGCCAGCCAAAGACCACCGCCCAGAGCAGCAATGTGTATTGCAGCGGCGCGACGGTCGCGGCGTCCGCGAGCTTCAGAGCGCGGTTGACCAGCACATGCGCCGCCATGGCGACCACGCCGAGCAGGCCGAGGAAAGCGAGATCGAAACCGGACTGGACCGGCAACCAGCCCGACGGCGTGACGAACACCGCAACGAGGCCCGCAAGCCCCGCACCGATGATCTGCCAGAAAGCGAGCACCGTATCAGGCGTGTTGCGTAGCTGGCGTCCGGACAACATCATGAAGGCGAAGGCGGCGCTGCCGAGAATGGAAAACAGTGCGGCCGAGGTGAGGCTTGCCGAGCTTGGCTGCAAGGCAATGAGAACACCGACGAAACCAATGGCGATGGCCGTCCAGCGACGCCAGCCGACCTTTTCTCCCAGGAGAAACGGCGATAGAGCCGCCACATAAATGGGGGCGGCGAGCCAGTAGGTCATCACGTCTGCCAGCGGCAGGGCAGCGACTGCGAAATAGAAACAGAAAAGCTCGGCGGTGGAGAAGAATACTCGCGCCACCTGAAGAGACGGTCGCTCGATTTTCATGAGGCCGGAAAGACCGCCTTTCCACACGATCGGAACCAGAATGACAAGGGCAGCGACGCTGCGGATGAGGATCACCTGCCCCTGGCTGTAGGTCGAAACCAGCCATTTTCCCATAGCGTCGTTCAACGCGAAAAGCAGCATTCCAAGCAGCATGACGGCCACGCCGAGGCCAGTCGGCGAAAGCTTTCGTAATATATTCGGCATGTCAGGTTCCGTTCTCTCCCAATGGCTGCATTGGTCGTTCAGCCAGCCCTCGTTTGTCAAGCCCGAAGCGGGAGGAGTCGCGTATTAATAGTACTAATAAATCGGCAATTTCGATGTCACGCGAACATGCGCTTCTCTTCGTGAACGAGTTCCTGGAGAAAATCGACCACCGTGCGCACGCGGACCAACTGACGGGCGGATTCGTGATAGGCCGTCCAATAGGACCGACTTATGCTCATATGCGGCATGATCCGCAGAAGTTCGGGATATTGTCCGGCAATGTAATTGTGCAGGATGCCGATACCGGCGCCCGAGCGCACCGCCTCGGTCTGACCGGTGGCGCTGGATATTTCAAAGGCGGCGTCCCAGTCGCGCATGATCTCGCCGGTATAGTTCAGAGAAGGCGAGAAGATCAGATCCTCGACGTAGCCGATGCGCCGATGGCGCTTGAGTGTTTCCACATCCGCCGGCGTTCCATATTCGGAGAGATAGGACTTCGATGCGTAAAGCCCCAGCGAATAGTCGGTGAGCTTGGAAAACATCAGCCTACCCTGTTCCGGCCGCTCGATGGTGATGGCGATATCGGCCTCTCGCTGCGACAGGGAAAAGGAGCGCGGAACCGGCACGAGCTGGATTTTTAGGTCGGGATAACGCGCGGTCAGCCGGCCAAGCCGTGGCGCAAGAAAAGAAACCCCGAGACCATCGGGCGCGCCGATGCGCACCGTTCCCGCCACTGCCGTATCGACACGACCGAGATTTGCCTGCGCATTCAGCATTTCGGTTTCCATGCGCTCGGCGGCGCCCAAAAACAGCTGACCTTCTTCGGTCAGTTCGCAACCGTTCGTCCGGCGGATGAATAATTGGGTCTTCAGTGCCTGCTCCAGCGACGTCAATCGTCGCGAAAGCGTTGCGTGGTTGAGGCCGAGCCGTTTCGATGCGGCAAGGATCTGCCCGGAGCGGGCAACGGCGAGGAAGATGCGGACGTCATCCCAATTCATGGTTTGCTGCGCAGCATTATGGGTTCGACATCAAGCAAGGTCAGCGACGTCACCATTCCTGCCACACTCTCTTTGTATTTCAGAAAATGCGGCGTTTGCAGATGCGCTTCATATGCCGCCCGGTCCGCGTAGACTTCGAGGATGCGAATCTTTTCCGGGCTGCCTTTAATTGCCACCGCATTTAATGCAAGCACACCAATTTCCAGGCTGACCGAAGCTTCGATCTCTTCTGCAAGCAGTCTGCGATAGGCATCCAGCTGGGTTGGATCGATTTGGATTTCAGCCATCCGCACGACTGGTTCATCGCTCATCAAGCTTCTGACCTTCTGTTGACCGGCGAACGTGTGGGTGTCGGAAATCCGCCGCCACCCTCAAAATACTCGCCTTGCTTTAATTTACGCACAACGGTTTCTTATCTGAGTTCATTGATTTGTACAAATTCAAGTGCAATGCTGCACCCATCAAAAAATCGCGGAGGAAAGCCCCATGAGGGAAATCGGTCATTTCATCAACGGCAAGCATGTGTCCGGCACCAGTGGCCGCACATCTAACGTCTACAACCCGGCAACCGGCGAAGTGCAGGCGACTGTCGCGCTTGCCAGCGACGCCGAGCTGCGCGCTGCCGTGGAAAGCGCAAAAGCGGCACAGCCGAAGTGGGCCGCCACCAACCCGCAGCGCCGCGCCCGCGTTTTCTTCAAGTTCGTCGAACTTCTGAACCGCGACATGAATGAACTGGCGGTGCTGCTCTCCAGCGAGCACGGAAAGACCGTCGAAGATTCCAAGGGCGATATCGTGCGCGGCCTCGAAGTCTGCGAATTCGTCTGCGGCATTCCGCATCTGCAGAAGGGTGAGTTCACCGAGGGCGCAGGTCCCGCCATCGACATGTATTCGATCCGCCAGCCGGTCGGCATCGGTGCGGGCATCACGCCGTTCAACTTTCCGGGGATGATCCCAATGTGGATGTTTGCGCCGGCAATCGCCTGCGGCAACGCCTTTATCCTCAAGCCTTCCGAGCGCGATCCGTCCCTGCCGATCCGCCTTGCCGAACTGATGATCGAGGCAGGTCTTCCGGCTGGCATCCTCAACGTCGTCAATGGTGACAAGGGCGCTGTCGACGCCATCCTGACCGATCCGGATATCGGCGCGGTTTCCTTCGTCGGCTCGACGCCGATTGCCCGCTACGTCTACGGTACTGCCGCCATGAACGGCAAGCGCGCACAGTGCTTCGGCGGCGCGAAGAACCACATGATCATCATGCCTGATGCCGATCTCGATCAGGCCGTGAACGCCTTGATGGGCGCCGGTTACGGTTCGGCCGGCGAACGCTGCATGGCTGTGTCGGTTGCGGTTCCGGTTGGCGAAGAAACGGCCAACCGTCTCGTTGAAAAGCTCATCCCGCAGATCGAAGCACTGAAGATCGGCCCCTACACCGACGACAAGGCCGATATGGGCCCGCTCGTTACCAAGGAAGCGCAAACGCGCGTCAAGGGTCTGATCGACAGCGGTGTCGAGCAGGGCGCGAAACTGCTGGTCGATGGCCGCGACTTCAAGCTCCAGGGTTATGAAGACGGCTATTTCGTCGGTGGCTGCCTGTTCGACCACGTCACCCCTGACATGGACATCTACAAGACGGAAATCTTCGGACCTGTTCTCTCCGTCGTTCGCGCCAAGAACTACGAAGACGCGCTGGAACTGCCGATGAAGCATGAATATGGCAACGGTGTTGCGATCTACACCCGTGACGGCGATGCTGCGCGTGACTTCGCCAGCCGCATCAATATCGGCATGATCGGCATCAACGTTCCGATCCCTGTTCCGCTCGCCTACCACTCCTTCGGCGGCTGGAAGGCCTCGAGCTTCGGCGATCTCAACCAGCATGGAACGGATTCGATCAAGTTCTGGACGAAGACCAAGACGATCACCTCGCGTTGGCCGTCCGGCATCAAATCGGGTGCCGAATTCGTCATGCCGACGATGAAGTAAGCAATGCGTCTCTAAACAATGAACCGGCGGGCGATTGACCCGCCGGTATCCTAACCGGTCACAGGTGTGTAAACGGCATCAATTGGTCGGGCCGTCGTTGAAACCCACTTCGTCCACAAGCTCGGATGCCTGTTTGCGGTGGGCGGCAATATCCGTCAGTGGCAGCTTGTCCGGATTGATGGGGCCGAAGCCCTTCACGACATCGGAAGGCTCCGCGCCGGGTAGCACCGGGTATTCGAAGACCTGCTTGGCATAGATTTCCTGCGCCTCGCGCGATGCCAGGAATTCCATCAGCTTCAGCGCATTGTCCTTGTTGGGTGCGTATTTGGTCAGCGCCATGCCGGAAATATTCACATGCGTTCCGCGATCTCCCGCATTGGGAAAGATCACCCGCACCGATCCCGCCCAAACCTTTTCCTCCGGCTCGCGGTCGTTGGTCAGCATCAGGCCGACATAATAGGTATTGCCGAGCGCGATATCGCATTCGCCGGAAAAGATCGATTTGGCCTGGCTGCGGTCTGTTCCATCAGGCTTGCGGGCAAGATTGTTCTTAAGGCCGGTCAGCCATGTCCGGGTATAATCGACGCCATGATGGGCGATCATCGAGGCGATCAGCGCGATATTGTAGGAATGCTGGCCGTCGCGAATGCAGATCTTGCCCTTCCATTTCGGATCGGCAAGCTCCTCATAGGTGATGTCTTTCTGGGTGACCCGCTCCTTTGAGGCATATACCACGCGGCCACGCGTCGTCAGGCCGAACCATTCGCCTTGCGGATCGCGCAGATTGGCCGGGATATCCTTTTCAATGACGGGATCGTTCAGCACTGGCTGTGTAACGCCGCCTTCTTTCGCCTCGACAAGCCGGGCGATATCGACCGTCAACAGCACGTCGGCCGGCGAATTGACGCCTTCTGCCTGAATGCGCTCCACCAGACCCTTGTCGAGGAAGAGAACGTTGGCCTCTATGCCCGTTTCTTTCGTGAAGGCATCGAGCAGTGGCTGGATCAACTCGGGCTGCCGGTAGGAATAGACGTTAACCTCGCCGTCCGCAAAAGCAGCGGGCGCGGCCCAGAGGATCGTCAGACCCGAAAAAACGGCAGCGGAAAAACACGATTTCAAGCTTGCCATTAAGAATGCCTCCATTACATTCAGATTCTTGACTTGTTTGTTCATGAATCATCAAAGCGGTCAACAAGGCTGTCCGAGAAATATCGGATCGCTGCCAGTTTTTTCAGTTTCTGGAATTGTTCTAAACTGAAAAAGAGACTATATAACTCCACATTGAGAGTTAGGAGACCAGCATGCGTTTGACCAAACAGACCAACTATGCCGTTCGCATGTTGATGTATTGCGCCGCAAATGAAGGCAAGTTGAGCCGCATTCCGGAGATCGCCAGGGCTTATGGCGTATCTGAGCTGTTCCTTTTCAAAATTCTGCAGCCGCTCAACAAGGCCGGTCTGGTGGAAACCGTGCGCGGCCGTAACGGCGGCGTGCGTCTTGGTAAACCCGCTGAGAAAATCAGCCTGTTTGACGTGGTGAAGGTGACCGAAGACAGTTTTGCCATGGCGGAATGCTTCGAGGACGGTGCTGTCGAATGTCCGCTTGTGGATAGCTGCGGCCTCAACTCGGCGCTTCGCAAGGCGCTCAATGCCTTCTTCGATGTGCTGGCGGAATATTCCATCGACGATCTCGTCAAGGCGCGGCCGCAGATCAACTTCCTGCTCGGCATCGACACGGAAATGCCGAAGATCGCCGCCTTGCCGGCCGCCTGATCATCCCATTGCCCAAGCAACAATTGCGCTAGCCCGTGTCCGCAGGTCACGGGCTTTTCTTTTATAGAACACTTCGGAAATGCAATATTTTTGGTCGAGCGTGTTGACGCCAGGAGACGAAGCGGCGCATTTGGTCGCGAGCTTTTTTGAAGCAATCAGCCAGCGTCGCAATGATCATCAAGCCTGAATTCCATACATTTGCACTTACCGCGCTCGTCGGCAGCATGGGTGCGCTGCTTGCCAGTCTACTTAACGTTCCAGCGCCGTTTCTGTCCGGTCCGGCGCTCGCCGTGACGATTACGGGACTGGCGGGCGTGAAGCTTGGGATTCCCGCCTTCATCCGCAATGCCTGTTTCGTTGTGGTCGGCATTTCGATGGGAACGAGCGTAACGCCGTCGGTAATCGATGCCGCGAAGACATGGCCACTGAGCTTCGTCATCGTGCTCGTTGCAGTCGTCATCATGCTGTATGTCGCCTATTGGATCCTGCATTACGGCTTCGGATACGACAGGACGACGGCGATGCTGGGCGCTTCGCCCGGGCACCTCAGCTATATCATCAGCCTCGGCGCCGAGACGAAAAGCGACCTTGCGACCGTCAGCATCGTGCAAAGCGTGCGGGTGCTGGCGCTGACGCTTTCCGTGCCGCTGATTGTTGAATATTTCGATCTCGTCAGCACGGAACCGCTCATCGCCAATCCACCGATGGGTCTGTTCACACTGGCCCTGACCATTGGCGCGTCGCTTGCGATGGGATGGCTGTTCCTTCGCTGGAGATTTCCCGCAGCCCTGCTGCTGGGCGGCGTCGCGGTTTCCATCGGCACCCATATTACCGGCCTTACCGAGGGCGGCGTTCCGAGCTGGCTCAGCCTGCCGGTCTATGTGCTGATCGGCTGTCTCATCGGCACGCGCTTTTCGAATGTGTCGCTGATGGATGTGCGAAAAGGCTTTGTGGCGGGTTTCGTCGTCACCATCGCCGTGATGGTGATCGCCGGAAGTATCGCCTGGATGATTTCCAACATTACAGGCGTTCCGCTCAATGCGGTGATGATCGCCTATTCGCCGGGCGGTCTTGAAACCATGGCGGCGATGGCCGTGATGATGCATGCCGATACCGCCTATGTCGGCTCACATCACGTTCTCAGACTTCTGTTCCTGTCGGTTCTCATGCCGCTCGTCATGGGCAAGGATGCACGCAAGCGGGACGGCGAAATCTAAGCCGGGCCAGCGCCCTCGCCATTCAGGTAAAAAACGCCAATGGCGTTGCAACCATTTGTTCCTCTGGCCGTTCATGTTTCTCCGCAATTGCGGCGGCGATTTTTCGCGTGTTCGACAGGCTGACCCACCGGAGGACTATTCATGAACCGCTTGATGATGTTGACAGGCGCCGGATTTGCGCTTGCCCTTTCTGTTTCCTTCGCTCAGGCGCAGGTGGTGGTGTCGTCTAAGATCGACACGGAGGGCGGCGTTCTCGGCAACATCATCCTTGCCGTGCTGAACAAGAACAATATTGAGACGACGGATCGCATCCAGCTCGGCGCTACCCCGGTCGTCAGAAAAGCGATCACGGCTGGCGAGATCGACATTTATCCGGAATACACAGGCAACGCCGCCTTCTTCTTCTCCAAGGCGGACGACCCGCTCTGGAAAGATGCCGCCAAGGCTTATCAGGAAGCCAAGACACTCGACTACGACGCCAACAAGATCGTCTGGCTGACACCATCGCCCGCAAACAACACCTGGGCGATTGCGCTGCGCAAGGATGTTGCCGACAAGAACAATCTGAAGACGCTTTCGGATTTCGGCAAATACATTGCCGGTGGCGGTGAGGTGGTTCTTGCCGCCTCCTCGGAATTCGTCAATTCCGCAGCCGCCCTGCCGGCATTTCAGACCACCTACGGCTTTACCATGAAGCCGGATCAGTTGATCACGCTTTCCGGTGGCGACACGGCTGCCACTATCGCTGCCGCCGCAAATCAGACGAACAATGCCAATGCGGCCATGGTCTATGGCACCGATGGTGGCATAGCGCCGTCCGGTCTTGTCGTGCTTGAGGACGACAAGCATGTGCAACCCGTCTACCAGCCCGCGCCGATCATTCGCGAGGAAGTTCTGAAAAAGAACCCCAATATCGAGACATTGCTGAAACCTGTTTTCGAAAAACTGGATCTGGCAACCTTGCAGGAGCTGAACGCCCGCGTGCAGGTGGGGGGCGAACAGGCCAAGGCAGTTGCGACCGATTTCCTGACGAAGAACGGTTTCCTCAAGTAATTGCCAGAGAACCGTTGGGGCGGGATATCGGAAACCATGTGAGGTTCACCATCCCGTCCGAACCTATGATCCGGGGGAGCGGAATTTGACGAAATGGCCTGACAAGGTAGGCGTGCTGATTTCGTGCCTGCTTCTCTACGCGCTTGCAGCGTCCCCCTTCATGACATTCCGAGCTAACCGGATCATTCAGGGTGAAACGCGAACGATCTTCGAAGCGCTTCCGGTTGCTGCTGCTACCCTCCTCGTCGCCATCATTATTGTCGCCGCCTTCATCGCCTTTTTCCGGTTTCCGGCGCACCTGAAACTCGCCGCTGCGCTGGTCGGTCTCGCGGCACTGGCGATCTTTGTCGGGCAGGCGGCGTCTGCGCTGACACCTGAGGGCAACAGTTTTGCCCGCGTTTCGCCCGCCAGCGGTTTCTGGTTGATGTTTGCAGGGCTTGCATTGCTTGCCGCCGATTGCATTGCACGTCTCCAGCCGAAACCCACTTTGCGGATTTTGCTGTTGCTGGTGGCAACCGGGACGCTTGCGGCGGTCCTGACAAGCGGCCTCTGGGACGATCTCTCCATCATCAAGGAATATACCGGCCGGGCAGATATCTTCTGGACCGAAGCACTGCGGCATGTGGAACTTGCCATCGGGTCGCTGGTTGCAGCCACCCTCGCCGGTATCCCGCTCGGCATTCTCTGTTACAAGGTCGAGCGTTTGCGCTCCGGTCTACTGAACGCTCTCAATATCGTCCAGACCATTCCCTCCATCGCGCTTTTCGGCCTTTTGATCGCGCCACTCGGATGGATGGCAGCCAATGTGCCGGGTGCGGCGAAGATCGGCATCGCCGGCATCGGCATGGCGCCGGCCTTCGTGGCGCTATTTCTCTATTCGCTGCTGCCCGTTGTCTCCAATACGGTGGTCGGCCTGTCCGGCGTTTCGCAGGCAGTGCGGGAAGCCGCGCGCGGGCTTGGCATGACGCCTCTGCAAAGGCTGCTGCGGGTGGAGTTTCCACTCGCCATGCCCGTCATCCTCACCGGCATCCGTATCGTGCTGGTGCAGAATATCGGACTTGCGACCATCGCAGCACTGATCGGCGGCGGTGGATTTGGCGTTTTCGTGTTTCAGGGCATAGGGCAGACCGCGATGGACCTCGTACTGCTCGGCACCGTGCCGACCGTTCTGCTCGGCTTCGCCGCCGCGATTACGCTCGACGCCCTTATCGACAGCAATCTCTTCAGCGCAGGCGGAAGGCAAAAGGCATGATCGAGATCGACACCATCACGAAACGATATGGCGATACGGTCGTGGTCGACCAGGTCTCCCTGACTGTGGCGCCGCGCACCGTCACAGTCATCGTCGGCACTTCCGGGTCGGGAAAAACCACGCTGCTGCGCATGATAAACCGGCTGGTGGAGCCGACCTCCGGCACTATCCGCATCGACGGAGACGATGTGAGCACCATGCCGGGCTACAAGCTGCGCCGTCAGATCGGCTATGCCATTCAGGGCCATGGGTTGTTCCCGCACCGCACCGTGGCGGAGAATATCGCGACGGTTCCGCAGCTCATCGGCTGGGACCGCAAGCGCATCGATGCGAAAATCGACGCGCTGATGCAGCTCTTCCAGCTGGATCCGGCGCTTTATGCCAACCGCTTTCCGCATGAGCTTTCAGGCGGCCAGCAACAGCGTGTCGGCGTGGCGCGCGCGCTTGCAGCAGAACCGAACATTCTCTTGATGGACGAACCTTTCGGTGCACTGGACCCGGTTATCCGCGCAAAGGCCCAGAACGATCTTCTCGATATCCAGAAGAAGCTCGGTGTCACCATCGTTCTTGTCACGCATGATATGGACGAGGCCTTTCACCTGGCGGATCGTATTGCCGTCATGGACAAGGGCCGTATTGTTCAGGACTGCCCGCCGGCCGAGCTGGTGCTGAAACCGGCAACGAATTTCGTCCGCACCATGATCGGCGAAAACGAGCGCGCCCTGAAACTGTTATCCGTCCTGTCGGTTGCAGACGTCGTGGAGCCGGGAAGCGCTGAAGGCGAACCATTGAATGAACATACCAGCCAGCGCGACGCCCTGTCTGCAATGTTGTGGGCGGGCTGCGATACCTTGCCGGTGCTGAAAGACGATGGCAAACCCGCAGGTATCGTGCGGCGCGATGTTCTGCTCCAGCGGGCTACCGGAACCCCATGAAAAATGCCGCTTCGTTTTTCGCCCCCGGGGTTCTGGTGCTGGCGCTGATGGCCTTTCTCGCGGCGCCGCAGGTTTTCGCACCGATATTCCGCCCTCTTGTGCAGACCAACGCGCCGGCGATCTACACGCAGGCCAATCTGCTTTCCCTGACACTGTCGCATCTGACCATTGTCGCAATCGCAACGGGGCTAGCCACGCTGGTGGCGGGAGCCCTTGCGGTTCTCGTCACCCGCCCTTTCGGCGCGGATTTTCTGCCGCTGTCGCGCAGCATCGTCAATATCGGCCAGACCTTTCCGCCGGTGGCGGTGCTGGCGCTTGCCGTGCCGATGATCGGTTTTGGCGAGAAACCGACGCTCATTGCGCTGTTTCTCTATGCGCTTCTACCGGTTTTCGAAAATACGCTGACAGGGCTGACCACGCTGCCGCCAACCGTCATGGATGCCGCAAAGGGCGCCGGCATGACCGGCTGGCAACGGCTCGTCAAAGTGGAGATGCCACTTGCCCTTCCGGCGATCCTCGCAGGCATCAGGCTTTCGGCAGTGATCAGCCTTTCGACAGCAACCATCGGTTCCACGGTCGCGGCCCGCACGCTCGGAGAGGTGATCATCGCCGGCCTGCAATCCAACAATCTCGCCTTCATCCTTCAGGGCGGATTGATCGTCGCTGTGCTGGCAATCCTGATCCACGCCAGCTTTTCTGCACTGGAAAAGGCAGCGGCCCGCAAAACCGGGCACTGACAAATGCAAGCTCCTCATTTTTATGTTCCCGACATCCGCCGCGCATGTTAGGGGCTGACCGTCGAAACAGAAACATTCGAGGTTCGGGTGACAAAGGCAATCGTCGTGATGGGAGTGAGCGGCTCTGGCAAGTCCACGGTCGCAGAGGAACTGGCGGAAAAACTGGGCATTGCCTTTATTGAGGGCGACAAGCTTCACCCGAAATCCAATGTCGACAAAATGTCAGAAGGCATTCCCCTGACCGACGAAGATCGCTGGCCCTGGCTCGATCTGATTGGCGCAGAACTGCGCAAGGGAAACGAAAATAACGGTGTCGTCGTTTCCTGCTCGGCGCTGAAGAAAATCTATCGCGACCGCCTTCGCGAGGCTACCGGTGGCCCGCTCGCTTTCGTCTATCTGGACGGCAGCCTGGAACTTCTCAGCAGGCGTATGGGCGAACGCAAGGGCCACTTCATGCCGCTCTCGCTGCTCCAGACCCAGCTTGCCACGCTGGAAGTGCCGACCGGCGAACCCGGCGTCGTAACCGTCAGCATCGACGCCACGCCGGAGGAAATTACCGCAAACGCACTTTCGGGCCTGAAAGCGGTGATTTTTTAAAATCCGAGCCTGTCGCGCAGGCCGTACCACCATGCACCAAGCACGGTCAGCGGCACGCGGAACGTCTTACCGCCCGGGAACGGATAATTCGGCAGGGAACTCCAGACATCGAAACGCTCTGCGTGGCCTGCAACGGCCTCGCCCAATATCTTGCCGAGCAGGTGCGTGGTAGTGACACCGTGACCGCTGTCGCCATGCGAAAAATAGACATTGTCCGACAGTTTGCCCATATGCGGGATGCGCGTTAGCGTCAGCGCGAAATTGCCGCTCCAGGCAAAATCGATCTTCGTCTTTTCCAGTTGCGGGAAAGTCTTCAGCATATTCGGACGGATCACCCCGGTCAGATCCGCCGGATCGCTGCCGCCATAACCGATACCACCGCCATAAAGCAGGCGGTTGTCAGAGGTGCGGCGATAATAATCGAGAATATAATTGGCATCCTCGACGCAATAATTGGCTGGCAGGAGTTGCTCGATCAGATCGGCATCAAGCGGCTCTGTCGCCATGACCTGGCTTGAGACCGGCATCATCCGGTCGCCGATTTCCGGCAGCAGCCTGCCGAGATAGGCATTGCCGCAGACGAGAACATATTTCGCCTTCACGCTGCCCGTCGCCGTGCGCACGACGGGGTTTACGCCCTGCTCCAGCGAAATGACCCTCGAATTTTCGAATATGCGCGCACCGAGACTTTCGGCCGCCGCTGCTTCCCCCTGCACCAGATTGAGCGGATGGATGTGGCCGCCGAAACGGTCGATCATGCCGCCGGCATAACGATCGGTCCGCACGTATTTTCCGACATCGGCTTTGGAGACCATCTCAAGCCCGCCATGGCCGTGTTTTTCCCAATGGGCCTTGTGGGCCTCCATCTCGCGAATCTGTTTCGTCGTGAAGGCCGCAAAGAAACCGCCATCGACGAGATCGCAATCGATAGCGTATTTCGAAATGCGGCTGCGGATGATCTCCCCGCCTTCCAGCGACATTTCGCCGAGTTTCACCGCCTTGTCGTGGCCGTAACGACTGGCGATTGTTTCGAGGTCGCGGCTATAGCCATTGACGATCTGGCCGCCATTGCGCCCCGAGGCGCCGAAGCCGACCCGCACGCCTTCCAGCACGATAACGGAATAGCCGCGTTCGGAAAGTTCGAGTGCTGCGGAAATCCCGGTAAACCCGCCACCGATGACGCAGACATCCGCTTCCATTGCGCCTTCAAGCGTTGGCCGCACGGATTTGACATTGGCGGAGGCCGCATACCAGGAGGATGTGTGGCCGGGATTGGGAATAGTCGTCACCTCAGCCATCTCACACCGTCCTGATATAGGCGTCATATTCGACGTCGGTTACACGCAGGGAAAATTCGGAAAGTTCCTGCTGTTTGCAGGCGGAAAACAGCGTACGATAACGCTGGCCAAGCGTCGCATAGGCGAAACTCGAACGCGTGAAACGCTGCAATGCATAATCCCAGTTGGTGGGCAAAGGTTCGTGATTGATGGCGTGGCTGTCGCCGGAAATCGCGCCGCCCGGCTGGCGTTTTTCCTTCATGCCGGCAAGGGCAGCACTCAGGATCATCGCCACAACAAGATAGGGATTGGTATCGGCGCCGGCGACACGATGTTCGATGCGGGTTGCTGCCTTGCTGGCAGTGATAACGCGCACCGCCGCCGATCGGTTGTCTATGCCCCAAGAGGCATAGGTGGGCGCATGTTCGCTGGGCGTCAGGCGGCGATAGGAATTAGCATGGGGAGCGAAGATCGCCATGCTCTCCCCCATGTTTTCCAGAAGGCCGCCGACCGAATGCATCAGCGCGTCCGATGGGCCGTTTTCCCCGGCGTAGATATTCCTGCCGTCACTATCGAGAACGGAAAAATGCACATGCATGCCATTGCCGGCCTGTAACCCGTACGGCTTCGCCATGAAGGTGGCGTCGAGATCGTGCCGCCGCGCCACACCCTTGACGATACGTTTCAGGAAAACAGCGAAATCGGCGGCCCGCAACGCGTCCGGCACATGATTGAGGTTGATTTCATATTGGCCGGGGCCGTTCTCCCGCAGCGTCGTATCGGCAAGAACACCCTGCGCCCTGCATGCGGTTGCGATATCATGGAAGACATCCTCGAAATCCTGCAATTCGGAAATCGACAGAACCTGTGTCTGGCCCGTGTGCCACCGGCCTTCGCGGCTGTGCGGCGGACGCACCGGATCGAGCGCAGAGCGAACCGGGTCGATCAGGTAAAATTCAAGTTCGGTCGCCACGACCGGCGTGAGGCCAGCCTTTTTGTAGGCTTCCAGCACCCTTGCCAGAACATTGCGCGGATCGCCATAAAACCCGGCTCCATCAGGATTTTTCATCGCGAGCAGGACTTGCGCGGTCGGCCGGCCGAGCCATGTCACCCGAGACAGCGTGCCGGGAACAGGAAAGCAGAACCCGTCCGGATCGCCCGTCCCTTCGGCGAGGCCTGCGGCATGCACATCGCGGCCCCAGATATCCAGCGCATAGACCGAGCGTGGGATCGCCATTCCCTTTTCAAGGACATCGATCGCCCTTTCGCGCGGAATCCATTTGCCGCGCGGCACGCCGTTCGCATCTATGACGAAGGCTTCGAGAATTTCGATATCGGGGTTATCGTCGAAAAATTTCTTTGCTTTTTCAATATCATCCATCATGCACCAGCAGGCCGTTTCTCTTCTGTTTCGCGCGCAGAAGCGCTTCGCTAACGAAAATCGTCCTGCTGTTGATAGATGAGAAACCTCGCCGTCATGATGACGCTTGCCCCTTTTCCCTTTTTATAAGCCCATGTTACGTGGCCCGCCGCGGGAAGGCCAGCGGATTCGGCCATCAGAGCGGGATGGCGAAAAGTGTACACGGTTTTCGCCAGAGATGACTTCAGTTCATCAGGATCTAGGGATTGAACCTTTCGGGTCGATAGGCATCGATGGCGATGACCGGCGTTTCTCCCAGCATGGTTTCCGCCAGCACACGGCCAGTGATGGGCCCGAGTGTCAGGCCGTGATGGGCGTGACCGAACGAGAACCACAATGTCCTGTGGCGCGGCGCCTTGCCGATGATCGGCATCATATCCGGTGTGCAGGGACGCGCGCCCATCCAGGGTTCCGCATCCAGCCTGCCGCCCAGAGGAAAGACGGTGCGGGCGACCCGTTCCGCCCGCTCGATCTGCACGGGAGATTTCGGCGCATCGCGTTCGGCAAATTCCGCGCCGGTCGTCAGGCGGATGCCTTTGCGCATTGGCGCGAGGAAATAACCGCGCTCGGCGTCGATCAACCAGTTGTTGAGCTTGGTGCCCTCCTGCGGAGCATAGTGCATGTGATAGCCGCGTTTCACGCCGAGCGGAAAGCGGTAACCGAGCCGTTCCGTCACCGTATCCGCCCAGGGGCCTAGTGCGACAACGGCATGTTCAGCTTCCACCGCCCCGGTTTCGGTGCGTACCGTCCAACCACTTGTCGTCTGGCTGAGCGTGGATGCATCACCCCGGACAAAGGTTCCGCCAAGGCTCTCGAACAGTTTGACATAGGCGAGCGTCAGCGCATGTGGATCGCGCACCGACCATGGATCGTTCCATTTCAAACCGCCGACGAAATCGCGGCTGAGATGCGGCTCCGCCGCGGCGAGTTCCGCCCCATCGAGTTTCGTGTGGGAGATGCCGTGGTCGCGCGCCAGACGTTCGGCGAAAGCAAAGTCTGCATCCCGCCTTTCGGCGGTCCTGTAGGCCTCCATCCAACCGTTTTTCACGATTAGATCGCCGGCCTTGGCTTCATCGATCAGGATGCTGTGTTCGGAGACCGAGTGCTCGATCAGCGGCGCGTAGGCGCGGGCAATTGCTGCGTGGCGCGTGGCCGCAGAATTATACCAGTAGCGGCCAAGAAAAGGCGCGATCTTCGGCAGGGCCGAGAGATGATAACGGGCATCGATGCTGTTGTTCAGGGAATAGCGGAGAAGCCGGCTAACTTCCTGCGGGAAGGCGTAGGGAACGACACCCTCTCTCTGGATCAGTCCGGCATTGCCGAAGGAGGTTTCCTCACCCGGTCCCCGCCGGTCCACCAGCACCACCGATTTGCCCCTGCGGGCCAGTTGCAAAGCGACGGAGACCCCGATGATCCCCGCCCCCAAAACGATCACATCCGCTGCCATGGCATTCAATCCGTTTGCGTATCTCGTCCCCGCAACATGGGTCGGCATTTTGCGCAAAGCAACAGAAAAATCATCGTCTTAATAGAAACAGCAATGCGCCTGCTACTGGCTCACCGCTTTAGTTTCGACTGCCTCGATATTGAAAGCAGCAGCCAGCAGGGCCTTGGTGTATTCCTGTTGCGGATCGGCGAATATCTCCGCTGCCGGGCCGCTCTCCACCACCTTGCCGTTGCGCATGACGATTACGTCGTTGGCAAGCGCTTTAACTACCTTCAGGTCATGACTGATGAAGAGATAGGCGAGTTCGTGGCGGGCCTGAAGATCGCGCAAGAGATCGACCACCTGTGCCTGCACGCTCATGTCGAGCGCCGATGTGGGCTCGTCCAACATGACGAAGCGGGGTTTCAACACCATGGCGCGGGCAATGGCGATACGCTGACGCTGGCCACCGGAAAATTCATGCGGATAGCGCCAGCGCGTCGCCGGGTCGAGCCCGACTTCTTCCAGCGCCTGGGCGACACGGGTATCCCGCTCATCGGCGGAAAGCTGTCGCTCGTGCACCTTCAGACCCTCGGCAACGATTTCGCCCACCGACATGCGTGGGCTAAGCGAACCGTAAGGATCCTGAAACACCACCTGAAGCCGATTTCTGAGCGGCTTCATCATTTCATAGGAATAGCTGTCGATCGACTGACCGATGAAACTGATACGCCCCTCAGACGCTATAAGACGCGATAGGGCGAGACCGAGTGTCGTTTTGCCGGAGCCAGATTCGCCCACGACGCCAACCGTCTGTCCTGCGCGCAGGGTAATATCGATACCGTCGACCGCCTTCACGTGGTCGACCACCTTGCGCATCAGCCCCGCCTTGATCGGGAACCACACTTTTATGTCGTCGCCCTGCATGACGACAGGTTTGCTGGCATCGGAAAGCGGCGGCTCGCCCTTGGGTTCGGCAGCCAGAAGATGGCGGGTATAGGCATGCTGCGGATCGGTAAACACCTGCTCCACCGTGCCGGTCTCGACGATCTTTCCCTTGGTCATCACGCAGACACGATCGGCAAACTTACGGACAATGCCGAGATCGTGGGTGATGAACAGCATGGACATGCCGTGCCGGTTTTTGAGGTCGCTCAGCAGTTCAAGGATCTGCGCCTGAACGGTTACATCGAGTGCGGTCGTGGGTTCATCTGCGATCAGCAGTTTCGGCCGGTTGGCAAGCGCCATGGCGATCATCACGCGCTGCCGCTGGCCGCCGGACAATTCATGCGGATAGGCCTTCAGGCGCTTTTCCGGCTCGCGGATGCCCACCTGCAATAACAGTTCCAGCGTGCGCGCCCGCGCTTCAGCGCCGGTGATTGCCTGATGCAGTTCCAGAATTTCGCCGATCTGCCGCTCGATGGTGTGGAGCGGGTTGAGCGAGGTCATCGGCTCTTGGAAAATCATGGTGATGTCGTTGCCGCGAACAGCGCGCAACGCGCGTTCCGGTAGGGTCAGCATTTCCTTGCCGTCGAACAGGATTTTGCCCGAAGGATGGCTCGCCGCCGGATAGGGCAGCAATTTGAGAATGGAGTTCGCCGTGACCGATTTTCCGGAGCCGGATTCCCCGACTAGGGCGACAACTTCGCCCGGCATCAGGTCGAAGGAGACATGATCTACGGCGACGCTGGTCGCTCCACCCTGATGAAAGGCAACGGAGAGATCACGGACGGAGAGAAGCGGCTGGGTCTTTGTTTCCATCATGGCAATCACCGGAACGTCTTGCGTGGGTCGAAGGCGTCTCGCACCGCCTCGCCGACGAAGATCAGCAGCGACAGCATGATGGACATGGTGAAGAAGGCCGTGAGGCCAAGCCAGGGCGCCTGAAGATTGTTCTTGCCCTGCGCGATCATCTCGCCCAGCGACGGCGATCCCGGCGGCATGCCGAAGCCGAGGAAATCGAGCGAGGTCAAAGTGGTGATAGAGCCGGAGAGGATGAACGGCAGGAAGGTCAGTGTTGCCACCATGGCGTTTGGCAGAAGATGCCGGAACATGATTGTCCAGTTGCCGACGCCAAGGGCGCGGGCGGCGCGGACATATTCGAAGTTTCTGGCACGCAGGAATTCCGCCCGCACGATGCCAACGAAGCCGACCCATGAAAACAGCAACATGATGCCAAGCAGCACGAAGAAACCCGGCGGCAGAATAGCCGCGATGATCAGCAGGATGTAAAGCACTGGCATGGATGACCAGATTTCAATGAAACGCTGCAACAGCAGGTCCGTCCAGCCGCCGAAGTAACCCTGGATGGCGCCGGCAGTCACCCCAACTAGGGCGGATGCGATCGTCAGCGTCAGGCCGAAAAGCACGGAAATACGGAAGCCATAGATCATCCGCGCCGTGACGTCGCGCGCTTGATTGTCGGTTCCGAGCCAATTGAGATTGCCGAGCGTACAGCCGGGATCGGCATTACCCTGCGGATAGGCCGAGCAGCGGTCCTTTTCATCCATCAGCCAGAATGGTGCCGTGGGGGCGGAATGCGGAATGTTGGAATTGACCGTCTGATAGGAATAGCGGATCGGCGGCCAGATCATCCAGCCATTGGCGTTGATCTCGTCCTGAATGAAGGAGGATTTGTAGTCAGTCTGGGCAAGGAACCCGCCAAACTTTTCCTCCGGATAATCGACCATGACCGGCACCAGAAATTCGCCCTTGTAGGAAGCGAAAATGGGTTTGTCATTGGCGATGAATTCCGCAATCAGGCTCAGGAAAAACAGGATCAGGAACAGCCAGAAGGACCAGTAACCGCGCCGGTTTGCCTTGAAATTCTGCCAGCGGCGCTTGGTGGTTGGTGAAAACCACGGGCGCTTCGGCTTTACCAATGTTTCCGTTGCGGCGGTATGGGCAAGCGTCATCACACGTCCCTCCGCTCGAAATCGATTCGCGGATCGATCCATGTGTAGATAAGGTCGGATAGGAGGCTGACCACGAGGCCCATCAGCGAAAAGATGAAGAGCGTGCCGAACACGATCGGGTAGTCGCGATTGACGACCGAGAGATAACCGAGGCGACCTAGGCCATCCAGCGAGAAGATATTCTCGATCAGCAGCGAACCGGTGAAGAATGCCGAGATGAAGGCGCCCGGAAAACCGGCGATCACGATCAGCATCGCATTGCGGAAGACGTGGCCATAAAGAACCTTGCGTTCGCTGAGCCCCTTGGCGCGGGCGGTCACGACATATTGCTTCTTGATCTCGTCGATGAAGGAATTTTTCGTCAGAAGCGTCGTCGTCGCGAAAGCCGAAAGCGATAGCGCGATCAGTGGCAGGGTCAGGTGCCAGAAATAGTCGATGATCTTCTGCCACCAGTTCAGCTGGTCAAAATTGTCCGATACCAGACCGCGCAGCGGGAACCAGTCGAAGAACGATCCGCCGGCGAAAAGCACGATGAGAAGAATGCCGAACAGGAAGCTTGGAACGGCATAACCGATGATGATGATGCCTGATGTCCAAATATCAAAGGTCGAGCCGTCGGAAACGGCTTTCTTGATGCCGAGTGGAATGGAGATCATGTAGGAGATGATCAGAATCCAGAAGCCGAGCGACATCGAGACCGGCAGCTTGTCGATGATGAGATCGATGACCGAGGAATTGCGGAAGAAGCTGTCGCCGAAATCGAAGCGTATGTAATTCCACATCATTTCGAGAAAACGGGTGAGCGGCGGCTTGTCGAAACCGAACTGTTTCTCAAGCTTGGCGATCAGCTCCGGATCAAGGCCCTGCGCACCGCGATATTTCGAGCCGCTTTCATCGAAACCGCCGGACTGGCCCATAAGATCGCCGCCGCCGGAGAGGCGGTCGGAGGCGCTGTCGCCCTGCCCAGTCAGTTGCGCGACGACCTGTTCCACCGGCCCGCCCGGCGCGAACTGGATGACAAGAAACGAAATGCCCATAATGCCGATAATGGTCGGGATCATCAGCGCCAGACGTCTGAGAATATAGGCGCCCATCAGCCTTTGCTCCCGGCTGATACGTCAGCGGTTTTCGTTTCTGTCAAACCCGGTCCTTTCCTGAAAGCGCTGCCTTGCGCGATCCAAGCGATTCGTCTCGCCCTATGTGAATCAAGCCTTCGGCGCGAAAGCAAGCGCGTCGTCAGTTCGCGGCCTGGCTGGACCACCATGCTTCTGGAAAACCGATGCCATATTGCGGCAGGTTTTCCGGACGGATGAGCGTGTTCCAGTAAGCGACGAACATCTCACCGCGATAAAATTGCGGTATGACGTAGCTGTTTGCCAGAAGCACCCGGTCAAGCGCCCGCGCGGCGGCCACCTGCTCATCCCGGTTGGGCGCAAATATGACCTTCCTGACCAAAGCGTCGACGGCAGGGTTCTTGATGCCGGCGAGATTGTTGGAGCCCTGCCGGTCGGCCGCCGCCGAACCCCAGAAATCCGCCTGTTCGTTTCCGGGATTTGCCGACGTCGCCCAGAGCTTGACCGCAACGTCGAAATCGAAGCTGCGGGTACGGTTGGTATATTGCGAGGCATCGACGGTGCGGATGGTCGCATTGACGCCGATCTTCTTCAGGTTCTGGACATAGGGCAGGATGGTTCTTTCCATGCCGGAGGAATCGATCAGAAACTCCATATCCAGCGGCTGCCCGCTCGCCGCATTGACCATGCGGTTGCCGCGAAGCTCATAACCGGCCTCCTTCATCAGCTTGACCGCCTCGCGCAGATTGTCACGCTGTTTGGCGGGTTCACCCGCGACGGGATTGCTATATTCGGTGGTGAAGACCTCCGGCGGCACCTGATCCTTCAACTCCTGAAGAATTTCGAGTTCACGACCGGTCGGCAGGCCGGAAGAGGCGAGCTCGCTGCCCATGAAAAAGCTGTTGATGCGCTGAAACTGACCGTAAGCCAGCGTCCTGTTCAGCTCTTCGAAGTCGAAAGCATAGTTAAGCGCCTTGCGCAGTTTCGGGTTCTGGAACTTCTCCCGCCGCATGTTCGGCACGAAGGCCTGCATGATGCCGACGGCGCGATAGATGTTCGGCAATTCTTCCTTTGTGACGCGGCCTTCCTTGGCGGCCGGAAAATCATAACCAGTGACCCAGCGGCTGGAAGAAGCTTCCTGCCGGAAATCGACTGTGCCTGATTTGAAAGCCTGGAACTCGACGTCCTGATCGGCAAAGAAGGTATAGGTGATTGTTTTGAAATTGTGCTGGCCGACATTCACATTGACGTCCTTGCCCCAGTAGTCGTCGCGGCGTTCATAGGTGATTGTGGAGCCGGGAGAGACTGACGCAATCTTGTAGGGGCCCGAGCCCATGACCGGCTCCAGCGTGCCGCGCGAGATGTCGCGCGGCTTGGCGTCTGGGCCGGCGGCTTCCCACCAGTGCTTGGGAACGATCAGCAATTGGCCGACGATCTGCGGCAATTCGCGATTGTTCTTTTCATCGAAAGTGAAGGTGATGTCCTTTTCGCCGCTCACCTCTGCCTTGGTGACATGGGTGTAATAGGTCGCAAGCTGCGGGCTGAGGTCTTTGGCCTTTTCAAAGCTGAAGACGACATCTTCCGGCGTCACCGGCTTGCCGTCGGCCCATTTCGCTTCCGCGCGCAGCCGGAAGGTGGCTTTGGAGATATCGTCGGGATAGCTCACGCCCTCTGCCAGGAGACCGTAGGAGGCCGAGAGTTCCTCTTCCGTCGATTTCATCAGAGTGTCGAAAACCAGTGAAAGACCTGTGGCCGCCTCACCCTTGGCGAGCAGCGGATTGAGCGTGTCGAAGGTTCCCGACGTCGACAGGCGTAGCGTGCCGCCTTTCGGCGCCTTGGTGTTCACATAGTCAAAATGATCAAAACCATCGGGATGCTTCAATTCACCGACCGTCGAGATTCCCTTTCGCCACACATCCGCAGACTGTGCGGAGGCGGCCGCCGGCATCAGCATGGCGGAGGCCGCAAGAGCGACGAGGAGCCGGGATTTCAGCGGTGCCAATTTCATTCGGGACGTTCCCTGTTTTCGTGTTTGTTGAAGAGAGCATAAAACAAACATTGGCAAAAAACAGATGCTCCGGCTCACAAGCTCTTTATTGAGGCCTTTATTCGCATGCCTTGGTGCGGGCGGCTTGAAACATGGTTTCAACAAAATCCCGATCCAGTTTATCCTGAGGGGCGAGAGAATCATTTAGTCGGAACGGGCACGAATATATGACGGCGGGATCATCCAGAGTTTTCAAAGCGGCCATGCTGGCGATTTCGGTCGTTTCGGCGCTCCAGTTGCAGACGCAAATCGCATCGGCCGAGGACAGGCCCGCGAAAGAGGTATTCGGCCACATCGACCTGCCATCTGCGAATAGCTCCCAGCCGATCGGCTCCTATGCAAAGGGATGTCAGTCCGGCGCCATCGCCATGCCCGCAGATGGCCCGACGTGGCAAGCCATGCGCCTTTCCCGCAATCGCAACTGGGGCCAACCGCAGCTCATTTCCTTCCTCGAACGGTTTTCGCAGGATGCACAGAAAATCGGCTGGCCGGGCCTGTTGCTTGGCGATATCTCACAGCCGCGCGGTGGACCGATGCTGACAGGCCATGCCTCGCACCAGATCGGCCTCGATGTCGATGTGTGGTGGCGGCCCATGCCGAATCCGAGGCTGACGGTGCAGCAGCGCGAGACGCTGCCTTTCATTTCCATGCTTGATAAGTCCAAGTTCCTCACGGTCGATGACCGCAAATGGTCGCCGCTCAATGCACGGCTGGTAATGATGGCAGCGAGCTATCCGCAGGTGGAGCGGGTCTTCGTGAACCCGGCAATCAAGCAGAAACTCTGCCAGACATGGACCGGCGACCGCACCTTCATGGGCAAGATCAGGCCAATCTACGGTCACGACGAACATTTCCACATCCGGCTGGAATGCCCGCCCGGCGCGCCCAACTGCAAACCTCAGGCAGAAGTTGGCAAAGGTGATGGTTGCGACAAGTCGCTGGCCTGGTGGTTCACCAAGGAACCATGGGCGCCGCCGAAGAAAGACCCCAATGCCAAGCCGGTGAAACCCCGTCAGGTCATGGTCTCCGATCTGCCCGCAGCCTGTGCCGCCGTGGCCGCCGCCCCATCCGCCAATACGGAAGGTTTTGCTGCCCAGGCATATTCCCCGGCGCAGGCCGTGCGCCAGCAAGGCGTGGAACAGATCATCCAGAACGCTCCGGCCATTCAGCCACCTGCGGATATTCCGCTTCCGACCCAGCGCCCGACATTGAACTGAAACAGAAATGCGGCATTAAACAGCTTCCCTTTTCAAATGGGGACAAGCTGTTATAGAAGGCTTCAAATCGATTTAATTCTTTATGGGAACAGGCTGGGGACATGGCAGGACAACGCTGTATCGCACTCATCGCTCACGACGAGAAAAAAGACGATATGGCGGATTTTGCGCGTCATCACCAAAAGGCGCTTTCCGGCTTCAAGATCGTCGCCACCGGCACCACCGGCGGGCGCGTTCAGGAAGCATGCCCCGGCCTCAGCGTCATTCGCCTCAAAAGCGGCCCACTTGGCGGTGACCAGCAGATCGGTGCGATGATCGCCACCGGTGAGGTCGATATGCTTATCTTCTTCACCGACCCGCTGACGGCGATGCCGCATGATGTGGATGTGAAGGCGCTTACGCGGCTTGCCACGGTTTACGACATTCCCATGGCGCTCAATCGCGCCACCGCAGAAAACCTGATCGACTTCAACCTCGCCGAATGACGCGCCAACATGGAACAGGTAATGCCGAAGACGTCCGATACCGAATATCTTTCCTTTCCGATCCTTCTTGGCGACATCGGCGGCACCAATGCCCGCTTTTCCATTCTGATCGATTCCTTTGCGGAACCGGTGCACCTCACCACCGTGAAAACAGCGGAATATCCGACAATTGACGACGCCATCCAGCAGGCGGTTCTGGACAAGACCTCGCTTCAGCCCGTGTCGACCATCCTTGCGATTGCTGGCCCCATCGAAGGCGACGAAATTCCGCTGACCAACTGCCATTGGGTCGTTAAGCCGAAGGATATGCTGGCCAAACTCGGCCTGAAGGACGTCATCGTCATAAACGATTTCGAGGCGCAGGCACTGGCTATTGCCGCGCTCGACGACGACAACCGCGATTCTATCGGCTCCGGCAAAAAAGACATGCTGGCATCGCGCGTCGTTCTCGGACCAGGCACAGGCCTTGGCGTTGCCGGTCTGGTTTACGCCCGACATATGTGGTTTCCCGTACCCGGCGAAGGCGGCCACATCGATATCGGCCCCAGAAGCGCGCGTGACTATGCGGTCTTTCCGCATATCGAGACCATCGAGGGCCGTATCGCCGGCGAACAGATCCTTTGCGGGCGCGGGCTGGTCAATCTTTACCGGGCCATCTGCACCGCCGATGGCATCGAGCCGATCTTTTCCGATCCGGCCGACATAACCTCGCAGGGGCTTTCGGGCCAGAACCCGCAGGCGAAAGAGACGCTTTCGCTTTTCAGCACCTATCTCGGCCGTGTGGCGGGTGACCTTGCCCTGATCTTCATGGCCAAGGGCGGTGTCTATCTCGCAGGTGGCATTTCGCAGAAAATCGTTCCCGCGCTGAAAAGCCCTGAATTCCGGGCGGCGTTCGAAGACAAGGCGCCGCACAGTGCCCTGATGCGCAGCATTCCCACCTTCGTCGTTACCCATCCACAGGCGGCCCTTTCCGGTCTCGCCACCTACGCGCGCACCCCTTCGGATTTCGGCCTTTCACTCGACGGGCGGCGCTGGAGAGCCTGATCTGCGCTTGGGACAGGCTTGCGAAGCGGGCGGGCGGTCTTTAACGTCGGTGAGGTATGGGTCAGTCTGTTGAATGGCGACCTTGAACGGCAGGACGTGAAAAGTGAGTGAAGGCATGAGCGGCAGCGATATGAAACTGGTGGTGGTTGGTGCGGCGGGCCGCATGGGACAGGCGCTGATCCGCCTTATTCACCAGACACCGGGTGTAACGCTGCATGCCGCTGTCGCACGCGAAGGGTCTGCTTTTGTTGGCCGCGATGCCGGCGAGATTGCCGGTCTCGGACCAATCGGCATCGAGATCACCAGCGATCCCTTGCAGGCATTCCTGCATGCGGAAGGGGTGATCGACTTCACCTCGCCTGCAACCAGCGTCACTTTCGCCGGTCTCGCCGCGCAGGCCCGCATCGTGCACGTCATTGGCACCACCGGTTGCTCACTGGGCGACGAGGAAAAATTCAAGGCAGCGTCACGCCATGCCCGCATCGTCAAATCAGGCAATATGAGCCTCGGCGTCAATCTGCTCAGCGTTTTGACGCAGCAGGCCGCCAAGGCACTGGATGCGCAGAACTGGGATATCGAAATCCTGGAAATGCACCACAAACACAAGGTGGACGCGCCCTCCGGAACAGCGTTGCTGCTCGGCGAAGCGGCGGCAGCGGGCCGCAAGGTCGATCTCGCCAACTCCTCCGTTCGCGTGCGTGACGGGCATACGGGTGCGCGCGAAGCGGGCACAATCGGTTTTGCGACCCTGCGCGGCGGCTCGGTGATCGGCGAACATTCGGTGATCTTCGCTGGCGAGGGAGAGCGCGTCGAGCTTTCCCACTACGCCGGCGACCGCTCCATCTTCGCACGCGGCGCGATTGCGGCGGCGGTCTGGGCCTTCGACAAGAAGCCGGGCTTCTATTCGATGCTGGATGTTCTCGGCCTTTCGCAGGCAGAATAACGCTTCAGTCTATGTCTGCGCCTTAATTTTCCACGGTAAACTCAACCGTATCGGCCGAGAACCGGCTGATGGCATATTGCACGGGAATGCCGTCCATATCCGCGTTCAGCGCCTGAGTGACGAGCAGTATTGCGCCCGGCGACAATTCGAGATCGGCCAGATCCTGCGTATCAGCGTGGCTCGCGGAAATAACGGTAGAGATGCGCACATAATCCGCGACGCCCAGCATTTCGAAGGCGGCGGTGATCGACCCACTTTTTTGATAGGCTTCCCCTATCCCTGAAAAACGGTCCGCCGGAAACCACGTGGTCGAGCGGGAAACCGGTCGGCTGTCGGCCTTTCGCAGGGTTTCCAGACGCACAAGCGGCGCACCCGGCTGCAATTGCAGCCGTGCCGCCAGGTCGGCATTTGCCGGTTCGGTGGTGTGGGAAAGAAGCAGCGCCTGCATATCCTTCACCTGATCGCTGATACCGGCCGTGAACCGTGTGCGCAGTGAAATCGGAAAGCTCAGTCGTTCCTTGCGCGCAATCATCGTGCCGCGCCCCTGCCTCGCCTCGAGAATGCCTTCGCTTGCCAGCGCGGCAATGGCGCTCCTGACGGTATGGCGGTTGACGCCGAATTTTTCGGCCAGCGTCATTTCTGGCGGCAACATGCCGGTTTCGTCGTGATCGCCCGCTGCGATCTCGCCCCTGATCCTGTCTGCGATCTGTCGCCAGAGCGCCACGCCGTTCTTTCTTTTCATCGCTGCCGAAGGGCTCATGTCACACGCTTGTCATTCATCGACGTTAATTGTAACTTATATTGTATAGTTGTCTATATCAATAGACATTAGAGGTCAAGCGATGAATAACGAAGCTGCGAATTCACATGCGGAAAGGAAACGGGTGGCAGCACTTCTTGCCCGCGCCACCGTTCAGGAACTTGAGGCGGTCTGGAGCCGGCAGGATGCCAGCCCGCAGACGGAAAACGTGCGGGGGCCTGAAACCGGCCTCGTGATGGTCAAAGGCCGTATCGGCGGCGGCGGTGCGCCCTTTAATCTGGGCGAAACCACCGTGACCCGGGCAACCGTGAAGCTTGCATCCGGCACCGTCGGCCATGCGCATGTGCTCGGCACCGGTCGCAAGAAGGCCTGGTACGCTGCGGTTTTCGATGCGCTCTGGCAGGAAAACCCGACACGCGGCTTCATCGAGACCGAGCTTCTTTCACCGGTCGAAAAAAGACTGGCCGAGGAGAAAGACCGGAAAACGAAAGAAACAGCCGCAACTCGTGTGGATTTCTTCACCATGGTTCGAGGAGAGGATTGATGGGCGTGAAAGCGGAAGCATTGACGGGCGGTTTTTCCGACGCCGTTTTCGATTCACAGCGAATCTTCAAGAAGCTCATGGACGGCATGGCCCGGCCAGGCACAGCGCAAACCATTGAAACAACAGTTGCCCCGCCGCTGCCGCTTGGCGCGGCCAGCGGCGCCGTTCTTCTTGCACTTTGCGACCATGACACGCCGGTCTGGCTGAGCGGCACGCTACGCAAAACCACGGTGCCGGGATGGATCGGATTTCACACCGGGGCGGTTACAACAGAGGAAAAAAGCGCGGCGCATTTCGCCGTCATTGAGGCGGGAAGCGCAATTGCCTCCTTCGGTCTCTTTGCCCAGGGCAGTCAGGAATACCCCGACCGTTCCACGACGGTCATCATCGAATTGCCCGATCTTGACGGCGGACGGGAACTGCTGCTGTCCGGCCCCGGCATCCGCCATATCAACATCATTAGCCCATCCGGCCTGCCGGACATATTCCCGAGGCTATGGGCGGAAAACAACGCCATCTTCCCGCGCGGCATCGACATCATCCTGACGGCTGGCGACAAATTCGTCTGCCTGCCACGCACGACGCGCATTCAACCCGTGGAGGCATAAGATGTATGTTGCTGTCAAAGGCGGGGAAACCGCCATCGCCAACGCCCACCGGCTTCTGGCCGACAAGCGGCGCGGAGACCGCGACCTGCCCGCCATGACGGTGGCGCAGATCGTTTCGCAGCTTTCGCTCGCCGTTGACCGGGTCATGGCGGAGGCTTCGCTTTACGACCAGTCGCTGGCCGCCCTTGCCGTCAAGCAGTCTCGCGGCGACATGATAGAAGCGATTTTCCTGCTGCGCGCCTACCGCACGACCCTGCCCCGTTTCGGCTATTCTGTTCCCGTGGATACTGCGAAGATGACGGTCCAACGGCGCGTTTCGGCAACCTACAAGGATTTGCCGGGCGGGCAATTGCTGGGACCGACCTTCGATTACACCCACCGCCTGCTCGATCCCTCGCTGCTGGAGGACGGAGCTGTCGAGATCCCTGCCATCCGTGAAGGCGAGACAGAATACGTCATGCGCGTATCCGACATTCTCGCCGAAGAAGGCTTGATCGAAAGTGACGGCGACATGCCGGACGACCACGTTGCGGGCGATCTGACACGCGAACCAATAGAGTTTCCGATGGCGCGTGACCTGCGCCTTCAATCGCTTGCACGCGGCGACGAGGGCTTTCTTCTGGCGCTCGCCTATTCGACGCAGCGCGGTTACGGACGCACACACCCGTTCGTCGGTGAAATCCGCATCGGCGAGGTGGAGGTCGAACTGGATGTGCCGGAGCTCGGTTTTGCTGTCTCGGTCGGCGACATCAAGGTCACCGAATGCCAGATGGTCAACCAGTTCAAGGGTTCTGCCAAGGCACCTCCGCAATTCACCCGCGGTTACGGTCTGGTGTTCGGCCAGAGCGAGCGCAAGGCGATGGCCATGTCACTTGTGGACCGTGCGCTACGCGCCGCTGAATTCGGTGAGGATGTGGTTGCCCCGGCGCAGGACGAGGAATTCGTCATCTCGCACGCCGACAATGTGCAGGCGACGGGCTTTGTCGAACATCTGAAATTGCCGCACTACGTGGATTTTCAGGCCGAACTGGGCCTGGTGCGCAAAATGCGCGCAGATTTCGACGCGACCGACACCGATGCCGGGGAATGGATGAGCGATGCCGCCGAATAAATCAGCGACTGTGCTGCTCGCCGAACCAATAGGCGCAAAAGACGGTCAATGCTGCGAAAGCGGCAAAAAACACGGCTGCAAGAATTCCAATCTCCATGAGCTTGTACTCCTTTTTTCGCAAGGTTAACGCGCAATGCTTAAAGAAGTTTCATTCGACGACGGGCTGGCTGCCTACAACTTCGCCTATCTGGACGAACAGACCAAGCGGATGATCCGCCGGGCGATCCTGAAGGCAATTGCCATTCCCGGTTATCAGGTTCCCTTCGCTTCCCGTGAAATGCCCATGCCTTACGGCTGGGGCACCGGCGGCGTGCAGGTGACCGCCGCCATCCTCGGTCCAGACGATGTCCTGAAGGTTATCGACCAGGGCGCCGACGACACCACCAACGCCGTTTCCATCCGCGCCTTCTTCCAGAAGGTCGCTGATGTCGCCGTCACCACCCGCACCAAGGATGCAACCATCATCCAGACGCGGCACCGCATTCCCGAAGAAGAACTGCATTCGGGGCAGGTCCTTGTCTATCAGGTTCCCATTCCTGAACCCTTGCGGTTCCTCGAGCCGCGTGAGACCGAAACCCGCGTCATGCATGCGCTGGAGGAATACGGCCTGATGCACGTCAAGCTTTATGAGGACATCGCCCGCAACGGCCGTATCTCCACCACCTATGCCTATCCGGTGAAGGTTGCAGGGCGCTATGTGATGGACCCCTCGCCAACCCCGAAGTTCGACAATCCGAAAATGCACCTGTCGGACGCCCTGCAATTGTTCGGGGCCGGTCGCGAAAAGCGCATCTATGCCGTGCCACCCTACACGGATGTCGTCAGCCTGGATTTCGAGGACCATCCGTTTGAAATCCAGAGCTTCGACAAGCCATGCGCGCTGTGCGGCGGGGAGAATGTCTATCTGGACGAGGTGGTGCTGGACGACAAGGGCGGGCGGATGTTCGTCTGCTCCGATACCGACCATTGCGAAGACCGCCGCGCCCATGGCCACAAGGGCCATTTGCTGGCGGATGTGAAGGAGGCCGCAGAATGAGCGACGCACCGCTTCTGAAAGTCAGGGACGTTTCGAAATATTACGGCGACCGCGCCGGTTGCCGCAACGTCTCCTTCGAGCTTTATCCGGGCGAGGTTCTGGCAATCGTCGGTGAATCCGGCTCCGGCAAGACCACGCTTCTCAACTGCATTTCCACACGGCTCGTGCCGACGGCTGGCAGCGTGGAATATCGCATGCGCGATGGCTCGGTGCGAGACCTCTATCATATGGGCGAAGCCGAACGGCGTTTCCTGATGCGGACAGACTGGGGTTTCGTGCACCAGAACCCAGCGGATGGGCTGCGCATGGCGGTTTCGGCGGGCGCCAATGTCGGCGAGCGGCTTATGGCTGTCGGTAACCGGCATTACGGCAATATCCGGCAATCGGCCAGCGAGTGGCTGGAACGGGTGGAAATCGGCACAGACCGCATTGACGACCAGCCTCGCGCCTTTTCCGGCGGCATGCGTCAGCGTCTGCAGATTGCCCGCAACCTGGTGACCTCACCGCGCCTCGTCTTCATGGACGAACCGACCGGCGGCCTCGATGTCTCGGTGCAGGCACGCCTGCTCGATCTCGTGCGTGGTCTCGTCAACGATCTCGGCCTCGCCGTTATCGTCGTCACCCATGATCTGGCGGTCGCGCGGCTGCTTTCCCATCGCATGATGGTGATGAAGGGTGGTGACGTCATCGAACACGGTCTGACAGATCGGGTGCTGGATGATCCGCGCGAACCCTACACGCAATTGCTTGTTTCCTCCATTTTGCAGGTTTGACGCCATGCCGACACCCCTTATCGTTTCGGAAGTCTTCAAAAGCTTCACCATGCATCTTCGCGATGGCATCGAACTGCCTGTTGTCCGCGATGTCAGTTTCTCCGTGTCCGGCGGAGAATGTGTCGTGCTCGGCGGCCCGTCCGGCATCGGCAAAAGCTCGATCCTGAAAATGCTCTATGGCAATTATGCCATCGACAGCGGCCAGATCCTCATCCGCCACGAGGATCAGGTCATTGACATGGGCAGCGCCTCGCCGCGCACCATCCTCGAGATTCGCCATCGCACCATCGGGTATGTCAGCCAGTTTCTGCGCACCGTGCCGCGCGTTCCGGCGATCGACGTCGTCGCCGAGCCGCTTTTTGCGCGCAAGGTTGCCGCAGAAGAGGCCCGCGAGCAGGCAGCCGTTCTGCTTTCGAAACTCAACCTGCCGCGGGAACTGTGGTCGCTGCCGCCAGCAACCTTTTCCGGCGGCGAGCAGCAGCGCGTCAACATCGCACGCGGTTTCATCACCGATCACGCGATCCTGCTTCTCGATGAACCCACCGCATCCCTGGATGCCGCCAACCGACGGGTGGTCGTGGAGATGATCGCGGAAAAGAAACGCAAGGGGACCGCCTTGCTCGGTATTTTCCATGACGAGGAAGTGCGGGAAGCCGTGGCCGATCGCGTTCTGGATGTCTCGCAATTCTCCCCCCGGAAGGCAGCGGCATGAGTGTGAAGGTCGGTCTCGAACCTGTTGTCCACGAAAGTGCCCGTGTCACCAATTCATCGATCGGCCGCTATACCGAAATTTCGGAACGCTGCCGCATCGAGGAAGTGGAGATGGGCGACTATTCCTATGTCATGCAGGACGGTGCGATCTGGTGCGCCACCATCGGCAAATTCGTCAACATCGCCGCATCCGTCCGCATCAACGCGACCAATCATCCGATGTCGCGCGCCACACTTCACCATTTCACCTACCGTGCCCGCAATTATTGGGACGACGCCGATGATGAAAATGACTTCTTCGCCGCCCGCCGCGCCAAGCGCGTGGTGATCGGCCACGATGTCTGGATCGGCCATGGCGCGACCATCCTGCCTGGCGTCACAATCGGAAACGGTGCGGTAATCGGGGCCGGTGCGGTCGTGTCGAAAGACGTTGCGCCCTATACCATCGTCGGCGGCGTACCCGCCCGGCTGATCAGGAACCGCTTCCCGGCGGACCTTGGCCAGCGCATGGACGATCTCAAATGGTGGGACTGGGACCACGCAACGCTGCGCGGCGCACTGGACGATTTCCGCACCCTCGCCGCCGAGGATTTCGTGGCGAAATACGCCGGGTAAAATCGCCCCACACCGAAGAAACTGCAGATTCCGGGGTCATGCTCCGGGGTCTCCCTAACAATGTCTGCGAGACACCCGCCGGCCTCAATCCGGTGGCACGACTACTAAAAGGTTCGCAGGCGACCACGCGCACGCCTTATCTGCGCATTCTGTAATATTTTCTTCATCAAACTGACATTCACGCTTCACGCACCGCTGTTAGGTCGAACCCCATCAGAAGAAGATTGGACGGGGAAATGAGCTTTCACCTGAAGCAAGTCACGCGCCGTTTCGGCAACCACACTGCGGTCGATTCCGTGAATGTGGAAATTCCGCAAGGCCAGATGGTTGGCGTGATTGGACGTTCTGGCGCAGGAAAGTCAACGCTGCTGCGCATGATCAACCGCCTCGTCGATCCCTCCTCGGGTTCCATTCACTTCAACGACACGGAAGTCTCTTCGCTGAAGGGTGCCGCCCTGCGCAACTGGCAGCGCGACTGCGCGATGATCTTCCAGCAGTTCAATCTGGTGCCGCGTCTCGACGTGCTCACCAATGTCATGCTCGGCCGCCTGAACCACCGTTCGACCGTGCTCAGCCTGTTCAACATCTTCACGGATGAAGAGCGCCTGATGGCGATTGCCGCCCTCGAGCGGCTCGGCATCGAGCACGTAGCCATGCAGGCGGCGGGCACGCTTTCCGGCGGCCAGCAGCAGCGCGTCGCTATCGCCCGGGCACTAATGCAGTCTCCGAAGATGGTTCTCGCCGACGAGCCGATCGCCTCTCTCGATCCCCTGAACGCCAAGATCGTCATGGACGCCCTGCGCGACATCAACGAGCGTGAAGGCATCACCGTCATAACGAATCTGCATACGCTGGATACGGCGCGCAATTATTGCGAACGCATTATCGGCATGTCGCAGGGTCGAGTCGTTTTCGACGGAACACCCGCCGAACTGACGGCGGCGGCGGTCACCGAGATTTACGGCACGGATTCACACGGCGCCGGCATCGACGAGACCATGACCTCGACCAGCATCAATATTCCCGGCGCGCAGCTTGCCGCGCGTCCGGTTCAGCAATCTGCCGGTCCCGAACCGCTGGCTCTCGCCGGGCTCTGAGGAACCGCTCAGCATCGTTTGCGCCCGCGTCAAGGGCCGATACTTCACAACAAACTCCGGCTCGCCGGAAAACAGGAGAAAGTCCATGTTGAAGAAAATCCTTCTTTCGGCAGTCGCCCTTGGCGTTCTGGCCGGTTCGGCCATGGCTCAGGACGTCAAGGTCCTGCGTATCGGTCTCGACGGTTCGGAAAATGAAGCCGACCAGATCCGCAACACGAAGTGCGTTGCGGATGGCCTCAAGGCTGCAACCGGCGTTTCCGAAGTTCAGGTTTTCCCGTCGCCGGACTATAACGGCGTTATCCAGGGCCTGCTCGGCGGCACCATCGACATTGCATCCATGGGCGCTTCTTCCTACGCCAAGATCGCTATTGCCGATCCCAAGGCCGTCGATCCGATCCTGACCTATACCGGCTCTGACGGTTCGAGCGGCTACTACACGATCATGGTTGCCCGCAAGGACAGCGGCATCAAGTCTCTGGCTGACGCCAAGGGCAAGAAGATCGGCTTCGCCGACCCTGACTCCACTTCCGGCTTCCTCGTCCCGAACGTATCGATCCCGAAGGAAACCGGCGTTCCGGTCAAGGAATATTTCTCCGAAACCGGCTTCGGCGGCGGCCATGAGAACCTCGTTCTCGCCGTTCTCGACAAAAAGTTCGACGTCGGCACGACATTCGGTTCTGGCGTCGGCAAGTGGGAAGAAGGCTACTCCGGCGGCAACCTTCACCAGATGGTCAAGAAGGGCAACCTCGACATGGACGATATCGTTCAGGTCTGGAAGTCCCCGCTGATCCCGAACGGTCCGCTTCTCGTTGCCAACAAGATCGGTGACAGCATGAAGCAGAAGGTCGAAGACTTCTTCATGGAACTTCCGAAGAAGGATCTCGCCTGCTTCCAGGGTTACACCCAGGGCAAGAACACTGCCTACATCAAGGTCGACCCGGCTTTCTACCAGACGATCATCGACGCCCGTAAGTCCGTTATCGGCGGCTGATCCTCAGATCATATCCGGAAGCGGCGGTGCCTTGCGGCATCGCCGCTTTTGCCAATAAAGGAAAGCGGCATGGCGACCACACTGCAACATGGTACCCTCACGCCCGAGGGATTGAGCGCATCGTCCCGAACGGTGATGCGTCATTATCAACAGCAGCTTAGGACACGGCGGATTTATACCGTTATGTCGCTCGTTATCTTCCTCATCGTCCTTGCCGCCTCACTGAATTTCGCCAATGAGGCCAATTCGGGCAAGTTCTTCGAGCGCCTGCCATATTTTTTCGACTTCATGAAAACATTCGTGCCGGATAGCCCGCTCGAGGTCTTCCGGGCGATGTTCGACCTGCCGTCGCCCTATGACAACGGTTCGCTGAAATACAACTATGTCGCGGATCGCGTTTACATCACCAACGGTTTCTACATACCGCATTTCATCTATCAGCTGATCATCACGCTCAACATCGCGCTGGTCTCGACGATAATAGGCACGACCTTCGCATTTGTGCTGTGCTTTTTTGCCTCCACAAACCTTATCGGTGCCGGCCTCGTGCGCTGGGTGGTACGCCGGGTAATGGAGATCCTGCGCGCCTTTCCGGAGATCGTCGTCGCGGGATTGCTGACTGCCATCTTATCGATCGGGCCGATCGCGGCGATCATCGCGATTTCCGTGCACACCATCGGGGCTCTGGGGAAGCTATTCTTCGAAGTCGTGGAAAATGCCGACATGAAGGCGGATGAAGGCCTGCGTGCCGCGGGTGCCAACTGGCTGGAGCGGGTTCGCTTTGCCATCGTGCCGCAGGTCCTGCCCAATTTCGTGTCCTATGCATTGCTGCGTGCCGAAATCAACGTACGCGCCTCGACCATCATCGGCGCCGTTGGTGGTGGCGGCATTGGCGAGGTCTTCCGGCTGTCGATCGGTAACGATCACGCCTCCAAGACCTATGCCATCATCATCCTGCTGCTGATCACCATCATCGCCGTAGACCAGTTTTCAAGCTGGTTGCGCCGCAGGCTGATCGGCCATCAATCCTTCGAATTCGGACGGGGAGCGGCCTGATGTCGTCCAGCTTCATTCTCAATACCGCAGACCGCGAGAGGCTGACGGCCGCACATCCCGCAATTTTCAATCGCGGCTTCATGCAGCGATTCGGCTTGCTGACCGGTATTGTCGCCGTCCTCGTCTATCTCACCGCCTGCTTTTTCTTCTTCAATGTCGGCCCCGCTTTCATGCAGGGCCGATGGGATCGCGCTTCGAGCTACATTCAGGACTGGTATTCCTGGCGGGCCCAGCCACGCCTTCGTTTCGAAGACGGCAAGGTGAACCCGCAGTGGTCAAGCCGGATGCAATATCCCGCCGATGCGCCGATCGACTGGCTGCAACCCTTGCCGGATGGCGGCTACAGCGTCGTTTACGCGGGCACGCAAAACCGTCTCGACGTAACGCCGACCCGGGTGGACGTCTATGTGGACGGCAAGAACTATCCCGTCATCATCAATGGCGACAAGGCTCTGGCGCCTGAGGTCCTGCCGCAAGAGATCACGCAGGACGGCAACAAGGTTCTCGTGCATTACGGTTTTGCCGGACAGGCGGAAATCCGCACCAGCCAGGTTTACGTGCAGCGGCGGTTCCTCGGATGGGCGAACTTCCTGTTCGATACCAAATCGGAATTCTGGGGCAAGAGCTATGGCGACCTTGCCGCACTGGCGCTGTGGGGGGAAAGGCTCGATCCCACGCGCTCCAATATCAGCCACATGGTCGATGATTTCCTCGACAATGGTGTCTGGCAGCACGCCGATATTCTTTCCAAGCTGATGCAGACGCTGGTGATGGCCTTTGTGGGCACGTTGTTCGGCACGCTCGTTGCCCTGCCGCTCGCTTTTCTCGCCGCACGCAATATCACCGCCAACAGGGCCGCCAACTGGGGCATGAAGCGTCTATTCGACTTCCTGCGCTCGATCGACATGCTGATCTGGGCGCTGTTTTTCACCCGCAGCTTCGGTCCGGGGCCGATCCCCGGCATTGCCGCGATCTTCTTCACCGATACCGGCGCGCTCGGCAAGGTCTATGCCGAGGCGCTGGAGAATGTTGACGACAAGCAGCGCGAGGGCGTCAAATCGGTTGGCGCTTCTCCCATTGCCGTCAATCGTTTCGGCGTGCTTCCGCAGGTCCTGCCGGTCTTCATTTCCCAGTCGCTTTATTTCTGGGAAAGCAACACCCGTTCAGCCACGATCATCGGTGCGGTTGGCGCTGGCGGCATCGGTTTGAAACTGCTGGAAGCAATGGGTACCAATGCCGACTGGGACAAGGTCGCTTATATGGTGCTGCTCATTCTCTTCGTGGTTTTCCTGTTCGACCACATCTCGAATTCCCTGCGGTCGCGCCTGATCGGGAAAACCCAGCATTAATTCATAAAGCAGGAGCGGGGTTTGGCTATCCCGCTTCCCGAGACGTGCGCAAAACCGGAACCTCTTTGCAAAGTCAGATACATCCCCTCAATGCGCCAGCATCCGTCTTGCGGACATTCGAGAGACACGCGGCGTTTCAAGCGCTTTTTTTCCTGGGGCATCATCATTCTGTCACGGAAAGCGATTACCTCGCACTCCTGACCTTGCGGGAAGCGGGCGAGTCACGCCAAATAGCTTTTCATCCAGGTTTTCCATGACACCGAAGAGTGCTTGCCGTGCGCTACGCCATCTATTTTTCTCCGGCTAAAGATCATCCGCTGACTGAAGCGGCGTCGCGCTGGCTGGGACGCAATGCCTTTTCCGGCGCCCAACATGATGACCATGCCGCTTATGCGGAGATGACCGAGGAGCCGCGCCGTTACGGTTTCCACGCGACGCTGAAAGCCCCCTTCGAGCTTTCCGAAAAATACAGCGAAGCGGATCTCGTCGCCGCCCTCGAACAGTTTGCGGCCAGCCACTCCGTCTTCGATATTCCGCGTGTTGTCATCGGCGCACTCGGGCCGTTTTTCGCGCTCGTTCCGGATCGCACCTACCAGCGGCTGCAGGATTTTGCCGCTGAGATCGTCGACCATTTCGACCGGTTTCGCGCGCCCCTGTCCGAGACCGACATTGCCCGCCGCCGCCCGCAAAACCTGACCGAAAGCCAGCGGCAAAATCTGTCGCTCTGGGGTTATCCGCATGTCATGGACGACTTCCGCTTTCATATGACGCTGACGGGCCGCATCGACGAAAGCGACGCGCCCGCTATCCAGGATGTGCTTTCGACCAAGTTTTCCGAGTTCGTCGACCGGCCTCTCACCATTTCCGGCCTCGCTTTGTTCGTTGAGGAAACGCGCGGCGCACCATTTACCGTTCATCGCTGGCACCCGCTTGGCCAGCCGCCAAAGAAAGATGCTGACCCATGACCGAGCATGCCCTTTCCAACGCCCGTATCGTTCTGGAAGACGATATTATTCTGGGATCCGTTCTGATCCGTGACGGCAAGATCGCCGATATCAGCGAAGGCGCCTCCAAGACCGGCGAGGATCTCGAAGGCGATTTCCTCATCCCGGGTCTGGTGGAACTGCACACCGACCATCTGGAACAGCACTATTCGCCGCGTCCCGGGGTTATCTGGGATAAGATTGCCGCCATTCAGGCTCACGATGCGCAGGTCGCGTCATCAGGCATTACCACTGTTTTCGACTGCCTGCGGCTGGGCTCCGACGAAGATGGCGGGTTCAAGAAGGGCGAGATGCGGGAAATGGCGGATGCCATTGAAACCGCTGCCGATCAGAACCGCCTGCGGGCAGATCACCTGCTGCACCTGCGCTGTGAAGTCGCCTCCGCCGATGTGCTCGAGCATTTCGAAGATTTCGAGACCGATCCGCGTGTGCGGCTGATTTCGATGATGGACCACTCCCCGGGGCAGCGCCAGTTTCAGTCGATGGACCAATATATCTTCTATTACCAGAAGAAGCGCGGACTGAGCGACGAGGCTTTCGCCGAGTTCGTCAGACGCCGGCAGACGGCATCGGCGGAGTTTTCCGCCAAGCACCGGGATTACCTGGCGGCCCGTTGCGCCGAGCGCGGCATAACCGTTGCAAGCCATGACGACGCTACAGAAGCGCATGTGGGCGAAGCGATCGGGCACGGCGTGAAACTCGCGGAGTTCCCCACCAGCGTCGAGGCGGCAAAGGCTTCGCACAGCGCCGGCATGAGCGTACTGATGGGCGCACCGAACATCGTTCGCGGCAAGTCCCATTCCGGCAACATCGCCGCCCGTGATCTTGCCGAACTTGGCGTGCTGGATGTTCTCTCTTCCGACTATGTGCCGTTCAGCCTGCTTTACGCGCCGTTCCTGCTCGCCGACCAGGTGGAAGCCATCACTCTGCCGGAAGCGTTGCGCATGGTTACCTCCACGCCGGCACGAACGGTGGGCCTTCGCGATCGCGGCAGCATCGCAACGGGATTGCGGGCCGATCTGGTCCGAGTTCACCGCGAGGACGGCGTTCCCGTCGCCCGCTCGGTCTGGCGTCAGGGCAAACGTGTGGCATGACCGGCAACGGACAGGATAGCCGGCTTGACGGCCAGACGCTGGGTACGGTGCCCGGAACGATGATCGTAATTGTCGGCCCGAGTGGGGCCGGCAAGGATACGCTGATGGATTATGCGGCAGCGCAGCTGTCCGGGCGGCCGGGCTTCCATTTCACCCGCCGGGTCATTACCCGCAGCGGCGATGCCGGCGGCGAAAATCACGATGCGGTTTCCATGCACGAGTTCAACCGGCTGGAAGACGAAGGTGCTTTTGCCGTTTCCTGGCAGGCGCACGGGCTGAAATATGGCATTCCGGCCGCCGTCTATCGTCATCTTAATGCGGGAGACGTGGTTATCGCCAACGGCTCCCGCTCGGCCCTGCCCCAGTTCGGCACCGCCTTTGCGCGCCTCAAGGTCGTGAACATCGTTGCACGGCCGGACGTGCTGGCGAAGCGGCTGGAGCAGCGCGGGCGGGAAAGCCGGGAGGATATTCTCCGGCGGCTGGAACGCAGTTCGCTCACGGTCGTCGGGGATTTTGACGTGACGACCGTGGACAATAGCGGCGCCATGGAAGATGCGGGCAAAACCATCATGCAGGTGCTGGAGCAGAGCGCCTGCCGTCGCCACATTTAAACTCCATAGGCCGAACTGCTCGACAAATGGCTTCCCAACGCTTACCATCAGGCGACAATTTCCAAACATGGTACGCCAAGGCGAGGGATGCCTGAAAAGAGGGTCAGCGACGAGATAACAGTGGTGGCCGGTCTGGCCGCCGGCGTCGCCAATTATGCACGGTCGCGGGGCATCGATATCGCCCCCATCTGCAAGGCTCTCGATATCGATCCCGCCACTTTTGGCAGCGTGACGGAGCGCATCAGCCTCGACCGATTTTGCCGCCTGCTCGAGACATGTGCGTTGATTTCCGGCGACGACGCCTTTGGTCTGCAATGCGCGTCCACCTTTCCCGCCGGCGCATCCGGCGCGTTCGGATATGGCCTGATGAGCGCGCCGACAGTGCGGGCTTTCCTGCGTTTTCTTCAGGATCACGTTTATTACGCGACCAATAACAGCAATTTCACCATGGTCACGGATGCCGCGCACGTAACCCTGTCGTGGTCCTTTGCGCCTGTCATCGCGAAACGCGATCAATATGTGGATTTGTCGCTGACAGCTCTGATCCAGCGCCTTCGCGATATTCTGGGGGAGCGCGTCAACCTGATCGAGATCGGTCTGGAAAGGCCGAAACCGGTTAATATTCAGCTATTTAAAGAAAGAATGACCAAGCGCGTCAGCTTTTCGCAACCCATCCATACCATGCGTCTTCCCACATCACTTCTGGACGTGGTCAACCCAAATGCAGATGAGCGGCTGTTCGAGCTGATGAACTTGCAATGCCGGATGCTGCGGCCGGAGACATCGGCAGACGCCACGCATTTCATCGATCAGGTGAAGCGTTACATGCAGGTGCGGCTGTCGGATGCCGAGCTTTCGCTGAGCGAGATCGCCCCCTATTTCAACCTGTCGGAACGCAGTTTTCAAAGACGGCTTGCCGAGCTTGGGACTAATCTCAACGAGATAAAGGACGCCATTCGCAAGAATGCCGGCTTCAAGCTCCTTGTGGAAAGCGATCTTCCGGTTTCCGATATCAGCTACAGGCTCGGCTATTCCACGCCGGGTGCGTTTTCGCGTTCCGTTTCCCGCTGGTTCGGGGCAACGCCCACGGATATTCGCAAGAAACACGCGCATCATTCCGCCGTATAGGGCGCATTCCCAGCATCAATATTCCATATATCCAAAATAAAATTGGGAAATATGTCGGCGTTCATTGGATTATGTATCGAAACATAACAATAAAAACGCAAAACTTGGCGTGAGATGTTATTCTCTTGAGATGGCAGACCGCCTAATAGAACGCCGCAATATGCCTTCGGGCATGACGGAAAATATTCCAAAGCTTTGAATTTTACATTGTTCTGGACAAGAACCGATTTCAGGTTTTTGGGAAGGACGGTGCAGTCATTCTTTCATCGCCGAGGATATGCCCATGCCGGGACCGGCTGGCTGCGAGATCAGCCGCTTATTGCCTGGATCCTGAGGCCACATCCGGCTTTGGGAAGGTCAATCTCTTTTGAGGCTGAAAGACTATGTCGTCAAAAACGCAGCATGAACGTCACCAGGCGCGTGAAATCGTCCTTTCGGATCGTGAGCGGCAATATCTGGGGCTCGTTGCGCGGGGCCGACATCCTTCTCACATTGCCTTGATAACGGGAGCGGACGAAGCGGATGTTAAAGATACTCTGGAACGGGTCCGCCTAAGGCTGGGTGCGGCCAATCTGCTGAATGCCGTCAGCATCGCCCTGCTGCGTGGACTGATCGAACAGGATATTTAGAGCTTCCCTCTCGCTCCAAAAGCTTACGCGAAATCGTCCCCTTCCCGTAAGCCAAAACCGGATGTGTTGCTTTCTGCGCCAAAAACCCACCATTTCGATGGCGGGACGGCGGACCAAAAGGCGGGTCGGAAATGATTTCCGGCCTATCGGCGCAAATGCAAGGAAGCCATACACGGTTTACCCGGCGGACTTTCCGGTCCGCCGGGTTTTCATTTTCAGTTCCTCACAGCGACTGAATCTCGGCAAGAATATCGCTTTCGACGATGATACCGCTTTCCAGCGCCTGCCTTCGAATGCCCTGGCTTCGCCGACCGGGCAAACGCACGTTGTCCTGCTTCTCTATCTCTCCGGCGATAAGCGCCAGTCGCTCGGTAAAGGCCGCACCGCCCGACGATACAGGGTCTATGGCGATGATCGTGTGGCCGAGAGAGGGTGGCGCACCCTTGTCGTCCAGGAGGGAAGAGGCCTCGAAGGCGAAGCTTCCACCGGTGAGCGCGGCGGCCATGATCTCCACCATCAGCGCCAGGGCAGCCCCCTTGGCCTCGCCCGCAGGCACCATCGTTCCGGCTAGGGCTTCTTCGGGATCGGTCGTGGGCCGGCCATTCGTATCAAGCGCCCAGTCGCCCGGAATGGTTTCGCCCTTCTGGCGGGCTGCCATGATCTTTCCGCGCGCAACCTTGGAAAGCGCCAGATCGATCACCAGCGGATCTGCCTCGCCAACAGGGCTGGCGAACGCAATCGGATTGGTGCCATAGAGCGGTTTGGTGCCACCCCAAGGCGCCATGGATGCAGGCGCATTGGCGAACATCAGCGCCACGAGGCCCATTTCCGCGAAACGCTCGACTGTAAGTGCCATGACGCCTGCATGATGGGAGCGATGGATCGCGGCGAGCGCGATGCCCTGCTGCCGGGCCATGTCCGGCAACTCGTCTACGGCGCAGTCGATCGCGGGATAGGCGTAACCGTTGTTAGCGTCGATTGAAAGCACACCCGGTTTGACACGACTTGCCACCGGCCGCGCATTGCCATCGACCTTGCCAACCCGCGCCTGACGGACATAAACGGGGATACGCCGAAAACCGTGGCCGCCCTGGCCCGCAGCCTCGGATGCCACGAGCGCCTTCGCCACGGAGCGGGCGTTTTGCGGCAGAACGCCGTTACGCTCAAAGATAGAGGATACGAGATCCTCCGCCTCTGCGATTGAGAATTTCATTCCGGAATGCCTCTGCGTGTTAAGTCGACAAGACCTACACCATCGAAAACATTCGCGAAATGCAATTCAGGCCCAAATGGATATCTTATCGAGAATACCGGTCGGGCACGCATTCGCCCTTCGGGAGGGCGTCATACCAGGCAAGAGCTTATTCCAGCAGAACCGCGACGTGGCCTTGAAATCGATCTAGCGGATGCTGATCGGCAAGGTGATTGTCTTGTTTGCGTCCGGTGGCGGCGCGGGCACGGGTGACGCGCTCTGGATCCAGGCCGCAATCTGCTGGTCGATGGAGGAATCACCAGTGGACTGCACCACACTGACACCGCTGATGGCGCCTGTATCGTTAACCCGGAACCGCACGGTCGCTGTCATCGCATCGCTGCGAAGCGAGCGGGGCTTACGCCTCTGGATATGCGAGCGAACCTTCGATCCCCATTTTGCCGGCGAGGCGGAGGATGAAGAGAAGAAACCGGCATTGTTGCGCGATGCCGCCGTCCGGTCGGATTGCTGTGTCTCGGCCTTGGCCGTTTCGCGCAGTTCCGATGCCTGTTGCGGTTTGGGGCGCTGGCGCTCTACCTTCTTCTTGTCGTCCGGTTCTTTCTTCTCCACCTTCTTTTCGACCGGCGGCGGCGGTGGCCGGATGACGGGCAAGGGAACCTCGACATTTTCGAGTTCCGCCATCATCTGTTCCTGCACGGGATCGATCGGCTCCACCGGTTCGGGAATTTCCTGCGGCTCGACGATCTCCTCGACCGGCGGTTCCGGCGGCTGCACGGGTTCCGGCGGCGGCGTTTCCACAACCGGCTCAGGCGGCGGCTCCTCCGGGGTGACTTCCTCCACCGGCTGGCTGTTGTCGCTCTTTACCTCTTCGGCATCTTCAACGTCCTGCGCAGGCGTCGTTTCCTCGGTATTGACGGCTTCCGGTATGGCTGCCATTTCGATCATGATCGCGGCAGGCGGCGGCCCGCCGGCATCCAGTTCTTCTGGTTCCTGCATCAGGTAATAGGCAAAACCCGCATGAACGCCCAGCATGAGCAGTGCTGCGGCGGACCACAACGCCGCTTCCCCGAGGCGGGAATGTCGGGACTGCGGGTAGCCGTTTTCAGTCATGGCGCGGTTCCTGGCACTGCAGGCGCGGTGGGCGGAACGGCACTGGCTGGCTGCGTTGCCGCAGCGGCATTTTCCAGCCCTACCAGAGCGATTTTCAGATATCCGGCGTCGCGAAGCAGGTTCATGATTTCCATGAAGTGGCCATAGTCGACGGCTTTGTCGGCGCGCAGGAAAATTCGCGTATCTTTCTTGCCGCCCGTCTGCCGGTCGATCGCCGCTGCCAGGGCTTCGCGGGCAACCGCATCATTGCCGAGATTGAGCGACAGATCGTCCTTGACGGTCAGATAAAGCGGCTCTTCCGGGCGCTCCGCCGGCTTGGCGGTGGATGCGGGCAGATCGACATTCACATCCACGGTCGCCAGCGGTGCGGCCACCATGAAGATGATGAGCAGAACCAGCATCACGTCGATGAAAGGCGTGACGTTGATTTCGTGGTTTTCGGAGAGATCGTCTCCGCTATTTTCGCGAATACCGCCAGCCATGACCGATCACCGCCCAACCAACGACACTGCGGGCTTGCTGCTGCCCGGCGGAATGCGGCGGAAATCGAGGTCACGGCTGACGAGGCGTTCCACGCCGGCTGCGGCATCCGCCAGCAAATGCCGGTATCCCGTGATCGAGCGGGCGAAGACGTTGTAGATCACCACCGCTGGAATAGCAGCAACAAGGCCGATTGCCGTGGCAAGCAGCGCCTCGGCAATGCCGGGTGCCACGACGGCAAGATTGGTGGTCTGCGATTCCGAGATGCTGATGAAGGAATTCATGATGCCCCAGACGGTACCGAACAGACCGACAAAGGGAGCGGTGGAGCCGATGGTCGCCAAGGCGCCAGTTCCGCGCGACATGCGGCGACCGGCGTGGGTTTCAATGCGTGACAGGGCCGAGGATACACGCTCCTTGATGCCGCCGCCGTCGGTGTGTTCGACCACCGCGTCGGAAAGCTGCATTTCGTGAGTTGCCATGCGCAACATCAGCGCTGCCGGCCCGCCCTTCTTTTCGACGGCCTCAGTCGCCTCGTTCAGGGTTTTCGCCCTGCGAATAACCTTGAGTGTCGCACCGGCGCGCACCCGTGCACCGGCAAGCTCGATAGACTTCGCCACCCAGACCGTCCAGGTGACGAGCGATGCGAAGGCAAGACCGATCATCACGCCCTTCACGACCCAGTCTGCCGCCATGAACATGCCCCAGGGAGACAGGTTGTGCGGAATGTCCGCACGATGTCCGGCACTTGCGGGTTCGGCGACTACCGGTTCAACCGGGGTGGAGACCTCGTTCGGCGCTGCCGTACCGTTCGTCGGAGCGGGTTGCTCCGTCTGTGTCGGCTGCGGTGAAACACCTTCGGCTGCCGGCGTGGGATTACTTGCGGCGGGCGCAGGCTGGGCCGGCGCGGGCTGTGTGGGCGCGGCAGCGGAAGGCGGCACAGGCTGGACTGCCGGAGCGCTCGGCGTCTCAGCCGGCGACTGCGCGGGCTGCATCGTTTCCGTTGCCGGTGCAGGTGCTGGTTGGATCGGGGTCTCGGATGCCGACTGAGCAAAAACCGCTCCGGCACTCAAGCCGGCCAGCAAAGTGACCGTCATGGCAAGTGAGATATGCCGTGTTTTGTTTGCCCTGGTGAAGCACGCGGAAGAAGTTGAGGTCTCAGCTGACATAATTTTTATCCCGGATTTCCGTCGATGAACTCATCCGCAGATTGACCGGTTCATTAAAACCGGGGCCATGAACGGATGCCGTCGTGAAAGCTTGACGTTCCGATAATAAACCTGAGTTCTTTTGACAACTATTATATTGCCAAAAGACGACCCGTAAACTCTTCTTTACAAAAAATTGACCGACCTGCGGTCTTCAGGTGTTTTGCGAAGGCGAAAACTGCGCCACCAGCGCGTGTCGGTCGCCGGGATAGGTGACCCGAACACTGGTGACATAATCCGCTCCGTGCCAGGTGCGGCGGTGGATGACCAGACACGCCGCACCGGAAGCAATGCCGAGCGCGGTCGCATTTTTGCGATCAGCGGAAACTGCGCTGATGCGATGTTCCGCGGCACTCCAGGGAACCATTTTCAGCAGCCAAGTGCCCGGCCCGATCTGTGAAAAATCCGCTGCCTCAGCCTCCGGAACGGCGGTGACATTGATGATGCGTTCCTCGAGGCAAAAGGGAACGCCGCCGGCAAAATGCGTGCAGGTGAGTTCCAGAACTGAGGCATCCGCGGCAAGCGCCATGGCCGCGCCGTCTTCTTCCCCCGCAGGGCGCAGTCGCCGTCTGTCGAGACGGTAACCGTAAACGAGGCCGAGGGCCTGCACCTCCCGCTCGATATCGTGGATTTCCAGCACGGCCGATTGCGCATGGGGCTGGCGAACGAAAGTGCCGAGACGCCGGCGGCGCTCGATAAGGCCGCGCTGCACCAGTTCGCCGAGCGCCTTGTTCACCGTCATGCGCGAGCAGGCATATTGCCGGGTCATCTCGTGTTCGTAGGGAATACGGTACCCCGGCGGCCACTCGCCCGACATGATGTGGCGCTCGACATCGTTGCGGATGCGCTCGTGCAGTGATTTTTCCTGAAGATCGGCGCCTGTACTCCTCATACCGATGCTTCCTTCCTCCCGGTTCTATGGATCAACTATCCATGGGCAGCGGCGGCAATCGCCTCGCTGCGAATTTCCTCCGTCAACTTGGCGCGTAGCTGCGAAAACTCCGGGCTGGCCTTGACGGTGTAGTGACGCGGATGCGGCAGGTCGACCGGCATGATCGACTTGATGCGCCCCGGCCGCGCTGACATCGTCACAACCCGCGACGCCATGAACACCGCCTCCTCGATGTCATGCGTCACAAAAATGACGGTCTTCTGCTCGCGCTCCCATATGCCGAGCAGCAATTCCTGCATCAGCCCGCGCGTCTGGTTGTCGAGTGCGCCGAAAGGCTCGTCGAGCAGCAGGATCTTCGGGCCGTTTGCCAGAGCGCGAGCGATGGCTGTTCTCTGCTGCATGCCGCCGGACAGCTGTTTCGGCCAATGGTTCTCGAAGCCGCGCAGGCCAACCTTGTCGATATAGCTGTCGACGATCTCCCATTTTTCCTTCTCGGCCACACCACGCTCGCGCAGACCGAAGGCGACATTTTCCCGGATCGTTAGCCACGGAAACAGCGTGTAGGACTGGAACACCATGCCGCGATCCGCCCCCGGCCCTGTCACTGCCCGGCCGGACAAAAGGACTTCACCCGTCGTTGGACGGTCAAGACCGGCGATGATGCGCAGCAAGGTCGACTTTCCGCATCCGGACGGGCCGAGAATGGTGACGAAATCGTTGCGGGAGATTTCCAGATCCGTGGGCTGCAAGGCCAGCGTTGGCTGGCCGCCCTGAACGCCGGGGAAAGTGCGGCTGACGCCTTTGATAACGAGTTCGCTCATCAGGCAAGCCTCCAGGCGAAAAGCTTCCGGTTCAGCGATTTGAACGCGAAGTCAGAAATAAGTCCGATGACACCGATGACGATGATGCCGAAGATGATCTGCCCGGTCGCCATCAGCGCCTGGCTGTTGATTATCATATAGCCGATGCCCGACGACGCGCCGATCAACTCGGCAACAATGACATAGGTCCAGGCCCAGCCGAGGACGAGACGGAGAATTTCCGCAATATCGGGCGCATTGGCGGGAATGAGAACGCGGCGGACCACGCCCCGGTCTTTTGCGCCAAGTGTATAGGCAGCCTCCACCAGATCGCGTCTTGTGCCGGCAACCGCCACGGCAACCATGAGAATGATCTGGAAAACTGCGCCGATGAAGATCACCAGCAGTTTCTGCATCTCGCCGATGCCGGCCCAGAGAATAAGCAGCGGCACGAAGGCGGAAGCCGGAAGATAGCGCGCGAAGGAGACGAAGGGTTCAAGCAGCGCCTCGACCGGCTTGTAAGCGCCCATGGCGATGCCGACCGGTACGGCAACGAGCGAGGCCAGCACGAAGCCGCCGACAACACGCCAGATCGTCATGCCGATATCGCTGGCAAATCCCTGATCGGTCAGCAGATAGATGCCGTCCTTCAGCATGGTGATCGGGTCAGCCAGAAAGGTCGGCGATACGAAACCGCCGAGCGTGGCAAAGCCCCAGGCGGAGAAAAAAAGCACGAAGAACAGAATGCCGAGAAAAATCCGCGTGCTGTTCTTTATGGGTTGAAGAGGTTGCATTCTGTCGCCTGTCCGGAAAACGGGCGCGGCACTCTATCGCCGCACCATCTAGGCGCCGTACGTCATCCGTGACGCACAGGCGCTGTAAGGCTTCTCACTGGCTGCAATAATCCCCGAAGGAAAAGCAGCAGTTTGCTTCTGTTACTTGATGAAGGACGTGTCCGCGAGTGTCGAAAGATCGGGTTTCGATTTTATCACGCCGATTTCCAGAAGCAGATCAGCCGATTTTTCGGAGAATGTCTTGAATTCACCGTCGAAGAACTTCTGGTTGGCGGCCTTGTCCTGCCATTCCAGGAATTTCGCCGAAGCTGCGAATGCCTCGCCCGTCTGTTTTACGTCCGCTCCCATGGTCTCATAGGATTTTGCAGGGTCCGTCTTGATGAGCTCGAGCGCCTGGAAATAGCTGTCCGCAAGGGCTTTTGCCGCCTGCGGATTGGCCTTCAAGAAATCCGGCGTGCAGCCGAACGTGTCCATGACGGCGGGATAATCCAGCGTCGTCGCAAGGATTTTCCCCTTGTCCGGTGCGGCGCGCACTGTGGACAGATAAGGCTCATAGGTCATGGCGGCTTCATTCTGGCCGGCGACGAATGCCTGCGCGGCCGGTCCCGGCTCAAGGTTGACGACCTTCACGTCCTTCAGGGTCAGGCCGTTTTCCTTCAGTATCCAGGCAAGGAAGAAATAGGGGGATGTGCCCGGTGCAGAAGCGGCAACCGTCTTGCCTTTGAGGTCCGACACCTTTGCAACATCACTGCGCACCGCAATGCCGTCGGCTCCGTGCGATTTGTCCATCTGGAAAATCTGGGTGGACTTCACGCCGTTGGTATTCCACGCGATCCATGTTTCGACCGTGGTGGCGGCGCACTGGATGTCACCGGAAGCAAGCGCCAGATGCCGGCTTGCCTGCGGAATCTTCTTGATATCGACCTTTAGGCCATTCTTTTCGAAAATGCCGGCCTGCTTGGCAAGCGTCAGTGGCGCAAAGCCGGTCCAGCCGGACATGCCTATTGTAACCGATGTTTCGGCATAGGCGGAAGCAGATGAAACAAGCGTCGCGATTGCGGCGATAACCCATGTCTTTTTCATGATCGGAACCCCTTTTGATTTATTTTTGTGCGATATTTTTTTCGCTTTATTTGAGGCATGCTAGGCAGGGATTTTACATTTGTCTAGACAAAATAGAGGCGCTCAAACGCTTCCAGAAAGATTGCAAACAAGCCGCCCGGCATTCTAGACATAGGATAGCACAGCCCGGCGCATCGGCCCGCTGTTTTCCATATCGAGCTTTTCCATGACCAGACAGAGACGCCGTAACATCATCAGGGCAAGGCGCACCGGCACCGGCATTGCGCTCGTCGCCGCCATTTCATTCATCGCCGGAATGACAGATGCGGTGGGTCTTCATCTTTCCGGCGATTTCGTTTCCTTCATGACCGGCAACACCACCCGCGCGGCCATTTCGGTGGAAGCTGGCGTTTATTCCCATGCGGCGAAACTACTCTTCGCGATCATCGCTTTCGTGGCGGGCAATGCTGGCGGTATCGTGGTCGCGCATAAATTCGACCGGAGCATCTTTGCCGTTCTCGTGGCCGTCGGGTCGCTGGTGGCGATTGCCGCATTGCTGCGCGGCGATGCTTCCGCCCTGGCGCAGTTTTATCTTGTCGTTTTCGCCATGGGGATGGTCAACGCTGCCGTCGAACATATTGAGGGGCTGCCTATTGGCCTCACCTACGTGACCGGCGCCCTTTCCCGTTTTGGCCGTGGCATCGGTCGCTATCTTCTGGGGGAGCGGAGCCTCGATTGGGGCATCCAGATCGTGCCCTGGCTCGGTATGATAAGCGGCGCAATCTGCGGGGCGGTGTTGGGCGCCACGCTGCAGTACGATGCCCTGTGGGTGGTTGCGGCAACCGTTTTTGCGGTCGCCATCGCCACACTCGTCATTCCGCGTTCGCTTCGCCACCGCTATAATCAAAGGGTCCGGATCAGGCGCATCGCGCCCTGACGGACTGCGTCGTCACTTGCGTGAGATGGTGACGAATTTCGTGCCGCGCACCCGCACCGTCATCAGGCAGGCTTCCTTGTCGGTTCGATCGCAATAACGCGGGTGCATCTTCAGTACGAAGACCATGTTGCCGAAACGTTTGATGAAATCGTAGCCGTAAATCCGGGCCGTCGCGATCATCAGATATCCGCCCTCTTTGACCTGGACGTAAAAATTGTAAGGGCAACCTTCGTCATCGCAGCTGCGGCCTTTTTCGCCATCGCAATCCAGCACGCCGTGATTGACGACGGCATCCATCAGGCCATCATTGTTGATATCCAGTCTGGTGATGAAATCATCGCCGAAGCCAGCCGTCTTGCACTCCTTGCGAAAATGATCCTTCTCATAGATCTCAGGATCGTTCACCAGCTGCTGCTGTGCCGCCAGCGCGACCGGAAACATCAAGAGGACCAGCGCCTGAAGAGCGGCAACGATAGCGATTCGCACGGCATTTTCCTTTGCATCCGTTTCGTTTATGGATGTTGCGATCATCCGGGCGGCCAGCCTAGAGTTCCGTGCTTGCGCGACACTGACGCAAACGCATCCAAATTTCCGGGGGGACCTTTTCCATGACACTGCTGGGTTTTCTCGATTATGCCGGCGTTGCCGTGTTTGCCGCAACCGGCGCATTGGCCGCCTCACGCAAGCAGCTCGACCTGATCGGCTTCCTGTTTTTCGCCGCCGCGACCGGGATCGGCGGCGGCACGGTACGCGATCTCGTGCTGGGCAGGGCGCCCGTCTTCTGGGTGTTGAACCCGACCTATATTCTGGTCTGCGTATCGGTTGCGGTCCTGCTTTTCTTCACCGCCTACCTGTTCGAATCCCGGTATCGGGTGCTCATCTGGCTCGATGCCGTCGGCCTCTCAGCCTATTGCGTCATGGGAGCCGCCAAGGGTCTGGCTGCAAGCGGCTCCGCAACCGTGGCGATCGTGACAGGCGTTTTGACAGCGACGTTCGGCGGCGTATTGCGCGATGTTCTCGCGGGAGAACCCTCCGTGCTGCTGCGCCCGGAAATCTACATCACTTGCGCGCTTTTGGGGGCCTCCATCTTCACCGGCGCTTATTTCCTCGGCGCGCCGCTTTATGTCGCGTCGGGCATCGGCGTATTGACGGCTTTCGGTGTCCGGTCCGGAGCGTTGATCTTCGGATGGACCTTTCCGCCCTATAAGGGCAAGCCCGGCAGACGGCCTGAAGATATATTGAAGTGAGGCGGCGAAGGCTGCCTGAAACAAAAATGGCGCCCACAGGCGCCATGTTTTTTTGTTTATCAAGCCGAAGCTTCAACCGCGCTTGCGACGCAGGCGAATGACCACGTCCACATGGGCGATTTCCATGCCTTCGGGCGCCTCTGGCAGATTGTCGATCTGGAGATTGTTGACGGGGATGTCGAGAACCTCGTTCTCTCCTTCCACGAAGAAGTGATGGTGGTCGGACACGTTGGTGTCGAAATAGGTGCGCGCACCCTCGACAGCCAGAACGCGGATCAGGCCGGCTTCGGTAAACTGATGCAGCGTGTTGTATACCGTCGCGAGAGAAACGGGTACGCCGGCGGTCACCGCCTCGTCATGCAGTTCCTCAACCGTCAGGTGGCGATCACCCTTTGCGAAAAGAAGATCGCCCAAAGCAACGCGTTGGCGCGTGGGGCGCAGCCCCGAGCGCCGCAGCCTCGTCCCGATATCCAATGTGGCGTCAAATGCCATGCAATCCCATTCCAAACACAGGGGTGAAACCCATCAATTGCAATAGCATATATCTTTTGCGGTGAATGCTTTCAATAGTTTCAGCGTCGCCGAGTGTCGCAAATGGCTGCAAACCGGCCATTCTTGCAAATTTCCTCTGGTTCCTGCCGGATGGTTCCTGTATGCGGACGGCATATTGAGGTAATGACTTCTCTAAAGAAGGTTTGAAGACAAAGAATGGGGGCATAATGGCCTCTGCCCTTGCAGCGCTTCATTTTGAACCTAACTTGCTCTAGTGAAGTCGATAAACACCAGTGATTGAGGAAGTGAAAGCGGTATGGCAACGAGGCAATCAAGTTACAATTACGAGGAGATCCTTTCCTGCGGACGCGGCGAATTGTTCGGCCCGGGAAATGCCCAGCTTCCGTTGCCTCCCATGCTCATGGTTCACCGCATCACCGAAATTTCCGAAACCGGCGGCGCGTTCGACAAGGGTTTCATCCGCGCTGAATACGATGTCAGCCCAGACGACTGGTATTTCCCCTGCCATTTCCAGGGCAACCCGATCATGCCGGGTTGCCTCGGCCTTGACGGCATGTGGCAGCTGACCGGCTTCTTCCTCGGCTGGCTGGGCGAAGAAGGCCGCGGCATGGCGCTCTCCACCGGCGAAGTCAAGTTCAAGGGCATGGTTCGCCCGGAGACGAAGCTCCTCCAGTACGGCATAGATTTCAAGCGCGTGATGCGCGGACGTCTCGTTCTGGGTACCGCAGACGGATGGCTGAAGGCAGACGGCGAAACCATTTATCAAGCGACGGACCTTCGTGTGGGGCTGTCGAAGGAAAAGACCGCCTGAAGCGGACGGAATAGTCCTGGCAAACGCCGGGCGGCTTCGGTCGTCCAGCCGAAATCTTAAGAAAAGGTCCATTTCATGAGACGAGTTGTTGTCACCGGCCTCGGCATTGTTTCTTCCATCGGTGGTGATGCCGCCGAAGTCACCGCATCCCTGCGCGACGCCAAATCCGGCATTTCATTTTCACCGGATTTCGCTGAACACGGTTTCAAGTGCCAGGTATGGGGCAAGCCGTCTCTCGATCCGACCGAGCTGGTCGACCGTCGCGCCATGCGCTTCCTTTCGCAGGGCGGCGCATGGAACCACGTTGCCATGAAGCAGGCGATTGCCGATTCCGGCCTCGAGGAAAGCGACATCAGCGGCAACGAGCGCACCGGCATCATCATGGGTTCGGGCGGTCCTTCCACCCGCACCATCGTCGAAGCCGCCGATATCACGCTGAAGAACAACAGCCCGAAGCGTATTGGCCCGTTTGCCGTGCCGAAGGCCATGTCCTCGACCGCATCGGCTACACTTGCGACCTGGTTCAAGATCCACGGCGTCAACTATTCGATCTCTTCGGCCTGCTCCACATCGGCGCATTGCATCGGCAACGCCGCCGAGATGATCCAGTGGGGCAAGCAGGACGTGATGTTTGCTGGCGGCCATGAAGACCTCGATTGGTCCATGTCCAACCTCTTCGACGCCATGGGCGCGATGTCGTCCAAATATAATGAGACGCCAAACCTCGCTTCCCGCGCCTATGACGTCAACCGCGACGGTTTCGTGATCGCCGGCGGTGCTGGCGTACTGGTTCTTGAAGAGCTGGAACATGCAAAGGCGCGCGGCGCCAAGATTTACGCCGAGATCGTCGGTTATGGCGCAACCTCGGATGGTTACGACATGGTGGCTCCTTCCGGCGAGGGCGCGATCCGCTGCATGCGTCAGGCCCTTTCCACCGTCAAGGGCGATATCGACTACATCAACACCCACGGCACCTCGACGCCGGTTGGCGACAGCAAGGAAATCGGCGCGATCCGGGAAGTCTTCGGCGACAAGATCCCGCATATCCAGTCGACCAAGTCCCTCACCGGCCACTCGCTGGGCGCAGCAGGCGTTCAGGAATCGATCTACGGCCTGTTGATGATGCAGGAACGCTTCATCGGCGAGAGCGCGCATATTTCCGAACTCGATCCGGAATTTGCGGGCGTCCCGATTGTTCGCAGCCGCATCGACAATGCCAAGATCGACACGATCCTTTCCAATTCCTTCGGCTTCGGCGGCACCAACGCCACGCTGGTCTTCCAGCGTCATAACGGATAATTGCCATGAACGGCATCATGCAGGGTAAACGCGGCCTCATCATGGGCGTCGCAAACAATCACTCTATCGCCTGGGGTATCTCCAAGGCTCTTGCGGCGCAGGGCGCAGAGCTCGCCTTCACCTATCAGGGTGAGGCGCTCGGCAAGCGGGTAAAGCCGCTCGCCGCCGAGCTCGGATCTGACTTTATCGTGCCTTGCGATGTCGAGGATATCGCCTCGGTTGACGCGCTTTTTGCGGCAATCCGAGAAAAATGGGGTACGCTGGATTTCGTCGTGCACGCGATCGGCTTTTCCGACAAGAACGAGCTGAAGGGTCTTTACGCGGATACGACCCGCGAGAATTTCAGCCGCACTATGGTTATCTCCTGTTTCTCGTTCACAGAAATCGCCAAGCGTGCCGCCGAACTGATGACGAATGGCGGATCCATGCTGACGCTGACCTATAACGGTTCGCAGCGGGTCATCCCCAACTACAACGTCATGGGCGTTGCCAAGGCAGCTCTAGAAGCGTCCGTGCGTTATCTCGCTGCCGACTATGGCCCGCGCGATATTCGCGTCAACGCCATCTCGGCCGGACCGGTCCGCACACTGGCGGGCGCCGGTATTTCCGATGCGCGCGCAATTTATGCGTGGAACCAGAAAAACGCACCGCTGCGGCGGACAGCGGATATCGACGATATCGGCGGATCGGCACTTTATCTGCTGTCCAACATGTCGCGCGGCGTTACCGGCGAGTGCCACTATGTGGATTGCGGCTACAACATCACCTCCACACCCACCCTTGAGGTTCTCTCAAAAGCGGATGCGGAATAAGCTATCGTTTTTCCAGTAAGTAAAAGCCCGGCGATATGCCGGGCTTTTTGCGTTTATAGCCTGTGCCATTTTTGCGAACTGATAAAGTATAACTCGTCGGGGTAACTGAATTTAAACACCGGCTGGTTATGGTCCGCAACAAATTCAACGGTTGCGCTTGCCGCATATTCTAAAGATCGACACCCACATATGCGACTGGCCAAATTGAAGCCATTGCTGGAAAAATTCGGGCTCTCGCGTGACGGGACAGCAGCCATCGAATTCGCGATCCTGGCGCTTCCCTATTTCCTCGTCGTCTTTGCGATCATCGAAACTTTCATCGCCTTGATGGCGGAGCAAGTGGTCGTCAATGCTACCGACACGATGGCGAGGCGCCTGCGCACCGGGCAGATCAGCAGTTCGATTTCCAAAGAGGATTTTCGCAAGAGTTTCTGCAACGAAGTTTCGGTGATTATCACCTGCTCGGCTGATGAGATCAAAAAAGAACAGAAGCTTTATATCGACCTTCGCTCCTTCACCGCCTTCAAGGATATTCCAACTACGATACCCTTGAAAGCTAACGGCGAATATTACGATCTCGACACGGCGCAATTCGGCTTCAAGCCGGGTGGACCTGACACGATCAATATGCTGCGCGTCTATTATCGCTGGCGTGTAGTCGCAGATATCATCCGACCATATCTTACCAAAATACGCCCAGCCGACGGGTCAATGCCGTCGCATTTCCTCATTGTCGCGACCGACGCTTTCATGAATGAGAAGTACACCACGAGCGGGGGCTCATGATGGCAGGGCTTTTTTCTACCATCACGAACGGCCGACTTCGTTTTATCGCGCTCGTTGCACGCTTCGCAAGGGATCGCCGTGGCGTGGGTGCGGTAGAATTTGCGATCGTCTTCCCGATATTGCTTGCGCTTTATCTGACGTCCTTCGAACTCACCATCGGCTATAATACCTACAAGCGGGCAAGCAGCGCCTCCGCAACGATCAACGACCTGATCTCCAAAACAAATTCCGTCGACAAGGCTTATCTGACAAGCATGCAGGACGTAACGGCTGCCGTCTTTGCGCCTTACAGCACCAAGGGTCTGCAGCTGAAGATCAGCGGCATCAAGATCGACAAGCAGAAACAGGCGACTATCGCCTGGTCCTGGAACGAGAAAAACGCGCGGCCCTATGTGGTGGGATCGCCAGTCTCCGTTCCCACACGTTTGCTTGTAGCGGACAGTTTCCTCATCCACGTCGAGCTTTCCGTGCCGCATGAATTGTTGATGTTCATGCCAGATATTTCTTCGTCCGGCGTAAGATCGATCACGATCGCACGCGATTATTTCTTCAAACAGCGCGACGCTGAGATAACCTGCTCCAATTGCTGATGCGCCTCAGCGCTTTGCTCTAATAAACATCGCGCAGATACCGTTTTTCGCGCTTCAGCCGGTTTACATAGTCGCTTGCCGCTTCCGCAGAGATGCCCGCCTCGTCAATAACGATCTGGTGCAGGGCATCGTCAACATCCTTCGCCATGCGGGTCGCATCGCCGCAAACATAGAAATGGCCGCCCTCTTCGAGCCATTGATAGAGTGCCTTGCCGTTTTGGCGCATACGGGTCTGAACATAGATCTTTTCGGCCTGATCCCTCGAGAAAGCGAGATCGAGACGGGTCAGCACGCCATCGCGACTCATCTTTCCAAGTTCGTCTTCGTAGATGAAATCCGACTGCCGGTGCTGATCGCCGAAAAACAGCCAGTTCCGGCCCTTTGCGCCCCGCGCCTGCCGTTCCTGCAAAAATGCCCGGAATGGCGCAATGCCCGTGCCGGGTCCCACCATGATAACAGGTGCGTCATTGTCCTGAGGCACGCGAAACGCCTTGTTCGGAGAGACGAAAATCCCGGCACTCTGCCCCGCTTCTACCCGGTCCGCGAGATAAGTGGAGCACACGCCGCCACGCTCGCGACCTTCGGCGCGATAACGCACGCTGGCGACTGTCAGATGAACGCTGTTGTGCGCGGCCAGAGGGCTGGAAGAGATAGAATAGGCGCGATGCTGTAACGGCTTCAGGAAAGTCACGAATTCAGCAAGGTCGAATACGGGTTTTTCACCGAGACTAAGCAGGTCGAGAATATCCTTGCTCCAGAGAAAGGCGGCAAGCTGTTCCCTGTCTCCATTCGCAAGGATGTAGCTGAGTTCATCGTGCCCTGCGCGCTTGCCGATCTCGGCGACCAGTTCACGCGACGGTGTCGATATCTCGAACATATTGAGAAGCGCATCGCCGACCGGACGGTCGAGTCCGACGACTTCGCCATCCGCGCTCACTCCGAAGCGTTCGAGCAGCGCGCCCACTAGTTTCGGGTCGTTTAGGGGAACGACGCCCAGAGCATCCCCCGCCTCATAATCGAGACCACTTTCGCCGAGATCAAATTCGTAGTGGCGAATTTCCTTGGACGAAGCAGTCCCGGAAAGAAGGCGATTGACGCTCACCTGCGCAGCATAGGGGTTCTTGCGGCTCCAGCCCTGTTTTGCCCGCGCGGGCGCCTCGGCGATCGCCGGCACAACCGCCGCCTTATTGCCACCATCGATGGCGAGCGCGAGTGGCAGGGTCTCGCCGATCCAGTTGGCTGCGACATCTTCGAAATCGATATCGCAATCGATACGCGTCTTCATCCGTTTGCCGCCAAGCTGCTCGAAGCGGGTATCGATGAGCTTGCCCGCCTGGCAGAAGCCATCGTAACCGGTGTCGCCAAGCGCAAGCACGGCAAAGTTCATCTCATCCAGCCGGGGTGCGGCCTCCTTGGAAAGTGCCTCCCAGAAAAGCTGGGCATTGTCAGGCATTTCACCTTCGCCGTAGGTGGAGGTGACGACAATGACGCGCTTCATGGCGCCCAGACTATCCATGGAAACATCATCCAAGGCCGTCACCACAGGCTGCATGCCCTGGGCACGGGCGGCGTCGGCTATATCCATCGCCAGCGCCTCGGCATTGCCGGTCTGGGTGCCGAAGAGAATGTTCAGCACGCTGGCCGCCGCCTTGGGAGCGGCAGCGGCAACCGATGTGTCCATACCCATTGCTGCGCGGGAATGAAGCCCGGCCAGGAAGCCGGATAGCCAAGCGCGCTGGTCGCCATTGAAAGGGGCATCTTGAGGAATGTAAGGTATCTTCATCATGCTGCCCTGTTCTGGCTGGATGCGGTGGCAAGGTCGGGAATGGCACGCGCCGCGAAAAGCTCCTCAAAGCCCGGCAGACGACCAATCTTCTCGATGTTTTTGCGGTTCTGCTGAATGATCCAACCATAGGTGCCGGGACTATCCACCGACCAGATGTTACGGCGCGCAAGCGCCTGCTTGTAATCGTCGAGCCGCTTGGCGGCGATCATCACCGCAAGCTGCTCGTCATCATGATCGGAAAGCGCCTCGCGCGCATATTTCAGCAGCCGCTGCATCAGCGCATAGTCCTCCGTGAGGACGAGATTGCGCACGGCTTTTTCGATGGCGGGATCGGAAGGACCGGATGCCATCGGCAACCGTTGGAGAGCAATGGCCTGCGCCATACTCAAAACCGTGTAGTTGTTGATGAGCGCATACATGTCTTCCGTATCCGTCTCACCATAACCAGGAACGGTTCCGTTCAACACGGCCTTGCGGTCGCGATAGGCCAGCTTGAACTTCCGCACCTGATGGGCGGCAAGCGCGGACGCCAGTTCCTCCAGCAGCTCCTTGCGGGGCTTGGCTTTCAGAATTTCGTCGCTGTCCTGATAAAGCAGCAGGGCGCGCGGCATGCCGTAGACGAAATTGTGCTGTTCGCTTTCCCAGTTTTCCAGAATCCATGCGGCCTTGGCCGACCCTGTTTCGTCGACATGCCAGGTCAAAAGCTGGTGAACGGCCTGATTGTGGATAGATGCCTGTTCGTCCTCGCCGGTGATGGAGCCGAGCAGGATGGAATCATGGCTCACCTTCTTCGGCAGATCGCCGTAAGGGTCATATTGATAGACGAAGCCGCCGCTCATGCCGTTGCCGAAACCCTTGCCGAAACTGCCGAGGTTAAGCACAGCGCCATTGGTCATATATTCGCAGGCGAAGTCGCCCACACCTTCGACAACGGCTGTCGCACCCGAATTGCGCACCGCGAAACGGTCGCCCGCCTGCCCTTCCACGAAAGTGCGACCGCCGGTGGCGCCGAACAATGCAAAATTGCCGACCAGCACATTGCCATCAGCATCTTGCGAACCGCCACCGGGGGAGCGCACTACAATGGTGCCGCCGCAGGCGCTTTTGCCGACGCCATCATTGCAGGTACCGGTATGGACCATGACCATGCCGTCATTGCAGAAAGCGCCGAAGGACTGCCCTGCTGAACCTGATGTGTCGATGCGCACCGAACCCGCCTCCAGAAAACGGCGACCACGGCTATCCCGCTTCACAGCCGGAAGCGCATCCGCCTCTTCGTCGGAAAGTTCGTGGTTCAGCATGCGCTCGATATCTACCGCGAGCTGGCCGCCAACACTCTTGTTGCAATTGTTGAGGAAACGATTGCCGCCAAGCTCGATATTTTCCCGTCTGCTGTCGATCAGAGCCGAGCGCACGAGTTCGATGAAGGCATCGTCCAGCGCGAAGTCCTTTTCCATATAGACAGGGCTGTCGATCTTCACTTCCTCCACCACCGAAAGCATCGCCCGCAGGTCAAGCTGGCCGACGCTCGCCGGGTGATCGAGGAGGTGAAGAAGATCGGAGCGGCCCCGAGCTTCGCGCAGCGAGCGCAGCCCGAGTGCGGCCAATATCTCGCGGGTTTCATGGGCGATGTTCATGAGATATTGCGCCAGCGCGCGTGGATCGCCGTTGAAGGCTTCCTGATTGGTGGTGAGGCCAGCGGGGCACTTGATGTTGCAGTTCTTCGCCATGACGCATTTCAGCATCATCAGCGCCGTGGTGCCGAACTCGAAGCTGTCGCCGCCGAGAAGGGCCGATTTCACCACGTCGCTCGCTGTCTGGTGCGCGCCGGAGCAGCGCAGCAGCACCTTGGCACGAAGGCCCGTGGCGCAAAGCGCCTGATGCACCTCGGCGATGCCGATTTCCGCCGCGCGGCCGGTATATTTGAGGCTGGTGACAGCGGCCGCACCCGTGCCACCGGTATTGCCGGCAACATTGATGACGTCCGCACCCGCTTTCGCAACACCGACTGCAATCGTGCCGATGCCTTCCGACGAAACGAGCTTGACGATGACGCGCACGCGCGCCGCCTTGGCGTCGTGGATAAGCTGGGCCAGATCCTCGATCGAATAGGTATCATGGTGCGGCGGCGGCGAAACCAGCTCGACGCCTGGGGTGCCGCCACGGGCCGCGGCTATTTCCACCGTTACCTTGGGAGACGGCAATTGCCCGCCCTCGCCGGGCTTTGCACCCTGGCCGATCTTGATCTCTATTTCCTCCAGCATCGGGTCGGCAAGATAACCCGCCCATACACCAAAACGGCCAGAGGCGAACTGCTTGATGCGCGAGGCGCGGATGGTGCCGTAACGGGAAATATGCTCGCCGCCCTCCCCCGAATTCGACATGCCGCCAACCATATTGGTGCCATGCGCCACCGCCTCATGGGCGGCTGCGACCAGCGCGCCATGGCTCATCGCACCCGAAGCGAGGGTCTTGGTGATCTCACTCGCCTTTTGCACAGCGTCGAGCGCAATGCTGTCAGGTGCGGTGCGGATCAGCGACAGATAGGTGAATGCTTCACCCTTCGCCTGAACCAGAAGCGCGCCGCCCTCCAGCCAATGGCCGGCAATATCCTCACCGAAACGATCGAGCAGCGACTGTCCGAGTGCGGCAAGCCGGGCAAGCTCATGACCGTGCGGGCCGGTCAATTGCAGCCGGAACGCGCCTTCCCCGGCACTTTCGCAGAGCAATCCGCGCACCATGAAGCTGTTGTTGCCACGTCTGGAAAAGCGCCCCATCTCGCGGCGGAATTCTTCGGCCGAACCGGCAAAGGTCACATCAGCCGGCAATTCCAGAACATCACGCAGGGCTGCCGGGCGGCGGGCCCTTTCTTCGGCCATCATGCGTGCAAAGGCGCGGTAACCCGGCGTTACCTCGAAAGCGTCGATTGCTTCGGGCGTCAGCCGGTCGAAGCTGTTGTGATAATAGGCCGCATCGTTGAGGCCGAAAGCATCCTCCAGCCGGTTGAGCGGCAGGAGACGTAGCGCCTCTTCGTTGTCGGTTCCCTTGTCGAAACCGATCTTTTCTTCCGTCATATCGACGAAACCGCGAACCGCCGTCGTGCCATAGGAATGGCCCGCACCTTCGGCGCGCTCCTTGAAGAGACCCAGCAGCGGAATGTCGTTTTCACCCTTTACCGACAGCGCCTTGCGATGCCAGTCCGACACCGCCTGCGCGATGACAGCGAAGGTAACGCCACCGACCGGGGTCTTAACATTGGGGAAATAACGCTTCAGCACAGGATCGTTGGTGTCGAGGAAGTTCGGTTCGAAGAACTCGCCGCCAATATAGCTTTCCGCCGTGCACAGCCCGACCTTGCCCATGGTCTTCATCAGCGACTTTTCAGCCGCCTTGGCAAAACGCTTGAAGGCCTTGTCAGCATCGGCACCAAATTTCTCCTCGGCACGGAACTGCACGCCGAGTGGGTAGACAGCCGAAGCCCCGAAACCAAGGCCCGCTGCGATGTGATGCGAGGAGGAAAATTGCCCACTTTCAACGATCAGGGACACGCGTAGCCGCAGACCCTCCTCGATCAGCCGCTGGTTGATGGCGGAGACGACCATGATCATAGGCAAGGCCGCACGACCTGCCGAAACGTGCCGGTCAGTGACGACGGCAATACCGCCCTCCCCGGCCGCGAAAGCCACAACCTCACCGCAGAGGCCATCTATCGCCTGACGCAAGGCCGCTTCGTTGGCACTCGCAGCATCAAAGATCGGCGTATAAAGCATCTCGAAACGACGAACTGGCGTCTCCGACTGCTCGCGAATGCGCAGCATGTCGAGATGGGTCAGGATCGGGGAGCGCACGACAATCTGGCGGGCCGCTTTCGCACCGCTATTCGGCTTTGCGCCGAGCGCCACGCGCAGCGTCATGCCATCGGCCTCACGAATGCTGTCGAGCGGGGGGTTGGTGACCTGCGCAAAGCGTTGCGAGAAATATTTGGCAACCCCGCCTTCCTGATCGGAGAGCGCGTTGATGGCATTGCCATAACCCATGGCCGAGATTTTTTCAGCACCCGACGCCAGCATCGGATCCATTAGGAACTTGAAGCTTTCCTGATTGTGCGAATAGGCGACATAGCGCTGATGCCGTTCCAGATCGCCATTGTATCGAAGCGGCGATCCCTGCTTTTCGGCAGGCACCTCCGGCAAATCCGCAAGCATGACGCGCGCTTCAGACAATAGCGACGGGTAGTCCCGCCGCGCCGCCAGAAGCTCCAGCGCCTCGACGGTGGAGAAGGCGCGCCGTTCGGCGTGGTCGTAATAAAGCATGCCGCCGGCCTCGATGCGACCGCGACGAATGACGCTTTCGGCCGGAAAGGCGATCTGCCCCGCCTCCGACATGACGCAGAGATAATCGTCTGTCTCGACGGTCCGCAGCGGGCGCAGGCCGAGGCGATCAAGCCGTGCGCCGATGACGGTGCCGTCGCCGAAAATCAGCGCAGCCGGGCCGTCATTCTTCTCCTCGTAGAGCGAGAAATATTCCAGCATCGCCTTGACGCCGGGAGAGAGCGTGTCGTCGTTTTCCCAGGCAGGCGGCATCATCGAGACGACGGCGGTGACGAGGTCGAGACCGTCTTCCATCACCCGCGTCTGCAATGTCTGGTCCAGACGGCAGCTATCAGACTGGCCCTTCGGCCGGATGATGCTGGCATTTTTCGCCAACGCCACGGCCGCTTCCGATAGCCGGTTCTTCTTGTCGGTGTTGAGTTCGCCATTATGCGCCATTAGCCTGAAGGGCTGCGCCATGGAGGGGTGCGGATCTGTATTGGTGGAAAACCGCGTGTGGAAATACATCGTATGCACTTCATGGCGCGGATCGGTCAGGTCGCAGAAATAGGGCATGACCTCATGCGAGTTCAAACGCCCTTTCAGAACCTGCGTGCGTGCGCTGAGCGACAGCGGATAAAAACCGGCAAGTTCCGGCGCGGTATAGGCAAGCGCCTCGATAGCGAGCAGCGCCTTGTGAATACGCCAGTCGAACTCGGCAAGGGTTGCGCATTCCGCTGGCGCCGAAAAGAGCCATTGCCGGATCGGCAATTGATAGGAAATGGCGGCCGCGCGGATGGCCGCGTCATTCACCGGTACATTGCGGACGAGCAGGATCGAGAAGCCCTGTTCCTCCAGAGCACTGCCGATGATGCCGATCGCCTGGTCATGAAAAGCAGGGTTCTGCGGCAGGAAAAAATTGCCGACGCCGAACCGGCCGGCTTGCAAGGAATCGTTGTCAGTCAGCTTCCGGAAAAATGAGAGTGAAAGATCGAGCGACACGCCAGCACCATCACCCACGCCCTCCGCCGACATGCCGCCGCGATGCGGCACGGCACAGAGCGCCTCGTGACCGCGCTTCAGCACATCATGCGTCTGCACGCCGTCCTTGCGGGTGATGAAACCGACGCCACAGCTGCTTTTCTCAAAAGCCGCATCGTAAAGGCCGAATTTTTGCTCCGTCACGCTCAAGGTTCTCTCCTCTCGTTGCGCATTCCGCGCGGCATCGCCCTTTTCCCGAAACCCGGCGCGTCAGCCGGCACTCTGCGGGCGGAGCCGCAGACGACCTGGCTGCTCCTCTTCTTTTCTGCTTATCGGCGTTTAATGGCGCGAACGGTCGTTTTGCGGCCGCCAAACGGCGTGGCGGCATTGGCCGCTTTCTCGCAAATAATGATCGTCATCGTTCGCATTGCGTTCCCTGATGGCCGGCATTTCCGGCAGTGAGACACATTGAATTACGTCAGTATTGCTTACATAATATTTCATGATGGACCGAGTCAAGATTAAAATCGGTCCCACGCAATAAAAAAACAAAAACGCCGCGAAATCCGACAGGATTCCGCGGCGCGATGGCTGCAGAGATGTTTATATTGCCCTGCTCACTCCGAGGGCATGTCCAGCGTTCGGCTGAACCACAGTGCGACCAGTGTACAGACTGCACCCGACATCAGGTAAATGCCGACCGCAAACAGTCCGAATTTGGACGAAAATCCGAGCGCCACGAGCGGTGCAAAACCAGCGCCGATCAGCCAGGAAATATCCGAGGTGAGCGAAGCGCCGGTATAACGGTATTCGCGGCTGAAGCGGGAGGCGAGCGCACCGCCCGCCTGGCCGAAGGACAGGCCAAGCAATGCAAAGCCGACCAAGACGAAAAGATAACGCCCTATATCGCCCGAACTCAGCAGGAGCGGTGCCACGAGGCTGAAAAGACCGATCAGCACTGCGGCGAAAGCCAGCAGCTTCCGCCGGCCGATTTTGTCGGCGAGAATACCAGACACGACGATCATGCCGCCGGCGATGATGGCGCTGACGAATTGCACGAACAGAAAGTCCGAAACCCGCTGGGTGGTATTGAGGGAAACCCAGCTCAGCGGGAAGACCGTGACAAGATGGAAGAGCGCGAAGCTTGCCAGCGGCACGAAAGCGCCCGTCAGCACGACCGGAAACTGCGAGCGCAGCATCTTGAACACGGGGCGCGGCTCCAGCTCATGCTGTGCCAGCATGGACTGGAATTCCGGCGTGACAATCATGCGCAGGCGGGCAAAGAGCGCGAGAACATTGAGCGCCAGTGCAACGAAGAACGGGAAACGCCAGCCCCAGGCCAGGAATTCCGCGCTGGAGAGCTGCGTCACGAACACGATGAAGAATGCGCTGGCAAGACCAAAGCCCATCGCCGCACCAATTTGCGGCATCATGGCGTACCAGCCGCGCTGCTTCGGCGGTGCGTTCATGGCGAGGAGCGAGACAAGACCATCCCAGGCACCGCCAAGACCAAGTCCCTGACCGATACGGAATACCGCCAGAAGACAGGGGGCAAGCATGCCGGCTTCCGCATAGGACGGAAGAAAGCTGATCGCCATGGTGGAACCGCAAAGCGTGAACAGGGCCGCCATCAGCTTGACGGCACGGCCGAACTTTCGGTCGATCTGGAGGAAGATCAATGAACCGATCGGCCTTGCGATGAAGGCCAGCGAGAAGACCGCGAAGGAATAAAGCGTCGCCGTCAGCGGATCGACGAAGGAAAAGAAGACATGCGGAAAAACGAGCGCGGAGGCGATGGCGTAGATGAAAAAGTCGAAAAACTCCGTCATTCTCGCAAGAATGACAGCAATTGTAATGCGATCCGGATCGACCTTGACCGGATCGGTCCCATGTCCCTTCGCTTCCGGCGCCTGCCCAAAAGATGGAGCAGCATCAGTATAACTCATAATATCCCTCCTGCGTCATGGACGAACCATTTCCTGTAACGCGCCGGCTCCTCTTCCTTAGCGTTACGATGCGACGGATTGTCACACGCACCCTACGTAACGTCAATTGAAGTTTGATAAGAAAGGCTTGCCCCGCAAGCTCCCTATGCGATAATGCAGCCGCTCCGCCTTCAAACGCGGCTCCGCTAAGCCTATGGTGCATCGCGAAGGTTTCGCTGCACCGCGACAATATACCTCATTTCAAAAATGATGTTCGGCAATTAATCGCGGCATAATCCAAACTGTACGAGTTCAAAGAACGTGCGCATGATCAAGAAAATCACATCTGCCCTTCTGGCAATCCCCGCACTGCTGCTGCTTAGCGGCTGTAACCTCGTGGTGATGAACCCTTCGGGCGACGTCGCCATCCAGCAGCGCGACCTCATCATCACGTCCACGGTTCTGATGCTGCTCATCATCGTCCCGGTTATCGCCCTGACGCTGTTCTTCGCATGGAAGTATCGCGAATCGGCGAAGGCCGAGGATTACGATCCCGAATGGCATCACTCGACGCGCCTTGAAATGGTGATCTGGTCCGCCCCGGTCGCCATCATCCTGATGCTAGGCACGGTGACCTGGATTTCCACCCACCGTCTCGACCCCTACCGCCCGCTGGAGCGTATCGACGAAAACCGTCAGGTTACCGCCGAAACCAAGCCGCTTACGGTGGAAGTGGTGGCCATGGACTGGAAGTGGCTGTTCTTCTACCCCGAGCTCGGCATTGGCAGCGTCAATGAATTCGCAGCTCCGGTCGATGTTCCGATCAACTTCAAGATCACCGGCACGACCGCGATGAATTCGTTCTTCGTTCCCGCACTCGCCGGCCAGATCTACGCCATGGGTGGCATGCAGACCAAGCTGCACGCGGTCATCAACAAGGAAGGCGTTTATGACGGCTTCTCGGCCAACTTCTCCGGCCCTGGCTTCTCGCATATGCGCTTCAAGTTCCATGGTCTCAGCCAGCAAGGCTTCGATCAGTGGGTTGCGAAGATCAAGGATGGCGGCAAAGGCTTCGGCCGCCAGGAATATCTCGACTTTGCCAAGCCTTCGGAACGTGAGCCGGTGCAATATTTCGCCTCCGTCGATCCGCAGCTTTACGATGCCATCCTCAACCGCTGTGTCGAGCCCAACAAGCTCTGCATGCGTGACATGATGCATATCGACGCCAAGGGCGGCGGCGGCAAGGAAGGCATCGATATCGCCAAGGCGCTGAACTCCGTCGTCTGTACACCGCTTTCACCTTACGGTGTCGCCAGCGGACCCCAATCCACTCCGGCTGCGATCGAAGGACAGACTTTCGAACCCGCGGCGCTGCCGGAAACGAAACAAGTCGCTGGCTGACGGATAAGTCCCGGCATTATGCGGCGCGGCCAATGGCTGCGCCGATCTTATGTCTTAGAATCGCAAGAGGCTAAAAATGATCGTCAATTCCGATCAAACGTCATTCCTGTTCGGGAAGCTGACATGGGAGTCCATCCCGCTTCACGAGCCCATTCTCGTCGCGACCTTCGCGGCAGTGGCTCTGGGCGGCATCGCCGTCGTCGGCGCCCTCACCTATTTCCGGCTGTGGGGTTATCTCTGGAATGAGTGGTTCACGAGCATCGATCACAAGAAGATCGGTATCATGTACATCATTCTGGCACTCGTCATGCTGCTGCGCGGTTTCGCAGATGCCATCATGATGCGCGTCCAGCAGGCGATCGCCTCCGGCGGATCGGAAGGCTATCTTCCGCCGCACCATTACGACCAGATTTTCACGGCCCATGGCGTCATCATGATCTTCTTCATGGCCATGCCGATGATCACCGGTCTCATGAACTTCGTCGTGCCGCTGCAAATCGGCGCCCGCGACGTTTCGTTCCCCTTCCTCAACAACTTCTCGTTCTGGATGACCACGGCCGGCGCCGTCATCACCATGATCTCGCTATTCATCGGTGAATATGCGCAGACTGGCTGGCTTGCCTATCCGCCGCTTTCCGGCATCGACGGAAGTCCGGGCGTGGGTGTGGATTATTACATCTGGGGTCTGCAGATCGCCGGTGTGGGCACGACGCTCTCTGGTATCAACCTGATAGTCACGATCATCAAGATGCGCGCACCTGGCATGACAATGATGCGCCTGCCGATCTTCGTCTGGACGTCGCTGTGTTCGAACATCCTGATCGTGGCATCCTTCCCGATCCTCACCGGCACGCTCGCCCTTCTGACCCTTGACCGTTACGTTGGCACGAATTTCTTCACCAACGATCTCGGCGGCAACCCGATGATGTATGTCAACCTCATCTGGATCTGGGGCCATCCCGAAGTTTACATCCTGGTGCTGCCGGCCTTCGGCGTCTTCTCGGAAATCGTCTCGACCTTCTCCAACAAGCGTCTTTTCGGTTATGCCTCGATGGTCTATGCGACGGGTGTCATCACCATCCTCGCCTACATCGTTTGGCTGCACCACTTCTTCACCATGGGTTCCGGCGCAAGCGTCAACGCTTTCTTCGGCATCACCACGATGATCATATCGATCCCGACCGGTGCGAAGATCTTCAACTGGCTCTTCACCATGTACAAGGGCCGCATCAAGTTCGACGTTCCGATGCTGTGGACGATCGGTTTCATGATCACCTTCGTCATCGGCGGCATGACCGGCGTTCTTCTCGCTGTTCCGCCGGCGGACTTCGTGCTCCACAACTCGCTGTTCCTCATCGCCCACTTCCACAACACCATCATCGGTGGCGTGGTGTTCGGTGTGCTTGCGGGTATCGTCTACTGGTTCCCGAAGGCCTTCGGCTATCGCCTCGATCCGTTCTGGGGCAAGCTGTCCTTCTGGTTCTGGTTCATCGGCTTTTACTTCGCCTTCATGCCGCTCTACATTCTCGGCCTGATGGGTGTGACCCGCCGTATCAGCCAGTTCGAAGACAATTCGCTCCAGATCTGGTTCCTGATCGCAGCCTTTGGCGCCTTCCTGATCGCGCTCGGCATCGCTTCCTTCGTCATCCAGCTCATCGTCAGCTTCTTGAAGCGCGATCAGCTCCGTGACGTGACAGGCGATCCCTATCATGGGCGTACGCTGGAGTGGTCGACCTCGTCGCCTCCGCCTGCCTACAACTTCGCTTTCACGCCGGTTGTGCATGATGTCGACGCCTGGGCGGACATGAAGAAGCGCGGTTACGACCGTCCCAAGGAAGGCTTCATCCCGATCCATATGCCGAAGAACACCGGTGCGGGCGTAATCATCAGCGCCATCAGCGTCGTGCTTGGCTTTGCCTTGGTGTGGCACATCTGGTGGCTGGCGGCTCTGTCCATGCTCGCCATCATCGCGGTCTCGATCGCCCATACCTTCAACTACAACCGCGAATACTACATTCCTGCCTCCGATGTTTCGACAGTCGAGGCGGAACGTACGAAGCTGCTTGCGGAACAGGCGTAACGAATATGGCTCATACACCTGCACAAAGCGCCGCGGGCGCGGAAACACCGGTCTTCTACCTCAAGGAAGACCACCATCCGGAGAACGGCACCTCGCTGGGCTTCTGGCTCTATCTGATGAGCGACTGCCTCATCTTCGCAACGCTGTTTGCCACCTATGCCGTTGTCGGCCGCAACTATGCGGCCGGCCCTTCGGGCGCAGATCTGTTCGATCTGAAGCTTGTGGCGATCAACACCGCCTTCCTGCTTTTCTCTTCCATCACATATGGCTTCGCCATGCTGGAAATGGAAAAGCAGAAGGTGAAGACGACGCTGATCTGGCTCGGCATTACCGGTCTCTTCGGTCTCGCCTTCCTCGCCGTGGAACTTTACGAGTTCCATCACCTGATCGAAGAAGGTGCAGGTCCACAGCGTTCGGCGTTCCTTTCCGCCTTCTTCGCGCTGGTTGGTACGCACGGTCTGCACGTGACCTTCGGCGTAATCTGGCTCGTCACACTGATGTTCCAGGTCGCAAAGCATGGTCTGATCGCCGCAAACAAGCGTCGCCTGATGTGCCTGTCGATGTTCTGGCACTTCCTTGACGTCATCTGGATCGGCGTCTTCTCCTTCGTTTATCTCATGGGAGTTCTTTGATGAGTTCCGAAGCACACGCACACCACGACGCGCATGGCGACGACCATCATCACCATGATGGCGCCAGCCACGGCACGTTCAAAAGCTATATGATCGGCTTCGTCCTGTCGGTCATCCTGACGGCGATCCCGTTCTGGCTGGTCATGGGCGACGTTCTTGAAAACAAGACGCTGCTGGTCATCGCGATCATGGGTCTCGGCGTCATCCAGATCTTCGTGCACATGATCTACTTCCTGCACATGGACACCAAATCCGAAGGCGGCTGGACCTTCATGGCGCTGATCTTCACCGTCGTGGTGCTGCTGATCACGCTCTCCGGCTCACTCTGGGTCATGTACAACATGAACAAGAACATGATGCCGCTGCACATCGAGGATGTGAAAAACCTGCCCTGAGCAGCCATAGATCAACGGCCTGCCGGATTTCCGGCGGGCCGCTTTCTGCGCCAGCACACGACCCCCGCAGCGCATAACCCCATGAATCGTCGGCGCGATTTATGGGGTTATTTGCTGGAAGACCCGGATGCCGACAGCCGACAGTGTTGCCGCAGCAAACCGCATGGCCTTGCAAGGACTGTGAAACCATGACCGATCCGTCGACAACCGCCCCGCACACGCGACGCATCCGCCCCGCAGCAATCGTCGTCCTGCTTCTGACTATTGTACTGACAGGCTTCCTGCTGGCGCTTGGAACATGGCAGGTTCAACGCCTCTTCTGGAAGCTCGATCTCATCGAACGCGTCGAAGCTCGCGCCCATGCCGCACCTGTGGATGCACCGGCAGCCAGCGAATGGCCGGCCCTTGCCGATCCCGCAGAGTATGAATATCGCCGCGTGAAACTGTCAGGCACCTTCCTCAACGACAAGGAGGTCCAGGTCTATACGGTCAGTGATCTCGGGCCCGGCTACTGGGTGATGACGCCGCTGAGACGCGATGACGGATCGAATATCATCGTCAATCGTGGCTTCGTGCCTTCCGACAAACGCGATCCATCCTCGCGCCGCGAAGGGGAACCAACCGGGCAGGTCGAGATCGTCGGGCTGATGCGCGCGCCAGAAACCGGCGGGCTTTTCCTTCGAACCAACGATCCGGCAAATCGGCGCTGGTACTCCCGCAATATCCCGCAGATATCGCAGGCATCCGGCCTTTCCGGCGTGGCGCCCTTTTATGTCGATGCCGATGCGACGCCCAATCCGGGTGGCCTACCGGTCGGCGGCAAGACCATGCTCACCTTCCCCAACAACCACCTGTCCTACGCCATCACATGGTACATTCTGGCGGCCATGGTAATTGCCGCTGGATGGTATGTGCTGCGCAATCTCAACGCACCGAAATCGAAACGGGAAGAGGATTGAACAGCCGGTTTTACCGGATGGTTCATAAAATCACTTCCTTCTTCACGTTTTGCTGATCTATAACGACAGTTCGGCCTGACATTGCCCGTCGGCGCATTTTCGTTTCGGTGAGTTATGGCAAGAGCATTTCTTCTCGTTCTGGATTCCTTCGGTGTCGGCGGTGCGCCTGACGCGGAGCATTATGGCGACCTCGGCGCCAATACGCTCGGTCATATCGCCGAATTCTGCGCGGCAGGTGCTGCCGACAGGCCGGGCCTTCGGGCGGGTCCGCTGAAGCTGCCCAACATGTCTTCGCTTGGTCTTCTGGAGATTGCACGACAAGCAAGCGGCGACATTCCCGCCGGCATGGAGCCGCCGGAGCGTATTTTCGGCCTGCATGGCTCTGCCAGCGAAATATCGAAGGGCAAGGATACGCCCTCAGGCCATTGGGAGATCGCGGGCACGCCCGTCACCTTCGACTGGGGCTACTTCCCGACAGAAGGCGACGCCTTTTCTCCCGAACTGGTGGAAGCCATCTGCACGCAAGCGGATATTCCAGGCATTCTCGGCAATTGCCACGCTTCCGGCACCGAGATCATCGCGACGTTTGGCGAAGAGCATATCAGGAGCGGCAAGCCGATCTGCTACACCTCATCCGATTCCGTGTTCCAGATCGCCGCGCATGAGACCCATTTCGGATTGCAGCGGCTCGTCACGCTCTGCGAGACGGTGCGCAAGCTGCTCGATCCGCTGAATATCGGCCGTGTCATTGCCCGTCCCTTCATCGGCGAGACGGTAGCAACCTTCGAACGCACCGGCAACCGCCGCGATTTCTCCGTTCCGCCGCCCGAACAGACATTGCTCGACCGCCTTGTGGAGGCTGGCAGGAAAGTGCACGCGATCGGCAAGATCGGCGATATCTATGCCCACAAGGGTGTCTCGCGCGTCATCAAGGCAAATGGCAACAGCGCCCTGATGGATGCAACGCTGCACGCTATTGACGAAGCCGAAAACGGCGATCTTGTCTTCACCAATTTCGTGGATTTCGACATGCTCTACGGCCATCGCCGCGATGTTGCCGGTTATGCGGCGGCGCTTGAAGCCTTCGATGCGCGCATTCCGGAAATCCATCGCAAAATGGCGCCGGGCGACATCGCCATTCTTACCGCTGACCATGGTTGCGATCCCACATGGCGGGGCACGGACCATACACGGGAAAGAGTCCCGATCATGGCATTCGGGCCGGGCATCCGCTCCCGCGATGTCGGCATTCGTTCAAGCTACGCCGACATCGGCGAAAGCATCGCCCACCATCTAGGAATCGAGGCCGGTTCGCACGGCAGGAGCTTCATTTGACATCGCATTTGCTGAAAGCGGAAATTCACTGCCACCTGGAAGGTGCGGCACCCCCTGCCCTCGTCGCAAAACAGGCTGAGAAATACGGCATAGAAACCAGTAGCTTTCTGCGCGACGGCCAGTACGTCTGGTCGGATTTTGCGCAATTCATCCAGTGCTACGATGCGGTGGCGCAGGTGTTCAAGACCGATGAGGACTATGCGGTTCTGACGCAAACCTATCTGACCGAACTTGCCGAGGCCAATACGATCTATAGCGAGCTCATCATCTCGCCCGATCATGGCGACCGCATCGGGCTCGGCGCTGACGCCTATCTCTCCGGTATCGCCGAGGGCATCCGGATCGCGAAAGAAAAGACCGGTATCGAAACCCGCATCATCGTGACCGGCGAGCGGCATTTCGGTCCTGAACGGGTCATCGCGGCGGCTGAATATGCGGCACGGACGAAACACCCGCTGGTGACCGGTTTCAACATGGCGGGCGAGGAGCGCATGGGCCGCGTCGCCGATTACGCACGCGCCTTCGACATTGCCCGCGATGCCGGACTTGGGCTGACCATCCATGCGGGTGAGGTCTGCGGACCGGAAAGCGTCGTCGATGCGCTCGACCTCGTAAAGCCGTCGCGCATCGGCCATGGCGTGCGCGCCATCGAAGACGCGGCTCTCGTCGATCGGCTGGTTGAGGCGGGAACAGTGCTTGAGGTCTGCCCAGGATCAAATATCGCGCTCAACGTTTATCCCGATTTCGGCAGCCATCCGCTGAGGGCGTTGCGCGATGCCGGGGTGCGCGTCTGCATCAGTTCCGACGATCCGCCATTCTTCTTTACCTCGCTTGCCCGGGAATATGCGCTGGCTGCGGATGCCTTCGGTTTCAGCGATGCCGAGATTAACCGCATGACCCGAACCGCACTGGAAAGCGCCTTTGTGGATGAAGTCACACGCGCCCGGCTGCTTGCGAAACTCGATAGCCACTAGGCATCGGTTGGCGGGGTAAAACCGCGAAGAAGGCTTGCGAAAAGCCTGCTTTCGGTGAATTACAGGGGCACAGGATAAAAAAGGAAGGCCAGTTTCATGGACGGCGTCACAGTCATCGAACATCCGCTGGTGCGGCACAAACTTACCATCATGCGCAAGAAGGAAACCTCGACAGCCGGCTTCCGCCGCCTGCTCAGGGAAATCTCGACGCTGCTCTGCTATGAAGTGACGCGCGACCTTGAAATGACGATGGAAACCATCGATACGCCGCTCGAAACCATCGAGGCTCCGGTGCTGGAGGGCAAGAAGCTGGTTTTCGCCTCCATCCTGCGTGCCGGCAACGGCCTTCTGGAAGGCATGCTCGAACTCGTGCCTTCGGCGCGTGTTGCGCATATCGGTGTGTATCGCGATCACGATACGCTGGAGGCGGTCGAATATTACTTCAAGGCTCCCGAAAGCCTCGATGCCCGCCTTATCATCGTCGTCGATCCAATGCTGGCGACCGGCAATTCCTCCATCGCTGCGGTTGAAAAGCTGAAGGAGCGGGGCGCGAAGAACATCCGCTTCCTGTGTCTGCTGGCTGCACCCGAAGGCATCAAGAATTTCCGTGAAGCGCATCCCGATGTGCCGATCTATACTGCCGCAATCGACAAGCAGCTGAATGAAAAGGGTTATATCGTTCCCGGCCTCGGCGATGCCGGCGACCGCATGTACGGCACGAAGTAACACCGTTCATCATCGCTTAACCGTTTGAGCCATTCGCCGACCAACAAGCGGCGAATGGCTTTTTTCTTTTAAGATTTCAGCATGTTTTGCGTCTATTCTGCATAGGGATAACCCTGCTTTCTCAGGAGCGACGACTTGCTGGCGCGTACGATTTTTCTGCTTATCGGTCTTTCGGTCAGCGCCACGCAGATTCCGGCGCTGGTGGAAAAATTTCAGCCGCGCCCGGAAGCCAAGGTGGAAAAAGCCGAAGTCAAATCGGAAGCCGTCAAACCGGAACCCGTTTCGCTTGGTGGCGTCAATCTGAAAGCGGACGCACGCGGCCACTTCAACGCCGCCTTCCGTATCAACGGCAAATCTTTCGACGGGCTTGTCGATACCGGCGCCTCCATGGTTGCCATCAATGAGACGATCGCCCGGCGGCTCGGTTTCGGCGTCAACAGCCTCGATTTCAAATATCCGATCTCAACCGCCAACGGCCAGACCATGGCGGCCTATCTGAAGCTCGACCGGGTGGAAATCGGCACGATCCGCGTTCAGAATGTCGACGCCATGGTGCTGAAAGATAATGCGTTGAGCAACATGCTTGTTGGCATGAGCTTCCTGAAACAACTATCGTCATTCAAGGTATCGGGTGGCGAAATGAGGCTGGTCAGGTAATTCGCTCGAGGACCACAGTGCTGGTTTCCATCGCAGTGTCAGCAACCCCATAGCAGGCCGTAATCCTTTTGACGGCAAGTTCCGCTTCTTGCTTAGAGGCCGCATGGACGCAGGCGATTGGTTCGCCTTTTTCCACTTTTGTGCCGAGCGGCAGGATATCGGAGATCCCGACCGAAGGATCGATCTTGTCTGACGGCATTCTTCTGCCGCCGCCAAGCTCGACAACGACCATGCCGAGATCGCGCGTCGCACAGGATGCCAGCCAGCCGCTGCGCTCAGCCGAAACCGGGAGAATAACCGGCGCCGATGGCAGGTAACGCGATGGATGATCGACAAAGTCCGCAGGCCCGCCAAGTGCTGCGACCATTTTCGCAAAGACTTCCATGGCACGACCGGAGGAAAGGGCGGCCTCAGCCAGCGCCTCGCCTTCATCCAGAGTGGCCGCGCTGCCCGCTTGCACCAGCATTTCCGCAGCAAAGGCAAGAACCACCTTTTCGAGACGTGTTCCCGCCTTGCGGCCAGCCAGAAAGTCCAGGCAATTGACGATTTCGACCGCATTGCCTGCGGCATCGCCAAGCGGCTGGTTCATGTCGGTTATAAGAGCCGTCGTCGGCAGGCCTGCGCCATTTGCCACATCGACCAGCGCGACGGCGAGATTACGGGCATCCTCCACACTCTGCATGAAAGCGCCGTTGCCGACCTTCACATCCAGAACCAGCGTCTGAAGCCCGGCCGCAAGCTTCTTAGACAGAATGGAGGCGGTGATCAACGGGATGGAATCCACCGTCGCGGTCACGTCCCTGATAGCATAGAGGCGCTTGTCTGCGGGGGCGAGATCGCCCGTCTGGCCGATGATAGCACAGCCGACCGTCTTGACCGTCCGGCGGAACAGGGCTTCGTCCGGCATCACATCGTAACCGGGGATCGCTTCCAGCTTGTCGAGCGTGCCGCCGGTATGGCCAAGACCCCTGCCGGAAATCATCGGCACCGCAAGACCGCAGGCGGCAACGATCGGGGCGAGCATCAGGGAGACGTTGTCGCCGACGCCGCCGGTCGAGTGCTTGTCCGCCACCGGCCTGCCAATATCGTTCCAGGACAGGACATCACCGCTGTCGCGCATGGCGAGTGTCAGCGCCACCATCTCGTCGCGGTTCATACCCCGGAAAAACACCGCCATGGCAAAGGCAGCGGCCTGGCCTTCCGATATGCCGTCCTTGGACAGCGCCTCGATGAAAGCGGCAATCTCCTGCGGCGCAAGAGACAGGCCATCACGTTTGCGGCGGATGATTTCCTGCGGGATCAAGCTCAATACCCGCTGGCGGCCTTGGCCGGTTCGCCACCGGCCAGCACGTTCAGGACATCATCGAGAACGCCGGAAGCGCCGAAGCGGAACGTGGACGGCATGGCCCAGTCGGGCGCCATGATTGTTTCCGCCAGCCGCAGATAAAGCGTGGCGTCTTCCACCGTCCCGACACCGCCGGCAGGCTTGAAGCCCACCTTCTGCCTGCTGTCGCGGATCGCCTGCAACATGATATCGGCGGCTTCCAGCGTGGCGTTGATGGCGACCTTACCTGTTGAGGTCTTGATGAAATCAGCCCCTTCGGCAATGGCGAGTTCGGAAGCACGACGAATGAGAGCCTTGTCCTTCAGCTCGCCGGTTTCGAGAATGACCTTGAGAAGAACGGGTGCGACGCAGACCTTGCGTACGGCAGCCACCATCTCGGAAACAGCCGTTTCATCGCCTGCTATGAACTTACGATAGGGGATGACCAGATCGATTTCGTCGGCACCGTCGCGGATAGCCGCCTCGGTCTCCGCCACCACGGTCGCAACATCCAGATCGCCCGAAGGAAAATTGACGACCGTGGCGATACGGATCGCATGGTCTTTTCCGAAAGCGGCACGCGCCTGGGCGACGAAACGCGGCCAGATGCAGATCGCGGCGGTATTGCCGTATTCGGTATGAGCCCTCTGGCACAAAGCAGCAATCTGCTCGGGCGTGCAGTCTTCCTTGAGGTTGGTCAGGTCCAGCAAGGATAGTGTCAGGGCAGCCGCTTCGCGCGGACGCTGGAGTTCCATGGTCACGCTCCTCCTGCGATCATTTCTTTCAAGATGGCGGCAAGCCTCTTGCCGCCTACCGGAGCCATGTCCTTGGTTTCCTCATGGCTCAGTTCAGCGCCAGTCATGCCGGCACCGTAATTGGTAATAACCGATGCGGCGGCAACGCGCATCCCGAAAAAGCGGGCGAGGATGACTTCCGGCACCGTGGACATGCCGACGGCATCCGCACCCAGCAGCCGCGCCATGCGGATTTCCGCCGGCGTTTCGAAACTCGGGCCGGAAAACCACATATAGACGCCGCCGAACAAGGGCACCGTCGCGCGGATCGCGGCATTACGCATGGCGAGCATCAGGTCAGGATCATAAGCCGTGGTCATGCCGACGAAGCGGTTGTCGCTCTCTTCGCCAATCAGCGGGTTCATGCCGGAATAATTGATATGATCGGTGATCTGCATGACCGAGCCGGGCGGTATGTCCTGCCTGACCGAGCCTGCAGAATTGGTGAGGACGAGCGACTGCACGCCAAGACCGGCGAGCGCCTCAATGACCGCGCGCATGGCGGCCGGATCGCCTTTTTCGTAATAGTGCACCCGGCCGGACAGCATCATCACCGGCTCGCCACCGAGATATCCGGCCACCAACTCGCCCGCATGGCCGGAAACGCCGCTTGCAGGGAAACCGGGAAGTTCGGCGTAGGGCACGCGGATCGCATCGCTGACCTCGTCCACCAGCGACCCCAGGCCTGAGCCCAGCACGATGGCGATGCGCGGCATCAGGCCATTCAGACGCTCCACCAGAATATCGATCAGCGTATCCGGCATCAGGGCAGCTCGGTCTTGAAGCTGAAGGGCAAAAGTTCATCCATGGTCATGACCTTCTGAACACCGGTTTCGTCACAGAGATAGACCTTGGTGTCTGGCGAGGCGAATTCGGCGATCTTCTGCCGGCAGCCGCCGCAGGGCGGGCAAAGAGCAAGCTTTTCCGCGATGACGGCGATCTCGCTTATCTTCTTTGCTCCACCCATGATCATGGCGCTGATGGCCGAAGGCTCGGCGCACCAGCCTTGAGGGAAGGAGAGGTTCTCGATATTGGCGCCCTTGTAGATCTTACCGTCTTCAGCGCGGATTGCCGCACCGACAGGGAATTTCGAATAGGGCGCATGGGCAAAGGCCATGGCCTCCACCGCTGCCTCGAACAACTGATGGGACATTGGTTCACGGGACATGGATTTAACGCTCCTTCGCATAGGCAACGCCACCGGCCTTGGGGGGCTTGGCGACGCCGATGAAACCGGCAAGCAGGATGCAGGTCAGAATATAGGGCATGGCCTGGAAAATCTGCACCGGCACTTCACCGATACCCGGCACGGATTTGCCCTGCATGAAGTTGGCGAAAGCATCCAGGAAACCGAAGAGCAGGCATGCGAACATGACCGGCACCGGCTTCCATTTCGCGAAGATCAGCGCGGCGAGTGCGATATAGCCCTTACCGGCCGACATGTTGGCGATGAAGGCCGCCGATTGCGCAACGGCGAGATAGGCGCCCGAAAAACCGCAGAGGAAGCCGGCAACGATGACGGCGCGGTAACGCATCCATGTCACCGAAATGCCCGCCGTATCGACCGCGCCCGGATTTTCACCCACCGCGCGCAGGCGAAGGCCGAAACGGGTGCGGTAAAGCACCCACCAGGACAGCGGCACCGCCAGAAAGGCGAGATAGGTCAGGATATTGTTGCCGGAAATGACATTGGCGTAGAGCGGGCCGATGAAAGGCACTTCGCGCATCGCATCCGCACCGGGCAGGATGATCGGTGCGAAACGGCCTTCACCCGGCAATTGCGGCGTGCGCCCGCCCTGCCCGAACCACGCCTGCCCCAGAACCACCGTCAGACCGGCGGCAATGAAGTTGAGCGCCACGCCCGACACGATCTGGTTGCCGCGATTTGTGATGACGGCAAAGCCGTGGATCAGCGAAAACAAGATGGAGACGGCAATGCCCGCAAGCAGGCCGGCCCAGGGATTTGCGGTGAGATAGGCGACACAAGCCGAAGCAAAGGCTGCCGCCAGCATCTTGCCTTCAAGGCCGATATCGAACACACCCGCGCGTTCGGAAAACAGCCCGGCAAGCGCCGTGAACAGAAGCGGGATGGTGAGACGGACGGTCGAGCCGAGAATGCTGACCAGCATATCGAAGAAATCCATATCAGCTCACCCCTTTGCCAAGCGCTGGTAGATGCGGACGATCGCCGGCCGGTACATATATTCGAGCGCGCCGGCAAACAGGATAACCAGACCCTGGATGACGACGATCATCTCACGGGTAATATTCGGCATCTCGAAAGAGAGGTCTGCACCACCCTGATAGAGAATGCCGAACAGCAGCGCCGAAAACAGGATGCCGAGCGGGTGGCTTCGCCCCATCAGCGACACGGCGATGCCGACGAAACCCGCACCGCCGACAAATTCCACCTGCAAACGGGCGGACGCGCCCATGACCGGGTTCAGCGCCATCATACCTGCCAGACCGCCGGAAATGAGCATGGCGATGATGACGGTGCGCGCATAGGGAATGCCGGCATAGACGGCGGCCGAGGGGCTGACGCCGAGCGTGCGCATCTCATAACCGAGCTTGGTGCGCCAGATCAGCACCCAGACGAGAAAACACATAACCAGTGCGATGATGAAGGAGACGTTGAACGGCGCCGGCCCGAGCTTCAGGCCGAACAGCGCCATCAGCCAGTCGAGCTTCGGCAATTGCCCACCTGGCAGAAAGGTGCGCGTTTCCGGCGCCATCTTGCCCGGCACGATCAGCACGTTCACCAGCAGATAGACCATCAACGCCGCAGCGATGAAGTTGAACATGATGGTGGTTATGACGACGTGGCTACCGCGTTTTGCCTGCAGCCATGCCGGAATAAACGCCCAGGCCGCGCCGAAAACCGCAGCGCCGATGATGGCGAAGGGCATCGTCACATACCACGGCACATAACGGTCGAGCGCCAGCGCCACCAGCGCCGCGCCCAGTCCGCCAATATAGGCCTGGCCTTCAGAACCGATGTTGAACAGACCGGCATGGAAGGCGACCGCCACAGAGAGGCCGGTGAAGATGAAACTCGTCGTATAAAACAGCGTGAAGCCGATGGCATCGCCACGACCTAACGCACCTTCGATGAGCAGGCGAAGCGCCGCGAGCGGATTTTCACCGATCGACCAGACGACGAGGCCGGAAATCAGAAATGCGGTAACTACATTTAAAAACGGCAGGAGGCCGTAGGTGATCCAGTTTGGCAGGGGTACGGAAGCGGTGCTCATTCATGCCTCATGCGGCGATGCCGGCCATCATCAGGCCCAGCGTCTGTTCTTCGGCTTCCGCCGTTTTTTCTCCAACGACACGCCCGGCGAACATGACCATGATCCGGTCCGAAAGGGAACGGATTTCATCGAGTTCGACCGAAACCAGCAAGATCGCCTTGCCGGCATCGCGCATTTCGATGATGCGGCGATGGATGAATTCGATGGCGCCGATATCCACACCGCGGGTCGGCTGGCCGATGATCAGCATCTTGGGGTCACGCTCGATTTCGCGGGCAACGACGATCTTCTGCTGGTTGCCGCCGGAAAAATTGGCGGTCTTCAGCTGCGGGTTCGGCGGGCGAATATCGTATTTCTCGATCTTTTCGACCGCATCCTTGCGGATGGCCTCGGGGTTGAGGAAAGGGCCTTTGCCGTATCGCTCGTCATGGTGATAGCCGAGGATGGAATTTTCATATTCCTCGAATTTCAGCACCAGCCCCATATGGTGCCGGTCTTCCGGAATATGTGCGAGACCGAGTTCGCGCAGAATGGACGGATCGGGCCGATCAACCTTCTGCCCGGCCACCCATATCTCGCCCGAGTAAGGCTTGCGGATGCCTGCGATCGCTTCGAGGAGCTCAGACTGGCCATTGCCGGCCACACCGGCGATGCCGACGATTTCACCGGCGCGGACATCCAGCGAGACATCGTCGACCATGGTGACGCCGCGGCTGTCCTTGACGGTCAGATTACGGATGGAAAGGAGAACCTCGCCCGGCGTCGTCTCGCCTTTTTCCACCCGTAGCAGCACGCGACGGCCGACCATCAGTTCGGCCAGTTCCTCAACGCTGGTTTCGGAGGTTTTGCGGGTCGCCACCATTTCGCCGCGGCGCATGACGGAGACGGAATCCGTGATCGCCATGATCTCGCGCAGCTTGTGGGTGATGAGGATGACGGTTTTGCCCTGCTCACGCAGGACACCGAGGATCTTGAAAAGATGATCGGCTTCCGCAGGCGTGAGAACGCCGGTCGGCTCATCGAGGATCAGGATTTCGGCGCCACGATACATGGCTTTCAGGATTTCGACGCGCTGTTGCAGGCCGACCGGCAGTTCCTCGATCACAGCATCCGGATCGACTTCCAGCCCGTAGTCGTCTTCAAGGCGCTTCAACTCCTTGCGCGCAGCCGCCCTGCCCTTGGCAAGCGATGCGCCGCCTTCCGCGCCCAGCATGACGTTTTCCAGCACGGTGAAATTTTCCACCAGCATGAAATGCTGATGGACCATGCCGATGCCAGCACTGATCGCAGCCTGGCTGTCGCGGATCGATACCGGCGCGCCGTTTACCCGGATTTCACCGGCATCAGCCTGGTAAAAACCGTAGAGGATCGACATCAGGGTCGATTTTCCGGCACCGTTTTCCCCGATGATGCCGTGGATCGTACCCTTGGCAACGGTCAGGTTGATATTCTTATTGGCGTGAACGGCACCGAATTTTTTATCGATGCCCACGAGTTCGATTGCTGGGTCCATACTCAAACCGAAACCTCTCCGAAGGCTGGATATGAAAAGGGCGCAAGGTGAAAAATCACCATGCGCCCCAGACACATATCATATCATTTCGGGCAGGAATTGTCCGCCATATAGTCATGAACCTTGATGGTGCCGGCAATGATGTCGGCCTTCGCCTTGTCCACGGCGGCGGTCATTTCCGGCGTGATCAGGGCCTTGTTGTTGTCATCGAGAGCATAGGCAACGCCGTCTTCCTTGACGCCGAGAGCAACGATGCCGGGGGTGAACTTGTCGTCCTTGGCATCCTTGTAGGCGTTGTAGACAGCCAGATCGACGCGCTTGACCATCGAGGTCAGAACCGAGCCGGGGTGCAGGTGGTTCTGGTTGGAATCGACGCCGATCGAGAATTTCTTGTTGTCGGCAGCGGTCTGCAACACGCCGATACCGGTCGCACCGGCTGCCGCGTAGATCACGTCAGCGCCCTGGTCGATCTGGTTCTTGGTCAGTTCGCCACCGCGCACCGGATCATTCCAAGCCGCACCCGTGGTGCCGGTCATGTTCTGGAAGACTTCGATCTTGTCGTTGGCAGCCTTGGCGCCCTGCGCATAACCACAGGCGAATTTACGGATAAGCGGAATATCCATGCCGCCGATGAAGCCGACCTTACCGGTCTTGGAGGCCATGCCTGCCAGAAGACCGACGAGATAAGAGCCTTCGTGCTCCTTGTAGACGACCGAGCGGACATTCGGCAGTTCGACGACGGAATCGACGATGACGAACTTGGTGTCAGGGAATTCGGCTGCAACCTTTTCCATGGCCGACGTCCAGGCGAAGGACACGGCAACAACCGGGTTAAAGCCCTTGCTGGCGAAGTTGCGGATAGCCTGCTCGCCCTGCGTATCGCTGGTCGGTTCAAAATCGCGGAACTCGATGCCCGTTTCTGCCTTGAACTTCTCAGCGCCAGCCGCGGCGGCTTCGTTGAACGACTTGTCGAACTTGCCGCCCGTACCATAAACCAATGCCGGCTTGATATCGGCAGCAAGCGCGGAAGCCGACATGGCGGCGAGCGCAAAAAGCGTCAGAAGGGATTTTTTCATTGTGCAGCCCTGTTGTTGCAATTGATATTTTAAGGGTCCTCCCGCAAACCCGTTGACCGGGAATGTCTGCGGAACCGCCAGCCGTTATCCCGGCTGTGCTTGGCTCATATCCTTGCATGGCTCAATGAAAAATTCATCCGGTTTTTTTGACCCGGTGGAAAAACTTTATTCTGGCGTTTTTTTGGTCTTTCCACCTGGGCAACGTGCAAAAAATCTAGTCGATATTGCAGCTTACGCCGGTTCCCCTGAGCCCGCAGTAGCCGCCCGGATTCTTGGCAAGATATTGCTGGTGATAGTCTTCCGCGTAATAAAATGTTTCAAGCGGTCCAATTTCGGTGGTGATGGCGCGGCCATGCCCCGCCTCGTCCAAAGCCTGCTGAAAAGCGTCGTGCGCCTTCTGCGCCTGCTGCAACTGGCCTTCGGTATTGGCATAGATGGCGGAACGATAGGTCGTGCCGACGTCGTTGCCCTGCCTCATCCCTTGCGTCGGATCATGCTCCTCGAAGAATATCTTAAGCAGGCCTGACAGCAAGATGACGGCCGGATCGTAGACGACCTTGACCACTTCGGCGTGGCCCGTCTGGCCCGTCGTCGTCTCCTGATAGGTGGGATTGCGGGTAAAACCGCCGGCATAACCCACCGCCGTCACCCACACACCCGGTGTCTGCCAGAACAGGCGCTCCGCACCCCAGAAGCAACCCATACCCAGATAGATGATTTCCAAACCATCGGGATAAGGCCCCTTCAAGGGCCGGCCATTGACGAAATGGGTCTCGGGCACGGCAAGCGCCTCTTCACGGCCGGGCAAAGCCGTCTCTTCGGTCGGCATCGTCGTCTTTTTTGAAAGCGTATCGAACAGGAACATTCGGTCCTCCGTGCGGCCGATTATGCCGCTTCTCAGGGTTCACATCTGCGGGGCGCGCGCGCTGTCAGTTGATAAATTCAGACTGACGAACGCCTCATCACTTTGCGCTTCCTGTAACCGGCCATCCAGCAAAGCAGGGATAGCGCGAGGAAAAAAGCAAATGCCGGCAGTCCCGACAGGGCATTTTCAATGAAGCGCCACGCTTCAGGGTGAATATAGTGAGCCAAGGCCGTTTCCACCATGGTGCGCGAGGCAGGAAGAAGATAGTCCCAGACGGACAGGATGCCGGTGATATTGACCGAGGATGTGGAAACCGAGCGGATCGAATCGAGTACGCCAAGAAAAACAGCTGCAATGAGAAGAAGAAAGCTCAAAAACCGCAAAAAAGCTTTCATCAGGATACCTCGGTTGCGGCCCGTCGTTTCGACAGCCATGTTTTGAAAGATATATTGCATCGATAAAGGCGGGAAAACCGGTTTGCAATCGCATCGGAAGGCAGGAAATTGCCGACAATTCAAAAAACTGTCAGATTCGTGTTGATCCCAGCGAATTCATCGGTATATATCGCGCCGTTCCAGTGATTTGCATTCCTCAAAACATGCAGATTTGAAAAAAGGACAGGTGGCCGAGTGGTTTAAGGCGCACGCCTGGAACGCGTGTGTGCGTGAAAGCGTACCGTGGGTTCGAATCCCACCCTGTCCGCCATTTCACCTCACCTCAATGACTTTATAAACGCGCCTCCGCATCGCCATGACCGTGGCAGTCAAAGTCACGTTTTTGCCCTTCTGCATGCCTTGATGGCTATGCTTCTGCACTGACAGGGGTTTCATCCGCTTTTTTGCAGCGCTTCACCCTCTCTTGCGCCTTGCAGCAGGAAAAATCGCTCCTTATATACGCCGCATAACAGCAGCGAATACTGCAAATCCAAGTCAAGGAGTTGTCCATGGAATGCCTCACGGGGTTCCGACAGCTCGCTTCAAGGAGAGAAGAGCATGGCAAAAGTAATCGGTATCGACCTTGGCACAACCAATTCCTGCGTTGCAGTGATGGACGGCAAGGACACGAAAGTTATTGAAAACGCGGAAGGCGCGCGCACTACGCCATCCATGGTGGCATTTTCCGACGATGGCGAACGCCTTGTCGGCCAGCCGGCTAAGCGCCAGGCGGTCACCAACCCGACCAACACTCTGTTTGCGGTCAAGCGCCTCATCGGTCGCCGTTATGAAGACCCGACCGTCGAAAAGGACAAGGCTCTCGTTCCCTTTGAAATCGTCAAGGGCGACAATGGCGACGCATGGGTGAAGGCTCAGGACAAGAACTATTCCCCTTCGCAGATTTCCGCGATGATCCTTCAGAAGATGAAGGAAACGGCTGAATCCTATCTCGGCGAAAAGGTCGAGAAGGCCGTCATCACCGTTCCGGCATACTTCAACGACGCCCAGCGCCAGGCAACCAAGGATGCCGGCCGCATCGCCGGTCTGGACGTCCTGCGCATCATCAACGAGCCGACCGCGGCAGCCCTCGCTTACGGCCTCGACAAGAAGGACGGCAAGACCATCGCCGTTTACGACCTTGGCGGCGGCACCTTCGATATTTCCGTTCTGGAAATCGGCGACGGCGTTTTCGAAGTGAAGTCCACCAACGGCGATACCTTCCTCGGCGGTGAAGACTTCGACATGCGTCTGGTCGAATATCTGGCCGGCGAGTTCAAGAAGGATCAGGGCATCGACCTGAAGAACGACAAGCTCGCTCTGCAGCGCCTCAAGGAAGCTGCCGAAAAGGCCAAGATCGAACTTTCGTCCTCGCAGCAGACCGAAATCAACCTGCCGTTCATCACGGCTGATGCTTCCGGTCCGAAGCACCTGACGCTGAAGCTGACCCGCGCCAAGTTCGAAAGCCTGGTGGACGATCTGGTGCAGCGCACCGTCGCCCCTTGCAAGGCTGCCCTCAAGGATGCCGGCGTTACCGCTGCCGAGATCGATGAAGTCGTTCTCGTTGGTGGCATGAGCCGCATGCCGAAGGTACAGGAAGTCGTCAAGCAGCTGTTCGGCAAGGAGCCGCACAAGGGCGTGAACCCTGATGAAGTGGTTGCCATGGGCGCCGCCATTCAGGCCGGCGTTCTGCAGGGTGACGTCAAGGACGTTCTGCTTCTCGACGTGACGCCGCTGTCGCTCGGCATCGAAACGCTGGGTGGCGTCTTCACTCGTCTGATCGATCGCAACACGACGATCCCGACGAAGAAGAGCCAGACCTTCTCGACCGCCGAAGACAGCCAGTCGGCCGTGACGATCCGTGTCTCGCAGGGCGAGCGCGAAATGGCACAGGATAACAAGCTGCTCGGCCAGTTCGACCTCGTCGGCCTGCCGCCGGCACCCCGCGGCGTTCCGCAGATCGAAGTGACCTTCGATATCGACGCCAACGGCATCGTGCAGGTTTCGGCGAAAGACAAGGGCACCGGCAAGGAACAGCAGATCCGTATCCAGGCTTCCGGTGGTCTTTCCGACGCCGACATCGAGAAGATGGTCAAGGACGCTGAAGCCAATGCCGAAGCCGACAAGAAGCGTCGTGCGGGTGTCGAAGCCAAGAACCAGGCCGAAAGCCTCGTTCACTCCACCGAGAAATCGGTGAAGGAATATGGCGACAAGGTTTCCGAAACCGACCGCAAGGCCATCGAAGACGCCATTGCCAGCCTGAAGACGGCCGTTGAGGCTTCCGAGCCGGATGCCGACGACATTCAGGCAAAGACCCAGACCCTCATGGAAGTTTCCATGAAGCTCGGTCAGGCCATCTACGAAGCGCAGCAGGCTGAAGCAGGCGCTAACGGAGAAGGCGGCAAGGACGACGTCGTCGACGCCGACTATGAGGAAATCAAGGACGACAAGAAGTCCGCATAATCGCGTGACTTCCCGTCTCCTGTCGATACATGCAAGACATCCGGCTGCCGAAGTGCAGCCGGAAATCCATTTGCGAGGCTTGTTATCTTAATGGCGAAAGCAGACTTTTACGAAACACTCGGCGTCAGCAAGACCGCGGACGAAAAAGAGCTGAAAAGCGCCTTCCGCAAACTCGCGATGAAATACCATCCGGACAAGAACCCGGATGATGCTGATTCCGAACGGAAGTTCAAGGAAATCAACGAAGCCTATGAAACGCTGAAGGACCCGCAAAAACGCGCGGCCTATGACCGTTTTGGCCACGCCGCCTTTGAAAATGGCGGCATGGGCGGCGGTGGTATGGGCGGCGGCGGTTTCGCCAATGGCGGCTTCTCGGATATCTTCGAAGACATCTTCGGCGAGATGATGGGCGGCGGACGCGCACGCCGCTCTTCCGGCGGTCGCGAGCGCGGCGCCGACCTTCGCTACAACATGGAAATCACGCTGGAAGAAGCCTTTGCCGGCAAGACGGCGCAGATCAGGGTTCCAACCTCGATAACCTGCGATGTCTGTTCCGGTTCCGGCGCAAAACCCGGCACGCAACCCAAAACCTGCGGCACTTGTCAGGGTTCCGGCCGCGTGCGCGCAGCCCAGGGCTTCTTCTCGGTAGAACGCACCTGCCCCACCTGCCACGGGCGCGGACAGACGATTTCCGATCCGTGCAGCAAGTGCCACGGCCAGGGCCGCGTGACGGAAGAGCGTTCGCTTTCGGTCAACATTCCCTCGGGTATCGAGGATGGCACCCGCATTCGCCTGCAGGGCGAAGGCGAAGCCGGCATGCGTGGCGGCCCGGCGGGCGATCTCTACATCTTCCTGTCCGTGCGTCCCCATGAGTTCTTCCAGCGCGACGGCGCCGATCTCTATTGCACCGTGCCGATATCCATGACGACGGCCGCTCTTGGCGGCACCTTCGATGTCACGACGCTCGACGGCACGAAGTCTCGCGTCACGGTTCCGGAAGGCACCCAGCCAGGCAAGCAGTTCCGCCTGAAGGGCAAGGGCATGCCGGTGCTGCGTTCGGCGCAGACTGGCGATCTCTACATCCAGATCCAGATCGAGACACCGCAGAAGCTCAGCAAGCGCCAGCGCGAGCTGTTGCAGGAGTTCGAGCAACTCTCGTCCCAAGAGAATAATCCGGAATCGAGCGGCTTCTTTGCCCGGATGAAGGAATTCTTCGACGGCTGATCTGCGGCCGTTACCCACCAAAAAAAAGCGCCGCCGTCTTTCGGGACTGGCGGCGTTTTTCGTTCGTATCAGCCAGTAAAACCGCCCGCATCAAGATATTGCCGTTCCTCCGGCGTCGTTTCCCGCAGCAATATGTCGTTGCGATGCGGAAAGCGGCCAAAACGCGCGACGATATCGCGATGCTCTTCGGCATGGTGGAGATAAAGCCCGCCAAGCGGCCGGTTGAGCGTGCAGGCACGCTCCTGATCCTCGATGCTTTCCGAATGGGAAAAGGGCAGATAGAAAAAGACCCGCAAATCCTCGGTCACCGCCTGATCGTGGCCGCGACGGATGGCCTCGCTGGCGAACATGCGTGCCAGCGGATCGGTCGCATACATATGCGCTGTCTCGCGAAAGCAGTTACGCGGGAACTGATCCAGCAGAAGCATCAGCGCGAGGCTGCTTTCCGCACCGTCCAGCCAGCCATCCAATTCGCGCCTTGCAGCGGCAAAATGGGCATCGCGGAAACGGTCATGAAAGTGATCGTCGAAGGCGGCGTCTTTGTCGAACCATTTGTCCGGTCCTGCCTTCTTCCAGAAATCCACAATTTCGGCGGCAAGTGCGGCTGTATCGCTCCTCATCGGGTCTCCCTCATCAATAATGCGGCGGCCGGGTGATTGCGGGTGCGTCCAGCGACTGCTCCTCAAGGCTCAGGAACCTTTCCGTCAACCGGTCGAGCTTGGCGCGGGTCTGTTCCACCACCTTCCACTGTTCCGTCAGCTGGTCGGACAGTTCCTCTATAGTCTTGGCCTGATGCGCGATCGTTTCCTCAAGCGCAATGATCCGTTTTTCGGTTTCCGACGTCATATCGACCTCTCTTTCCCGCCCTTCCTTGGCCCTAAAAAGCTTCAAGTCAACCATATGCCGCTTCGGTGAACCGGATTCCTCACAGCGATCCCATCAACGCAGAAACGCCGGCGAGATTTCCATCACCGGCGTTCCGAATATTTCGAGACCTGCTCAGTCTTCTTCTACGAAAACCTCTTCGCGCTTTTTCTTCACGCTGGGCAGGAAGACGATGATCAGCACGGCCAGAGCAATAAACAGCAGGGTAGCGCTGATCGGTCGGGTGAAGAAGGTCGTCGGATCGCCACGTGACAGGATCATGGCGCGTCGCAGGTTTTCCTCCAGCAGCGGCCCAAGCACGAAGCCCAGCAGCAGCGGCGCCGGCTCGCAGCGCAGCTTCACGAGCACATAACCAATGAAGCCGAAGAAGGCGACGGCGTAGAGATCGAAGACGTTGGAATTGACGCTGTAAACCCCGATGGCGCAGAAGGCCATGATGATGGGGAAAAGCACGTAATAAGGCACCGTCAGCAGCTTCACCCAAAGCCCGATCAGGGGCAGGTTGAGGATGACGAGCATCAGATTGCCAATCCACATCGAGGCGATGATGCCCCAGAACAGCGCCGGCTGCTCGGTCGCAACGTTCGGGCCGGGCACGATGCCCTGAATGATCATCGCACCGATCATCAGCGCCATCACCGGGTTTGCGGGAATGCCGAGCGTCAGAAGCGGGATGAACGAGGTCTGGGCACCGGCATTATTGGCGGATTCCGGACCGGCAACACCGGCGACCGCACCGTGTCCAAACTCCTCAGGATGCTTGGAGACGCGTTTTTCGACGGTGTAGGATGCGAAGGCAGCGAGAATTGCACCGCCGCCCGGCAGGATGCCGAGTGCCGAACCGATGACCGTACCGCGCAGCACCGGGCCAACCATGGCCTTGAAGTCTTCCTTCGACGGCATCAGGCTGCTGACCTTGGCGATCAGCACCGAGCGCGTGCGCTCGTTTTCGAGATTGCGCAGGATTTCGGCGATACCGAATACACCCACCGCCACCGCAACGAAATTCAGCCCATCGGCATATTCACGGATGCCGAGAGTGAAGCGCGGCGCGCCGCTGTAGATATCCGTACCGACCAGACCAAGCAGCAGGCCAAGCACGACCATGGCCAGCGCCTTGACGATGGAACCATGGGCAAGCGCGATGGATGAGACAAGGCCGACGACCATCAGCGAGAAATATTCCGCCGCGCCGAATTCCAGCGCAATCGCCGTCAAAGGCGGTGCAAAGACTGCCACGAGAAAGGTGGAAACCGTGCCGGCGAAAAACGAGCCGATGGCGGCAATCGCAAGTGCGGCACCCGCCTTGCCCTTGCGCGCCATCTGGTAGCCGTCAATGGCGGTAACGGCGGATGAGGATTCCCCCGGCATGTTGATGAGGATCGCCGTGGTGGAGCCGCCATATTGCGCGCCGTAATAGATGCCTGCGAGCATGATGAGCGATGAGACGGGCTCAAGCTGAAAGGTGATAGGCAACAGCATGGCGATGGTTGCGGTTGCGCCGATGCCCGGCAGCACGCCAATCAGCGTGCCGAGCAGCACGCCAATCAGGCAGAAAAACAGGTTTGCCAGCGACGTGGCCGTGACGAAACCGAGAGCAAGATTATCAAGCAATTCCATTGCGGCACCTCAAAATTTAAGCCAGGGGCCGAAGCGCTGGAATGGCAGGCCGAGACCATAATTGAACACAGCAACGGAAAAGACCGTGATGGCGGCGGAAATAATGACGGCCATGAGCGGGCTCATCTTGTGCGAGGCGAAGGCTGCGATAAGGGCGCTGAAAAAAAGCGCCGGTACGAAACCAAGCCCCCGGACCGTGAAACCGAAAAAGATCGGCGCGGGCAGGATGAAAAAAATCCCCCGCCAGGCGATTGCACCGAGGGCATCGCCCTGCACACGGGTGGCGCGAATGAATATTACCGCGCCAAGCAGGATCAGCACGATTGCCAGAACAAGCGGAAAATAACCCGGCCCCATGCGGAAGGCGGTTCCGATATCCAGCCCGAAAGACTGCAACGCGAAAAAAGCGCCAAAACCGATGAAAATTGCCCCACAGGCTGCCTCGGCAGGGTCAATGAAAAACGACTTCATGAAAGATGCCCCTCCACTGCGGCCGGCCACACACCGTTCCGCGCGTTAAATTGACGGCAAGAAGCCGGCGGCAGGGTGCCGCCGGCAATTGCTTCAACCATCAGTCGGCATATTGGCCGGCGCCCTCGATCACAGGCTTCCAGCGGGCGATTTCGCTTTCAAGCTTGGTCTTGAGCGCTGCGGGCGTCGCATCGGCTTCCGGGGAAGGCGTGGTGCCGAGTTCGGCAAAACGGGCCGCCACGTTCTTGTCCTTCAGCGCGACCTGCAGCGACTTGGAGAGCTTTTCGTTGATCTCGGCCGGTGTACCCTTCGGCGTGTAGATACCGTGCCAGATACCCACCTCAAGCTTCGGCAGGCCCGATTCGGCAACTGTCGGTACGTCCGGCAGCACGTCGAGCCGTTTGGCCGAGGTTACGGCATAGGCTTTGACGGTCCCGCCCTGGATTTGCTTGGTGGTGTTGGTAGTCTGGTCGCACATGATATCGACCTGTCCGCCGAGCAGGTCGGTCATGGCCGGGCCTGTGCCCTTGTAGGGAACAGTGACCAGCGGTGTCTCGATCGCGCTCATGAACAACATGCCGCACAGATGCGAAGCAGCACCGATGCCGGCATTGGCAACGGTGACCTTGTCCTTATTCGCCTTGGCGTAGTCGATCAGACCCTTGAGATCCTTGGTCTCGAGCGTCTTGCGCGACAGAATGGTCATCGGCACTTCCGTGACCAGACCGACATATTCGAAAGCGTTCAGGGTATCATAGGCGAGCTTGCGATAAAGCGTGGCGCTCGTCGCCATGCCGATGTGATGCAGCAGAACGGTGTAACCGTCCGGATCCGACGCCGCCACGCGGCCAGCGCCCAGCGTGCCACCAGCGCCGCCGACATTTTCGACGATGATCTGCTGGCCGAGATCCTTCGACATGGATTCAGCGACAAGACGCGCGACCGTATCTGTCGGGCCACCGGCGGCAAAGGGCACGACCATGGTGATGTTGCGCTCGGGGTAGTTCTGAGCGGATGCAGAAAGCGCAAAAAGGGAAACGGCAGCGGCGGCAGCAAGGCCGGTAACTGTCTTCAGTATTTTCATCGATTCCTCCCGGATGAAAATGTTCGCCACTTCAGCCGCGCATGCTCCTCCATGGCGACCGGGGTGAGCCATTTGCGATCCGGGATTGCCGTTCAGCAACGGCGGTCTTGCGGCAAGGCGCGCTTTTATCGCCATCATGGGCAGCAATGGGTGGATTTCTACCCATACGGGCTCATCCATGGGTGGAAATCCACCCATCACACTTCGGTCATGTGCCGGTGCAGCTCGTATTTCTGCATTTTTTCGTAAAGCGTTTTGCGTGAAATGCCGAGGCTCTCATAGACGGATTTCAGATTTCCGCCGTGGGCGGCGATCGCGCGCGCAATAAGGCTTTTTTCATAAGCGGCGACCCTTGCGGCAAGCGCCGCCTTGCCATCGCCCTCAAACGGCAGCGAGGTTTCGGAGACATCGCTTTCCAGACCGAGAACGAAACGGTCCGCCGCATTACGCAATTCCCGGACATTGCCCGGCCACTCACGCAGGGAAATGACTGAGAGTAGATGCTGCGGAACGTCCATATCTTCCCGACCGTAACGGGCAGCAGCCTCCCGCACCAGATGCAGGAAAAGCAGCGGTATGTCGGCACTGCGCTGCGAGAGGGACGGCACGAGAATCGTCGCCACGTTCAGGCGGTAAAGAAGATCGGCACGGAACCGCCCTGCCGCGACTTCCTGCTCCAGATCGACCTTGCTGGTGGCGATGAAGCGGACGTCGAGCTCGACTGTTTCATTGGAGCCAAGACGGGTGATCACCCGTTCCTGCAAGACGCGCAGGAACCGGCCCTGCAATTCAAAGGGCATGGAGCCGATCTCGTCCAGCAATATGGTGCCGCCGCGGGCATGCTCGAACTTGCCGTAGCGCGGGCGCAGCGCGCCGGGAAAAGCGCCAGCCTCGTGGCCGAACAGCTCGCTTTCGATCAGCGTTTGCGGAAGGGCGGCACAATTGATGGCGACAAAGGGCCGGTTGGCTCTGGCGCTGATATCGTGAAGTGCGCGCGCCACCACTTCCTTGCCCGCACCGGTATCGCCGACAATGAGCGTATCGGCATCCGTCGCACCGATGGCGCGAATGCGGTAACGCAGATCGACCATGACCTGGGTTCTGCCGGGCAGACGCGTTTCGAGATCGTCATGCTTGCCCGCCACCGCCTTCAGGCGGCGGTTTTCCAGCACCAGTGCCCGCCGGTCGTTGGCTCTTTTTATGATGCCGGCGAGATATTGCGGGGTGAAGGGCTTTTCGATGAAGTCATAAGCACCGTTGCGCATGGCATTGACGGCAAGCTGCACATCGCCATGGCCCGTCATCAGGATGACAGGTATTTCCGGGTCAAGCTCCCGCACCTTCTGCAGCAGCGTCATGCCATCCATGCCGGGCATCCTGATATCGCTGACCACGACGCCATCGAAGCTGTAGCCGATGAGTTCAAGCGCATGTTCGGCGCTTGCCAGCATGGTGACCGCAAAACCGGAAAGTTCCAGCGCCTGCGCGGTGGAAAAGCGCAGTTCCTCCTCGTCATCAATCAACAGAACCCGCGACATGGTCATTCCGCCGCCACCTCCACACGATAGGCTGCTGCCGGTAATTCGATCTCGAATTCCGCGCCGCCGTCTTCATGGTTTCTGACACGCAGCTGGCCGCCAAAATCCTTGATGATGTTGTAGGTGATGGAAAGGCCGAGACCCAGGCCACGCCCCACGCCCTTGGTGGTGAAGAAGGGATCGAAGATGCGCTCCGAAATCGCCGGAGGAACGCCCGGACCTCGGTCACGAATGAAAATCGACACCGTCTGACCGTGCAGCACGGCTTTCAAAGCGATGCGACGATCCTCGCGCCCTTCCACCGCGTCGGCGGCATTGGAGATGATGTTGACCAGCACCTGCTGCAGCCGCACCGGCCCGGCCTTCACCGCAAGCGGCACCGGACCAAGATCAACATCCAGCACCGCATCGGCGGCCTTCAGCCGTGCTCCAACAATTTCCAGCGTATCGCGAAGGACAGCATCGAGCGCGACCGCAGCCATTTTCTCATTGGGTTTGCGGGCAAAATTTCTCAGATGCCTGCTGATAGAAGCCATGCGATCGATAAGGCCCGAAATACGCCTGAGGTTTTCCGTCACCTCTTCTAGACGTCCACGTTCCACGAGAAGAGAGGCGTTTTCCGCATAATTCTTGGCGGCTGCGAGCGGCTGGTTGAACTCGTGCGAAAGTGCTGCCGACATTTGTCCGAGCGCTGCAAGCTTGCCCGCCTGAACCAGGTCATTCTGCATCTTGCGCAATTGTTTCTCCGTCTGGCGACGCTCGGCGATTTCGTGTTCGATCTCACGGTTCACCCGCGCCAGATCGGCTGTGCGCTCCTCCACACGCCGCTCCAGCTCCGCCTGAGCCTCGGCCTGGTGCGTCAGGCGTTCGCGCACGCGCCGCCGTCTTTGCAGCATGGCGGCGACCACGGCAGCCGCAAGACACAGGCAGAGGATGATCGCGATCATCGCCGTCTTGACCTGCGTCCTGAGTGAGCCGGTATCCATCAGCACGCTGACCGTCCAGCCCGCGTCGGGCATCGGCTGCGACAAGACGAGATATTCCCTGTCACCGTCGTTCTGGCTGATCGTCATCAACTGATGAGAGCCGAAATTGCCGTTTTTCAGCGGCAGTTCCTTCAGGTCGGCATTGGCGTAACGCCGGGATGCAGCCGTGCGCGCAAGCCTTTCCGGTGTCAGCGGCATCAGGCCGGAATAAAGCCACTGCGGCGTTCCGGTCATGAAGATGATGCCTTCCGGGTCCGATACGAGAATGCGGTTTTCACCATCGCCGAACGACGCCTCTATGCCTTCAATATCGACCTTGAAGACGATGACGCCCTTTATCTCCTCGTTGAAGAGAATAGGCGCGGAAAAATAATAACCGCGCTTGTGGGAGGTGGTGCCTAGCGCAAAGAAACGCGACGGGAAGCCCTTGGCGGCATCCTGAAAATAGGGACGGTAGCTGAAATTCTCACCGACGAAGCTCGTGGGTCCATCATAGTTACTGGCGGCGATGGTCACTCCGTCCAGCGTGATGATGTAGATGTCGGAGGATTCCAGCAATGTATTGATGGATTTGAGATAGATATTGGCGCGCTGGCGCATCGCCTCATCCTGCGGATGCGCGACAAGCTCCTCAATGTCGTCGTGATCGGCGATCAGGGCGGGCAGCGGCTCGAAACGGCTCAAAAGCCCGCCAAGAGCCGAGACGGCCAGCCTGAGGGTGGTGCGGCCCTGATCGGAGACTTCGCCGAAATAGCTTTCCGCAATGATGCCGCTGCCCTTGGTCACGGCGCCGTAACCGAGGCCGAGGCTGAGCAGCGTCAATAAAATCCAGCGATATTTCACCGAAGCGCCCCTCCCCGTTGCAGGCACCAGACCTGCTCTCCCGAACAGAGTGTAGGAGGAGTGATCGGATTTTCCAAGTAACCGAAAAAAGCAGCTAAACGGCCCAAAAACAAAAAACCGGCCACGAGGGCCGGTTTTCCGTAAAGATTATTTCAGAAAGCTTATGCGCTTTCCTTCGGCGTCAGAACCTGACGACCGCGATACATACCGGTCTTCAGATCGATATGGTGCGGACGGCGCAGTTCGCCGGAGTTCTTGTCTTCAACGTAGGTCGAAGCCTTGAGACCGTCAGCCGAGCGGCGCATGCCGCGCTTGGACGGGCTTGTTTTTCTTTTTGGTACAGCCATTTTTGTTACTCCACTTTAGCGGCGAAACAACGTAACCGGCCATAACCAAAGGCCGAATGTCGGGTGTCTCGATATCGGAAATTTGGCGCGCTTATACATGCCCAAACGGGCTTTGACCAGCCCTGACGCGCATTTTTTCCGATTAAGCCGGTTTGCTGCGACGGGCGGGCGGCAGGCCTTTGCAAATCATGCTTCACTTCCTATCAAAAACCACAAGTTCCCTAAAGTGGTTCATGTCCCTGAATTCACAGAAAGCTGGAGCGCGCATCTCGATTATCGGCGCTGCCGCACGCAGTTTTTCCAGCTCTTCATCCAGCATCGCCTGCCATCGCGGCAGGCACTCCGGATCGAACCAGCGCGTGACATAAGCCAGCGTAATATGGAATTGATAGGTGTCGTGATCGGGATGCCGATAACCGAAAGCTTCGGCAAATGTATCCCGCCACAGCGCAATGATCCGGTCGTCTTCGGCGGTGGCACCCTTCAGCACCAGCCCCGTCGGCTTGAGACCAGTCACCTGCATATTGAAACCAGGCAGGCCCGGAAAATCCGCCAGACGATCGCAATAATACTCCGTCATCGTGTTGATCGGAGTATCGAGTGGCATGTCTTCCGGCCAGTAGGGAAATGCACGGCGATATTCGATAATGCCCTGAAATACCGTCATATGCAGGCTGGAAACCGGCGTGAAGGCCAGCTGCGATGCCTCGGGCATATCCAGAAAACGCTGGCGTGTCCCGATGATTGCGCTTTCGGTTTTCGACCCTTCAACGAGATGGCAGACCACGGTATTGCCCGGCTCGAGCAGGAATTCACCATCCGTATTATAGCGGCGACCCAGATGGCGCGGCGGCTGATCGTGGCTGGCAGCGGAAAAAGATTCCAGATCTTTTGAAACGAGCGGGGCGTGCATGGGGGAACTCCTTTTGAGATGTTTCCCCTAATCTGCGCACGCAACAAACCAATGACAGCTATCGGTCAATGGCCGGTCAATTCCCGTCAATGCGCCTCGTCCCAGTTGTCGGCCGCGCGGGCATCCACCTTGAGCGGAACCCTCATGGAAATAGCCGGCATGGCTGCATTTTCCATCACCGAGACGACGATGGGCAGGGTCTTTTCGATTTCCCCTTCCTCGACTTCGAAGATGAGTTCGTCATGTACCTGCAGCAGCATGCGGGCAGAAAGCTTTTCCGCCTCCAGCACCGGCTCGATACGGACCATCGCACGACGAATGATATCGGCTGCAGACCCCTGGATAGGTGCGTTGATGGCTGCACGCTCGTTGAAGGCCTTCATGGAAGGGTTGGAGGAGCGGATTTCCGGATAATGCGCGCGGCGGCCGAAAATCGTCTCGACATAGCCGTTCTCGCGGGCGAAAGCCTTGGTCGCTTCCATGTAATCGCGAATGCCAGGAAAACGCTCGAAATATTTCTTGATATATTCGCCCGCTTCGGAGCGCGCGATGCTGAGCTGGTTGGCAAGGCCGAAAGCGGAAATACCGTAGATGATGCCGAAGTTGATGGCCTTGGCACGTCGGCGCACTTCAGACGGCATGCCTTCCACCGGCACCCCGAACATTTCCGATGCGGTCATCGCATGAATGTCGATGCCGTTTTCGAATGCGCTGCGAAGCTGCGGAATGTCGGCGACATGGGCAAGCACACGTAGCTCGATCTGGCTGTAATCGGCGGAAAGAAGCTTGTGTCCGGGGGTGGAGATGAAGGCCGTGCGGATCTTGCGACCTTCCGCCGTGCGCACCGGAATGTTCTGAAGGTTCGGCTCCGAGGACGACAGGCGCCCCGTGGTGGTGGAGGCCAGCGCGTAGGACGTGTGCACCCGTTTCGTCTGCGGATGGACATATCCGGGAAGCGCATCCGTATAGGTCGATTTCAGCTTGGTCAGCTGCCGCCAGTCTACAATCTTGCGCGGCAACTCAGCCCCTTCTGCCGCCAGATCTTCGAGAACCTGCGCCGATGTGGACCATTGGCCCGTCTTGGTCTTGGAGCCGCCAGGCAGGCCCATCCTGCCGAACAGGATATCGCCGAGCTGCTTTGGCGATCCGATGTTGAAACGCTCGCCTGCCAGTTGGTAGACTTCCTCTTCGAAAGCAGCCGCCTTCTGGGCGAGTTCACCGGAGAGACGCGACAGGATCTGTCGGTCCACGGTGATGCCACGCTCCTCCATATGCGCCAGTACAGGCACCAGAGGGCGCTCCAGCCGCTCATACACACTGGTCAGCCGCTCTGCGGCAAGCCTGGGCTTCAGCACCATCCACAGCCGCAGGGTGACATCCGCGTCTTCCGCGGCGTAAGCGGTCGCCTTGTCAATATCGACGAAATCGAAGGTGATGCTCGACTTGCCCGATCCCGCCACGTCCTTGTAGGCGATCGGCGTGTGGCCGAGCCAGCGTTCGGAAAGCGTATCCATGCCATGCGTGGTTTTTCCCGCCTCAAGAACGTAGGAAATCAGCATGGTATCGTCGAAACTCTGCATGACGACGCCGTGGCGCTTCATCAGCAGGTAGTCATATTTGAGGTTCTGCGCGATTTTCAGAACGGCTTCGTCCTCAAGAAGATCCTTTAAACGTGCCAGCGCCTCGGCAAACGGCACCTGTCCTTCAGCAAGCCTGATGCCATCGCTGAAAAGATCGCCACCGGAGCCGGTCTTGTGCGTCAATGGCACATAGGCAGCGCGGATATCGGTGCCTGAGGCATCCTTGCCGTTATCGGCAATCGCCAGCGAAAAACCGACGAGTTCCGCCTGCATGGGGTCGAGCGAGGTCGTTTCCGTGTCGAAGGCGACGACACCTGTTTCGCGGGCAGCGGCAACCCAACGATCCAGCTCCGCCAGATCCCTGATCGTCGTATAGGCGGTCGTGTCGATCTTGGCGGCGGAGAAAACCGTCTGCCGTGCCGTGGCGAGATCGGTGGGCGCGCTACCCTCCCCTGTCACCTTCCGTGCCGAAGCGGTGGTTGACGCCGGCGCAGCGGTCTTGTCATCAGCTGCGGCAACTGCAGGCGCGGCGTCGAGGTCTGGTCCATGGGCATCAGCGCCCCATTGCACCGGCACATTGGCGGCTTCGATGGCAGAGGCATCGCTATCGGTGGCTTCAGCTACCCGGCGCGTCAGCGTCGTGAACTCCATCGCCTTCAGGAAAGCGATGAGTTTCGGGCCGTTCTGCGGTTCGAGCACCAGTTCTTCCAGAGACTGCTCCAGCGGCACATCGGTTCTGAGCGCCACGAGCTGTCTGGAAAGGCGGGCAAGATCGGCATTGGCGATGATGTTTTCGCGGCGTTTCTGCTGCTTGATTTCTCCTGCCCGCGCCAGCAGCGTGTCGAGATCGCCGTATTCTTCCAGCAATTGCGCGGCCGTTTTCGGCCCGATACCAGGAATACCCGGAACATTATCGGTGGAATCGCCGGTCATCGCCTGAAGGTCGATCATCTTTTCCGGGGCTACACCCCATTTTTCGACGACATCGGGAACGCCGATCTGCTTGTCCTTCATGGCGTCGTACATATGCACATTGGCCGTGACGAGCTGCATCAGATCCTTGTCGGAAGAAATGATGGTGACATCGGCGCCAATCGCCTCCGCCTGACGGGCGTAAGTGGCGATGATGTCATCCGCCTCGAAGCCTTCCGTCTCGATGCAGGGAAGGTTGAAGGCCCGTGTCGCCTCGCGGATCAGGCCAAACTGCGGCACCAGATCTTCCGGCGGTGCGGTGCGGTTGGCCTTGTATAGATCGTACAGCTCGTTGCGGAAGGTTTTCGACGAATAGTCGAAAATCACGGCAAAATGCGTGGGCGTGACGCCGACATCAGTATTGCGCGCATCCTTCAGGAGCTTCCACAACATGTTGCAGAAGCCGGAAACGGCGTTGACCGGCAGCCCATCCGACTTGCGGTTCAGCGGGGGAATGGCATGGAACGCCCGGAAAATGAAACCGGAGCCGTCAACGAGGAAGAGATGATCGCCTTTTTTCATGGCGATATGGATAGCGCGGGGCCGTTTTGACGTCCACAGAAAGTTCAAACAACGCACCGCAAAGCGCACGGGGCTAAGCCGCTGGAGGCACCGGCAAAATTCGCGTGAACCTTACGAATTTGTAATAGATTTTCCCTTGAAAAGCCGCATTTGCACACACATTTCTTAGGGGACGGCGCCTGATCACGCCGTAGTCTGATTGTAGGCTCGTCCCCCGCCGCATCAGACCGGACAAAGGCCTTTCCCCCCTCTCCGGGCCTTTGTCCTCTTATATGACCGCCATGGCCGTCCCCTCCCGGCCATGGCGGTTTTTATTTGTGCCGGGTTTCTGACTGGCATAAACATACCGTGCGATATATATCCCACTATCGAAATCGCGCGATTGCGCCGACCAGATGCCAGACGGATTGATGAATGGGTTTTTCCCGGGACGAATCGGCGATCTATCTCGCCGCAAAAATGGCGAGGGAATTCACCATGGCGCTCCAGAAGAGAGCTGCCGCGCTGGGGTTTTCTCCTGGACAATTCCCCATCCTCATCGAACTGTGGCATGAGGAGGGACTGACGCAACGGCAATTGCTGGATAGAATCGACGTGGAGCAGGCGACGCTTGCCAATACGCTGTCCCGCATGGAGCGCGACGGGCTGATCGTGCGCAAATCCCACCCAAGCGACCGCCGCGCGCAGATCATCGAACTTACCCAGCGCGGCAGGGATCTCGAGGCGAACGCCATTGCCGCTTCCGAAGCCACGGAAGATACGCTGCTGGCGGATTTCCGCCGTTTCGAAAAGCAGCTTCTGCTGGAATATATGCGCCGGGCGATCGACCGCGCCAAAAAAGCGAAATAGGATTTACAACTCGAAACGCTTTCTTTGCTCCTGGCCTTCTATCGCCTGCAGCCTCCAAGGTTTTGTTTCCGCGCAGTTTAGGCGGAAAACCACTTCGCACTTTTCATGAACTGCTCTATCGTTCCGGCGGCTGCGCGCTTGCCGATTCAACGACACGTCAGCCCCTTGTTCCCACGCGATGCGCGATACCAGGATGTTTCGTCCATCGCCGGGTTGCGACAGACATGACAGGATCAGCGATGACAGACGTTTCCCCCATTCTTTCCACGGCCGACGACAACCTTACCTCCAGCCTCGAGCGATTGTTCGAACTGGTGCGCATCCCGTCCATTTCCACGGACCCCGCCTACAAGGCGGAGTGCCGGAAGGCGGCAGAATGGCTGGTCAGAACGCTTGAATCACTGGGCTTTGCGGCTTCCGTTCGCGATACGGCCGGTCATCCAATGGTGGTGGCGCATCATGACGCCGCGACAAAAGACGCGCCGCATGTGCTTTTCTACGGCCATTACGACGTGCAGCCGGTCGATCCGCTCAATCTTTGGGAAAACGATCCGTTCGAACCGGCCGTGAAAGATATCGGCGGCGGCCGGCAGGTGATCACCGGGCGTGGAACGGCTGATGACAAGGGTCAGCTGATGACCTTTGTGGAAGCCTGCCGGGCCTATAAGGCAGTCAATGGCAGTCTGCCAGTGCGCGTCACCATTCTTTTCGAGGGCGAGGAAGAATCCGGTTCGCCCTCGCTGAAGCCGTTCCTCGACGCCAATGCCGATGAGCTGAAAGCCGATTATGCACTGGTATGCGATACCAGCATGTGGGACCGCGATACGCCCGCCATCGCCGCCGCCCTTCGCGGCCTGGTCGGCGAGGAAATCACAATCACGGCGGCCGACCGCGACCTGCATTCGGGTCTTTTCGGTGGTGCGGCCGCAAATCCCATTCACATCCTGACCGATATTCTCGCCGGCCTGCATGACGAGACCGGCCGCGTGACACTTGCCGGCTTCTATGACGGCGTGGAAGAAACCCCCGCCAACATCAAGGCTTCCTGGGAAACGTTGGGCCGCACCGCCGAAGCCTTCCTCGGCGAAGTCGGCCTCTCGATTCCATCGGGCGAAAAGGGCCGCTCCGTGCTGGAGCAGACCTGGGCGCGGCCAACGGCGGAAGTCAACGGCATCATCGGCGGCTATACCGGCGACGGCTTCAAGACGGTTATCGCCGCAAAGGCCTCTGCTAAAGTGTCCTTCCGTCTCGTCGGAGAGCAAGACCCGAAAGCGGTTCGCGAGAGCTTCCGGAACTATGTCCGCTCCAAAATTCCAGCCGATTGCTCGGTGGAATTTCACGAGCATGGTGCATCGCCGGCTATCCAGCTTTCCTATGATTCGCCAGTGCTGACGAAGGCGAAAAACGCGCTTTCGGAAGAGTGGCCCAAACCTGCCGTCGTGATCGGCATGGGGGGCTCGATCCCCATCGTCGGCGATTTCCAGAAGATGCTGGGCATGGATTCGCTGCTCGTCGGTTTCGGCCTTACCGATGACCGCATTCATTCGCCGAATGAAAAATATGACCTGCAGTCGTTCCACAAGGGCATCCGCTCCTGGATCCGCATTCTCGACGCCCTGGCCGCGAAGTAGTCAAAAAGAAAGGAGGCGCCGGTTACGCGATGCCTCCCCGTTCTCTTATATTTTGGTGGTTCAAAACAAAAAGGCCGGGCAAGCCCGACCTTTCCATCCGTTTTTCGTCAGTGCCAGTACATCCGTGGTCAAAGCGTTCAAACGGTCCGATGCTCCAGAGCGCGCCAACAAAGTCGACGCTGCTTTTCACGATCAGGATCGGCTGCTTTGGTTAATCTTTGGTTAACGCAACAACAGCGGCACTTTAAAAGCACCAGCCTGACAATTCCGTGCGGAGCACTGTTGAACCCTATATTGGTATGCACTCCAGCTTTTTCAAGAGCGGCCGGACCCGGTGCACCTTCTAAAAGAAAAAGGCCGGAAAAATCCGGCCTTTCATATTCATACGAATGACCCGTTCAGGCCAAGCCGCTTATCAGGAAGCGACGAGCTCGCCTGCAGACATCTTGCCCGAGCGACGGTCCTGCGTCAGCTCGTAGGAGAGCTTCTGACCGTCGTTGAGGGAGGTCATACCAGCGCGCTCAACGGCGGAGATGTGAACGAATACGTCCTGCGAACCGTCGTCAGGCTGAATGAAGCCGTAGCCCTTGGTTGCGTTGAACCACTTTACTGTACCAGTCGCCATAACGATTTCCTTCCGTTGGCAAATTGTATTTGCACTGCGCGCAGTGCGGTCTTGGGTCGAATTTGAAGGAAAGATCGTCGTGTGCACCTAAAAAAGGCGCCGAAGCTCTGGTCGTCAAACAAATATCGATGCGCGAACACCTAGGTTGGAAGGGCCTGAAAGTCAAGTTTCTTTGAAAAAGCCCGGCGATTTTTGTGAAGCGTCGGCAAATGAAAGTCGCGAGAAACAAGGCCTTAACAGCAAAAACCCGGCGCGGGAGGAGGTGCGCCGGGTTCTTGAAACTGACTGACAATTGGGAGGAGGAGTATTGTCAGTCCAATCGGGCGACGCTGGGAGGAGGAGTGCGTCGCTTCGATGATTTGAAGATACAGGATCTCCGCTCAAAAAACAGACGTTTCATCGCAGCGCAGCATTGCATAAAATGCATAGCTATTTCGCGACACCTTGAAGCCTCTTGGCATACCGCCTAATAAATACGCATGACCATCGAATCCGTCAGAGCGTTTTTCACCGAAAATTCCCCCGAAGTGACCGTTATCGAAACGGAAACGAGTTCGGCGACAGTCGCTTTGGCTGCCGAAGCGCACGGCGTCGATCCCGACCAGATTGCCAAAACGATCTGCCTGAAGGCGGGCGACACAATTCTTCTCGTCGTTGCCGCCGGCACGAAGCGACTCGACAATCGTAAATTCCGCGATCACTTCGGCGCCAAGCCGCGCATGCTGGGGGCGGAAGAAGTCGTTGCGGTGACCAGCCATCCCGTCGGCGGCGTGTGTCCTTTCGGATTGCCTTCGCCCCTTCCGGTGTTTTGCGACATATCCCTGAAAAACTATCCCGAGGTGGTTCCGGCAGCGGGTGCCACCAATGCGGCGGTAAGGATTTCGCCTGACATGATGGCGCGACTGACGGGAGCGGAATGGGTCGACGTGTGCCAATGACGCCGATTTGATCCGGCGAGGACTTAACCCCGCCTTAAATTGCCGCATTTAAACTCTTCATCCTGGATTAAGTATCGCGCAGGCATAGAAGCCTGAAGTGCGAATGGTTTCGCGAATATAAGGAGCGACTTCGGCTGGATGGCAGGCAAGGGTAAATCACGCGATCGGGTAGAGCCTTCCTTCGGGGATTTCCACGAATCCGGTGACGATCTGCGTCTTGATGCCAGCGAGCGCATTGGCGGAACCGCAAAGCAGCCCGCCAGAAAACCGAAGTCCACATCCGGCCGCGCCAAACCGCAAAAAAAGGAAAAGCGCACACGCAGTTCCGGCGGTGGCGCAACAGGCTTTATCCGGTCCCTCGTTTACTGGTGCATCGTGCTCGGCATCTGGGGCGGTATCGGCGTTGCCGGTCTTGTCCTTTATTACGGCGCGCGCATGCCGAGTGCCAGCAGTTGGACCATTCCCGAACGCCCTCCGAATGTGAAGATCGTTTCGGTGAACGGCAGCGTGCTTGCCAATCGCGGCACCACGGGTGGCGAGGCTCTCGCGCTTGAAGACATGTCGCCCTACCTTCCACAAGCGGTCATGGCGATCGAAGACCGGCGGTTCTATTCGCATTTCGGTGTGGATCCGCTCGGCCTGGCCCGCGCCATCGTGACCAATGTGATGACGGGACGAACAGTGCAGGGCGGCTCGACGCTGACGCAGCAGCTGGCAAAAAACCTGTTCCTCTCACAGGACCGGACGCTGGAGCGCAAGGTACAGGAAGTGCTGCTGGCCTTCTGGCTGGAGCATAAATACACCAAGGACCAGATCCTCGCGATGTATCTCAACCGCGTTTATTTCGGTTCCAACGCCTTTGGCGTCGAAGCCGCTTCCAGACGCTACTTCAACAAGTCCGCGCGCGACGTCAATCTTGGCGAGGCGGCAACGCTTGCCGGACTTCTCAAGGCCCCCTCGCGCCTTTCACCGGCGCGCGACCCGCAGGCGGCGGAGGAGCGGGCGCAGGTCGTTCTGAGATCCATGCGCGATGTCGGGTTCATCACCGATGACGAGATCAAGACCGCGATGTCGCAGCCGCCGACCAAGGCCAAACGTTTCTGGTCCGGTGCCGAACATTACGCTGCCGATATGGTGATGGAGGAAGTTCGTGGCCTGATTGGCGACGTCAAGCAGGACATCGTCGTCGATACGACCATCGACCCCAATCTTGAACGCGACGCCGAAAAAGCACTGACCCATGTTCTCCAGGGTGATGGTAAAAAGCAGGGCGCCTCGCAAGCGGCTCTCGTTTCCATCGATGGTACAGGCGCAATCCGGGCCGTGGTCGGCGGGGCGGATTATGCCGAAAGCCAGTTCAACCGGGCCGCCAAGGCGAAACGGCAACCGGGATCGGCGTTCAAACCCTTCGTATACGTCGCCGCGCTCGAATCGGGTCTGACCCCCAGTACCATTCGCAATGACGGGCCGGTCCGTATCGGAAACTGGACACCGGAAAATTATGAGAAGAAATATCGTGGCGAAGTTACGCTTGCCACTGCGCTTGCCAATTCACTGAACACGATCGCTGCGCAGCTGGTGATGGAAGTCGGTCCTGAGCGGGTGACGCAGGTGGCGCATCGCATGGGTATCGAATCGGAGCTTCAGAACAACGCCTCCATCGCACTCGGCACCTCGGAAGTGTCACTGATGGAGCTGACCGCCTCCTACGCTCCCTTCATGAATGGCGGCTACAAGGCGACGCCGCATATCGTCAAACGCATCTCCGATGCTGACGGCAAGGTGCTTTATGAAAACAGATACGACAACCCGCCGCGCGTGCTGAGCGAGGAGATCGCAGCGACGATGAACGGCATGTTGTCGCGCGTCATCACCGAAGGAACAGGGAAAGCCGCCCGCCTCCAAGGTTGGCAGGCAGCGGGAAAATCCGGCACGACACAGTCTTTCCGCGACGCGCTTTTTGTCGGCTACACAAGCAACCTGACAACGGGCGTCTGGTTCGGCAATGACGACGGAACATCGATGAAAAAGGTCACCGGCGGCGGCTTGCCTGCGAAGGCCTGGAAAGATTTCATGACCGCCGCCCATTCCGGGCTCTCGCCCTCGCCGCTCTTTGGTCTCGGCGCAGGCGGCGTGCCGCCGCTTGGGGAAATACAGCAACCGGCGCCCGAGAGCGCGCCTTCCTCCATCGGCGACATCATTTCCAATGCTCTCGGCGGCGGCGGAACGACAAACACCCGAGCCTATCCCGAAGCGCCCGTCTCGCCAAACGCTGGTCAGCCGGGGGTCCCCATGCCGCCCGGAAACATCCCTTCCCGCGATATCGAACCCGGCTATTCAGCCGACAATGGGCCTGTGCCGCCAGCCGATATCGGCGGCCGGGCGCCGGCAACTTCCGGGCCGAAGCAGACGACCCTTCTTGATATTCTGATGGGAAATTAATTGCCTTTTGGGTAATCGGCTCACCGGTTACCCGGCAAGCGATGGGCCGGCAATGATCCTGTCGCCCTTCCCGCAAATACTCAATTTTCCAAAGACTTGATTACACCGAATGGGCAACCAACGCAGCCAAGAGCGGAGACCGAGCTTGTGTTTGCAACATATGCGTGCATCCACGTTAACCGTAGATTGCTATTTGCGCAAAAACGATTACATTTCGGATGACTTTTTACGGTAAATGAATTATTAATCGTTCATATAAATTAATTTTCTTGTTTCAAAATAACTTTTCAGGGCTTCATATTATGCTGGGTACTAAAGGCTCATCGCATGCCGTGTTTTACGGCGCCCCTTATCCTGCGGCTGTCACTTTCGACGCGGCGGAAACACAACCTTCCATTTCAGAAACCAACACGTCGGTGTTCCTGCGCAGCCAGTTAGTGCTCAAAAGAACGATCGACATTGCAGGGGCGTCCATCGCCCTTGTCGCACTCGCGCCCGTATTGCTGACCGTCGCGGCGCTGGTCAAACTCGACAGCAAAGGGCCGGTCCTGTTCTCACAAGTCCGTTGGGGCATGAACGGGCGAAAGATCAGGGTCTATAAATTTCGCTCGATGCGGACCGAACTGGGCGATGCCACCGGCGTGGCGCAAACGGTAAAGAACGATCCGAGGATAACCCGGATCGGCGCCGTGCTTCGCCGCACAAATGTCGACGAGCTGCCACAGCTCATCAACGTCTTGAAAGGCGACATGTCGCTGGTGGGTCCGCGCTGCCATGCGATCGGCATGCTGGCCGCCGGCCGTCTTTATGAGGAACTTGTTCCCCACTACCACCTGCGGCACCGGATGCGGCCAGGCATTACCGGTCTTGCCCAGATGCGGGGTTTGCGCGGCCCGACGGATCGCAGTGACAAGGCGCGTGCCCGCATCGTGTCCGATCTTTATTACGTCGACAATTTTTCCGTCTGGCTGGATATCAAGATCATGATCGGAACGGTCATTTCCGAATTGCGCGGCGGCAAGGGTTTCTGATCTTTCAGAAATCAGACAGATAGAATCAAAAAAGCCCGGCAGCGATGCCGGGCTTTTCTTATGAAATCACCATTTCCGTCAGTTTATCGGCACGGGAGCCGCAGCCGGATCCGGCAGCGGCGCCGGGTTTGCCGACAGCGTGCGCAGATAAGCGATGAGATCGGCGCGTTCCGTCTCCTTCTTCACACCCGCAAAGCCCATGGCCGTGCCGGGAACGTGTTTCTTGGGAGCTTCGATGAAGTAGCTGAGATGATCGTAATCCCAGTGCACGGAACCGCCCTTGGAGAAATCCTTCATTGCTGCGGAGTAGCTGAAACCCGCATGGCTGGCGATCGGCCGGTTGACGATATCGAAGAGATTGGGGCCGACCTTGTTTGCACCACCACTCTCTCCGGTATGACAGCTCGTACACTTCTTGAAGACCGCCTCACCCTTGGCAGCATCCGCGCTGGCGAGCAATTTCGCGATCGGGGTTGCTGCTGCTGCGGGTTCGCCTGCAGCCTCACCGCCGCTCGCTTCCGCGACGATGGCGTAACCTTCCTTTTCCGGGGTGGGCGCATGAAAAATGCCCTCAGACGCAATTGACACCGACATCAGAACGAAAACCGTGCCCAGCAACGCCCCAACGCCCATATTTACATAAGAATTCATCTATATGCGCTCCCTCGCATCCGCTCCATATAACCGGGCATCTTGAAATTATTCAAAAGCTATGGCTTTTGCACAGCCTGCGCAACTTGAATAATATTCCCCACTCCGTGACGTTTTGACACTTTTCGGTTGGGATTTGAAGGGTGTCGGATGAAGAATCGGGATTTCGAGAAAGCTGTCGTCCTTATACCGGCGCGGATGGCATCGACACGGCTTCCGGGCAAGCCTCTCGCGGATATTGGCGGCAAACCGATGATTGTGCAGGTTGCACTCAGGGCGCGTGAAGCTGGCGCGACGCGCATCGTCGTTGCAGTCGATGACGAACAGGTATTTTCAGCCGTAAAAAATGCCGGTTTCGACGTAATGATGACGCGCGATGATCACCAATCCGGTTCGGACCGCATTTTCGAGGCGCTGCAGAAGGCCGACCCCTATGGCAACGCCGAATATGTCATCAATGTTCAGGGCGACCTTCCGACCATCGAAGCGGAAACGATCCGCGCCTCGTTGCGCCCGTTGGAAAATGCCGCCGTCGACATTGCCACACTCACGGTGGAGATCACCGACGAGGAAGAAAAGACCAATCCGAACGTGGTGAAAGTGGTTGGCAGCCCGCTTTCCGAGACGCGATTGCGCGCGCTTTATTTTACCCGCGCGACTGCGCCCTATGGCGACGGACCGCTTTATCATCACATCGGCCTTTATACCTATCGCCGCGCCGCCCTTGAAACGTTCGTGAGGCTTCAGCCTTCGCCACTCGAGAAGCGCGAAAGACTGGAACAATTGCGCGCGCTGGAAGCGGGCATGCGTATTGATGCCGAAATCGTTCACTCCGTGCCGCTTGGCGTTGATACGCCGCACGATCTCGAAAAAGCCCGCACTATTCTCGCAAACCGAACCCTCTGATGGATAATTCCATGACCTTGAGCACAAACCGCATTGCCTTTCAGGGCGAATTTGGCGCGAATTCCGACATGGCATGCCGCGACATGTTCCCGGATATGGAGCCTTTGCCGTGCCCGACATTCGAGGATGCTTTCAACGCCGTCGAAAACGGCGAAGCCGATCTCGGCATGATCCCGATCGAGAACACGCTGGCTGGTCGCGTTGCCGATATCCATCATCTGCTGCCGGAATCACGCCTTCACATCATCGGTGAATATTTCATGCCGATCCGCTTCCAGCTGATGGTTATACCGGGCGTGAAGAAAGACGAGATCCGCACCGTTCACAGCCACATCCACGCGCTTGGCCAGTGCCGCAAGATCATCCGTTCCAACGGCTGGAAGCCCGTCGTTGCTGGCGATACGGCCGGAGCGGCGAGACTGGTTTCTGAAAAGGGTGATCGAAGCATGGCAGCGCTTGCACCGCGTCTTGCCGCCGGTCTCTACGGCCTTGATATCATGGCTGAAAATGTCGAGGATTCAGAAAACAACATCACGCGTTTCGTAATTCTTTCGCGCGATGAGAACTGGGCCAAACGCCAGTCCCAAGGCGAAGCACCGGATGAAACCATCGTCACGACCTTCGTGTTCAATGTCCGCAACATTCCGGCGGCACTTTATAAGGCAATGGGCGGTTTCGCGACGAATGGCATCAACATGACGAAGCTGGAAAGCTACCAGCTCGGCGGAAGGTTCGTGGCAACCCAGTTCTATGCCGATATCGAAGGCCATCCGGATGACGAGCCGGTGCGGCACGCGCTGGACGAGCTGCGCTTCTTTTCCGAGAAGGTCCGAATTCTCGGCGTCTACAAGGGTCATGCGATGCGCGGCAAGCTCAACCAGAGCTGAGCCTGCCGCAAATCTTCATTTCGTCCATTCCACCCAGTCGCGCATCAGCCGGTGCGCGATGGCACCGCCCGGAGGCGCGGAAAAGCCCTCGCCCGCAGCAGCCTCCAGCATCGTGGCAACCTCCGCCCGCGTGAACCAGCGGCAATCCTCCAGCTCGATCTCATCGCGGGAAATATCGAACGAGAGAGCCTCGGCATAACAGCCGATCATCAGCGTGTGCGGCATCGGCCAGGGCTGGGAAGCGTGATAGCGCACGCGGCCGATTTCGACGCCGGATTCTTCATGCGTCTCGCGGCGCACGGCCTGCTCGATCGTTTCGCCCGGCTCCACGAAACCGGCGAGGCAGGAATACATGCCCGGCGCAAAATGCGCGCCGCGTCCGAGCAGGCAAAGATCGCGCTCGATATCGATCGTCATCATGATGACAACGGGATCGGTTCGGGGAAAAATAGTGTGATTGCAGGCGGCGCATATGCGCTTGTAGCCGCCGATACGCAATTCCATCGTGCCGCCGCACCGTCCGCAGAAGCGGTTGTCGGCATTCCAGTGCGTAAGGCTGACAGCCTGGGCAACCTCGCTCAACAATTCCTCATCGAGAAGATGATCGCGATAAAGGGTGCGGGCATCGGCCAGCTTGTAGTGGCTCGCGAGCGTGTCTTCCGTGACGGCCACCGGCACCGCAATTCTCGGTTCGCCGGTTTCGCGGTATCCAAGCAGAACGGCATTGTCGAAATCCGGCTGCAATTCCGCCAGCTCATAGGCGGAAAACAGGGGATCTATGACCTGCTCGTCATGTTTCAGGACAAGCCGGTTGCCGGAGAAGGCAAAAATATGGGTGCCATCGACTTTCAGCGCATCGGCAACGCAGTCTTCCGTCCGCTTCTCGGCGAATCGGTTGAGGGCGTTCTTGGAAAAGGCTGTCAGCAGGCTTGCTTCGGGATGGGGAGCAGTAGTTTCGAAAATAGTCATTGAGATCATCAGAGCGCGCCGGATATTTTTTTCATCAAGGATTCCTTTTCGCCCGGGCCATAGGGCACTGGCGTCCCGTGACCCCAGATTGGGCCGGGCCAGCAGGTGTCGCCTTCGTTGCGGGCGATAATATGGACGTGAAGTTGCCGGACGATATTGCCCAGCGCGCCGACATTGATCTTGGTGGCCCCGGTAACGTCCTTCAGCGCGGAGGCGACGAGATTGGTCTCGAACGTCAGCACGGCCTGATCGAGCGGAGTAAGATCGAACAGCTCGCTGGCGCCGCCTCTCTGTGGCACCAGCACCAGCCAGGGCCAGCGGCTGTCGTTCTGCAAACGCAGCTCGCATAGTCCCAAACGCATTACAAGCGCACTGTCGCGCGCCAGCCTGTCGTCCAGCCGGAATGTCTCCAAGGCGTCCTCCATGTTTGTTTTCATTGTGATAGCAGTTTTTTGAAGGCTTGGCTTGCATTTGCTTTCGATATTGCCGATATGTGGCCCCGGGAGGTTGGTGGTGGACGAGCCACTCGCCAACCGGGTCAGGTCCGGAAGGAAGCAGCCCTAACGAGCCAGGCACGGGTCGCCGTGCCAGCCTCCCACCCTTTTTAAATTCCGCTCAGCTTTCGCCGGGCCGGTTCAGCCTGAAAGCGGCCCCTGCGTATCGGCATGATGTGCAGACTTTAGAGGAATAGAGCGTGCCTGATGCGTCCAATGGGACGCACGGCGCTCTAGGACAAACTGGCAAAATAAACTGGCGAGGCGATGAGCGACACCTTACCCACCACATCAAGCGAATCCCAGGGCGGGACCGGCTACCGGGTACTGGCACGCAAATATCGTCCGAAGGATTTTTCCGATCTGATGGTCGGCCAGGAGCCGATGGTCCGCACGCTGACGAATGCGTTCGAGACCGGCCGCATCGCGCAGGCCTATATGCTGACCGGCGTTCGCGGTGTGGGCAAGACGACCACCGCGCGTATTCTTGCCCGTGCGCTGAACTACAAGACCGACACCATCGACAAACCGACCATCGACCTGCGTATCCCCGGCGAACATTGTCAGGCGATCATGGAAGGCCGTCATGTCGACGTGATCGAGATGGACGCCGCCTCCCATACCGGTATTGACGACATTCGCGAGATCATCGAGCAGGTGCGTTACCGCCCGGTTTCGGCGCGCTATAAAGTCTATATCATCGACGAAGTGCACATGCTCTCGACGCAGGCCTTCAACGGTCTTCTGAAGACGTTGGAAGAGCCGCCGGAGCATGTGAAATTCATCTTCGCAACCACTGAAATCCGCAAGGTTCCGATCACCGTGCTGTCGCGGTGCCAGCGCTTCGACCTGCGCCGCATCAGCGCCGCCGATCTCGTCGGCCTGTTCACTGCCATTGCCGGCAAGGAAGGTTTCGAGGCCGAACCGCAGGCGCTCTCAATGATTGCCCGCGCGGCTGAGGGTTCCGCCCGTGACGGTCTTTCCCTGCTCGATCAGGCGATCGCCCATGGCGGCGGACGCGTGGAAGCCGAGGCGGTGCGCGGCATGCTGGGTCTTGCCGACCGGGCGCGCATCGTCGATCTTTTCCAGCACATCATCAAAGGTGATGTCGCGGCGGCACTTTCGGAATTCAACGGTCAATACGAGGCAGGCGCCAACCCCGTCGTCGTGCTGAACGACCTTGCCGATTTCACTCACCTCGTCACCCGCATGAAATATGTGCCGGATGCGGCGGAAGATCCCTCGCTGTCCGAGATCGAACGCGTGCGTGGCGCGGAATTTGCCGAGACAATCGCCGTGACTGCGCTGTCGCGTATCTGGCAGATGCTGCTCAAGGGTATTCCGGAAACTGAAAATGCCTCACGTCCTGCGGGTGCGGCCGAAATGGTGTTGATCCGCCTTTCCCATGCCGCCAATCTTCCGGCACCGGAAGACGCGGCGCGGCGCCTGCTCGAACTTTCCAACAGCGATGGCGGCTATTCCAATGGCGCGCCTTCGGGTGGCGGCAATGGCGGAGGTGCGCGCGCCTATTCCTCAGGACAGACAGTGGCCGCAGGAAGACCTGTGGAGCTTCCTGCCCAGAGGCCGGCAAGCTCGCAGCCTTCGACCATGCTGCGCGCCGTGCCTGACAGCCGCCCGCAGGAAATGCAGGTCGCGGCACCAAAAACCGAAGAACGGCCGGAGCCGAAGGTTCCCGTCAACTCTCTTCAGGACATTGCCGACCTGTGCCAGAAAAATCGCGATCCCGTCATGCGGGCGAAGGTTCGCAACTTCGTGCGGCTGGTGCGGCTGGAGCCGGGCCGGCTCGACATGCGCCTCGGCGATGGCGCACCCGGATCGCTCCCCGGCGAGCTTGGCGTGAAGCTGAAAGAGTGGACCGGTATCCACTGGATCGTCAGCCTTAGCAAGGAACAGGGTCAGCCGACGCTGGTTGAAGCCGAGGGTAGTGCGCGCGACGCCCGCCTCGTGGATGCGAGGCAGGACCCTGACGTGGCAGCCATTCTTCAACAGTTTCCAGGTGCTAAAATCACCGACGTGCGCATTCGCGTCACCCAGCAGGACGAGCCGGACGAGATCGCCCCGCCGCCTTCGGTTGCCGAATCGAGCGAGGGCGACATCCTTCCCGGCGACGATATCGAATTTTAATACATAACAAAAACAGGAGTTTGGCACATGCGCGACATCATGGGCATGATGGGCAAGGTCAAGGAAATGCAGGCCAAGATGGAAAAGATGCAGGCGGATATCGCCGCGCTTGAAGTCGAAGGCAAGTCCGGCGGCGGTCTCGTCACCGTGAAGCTGAATGGCAAGGGCAGCCTGCTGGGCCTGAAGATCGATCCGTCTCTCTTCAAGGAAGACGACGTCGAAATTCTCGAAGACCTGATCGTCGCCGCCCACAATGACGCCAAGGAGCGCGCCGAGGCCATCACCGCTGAAAAGACCAAGGAAATCACGGCTGGCCTGCCGATCCCGCCCGGCATGAAGCTGCCGTTCTGATATTCTTACGAATTCAGACTTCCAGCATGGCGCGGAACCGGCTCGCAAGCGGGGTGCCGAGATATACGGCACGTTCGTCCCTGGTAAGCTGCATGGGGCGGAAGCGCTGGAGAATGACCGGTATGGGCAGTTTCGTTCCCTGATAGGGTTCGAAAGCAATGCCTTCACCGGCGCTGAGCATTCCACCTTTCAGAACCCGGCAATAAAAGCCCGGCTGACCCGCCTGCCGAAAACGCGGCGCGAAGCCGGGATCGCCGAGCCGGGTTGACAGGGTGGCGCAGGGAATGCGGGCGGCGGTCACTTCCAGCACCACTTCCTCGGCTGAAAACCTGTCGCCGACATGCAGTTTTGCACTATCGACACCTTCCAGAACCAGATTTTCCCCGAAAAATCCGGGCTCAACCACAAAACCCAGCGTACGCGACCAGAAATCGAGATCCGCGGAGCCCATGGCGTAGATCGCCTGATCCGGCCCGCCGTGATGTTTACGATTGCAGACAGCGTCGCTGACGATGCCTTGCGCATCCACCATCACCGCGCCCTGCATGGCATGTTTGAAAATACCCGTCTTCGCCGTCTTTCCCGGCAAGGCCTTCGCCTCGCCCCGGCACACTGCCCGTATTTTCATGGACTGCCCTTCGCGCTTCATGATTCCCGTTTCCCGATTTATGCAGTAGAAAGCGCTCATGGCAAAACGAGTCACAGGTCCCGAAATCGAAAAACTGATCCAGCTGCTTGCAAAAGTGCCGGGGCTTGGGCCTCGCTCGGCGCGGCGGGCGGCGCTGCATCTCATCAAGAAGAAGGAACAGCTTCTTGGACCGCTGGGCCACGCGATGGGTGAAGCCTATGACAAGGTGAAGATCTGCTCGTGCTGCGGCAATGTCGATACCATCGATCCCTGCACGGTCTGCGCCGATGATAGACGCGACCAGTCGGTCATCATCGTGGTGGAAGACGTGTCGGATCTGTGGGCGCTGGAGCGAGCAGGCGCAATGAATACCGCCTATCATGTGCTTGGTGGCACGCTGTCGCCGCTCGATGGCGTCGGGCCGGAAGATCTGAACATTAAGGGACTGATCGATCGCGTCAGCGCCGGCGGTATTCGCGAGCTCATCATCGCCGTCAATGCGACGGTGGAGGGACAGGCAACAGCCCATTACATCACCGACCGCCTGGCCGATCTCGGCATCAAGATCACCCGGCTTGCGCATGGCGTGCCTGTTGGCGGCGAGCTGGACTATCTCGATGAGGGCACATTGACGGCGGCGCTGCGCGCTCGCACAACGATCTGACGCCTTCTTTCCCTGTCCGTCACTCGAAGAGGAGACCGAATGCGAAACCGATTTGATTCTTTGTTTTGGCGCATTTCCAGACGGAAAACCGGCCTCCACATTTCCTGGAAAAGCCTCAAGGCATTGGCCGCCATTCTTTCCGTTTTTTCAGCAACGGACGCTCTGGCGCAATCCGCGCCGACAGGTGCCGCTGCTGCCCGGTACGATGCCGATTTCAATGCGTGGCTGAAAAAGGAAATCTGGCCGGAAGCGCGCAAGGCGGGAATTTCGCAAAAGACGCTGGAGGCTGCGCTGAGCGGCCTTTCCATCAACTGGAGTCTGCCTGATCTCGTCATCCCCGGCCAGAAGCCGCCGAAGGAACAGAGCCAGAGCCAGGCCGAATTTTCATCGCCCGGCGCTTATTTCTCCGAAAAACGATTGCAGGGGCTTGCCGCCACCGGCCGCTCTCTGGCCGCGACGCATGCCGCCACCCTTCGCCGGATCGAAGCCAAATACGGCGTGCCCGGCGATGTCGTCGTGGCGATCTGGGGCCGCGAATCCGGTTTCGGCCGTGCGAAACTGCCGCATTCGGTTGTCGATGTGCTGGCGACAAAAGCGTATATGTCGACCCGCAAGGAGATGTTCCGCACCGAGCTGATCGATGCGCTGAAGATCGTCGAAAGCGGCGATATTGCGGCCTCGCGCATGATGGGGTCCTGGGCAGGCGCGCTCGGTCAGCCGCAATTCATGCCGTCGAGCTATCTCAAATATGCCGTTGATTTCGATGGCGACGGCCACCGCGATATCTGGAACTCCGTGCCGGACGCATTGGCATCCATAGCGAACTATCTTTCGCAGCGCGGCTGGCAAAGGGATCGCGACTGGGGCTTTGAAGTGTCTATACCCGGCAACGTCTCCTGCGCCCAGGAAGGCCCGGATCTTGCCCGGCCGGTGAGTGCGTGGGCGAAGATGGGGATCACCCGCATTTCCGGAAAGGCCTTTCCATCCAATGACCTCTCCGCCGACGGCATGATGCTTGTGCCAGCCGGGCGGCACGGGCCGGAATTCGTGGTGACGCCGAATTTCTACGTCATCAAGGAATACAATAATTCCGATCTCTACGCGCTGTTCATCGGCAATCTCGCCGACCGCATCTCCCATGGGGCGGGGCCGTTCAAGGGCGAATGGGGCAATGTCGGATCGATGTTGCGCTCCGACGTTCTTGCCATGCAGAAGGCACTGGTCGCCAAGGGCTATGATGTCGGCAAGGCGGACGGGTTGGCCGGCTTCAAGACACGCCGGTCACTGGGCGACTGGCAGGCGAAAAACGGTCTGTCACCGACCTGCTTTCCCGATGCTACGCTGAAAGCCAAGCTGAAATAGCAGCTTACTGGCGACGTGTGAAAACCTCTCCTCCGTCATGTGCGGGCTTGTCCCGAGCATGACATCGCCACTACTTAGCCCTATCGTCTCTCAATGCTGGTCCGTATGTGGCTTGTGGAAGATGTCATCTGTCGGCGGAATGGTCTGCCGCTCGATCATCCGGTGCACGCGGGGCCGTGTCTTGCCGCGATGAAGGGCCAGCAGCCGGTCCCAGGCTTCCGCATCCGCCTGGGTGCGGCGGTGGTTGTGGCGGACATATTCCACCCATGTCAGTACATGGTAGCTTTCCGTCCAGATATCTGGATTTTCCAGATCACGCATCAGGTTCCAGTTGCGCGCGCCATCGCGCAGACGGATGCGGCGACGCTCGGCCATCAAAGGCAGGAATTCGCCGAGATCCTCGTCATGAATTTCATAGTCTATAAGAATGGCAATCGGCCCGCTGCGCGGCTTGATATCGAGCCTTAGCGGCGGTTCGACGAAACGGTTGAGCGGATCGAGATTGAGTGAAGCAAAAGCGGGCATGGCGAGTTTGAGGCCGACGACGACGCCCAGCAGCATCAGCACGCACGAACCGAGAAGCGAATAGGAAATACCGTAATCTTCCGCCAGCTCGCCCCACAGCCAACTGCCGACGGCGATGCCGCCGAAGGTCAGCGTCTGGTAAAGCGACAGCGCCCGGCCCACCACCCAGCGCGGGGCAGAAAGCTGGACGATGGTATTGAACAGGGAAAGCGCCAGAACCCAGCAGGCACCGGCAATAGTCAAAACAAGCGAGGTTACGATCGCGTTCGTGCTGACCGCCGTCACGCCGGAACTGAAGGCGAAGCCCAAAAAGGCGACGCGCACGATCCATTCGCTGGATAGAACCTCGCGAAGTCTGGCGCTGACGAGCGCGCCGCCGATAGCGCCGACGCCGAACGCACCGAGCATGACGCCGTAGGTCAGCGGACCACCCTCGACCAGATCGCGGGCAACGATCGGCATCAGCGCCAGGATGGCGCTGGCGGAAAGGCCGAAGAGAAAGCCACGCACCAGAACCTTGCCTATATTCGGCGACATCGCCACATAACGCATCCCGGCCGATATGGCGGCAAGAAGCTGCTCGCGCGGCAAGGTCGAGGCATATTTGGGCGGCTGCCAGCGAACCAGCGCGTAGATGAGGGCAAAATAGCTGAGCGCGTTCACGAAAAACGCAGCCGCGGCACCAGCGGCAGCGACGATGATGCCGCCGATGGCAGGACCGACGCTGCGGGTGATGTTGAAGCCCACGCTGTTCAGTGTCACGGCAGCGGGCAGATCCTCACGCGGCACCATTTCGCCGACGGACGCCTGCCAGGACGGATTGTTGAGCGCCGTGCCACAGCCGATCATGAAGGTGAAGAAGAGCAGCAACCACGGAGTGAGCCAGCCGGACCAGGCAAAAACCGTCAGCAGCACGGAAGCCGTCAGCATCAGGATCTGAGCGGAAATCATGATGCGGCGGCGGTCGAAACTATCGGCCAGTGCGCCTGAAATCAGCGAAAACATCATGATCGGCAGCGAGGTGGAGGCCTGCACCAGCGCGATCATGTTTTCGGAACTCGACAGCGAGGTCATCATCCACGCGGCGCCAACCGCCTGGATCAGACCGCCGAAATTCGAGGCAAGGCTCGCGATCCAGATTCGTCTGTAAGTCAAATGCCTTAAAGGCGCGAGTGGCGATTTACGGTCAGGCACGATCAGTCCACTTGATGCAACTGCGATTTGTCAAACGGCAACTATAGACAGTGCCGGAAATCATGCCACCCTTTCCGACACGGTGACGGTGAAAATGTGGCCGCAGCCGTGGCTGACGCGCCCTGCCCGCGAAAACCTTGCAATCCTGCCCTAATGGGTCTATATGACCTTTGAAATTCTTGATCGCTTGATGAAGAGTGGGGCCGCAAGGCTCCGCTCTTTTTCGTTAGGCGAACCGGAAACCACGGGCTGAGCGCCCGGTGAAAATCTAAAGACCGGAAGGCCAGATGGCAGACACCGTACATGAACCGCGACTGATAACCGAAACGGGAATCGACCAGCGCATCGCCGAAATCATCGAGCCTGTTTTGACGGGTATGGGATATCTTCTGGTGCGCGTGCGGCTCTCCAACCAGAACGGCATGACCCTGCAGGTGATGGCCGAGCGGGAAGACGGCACCATGACCGTCGAGGGCTGCGAAGCCGTGTCAATGGCGATTTCACCGGTTCTTGATGTGGAAGATCCGGTCGATAAGGCGTATCATCTCGAAGTTTCCTCGCCCGGCATCGACCGGCCGATGGTTCGCAAGTCGGATTTCACCCGTTGGCAGGGCCATCTGGTGAAGGCCGAAACCTCCATTCTGGTCGAAAACCGCAAGCGGTTTCGCGGCAAGATCGTCGAGGTGGATGCGGACGGCTTCAAGCTGGAACGCGACCAGATCGCCTATGGCGACGAACCGACAGTCACCATTCCGTTCAGCGCGCTTTCCGACGCGAAGCTCATTCTGACGGACGACCTTATTCGTGATGCGCTGCGGGCAGACAAGGCGGCAAAGGCCGCCGCCGCAAACCAGAACGACGAAAACGAAGCAGACGAAGACTAATTCCAACGTAAAAGCCCGGAAAACGGGTGATCCCCGCAATTATGCGACTTACGGAGACAAAAAAATGGCAGTGAGTGCTAACCGGCTTGAGCTTCTGCAGATCGCCGATGCTGTGGCGCGCGAAAAGGTCATCGACCGCGAAATCGTGCTTGCCGCAATGGCCGACGCTATCCAGAAAGCCGCCCGCTCGCGCTATGGTTCGGAAACCAACATTCGCGCCGACATCAACTCCAAGACCGGCGAAATCCGCCTGCAGCGTCTTCTGGAAGTGGTAGAGACGGCCGAAGACTATTCGACCCAGATTCCGCTCGAACTTGCCCGCGACCGCAACCCGGACGCCAAGCTCGGCGATTTCATCGCCGATCCGCTGCCGCCGATGGATTTCGGCCGTATCGCCGCACAGTCCGCCAAGCAGGTCATCGTTCAGAAGGTGCGCGAAGCAGAACGCGACCGTCAGTATGACGAGTTCAAGGATCGCATCGGCGAAATCGTCAACGGCACCGTCAAGCGCGTCGAATACGGCAATGTCATCGTCGATCTGGGCCGTGGCGAAGGCATCATCCGTCGCGACGAGATGATTCCGCGGGAAAACATGCGTTATGGCGACCGTGTACGCGCTTACGTCTACGACGTTCGCCGCGAGCAGCGTGGCCCGCAGATTTTCCTGTCGCGTACACATCCGCAGTTCATGGTGAAGCTGTTCACCATGGAAGTTCCTGAAATCTACGACGGCATCATCCAGATCAAGTCGGTTGCCCGTGACCCTGGTTCGCGCGCCAAGATCGCCGTCATCTCGAACGACTCGTCGATCGATCCGGTCGGCGCCTGCGTCGGTATGCGCGGTTCGCGCGTTCAGGCCGTTGTCGGCGAATTGCAGGGCGAAAAGATCGACATCATTCCGTGGAGCCAGGAGCCGGCATCCTTCATCGTCAACGCCCTGCAGCCCGCTGAAGTGGCCAAGGTCGTCCTGGACGAAGAATCCGAACGCATCGAAGTTGTGGTTCCCGACGAGCAGCTTTCGCTCGCCATCGGCCGCCGCGGCCAGAACGTACGTCTGGCATCGCAGCTGACCGGCTGGGATATCGACATCATGACCGAGCAGGAAGAATCCGAGCGTCGCCAGAAGGAATTCAACGAGCGCACGGCACTCTTCATGGACGCCCTCGACGTTGACGAGATGGTTGGTCAGGTTCTGGCTTCCGAAGGCTTCGCGCAGGTTGAAGAACTTGCCTATGTCGATCTTGGCGAAATTTCCTCGATCGACGGCTTCGATGATGACACCGCCGATGAAATCCAGACCCGCGCCCGCGAATATCTGGAACGCCTGGAAGCCGAAATGGACGCCAAGCGCAAGGAACTCGGCGTTGCCGACGAGCTGCGCCAGATCGAAGGCCTGACCTCGCAGATGATGGTCGCTCTTGGTGAAGACGGTATCAAGACCATCGAGGACTTTGCCGGTTGCGCCGCAGACGATCTGGTCGGCTGGAGCGAACGCAAGGACGGCGAGACGAAGAAGTTCGAAGGCATCTTCTCTAAGCTCGACGTATCGCGCGTCGAAGCTGAGAACATGGTTGTGCAGGCCCGTCTTCTGGCAGGCTGGATCACGGCTGAGGATCTGGCTTCCGAAGAAGAAGTCGATGCGGAAGCTACTGAGGAGGCGGATACCGCCGAACAGGAATGACATCGCAGGTGCATGAGCCGGACGAGCTGCCCGAAACCGATGAGGACGGGCGGCTGGAAGGCAACGTCAATGGACGTATGTGCATTGTGACAAGGCAGAGCGGATCTCCAGACGAGTTGATCCGCTTCGTCGCAGGGCCGGACGGCAACGTCGTTCCGGACCTGAAACGCCAATTGCCGGGGCGCGGATGCTGGGTAAAGCCGGAGCGCGCCCTGATAGAGAAAGCCATCGCGAAGAAGATCTTCGCACGGGCACTCAAACGCGACGTCAAGGCCGGGCCGGAGCTTCTCGCTCTTCTCGACCGGCTGATGTCGCAGCAGCTTGCCGGAATGATGAACATGGCGCGCAAGGCGGGTCAGTTCATCAGCGGCGCGACGAAAGTCGATGCCGCCGTCCGTTCGGGGAATGCGATTGCCGTGTTCCACGCAACCGATGCCGCGGCAGACGGCGTGCGAAAACTGGACCAGGCCCGCAAGGCCTGGGAGCTCGGCAGCGATGCCGGCAATGAAATTCCGTCCTTCCGGCTCTTTAGCGAAGCCGAAATGGACGAGTTGATGGGCCAGAATGCTTTTATCCATGCTTGCGCGCTTGCGGGGCAGGCGGGTGAGGGTGTAGTGAAGCGCGCAAAGATGCTTAAGCAGTACCGCCTTGGCGGTCAGCCTGAGGCGGAACGCGACGCTGCCCGGACAGTACAATGACGCGGTTGCCAAACATGAACGGCCGCCGCGTTCCGATGCAGCAATTGAACGACGAGACCTGATGGATGTCATCCGGTTCTCGTCCGTAGGAACGGGAACGGAATGACCGACAACAACGACGACAAGACACTCAATGCGCCGGCCAAGAAGACTCTTACCCTGAAACCGGGCGGGATGAATCAGGGCACCGTGCGGCAGGACATGGGTCGAGGTCGCACCAACGCGGTTGTCGTGGAAACACGCAAGCGCCGCCCCCTGCGTCCCGAAGACGAGAAGCCGGTTCAGCCTGTCGTGGCGGCAGCTCCGGCGCCGAAGCCGGCAGCGCCTGCCCCTTCGGCACCGCGTCCGCAGGCCCCACAGCAACGCATTCAACAGCCGAGCAACCAACAGCAGCGTCCGGGTTCTTCCCATTCGCAGCAGCGCCCCGGCTCGTCCGCACCGCAGCAGCGTCAGCCTGACCGTCCGCGCGGCAACGTTCTGCACGACCTGTCCGCAGGCGAGATGGAAGCCCGCCGCCGTGCGCTGATAGAAGCGCAGGCTCGCGATGTTATCGAAGCCAAGCAGCGCGCCGAAGACGAAGCTCGCCGCAAGGTGGAAGAAGAACAACGCATCGCCGCTGAAAAAATCGAAGCCGAAAACCGCGCTGCCGAAGAGGCTGCTGCGGCAAAGATCGCTGCGAGCCAGCCTGTTACGGAAGCGAAATCCGATCTGTCCGGCGAAAAGCCGGCTGCGACCGCTGCGCCGGCGCCACGCGCTGACGCCCGTCCCCAGCCTGTTGCTCCCCGTTCCACTCCCGCCACGCCCGATGCCGCCGCTCCCCGCGGACGCCGCACCGGTGGTGACGACGAGGACGATCGCGGTGCAGTCCGTCGTGGCAGCAGCCTTCCGGCTCGTGGCAAGGTCGTGGCTCCGGTTCCGGCCAAGCCTGCAGCCCGCCTGAAGACCGAAGAAGAGCGCCGTCGTGGCAAGCTGACCGTGACCGCCGCCAATCTGGAAGAAGATGGTACGCCGCGTGGCCGCTCGATGGCATCCATGCGCCGCCGCCAGGAGAAATTCCGTCGCAGCCAGATGCAGGAAACCCGCGAAAAGGTTCTGCGCGAAGTCATCCTGCCGGAAACCATCACCATTCAGGAACTGTCGCAGCGCATGTCCGAGCGCGCCGTTGACGTCATCAAGTTCCTGATGAAGGAAGGCCAGATGCTGAAGCCGGGCGACGTGATCGACGCCGATCTGGCGGAACTGATCGCGGTCGAATTCGGCCATACGGTCAAGCGCGTTTCCGAATCCGACGTTGAAGAGGGTCTCTTCAACAAGGCTGACGATGAAGGCGAGATGGTTTCCCGTCCGCCGGTCGTGACCATCATGGGCCACGTCGACCACGGCAAGACCTCGCTGCTCGACGCTATCCGTCAGGCGAATGTTGTTGCTGGCGAGGCCGGTGGCATCACCCAGCATATCGGCGCCTATCAGGTCGAAAAGAACGGTCAGAAGATCACCTTCATCGACACCCCCGGCCACGCCGCCTTTACGGCAATGCGTGCCCGTGGTGCGCAGGCAACCGACATCGCCGTGCTGGTTGTTGCAGCCGACGACAGCGTGATGCCGCAGACGATCGAGTCGATCAACCATGCGAAGGCGGCCGGTGTTCCGATCGTCGTTGCGATCAACAAGATCGACAAGCACGAGGCAAACCCTGAAAAGGTTCGCCAGCAGCTGCTGCAGCACGAAGTGTTCGTGGAATCGATGGGTGGTGAAGTTCTTGATGTCGAAGTGTCGGCCAAGAACAAGCTCAACCTCGACAAGCTGCTCGAAGCGATCCTGCTTCAGGCGGAAATCCTCGATCTCAAGGCGGATCCAAGCCGCACTGCGGAAGGCACGGTCATCGAAGCCGAGCTGGACCGTGGACGTGGTGCCGTCGCGACCGTTCTCGTGCAGAAGGGTACACTGAAGCCCGGCCAGATCATCGTTGCCGGCGATCAGTGGGGCCGTGTGCGCGCGCTCGTCAACGACAAGGGCGACCATGTCAAGGAAGCCGGTCCGGCCATGCCGGTCGAAATCCTCGGCCTTTCCGGTACGCCGTCGGCCGGTGACCGTTTTGCGGTTGTCGAAAACGAAGGTCGTGCTCGCGAGATCTCCGAATACCGCCAGCGTCTGGCTCGCGACAAGGCTGTCGCCCGCCAGACCGGTCAGCGCGGCTCGCTGGAACAGATGATGAGCCAGTTGCAGACTTCGGGATTGAAGGAATTCCCGCTGGTCATCAAGGCGGACGTGCAAGGTTCGGTCGAAGCCATTATCGCTTCGCTCGACAAGCTCGGCACAGACGAAGTCCGCGCTCGTGTCGTTCACTCTGGTGCTGGTGCCATCACGGAATCGGATATCTCGCTTGCCGAGGCATCGAACGCCGCGATCATCGGCTTCAACGTTCGCGCCAACGCACAGGCACGTACGGCGTCCGAACGCGCCGGTATCGAAATCCGCTACTACAACATCATCTACGATCTGGTGGATGACGTGAAGGCGGCGATGTCGGGTCTGCTTTCGCCGGAACGTCGCGAGACCTTCCTCGGCAATGCCGAAATTCTCGAGGTGTTCAACATCACCAAGGTCGGTAAGGTCGCGGGTTGCCGCGTCGTCGAGGGCAAGGTGGAACGTGGTGCGGGTGTGCGTCTGGTGCGCGACAACGTCGTTATCCACGAAGGCAAGCTCAAGACCCTCAAGCGCTTCAAGGACGAAGTCAACGAAGTGCCTGTTGGTCAGGAGTGCGGTATGGCCTTCGAGAATTACGAAGACATTCGCGCCGGCGACACCATCGAGTGCTTCCGCGTCGAACACATCACGAGAACGCTCTAAGCGTCTCGCCGCAAAACAGGACTTTTCTGTCGGGCGCCGGCTTCACCGGCGCTCGCTCCGTTTGAGGCATTACTTATGGCAAAAGCTACATCATCGGCCCCTTCGCAACGCATGCTGCGTGTTGGCGAACAGGTGCGCGCCGCACTGACCCAAATTCTCCAGCGCGGCGAAGTCCGCGACGATCTGATCGAAGGCACCGTCATTTCCATCTCGGAAGTGCGCATGTCTCCCGATCTCAAGATCGCGACCGCTTACGTGACGCCGCTTGGCGTTGCGGATCATACCGACATCATCACGGCGCTCAACCGCCATGCCAAGTTCATGCGCGGCCGCCTCGGCCCGCAGCTGCGGCAGATGAAGTACATGCCGGAACTGCGTTTCCGCGACGATACGAGTTTCGACAACTACCAGAAGATCGACGCACTCCTGCGGTCACCGGAGGTGCAGCGCGATCTGGGACCTTCGAACGAAAAAGACGACGAACAGAACTGAAGCATGTCCAAACCACGCAAACAGCAGAACCGCAAACCCAAGGGCCGCCCGATTTCGGGCTGGCTCATTCTCGACAAGCCGCTCGATTTCGGCTCAACCGAAGCCGTTTCCAAGATCAAATGGCTGTTCAACGCCCAGAAGGCAGGTCACGCCGGAACACTCGACCCCTTGGCGTCCGGCATGCTGCCGATTGCCCTCGGTGACGCCACCAAGACCGTTCCTTACGTCATGGACGGCCGGAAAATCTACGAGTTTACCGTCACCTGGGGTGAAGAACGCGCAACCGACGATCTGGAAGGCGAGGTTGTCAACTCCTCCGACCAGCGCCCGGACGAACAGGCGATCCGCGATATTCTGCCCAATTATACCGGCGTGATCATGCAGACGCCGCCGCAGTTTTCCGCCATCAAGATTGCCGGTGAGCGGGCCTATGATCTGGCGCGTGAAGGCGAAACGGTGGAGATTCCCGCGCGCGAGGTGGAAATTCACCGTCTGACGCTGCTCGCCTGCCCCGACGCTGACACCGCTCATTTCGAAGTGGAATGCGGCAAGGGTACCTATGTGCGGGCGCTTGCGCGCGACATGGGCCGGGATCTCGGCTGTTTCGGTCATATTTCGCAATTGCGCCGTACCATGGTCGCGCCATTCGGCGAGGACATGATGGTACCGCTCGAAACCTTGACGGCGCTCGAAGCCATCGAAGACCGCGACGAGCGGCTTGAAGCGCTCGATGCTTTTCTGATCGACACGGCGGAAGCGCTTTCATCCCTTCCCCACCTCATCATCAATGATGATCAGGCACACCGGCTGAAGATGGGCAATCCGATCCTGCTGCGCGGGCGTGATGCGCCGGCCAATCACCCGGAGGCCTATGCCACTGCGCATGGCAAGCTCATTGCCATCGGAGAGATCGGCGAGGGCGAATTCCGGCCGAAGCGCGTTTTCGGTTGAGACGAGCCTTGAGGGGCGCCGTCAATCGCCTCTTTCAATTGTACCCGGAATAGTTTATAGGCAGCGCCAGCTTGGGCTTTGCCTATGCTGCCGAATGGCCAGAGCTGGACGACATCCCGGCTCTAGGCGTCCCATTTTTCCTTAAAATAGAAAGGATCGTCCGATGTCGATTACTGCAGAGCGCAAAGCCGCCCTCATCAAGGAATATGCAACGAACGAAGGCGACACCGGTTCTCCGGAAGTTCAGGTCGCTATTCTGACCGAGCGGATCAACAACCTGACCGGTCACTTCAAGGACCACAAGAAGGACAACCACTCCCGTCGTGGCCTTCTGACGCTGGTTTCGAGCCGCCGTTCGCTTCTCGACTATCTGAAGAAGAAGGACGAAGCCCGTTACAGCAAGCTGATCGGTGCTCTCGGCATTCGCCGCTAAAACCTTATCCGGCGGGTTTCGCAACGATACCCGCCGGTTTTTATATCTGGCCTTTTGAAGGTCATCTTCAATTTCCGGGCGTTCGCCATAGATGTGGCCCCCGGACGATAAGGCAGCCCCGGATGGGCCGGTGCAGCCTTTTCAACCGCAGACCTGTCATGGGGCAGGATTGCCGGATGCTTGCACCTTGAAAGCCTCCGGCTGTCTTGCCCGTGATTGCGTCGTTCGTTGCCCCCTCGCAAGGCGGGCATACACAAACAAGGACAAGATATGTTCAATAAACACTCCGTGGAAATCGAATGGGCTGGCCGCCCGCTGAAGCTCGAGACAGGCAAGGTTGCCCGTCAGGCTGACGGCGCCGTCATCGCAACCTACGGCGAGACGATGGTTCTTGCGACGGTGGTTTCCGCAAAGTCTCCGAAGCCTGGACAGGACTTCTTCCCGCTCACCGTGAACTACCAGGAAAAGACCTACGCAGCCGGCAAGATCCCCGGCGGCTATTTCAAGCGCGAAGGCCGTCCGTCGGAAAAGGAAACGCTGGTTTCCCGCCTGATCGACCGTCCGATCCGCCCGCTGTTTCCTGAAGGCTACAAGAACGACACGCAGGTTGTCGTAACGGTCATTCAGCACGACCTCGAAAATGACCCGGACGTTCTGTCGATGGTTGCCGCATCCGCTGCGCTCACACTGTCTGGCATTCCTTTCATGGGCCCGGTCGGCGGCGCGCGCGTTGGTTACATCAACGGCGAATATGTTCTGAACCCGCATCTTGATGAGATGGATGAATCGGTTCTGGATCTGGTTGTTGCCGGCACGCAGGACGCCGTCCTGATGGTGGAGTCGGAAGCCAAGGAACTCAACGAAGACGTCATGCTCGGCGCCGTCATGTTCGGCCATCGCGGCTTCCAGCCGGTTATCGACGCGATCATCAAGCTCGCTGAAGTTGCCGCCAAGGAACCGCGCGAATTCGAACCGGAAGATTTCTCCGCACTCGAAAACGAAATGCTCGGCCTTGCCGAAACCGAACTGCGCACCGCCTACAAGATCACCGAAAAGGCTGCCCGTTACGCCGCCGTCGACGCCGTAAAGGCGAAGGTCAAGGCTCACTTCCTGCCGGAAGAAGGCGAAGCGAAGTATAGCCCTGAAGAAATCGGCGCTGTCTTCAAGCACCTTCAGGCGAAGATCGTTCGCTGGAACGTTCTCGACACCAAGAGCCGCATCGATGGCCGCGACCTCTCGACCGTTCGTCCGATCGTTTCGGAAGTTGGCATCCTGCCGCGTACGCACGGCTCGGCGCTGTTCACCCGTGGTGAAACCCAGGCGATCGTTGTTGCGACGCTCGGCACCGGCGAAGACGAACAGTATGTCGACAGCCTGACCGGCATGTACAAGGAACGTTTCCTTCTGCATTACAACTTCCCGCCCTACTCGGTCGGTGAAACGGGCCGTATGGGCTCCCCGGGCCGTCGCGAAATCGGTCACGGCAAGCTCGCATGGCGCGCTATCCGTCCGATGCTGCCGACTGCGGAACAGTTCCCCTACACGCTGCGCGTCGTATCCGAAATCACCGAGTCCAACGGCTCTTCGTCGATGGCAACGGTTTGCGGCACCTCGCTTGCACTGATGGACGCTGGCGTACCGCTGGCCAAGCCAGTTGCCGGTATCGCCATGGGCCTTATCCTCGAAGGCGAGCGCTTTGCGGTTCTCTCCGACATCCTGGGTGACGAAGATCACCTCGGCGATATGGACTTCAAGGTTGCAGGTACTGCCGACGGCATCACCTCGCTGCAGATGGACATCAAGATCGCCGGTATCACCGAAGAGATCATGAAGATCGCTCTGGAGCAGGCACAGGGTGGCCGCAAGCACATCCTCGGCGAGATGGCGAATGCCATCACCGAGAGCCGCGGCCAGCTTGGCGAATTCGCACCGCGCATCGAAGTGATGAACATTCCGGTCGACAAGATCCGTGAAGTCATCGGTTCGGGCGGCAAGGTCATCCGCGAAATCGTCGAAAAGACCGGCGCCAAGATCAACATCGAAGACGACGGCACCGTCAAGATCGCTTCTGCTTCCGGCAAGGAAATCGAAGCGGCCCGCAAGTGGATCCATTCGATCGTTGCAGAACCGGAAGTCGGCCAGATCTACGAAGGTACGGTCGTCAAGACCGCTGACTTCGGCGCTTTCGTCAACTTCTTCGGCGCCCGCGACGGCCTCGTTCACATCTCGCAGCTCGCTTCCGAGCGTGTCGCCAAGACCTCCGACGTCGTCAAGGAAGGCGACAAGGTCTGGGTCAAGCTGATGGGCTTCGACGAGCGTGGCAAGGTTCGCCTGTCCATGAAGGTTGTCGACCAGGCAACCGGCAAGGAAGTTGCCGCAGACAAGAAGAAGGAAGATGGCGAAGCCGCTGCCGAGTAAGGCAGCCTCGCCAGACCCTATCGAGGCGCGGGTTTTGCCCGCGCCTTTTTTCTATTCCATCTTGAGGACGCTCCAATGAGCCGTGATGCTGTTAAAACCCTTTTCCATCCCTTTGCCGCAGAGATGCTCGACTTGCCGAAAGAGGGCGAGCGCGTTCTGTTTCTGGGAGCGGAAGCCGGCCCGCGGCTAGACGGTTTTAACGCTGACATCGTCTCGGTTCAGAATTTTCGACCGCTTTACCGGGCTCTTCAGGCGCAGAACGCAGAGGTCACGCCGGATATTTCCGGCGAGGACTACGATGCGGCGTTGCTGCTTTGCGGCAAACATCGCGGCGAAAACGAAAACCGCGTCGCTGAAGCGCTCTCTCGCGTCAAGGCGGGTGGGTTGATCGTGGCGGCGGGATCGAAGGAAGACGGCATCCTGACGCTGCGCAAGACGCTGGCAAAGCTTGGCATCGAGGCGGAATCGACGCCGAAGTACCACGGCGTCGCCCTCTGGTTCAAACGGCCGGAAGACGTTGCATCTGCCGTGTCGAAACTCGCGCAACATTCCGTTACGGTTGCTGGCCGTTTCACCGCCATGCCCGGCATGTTCTCGCATGACCGCGTGGACGATGGCTCGGAGCTGCTCGCGTCGCGCCTGCCGACCGACTTCGACGGCAACGCCGCCGATTTCGGCGCAGGCTGGGGTTATCTCTCGGTCATGCTGGCGGAAAAATCGCCGCGCACGGCGCGTATCGATCTTTTCGAAGCGGACTGGAACGCGCTCGAATTCGCCAAAACCAATCTTCTTGAAAACAATCCGCGACTGACGGCGCGCTTCTTCTGGCAGGACCTTGCAAACGAGCCGCCGAAAGAAAAATACGACCTCATCATCATGAACCCGCCTTTCCACGCGGCAGGACAGGCGGCAGAACCCGCTCTCGGTCAGGCCTTTATCAAGACGGCTGCCGGCGCGCTTCGCAACGGTGGAAAGCTGCTGATGGTCGCCAATCGCGGCATGCCCTATGAGCCGGTGCTGGCGGCGGAATTCCGCACCAGCGCCGAGGTATGCCGCAACGCGCGCTTCAAGATCCTGAGCGCCCAGAAGTAAGCAATTCGAGCATCATCAGCTCAAAAGCCATGCCCACAGCGACACGGAAAGAACACCGGTCGCCGTGGAAATGCTGATTGTGGAGGCCGCAACGCTGTGGCCGATGCCGAAGCGGTTGGCGATCAGCCATGCATTCACCCCTGTCGGCACCGACGAGGTGAGCACGAGGGCAGCTGTCCATTCCCGGCTGAGGCCGAGAGCATGGCCCATGGCCCACACGCAGGCGGGCAGAAGCAGCAGTTTGAAAACCGTCATGGTGACGGCAATCCCCAGATTACCGCGAATGGTGTATTTCGTCAGCGCCATACCGAGCGAGATGAGCGCTGCCGGTCCCGCCATGGACGCGATCTGGTCAACCACGGTCTTGAGGATGGGCGTGAGCGTCACGCCTGAAACATTGGTCGAAAGCCCGATGAAAAGTCCGATCACCAGCGGATTTGTGATGAGGTTGCGGCCGACCTGCCTGAAGACAGAAGCCATGCTGCGCTTTTCGCCGCCCACCGCCTTATGAGTGGCGTTCTCCATCAGGATGGTACCGGCAATCATCATGACCGGCAGATGGATGGCCAGCAGAATGGAGAGGGCGACCAGCCCCTCATCCCCGATGGACCGCCCGACGAGCGGCAGGCCGATGAAGATATTGTTGGCAAAGGCCGAGGATATACCGGCTATGACGGCGATGCGACTATCCTGCTTGAAGATGTACCGCGTGACGATATGCCCAACCGTCCAGGTTACGGCCACGCCGGCGAAATAGGTCAGCCACAGCCGGAAGGGCGACGCGCCATGAAAATTCGCCTCCGCAAGGGTGCGGAAGATCAACGTCGGCACGGCGATCTTGAACACGAAATCGCTGAGAATCTCACCGGCATCAGCTCTGAACAAGCCGGCCTTGACGGTTAGCCAGCCGATCAGGATAAGAATGAAAATCGGAGCGACGTTCGCGGCAACGGCAGACATGGAGGGAGAGCTTTCGCGGCTTTTGCGGGAGATACTCCGCTTTAGAGCCTTTTCCAAGGGAATGGAATCGCGAAAACGCTGCACCCCGATGTTTCATTCAATACGCGACGTAGCTCCGTCAGGTATTTTTGCAGAAAGCCCCTCAAAACCGGTCACTGGATCAAACGGCGCTGCGGTCGGCTTGTCGAGCACCGTCTAATGAAAACCCGCTTGCGGCATTTAAAAAGGGTCGCCGCAAAGGTGGACCAAAAGAAAAAGCGGGGTTTCCCCCGCCTTTTGTCATATCCGTTATACGCCGTCAGTACATCCGTGACGGGGATAACGGGTGAGCCAGAAGACGTCATGTCTTCTATTCTGGTACGTATTCACGCACCGTTTGCTCTGATCGGAGTGATAGCTTAACCACATTACAGGCACATGACGCGTTTCTGTCTCTGGTGGAGAACCGCATATTTTCCCTTTGGGCTTTTCTTGCCGCCAGAATTGTTTAAGACCATTCAAAAATGTGCACCCTGCAAACCGGATAGGGCCTATGACGAAATTCGACGTACTGACTGTCGGCAATGCCATCGTCGACATCATTTCCCGTTGTGATGATCGCTTCCTCAATGATAACGCCATCACCAAGGGCGCGATGAACCTCATCGACGCGGAGCGGGCCGAACTGCTCTATTCGCTGATGGGACCCGCGCTCGAGGCCTCCGGCGGAAGTGCGGGCAACACGGCGGCGGGCGTGGCGAATTTCGGTGGCAGGGCGGCTTATTTCGGCAAGGTGGCCGAAGATCAGCTCGGCGAAATCTTCCAGCACGATATCCGCGCGCAGGGCGTCTATTTCGAAACGAAGCCGGAAGGCACGTTTCCGCCGACTGCCCGCTCGATGATCTTCGTCACGGAAGACGGTGAGCGCTCTATGAACACCTATCTCGGCGCCTGCGTCGATCTCGGTCCGGAAGATGTAGAAGAAGACGTCGTGGCGAACACGAAGGTCACCTATTTCGAAGGTTACCTGTGGGATCCGCCGCGCGCCAAGGATGCCATTCGCGATTGCGCCCGCATTGCGCATGAGAACGGCCGTGAAGTCTCCATGACGCTTTCAGACAGTTTCTGCGTAGGCCGATACCGCGAAGAATTTCTCGACCTGATGCGTTCCGGCACCGTGGACATCGTTTTCGCCAACAAGCAGGAAGCTCTCTCGCTCTATGAAACCGACGATTTCGAGCTGGCGCTGACGAAAATCGCTGCCGATTGCAAGATCGCAGCGGTGACGATGAGCGAAGAAGGCGCCGTTATCCTGCGCGGCACGGAACGCGTGAAGGTAGAAGCCTATCCGGTGTATGACGTGGTCGACACAACGGGTGCCGGCGATCTTTTCGCCGCCGGCTTCCTTTTCGGTTACACGCAGGATCGGTCTCTGGAAGACTGCGGCAAACTCGGCTGCCTTGCTGCTGCAGCCGTCATTCAGCAGGTCGGGCCGCGTCCGATGTCATCCCTCAAGGCGCTGGGCGAGAAAAACGGCCTTATTTAAAGGCCTCGCCGGGATAAGCACCCCAGATTTCACCCTGCGACACCCAGCCTGAGGCCTGACCGGCCTCGGCGCGGCACCAGTCGCCGTTGCATTCACCGATCCTGAAGACGACACCCGGCTCCAGCCGGGCGATGACGGAGGCGCCCGACTGTGCGTCGCGGCGCATGTTCACGTAGACATCCTTGCCCTTGCCGCGCATCCACGGCGCGGCGACGGCCGTGCGCTCGCCGGAGAGCAGCGCCTGGTTAACCCAGCCTTCCGTGCCATCGGCATCGCGGATGCGCCGCCAGTTCTCATATTCCTGAATGATTTCAACCGGCATTCCCGATTTCATATACATCCAGGAAACGGCATAATCCGTGCTGGGTCCGATGCGCATGTTGACGCGCTTGGATTTCAGGCTGACAAAACGCGGCAAAGGCAGGCCGCTTGCGCCTTTGGCAGCGCCTTGCGCCATGGCCTCGTTCGCCACACCAAAGAGGCCCAGAGACAATGCAATGCAAACCATAGAAACCACACTGCGCATGCCCATTTCCGTTTCCTGCCTTCTGCAAACCGGATTAAATTCGAGGAGGCTCGTTTCCACACGCCTCAAGCTTCGGCGAGTTTTATTTGTCTTCGCCGGTGGGTCTGGTAGAAACGCCCTGATTGAAAGAAATTATCGCTCTTTCTGGTTAATGACTTCTGAACAAGGCAGCGGCAAACGATGACCCACAAGAAGAGACCGACAGTCTATATCACCCGCAAATTGCCTGACGTCGTCGAAACCAGAATGCGGGAACTCTTCGATGCCGAACTGAATATCGACGATACGCAGCGCCGCGAGGAAGAGCTTGTGGCCGCCATGCAGCGGGTCGACGTTCTGGTGCCGACCGTCACGGACCGCATCACCGCCGCCATGATCGAGAAAGCAGGGCCGCAACTGAAGCTGATCGCCAGCTTCTCCAACGGCATAGACCATGTGGATGTGGACGCGGCCGCCCGAAAGGGCATCACAGTGACCAACACGCCCAACGTGCTGACCGAAGACAGCGCCGATATCACCATGGCGCTGGTACTGGCCGTGCCGCGCCGCCTGATCGAAGGCACGCGCGTACTTGCCAATGGCGCCGACGAATGGCTGGGCTGGTCGCCGACCTGGATGCTGGGACGGCGCATTTCCGGCAAACGCATCGGCATTGTCGGCATGGGCCGCATCGGTACGGCAGTTGCGCGGCGCGCCAAGGCTTTCGGCCTCTCCATACACTATCACAACCGCAAACGCGTCAACCCGGCGACGGAAGCGGAGCTTGAGGCAACCTATTGGGACAGCCTCGACCAGATGCTGGCGCGGGTGGATATTGTTTCCGTCAATTGCCCCTCCACACCTGCGACCTATCACCTGATCTCGGCACGACGGCTCGCTCTGATGCAGCCGACAAGCTACATCGTCAACACGGCGCGCGGCGATATCATCGATGAGGCGGCAATGATCCAGTGCCTGCGCGACGGAAAGATCGCCGGAGCCGGTCTCGATGTCTACGAGAACGAGCCGGCAATCAATCCCAAGCTCATCAAGCTCGCGAGAGAAGGCAAGGTCGTGCTGCTTCCCCATATGGGCTCGGCAACGATTGAGGGCCGGATCGAGATGGGTGACAAGGTCATCATCAACATCCGCACGCTTTTCGACGGACATCGACCGCCGAACCGGGTGCTGCCGGGGCGGAACTGAACCGGTTCAGACAAGCCGTGTCTGCTCGTGACATGGGACGGAGAAGCAGGCCTTTAAGCGGATCAAAAATTGAGCCGTCTCAGCCGAGGAATTTAGTCATTTCAATCGAAGTCGTGCGGTCATAACCCGGATGGGCGTTTTCAGCGGTTTTGATGAAACCCCAGGCGGCGAATTTCGCATGGTTGCCGACAAGCTCGATGCGCGTTTCCAGCCGCAGCGCCGGTAACGCCAATTCGCGGGCCAATGCTTCGGCCCGTTCCAGAAGCATTTTGCCGATGCCTTTGCCCTGCGCTTTCAGAGAGACGCACAGCTTGCCGACGTAAAGGCAGGCCGGTGGTTCCTGCCGGCAAAACAGGCAGCCAACAATCTCATCACCATCCAGCGCCACGAAAGCGGTCTCCGCCCTCGCCTTCTCCGCGAGATTTTCGAGCGTCAAACGGTGAGCGGACGATGGTGGGTCGATGACGCCGTCCATATAGGCGAAGGACAACATGATAAGCGCAAGCAGCTCCTGCCAGCGCTCGAATTCTTCGCCAATCCTTGTGATCTCAGTCATGTTTTTTTCCAGCAGGGCGGCGCTTGTAACGCACGGTTTCGAAGCGGGCCGACAGGGCGTCATAGAGAAGCAGGCGGCCGACCAATGGCTCGCCGGCTGCGGTGATCACCTTGATGGCCTCCATGGCCATGATCGTGCCGATCACGCCGGTCAAAGCGCCGACGATGCCCGTTTCCGCGCAATTCGGAATAAGCCCCTGCGGCGGTGGCTCGGGAAACAGATCGCGATACCCCGGCAGCAGATTACCATCGGCACCCGCCTCATAGGGTTTCAGCACCGTTACCGAACCATCGAAACGGCCGACAGCGCCCGTTACCAGCGGCCTTTTCGCAGCTTCTGCGGCATCGGCAGCGGCATAACGTGTGTCGAAATTATCAGAACCGTCGATAAGGAGATCGAAGGATGGCAGATGGGTGTGCGCCCAGATCTGCGAAAAACGCTCCTCAAAAACAAGGGTACGCACATGCGGGTTGAGCCGGGCGATGGCTGCGCGGGCGCTTGCCGTTTTCAGCTCACCGATCGTGCCGGTATCGTGAATCACCTGCCGCTGGAGATTGGAAAGGGAGACCACGTCGTCATCGATCAGGCCAAGCGTGCCAACACCGGCTGCAGCAAGATAATGAAGGACAGGCGCGCCGAGGCCACCAGCCCCGATTACCAGCACCCGCGCGGCCTTCAGACGCTGCTGCCCGGAACCGCCGATTTCCGGCAAGAGAATATGGCGCTTGTAGCGTTCGATTTCGTCCGGGCTCAGCGGGTCCATGTCGCACTCCATTTTTTCGCTGTCATGCCGTGATGCCCCCGTGGGAAACATTGAAGAATTGCGCCCTGTTGCCAAGGGCGGAGAACATTGCCGCATCCGTTCCGGTCATGAAACTCTGACCACCGAGCGCGTGAATGAGATCGAACAGAGCCGCCCGCCTGCCCTCATCCAGATGCGCGGCAATTTCGTCGAGCAGCAGAACCGGCGCATGGCCGGTCATATTGGCGGTGAGCTGGGCATGCGCAAGCACCAATCCCACCAGCAGCGCCTTCTGTTCTCCGGTCGAGCAACGCTCTGCCTCCATGTTCTTTTCCGCATGGCGCACGAACAGATCGACACGGTGCGGTCCATCAAGCGTGCGGCCTGCCGCCGCGTCTCGATACCGGCCTTCGCGCAGCATAAGCCTATACTCGTCTTCCAGATCGACAGCCGGCCGGTTGAGCGTGTCGTCCATGAAACCCGAGAGCGCCAGCGCTGCAGAGGGGAAGGCAGCATTGCCGGAACGGCCTTCGATGAGGCTCTTCAAAAGACCCAACATTTCATAGCGCGCGAGCGCCATGGAAATGCCGAGTTCCGCCATCTGCTTCTCGATACCGTCCAGCCAGACCGGATCGAAACGGCCTTCCGAAAGCAGACGGTTGCGGCCGCGCATGGCCTTTTCGAAGTCGCTTGCCCGCCGTCCATGCGCGGGATCGAGCGAGAGCACTAACCGATCGAGAAAACGCCGGCGATCCGAGGATGAACCGGTAAAAAGCCCATCCATGGCAGGCGTCAGCCACAGCACCCGCAGATGATCCGTCAATTCATCGACAGACTTCACCGATGTCCCGTTCAGCCTCAGGCGGCGCGACACTACCTCGCCGTCACCCTCGATCCCGGTTCCGATAGCGACCTCGCCGTCCATGCCGTCGACATCCGCAAAAATCGAAAAACCGGCGGCCTCCGCCCCCACTCGCGTCACATCGGACAGGGTGGCGCGGCGCAGGCCCCTTCCGGGCGAAAGAAACGAAACGGCCTCCAGGAGATTGGTCTTGCCGGAACCGTTGTCACCCGTCAGCACCACGTGGCGGTCATCCAGCGCAAGCGACGCCGCCGCATAGTTGCGGAAGTCCGTGAGTTTCAGCCGTAAAAGCGACACCTTATTCGTCATCTGTACGGCCTAAAACGAACATAGCTGGATAGCAAGGTGGGGAATGCGTCGTCCGCATTGAACATAATGCCACCACACCGCAATCCAGTCTCCAGTAGCAACTTTTTGAGCGGCCGGTTATTTATGCGTGGTCCCTCATTATCGGTAACCCCATCCATGCGCCTGATTTTTTCGCTCCTCCTCGCTTTCAGCCTTCTTTCATCCTGCGCGGGCAGACCGGGGGCGGATGTGTTGCAGGCCATAAACACCAAGACCACCGATACGAAAATCGTGACAGCCTATGTGGCGAGCACGCGGGAGAAAAACAACGAGGCCAAAAAGGGCTTTAGCGCTGGGCGGGCGGCTGAGCTGAATTATGCGCGCTTCGACATTTCCATTCCTCCCAGCCATAAAAGCGGAAATATCGAATGGTCCAAAGGTAAGCCGAACCCGAGCAAGGATTTTGTCGTCACCAAAGCCGATATGCTGACGAAAACGCGCTTCAATTCCGATCTTAGCGACGTCACCCGCTCCGGCAAGCAGATTGCGCTTTTCGTGCATGGCTATAATTACAGCTATCAGGAAGCCTTGTTCCGTGCGGCACAAATGGCAGCCGATGCCAATATGGATGGTGTGCCGCTGGTCTTTTCCTGGCCGTCACAGGCGAGCGTCACCGGTTACGTGGCCGACAAGGAATCAGCGACCTATTCGCGAGACGCGCTGGCCATGGTGCTGACCGACCTTACCAAGCAGAAACCGAAAAAAAGCATTGTCGTGTTCGGTCACAGCATGGGCGGCTGGCTGGTCATGGAAGCGCTGCGACAATTGCGCTTCGAAGGCAGGAACGATGTGCTCTCCAAACTACAGGTAGTGCTGGCCGCGCCGGATATCGACGCCGATGTTTTCCGCAAGCAGATCGAGGTGGTGGGAAGGCTCAATCCGCCGCTCACCATTCTCGTCTCCAAGGACGACCGCGCCCTGAAGGCTTCCTCCATCCTGGGGGCCGATGTCACCCGCATCGGCGCGCTGGATGTGACCGATCCTCAAGTGCAGGAAGCCGCCCTGAAAGAGGGCGTTCAGTTCGTTGACATCTCCAAGCTCAAGGCATCGGATCCGCTCAACCACGACCGCTATGCGGCACTCGCGTCGCTGGTGCCACAACTGGAGGCGAGCCGGAACGGCAACGGCGAAAACGGCATAGGCCGCGCGGGTGCCTTTGTGTTCGATGCTATCGGGGCAACGGTATCCAGCCCCTTCCGGCTTGCGAGCCAGGTCGTGAACCCGCAATAACTTTTGCGGGTTCTTGGCGACAACCGGTTCAGAAATCCCAGTCTTCGTCTTCTGTGGCGACCGCCTTGCCGATGACATAGGAAGAGCCGGAGCCGGAGAAGAAGTCGTGGTTCTCGTCGGCATTGGGAGACAGCGCCGAGAGGATCGCAGGATTGACCCGGCAAGCCTCGGGTGGAAACAGCGCCTCGTAACCCAGATTCATCAAGGCCTTGTTGGCGTTGTAATGCAGGAACTGCTTGACGTCTTCCGTCAGGCCAACGCCGTCATAGAGGTCTTGGGTATATTTGGCTTCGTTGTCGTAAAGCTCAAGCAAAAGATCGAAGGCGAAATCCTTGATCTCCTGTTTTTCCGCTTCGCCCAGACGTTCGAGCGCGCGCTGGAACTTGTAGCCGATGTAATAGCCATGCACGGCCTCATCGCGAATGATGAGACGGATCAAATCGGCCGTGTTGGTAAGCTTGGCGCGACTTGACCAGAACATTGGCAGGTAGAAGCCGGAATAGAACAGGAAGCTCTCCAGAAACACGCTGGCGACCTTCATTTTCAACGGATTTCCGCTATCATATTCGCGCATGATGAGCGCGGATTTGCGTTGCAGGAATTCGTTCTCCTCCGACCAGCGATAGGCGTCATCGACGTCAGGCGTGGAGCAGAGCGTCGAGAAGATCGAGGAATAGGAGCGGGCGTGGACCGCCTCCATGAAGGAGATGTTGGAAAGCACCGCCTCCTCGTGCGGCGTCGCCGAATCCGCCATCAGGCGCACGGAACCGACGCCGTTCTGGATCGTGTCCAGCAATGTCAGCCCGGTGAAGACGCGGATCGTCAGGGTCTGCTCTTCCGGCTTCAGCGTTCCCCAGGACGGGATATCGTTGGAGAGCGGCACCTTTTCCGGTAGCCAGAAATTCGATGTCAGGCGATTCCAGACTTCGAGATCCTTGTCATCCTCGATGCGGTTCCAGTTGACCGCGCGAATACGGGACGCGGGTTTTACGGCAATATTCATTGTCTTGTCCCTCAATTCAGAGCGTGCAGGATACGCAGCCCTGAACCTGCGTGCCTTCCAGCGCCATCTGGCGCAAACGGATGTAGTAGATGGTCTTGATGCCTTTTTTCCAGGCGTAGATCTGCGCCCGGTTGATATCGCGCGTCGTTGCCGTATCGCGGAAGAACAATGTCAGCGACAGGCCCTGATCGACATGCTGGGTGGCCGCCGCATAGGTATCTATGATCTTTTCCGGACCGATTTCGTAGGCATCCTGATAATATTCGAGATTGTCGTTCGAAAGGTAGGAAGCCGGATAATAAACACGGCCGATCTTGCCTTCCTTGCGAATTTCAATCTTCGAGACGATGGGATGGATCGAGGAGGTCGAGTGGTTGATATAGGAGATCGAGCCTGTGGGCGGCACGGCCTGAAGGTTCTGGTTATAGAGGCCGGTCTCCATGACGGCCTGCTTCAACGCTTTCCAGTCCTCCTGTGTCGGAATGGAAATGCCGGCTTTCTCAAAAAGGTCGCGGACCTTTTCCGTCGCGGGCAGCCATTCCCGGTCGGTATATTTATCGAAGTAGTCGCCCGAGGCATATTTGGAGTTTTCAAAGCCCTTGAAGCTCTGGCCCCTTTCAGTGGCAAGGCGATTGCTGGCGCGGATGGCGTGATAGGTCACCGTGTAGAAATAGATATTGGTGAAATCGATGCCCTCTTCGGAGCCGTAGAAGATGCGCTCGCGCGCCAGATAGCCATGCAGGTTCATCTGACCAAGCCCGATGGCGTGGCTCGCATCATTGCCCTTTTCCACGGAAGGGACAGACGAGATGTGGCTCATGTCCGAAACGGCCGTCAGCGCCCGGATGGAGGTTTCGATCGTCTTGCCGAAATCAGCCGAATCCATTGCTGAAGCAATGTTGAGCGAGCCGAGATTGCAGGAAATATCCTTGCCCATATGGCTGTAAGAGAGATCGTCGTTGAACTCGCTCGCCTCGCTGACCTGTAGGATTTCCGAGCAGAGATTGCTCATGCTGATACGGCCGGCGATCGGATTGGCGCGGTTAACCGTATCCTCGAACATGATATATGGATAACCGCTTTCGAACTGAATTTCTGCGATGACTTGGAAGAACTCGCGTGCCTTGATCTTCTTCTTGCGGATGCGACTGTCGGCGACCATTTCCTGATATTTTTCGCTGACGGAAATCTCGGTGAACGGCACGCCATAGACCCGCTCAACATCATACGGCGAGAACAGGTACATATCCTCGTTGTTTCTCGCGAGTTCGAAGGTGATATCAGGGATCACCACGCCGAGCGAAAGGGTTTTGATCCGGATTTTTTCGTCGGCGTTTTCGCGCTTGGTATCGAGGAAACGCATGATGTCGGGGTGATGGGCATGCAGATAGACCGCGCCAGCGCCCTGGCGCGCGCCAAGCTGGTTGGCGTAGGAGAACGAATCTTCCAGCAGCTTCATGACAGGAATGACGCCGGAGGACTGGTTTTCGATCTGTTTGATCGGCGCGCCGGCTTCGCGAATATTGGTCAGGGACAGTGCTACGCCACCGCCACGCTTGGAAAGCTGCAATGCTGAATTGATGGACCGGCCGATGCTTTCCATATTGTCTTCCACACGCAGCAGAAAACAAGAAACCAGTTCACCGCGGCTTTTCTTGCCCGCGTTGAGAAAGGTCGGGGTTGCCGGCTGGAAGCGGCCGGAAATGATTTCATCCATCAGATCGCGGGCAAGCTGCTCGTCGCCACGCGCCAGAGCCAGCGCCACCATACAGACGCGGTCCTCATAACGCTCCAGGTAACGCTTTCCGTCGAAGGTCTTCAGCGTATAGGACGTATAATATTTGAAGGCGCCGAGAAATGTCGGAAAACGGAACTTTCTGGCATAGGCCTCGTCGTAGAGGTCACGGACGAAATTGAAGGAATACTGGTCCAGCACCTCCTGTTCGTAATATCCCTCGGTCACGAGATAATCGAGCTTTTCCCTGAGATTATGGAAAAACACCGTGTTCTGGTTGACGTGCTGAAGGAAATATTGCCGTGCCGCAAGGCGGTCCTTGTCGAGCTGGATCTTCCCATTTTCATCGTAGAGGTTCAGCATCGCGTTCAGCGCGTGATAGTCCAGTCCCGCGTCCAGGTGTTTCTGCGCGGCGGTTACTTGTTGTTTGGCATCCGTGTTGCGCACCGCGCTCGAGGTCAGCGTGTCCAAAATCGTTCCAATCCATGATTGACGTTGGCGACATCTTCCTCCGTGCCGAGAAGCTCGAAGCGGTAGAGAAACGGCACCGCGCATTTACGCGACACGATATCTCCGGCGGATGCGAAAGCTGCGCCAAAATTCGTATTTCCCGCCGCGATGACGCCGCGAATGAGATTTCGGTTTGAGGGCTCGTTCAAAAACCGGATAACCGGTTTCGGTACCGCTCCTTTCATGCCGCCGCCCCCATAGGTGGGGGTGACGAGAACATAGGGCTCCGACACGTGAGGAACGTCTTCCTCGGCGCCGAGCGGCAGGCGAAGCAATCGTCGCCCCAGTTTCTGAAGGAAGCGATGAGTGTTCTCAGACCGGCTGGAATAATAGACGATCAGCCCCATCGCATCGCCTCCTCAGCTGATCGAGCCAATCATGTCCGGACGGAAACCCGCCCAATGGCGCTCGCCGGCAACGACCACGGGAACCTGCATGTAACCAAGGCCGCGAACGCGATCGAGGGCATCCGCATCTTCGGAGATATCGACGATCTCGTAGCTGACACCGATGCGGTCAAGCGCACGATAGGTGGCAGTGCACTGGACGCAGGCGGGTTTGCTGTAAACGGTGACGGTCATTGTTTCCTCTTTCGAAGCCGCTTTTACGCACGGCTCAACATTGCCCGCCTGCAATCGCAAGCGGGTGGCGATGGTTCTGTCATTCTGGCGAGGCGCGCGGCTCAGTCGGCGCAAGATCGCTGTCTACGCCGACGAGCGTAGAAACTTATAAAAATGCACTGGCATGACTTCACCCCGAAGCTTGTTCTGGAGGGGGCAGAAAAGGGCGCACGCAATTCATTTGCGTCATACACCTTCCTTCCGGACACCCCGCCGGTGGACGTTTTCGCTCAAGGCAGGTCTCCTGACTTGCGGGTCAAAACATCCATTCCCACCTTCCCGGAGCTTTTAGCGCCAGTGGCTCAAATCGGAACGACGCTCACCGCTTACAGTTGCGGGGGCAGTTTCGGCATTGCTTCACCATAATGGTGTTGCGCACCGAATTCCCGTCTTAGCTCCCGACGCTTGCGAATCGAAAGAACCTTGAACACCACATATAGTATATGAGGAATTTTTTTCGTCAATAATTAGACATGCGAAAGCCCCACCCTGTGGATCAAAAAGATTCAACACATGGTCAACAAAGGCTTAACGGTGAATGCTCGATGCCGCCTACGGACGGAAGCGGCGGGTTATTCCCAGATATCGATGCGAATATCGGCGGGGCGGGAGTTCTCAATCACCCGCTTTCCGTTGGGAAGATCATTTTCGAACAGTTTGGCGTGAATCTCGGTCGCATCGAGACCATAGCCCTGCCATCTATCCCGCAAGCGTTCCTCGAGCACCGCAACGGATGGGCCTACGAAGACGGTAAGATCGAAGCTGCCGGAAAGCTTCGTCCACGGCGCCTCGTTCAACAGCAGATAGTTGCCTTCGGCAAGGATGAAGCGTGTTTCTGGCGCCATGGCGCGAGCGGAGGCAATGGCTATTTCGCGGGAGCGGTCAAAAACCGGGACAAGAACTTCCTGCCCGCCCTGACGAACTGCGGAGACGATATCAAGAAAGCCGCGCACGTCGAAGGTCTCCGGTGCGCCTTTTCGCGGCAAGAGCCCCCGTTCTTCGAGAATACCGTTATCCATATGGAAGCCGTCCATGGGCAGGACAGCCGCAGCCTCGCCGCGCGCCACGAGGGCACCGCACAGGGCATCCGCCAGCGTGGATTTGCCGGCCCCAGGGGGACCGGCAATGGCAATGATAAAACGAGATTTATCCTCTGCCCGCCGAAGAACGTCTTCGACGATCGTTTCAAGCTTCAACGTCATGCGGCCAGCGTTTCCTTTGGCGCTTCCTTGGCGCCCGTCATGAAGGCGACGGCGTCGGACATGGTATAGTCCTTCGGATTGATGACGCACAAACGCTTGCCCAGCCGATGAATATGAATCCGGTCAGCAACCTCGAAAACATGCGGCATGTTGTGCGAGATGAGAACGATCGGTAGCCCTCGCGCGCGCACATCCAGAATAAGCTCGAGAACGCGGCGGCTTTCCTTGACGCCGAGCGCCGCCGTCGGTTCGTCAAGGATGACGACCTTGGAGCCGAAGGCGGCTGCACGCGCCACCGCAACACCCTGGCGCTGGCCGCCGGAGAGGGTTTCCACCGCCTGATTGATGTTCTGGATCGTCATCAGGCCGAGTTCAGAGAGTTTCTCACGGGCAAACTTTTCCATCGCCGGACGGTCCAGTGCCCTGAACAGGCTTCCCTGAATACCGGGTTTGCGGATTTCACGGCCGAGAAACATATTGTCGGCTATGGACAATGCGGGAGACAGCGCAAGGTTCTGATAAACGGTTTCGATACCAGCCTTGCGCGCCTCGATCGGCGAGCGGAACTGTACCGGCTTGCCTTCCAGCCTGATCTCCCCTTCATCAGGTGTCACCGCACCGGAAATCGCCTTGATGAGAGAGGATTTTCCAGCACCGTTATCACCGATGACGGCGAGGATTTCGCCCGGATAAAGGTCAAAATCGGCATTGTCGAGCGCAGTCACACGACCGTAGCGTTTAACGAGATTGCGTGCTGTGAGGATAGGTTCTTTTGCCATCAGCCTGCTACCTTTCTGATCCACTGGTCGATTGCGACAGCCAAGATGATAAGGACGCCGATCAACAGATAGGTCCATTGTGGGTCTGTTCCGATAAGTCGCAGGCCGAGAGAGAAGACACCGACGATCAGCGCGCCGAAGATCATGCCCATGATCGAGCCGCGTCCGCCAAACAGCGATATGCCGCCGATGACCACTGCGGTGATGGATTCGATGTTGGCGAACTGACCGGCGGTCGGCGATACCGAGCCGATGCGGCCGATGAGAGCCCAGCCCGCGAAGGCGCAGATAAGCCCGGAAAGTGTGTAGACGGTCGTCAGCATGCGCTTGACGTTAACGCCGGCAAGTTCGGCTGCGTCAGGATCATCACCCACTGCATAGAGATGTCGACCCCAGGCGGTGCGGTTCAGCACATACCAGAGCAGGGCAACCAGCAGAACCATCGCAATGACGCCATAGGTGAAGACGGCGCTGCCGATGCGGATATTGTTGCCGAAAAACTGGAGAATGGGCGCCTGTTGGACGATATCCTGTGAGCGGATCGTTTCGTTGGCCGAATAGAGGAAATTGGTGGCCAACACGATCTGCCACATGCCCAGTGTAACGATGAAGGGCGGCAGCCGCATGCGCGAAACCAGCACGCCATTGATAAAGCCACAAAATGCGCCGACTGCGAGACCGCAGATAATCGAGAGTTCGGCAGGCAAACCATAGCGGAACGTAAACTGTCCCATGACGACGGAGGACAGGACCATGATCGCACCGACCGAAAGATCGATACCCGCAGTCAGAATGACCAGCGACTGTGCCGCGCCGACGATGCCGACGATTGCCACCTGCTGAAGGATAAGGGTCAGCGAAAAGGCCGAGAAAAACTTGCCGCCCAGGGTCATGCCGAAGACAGCCAGCGACAACACCAGAACGATCAGCGGTACGGCCGCCGGGCTGGAATGCAGAAAGTGCTGGAATTTTTCAAGCAAACTCTTGTTGTGCGTATCGAAAGCAGCGACCTGGGTCGAACTTCCCGACAGCGCTTTTTCAAATTCATTATGCGGTTGAGCCCGCACTGGCTGATCGCTCATGGATTTTCCTCCCGATCGCTCCATCGCATCAGCCCCGAACCCGGGATTATTTTCCAGAGGGGACAATGCGTAGATTCAAACTGTTGAGAAGCGTGCCTCAGTTACGTCCACGGACGCCGGGCGCGCTCGTTTGTTCCTGTCCGATCACCCAGATCGTTCTTTTTAACCATTCCGGTTCAAGGGCGGGGGCAAATTGCCCCCCGCCGATTTCAACGGTGTAGTATCAGCCCCAGCACTTCTTCAGGCCTTCCTTGGTGTCGATCGAATCGAGACCCTTGACCGGCTTGTCGGTTACCAGCGTTACGCCGGTGTCGAAGAAGTTCTTGCCTGCCGTCGGCTTCGGCTTTTCACCGGTGTCGGCAAACTTCTTGACGGCTTCCACGCCGAGTGCCGCCATCAGCAGCGGGTATTGCTGAGACGTCGCGCCGATCACGCCTTCCGCAACGTTCTTGACACCAGGGCAACCGCCATCGACGGAAACGATCAGAACATCCTTTTCGCGTCCGACGGCTTTCAGCGCTTCGTAAGCACCGGCAGCTGCAGGTTCGTTGATGGTGTGAACGACGTTGATGGTCGGATCCTTCTGCAGCAGATTTTCCATCGCAGAGCGGCCGCCTTCTTCGTTACCGTTGGTAACATCATGACCAACGATACGCTTGTCGTCTTCATCACCAATCTTGTTGATGTCCTTCACGTCGATGCCGAAGCCCTTCATGAAGCCCTGGTTGCGCAAAACATCAACGGTTGGCTGGGAAGGCGTGAGGTTGAGGAAGGCGATTTTCGCGTCCTTGGCCTTGTCGCCGAGGGTGCCGGCAGCCCATTTGCCGATCAGCTCGCCGGCCAGAAGATTGTCGGTAGCGAAAGTGGAGTCAGCGGCATCAACGGGTTCGAGAGGTGTATCGAGGGCGATGACCAGAAGACCGGCATCGCGCGCCTTCTGCACGGCCGGAACGATGCCCTTGGTGTCCGATGCGGTAATCAGGATACCCTTGGAGCCATCGGCAATGCATGTCTCGATCGCGGCCACCTGGCTTTCGGAATCGCCATCGATCTTGCCGGCATAGGACTTCAGCGTCACGCCAAGTTCTTTAGCCTTGGCGGTAGCGCCTTCCTTCATCTTGACGAAAAAGGGATTGGTGTCGGTTTTGGTAATAAGACAAACCGAAGTATCGGCGGCGGACGCGACGGACGCGAAAGAAACGCCGAGCGCAAGCGCGCCCAGAAGAGCGGAAACAGTCGTCTTCATTGTAATCCTCCCATTGAATGTTTGAGTACCGTGACGGTTACCCGACGATCTCGTCTCCTCCGAGAACAGCGACCGTTGACACAGATGGAACCACCAAAGGAAACGGCTGTCAATAAATAAATCCGATTGAATTATTAATTCCGTATGGCATTCTAACAAGCGGCAGGGAGGAATATCGCCGCGTCGTTTAACGTTGCGATAGCAAGATTGCCATAAAGCCTGCATGTATCGGTCGCGGCGGATATGGCGGGCGGGAGGATGAAACTATGAGACAATCTGTCGAGACGGCGCCGCCCGCGCCGTCCACCAACATGGATATGAGCGGCGGCGCCAACCAGATTGGGGTGCGTGCTTATAACGAGCGGCTTGTGCTGTCGCTGGTTCGCCGCCACGGCGGCTTGTCGAAAGCCGAAATATCCAGGCTTTGCGGTCTCTCGGCGCAGACTGTCTCGGTCATCATGCGCTCGCTCGAAAGTGACGGTCTTCTTATTCGTGGCGAAAGACTGCGCGGCAAAGTCGGGCAGCCTTCGACGCCGATGCGCCTCAATCCCGATGCCGTCTTCTCGTTTGGCGTAAAAATCGGCCGTCGCAGCGTCGATCTGGTGCTGATGGATTTCGTCGGCCGGATCAAGCTGAAGCTCCGCAGAACTTACCCCTATCCTATGCCGGAATGGATTTTGCCATTCGTCATCGAGGGTATCACGGAACTCGAATCCAAGCTCTCTCCGGCCGAACGGCAAAAAATTGCCGGTGTCGGCATTGCCGCGCCGTTCGAATTGTGGAACTGGGCGCAGGAGGTGGGCGCGCCGCAGAATGAGATGGAGCGCTGGCGCGACGTCGATATCCGTTCCGAAATTGCGGATGGCGTCAGCTATCCGGTTTTCCTGCAGAACGATGCGACCAGTGCCTGCGGTGCAGAACTGGTTTTTGGTGCAGGCCAGAACTACCCCGATTTTCTCTATATCTTCATCGGATCCTTCATCGGTGGCGGTGTCGTTTTAAACTCCGCACTGTTTTCCGGAAAGACGGGCACCGCCGGTGCAATCGGCCCCTTGCCGGTCCAGGGGCAGGACGGCAACACGGTCCAGCTTCTGAAAATCGCCTCCATCTTCGTTCTGGAAAACATGTTGCGCGAACGCGGCATCGATCCACGTCCCCTGTGGTTCTCGCCGGATGAATGGATCGATTTCGGAGAGCCGCTGGAAAACTGGATTGGAAAAACGGCCGCGGCCCTTGCGCAAGCCGTCATCGCTGCAGCCTCCATCATCGATTTTTCCAGCGTCATCATCGACGGCGGTTTTCCGGATTGGGTCAGAGCAAGAATAGTCTCCGCCACCCGTCTTGCCCTCAAACATCACGATCTTCAGGGTGTTACGCTGCCGGAAATCATTGAGGGAGCAGTCGGCAGCCAGGCCCGGGCTATCGGGGGAGCGAGCCTGCCCCTGTTTTCCCGTTATCTCATCGACCAGAATGTTCTGTTCAAGGACACGACAGGTTGAGGTTTCAGGCCCTGCCGAAATTTCCTGGCGGGACTCTTTGCCGGATTCAAATGGTCACTCGCTGGCGGCATGTTCCATGATAGCCGCCAGAAAAGCAGGGCCGTATCGTTCCAGCTTTGTGTCTCCCACTCCGGGTATCCGCGCCATTTCTCCCACAGAAGCCGGTCTTGCTGCCGCAAGCTCAATGAGTGTCTTGTCGTGAAAAATCACATAGGGCGGAACGTTCTGTGCGCGGGCAATTTCCATGCGCTTCGCACGCAGCGCCTCAAAGAGGCTGCGATCGGCCTCCGGTAAAACAGTGGCGGCGGGCTTGCGAGTCGCCTGTTGTCGCGCCGAACGGGGAGCGGACGGTATCCTCAACATCAGGGACGGCTTTTCGCGCAGGAACCGCCTCCCTTCTTCGGAAATGGACAATCCCCCGTGACCGGCCAGATCAACCTCGATCAGGCGCAGCGCAACCATCTGGCGCAGGATGGCCCGCCAGGTGCGATTGTCGTGCTCTTTGCCGATGCCGTAGGTCGTGATCCGATCGTGACCAAAGCTCGATATCCGTTCATCTTCCATGCCCAGCAATACGCGGATGACATAGGCCTGGCCGAAACGTTCTCCCGTGCGGTAAATGCAGGACAGCAACTTTTGCGCGGCAATGGCACCATCAAACAGGTCCGGCGGTTCCGCACAGGTGTCGCAATTGCCGCAGGGCTCGCAATGGTCGCCGAAATAAGACAAAAGCACCCGCCGACGGCAACCGGCGGTTTCCGCGAGGCCAAGCAACGCATCGAGCTTCCGGCGCTCCATGTTTTTGCGCTGGTCGCCCGCATCCGACTCTTCGATAAAGCGGTTGCGCAATGCGATGTCTTCATAACCGTAAAGCATAAGCACGTCGGACGGCAGACCATCACGGCCGGCACGGCCGGTTTCCTGATAATAGGCTTCGATGCTGCTGGGCAGATCGATATGCACGACGAAGCGCACATCCGGTTTGTCGATGCCCATACCGAAAGCCACGGTTGCAACCATGATGACCGCTTCACCATGCTGGAAGTGGGTCTGGTTCGCCTCGCGGGCGGCCTTGTCCATGCCGGCGTGATAGGGCAGCGCATCACGCCCCTCCTCGCGCAGCCAGGCTGCCGTCTCATCGACCTTGCGTTTGGAAAGGCAATAGACGATGCCGCTTTCGTCCTCGCGACCCGTCAGGAAGCGCTTCAGCTGTGTACGTGGATTATCCTTTTCCATGATCGCATAGCGGATATTTGGCCGATCGAATCCGGCTATGAAGGCGTCGCTTCCGTTGATCCCGAGATGACCCAGAATTTCGGCGCGGGTTGGCTCGTCCGCAGTCGCCGTCAGCGCCATGCGTGGCGTATCCGGAAAGCGCTCGATCAACGTGTCTAGCTGGCGGTACGGGGGACGGAAATCGTGCCCCCACTGCGATAGACAATGGGCTTCGTCGATCGCGATCAGCGACAGGCTGATAGGTTGAAGCGCATTCAGAACATCCGGCTTAAGAAGGGTCTCCGGCGCAGCATAGAGAATATCGACCTTGCCAGCCCGCATATCCTGCCAGAGTGCCCGCCGCTCTTCTGGGGAAAGATCGGAGTTGAGAGCTTCTGCGCGCACACCTGCCTGACGCAAGGCGGCGACCTGATCGACCATCAGCGCGATCAGGGGCGAAACAACCAGCCCCATTCCCTGACGGGCGAGCGCCGGAATCTGGTAACAAAGCGACTTCCCGCCCCCTGTTGGCATCAATACAAATGCATTGTTGCCTGCCATCACATGCCGGATGATTTCGGCCTGCTGTCCACGAAACGTATCGTAGCCATAGACGGTCTTGAGAATCTGCAAGGGATCGGCGGTCACGTTGGCTTTCTTATGAGCTGGACGGTTTACGCATCATGGTCAAATCAGGGGCTATCGCAACGCAGAAAGGCTGAATGAGTCGCAGAAAAAAGAGCGCCAATTGTGAACGATGCGAACTTATATAGGTTTGGATGTTATTTGAGGTATTTCGCAAAAGGAAAACCCCGCAGCTTAAGCTACGGGGTTTTTGTGAAGATGGTTGCGGGGGCAGGATTTGAACCTGCGGCCTTCAGGTTATGAGCCTGACGAGCTACCGGGCTGCTCCACCCCGCGTTACCAGCGTAAATCCCTATGGGATTTATCGCGACCAGCGTAAATCCCTATGGGATTTATCGCGACCAGCGTAAATCCCTATTGGATTTATCGCGACTGCATCACAGGGAAGCTGTGATGTATATTGCCGGAGCAAATTGCCGAAGGCGATTTGTCTCCTTTAAGGGACGCACGTTGCGTTTGCCTTATGTTTTCATGTTACGCAATGCAAAAAGGCCGCTTTGAGCGGCCCTTTGTATCGGCTGGGCCGAAGAGTTTGCTTGAGAAGATATTTGTTGCGTTTTGCAGACCTGGCAGCGACCTACTCTCCCGCGTCTTGAGACGGAGTACCATTGGCGCTGGGGCGTTTCACGGCCGTGT